>MHZT01000053.1 GCA_001828855.1 Rhodobacterales bacterium RIFCSPHIGHO2_02_FULL_62_130 | reverse complement strand
ACCGCACTCGGAACACCCGTTACGCAACGCGCAGGATAGGTCTGTCCAAGGGAAGGGGCACTCCGACCTTCAGGGGATTTGCGCAACAAAGCCCCGGAAACCCCGAAATCAGACCATTCCATGATGCAGCTTCTCTATGAATTCGGAAAGATGCTGAGAATAGACAATGCGCTTTTGGCAAGGGCGGTCTCGACTCTTGGCGTTGCAGAAACCTTGCTGTTGGCAGACCGGATAGCCGAACAGCCGGAACGCGTGAAATGTCCTGACGGCTATCTGGCGAAGATTCTAGGCGTCCGAGTTGGCCATGGCCAACTTTCCTAGCCAAGAAGATCAGTCGCGGGGTTTTCGGCAATCTCGACATCGGCGTAGTATTTCTGTGCCTGAATAGCTGAGCGATGCAATGACAGTTTCATCGCGGCCGCGAGGGGTGCGCCGTCGAGTGCGGCCTGGGTCAGAAAGCCTGCGCGCAACCCGTGGGGGGTGGCGTAGTCGGGCGGCAGACCGGCAAGGCCGAGCCTGTGGCGCAGGATGACCCGGATCGCATCGGGCGACAGTTTGCGGGGCAGGGCGCGATCTGACTGGCTGATCGGCCGGAACAGCGGGCCTTGGGTGATCACCGCAGCCTCGATCCAGCCGGCCACGGCACGGGCGGCGCGGCCCTTCAGCGGTAAACGCGGGGCGTCGGATTTGCCGGTGGTCTTGGTTTCCAGCAGCCGCACCCAGATCAGTCCCTTGGCGGCATAGTCCTGAAGATCAATATCCTCCCGGTAAAGATTGGTGATCTCGGACCGCCGCCGCCCGCCCGTGCCAAAACCCAGCATCAGGATCGCACGATCCCGCAACCCGCGCAGCGTGCCATCGCAACTGGCAAGAAGCTGCTCCAGCACATCACGCGTCACGGGGCGCGGAGACTTCGGCTGACACGGACGGGCCGCAGCACGGCGACCCTTGGCACGGGCCTGCTTCAACAAGGGCGCTTCAAAAGGCGAGGCAAGGTTCTTCATCCGGTGGAATGCCCGCCACGAGGCAATGCGACGGTCCAGTGTCGCGGGAGCAGGGCAGGCGAGACTGATGCGCAAGCCGATGGCGATCAACTCCATCGCGGCATCCTGCGCGTTGCCCGCCTTGTCGGTCAGATCAACGGTGTGATCCAGCACGAAACGCAGCGCGACCCGTTCCTCTTCGGGCCAAGCCAGAGGCCGCCCGAACACCGCCGCTTTCCACGCCGAGATATAGGCCAGATCCCGCTCCCACGCGCGCAGGCTGTTGGCGGGCGTCCCACGTTTATACAACGCCGACAGCGCCGCCTCATCCTCGGGCGCAAGGGCGGCATAGGCGGGCAAGGGCAGGGCGGTCATGGGTGATCCTTGAAAACGGGGCTGGGTAGGTGTATATAGCTAGCCAGACAGCTAGATGGATTAGCGACGATGTGGACGTTACAAGACGCCAAGAACAAGTTCAGCAGCGTGGTCGATGCCGCCTTGGCAGGCGCCCCGCAAGAAGTGTCGCGGCGTGGCAAGCCTGCGGTGGTGGTGCTGTCGGCCGCCGAATACCAACGACTTCTGGCGGGGGCTGCCGGCCCGCGCGAAACCTTTGCCGACCACCTGCTTGCCTTTCCGGGGGATGAGGTGGCGCGCCTGCAAGCCAAACCGCGTGACGTGGCTTTCTGATGTATATTCTGGACACGAATGTGATCTCGGCCATCCGCAGGCCCGACCGCGCGCCGCAGGTGGCGGCATGGTTGCGGGGCAAGGCCGAAGCCGATCTGTTCCTGAGCGTGATCACCCTTGGCGAGATCGAACGCGGCATCCGCGCGCAAGAGGTCCGTAATCCAGCCTTTGCCGCCGATCTGCGCGGCTGGCTTGACCGCACGCTGCGCCTGTTCGGCGACCGGTTGCTGCCCTTCACCGCGCAGGATGCGGTGATCTGGGGGAGGCTCTCGCAGGATCTGGGGCACAGCGGGGCCGATCTGATGATTGCCGCCTCGGCCTTGGCACGCGGGGCAACGGTGGTGACCGGCAATGTCGAGGATTTCCGCCCGACCGGCGTTCTGCTGGAAAACCCGTTCTAAGCGGCTTCGGTTCATTCTGACCCCTTGATCCAAGACCAATCTGCGGGGTTTCGCGTGACAGATCAAGAGTCATGATAATGGTTACTTATCGTGACTAACAAGTAACCGCAGAAAACCCCTTGGTGCTTTGCATTTACGCGTTAATCTGATCATTATGCGAAACAAGCATCAATATTACAAAGAAGATGCGGAAGACGGGCTTGGCCTTGTCTCGCCCTTCGATCCGGCAGAGCGGGACGATCTGTGGTTTCTGCCTGAAACCGGTGACGAGGATGCGCCGGACCTTGCGCCCTTGCCGCGTGCCGACCGGCGGCTGTTGTTCGATCCGGTGGAATGGGCGCGGGCGCAGGCCGATCTGGCGGCAGAGCTTGCCGCACTGTGCCTGAACTTCGGGGCTTTTGAAGAACGGCTGGCGGGCATAGCGCAGGGCGCGCGGCAGCGGCTTGCGATCCGCGAGGCGGCAGAACTGTCGTGGTGGGTCGGCCACCGGATCGGGGTTGAGCGGTTGACGCTGTGGGTTGGCAGTCGCAGCGGCGGGGGCGAGGATAATCTGGCGCTGCTTCAGTCCGGCTGGGCGGTGCGGCGGCTGATGGCGGGGCAGGGGCCTGCCAAGGGCGGTTGGCCCGAGGGTATCGCCGGCTTTCTGGGCTACGCCCCGACGGATGCCACCGAGGAGTTGGCCGAGGTCATGCAGGCCGCGCAGTATCTCCACCCTGTCACCCAGTCCGCGATCCTGTTCCATGCATGGCGGATCGCGGGGCAGGGGGCGGCGCGCGACACCGAGGCCGTCGTGATGGCGGCCTGCCATGGTGGCACCATGGGACGACGCCAAGGCCAGTTCTTGCCCGTGGCCTTGGCTGGGATGACCGCGCTGCGGGCCGCAGGCTCGGCTCATTCCCGTCTGGCCGCATGGATCAGCGGCGCGGATGCGGCGGTCTTGGCGGCGCTGATGCAGCTTGACCGCCTGACCGCATGGCACGCTGCCGCCCGCGTGGCTCTTGCCGATCTCAGCGGCCGCACCCCGCATCTGCTGGTCGATCTTTTTGCCGAATGGCCGATGGTCTCGGCCCCGATGGCCGAAGCCCGCACCAAAGCCAGCCGCGCCGCAGTCCAGCGCAACCTGCAAACCCTGACCGACCGCGGGCTGATCCGTGAAATGACGGGGCAGGGCAGGTATAGGCTTTGGTCCGCAAAGGGCTAGGGGATGCCCCGGCGACAGATCACCAACCTGAATCCTTCAGGCACCACCGATTCAGAAACCTGATTGGACAGGACGCGCCCGCAAGATCATCCTGTGGACAGGAGGCCATGATGCCCTGCCAGTTGCTTCATCGTATCAATCCCGAACAGAACATGGCCCGCTTCTATCGGGTCGAGGTGACGCCCGACCTGTTCGGCGCAATCGTTCTCGAACGCCGCTGGGGCCGGATCGGCGGCAAGGGGCAATGCCGGATGTCATCCTATCCGTCGATTCGTTTGGCTGAAGCGGCGGCCTCTGGCCTTATCCGCGCGAAAATCGGACGCGGCTATCGGATGGCGGCTTGAAACATAGGAGAACTGGCCGCCAGTGGTGCTGATGCCAAGGCCCGGACAAAAACGATACCAAGTCCACGGCCCGAAGAACCGCCAGAGGCATGATCTCTGCTGGGAACGGAGTCATTTGAACCTATCCCCAATACGGTGGGCGGCAGTGGCAACGGAGTGATCCATATGGGACTTCTTAACATCATCAGAGGCATGTATCTGATGCAAAAGCTGTCGATCCCGACACCTGTATCACTTTTCAAACCGTATGAGCCTGCGTTCCGAAACTTCCGGCACCACCCTTTGTCAACATGATCTGGTTGGCGCATGTTCAAGCATGTTGTCCAAAGGCAAAGCCCAGGTTCAGACCGGCAGGGCTTTTGATGCTTTCACCGCGCCGTAGACAAGGCTGGTGGTGATTGAGGCGACGCCCTCGATTTCGTGCAGGCGGGTTCGCACAAAGACCTCGTATGCATCAAGATCTGGGACGACCACGCGCAAAAGATAGTCGGCCTCGCCAGTCAGAAGGTGGCAATCCAACACCTCGTCAATATCCTGCACCCGCGCCTCAAAACGCGTGACCGCCGCGCGATTATGGCGCGCCAGTGTGATGCGGATAAAGGCAGTGACCTTCAGCCCCACGGCGCGCGGATCGACCACCGCCGTATAACCGCTGATCACGCCAGCCTCTTCCAGCAGGCGCACCCGGCGCAGGCAAGGCGAGGGCGACAGATTCACCTGCGCGGCCAGATCCAGATTCGTCAGCCTTCCGTCCTTTTGCAACGCGCGCAAGATCTGCCGGTCCTTGGCATCAATTTCCAATATTCCCTCCATTAACTGAGCATTTATGCCAATATACATAAAAGTATTGGCACAGTTTGGCAGCACATGCCAGCCAGCCCGTGCCATCCTGCCCTTATCAACATTGCAGGAGCCTTATGATGACCCCCTCGCGTCCCGCCGGTTTTTCTACCCGCGCTATCCATCTGGGCTTTGACCCTGCGGATCATGAGGGGGCGCTGACTCCGCCTTTGCACCTTACCTCGACCTTTGCCTTTGACAGCGTCGAGGCCGGTGCCGCGCGTTTTGCGGGCGAGGTGGCGGGCCATATCTATTCGCGCATATCGAATCCCACGCTGGACCTGTTGGAGCGTCGGGTGGCCGATCTGGAAGGGGCCGAGGCAGGGTTGGCGCTGGCCTCGGGCATGGGGGCGATCACCTCGGTTCTGTGGACCTTCCTGAAGCCCGGCGACGAGATCGTGACCGACACCACGCTTTACGGCTGCACCTTTGCCTTCATGCGGCATGGGCTGGCCAAATGGGGGGTGACGATTACCCATGCCGATCTGACCGACCTTGCCGCCGTTGACCGTGCGATCGGCCCTCAGACCCGGATCGTCTATTTCGAAACGCCGGCCAATCCGAACATGCGGCTGGTGGATATTGCTGCCGTTTCGGCCATAGCCCATCAAGCGGGGACGATGGTGGTAGTGGACAACACCTATGCCACGCCGGTTCTGACCCGACCCATCGAATTGGGGGCCGATCTGGTGGTGCATTCGGCCACGAAATACATGGGCGGGCATGGCGATCTTGTGGGCGGCATTGCCGTGGGGCGGGCTGAAGACATGACGCAGGTTCGGCTGGTCGGCATGAAGGACATGACCGGAGCCGTCATGGCACCTTTCAATGCCATGCTGGTCCTGCGTGGGCTGAAAACGCTAAAGCTGCGGATGGACCGGCACTGTGCCAGCGCGATGGAGATCGCCCGTGCGCTGGAAAGCCACCCCGCCGTCGGGCAGGTCTACTTTCCCGGCCTGCCGTCTTTCGCCCAGCACGATCTGGCCGTCCGCCAGATGCCCGGCTTTGGCGGCATGATCGCGTTTGAAATGAAGGGCGGCTATGTGGCGGGGGCGGCGATGATGAACCGGCTGCAGATGATCCGCCGCGCAGTCAGCCTTGGCGATGCCGAAAGCCTTGTGCAGCATCCCGCCAGCATGACACATTCCACCTACACCCCTGAGGAACGCGCCGCGCATGGCATTTCCGAAGGGCTGATCCGGTTGTCGGTCGGGCTGGAAGAGGTTGAAGATATTCTGGCCGATCTGACGCAGGCGCTTGATGCACCGACGTTGCGGCTTTCGGCGTGACAGTGGCCGTGTCAAAAGGGCCGGAATATTCGGGAAAGGACCAGAGATGACCCCAGAGTTTGCCATTGGAATCGGCGCCAATATCCGCAAATCAGCCTATTTTGACGCGACGATCCGCGCAGGGGTGCGCTGTTTCTCGGTCTATAACCACATGTTCATCCCCGCGCATTTCGGCCAGCCCGACGCGGAATATCAGCGCCTGATCGACGGGGTGGTGATGTGGGACGTGGCTGCACAGCGTCAGGTGGAAATTTCTGGCCCCGATGCGGCCAAACTGGTGCAATATCTGACGCCGCGCAATCTGGCTGGCACCAAGGTCGGCCAAGGCCGCTATGTGCCGATCTGCGACCATGACGGGAGGGTGCTGAACGATCCGGTCTTGTTGAAACTTTCCGATGATCGTTTTTGGCTGTCGGTCGCTGACAGCGACATCCACCTTTGGGCCGCCGCCATCGGTCGCGAGCGTGGCTGGGATGCGCGGGTGTTCGAACCCGACGTCTCGCCCTTGGCGGTGCAAGGGCCGAAGGCGGTTGACGTGATCACCAGCCTGTTCGGTGATTGGGTGCGTGATCTGCGCTACTTCGGCTTCCGCGAAACGGAACTGGACGGAATTCCTCTGGTGCTGGCGCGGTCGGGTTGGTCAAAGCAGGGCGGCTACGAACTTTATCTGATGGACAGTCGCCACGGCACGGCACTGTGGGACCGCGTGGAAAAGGCGGGCGCACCCTTTGGCATCATCCCCGGCGCACCGAATGACATCGAGCGGGTGGAAAGCGGGCTGGTCAGCTATGGCTCGGACATGCGGTTGCAGGTTATTCCGGCCAATCCCTACGAGATGGGGCTGGGCGGGCTGATTGATCTGGCGGGCGGGCATGATTTTGTCGGTCGTGCCGCACTTGCGGCGCTGGCAGCCACTCCGCCCGCGCGCCAACGCTGCGGTTTCTGGGTAGAGGGTAACCCCGCCTCCCCCGGTCATCAGGTGGCCGTGACACAGGGCGACACCGTGGTCGGATATCTGAGCGAACTGGTCTATTCACCCCGCCTGCAGCGCAGCATCGGCATCGGCTTGATCCGCGCCGATCTGGTGCAGGCCACCGACCTTACTGCCACTTTGCCCGGCGGTCCGGTGGGGGTGATCCCGACCGATCTGCCCTTCAAGATCCCTTCCTGAGAAGGCCAAGCCATGACCCTTGCCCCCGCCAACCTTGCACATCTGAACACGCTGCACGGCCGCCTTTTGTGGCTGTCGGCATGGATGATCCACAACGCCAATCACCTGCGAGACAAGGGCGAGGGGGATGTGAAGGTTGGCGGGCATCAGGCCAGCAGCGCCTCGATGGCGGCTATCCTGACCGCGCTTTACTTTCACGCGTTGCGGCCCGAGGACCGGGTGGCGGTGAAACCTCATGCCGGGCCGGTCTTTCACGCGATTCAGTATCTGATGGGCAATCAAACCCTTGAGAATATGCAGAACTTTCGTGGGCTTGGCGGGGTACAAAGCTATCCCAGCCGGACCAAGGATGTCGATGATGTCGATTTCTCGACCGGCTCGGTGGGTCTGGGCGTGGCCATGCCGATCTTTGCCAGCTTTGTGCAGGATTGGCTGCAAGGCCATGGTCGCAGCGCGCCCTTGGGGCGGATGGTGGCACTGATCGGTGATGCGGAACTGGACGAGGGCAACATCTACGAGGCTTTGCAGGAAGGCTGGAAACACGATCTACGCAATGTCTGGTGGGTGATCGACTATAACCGCCAAAGCCTTGACGGGGTGGTGCGCGAAGGGCTTTTCGGCCGGATAGAGGCGATTTTTGCCGCCTTTGGCTGGCGGGTGGTGCGGTTGAAATACGGCACGCTGCAGCGCGCGGCCTTTGCAGAACCGGGTGGTGAACGGTTGCGCGACTGGATCGACGCCTGCCCCAACGCGCTTTATTCGGCGCTGACATTTCGGGGCGGCGCGGCATGGCGCAAGCGGCTGATGGATGATCTTGGCGATCAGGGCGCGGTCAGCGATCTGGTCGGTCGGCGCAGCGACGGAGATCTTGCCACGTTGATGGAAAACCTTGGCGGCCATTGCCTGCAAAGCCTGTGCGAGGCTTTTGACGCGGCACACGGAGAACAGCCGACAGTGTTTCTGGCCTATACGGTCAAGGGTTGGGGCACACCCTTGGCAGGCCACAAGGACAACCATGCCGGCCTGATGACACCGGAACAGATGGCCGGGTTTCAGACGTCGATGGGCGTGCCGAAAGGTCAGGAATGGCAGCCCTTTGCGACCGTGCCGGACGCCCTCGCTCTGCGTGCCTTTCTTGCCCAAGTGCCGTTTTTCGCCAAGGGGCGGCGGCGCTTTACCGCGCCTGCTCTGCCACGTCCGGCCACGGTAAAGCTGGGCGACCGCAGGCTGTCCACCCAAGCAGGGTTTGGCAAGATCATGGACGAGATCGCCCGCGCCGGTGGGCCTTTGGCTGATCGGATCATCACCACCTCGCCCGACGTCACGGTGTCAACCAATCTTGGCGGCTGGGTCAACCGGCGCGGGTTGTTCGCGCGGGCCGAACGCGGCGACACCTTCCGCGACGAGCGTATTCCGTCAGCGCAGAAATGGGCCTTTGGGCCGCAGGGCGCCCATTTCGAGCTGGGCATCGCCGAGATGAACCTGATGCTGATGCTGGGTGCTGCTGGCCTGTCGCACAGCCTCTTTGGCGAAAGGCTGATTCCTGTCGGCACGGTCTATGACCCGTTCGTGGTGCGCGGTCTCGATGCCTTGAACTACGCCTGCTATCAGGATGCGCGCTTCCTTTTGGTCGGCACGCCTTCAGGCGTCACGCTGGCCCCCGAGGGTGGCGCGCATCAATCCATCAGCACGCCGCTGATCGGCATGGCGCAAGACGGGCTGGCCGCTTTTGAACCGGCTTTTTTGGATGAGCTTTCCATCCTGATGGACTGGTCCTTCGACTATCTGCAACGTGGCGGCGAAGGCGATCCGGATGAACGCACCTGGCTGCGCGATGAAACCGGCGGTTCGGTCTATCTGCGGCTGTCCACCCGACCGGTGGAACAACCCCTGCGCCGCGCCGATCCGGGCTTTGCCCAAGGTGTGATCGACGGCGCCTATTGGCTGCGCGAGCCGGGACCAAATGCCGAGGTGATTATCGCCTATCAAGGCACGGTCGCGACCGAGGCGATTGCGGCGGCGGGTCGTATTGCCGAAGGGCGGCGCGATGTGGGCGTGTTGGCCGTCACCTCGGCCGACCGGCTGAATGCAGGCTGGACCGCGGCCCGACGGGCGCGGGCGCGCGGTCACGGCCAGGCCGAAAGTCTGGTCGAGCGGTTGCTGGGCGGGTTGCCGCGCCATTGTACGCTGATTACCGTGATCGACGGCCACCCCGCGACGCTGTCATGGCTGGGATCGGTGGTGGGTCATCGCACCGTGCCATTGGGGGTGGAGCATTTCGGCCAGACCGGCACTATCGCCGATCTCTACCGCCACTTCGCCATTGATGAGGCCGCCATCGTGGCCGCTGCCGATCACCTTAGCCCCGGAAAACCGCTGCACAAATTTAGGTAGGAGACCGTTCAACATCCAGGTTGAACTGGGTATCAAAGCGCGGGAGGTGGGCGGTGCGGGATTTCGAGCGGTCCCAACGCGGGACCACTTTTATGTCTTGAATATCAGATGGTTGGCCTGCCAATTTTACGAAATCTTAACCTTTTCTGCCCTGATTAGAGATCAGTTTCGGGCAAGGGCAGGCTGACACCGGCCTGAGAGGCTTCGGGGTCGGGGCCGTCAAGCCACGGGGAAAGGGCTGCCAAGGCTTCGAATTTCGCGCGGTCGGTGATGATGATGCGCTGACCGTCAATCTTGCAGCCGTCTTCGGCCAAGGACTTCAGCGCCCGTGACAGGTTTTCCGGCGTCATCCCCATGTAGGATGCCAGCAACCGCTTTTCGACCGGCAGGATGAAGCCCGGTGCGTTGCCCAAAAGCCGTGATTGGCGCAGCAGATAGGCGGCGACGCGTTCGCGGGTGTTGCGTAGTTTCAGGTTTTTCGCATGGCGCACCATACTGCGGTAGCAACCGGCCAATTCGTTCAACACATTCATTGCAAAGCGGTTGTCGTTGGCGATGGCGGCGCGCAGGTCTGCGGAGGGGATCAGCAGAACGCGCGATCTTTGCAGGGTGCGGGCCGACATCAGATAGGGGGCGTCGCGCACCGAAGCGGCAAGAATAAAGGTGGAAACCGGCCGCACGACTGCCATCGTCGCCTCGCGCTTGTTTGCGCCTGCGAAAAGTTCAACCATGCCCTCAACGACAATATGCAGAAAATTTGCCGGAGTGCCTTCGTTGATCAGGGTGACATAGGGCGGAAACGATTGATCGTAGCCCGCCCGCATCAGTTTCAGGATCGTGGCGTCCTGAACCCCGTCAAACAACTGCAAATCCCGCACATCATTGGCGATGGTTTCGATCACGACTCGGCATCTTTCATTGGGTTGCTTGATTTCTTTTAACCCATCGATTGACATTTATCAATTATCCGAAAGTGACTTTTACTGGCTCCATTTGATCAACTGCGGCTGGCCGTTTGGACTTGGTCAAATCCTGTCGCTTTGCAGCGCCTCAATCACAAAGGGTTGATCTGGATCAACGGAGGCCGAGGGCCGCTCTGTTGTGGCTGACGGCGTCCGGGGGATGTCCCGCTATTGACGGAGTCAGAAATGTTGATCGGATCGCAGGTGTCGAAAGGCGACCAGAACCGCGCTCTTGCGTTAAGCACGATTGCGTTCACCGCATGCTTTGCCGTTTGGACGATTTTTTCCATTATCGGGGTGGCCATCAAGAAAGAGCTGTCGCTGTCCGAGTTTGAGTTCGGCTTGCTGGTTGCAACGCCAATCCTGACCGGATCTCTGACGCGGCTGTTTCTGGGGGTCTGGACCGAGCGATATGGCGGGCGGCTGGTGTTTTCAGCCCAGATGATTCTGGCGGGCATGGCGACATGGGCGCTGACATGGGCCACCACCTATGTGACCTATCTGATCGCGGCGCTGGGGATCGGGCTTGCCGGAGGATCGTTCATCATCGGGGTGGCCTATGTGTCGCGCTGGTATGATGCGGGCAAGCAAGGCACGGCACTGGGGATTTTCGGCGCGGGCAATGTGGGGGCTGCGGTCACCAAGTTTGTCGCGCCCTTCGTGATGGTGGCCTATGGCTGGCAGGGGGTGGCGCATGTCTGGGCGCTGGGGCTGATCGCAACGGGGGTGGCGTTCTACCTTTTCGCCAAGGATGATCCCGAACTGGTGACGCGCAGAAGCTCGGGTGTGAAATCGCCCAGTTTTGCCACGCAATTCGCGCCTCTGGCCAATTTGCAGGTCTGGCGCTTTTCACTCTATTACTTCTTCGTATTCGGAGCCTTTGTCGCGCTGGCGCTGTGGCTGCCGCATTACCTGATCGACGTTTACCATGTTGACGTGGAAACCGCTGGCATGTCGGCTGCGGCCTTCAGCCTGTCCGCCAGTCTGTTCCGCGCCTATGGCGGCCATCTGAGCGACCGCTTCGGCGCACGCACGGTGATGTATTGGTGCTTTGGCTTCTCGTTGGTGTTCCTGTTCATGCTGTCTTATCCGGCGACGGATTATGTGATTCAGGGCAAGGACGGGCCGATCCGGTTCAGCACCGAGATGGGCCAGTGGCCCTTCGTGATCACACTGTTTGCCTTGGGCTTTTTCATGAGTCTGGGCAAGGCGGCGGTGTTCAAGCATATTCCGGTCTATTATCCGAACCACGTCGGGGCGGTGGGCGGTCTGGTCGGCATGATCGGCGGTCTGGGCGGCTTTATCCTGCCCTTGATCTTCGGTGCGCTGCTGGATCTGACCGGCATCTACACAAGCTGCTTTGCGCTGCTGTTCGTGATCGTGGCGGTTTCGCTGGCATGGATGCATCTGTCGATCCGCGCGATGGAGCGGGCGGCGCATGGCGAGGCGTTGGACCGGCTGCCCAGCCTGCCCGAGATGCAGGATATTCACGATGCCGATGTCACGCGCATGCCGCGCGTGCTGGAAGACTGGCGCCCCGAGGATGCAAGCTTCTGGGCCAATACCGGACGGGCGATTGCGCGGCGGAACCTGTGGCTGTCGATTCCGGCGCTGCTGTTGGGGTTCTCGGTGTGGATGGTGTGGTCGATGGTGGTGGCAAAGCTGCCGGCGATCGGCTTTGGCTTTACGCCCGAGCAACTGTTCTGGCTGGCGGCGGTGCCATCGCTTTCGGGGGCGACGCTGCGGATATTCTATAGCTTCATGGTGCCGATCTTTGGCGGGCGGCTGTGGACGACCCTTTCCACCGCGTCGCTGTTGTTGCCCGCGCTTGGCATCGGCTATGCGGTGCAAAATCCAGAGACGCCTTATGTGATCTTTCTGGCGCTGGCGTTGCTGTGCGGTTTGGGCGGCGGCAACTTTGCCTCGTCGATGGCGAATATCGCGTTCTTCTTTCCCAAGGCGGAAAAGGGCAATGCCTTGGCGCTGAATGCAGGGCTGGGCAATCTGGGCGTGTCGGTGATGCAGTTCCTGGTGCCGGTGGTGATCACGGTTGGCGTGTTTGGCGCGATGGGCGGCGCCCCGCAGGCAACGGCGGATGGCGGCCAGCTTTGGGTGCAGAATGCGGGCTTCATCTGGGTGCCGTTTGTGTTGGTATCGACCGTGCTGGCATGGCTTGGGATGAACGATATTGCCGATGCCAAGGCCAGCTTCCGCGAGCAGGCCGTGATCTTTGGCCGGATGCATAACTGGTTGATGTGCGTGCTTTATATCGGCACATTTGGCAGCTTTATCGGCTATTCGGCGGGCTTTCCGTTGCTCTCGAAGATCTTGTTTCCCGACGTGAACGCGCTGCAATATGTGTTCCTCGGGCCGTTGGTGGGGGCATTGGCGCGGGCGGGAACCGGCTGGATTGCGGACAAGTTCGGCGGCGGGCGGGTGACGTTCTGGGTCTTCGTCGGCATGATCGTGGCGGTCTACGGCGTGATCCATTTTGCCGGAGCAGCCGGTGAGCCGGGGGCGTTCTGGGGGTTCTTTGCCTGCTTTATGGCGCTGTTCTTCTTTACCGGCGTCGGCAACTCTTCAACGTTCCAGATGATCCCGGTGATCATGGGCCGCGAAGTGCCGCGGTTGATGCCGGCGCTGGACCCGGTGGCGCTGCGGCGGCAGTCAGAGCGCGAAAGTGCGGCGATCATCGCCTTTACCAGCGCGATCGGGGCCTATGGTGGCTTCTTCATCCCGAAAGCCTACGGGTCTTCCATTGCCCTGACCGGATCGCCGGTGGGCGCGCTTTGGATGTTCCTTGGCTTTTACGTTCTGTGCCTTGCGCTGACATGGGGTGCCTACACCCGGCGCGGTGGCCTTCTGCATGACATCGAACATGGCCGGCGCGCCGCTATCGCCGCCCCGCGTTCCTGATAGAAAGGACTTTACGATGAGCCATCTGCTTGATCGTCTGAACTTCTTCACCACGCTGCGGCAAGATACCTTTGCCGATGGCCACGGCCAGACCACCAGCGAAAACCGCGATTGGGAGGAAGTTTACCGCAATCGCTGGCGGCACGACAAGATCGTGCGGTCGACGCATGGGGTGAACTGCACCGGGTCGTGTTCGTGGAAGATCTACGTCAAATCGGGGATCGTGACGTGGGAAACCCAGCAGACCGATTACCCGCGCACACGCGCCGACCTGCCAAACCATGAACCGCGCGGCTGTGCGCGCGGCGCATCCTATAGCTGGTATCTGTATTCGGCCAACCGCGTGAAAACGCCGCTGATCCGGGGCAAGCTTTACCGGATGTGGCGCGATCTGCGCCGCACCCTGTCGCCGATCGAGGCATGGACGGCGATACAAAACTCTCCCGAAAAGCGCGCAGGCTACACCAAGACCCGCGGCAAGGGCGGCTTTGTGCGTGCAAGCTGG
The DNA here is from genome assembly GCA_001828855.1 of Rhodobacterales bacterium RIFCSPHIGHO2_02_FULL_62_130. Lineage (GTDB taxonomy): Bacteria > Pseudomonadota > Alphaproteobacteria > Rhodobacterales > Rhodobacteraceae > Cypionkella. Next base: position 65,434 of record MHZT01000053.1, on the reverse strand, counting down.
GACGTGGCGACAGAGATTGTCGCCGCAGCCAATGCCTATACCGCCAAGACCTATGGCCCTGACCGTGTGTTTGGCTTTTCGCCGATCCCTGCCATGTCGATGGTCAGCTATGCGGCAGGCACGCGCTATCTAAGCCTGCTGGGCGGCACCTGCATGTCGTTTTATGACTGGTATTGCGACCTGCCACCGGCCAGCCCGCAAACCTGGGGCGAGCAGACCGACGTGCCGGAAAGTGCCGATTGGTACAATGCGGGCTTCTTGATCCTTTGGGGATCGAACGTGCCGCAAACCCGCACGCCGGACGCGCATTTCTACACCGAGGCCCGCTATCGCGGCACCAAATCGGCAGTGATCTGCCCCGACTATTCGGAAGCGGCGAAGTTTGGCGATATTTGGCTGAACGCCAAGCAAGGCACCGACGCCGCAATTGGCATGGCATTTGGCCATGTGATCTTGCGCGAGTTCCATCTGGACCGGCAGGCCGAGTATTTCGAGGATTACATCCGCCGCTATTCCGACATGCCCATGTTGGTGCAACTGGAACCGAAGGGCGACAGCTTTGTTCCGGGGCGGCAGCTACGGGCTTCGGATTTCGACGGCGGTTTGGGGCAGGCGAATAACCCCGAATGGAAAACCGTCGCCTATGACGAGCTTTCGGGCAAAATCGTGGTGCCGAACGGGTCTATCGGCTTTCGCTGGGGAGAGACCGGCAAGTGGAACCTTGAACAGCGTGCAGGCGAAGGCGATGTGCGGTTGCGGCTGAGTCATGTGCTGGACACCGATCACGATGCGGTTGTCGGCGTGGATTTCCCGTATTTCGGCGGCGCTGCGACCAACGGCTTCGAGGTGTGCAACCACCCCGAGGTGCTGACCCGCAACGTGCCTGTCAAGAAGATCACGCTGGCCGATGGCAAAGACGCCTATGTGGCGACAGTGTTCGACCTGATGTGCGCCAATTACAGCCTTGATCGCGGGTTGGGCGGGGCGCATGTGGCGACATCTTACGATGCCGATGTGCCGTTCACGCCAGCTTGGGCGGAAAAGATCACCGGCGTTTCGCGCGACAAGATCATTCATGTGGCCCGCGAATTTGCCAGCAATGCCGAAAAGACCAATGGCAAGTCGATGGTGATCATCGGGGCTGCGATGAACCATTGGTATCACATGGACATGAACTATCGCGCCGTTATCAACATGCTGGTGATGTGCGGCTGCGTAGGTCAGTCGGGCGGCGGTTGGGCGCATTATGTCGGGCAGGAAAAGCTGCGGCCGCAAACCGGATGGGCGCCGCTGGCCTTTGCGCTGGATTGGGCGCGGCCGCCGCGGCACATGAACTCGACCAGCGCCTGGTATGCCCATACCGACCAGTGGCGCTATGAAACCGTGACGGCGGCCGAGATCCTGTCACCGACTGCACCGGCGGGAAACTGGAAAGACCTGTCGCTGATTGACTATAATATTCAGGCCGAGCGTATGGGCTGGCTGCCATCGGCACCGCAGTTGAAAACCAACCCGTTGCAGGTGGCGCGGGATGCAAAGGCGGCGGGCAAGGATATTCCGGCCTATGTGGCGGAAGGCCTGAAGTCGGGGGCATTGCAGATGTCTTGCCAGGACCCCGATGCGCCGGAAAACTGGCCGCGCAACCTGTTTGTGTGGCGGTCGAACCTGCTGGGGTCGTCGGGCAAGGGGCATGAGTATTTCCTGAAGCACCTGCTTGGCACCGATCATGGCGTGCAGGGCAAGGATCTGGGGCAGGAGGGGCGGCAAAAGCCCGTCGAAGCAGTGTGGCATGACAAGGCCCCCGAGGGCAAACTTGACCTGCTGGTGACGATTGACTTCCGCATGTCGACCACCGCCGTTTACGCCGACATCGTGCTGCCGACGGCAAGTTGGTACGAAAAAGACGACATGAACACGTCGGACATGCATCCGTTCATTCATCCGCTGCAAGCGGCGGTGGACCCGGCTTATGAAAGCAAGACCGACTGGGAGATTTTCAAATCTATCGCGCACAAGCTGTCCGAGCTGGCACCCGGTTATCTGGGGGTGGAAACCGATATCGTGCAGTTGCCGCTGCATCACGATACGCCGTCGGAACTGGCGCAGGCGCAGGTGCTGGATTGGAAAGCAGGGGAATGTGATCTGATCCCCGGCAAGACCGCGCCGGCCTATGTCGCGGTCGAGCGGGATTATCCGAACCTTTACAAGCGTTTTACCGCGCTTGGGCCGTTGATGGACAAGATCGGCAACGGCGGCAAGGGCATTGCCTGGGATACCAAGACCGAAGTGCATCACCTGAAGGCGCTGAACGGCGTGGTGACGGATGAAGGCGTGACCAAGGGTCTGGCCAAGATCAACACCGCGATTGATGCCTGCGAGGTTGTGCTGATGCTGGCACCGGAAACCAATGGCGAAGTGGCGGTGAAGGCGTGGGATGCCCTGAGCAAGGCCACCGGCATCAGCCACCGGCATTTGGCAGAGGTGAAGGAAGACGAAAAGATCCGCTTCCGCGATATTGCCGCGCAACCGCGCAAGATCATTTCCTCGCCCACATGGTCGGGGATTGAATCCGAGGATGTCTGCTATAACGCCGGTTGGACCAACGTGCATGAGCTTATCCCGTGGCGGACGGTTTCGGGGCGGCAGCAGCTTTATCAGGATCACAAGTGGATGCTGGCGTTTGGCGAGGGTTTCGTCACATGGCGGCCGCCGGTTGACCTGAAAACCACCGGCGCGGATGCGATGAAATCGCTGGCGGCGGGAGAGCCGCATGTGGTGTTGAACTTTATCACGCCGCACCAGAAATGGGGCATCCACTCGACCTATTCGGACAACCTGCTGATGCTGACGTTGAACCGGGGCGGGCCTTGTGTCTGGCTTTCCGAGGTGGACGCGGCCAAGGCGGGGCTGGTGGACAATGACTGGGTCGAGGTGTGGAACTCGAACGGGGTGCTGACGGCGCGGGCGGTGGTTAGCCAGCGCATGAAGGAAGGCACGCTGTTCATGTATCACGCGCAAGAAAAGATCGTGAATACGCCCGGCAGCCAGATCACGCAAAAGCGCGGCGGCATCCACAACTCTGTCACGCGGACCACCTTGAAGCCGACGCATATGATCGGCGGCTATGCCCAGCTTTCCTACGGGTTCAACTATTACGGCACCGTTGGCAGCAACCGCGACGAATTCGTGATCGTGCGGAAAATGAACAAGGTCGATTGGCTGGATCAGCCGGCAAAAGTGGAGGCGGCAGAATGAAAGTTCGCGCGCAAATCGGCATGGTGCTGAATCTTGACAAGTGCATCGGGTGCCACACCTGCTCTGTCACGTGCAAGAATGTCTGGACCAGCCGTGAGGGGGTTGAATACGCTTGGTTCAACAACGTCGAAACCAAACCGGGGATCGGTTACCCGAAGGATTGGGAAAACCAGAAACGCTGGAACGGGGGGTGGACGCGGTCTAAATCCGGCAAGCTGACGCCCAAGCAGGGCGGCAAGTGGCGGATTCTGGCGAATATCTTTGCCAACCCCGACCTGCCGGAAATCGACGATTTCTACGAGCCTTATGACTTCGACTATGACCATCTGAAATCGGCGCCCGACATGCAGGCGTTTCCCACCGCGCGCCCGCGCTCGAAGATTTCGGGCGAGCGGATGGAAAAGATTGAGTGGGGGCCGAACTGGGAGGAAATTCTGGGCGGCGAATTCGCCAAGCGGTCGCAGGATTACAACTTTGACGGCATCCAGAAGGACATCTACGGCGAATACGAAAACACCTTCATGATGTATCTGCCGCGGCTGTGCGAACACTGCCTGAATCCGGCTTGCGTGGCATCTTGCCCGTCGGGGGCGATTTACAAGCGCGAAGACGATGGCGTGGTGCTGATTGATCAGGAAAAATGCCGTGGTTGGCGGATGTGCGTTTCGGGCTGCCCCTACAAGAAGATCTATTACAACTGGTCTTCCGGCAAATCGGAAAAATGCACGCTGTGCTATCCGCGTCTGGAAAGCGGCCAGCCGACGGTCTGTTCGGAAACCTGCGTCGGGCGCATCCGCTATCTGGGGGTGATGCTGTATGACGCCGACAAGATCGCCGAAGCGGCCAGCGTGCCGGACGAAAAGAACCTCTACGACGCACAACTGGGGGTGTTTCTTGACCCGAACGACCCCGAGGTGATTGCGGCGGCGCGCAAGGAGGGCATCCCCGAAGACTGGATCAAGGGCGCGCGCAATTCGCCGATCTGGAAGATGGCGATGGAGTGGAAGATCGCCTTCCCGCTGCACCCCGAATACCGCACGCTGCCGATGGTGTGGTACATTCCGCCGCTGTCGCCCATTCAGAATGCGGCGGCTGCGGGGCAGATTGCCCAGCAAGATGATATGCCGGATGTGAAATCGCTACGGATTCCGGTGCGTTATCTGGCGAATATGCTGACGGCGGGCGATGAGGCTCCGGTGGTTTCGGCGCTGGAGCGGATGCTGGCGATGCGGTCCTACATGCGGTCGAAAACCGTGGATGGGGTGATCAATCTGGGCGTGGCGCAGCGGGTCGGCCTGACACCGTTGCAGATCGACGAGATGTATCAACTGATGGCGATTGCCAATTACGAAGATCGTTTCGTGATCCCGACCACCCATCGCGAGATGGTCGAGCAAGCCTATGATCTGAAAACCGGATGCGGCTTTACCGATGGCAACGGCTGTTCGACGGGATCTTCGGGCGGCAAATTGTTTGGTGGCGGCAAGAAGTTTCGTTCGCCTTCGGAGTTTCTGTCATGATCAGTTTCAAAGCGTTGTCAGCATTGCTGACCTATCCAAGCGAAGATCTGCAGGTGGCAGTTCCGGCCATTCGCGCGGCGCTGCACGGGGATGGCCTGCTTGGCCCGCATCGCCAAGCCGCGATGGAGCCGCTTCTGGTGCATCTGGCACAGGCTGATCTGACCGATTTGCAGGAAGAGTATGTGCTGCTGTTTGACCGGTCGCGCACGCTGTCGCTTAACCTGTTCGAGCATATTCACGGTGAAAGCCGCGACCGTGGCGGCGCGATGGTGGACCTGCTGGACAGCTATCGCGCGGCGGGGTTTGATTTGACGGGAACCGAACTGCCCGATCATCTGCCGGTGCTGCTGGAATTTTTGTCAACGCAAAGCCTTGCAGCGGCCCAAGAGATGCTGGGCGATGCCGGTCATATTCTGGTGGCGCTTGCCGAACGGCTGACGCGGCGGGGCAGTCGCTATGCGGCGGTGCTGGAGGCGCTGGTTGCGCTTTCGCAAGCACCCGCTGACAGCGCCGAGGCGCAAATCCTGTTGGCCGAGACCGACGACAACCCCGAAGACCTTGCGGCGCTGGATGCGGTCTGGACCGAGGCGCAGGTGACCTTTGGGCCAGACCCGAACGCCGGTTGTCCGGTAAGCCGCGATATCTTGGCGCGGATGGCGGTGCCTTCCGCCGCCACAATTGCCGCCGCAGAATAGGAGATCACGATGCACCACTTCATCTATGGGATTTACCCCTATATCGCGATCAGTGTGATGATCATCGCATCCATCGCGCGGTACGAACGTGACCCGTTTACCTGGAAATCAAAATCCAGCCAGTTGTTGCGCAAGCGGCAATTCATCATCGGGTCGGTGTTGTTTCACCTTGGAGTGCTGGTGATTTTTGCCGGTCATTTCGTGGGCTTGCTGACGCCGATCTGGGTGTTTGATGCCTTGGGGATCAGCCACGGGGCCAAGCAGTTGTTGGCTGTGGTGGCAGGTGGCGCTGCCGGGCTGATGGCGCTGGCGGGGGGGATCATCTTGCTGAACCGGCGGCTGAACGACCCGCGCATCCGTGCCAATTCCAGCTTTGCCGATACGGCGATTCTGGCGCTGTTGATGGCGCAGCTGGTGCTGGGGCTTGGCACGATCTATGTGTCGCTGCAGCATCTGGACGGGCATGAGATGACCACCTTCATGGCTTGGGCGCAGGGGATTTTGACCTTCCGTGCCGATGCGGCGGACCAGATCGCCGATGCAAGCTGGATCTTCAAGACGCATATTTTTCTGGGGCTGACGATCTTTCTGTTGTTCCCGTTCACCCGGCTTGTCCACATCATCTCGGCCCCGCTGCGCTATCTGTGGCGGCCCGGCTACCAGATTGTGCGGACACGCAAACACAAGCATCCGGCGGAGTAGGCGATGAAACCTTTGCTTCCAGACGTGATCGTCAATGGCGAGTTGATTGTGGCCGAACGCATTGCAGCCGAGGCGCAGAACCACCCCGCGCCGCAGGGTAAACCGGGGCTGGCGTGGCAAGCGGCTGCGCGGGCGCTGGCGGTGCGGGCGCTGTTGTTGCAAGAGGCGCAGCGGCGGGAGTTGGTGCCGGATGTGCAGGAAACCCTGCCCGGGCAGTTGGAAACCGAAGCCGAGGCGTTGATCCGGCAGGTGTTGGACGATGCGGTGCAGCCCGCGCCCGTGACAGAGGCCGATCTGCGGGCGTTTTACGACGCGCATCCCGATCGGTTTCGCGCGCCGTCCTTATACGAGGCCGCGCATATTCTGATCCCGCTGGGTCAGGATGCCCATGCCGCGCAGCATCATGCACAGGCGGTTCTGGATCAGGTTCTGGCCGATCCACGGCGCTTTGACGGCTTGGCACGGGATCATTCGGCCTGTTCGTCCAAGGCCAATGGTGGCCGGTTGGGGCAGATTTCGGCGGGGGATACCGTGCCGGAATTCGAAGCGGCGCTGGCGACCATGCAGGAGGGTCAGATCAGCCCTGCCTTGGTGACCTCGCGCTACGGGTTCCACATCATCCGGCTGGATGCGCGCGCGCGTGGGGAGGTGTTGCCGTTTGCGGCGGTGCAAGCGCCCTTGATGGTGGCGCAGGAAAAGGCGGCCTGGCTGCGCGCGTCGCGCGCTTTTATCGCCAGTCTTGTCGCGGCGGCCGAGGTTTCGGGGATAACCCTGAAAGCGGCCTGAGATTTCACGCCGCAGCCTGCGTCCCGCTGGCCGGTGCAACTGGAAGGCTTTGCAAAAGCCTTCCTTCTTTATAGCGGTACTCGAAGGGGCTAAGAGGTTTCGATGCAGATCGGCTTTGTCAGTGAAACCGGACGTGGCGCCAGTGACGCCGTTTTGGCCAAGGTCGTTGACCTTCTGGCCGTGCAAGGCTTGCGCCTTGCCGGCACGGTGCAATCCAACACCGAACGCCCAGACCGCGCGCATTGCGACATGGATGTGCAGGTGCTGCCTGACGGCCCGAGTTTCCGCATCAGTCAGGATCTTGGCGCCCATGCCAAAGGCTGCAGGCTTGACCCCGGCGCATTGGAGCAAGCGGTGATGGCGGTCGGCGCGCGGCTTGAGGCGGCGGAGGTGTTGGTGATCAACAAATTCGGCAAGCTTGAGGCCGAGGGTCGGGGCTTTTGCAGCCTGATCGCCGAGGCGCTGGCGCGTGAAATGACGGTTCTCGTGGGTGTAAATGGCCTGAACCGCGCGGCTTTCGAAGCCTTTGCCGGAGGCATGGCAGTTTGTGTCGGCAACGATCCAGAGGCGATTTGCCGCTGGGTTCTGGCCGCGCAGCCGACGCAGGCCCGAACCCAAGGTGTTGCCGCCAGTTGAGCACATAGCGGTTGTGCGTGTGGTGGCGGGATTTGCAATCGACCGTGCCACATGGGCCACCCTTTTGCAGAGCGAAATTGCTTAGGGTCAGGCCCCGTTGATCTGCGTCCGCAGCGTGATTCTGCCTCTGTAGGGGCTGAGTTACGCGCAAACCTTTCTGGCTGATGGAGGCGCAGATGCCGGAACGTCAGCCGGTCTTTCCGAACAGCCACCACCCGCCGCGCGTCGAGACGAAGTGCGGTGGGTGGTCCCGGATCAGGCCAACCTCATCCCCGAATGGCAGAACCCTCATCTGGTTCATCGGATCGCGTGCTTTCAGGACTCGGCCAAGATGTGTCTGCGATTTCAGTGAATTGACTGTGCGGTCTTGAGCACGCCCGTGGGCTTCTTTCGCTGCCTTGGGGCGGCCTTAGGCTCTGCATTTTTCGGAATCAACATCCGGCAGAAACTCACATAATTGTTCTGTAATGGCGCATAGAGTGCATTTTTCGGAACTTAATGCGCTGATACTTTTCCGTTTCGGAAATTTTTGTTGACATACCTGTGATGCAGCCGCATCTTTCCCCTACAAGAAGGAGATGACCCTTGCAGCGCTATGACCTTGACGATCTTGACCGAACGATCATCGGCCTTCTGACCGAGGACGGTCGCCTTTCAGCCAGCGAAATCGCCTCCAAGATCGGGACTGCCTCTGAACGGACGGTCCGCAACAGGATCACTGCCCTGCTGCAAAGCCGGATGATCACCATTGGTGCCATCCCCGATCCGACGGCCATGGGCCGCGACGTGCAGGCCGATGTCATGATCGAGGTGGAACCGGGCCGGATCGAAGAGGTGGCCATCGCGCTGGGTGAGTTTGACGAGGTCGGCTATCTGGCGGCGACCAGCGGGCGCTTCAACCTGTCGGGGTCGCTGTTTGTCGAGACCCACGCCGCACTTCTGGATTTCTGCGAGAACACCATCGGCCGCATTCCCGGCGTTCGCCGCGTTGAGCCTTGGGTGATCCTGCGGATGTACAAGGCCTTTGGCACCCGCACCACTGCCCTGAACGCCGCGATGGAACGCGCAGAGGGCAAATTGTGATGTCGGGGCTGGTCCGTATCGGAATTGATGTCGGGGGGACGAATACCGACGCCGCACTGCTGCGCGGCGGCAAGGTTCTGGCCACGATCAAGACGGCGACGACGGTGGATGTCACGGGTGGGGTTGCCAATGCCATCCGCGCGGTGCTGGCGGGTAGCGGTGTGGCGACAGCCGAGGTTGGTGCGATCATGATCGGCACCACGCATTTCCTGAACGCCGTGGTCGAGGGGCGGCAGTTGTGCAAGGTAGGAACCCTGCGCCTGTGTGGCCGGTCCACCCGCGCGCTGCCGCCGATGATCGACTGGCCTGCCGCGCTGCGCTCGATTGTTGATGGTGGGGCTGCGCTTGTGGATGGCGGTGTCCAGTTCGACGGTTCGGCCATCGCGCGGCTGGATGCCGGTGAAATCCGGGCAGCCTGCAAAACGTGGCGCGCTGCCGGAATCGGGGCGGTGGCCATTTCCTCGGTCTTTGCACTGGTTGATGCGCGGATGGAGGTGGAGGCCGCCAGAATTGTTGCCGACGAGATGCCCGAGGCCGCCATCAGCCTGTCGCACCGGATCGGTCGCACCGGCCTGTTGGCGCGCGAAAGTGCGACGATCCTGAACGCGAGTCTGCACGCTTTGGGACAAGAGACGGTTGGCGCCTTCCGCGCCGCCTTCGAGCGGCTGGGCCTGTTCTGCCCGCTTTACCTGACCCAGAATGACGGGACGTTGATGGGCGCGGACCATGCCGAACGGCATCCTGTGTTCACCATCGCCTCAGGGCCGACCAACTCGATGCGCGGGGCGGCTTTTCTGACCGGACTGAAGGATGCCGCCGTGATCGATGTCGGCGGCACCACCACCGATATCGGTATGCTGGTGGCGGGTTTTCCGCGGGTCCGCAGCGAAGGGGCCGAAATCGGCGGCATACCGACCAACTTCCGCGTGCCGGATGTTTATTCCTTTGGTCTGGGCGGCGGCAGTCTGGTGCAATCCGCGCCGCTGGCCATCGGGCCGCAGTCGGTGGGCTTCCGGCTGACCGAAAAGGCGCTTTGCTTTGGCGGGGACACGCTGACGGCCACAGACATTGCCGTGGCGGCGGGTCTGGTCACTCTGGGCGATCCGGCGCGCGTGCGTCATCTGGATGCCGCTTTTGTCAGGGCTGCCATCGAAAAGATGAAAACCGATGTCGAGGCGGTGCTGGACCGGATGAAACCCAGCGCCGAGCCGATACCGGCGGTTCTTGTGGGGGGCGGTTCGGTTCTGTTGGACGGGCAGCTTGCTGGCACGTCGGTTTCGCTGCGGCCCGATCATTTTGGTTCGGCCAACGCCATCGGAGCCGCCATCGCGCAGGTCTCGGGTGAGGTGGACCGCGTTGTCTCGCTGGAAGGCACGACGCGCGGCGCGGCGCTGGAGCAGATCGTGAACGACGCCCGCGCCCGCGCGGTCGAGGCAGGTGCGCGCGCCGAAAGTGTGACGCTGGCCGAACTGGAGGAAACCCCGCTGAGTTATTTGCCCGGAAATGCCATGCGGATTTCGGTGAAAGTGGTGGGGGATCTGGCAGCATGACCTTCTGGACTCTGAACGAAACCGATATCGACCGCATCGCAATCGGTGTGGGTATCCTTGGCACCGGCGGCGGCGGCAGCCCCTATCTGCAAATGCTGATCGCCAAGGCGCTGCTGCGGCAGGGCAAGCGCATCCGCATGATCCGCCCGGCCGATCTGGCCCCCGATGCACAGGTGATCGGCCTTGGCGGCATCGGCGCCCCCACTGTCAGCATCGAAAAGATGGAAGAGGGCGACGAAGGCATCCGCGTCCTGCGCGCTATCGAGGCGCATACCGGTCGGCGCGTCGATGCTGTTCTGGGGGACGAAGTCGGCGGCGGCAATGGCATCTATCCGATGATCACGGCGGCAAAGCTGGATCTGCCGGTGGTCGATGCCGATGGCATGGGCCGCGCTTTCCCCGAAGTGCAGATGACCTCGTTCTTCGTCTATGGTCAGGCGAACCAGCCCGCAGCCTTGTCGGATTCCGAGGGCAACACACTGGTGATCACTCAGGCCCGCTCGCCCGAGATGCTGGAAAAACTGATGCGGACGGCGACGGTGGCCATGGGCTGCACAGCCTGCATGACCACCGCCCCGATGACCGGCGATTTCGTCCGCCGTTTTGGCATTGCCCACACGACCAGTCAGGCCTGGCAGTTGGGCGATGCAGTGCTGCGGGCGCGTGCCGCCAAGACCGATCCGATCACCGCGATCGAAGGGGTTTCGGGCGGGCGGTTGCTGATGCAGGGCAAAGTCACCGACATTGCCCGTCGGATCGAAGGCGGTTTCGTGCGCGGCAGCCTGACGGTGACGGGGCTTGCCGCCGATCAGGGTCGGGTGCTGACCATCGACATCCAGAACGAATTCCTTGTGGCGACAGAGGACGGTCAGCGTCTGGTCATGGTTCCCGACCTGATCTGCATCGTCGATTCCGAAACCGGACGGCCCATCGGCACGGAAGAACAGCGCTATGGCCTGCGTGTTTCGGTGATCGCCATTCCCTGCGCGCCCCTTCTACGCACGCCGGAATCGCTGCGGATGATGGGTCCGCGCGCCTTTGGCTATAACTTTGACTACGTTCCCTTCGGCACAGCCACCGTCGCCCATCCGGTTGCGGCCTATGCCGAAGCCCCCTTAACATCCATCAGAACAGGTGAACTGACATGAACCGTCGCGATCTGCTGATTTCTGCCGGACTTGCCCCGTTTGCCCTGCAAGCCATGTCACGCTGGAGCGTGGCACTGGCACAGGACGGCAGCCGGATCTTCACTCTGGCGAACCCGACGGGATTTCCAGATCTTGATCCATCCACCTCGTTTTCGAATGACGGGCTGGTGCTGGCCAATATCTATGAAACCCTGACCCGCTATGTTCCCGGCACGGCCGACGCCCCCGCAACCGTGGCCCCGCTGCTGGCCGAAAGCTGGCAAGCCTCGGATGACGGGATGATCTGGACTTTCAAGCTGCGTCAGGGTGTCAAGTTCCATGACGGGGCCGAGTTGACCGCAGAAGCGGTCAAAGGCTCGATCGACCGCACCATGCAGATTGGTGGCGGTGCGTCCTTCATCTGGAGCGCGGTCACCGCCATCACCGCCCCCGATGCACAGACGGTCGTCTTTACCCTGTCTTCGGCCCAGCCGCTGGATCTGATCGCCTCGGCGGGTTTTGCCGGCTGGATCATCAGCCCCGCCGCACTGGAAAAGGACAATGCTTGGTTCAATGCCGGAAACGACGGTGGAACCGGCCCGTTCCGTATCGACCGCTATGAACCCGGTCAGCGTGTGGTCGCCACCCGCTTTGCCGATTACTGGGGCGGCACTCCAGAGGCAGGCTTTGATACTGCTGTTTTCGAGGTGGTCGAGGATTCGGTGCTGGCGCAAAGCATGATCGAAAGCGGCAGCGCGGACTGGACCTACAACCTGCCCTTCGACAACCTTGACGGCCTGCAAGCCAACCCCGAGTTGCAGGTGGTGGCCAACCCATCCTTCGAGAACCTTTTCGCGCTGCTTAACACCCGCCGCGCGCCGCTGGACCGGCCTCGGGTGCGGCAGGCGCTGGCGCTGGCCTTTCCCTATGACGACGTGATCGCCGCCGGAACAGCCGGACTTGGCACCCGGTCCCGTGGCATCCTGCCGCCGGGCATCTGGGGCCATGATCCCGACGCGCCGATGGTGATGACCGACCTTGAGGCCGCCCGCGCCATTCTGGCCGAAGAGGGTCTGGCCAAAACCGGACTGGAACTGACGCTGACCTACGTTACCTCGGATGCGCTTGAAGCCCTTGCCGGCGAGTTGTGGAAGGCCAATCTTGAAACCCTCGGCATCACGCTGATCTTGCAGCCGATGTCGTGGGAGGCGATGTGGGAGTTGTCAAAGGCCGATCCGGGGCAGGCGCAGGACATTCTGCTGCTGTATTGGTGGGCAACCTATGTCACCCCCTACGATTATCTTCTCAACATCTTCCACAGCGAAGAAAGCCCGATTTTCAATCTGGCCTATTACTCTAACCCGGCCTTCGACAAGTTGATCGACGAGGCCGCCGCCCTGTCCGGCACCGACCGCGCCAAGGCGGAGGAGATGTTCAAGACTGCGCAGCGCATGGTGATCGAGGATGCGCCGGCTGTCTTCATTCTGGACAAGCCGAACGTCCATATCCTGCGGTCTGATGTGAAGGGCTATGCGGACAATCCCGCCTATGGTCATGTTGTCTTCGTCAACGATCTGAGCCGATAGGAAACCGGGCCGATGGGATTGGGACGTTACATCCTCAGACGCTTCGTCCTGTCGGCCTTTGTCGTCGTCGGCGTGACATTTCTTGTGTTCATCGCGGCGCAAGTCGTGCCTTCTGATCCGGCGGCACTGTATGCCGGACCGCGGCCAAGCGCCGAACAGATCGAGAAGGCGCGGGCAGAGTTGCACCTCGACGCCTCGCTGCCTGTGCGTTTCATCGCCTTTGCCAAGGCGATGGCGACTGGAGATTTCGGGGTGTCCTACAAGTCGCGCCGTCTGATTTCACAAGATCTTGCCGCCTTTCTGCCTGCGACGCTGGAACTTGCGGCGTTCTCGACCTTTTTGGCCCTTCTGATCGGCATACCGGCAGGCGCCCTTGCCGCCGCCTATCGCGGGGGCTGGCCGGACCGGATGGGCGGGCTTGCCTCGATTGGCGCCGTTGCCATGCCTGCGTTTTTTCTGGCCATGCTGCTGCAATTCGTCTTTGCCAAATGGCTGGGGGTGCTGCCCCTGTCCGGGCGGATGTCGCGGGAAATCTCGATCTCGGACCCGCTTTTGCCAGTGACCGGTTTTGCCCTGATCGACGCCCTGCTTGCCCGCCGCTTTGATGCCTTTGGCGATGCCTTCGCGCATCTGATCCTGCCAGCGCTGACCTTGGCGGCCTATCCCGCAGGCATCGCCATGCGACTGACCCGCTCGGCGATGATCGAGATTCTGGAGCGGCGGCACATTCTGGCTGCCCGCGCTCTGGGCCTGTCGCGCCGTCGCATCCTGTTCGGCCATGCGCTGCCCAATGCGGTGGGTCCGGCCCTGACGGTTCTGGGGCTGAGCTTTGCCTTCGCGCTGACCGGCTCTGTTCTGGTCGAGATCATCTTCGCCTGGCCCGGTCTTGGCCGCTATGTATCCGAAGCGATCCTGTCCAAGGATTTTCCGGTCATTGCCGCAGCAACCTTTGTGGTGACGCTTTGCTATGCCGCCATGAACCTGATCCTTGATCTGGCGCAGGCGCTGATTGACCCGAGGGTGGCGTTGAAATGAGCAGTCTTCTTCAGCGATTGGGTTGGCAAGGGGCGCTGTCTCTGACGGTGATCCTGATCGCCTTTGGTCTGGCTTTGGTTGCGCCTTGGGCGGCACCCTTTCCCGATCAGGGGGCAGGTGCGCCCAGCATCGCATCCAAGTTCCTGCCGCCTTCGGCAGATCATTTCCTTGGCACCGATCACCTTGGCCGCGACATGCTAAGTCGGGTGATCTATGGCGCGCGGGTCTCGCTGACATCGGGCCTTTTGATCGTGGCCTTCGCCCTTTTGGTCGGCCTTCCGGTCGGGGTGCTGGCCGGATATTTCGGCGGCTGGCTGGACGAGGGGTTGATGCGGCTGACCGATGTCTTTCTGGCCTTCCCCGCCCTGCTTCTGGCGGTGCTGATGGCAGCAGCACTTGGGCCGGGACTTTTGAACAGCATCGTTGCGGTCGCCGTCACCTGGTGGCCCTGGTATGCGCGCATGGCCCGTGCCGAAGTGCTGGCCCTGCGCGGGCAGCCCTATGTCGAGGCCGCGCAACTGATGGGGGTCAGCCACCCGCGCATCATCCTGCGCCACGTCCTGCCCGCCGCCGTCCGGCCGATCTCGGTTCAGGCCGCGCTGGATGTGGGACCGGCTTTGCTGACGGCCTCGGCGCTGTCCTTCCTTGGACTGGGGGTCTCGCCGCCCATCGCAGACTGGGGCCAGATGGTCGATGCAGGGCGCAAGTTCTTTCCCGAACGCTGGTGGTATTCTGCCGCACCGGGCATAGCGGTCTTTGTTCTGGCGCTGGCCTTTTCGATCCTTGGGGACGCGCTGCGCGACCGTGCAGGAGGGCGACGCGATGGCTCTGCTTGAAATCCGCGCCCTTTCGGTGGACTTGCCTGTGCCGAACGGTGCCATCCATGCCCTGCGCCGGGTGGATCTGACCGTCACGCGCGGCACCATTCACGGTCTGATTGGCGAATCCGGCTGCGGCAAAACCATGACGGCGATGGCCCTTCTGGGCCTGTTGCCGCGCGGCGCACAGATCAAAGCGGACCGGTTCGCCTTTGACGGCATGGATTTGCGCGACGTTGCCGAAAGCCTGCGGGGGCGACGCATTGCGCTGATCTCGCAAGATCCGGCAGCGGCGCTGAATCCGGTCCTGACAATTCGCCGCCAGATCGACGATGTGTTGCGCGCCCATCATGCCTTGCCAAAGGTGGCCCGCCACGCCCGCGCGGTCGAACTTCTGGCTGCGACAGGCCTGCCTGATCCCGAGAGGGTGCTTCGCAGCTATCCGCATCAACTCTCCGGCGGGATGCAGCAGCGCGTGGTCATCGCGCAGGCGCTGGCTACCGGCGCTGATCTGCTGATCGCGGATGAACCGACCACGGCGCTTGACGTGACCATCGGCGCGCAGGTTCTGGCCCTGTTGCGTAACCTTGTGCAAGCGCGCGGTCTGACCATCCTGATGATCACACATGACATGGATGTGGTGGCCGAGGTTTGCGACAGCGCGACGATTCTCTATGCCGGAACCTCGATCGAAGACGGGCCTGTGGCCGAGGTTCTGACGCATCCCCGCCACCCCTACACCCGCGCGTTGCTGGCTGCGCTGCCCGATGCCGCGCCGCGCGGGGCGAAGCTTGCAGCGATCGAGGGGCAGATCCCGCCGCCTTTCAAACCTATCGCCGGTTGTGCCTTTGCGCCGCGTTGTGCCGTGGCAAGGGCCGAATGCGCCCTTCGCCCCCCGCCTGAAAGGCTGGACGGGGCGCATCGCTGGACCTGTCTGGTCGAAGGAGGCCTCGATGACAAAACCGCTGCTTGAGGTGCGGGATCTGGTGGTGCGTTACGGCAGCAACGGGCCGTTCCGCACACAGCTCCGACCGGCCGTGTCAGGGGTAAGCCTGTCACTGGCACCGGGCGAAACGCTTGGGGTGGTGGGCGAATCCGGTTCTGGCAAAAGCAGCCTGCTCCGCGCGATCCTGCGGCTGGTGCCATCGGAAAGCGGTGCCGTCCTGCTGGATGGTCAGGATTGGCTGGCCTTGTCCCCGCGCGAATTGCGCCATGCGCGCCAAGCCATTGGGGTCGTCGCGCAAAACCCCTTCCTGTCGCTTAGCCCGCGCATGACCATTTCCGAAATTCTGGCCGAGCCGTTGCTGGCGCGCGGAGACCGTGCGGGGGCTGCGATGCAGGAAAGGTCGGCCCAGCTTTTGTTGCGCTGCGGCTTGCCCGCCGATTTCCTGCCCCGTCGCGCCAGCGCCTTGTCGGGCGGACAGGCCCAGCGGGTTGCCATCGCCCGCGCCCTTGCGCTTGACCCAAGGTTGCTGGTGCTGGATGAACCGACGTCGGCGCTGGACATTTCGGTTCAGGCCCAGATCCTGAACCTTCTGTCTGACCTCAAGGCGGAATCGGGCCTTTCGATGCTGTTCGTCACCCACAACCTCAAGGTCGTCGCGCATATCTCCGATCATCTGGTGGTCATGCGGAACGGAGAGGTGCTGGAACAAGGCCCCACGACAGAGCTGCTGACTGCGCCGCGCCATGACTATACCCGGCAACTGTTCGGTTTCGGGCTTCGCGCGCAAGCGGTGGCTGTTTGAGATTATGGGTTCATGCCGAACGCGCATTTGAGCGTAAGCGCCCGCCGCCCGCCCTCGTTGCCTGAGGCTGTTCGGTATCCGAGATGACGCCTGTAACTAGGGGGGCGTCGATGGACAGCGACATACAAACTGAACTGATGCGGTGGATGCCCCCACCCGACGGCATCTGACCAGCTCACCGAATATCCACACAGGACCGGCCGCCGGTGGGGCCTGTTTTTATTCAACAGCAGGCTGCCTCCAGCCCTAAAAGCGCAAGGCCGCGACGATCATAAGCGCGATCATGCGGTGACGGGTGTCATGGTCTCGGGGCAGGGCTGGCATGGCGCGCAGGATGTAATTGAAATTCACCGAAACAAGGATCTGCGAGCCTGAAAATGCGCCGGTATCGGTGTAGGCAACGCCCTCAAGATGATGTTTCTGCACAAGACGCATCAGATCGACAAGTTCCAGAAATATCTTCTGGGTGCGTTGGTCCACCTTCAGCTCTTCGAAAAACAGCTCTTGCATGGCACGGTTGGGGGCAAAGTCTTCCAACTGTATCTTTTCAAGAACCGTCGACAATTCGTAGATAGCTGCCTCGGCCGAAGGCATGGTCGGTATGTGCAAGGCCATTTCCTCCATAACCGCGGTGGCCTTTGCACAGTAGCGGTCAAACAACAGTAACAGCGCGGCTTTCTTGCTGCCGAAGCGGGCCAGAAAGGCGGCTTTTGTCAGCCCGACTTCGCGGGCAATCGCATCGAGGGATGTGTTTGTATAACCACGCTCGGAAATCAGCCGTTCGAAAGCATCAAGATAGGCGTTCTCGGTTCTTAGCGCCCGGTCCTGCCGGGGTATACGATAGATCATTGCTTGTCTCTTTGGGCTATTCTTTCAGAAACTTACCAACGGTCAGGTTATTTACGCGGTAGTTGCGTCGTTCACAGACACGAAATTAACCGACCGGACAACACTGCAAGTGCAAATTCAATCGCAAAAATCTCTTTCTGGCCTTGGCCAGAATGTCCGGCCGGATTGGCTTTATGGCGCATTCGTGAAAGGTCTGATGCTGCTTGTGGCGGTCTTTGTGGCGCTTTGGGCGTCGCAATCTTCCGCGCAGGCGGTTCTGTCGGTTCCCTTCACAAACGGATATGTCGGCAAGGACGACAGCAGCCCAAACAACTCGGTTCAGACCTATACCTTTGCCGGTATTCCCGGACTACCGACAGGCGGCATCACTGGGGCTTATTTCTCGCAGGATGTGACCACGGGCACGACAGAGTTCAGCAACTGCGCTGGTTCAAGTTTCCTCGTCGGCGAAACACTTGATCTTTGCTCGGGCTCCAGCGCCCAAGGCAACGACGTTCCCGGTTTCATTACCCTGATCGACTCTGCGGGCAATGCCTACAAGCTGGGCGGTTACTTCAACTTCCGAGGCCCGAGCGGCAAGATTTCAACCTATGTCTTCCGGGTGCTGCAAGCCAAGGTCGTGGGCAGCCTTTCGTTCACCCCCGGAGCGATCAGTGCCACCAATGACACCCTGAATTACAGCATGATCGGTCTGGTCCTGATCGGAAAAACGCAGGAAAGCAGCATCACCACGCCGGCAGATGGTGACGGCACGTTCAAGGGCGATGCGGCCACGAGCCAGGTTCTCTCTGGGCTGAACGACTACCTTACTTCGGTCGCATCGAACCGCCCCGCAGGCCCTGTGACCGTGACCGCACTGACTACAACCGACACCACGCCCAACCTGACCGGCAGCGTCACGCTGGCCTCGGGCGAGATCCTTTCGGTGGTGGTGAATGGCGTCAAATATGTGCAGGGCGATGGCAAGCTGTCGGTCACCGGAGGTGTCTGGACGCTGCAGGTCCCCGATGCGCAGGCCATGCCACTGGCAACCTATGATGTCGATGCCACCATCACGAACGCATCCGGCTACACGCTTATTGATTCCACCTCGTCTGAGCTTGATATCTACAGCGGGCCGCGTTTTGTCGATCCGACTGACGCCACTGTAACATCCTATAGCGAAAGCTATGCCGAAGGGGCGACGACCTCGACGGTGCTGAAAACCGTCAAGGCGCTGGATGCCGACAGCGCCACCCTGACCTATTCGATCGTTACCAACGTGCTGAACGCAGCCTCGCAGCCGCTGTTCTCCATAGACAGTGCCACTGGCGCGATCCGCTTGACAGCGGCAGGGGTCGCTTCGTTCGCCAATGATTTCGAGACAGCGGCAAATACCCATGTCCTGACAGTCCGGGCCTCGGACGGCATCCACACGGTGGATGCACCCGTCACGCTTACCGAGACCAACATTTCTGAAGGCAGCCTGAGCGGCAAGGTTACCAAGGCAAACGGACGCGCGCAGTCCGGTCTGACTGTGACGCTTTACGACGGCACCGACGTGATCGGCACGACGTCCACGGACGCCAATGGGGCCTACAGCTTTACCGGTTTGCCCGCCGCAACCTATTCCGTCCGGTTCGGCAACGAGTTTTCCGGTTTGGGCATCAAGGGGAAAAGCCCTGTCGGCCTGAACGGAGCGGCCGAGGTAACGCAGGTGGTGCTGACCGAAGGGACGCCCCTGACAAAGGTTGATGGCTTTGTTCTGGACCCCTCGGGTGTGGTCTATTCTTCGACCACGCGTCTGCCGGTGGAAGGTGCCAAGGTTGAACTTTATGTCACGCCCGAAGGCGGCAGCCGCAGGCTTGTAACCGCTGCCGAGCTGGACACCACCTTGGGTGACAGCAACGGCTTTTCAACAGGCGCGGATGGCATATACAGCTTTCTGTTGAAAGACACCGCGCCGACTGGCGTCTATGATCTGTTGGTATCCCACGCCGGCTATGTGTCGCCTTCTACCGATCTGCCGGCATCGACCGGCCCCTATCTGCCCGAACTTGGCGGCGGCGCTGAGACGATCCAGTCTCAGGCCACCGCGCCGACGGGAATGCAGGCAACCACCTATTATACCGCCTTCTCGTTCACCTTCACCGAGGGTGATCCGGCCCAGACTTCCAACGGCGTGGTCAACAACCACATTCCGCTTGATCCTGTTCAAGCGGCCATAACCGTAACCAAGTCCGTCAACGAAACTGCCGTCGCCGAGGGCGCAATTGCAGGTGACACCCTGACCTACACCGTCCAGTGAATAGCCCCTAGATTTGTAGACGCCTTGCTTGGTAATTTTGGAAGCAAGGAGGACGAGATGTCCGGAGCTAAATTCACAGACGAGTTCAAGCGCGATGCGGTGGCCCAGGTCGAGGATCGGGGCTATCCAGTGCGCGAGGTGGCCGAGCGATTGGGGGTCAGTACCAAGTCGATCTACACATGGCAGAAGCAGTTTTCGCGGCCCGCAAAGGTGATCCAAGAGGTGGATGCGCAAGCTGACGAGATCCGGCGGTTGAAGCGGGATCTGCTGCGGGTCACGGAGGAACGGGACATCCTAAAAAAGGCGACCGCATACTTCGCCAGGGAGTCCCGGTGAGGTATGCGTTTATCGCCGAGAACCGGCTGATCTTTGCGGTCCGGGCGATGTGCCGGATGCTGGCCGTTCATCCGAGCGGCTTCTATGCATGGCTGCGTGAACCATTTTGTCAGCGTGCGCTGGAGGATCAGCGCCAAACTGTGCTGTTGAAGCAGGCTTGGGACGATAGCGGCGAGGTCTACGGATATCGCAAGCTGCATGACGATATGTGTGATCTTGGCGAGGATATCAGCCCTAACAGGGCTTGGCGTTTAGCGCGCCTGGCAGGGATAAGGGCCCAGATTGGTTACAAAAAGAAGCCTGGTTCTTATGGCGGCAGCCCTGCAGTCGTGGCCGACAACACCTTGAACCGAGAGTTCGATGTCGACGCTCCGGACCAGTTCTGGGTCACAGATATCACCTACATCCGGACCCATGAGGGCTTCCTTTATCTCGCAGTCGTCATCGATCTGTTTTCTCGGCGCGTTGTTGGCTGGTCCATGCAAGGCCGCACCTATACCGACCTACCGTTGCAAGCCCTGCTGATGGCCGTCTGGCGCCGCAAACCGAAGACCAAAGTCCAAGTGCATTCAGACCAAGGCTCACAATTCACCAGTTACGAGTGGCAGGAGTTTCTTGAGCAGCACAATCTGACGCAAAGCATGAGCCGTCGCGGGAACTGTTGGGACAACGCCGTCGCCGAAAGCTTCTTCAACCTGCTCAAACGCGAACGCATCCGCCGCAGAAAGTATAAAACCCGCGCAGAGGCCCGCCAGGACGTGTTCGACTACATCGAGTTTTTCTACAACCCGCAGCGCAAACACGTTAGAAATGGCATGCTGTCACCGATCGCCTTCGAACAGCAGCAGAAACTGAAGCTGCAAGGTGTCTAGGAAACTCGGGGCTATTCACAGCCGAGAATACTGGCAATGTTGCCTTGGCCGATGTCAGCGCTTCGGACACCCTGACAGGGCACAGCCAACGTCAGCTGACGCTGACCCGCAGCGGTGCGAGCAGCGCGGACAACTCGTTTGACGTCGATGACATCTGGACATGGACGGTCACCTACACCCTGCTTCAGGCCGATATCGATGCCGGTCAGGTCGAGAACTACGCTTCGGTCACTGGCACCCCGTCGGGCGGGTCCACCCTGACCGTCTATTCCGCTGCAAAGGGCGTGGCCTCGTCCGCGACGACGGCACCGGAAGCCGGCAGCGGTGTCATCACGACGCTAACCGAAACCGCCACTGCCGAACCTGCGATGACGGTTGCCAAAACCGTTGACGAAACCGCCTTGCAGAATGGTGCGGCGGCGGGCGATGTGCTGACCTATACGATCACGGCGGTGAATACCGGCAATGTAACGCTGAACTCTGTCACCATTTCTGATCCGCTGACCGCGCCCGCCACACCTGCCCGCGCAGGAGCCTCGATTTCCGATAGCAGCTTTGACTCGGGCGATGTCTGGGTCTGGGAGGTGGGCTATACCCTGACCCAAGCCGACATCGACGCAGGCAAGGTTGAAAACTATGCCTCGATCACCGGCATCCCGTCGGGCGGCGATCCACTGACAGTTTATTCAGCAGCAGAAGGCGTGGCGTCCTTGGCAATCACGTCTCGGCCGCGCCTGCGATCACCGGGGTGAAGGCGTCGGTTCTGACCGATGTGGACAGCTCGGGCGGGCTGACTGCAGGGGATGAGTTGGATTACACCATCACCGTCGAGAACACCGGCAACGTCACCCTGACGGCGGTCAATCTGTCGGCCGAGGTGCTCAAGCGGGCGGCCGGTGCCACCGTCACGGGCTTTGACGCCACCGACTTCACCGCTCCTGCGGATATCGATCTGGCCCCCGGCGAGACGGCCGACTTCACCGCGACCTATACCGTGACGCAAGAAGACATCGACGCGGGCGGGCTTTCGAACTCGGCCACCGTCGCAGGCACGGCGCCGGACGAAACCGAGGTGACCGATGTCACCGACAGCGGCAACACCGCCGACACCGGCGCGGACGAAAATGATCCTACCACCAACCTGATCACGGCCGCGCCTGAGCTTTCAATCACCAAGACCGTGGACGATCACGAGCTTGCCGATGGTATCCGCGTCGGTGACACGCTGGTCTATACAATCACTGTCGAGAACACCGGCAATGTCACCTTGACTGATATTAGCCTGGTCGATGATTTTACCACGACCAATGGCGCGACGCTGGAGTTGACCGATGGGCCGGACCTGATCGGCGTGCAAGCGGACACAAAGCTGGCTGTCGGAGAAAGCTGGGTCTACACCGCCAGCTTCACGCTGGATGACACGTTGATTACGGCGATTGCCCAAGGCGGCGGAGGCGTCAAGAACATCGCGACCGTGAGTGCCACTGCGCCAAATGGCGACCCGGTGGAAGCCCAAAGCAGCGTTATCGGGAACACCGGCAAGGTTGGCGAGCCGACAGGTACCGGTTTTCCCGGAGAAATCAGCGGCAATGTGCGCGAGTATCTGGCAGGGGCGTCGGGCGTGAAGGTTTACCTTTTGGTGGAAACCGGACCCAATTCGGGCCAGTATGAGAATGCCGAGGACGAAAACGGCGACCCGATCACCACCACCACGGATTCCGAAGGACATTATTCCTTCCCGAGCCTGAAACCCGGTCGCTATGGCGTTTCGTTCGGGACGCCGGGTGGGGATACGGTTCCGACGGCGTCGAGTGACGACTACGAAGCCAAGGGCAACGAGATTGTCGATATCATCGTCGGTGCCGGTGCGGTCGAGGTGGGGCAGGACGCCTTCTTTGTCGATCCCAGTGGCGTGGTCTATGATGCCGAGACGCTTGCTCCAATCGCCGGGGCCACGGTGAGGCTTTACTTCAACAATGCGCCAGTGCCGGATTCGTGGCTGAATGTCGATCTGGGCCACCCGAACGGGTCTTTGACCGGGCCGGACGGGGCTTATGCTTATCTGTTTGATCCCGCGACAGCGGCCAGCGGTGTCTACACGATTGTTGTCGAAAAGACCGGCTACAAGCCGTCCGAGGTCTATCCGGCCAATCCGCAAATGATCGCGCCTGATCTGGGCGGCGGTCTTGAAAAGATCGTGCCCGATGATGTGCCCGGACCGGCAACTTTGCGGACCTATTACATGTCGCTGCGTGTGCAGTTCACGCCGGGCAATCCGGCGCTGACATCGAACGGGATCGTCAACAATCACATCCCGATGGATCTGGAGCTGTTGCCGCTGGTTGAAGACGAGGTTGTGTCGATCCTGAAGGAAGATCTTGCGATGACCATGGCCCAGCAGGGCCGGATCATGGAAGGTTTCTCCAAGGGCGCGCTGGACCGTCTGAAATCGCGGGATGGCAACCGCTGCGTTGCGCTGATTGAAAAGGCGTTGCGCAAGGAGATGATCCGGTTTGACGCAGGCAGCGCGACGATCACGCCCCAAGGTTCCGACCTGCTGGAAGAGATCGCGGCGCTGCTGTTGCCATGCCCGACTGTCCAGTTTGAAGTGGGCGCGCATCTGGCCGAGGATGCTGAAGGGGCCTTTGTTCTAAGCCAGCGTCGGGCCGAGGCGGTGGTTGCCGCACTTGAAGTGCGCGGGATTGTCAAAGATCGTTTGGTTGCCCAAGGCTATGGCGCGGCGCAACCGCTTGCCGACCCTGCAACCGCAAAAGGCCGGGCGAAGAACGAGCGGATTGTCTTCACAGAACTGAAGGAGACGCCGCAGGACGATTGCCGCGATGTCAGCACAAGTGACCGCGCCTTCGACGCAGCGGCCAATGACAAGGGTGCGTCGATGGCTGGCGGGGTCACCCGCGAGGATCGGCGCTGCGCGGATGATAGCTGGCGGATTGTCGAGGGCAGCGCAAGCTATGCCAGCTCTGGCATGGGGATCGAACAGGTGATGTTCGACGTCTCGATCCGGCGCGAGCGGTTTGCCTCTGACCGTTATGTTAGCGGTCGCTTCATCGGCGCCTACGGGTCAAGCAGCACCGTCACGGGACTGGGCGAAGGTAGCATCCTTGGCTTTGGTCTGAACGCGGGCATCTACGGGGCAAGCCGGATCGGTCGCGACATCTACTTCGACTACTATCTGGGTGCCGCCGGGGGCCGTCACAGCTTCGACCTTGACTTTGGTCGGGCAGGCGGCGGGGTCAATGCGACAGGGTCTTACAGTTATGGTGCGATTTTCGCAGGGGCAGCCCTGTCGGGGCAGGCTGAAGCTTTGGGTCTGGACCTGACGCCGCGGGCGGGTGTGAACCTTGCATGGTCGCCGGGGGGTGCTGGCACGATCCGTGCCCTGCGCGGCGCGGTGTCAGATGTAAGCGATTTGACGATCCCAGCCGTGATGGGCGCACGGGTTTTCGCCGAGGTGGCGTTTGAGAATCTGCTGTCTGAAAATGGCACAGAACTGACCTTCACCCCGCGGGTCCTATGTGATCAGGCCATTGGCGAGGATACCGGCGCCTGCGGCTTTGGCGCCTCGGTAGCGCTGTCACATGGGTCCGAGAAAACCGGCCGCACCTACGCGCTGGGTGTCGGGGTCGAGCAAGTTGGCAACACCACCTCGGCAAGCCTGTCGCTGCGATACAAATGGCCATTGGGCAAAGGCGCACTTGATGGCGGGTTCGACGTGTCGACCAGCGGCGAAGCCAGCGTGCAAAGCCAGTTCAAGGTAGAGTTCTGACGGCGCTTGCTATGCATGTCAGAGACAAAACCCCAAGGCAAGTCTAGGCGGCGGCGATACTTTTCGCCTCCGCCTGATGCCAGATGGCAGCAAGTTCACCTAGGAACTGTATCTCTCAGGCCGTCGTGGCGGTCCATTTTTGCCGGTTCTTACACAGGGCGTTCGCAATGGCGACGAGTTTCCTGGCGACGGCGGTGATGATAACCTTGTGCGGTTTTCCTACCTTGCGGAGGCGATCTGCGAAATATCTCAGGCTTGGGTTGTGATGTGCCGCGACCTGTGCCGATTGGAACATCACGTGCCGCAGGGCACTGCGACCTCCGGAGATGGCTCGTTTCCCGCGAAGGGTTCCGCTGTCGTGCGCGACCGGGGCCAATCCTGTGAGTTCATGCTCTCTTCCTTCGGGTGCGCGGTCCTGCAAGGCCGCAATTAACTGTTCGAGACAATGAAGAGCGGCGGTGCCGCCAGGCTAAGAAGCGTGGTCATGCCACAAGGGTCAGACGTCGCGCACCACCCCGTCACTGACCCTGGCCCGGGTTGGTGACGGGGTAGACTTAGCAGAGTTTGGATTCAGAAGGGTCGGGACCCATTGATCTCGCACATCTGGTGAGATCTAGGCTCCGTGAGGAGACTGCCGTCCGAAGAGGGTGATGATCGACGCGACCTTTATTTGAAGGCGCACCGCACGGCAACCAGCCTGCGGTCGAAAAAGGGGGGCGCCGCGACCAGAGGGACCGTCCGATCCGGTTCTTCATGACGGCAGGCCAAGTCAGTGATTACACGGGCGCAGCCGCAATTCGGGGCAGCATACCTTCGGCTGACTGGCTTTTGGCCGACCGTGGCTATGATGGCGACGGGTTCAGAGAAGCCTTGAAAGACAAAAGTACAAAGCTCTGCATCTGAGGCAGGAAGTCTCGCGGTCAGCCAATCAAGCACGACAAGCGCCGCTACAAACGCCGCAATAGGATCGAGATCATGTTAGGGCGTCTGAAGGATTGGCGCAGAGTAGCCACCCGCTACGACAGGGCCCCGAAGGTATTCCTCTCCGCCCTCGCCGCAACCGTTATGTTCTGGCTATCAACCAAGAACGAATCCTGACCCAAGTGGGCCAGCGAATGCCAGCCCGCCCTAGCGGTCACATCAAAGCTCGGGCGCTGCGCCCGTGGCACCAGTAACGCCGTCATAGATCGACTTCAGGCGCGCGGCCTCGTTGTGGCCCCAAGTGGACCAGAAGTCCGCCCAGATCGGGTCGGGATCGGTCAGCCGGATCTTCAGAACCGTCGCGCGGCCCGTGGAGGAATCCGTTCCCACATACGCTTTCAGGATCGCGCCACAGGTAACCGAGACCTCTTCCTCGCCCGTCTCGCTCGCCAAGCTGTAGTTTGACAGCAATGGCTGATGCATGCCATCAGCGCAGGAGAATACACCTACAAGCACTTGACCAGCACGGTCGTAAAGCCGGTCTTCGTTAATATCATTGGAACGAGCGCCGTATTTCTTGGCCAGAGAGTCGACCATCGTACCCCCTGCGACGGCATCAGTTTCCGGAATGCTCCACTCGCGGCCCACGTCAGTAGCAACCGGAACTTCGTCGGCCGCCCATTCTTTCTTGGATGTGAATGTCACAAACACCCAGTCTGTGGGATTGCCGTACTCATCCGCACCTTTGCCCCAGGCCTTTTGTTCGATCGTGAAACCCTGGTATTCCAGAACGCGATCCCGGTCTTCCTTGCGTGCGTATTCCTTCTCCGTGAGGAGCGAATCAATCTGATCGAAAGTCATGCCGGGCGCGATGCCCAGAATGTCCAGTCCGGCAATCGGGGCATGCGCCTGCGCGGGATCGAAAGGTCGCAGGATGCCGCCCATTTCGACAGCGTCGAGTGCAACCTCCGGGTTCGCGAATGTCAGCGTGAGCGTTTCCGGGGTGGGCCGCGCCACCGTGAACGAAGGTTCAACCAAGCAGTCGCCAGTCCCTGCCCCGGAGTTGCGAGTCACTTTGCCGGGAACGCCATTTTCAACAGGAAATACATATTCGCAGATCGCGAAGCCTAACGCACCCCAGTTCGTCGAATTGTACTTCAGCTCGCCCACGTCTTCGATGACTGTCATCTCAAACTGGATTTCGCCGCCCTGGCCGTCGGTGTAGCCACCAGCCCAGTAGCCCCGGATGTCCGGAGCCGTCTGAGCAAGTGCGGGCGAAAAAAACGCCGCTGACACAACACAGGATTGCAGAATTTCCTTGATTTTCATGGGTATACTTTCCAGCCACTTCGTGCCGCAGATGATCTTGCGCGCCTTATGGTGTCAATAATCGAAACATCTTTATGTATCGTGGCGAAAACTATCCTTTTGCCGCCCGGAAGGTATCGGTTCGATCATTGACGCAATACAGGCTGCCCACCAGGTGCCAGAAGACTCAGCGCAGCAAGGGCCCGCATGCGCCCGGCAGTATGCGTAATCTTACAACAACTTTCGGACCTGCTCTGCGCGTTGCGCTGAATCAGCCATGATCGGGTCGCTTACAGTGTCAGGGACCTTATCCTTCAGCCCAAGCTTGGTCCTCTCCAATGCTGGACCAAGGCGGTCTGCCATCTCTGCGAGCAATTCAAGGGCGCGGTTTCGGGGAAGGCCGCCGGCTTTGCCTTCCGCTTCAAAGTGGCGCGGCACGATCTCGTCAATGCCGTATTGGCCATCGATCGACATGGCGAGACGGTAGCGTTTGCGCTGAAGGCGTCCCGCATAAACGACAGGTGCTACACTCAGGATGTCGTAGAGCGGTGCGAGACGGAAGCGGCCGCGGCGCCCCAGTTGCAGGCTGAAATTCTTGGCGTGCCCGTCTGAGGCACCGATCAGGAAGTAGAAGACCTGGGCGCGGAAGAAGGTTTCTCGGTCCCGGATAGGATCGTCAGATTCTCGCAGGAGTTCCATGATTTGCCCAATGCCGGGGCCACCTGCCTTTTGGTATTTTCGGGCCGAGGGGAAACCCAGCGATTGGCAGATGTCTTCCTGTGGCAAGCGCTTCAGGGATTCGTGATCCCAGACTCGGTCGAAGCGTTCGACCGCGAGTGCGACCTGTCCGGGCAAGACGATTTTCCTGACCTTGGCAACTGGCAACCCGATCTCACCGGCCAGAGTCATGCAGAAAAGCTCGTTCTCGACGCTATCGCTCATGTCGATTTCGTCAGGGCCGGGCAGGATGCCCATCGGGGTTTTGAAGATGTGGCTTGTTGGCGTGATCCCACGTGGTTTCGCCCAATGGCCGCCAATGCGAAGGTAAGCTGTTTTTTCCTGTGCCCCGGCGATGGAGATCCGGAAGTTCTCGTCATCCCCGAGCGCCAAGGGCGCTGCCGCAAGGTTCTTCAGATCGGCGACCATCTCGTCTTCGGAAATCTGGCGATAATCCATATCTTGGATCGCGGGTTCTTCCTCCAAGGGCAAGAATTGCAGCGCCCCCACACAGTCCCGCCCAAGCGCAGACAGAAGGGAGAAGACATCTTTGCCTTCGGCGCCTACTCGCGCGGCGATCTTTTCCCGCAACTCTCCTTCGGCATCGGGCAGCAGGTTGTCGAAAGCGGCAATCACCGGATCGCCTTTCCAGTCCGCTTGGGTCAGCGGCAGCACACTGGCGACAGGGAAAGCGACGTCAGAGGCCAGCCAGGTAGAGTCGTAGGAAAAGGCAACGCCGCCATCGGTGGCCCTGATCAGCGTGCCGACCCGTGTCCGTTCATACCAGACTGCCGTCTTGCTACGCCGGATGCCAGCCCGCCTGCGTGCCAAGCGTGCCATCTCAGTTCCTGTCCTGATCGAGTATTCGCCCGGTCACAGTCAGCTCTGCCCCGAGGGCTTCCAGAAGCCGCAAATAGACGTCGAGGCTGACCGAAACAACGCCGGTCTCTATATCTGACACGGTGGATTGCGCCGTTCCGGTGGCTTGGGCCAGTTGTTTCTGGGTCATGCCGCGTGCCCGCCGTCTTGCGCGAAGCGCACTGGCTGCCTGTCGCAGGCTGCGTATGGATTGGGTTGATGCTTCTTCCATGGCTCGAAGATAGTCCTATGGCGATATTTTCGCAATATTGCTCTTGAGCTATTCTTGTTGTTTATCGTTCTTAGGCTATTTGGCAAAAATATAGTTCAGGAGCGATCCAGACCTTCGGGCCGCAATACCCGAATGCAAACCCTTGCGTCCAGCAGCAAGAGCGACTTTGCATAGTCATGCCAAACGGCACCAGAGACTCGCCAAAGATATATCAGGCGACCGTGAATGCTTTGGACGGTCGGACGGGCCTGATTTTACTATGTATTCTGTCGGACAGCCGTTTGGACAAAATCTGGACAGCCCATCGGACCGACTGAAAACCACATCGGACCAGATGGTAAGGAGACTAAGCGATGCCAGACCTCAGCGCCAGTAACAATAGTCTCGGAAATTCTGCAGATGCGACCGAACCGCGTGCGATTGAGGCCGATGACGAAGAACTTCAGACGGTCGTAGAACGCCTCCCATCCGCTTATGACTTGCAGTGTGAGGTTATTTGCCTCCGGCAGGATCGGGGTAAGTGTAAGCCGCTATGCGGGCCGATCTTTGTCAATGCCGAAGCACGCGGCGCTGACGGGACAGGGTGGTATGTGCAGGTCAAGTTCCGGTCCAAGGATGGGGTGTGGCGCGAGGTTGTTGTGGCCTCGCGAGACCTTGCACTCGCATCGCGTGGCTTTGTGTCGGGATTGATGGATCAGGGCTTTGATGTCTTTGGCAGCCCCAGGGAAGTAACTGATCTGCTGAGAATGATGAAGGTTGATGCCATCCGCGAGGCTGTGAATGTGACCGGCTGGGTGGGGGATAGATTTGACACTTATGTCTGTCCATCTGGAGAGGTTTTGTCTCGCGCAGTGGGGCAGGGTGCGCCAGACGGCGCGAAAGTACTTTTCACCGGCAAGGCCCGAGTACGCGCAAGGCCGCGGGCTGCGGTTCAAGACTGGTGTGAAGCCTTCAAGCCTGTGCAATCGGACGAGGTGGTGCTCATCGGGCTTTGCGCAGGTATTGCGCCGATCTTTCTTCAAGTGACTGGCCACGCATCGTTTCTGTTGCATGTTTCAGGCAACGAAGAAGCAGGGAGAATTTGCGGTCAGGTAGCTGCCGGGGTTTGGGGACCTGTGGGCAGTCTGGAACTAAACTGGAGAGACACGGAACAAGCTTTGATTGCCGCCATAACTGGGGCGCGGGATGGCCTCGTGATCCTCTCAGGCTACACGCACCGTCACGCCGGCAAACTCCTTGCCATTTCTGAAGCGATGGAAGCCATGGGGGCCGCCGGTGGGGCAGGGGGGCGAGTTGTCATTTTGTCCACAGGAATCGAGGCGCTTGCTATTGGATCAGATCGCCCCAAGATGCGCGTAGGTTTTCGGAATGTGTTCGACATTCATGCTGAGCAGTGGGATGTCAGCGACCTTGCCAAGCCAGTTGCTGCGGCTCTTCTGGCAAGCGGATCGTTTGGCCCTGCAGTGGTGCAGGCTGCCATGAAACGGGGTCCGCGCGACTCGGTTGCCGGCTGGTTGAATATCCGGTGTGAGGACATTCTTGATGCTTTGGGCAAGCCAAGAGAGCAAGCTGACACGGAAACGCAGCGCGCGGCCAATGCCTTTGGGGCGCTTTGTGGCGCGGGGCAACTCGCTGCCACGCGCGACTTGCTTTCGGTGCCCAAGTCGCATCTGTTGGCCGTCTTCCGTAAGCATTTTCTGGCTTGGGTCGGACGCAATAGCGGGCTGCTCTCTGTGGCGAATCGCGGTCTATTGGCTGCCGTTGCGGATGAGCTGAACGAACTCATTGCAACTGACGCGCTTGCTTCCCTGAACGGGACCGGTGGCACCGTCTCCGCTGAAGCCATTGGCTGGCAGGACCCGGATTGGTTCTACCTGTCAGGGCAACTCGTTTCGCACATCGCCGCGGCGCAAGGTGTCCGGCCCGAGCGTGTCGTCGATCTACTGTTGGCCCAGGGGCTCTTGCAGCCCGGCGGCGAAAGAGGGAACAAATTCCGCCTTCCCAGTCGCGTACCGGGGCGACCGCGGGCCTATCGGGTTTCACCCGAAGCGCTGCGATTTGCATCTGAGGCGCCTGCAGCTGTTCTTCCGGCAGATCCGGAACACGCTGGCTAAAGCTGATGGGTCAGAGGGATTTCCCGTTCTATTTTCGCAAGCAAGTCGGTGGGTGAAGCGGCAAGCGCCCTCGCCACAACGACAAACTCGATCACGTCCAACCGCCGTTGCCCGCTTTCAAGTCGGGCGATCAAGGATTGCTGGCAACCAAGGCGTTCTGCGAGGTCCTCTTGGGTTATTCCCAAGGATTTTCTCATCTCGATCAGCACCCTGCAGAGCTCAAGCTGGCCACCACTGTGTATAGTCCTCGCCATATTTTGTCCGTCCGTGCGCTTTTGCTCTGGCGCTAGCGCATGAACCAGAATATCTAAAATTCGCATAATTCGGGGAGCCAGAATGCTGGACAACGCAAAAGCAACGGACGCCGTGTCTCGGTGTCTGATCGAAGCAGATATAGCAGCGCACGCCGCATTCGTCTGTAAAATCAAGCAGGCGTTTCCGGATCCCATTGCGGAGCGACGAGTCCGCGAATACCTGAGCAACCCTGTATTCCGCCCACTTTTCGAGATCTGCCACAATGGCGCGACCTCGTTAGGCGGAGCGTTGATCCTCAGGGCATTGGATCTGATCGAAACAGAACTCTACTCCGTGCGTTTTGGATCGATGAAAGGGCATATGATCCAGGCTGTGCGCCTTACCAGGGAGGGGCGCGAAGAGTTGGAACGCCTGTCACCTGCTGTCGAGGTGGAGCCATTGTTTGAAGCGATCGAAACCGCGATTGCCGGATATGTCGCAATCGATAGCGGAGCTGGTTTGGTTGCAAGGCGAGAACTGATTGATTTTGCTGTGCAATACAGTGACATGGACATTCTGACCCGCCTCGTCGATCTCGATAATGGCCGGTTCGAATGCGCTCATTGGCAGGATGAGGAGCCACTGTCGGATGCAGATCGGCTTGATGCTTCTCAATATTGGTGTGCAGCAGTGGTCGAGCGCTCGGGCGCCGATTTCATCGACCTGAATGAAATAAATCCCTAGCGTTTGGTGGCCCACCAAAGCTGAAACGGAAGTTCTGAGATAGGGCAGGGGGTGTCATGGCGCATTTTTTCACAGCGGATCCACATTTTGGCCATGCGGCATCAATCAAGCATGAGCAACGACCATTCGTTACTGTGGAGGAGATGAATGCCACGCTGGTTTCGAATTTCGCTGCCGTGATGACGCCCGCTGATGATCTGTGGATCCTTGGAGATTTCGTCCGCGGTGCTGATACTGATTTGGCATAAAAAATTCTCGAACATATCCCGGGCAGAAAACACCTCATCACCGGAAACCATGATCGCACCACTATTCAGAAAATGGCCGGCTGGACCTCTGTCGCACATTACAGGGAAATGGTGTTTGAAGGGCAACCCCTGACACTTTTTCACTATCCGATGTCCTGCTGGAATGGGTCGCATCAAAGCCCGTCCGAGGGGCGTGGATCAATCCAGATTTTCGGACACCTTCATGGCCAGACCCGCGGATGGTGGCGCTGTGTCAGCGCTTGCGTCGAGGTCTGGGATTGGCGGCCAGCCAGTCTCTCGGAAATCATTGCGCGATCCGAGGATAATTTCTTCGCCACGCCATTACATGAAGAAGTGTTTCCTGCGAGGCGGCGGCAAGTTCGCTGCGCCACCTGCGGCAATATCATTGACCGTGGCACTGCTGATGGCGGGTACCGCTGGGAGGGCGACCAGATAGTGACATTCCGAGGCCATCCTGTGGTGGAGCAGCTCTGCAACTGGCCTGAGGCCGGCGCGGTAAATATGACCGCAACCGATGGCCTGTTTTGTGCCGCATGTCTGGAGGTGACTCTTGCCTATGGTGATTTGTCAGAAGGCAGGCATTTCCGGTACGCCGAGGGTGTCACGCTTGATCTTGTCGCAGGTGGTCGCACCCATGCAAATCGGTGCAGTTAGAAGGACGACGGTTTAGCTTGAAAGTGGCGGGAGGGCGCTCAAGGCACATGCGGCGCTCGCTGTGGTCACTTCAGCTGCTTTTTGCTCACTCTGCATTCCAGACCCAAAACCTGCAGGGCACACCAGTGTTCTGGGGCGTCGTCAAGAAAGTGAAGTTGCCATGGCTGATAGACCAGTTTCTAAGACCAATCCGCTGCCCATGCCAGTTGTCAGTGATGGATCGTCTGAGCAACCGCGCGTGGAGGTTCTGGCGCGCGATCTTGCGGTGCCTGACCTTGAGGTTGTCGCTAAACGCCTGCTCGATTTTGGCATGTCGCGGTGCAAGAATTCGGCGAGCGAGTTCCGGCTCAAGTCGAGGGCGCGTAGGCGAGCTGAACGCTGGTATAAATGTCGTGTCGCAGCGTCGGGGCTGAAGACCGCGAAATCCGACCATCTCGCCGAGCTGAGCGCGCTTGCGGGATCGGGTGCCCGGCTTGTGGGACCTGTGACGCAGCATCAAGGCGATGAACTCAGTGCCGCCTTGCACGTCGACGCGCCCTGGTTCGCCGATGTTACCACCCATATCATGGTGCAGCTGCGTCGTCAGATCAGCGAGGGCAAGGTAGGGATGCGATTGCACCCGATTTTGCTGGTCGGGCCTTTTGGTAACGGCAAATCCAAATATGCACGGAATCTGGCGGCACTGGTGAATGCCCCGAGTCACGAAATCGACGTGGGGAGCGGCTCTGCGGGGTTCCGGATCAGCGGGGTTGAACGCGGTTGGGGAAGCGCCACCCCAGGCGTGCCCGTTGAGACCATCTTCAAGTCAGGAGTGGCAAATCCGTTCATGATTGTGAACGAAATCGAAAAGGCTGGCGAAATGCGGTCTGAGCGTGTGGGAGGCACAACCTCGATCGCAGTTTCGTTGCTGCAGATGCTAGAGCCGGGAACTGCGGCGGTCTTCGATTGTCCCTATTATCGGGTTCGTTTTAACATGAGCCACTTGAACTGGATCTTGACCGCCAACACCCTTGAAACCGTGCCGCCACCTTTGCTGGATCGTTGTCATATCTTCCATGTTCCGCGCCCTGCGCCAGAGCATCTTTTCGCGCTTTATGACCGCATGGTCGGCGATCTGGATACCCATTTGCAGTCCTATGGTCGCGACACCCTGGCCAAAGCGCTACGCAGCCCCGAGAACTTCAGCCTTCGGTTACTGAATCGTATGGTGGACATCCTGCGGGCCGAGTCCTGCCGACCGGTTCTGAACTGACATGACAAGTTTTGCCCTCATGCCCACGCTGACCATCCCATACCTTACGGGCCGCATCGCGGTCCTGGCTGATTTGCACTGCGATCATTATGCGCGCCAAAAGATCGACGCTTTCAGCGCCCATAATCTGAACCGTTTGATCGATTGGGAAAGCCTTGATGCCCTGATCATTGCGGGGGATCTGGTTGATCGATGGTCACGGAATTGGCCCACGGCGCTACAATTCCTCACGCAGTTCATGCCGGCGGAAAAGATCTACATTCTTCCTGGCAATCACGATTTTTACGGGCAAAGCTTGGGTGATGAGCCGGAGATGCGGGCCATAGTCGAGGTCGTTGGCGCGCATTTCCTCCAGATGCAGGAGCTGTGGCACGGAGCGACACGCCTGCTTGCTTGCACGCTTTGGACCGATTTCGATCTTAACGGCATGCAGAACTATGCGATGGCAGCAGCGGCAAACTTCATGCTGGATTACCGTGCAATCACCAAGGCCGCACCTGCGTGGCGCTTGCCTCAGATCGACGAGTTATCCATGCCGTTCTGGTCCCAGGCGTATATTGAGCCGGCGGATACGCTTGGGTTACACCATCGTCATCGAGCTTGGCTGCAAGCCGCGCTTGCGTCGCAGCACTTTGCTGCGGCTGATGGCCAAACCGTCGTCATCACCCATCACGGGCCGCATCGCTTGACCGCGGGCCCGATCACCGAGTTTAGCCCCGCCTTTCATTCGGATCTCAATCAGATGATCCAGCAGTATCAGCCAGAGGTTTGGTTGTTCGGACATTCGCATTGGCGCTTCCGCGGCAGTGTCGGGCGCACCGATATCCGCAATGTCTCTATTGGCTACCCCGATGAGCGTCGCCCTGTGGGCGAGCACCCGTTGGAGGAGATGTGCCTGATCCAGTCCAACCCCTGGAGAAGCGACAATTCGTGACAGAAACCGATGTCTTGGACAAACTTATGAAACTGACTTTGCCGGTCGTCGCCGGTGAGTTGGGCCATCCCTTCATCCGCATCGTCGATGTGCCCCCAAGCCTGCGCGCGGGTTTCGAGGCTTATCTCATGGGTGTCAGCGGACCCGTGATCGATGGCCAGCCCTGCGCCTCGCACCACGATTGGCAAAGCTTTCTCCATAGCGAACGGTCGCGTCAATATGAGCGTATGCGGACCACTTCGCTGGAACTTGGCAAAGGAGCCCCCTCCGACGCCGACCTTGCCACCGCCGCCATTTTGACCGATTGGGTGCCTCTACGCGATCCCGACTTTCCGGGCGCGCTTTTGCTCGGGCGGCCAAGTAACCATCCATTTTGCAAAGGCCCCATCAGCAATACCTCCCGCCTCTGCGGCATTGATCTGCACGGCCTATGGGCTCGAACCGCGTCTCGTTGGTATCGGCTCGACCGCATGACAACTCTTGCCAACCTCAACGTTTCTTATCCTGGCACCCTTGCACGCTGGGGTGGATGCGAGCTGACGATGGAGCAGGTCTTGGACATGATCCAGGCAGATCGAGATAGGGCTGGGGGCACACCTGAGTTCTAGCTCAAGGGGGCGTCAGGAGGCCCACACCGAGGCGCGCAAGTGCTTGAATGTCGTCAAAGAGGGTCCCGGGTGTCGGTTCGATCTCGAGCGATGCTTCAGGTTTTCTGAAGGGCTCCTTTATCCGATTGGCTTGGCTTGGCATTTGACTCGCGACGGCCTCAGCCATGTCAAGCGGACCCTCGTCTGCGAAAGAAAGGGTTGGAGTTCGGCCGCTGCCATAGGAACTGATGATTTGCGAAATCATCCCCGAGATCCAGCCTGCAATATCGCTTGGGACGGTGAACGTGACCCGTTTCAATCCACGCGCCATCTTGCGCGCCCGGCTGCGGGCGTTTTGCAGGCGCTTGCGCCGCTTCGGACCAAGCCCGAGGGGAGTTTTCGAGCAGGCGGGCAGCAGTGTCGTTTCTTGATCTTGATCGACTGGGCAAACATACTCCCCGCCGCTAACGATTTGAATATCTTGTTCTGCACCTTTCCCGTGCAGCTTGATCAACGTGGCAACCATCGTGCGGATTTCGTCGAATTGGTCGCCTGGCACGTATTTTTCGACCCGGGTCAAACCTGCATTTTCGCTGGTCGCCCGGGCTTTTTGGTAGGCTGCCTGTTTTCGTGCTTTTTCGCGTAGCGCTGATGCCAGCAGCCGATCCTGCTCGACTTTGCTCAATCTTGCTCTGGTCATCGCATGCCGTCCCAGTATTTTTCGTACGATCTGATATTTGGCTAGACCGGCGAAAATACAAAACGCTGAACGGCAATTGGGACACGATTTTCCTGTTGTGTGGCTCCGGCGAAAATTCCTCCCAAATCGGGCAAGTTTGTCCCGAAACCGGCCGATTGTCCGTCCCACAGGCACACACGGGGCCTGTGGGACGGACAATCGGCATCGCAAGGTGCCACAATGCCAGCCCACGTTATCAGGGCTAGGTCCGAATTAGGAACAGCCCGCGATGGACCTGATCATCGGCACCCGCCACATCACCCCAGACGCCATGATCCGCACCGCGACCGGCATCGAGGCTGTCCTGCATGGCGAGGCCCTGATGTCCCCCCTGAACGCCGCCTTCCACGGCGCCCGCGCGATCAAGATCCTAGACGGCGATCTTGACCGCCATCGGATGGAAGCCACCGGGATCAAGATGCGGGGCCGCGAAACCCGTGTGACACTGGCCGCGATGGGGGCAGTGCAGCGGCTTATGTGAAGAGTTTTCCTCGGGACGGCTCATGGAGTTGGAGGCATATCGTCGACACACCCGGCCCAGAGCGGACCTTCGCCTCGGGCGGGGCGGATGACCGCTCCCAGCCTTGAGCAGGTACTGTCTCGATACCTACTCCCGAGAGATTTGCCTGCGGTGCCACTGTCGCACTTCATGAACCGAGGTAAGTTGAGAGGGCTGCTTCCGCCGCACCTATGCTGGTCCAAAGCACCGGTTCTGCCTCGCAGGTTCTCCGGATCAGACTCTGAAGTATGCCAGCTTCATTTCTTGTTAAGGAGCCAAATGCCAATTCCTCGAGGGCATCGCCGATATAGCGGCACCATCCCTCTAGGCCTTGGTTCGCTGCCGCCGCAAAGAACACTGAGCGACATGCTGTTGTCATTGATATCTTATGAGCGGGGTCGCGGCGATATTTTCGCACAAGAACTCGCACATCATTCGCAAGTTCCTGGCTGCGTGTCACTGCTGCCAAGACGGCCAAACCTGAGAGGACCGCTGCGAACTCTTCATCGCTCTGGGTTTCCTGAAAGTGGTACTTTCCGCGTTTCAGACGCTCGGAAATCCGAAGGGCGAGTTCTTCCTCAATCGCATACATGTTCGCCAGATTGATTGATGCAATAAAGGACTTCGTAGTTAACTCAGGAAGAGAAAGCTGTTCATCAATTACCTCTTTAGCATCCTCGGGAAGGCCCTGCGGAGGAGGAAAGTCGCCTTCGAGCGGCCCGGAAAAGTATGGCCGTGGAAATTTCGCCGCTGCGACCAAGCTTTCCTCGTGCTCGGTTGCAGGACGTAAGAGCGTGGCCAGGCGGCCATCGCCCAGTCGCCCTTTGTTCGCCTCTGCGGCACCCAAAATTCTACCGATAAACTCCTGCTTCAGTTGAACCGCGTGTATAAGTTCCGGATGCCAGCGCGGTGCGAGCCTCATATCCACGAGTGACTGGGCATAAAACTGCGCACTGAAATGCTGATCAATCCACTTCCTGAAATCGGCAGGATCAGCTCCAACAACACTGAGTTGCCTCTGAATAAGCGTGGCCTGAGCAAATGATGCAGCTCTTCTGTAAAAGTAGGGTGCGTCTCTTAATACTCCGAGGCGGGAGAGTT
The DNA here is from genome assembly GCA_001828855.1 of Rhodobacterales bacterium RIFCSPHIGHO2_02_FULL_62_130. Lineage (GTDB taxonomy): Bacteria > Pseudomonadota > Alphaproteobacteria > Rhodobacterales > Rhodobacteraceae > Cypionkella. The sequence goes on along the minus strand of MHZT01000053.1, from coordinate 27,599 downwards.
CTGAGTCCGCGAGGATGAAATAGCGTGAAAGGTCTGAGAAGCCATCGTCTCCTGCCTCAGGGTTCTCCGTGCGAATGATGTTTACAAGCTCCCAAATCGGATCGGCGAGCCAGGGTCGCTCTGAGAGCAGCGGCAGACCGATCTCAACAGCTGCAAGCCTTGAGAGCATATCTCCGTTCGACACCAAGGCGTCATAGACTTCCAGGACAGCCTCCTCCGGAAGATCGTCAATGGGAATGACCGCGCTGTAAGCTGCTTGAGAGGCTAGGGAGAGGGCTAGCGAGAAACCGCTTCGCGGGCTCCAAGCGATGAGTTCAGCAACGAGCTTCTGGGCACCGCTGGCCGCGTGCTCGCGCACATTTTCTGCGTCGCCCAAGTGCCCAATCAGTCTTTCATAATACCGCCGGCTCTCGGGCACAAACAGATCATGTGGAGTTTCCCCGCCGCGCAAAGATTCTCTCAGGCGGCGCATCAGGCGATGTGGGGTGTCTTCGAGATCACGATGCACTTGCCCCATCTCATTGTTGGTTAGGGCGCGTTCCCGAAGTATCTTCATCCAATACTTACGCTGGCTTTCCAAAAGTCCCGCTTCATCGGCCATGCTATTAAACTGGCGCTCTCTTGCCGACGGGTCAGAAAGTAGAAGTGCTCCTTCGGGATAAAGAGATGTGTGACCCTCGCGTGTTAGCTGAGGACAGCTATTCCCCTCATCATCCGTATCGATCCTAATATGCCACTCTTGCGCGTCCTCATCACACACCGCAACTACACCGTTTGTCCTGTCCGCCTCTGCGACCGCATCAAAGAGCGTAGTAGTCTTCAGCCTTATTCCATCAGAAAAGCTAACGATCCCTTCCACGCGTAGAGACAGCCCAAACGCGTCGAGAAACTCCGCGTCTTGAAGCATAGTATGGCGCAACGCCTCAGGAACGAGTGCCAGGCCAGCCTCTCCAATTATGCCCCGCTCAAGCGCATCACTGATCATCATCGCTCTCCCTAGAGAGAAGGTTACGATCAAGATAGGACAAGAGCATGCTCTTCTCGACCTGAACGAGCCGCTCAAACAGCGCCGGATATTCTCGCCGAAGCGGGATGACGAGATGCTCATCTATCCACTTAAGGAAGGCCTTTTGGCGCTCCTGCTCAACATCGACCGGAGGGGCGATCTGAACCATCAGATGATGGATACGTCCTTCTTGAAGAATGTGGCGCGCCTGCGCGTAGGGGAATGAGACGAGCCAGCCGCGTATATCGCCCAGCTCCATAAGCCATGCCGCTCTTGCCGTAACGTTTGAGAGACAATCTCCGGAACTCCAGACGCGCCGGTACACCTTAAGAATCGTGATGATTGACCTGTCGAGCCACGGCGTTTCATCTTCATGTCGAAGTACCCGCACTAGGCGGGAAAACGTGAAGGACTCTCGGATCGCACGCAGTTCAGCGGTTTCTCTTAGCCCGTCATCGCCGCTTTTACACTCAGAAATCTCGGCGAATAGTTCCTCTTCATCGATTTCGAGAAATAGAAAACCCCCACGGCGAAGTTTGGTCATTGCTTCCTGTGAACGTTCGGCATCCAAGTATCCTTCAGCGGTGCAAAGCGCTAACAACTCCAAAGATGTGAGAATTGGCCTCGTCGCACCTCCTGGAAGACCTACATTTGGGTGCTGATTTATGGAACGGTCGTCAAAGACGACCAGGTCGCATTCTTCGGAGAACAATAGGGCTTCTGCAGTAGGGTGACCGCGGAGATCGTGTTCATCCTGCTCGTCGTCTTTGTGGCGGAGTGGATCAACTACAATCGCACCGGACTGAATGCCATCCTGCAGAAAAGCACGAATGTCCTCAATCAAGCACTCAAGCTCGTCTGACATCCGCTGGAGAGATAAGAGAGATCGATTTTCCTCGGAAAATGGTTTTGAGATCAGGATGTTGAAACCCGCATCGGCGATTTTCTCCAAGAGTTTGCAGGTCTGAAAATAGCTCACGGAGAGGCTATCGAGAAATAGAATGGAGCCATCTTCTATGTTTGGCTCGCCCAGCCATCGCTGCTCGTTTAGTTGAAGGAAGGCGTGCGCGCGCCTTGTCTCAGCAACTGTCAAGCGACCCATAGCCCGAAGCTTTTCGACAACCCCTTGGCAGCTAACTATAATTGCCTGATGGCTGCTCAGGTCGGCATCCTCATTCATCAATGAGCCCACTCTACGAACCGGTGAAGAGCGGACCACATACTTGGCATTAGAACGGCCTTCTGAGGATACCTCCTTCGACTCGCCTATCATGGCCGCGAGTTCCTCCCCCACCTCTGCACTCAGCCTGCTATCTGTCATCGGACCTGGGGTGAGAATTTTCACCCTTCCGGCAGCAATCATGTCTTGCAGCTTCTGTGCCCGTTGGAAGCGGCTTGGTTGGTGGAACGCAGCGCGCTGCCGCTCGCCAAACAGCCATTGGAGGGTTGAGTGCGGTATGCGGATTTTGAACGGCGCTGACTTAAGGACGTTAAGTAATTCAAGGCCGCCCAATGTCAGCAGCGCAGAGGCGTCAAGGCCAATCACATCGGGAAAGGGCAAGCTGGACGGCACGCGTTTGCCACTGAAAGCATAGACTGGAATACGGCGTCTGGGATCATCTTCTTGAAGATTGGCGAGAAGCGGCGCCAAGATCATTTCAATTAGTGATCGATTGAGCGACTGAGCCGCCATGAACATCGGCACCTCAGCGTTCCTGAGCATTCTCAAGGTGCGCTCTTGCCGGTCATTCCACTCCGGTTGCATCTCCAGAATATCCTGTAGAGATGCACTCTGGATCGGTCCGTCCTCGCCGGAGAGTTCAGCGGCGCGGTGCAACCAGCCAGCTATCACAGGGTCGTCTTCTATACCTGCATTCGTGGCAAGAAAGTAAGCGCTCGCTAGGATTTGTGGATTGTCCGCCCCCTTTTGGGCGGCAGCAAACAGCAAGCCGGCCGCAGCAGGGGAGCGTACCTGAAAGCCCAAATAGGCCGCTTGAATGATTTCTTCTGCGGAGCGTTCCTCAATGTGCATGGCTTCATCGCCGACAATTTGCGCGAGCCCCTGCCAGTCCCCGCTCGCCATAGCTATGTTGCGGCGGAGTACATGATAGTTCTTTGCGTCCTTATCGACTGAGATGAGCGCGAGAGCCTCTCTCGCCTCCAACAGTCGGCCAGATCGGTAAAGCGCCCAGCATTTCAGTGTTCTAAGCTTAGGAGACTGTTCGAGGAGGCTTTCGTTTGCTTCAATGAAATCAGTCGCCTTGTGATCCTGACCGGACTTTACCAAGGAGGCGACAAGCTGCTCCGCAGACAGAACGGATTTCGTCGCCTCGTGGAGCTTCGCCGCATACTCTGTCAGATGTGACCACTCTTCCTTGTCATAGAGCGTATCGACCAGGTTCTTGAGGTCAGTCAGAGACTTAGTCTTTTCATATTGGACGCGTCGGGCCGCAGTCGGCGCATCGTTACTGGCTTCTGAAAGTATGATTTTTAGCCTGGCCTCTTCATCCGGACTAAGCTGCACGGCCGCCTTGAGGCGCTCAAATGCCTGCTGCGCCGCATCGGCCTGACCGGACCGCGACAGCATCTCAATCTCGATAAACGCGATAGCACGCACATCTAGGCAAGGTTCAAGCTCACCCCTGTAGCGCTCAATATAGGCCGCTACCTTTTCTTCCGAGGGCTGCGTAAGCGCGAGTGACAACCTTGCTACCGCGGTATCGCTCGTTGGGCCACCGAAGAGGGCTACTTGCCTGTCGAGCGCACGGGCAACCGTATCCAGATCCAACCCAACACCGAAGTTTAGGGCGAGTGGCACAAGCCTGAGGGATCGAGCCGGGTCGCGCAGCATGGCACGCAGCCGATCTTGAGCATCGTTCTTTAGATCCGGATGCGACAAGGCAAGCCACAGGTCATATCCTTCGGATAACTCAGCCGCTTTAGGCATACCAAGCTGTTGAAAGCGCTCAGTCGCTAGCTTGAACTTGCTTTGCGCATCCCTGTGAAACCGGAGCGCCTCTTCTCCAGAAGCAAGGAAGAAGGCCGCTCTCTCGAAGGGCACTTGCGCATGCACAAGTGGTCGATACTCTTCCGGTACGATCTTGAGAAGGCTTTCAAATGCCAGATTGAGTCGGAGGATCGGCGTCTCCTCGCAGTCCGCGTCGCTGCAGAAGCCTACGGTTACCGCTGCGCCACTCCAGTCACGCTGCTCAAGTTGCAAATCGAGCAGGAGGTTCTTGCCGTCGGCATCAAGTTCGCTTGGACTTATGCCGGTCTTGCGGAACCACTCAAGCGCCTGTGCTTTTCCATCACGGTTGCTAACTATAAATAGTGCTGCCGATGCGGCCTGGGGTGTGTTTTTACTTGCGAGAGCTGAGAGCGCTGGGTTTCGGCCGTCCAGTTTCGAGATCAGGAAGGCTTCGGCAATATCGATTTCCGGCTCACGTGAAAGCGCACGTGCTGCGTTAAGAACCCTCTCGGCTTCTGCAGAGTCGTCATTTGATAGTATTCGAGAGCACCATGCGAGAGCACGAGAGCGAAGGGAGGAACTGCCGCTGGAGAGTTGACCGGACGTACAACTCTCAGCGAGCCTCCGAGCTTCTCCCAAGCGATCAAATTCTGCAAACTGACGACTTACTCGCAGGAGTTGGAGCTGATATAGAATCTTCTCATCGGCCAGCGCGGGGTCGGGAGTATTGACGGTGAGTTTGTCGATATCGCCCTGGTTTCCGGAAGTCCGCGTCCCGCTCCCGTGCATATAGGAAAATAAGTGATCGGAGGCCGCCTGTAACTTCGTCGGCGTGAGCGTTCCCGCTTTTTCAGAGATATCTTTGAAGTCAAGGATGTCTGATGAGGCGTCGAAACTGATCTTGTCTCCGCAGACCGCAGAGATTGCGCTCTTGGAATAGCTTCTCTGCTTTCTCGTCAGGTTATAGATGATTATTCTATCGTATTTGTCAGTGAGGCCGTGTTTGATGACCTTGCCCAGCGTTTCTTTTACCTTGTCGAGTGATCTGTCGGAGGTGACCTGTATCGCGACCCTCGCTTCATCATCGGCGAGATCAATGCCAGGGTAATTTTCTCTCTCTTCACTGTTGAGATTGCGGAGGGCTTCGAACCCGTAGATTTCACGAAATAGCCCGCAGACAACATCCTCGCATATTTTATTGATATCGAGCTGGTTCATAGCGACAGAAGCCTCTACCTCGACCACCAGTCGGGAGAGGTCCGTACGAAACCTGTTGACGAGTTCGATGTGTTTCAAGGGTTCTTCCTAGCTCCGTAGGGCCTACCATCTCTCCAAAAGAGACCTGCATTCAGGCGCTTAGGTCTAGGTGCAGGTTAGCACCTTGCCTTGTGCGGTAAACCCGTTTTCGTACACGACATAGAGCTTTCCAAATGTGCTCTCCGGTCGGGCTCGGCCCCAGTTCCATTGTTCATCATTGCCAGAAGGTGACGATTACGGCTAGGGCTATAGCTGACAAGAAGACCTTGGGGCACCTGTCGTAGCGGGTTGCGACGCGGCGCCAGACCGAGTGTGACTCCAAAAGCAAGGGTGCTCTCGTTCGCGCTGTCGCTTTGGAATAGACCAGCGTATTGGGGAAGCCTTCTTCGCAAGTTCTTCGGAAAACCTTCATGGTGAGCAGCGCCAAGTTAAGGCGCCGGCTTCCTGCGCAGAGCCACCGTGCGTGCAGGATGCAGCGGATGTCAGCTCTCCGCCCGTTTCGACCAATACGATGCTGGTGCGGCGCTGCCCTCCTACGGACACACTTCGTTGCCTTTTGGGCGGAGTGATATCGAATGAGAATGCCTTGGGTAACGGGGGCCACGGTCCGATGGAAATACAGATGGGAACGGCTGCATCCCTTCTTGGACTGATTTCAGCCTTTCCCTGCTTGCGGGGCCGAGGCCTGATGCGGCAAGTTGTCGAGATCAGCGAACGGGCTTTGAAGGCCAGCGTCGAACGGGATTCTGATACAAAATTGACCTTCGAACAGAGCAAGCGGACCCAACAATTGTTGGCAATTCTGTCGGCTGCAACGAAAGTTATGGGATCCGACGCTGCGGCTGATGCCTGGATGATGCGGAAAGCGATCGGCCTTGGCAACAAGGTTCCGCTTGAGATGTTGCTGACGTAAGAGGGGTGACGGCCGCCTGTCACGATGCCCGTTGAAAGTCACCATCGGAGACGCCCTCTTCGCCGGGCTCTGCGCCTGCGGACATAACATCCGAAAGATCCTCGCACATCTCAGGGCTTGGCTTGCCTGGATCATCGCCGTCATGTGGGCCGCAGTCCGCAACCCGGATCGCCAGCATCAGGCCGTCACAGCAGCCTGAATGGATTGTTCAAAGTGAACTCTTTAACGGGCGGCCCTTTTGCCATCGGTGCTTCCTTTCCGCTGTGGAGGGTCCTCCGCATCCTTCCAAGGATGGCCTATCATCAAGGTTCCCCGACAGGGTACCAAAAAACTCTGTGCGGCAATTTCGGAAAATGCTCCGGGGCTGCCTACTCAACGAGGGCTTGCGTGACGCGAGGGCTGCGGTGACCTCGAATTCCGGTCATCCGAAATCCACGCCGAGCTCCAAGGTTCAGGCTGAATGGGTCAGCGCTCCGGCAAGGATATAATCCAAACCAGTTCCGGCCACTTCGGCGATGCGGGGTAGGGCCATGTTGCCAGAGGCTTCGGTGACAAGACGGCCTGCCACCATTCGCACAGCTTCGCGCGGATTTGCAGAGGGCTGACTGCTGAACTTGCAAAACCCGGAATTATCTTGTCATGGTCACCGCCCGGTTTGACCTGCACCAATAGGAGCGCCAGATGGCGAATGCCGCCTTTCTTGATCCTGTTCGATCCTCTGTCGTCGATCTGAGCGCGGCAAGCGAACGACAGCCTCCTGGAACGGTCGCCATTCTATTTCGTCGGGTGCCGGTGCTTGGCGTCCCGCGTGCTTGGCGGAGAGTGAAAATCGAGTTGAATACCCAAGTGCATTTGCGCCCGACAGATCGGTCGGGAATAGCGGTCTATGCCCCGATGCGAGCCGGCTTTGCCGCGCGATTTCTGGGTCGAAAACTGCGTGCCATCGGTGAATTGCCGCCAGAAGTTGCCGATACGCTTCTTGTCAAACTTGCCGAAGGGGCCTCGCTTCGGGCCCGGATCGTTGACGTGCCACCGCCATATCTGCGCCAAGATATCCCTGAGATGGGGTTCTATATCTCAATCAGGTGCCGCAGTTGAACGCCGTTATCCTTGGGTTTTCTGATTGAGCAGTCCTGCCGGTCGCAGGACTTTTGGCCACGGCGGAGCTTCCGAAATTCTGGTGGCTGACCGTTACCACCAGTTCGCTGTCACGCGGTGCAAAGCGATGGGCGGTGAAGGTCGCGATGTTCCAGGTTTCGGCCTTGTAGGGTTTGCGGCGGGTGTGAAGGCCCGCCAACCAGCGCCAACCAAGGGTGTTCGAGGCCGGATCGCCATCCAGCAGGTGCCGGTAAAAGAAATCCGCCCCAATCCGCCACGGCAACCCTAGCGTGAAAATCCAGATCGACGCAAACCACATCCGCGCGTGATTGTGCAGATAGCCGGTTTCCGTCAGCTCTTCGGCCCAAGCACCAAAACAGGCCAGACCGGTGTTGCCGCCTTCGGCATGAGCCACCGCGTGGTGCAAACGGCGGTCGGTATCAAGCATGGCCAGATCGGCATCCAGCCCATCACGGTAGCTGGCCCAGACCTGCGCGCCGTTCCAGCCAGCCCTTGGAATAGCCCCGCCAGATGACCTCTTGCACGAACTTCTCGGCCTCGTCCGGGCCGTGTGCAGAGAGGGCCGTCGCGACTGCATAAGAGACCAGCACCAGCCTGGGCTGGATATAGGGCGACAGCCCCGATACCGCCGTATTTCCGCCCGGCCCATGATCGGTGTTGGTTCAATTTGCATAGCGCCGCCCCATGTGGGGCACAAAATCGGTCAGCCGCTTTTCACCCTCTGTGCGGGCCGCAATCATCTCTGGCATGGCAACCAGATTCTTGTCCGCAGGGTGAGATGGCGCAAAAGGCCGCAATTTCAACGCGTGCCATGGGGTGTTCAGCGGTAAGCCTCGACCATCGGGCGCAGGGCAATCCTTGCCCGCAGTTTCGCCGCCATCAGATACATGCCGCCAATCTTGCGATGCAGGAACAGCGTCGCAGCGGGCGGCACATGCGCCAGATCACGTTCAGAGCCTATCGCAAGACCCATGCGGCGCAGCCGGTCCAGCAGGCCGCTGCTGCCGAAATCAAACGGCGTGTCCTGTCGCAAAGGCGCCATGGCGAGCGTGAACATCGACTGGATCAGGTCTTTGTGCTGCGGCGTGGTGTCATCTGCGAAGTAACCGATCCGAAGCATGGCCGTGCGAGTCGCTTCAGCCCCGCCGTCCAACGCCACGCGCAACAGATCGCGAAAGTCGGCTGCAAGGCTTGGGTCTACCAGCTGCACCGCCCCGAAATCCAGCAAGACGATGCGCCCGCTGTCAGGCTGATAGCGATAGTTGGCAAGATTGGGATCGGTTTGCATGGCACCGAACACAAACAGTTCACGCAACACCAGATCGATCAGCAATCGGGCCGCCTGATCCCGCACCTCTTGCGGGGCATTCACCAGACTTTCCAGCGGGACGCTCTGGACATAGCTCATGGCAAGCACTTGGGCGGTAGAAAGTTCCGGATGCAGAGTAGGCACGACGAACCGATCCGAGTCTGCCAGAAGCGCACTGAAACGGGTCAGATGCCGCGCCTCGGCCAGATAGTCGGCCTCGGCATGTAACTGGCGCTTTGCTTCGGCCAGGAGCGGTGCGACATCCATCTTGCGCGGCAAAACCCCGGGCAAACGCAGCAGCATGGCCATATTCTCTGCATCGCTGTCGATACTGGCGCGCACACCGGGATACTGCACCTTGATCGCCAGATCGCGACCGTCAGGCAGGATAGCGCGGTGCACCTGCCCGATAGAGGCCGCAGCGAAGGGGCGCACATCAAAACGCGCAAAGCGGCTGTGCCAACCCTGCCCCCATTCGGCATTCAGGACGGATTGCACCTGTTTCGGGGGCATATGGCGGGCGTCATCCCGCATCCGGGCAAGGATCGCCGCCAGTTCATCTGGCAGTATGACTCCGGCATCCATCGATAGCATCTGGCCAAGTTTCAGTGCCGCCCCGCGCAGGTGGGATAAGCCTTCTGTCAGGCGCAACGTGTTCGCAGGCGTCAGCAAAAGCTGGGTCATGTCCGGCCGCTTGCCCTGCACCACAGCGCGCAACCCCTCTGCCGCTACACCGGCCGCAATCCCCGAGGCGATGCCGCCAAATCGAAACAGCCGCGCCGCACGGCCCGCCGGCACGGCGGCCCCTTTGTCATCCCTGTCTTGTGGCAAACTCTGCTCCAACATGATCCCCCTCTGACATGGAGCAAAGTTCCGCGACGTCGAGTAGCTCGGGCCACTCTCAATGATGACACTCCGGTCGCTGATTGCGTCTGCTGGGCAGTCTGGAGGATATGCTGCGGCTCTGTCAGATCATAGTTTCGAGCGGAAATGCCTTGCTTGGGACTGAGTTTTTAATGCTTGGATCTAGCGGTGGCAAGTGAGGTTTGGCGAATATCAATGAAATCAATGCTATGACAGTGTTACGTGATGTAACACTTCATGTAGCGACCGTAAGCATATGATTTATAATTATAATGTATGTATATGTTACGATATTACGAGAAAAGAAATATATATATACATGTACGCACACACACGCGCACACGCACACATGTAAATACATACCTAGGGGCCAAAAAGTTGTCACGGTGTTACAAGTGTGTTTGTAATAATAAAAACAAATACTTATGCCGTTACAAAGCCTTTCCTGCGCCCCAGTTTTTGTTACAAACGCCATAGATCAGGCCTTTGCTGGCCAGCAGGGGCTCGATTTTCGCCCTCGTCAGACAGGTTGCCCAAGCACTGTGACCCTCGCACACTCATTGCAGCGTCTTGATGCTGCCTTCGAGTGTCCACACCACACCACTGCCGATGCCTTACGGCGAGCCACGCCTTTGCAGGTGGGCTAACTTTGTTGCGAAAATGATCCAAGAGGACAGGGAACAGTTTTGCTCAATGAAAATCCCTACTCTGGAACAACTTTTTCGCCTGCTCGCGGGGATGGCGCGCCGAGGACCGCACGCTGCCACCCACGGTGCGCTTGGTTTCATCTGCGCGACCATCATTAGCGTCGATGATCACGGGACGGCCAAGGGTGGCCAGAAGATGCGAGACATCCTCGACCCGCTCGGCGATGACATGGGTCACGGGGCCGTCGCGTTGGATGCGGCCTGTGACGCGGACCAAGCGGCTTGTGACGACCGCTTTGCGGAAGGCCTCGTAGATCTGTTTCCAGACGATCACATTGGCCGTACCGCTTTCGTCCTCCAGCGTCAGGAAGATCACGCCTGCCGCAGTGCCGGGGCGTTGGCGGGTGATGACAAGGCCGGTGATGATGATGCGGCCTTTGGCCTGCGGCAGCCGATCATGCGGCAGGCTTTCGGGCAGGCGTGGGCGGAGGAGTTCCATCGGGTGGGCGCGCAGAGACAGGCGCAGGGAGAGGTAATCCTCGATCACCTCTTGCCCGAGGGTCATCTGCGGCAGGGTGACGGTGGGTTCAATGCCGCCTTCGCCGTCAGGCCCGAACAGCGGCAGCGGCGCGGGGGCTTTCAGTGCCTTGGCGGCCCAAAGCGCATCGCGGCGGGTCAGGCCAAGGGCAGCAAAGGCATCGGCTTCGGCCAGCCGCGCCAGCGTGTCGGGATGGACACCGGCCCGGCGCCAGAGGCTTTCGACATCTGGATAACCATTGCCGCGGGCGGCGGCGATCCAGCCTGCATCCTCTTCGCGCAGGCCCTTGATCTGGCGGAATCCCAGCCGCAGGGCAAGCTTACCATCGGTGCGCAGTTCCAGTGTGCAATCCCACAGCGAATGGTTGACCGAGATGGGGCGGACCTCGACCCCGTGATCCCGCGCATCGCGCACCAGTTGCGCCGGGGCGTAAAACCCCATGGGTTGGGAGTTCAGCAACGCGCAGGTGAACACCGCCTGATGGTGGCATTTGAGCCAGGCCGAGACATAGACCAGCCGCGCGAAGCTGGCGGCATGGCTTTCGGGGAAGCCATAGCTGCCGAAGCCTTCGATCTGCGCGAAACAGCGCGCGGCAAAATCGGCGCCATAGCCGCGCGACAGCATGCCCGAGACGAAACGGTCACGGAACGACCCGATGGTGCCCATGCGCTTGAAGGTGGCAAGGCTGCGGCGCAGGCTATCGGCTTCTGACGGTGTGAACCCTGCAGCCACCACGGCGATCTGCATCGCCTGTTCCTGAAACAGCGGCACGCCATAGGTGCGGCCCAACACCTCCATCATTGCGGGGCCAAGGTCTTCGACCTTCTCGCGGCCCATGCGGCGGTTGATGAAGGGATGCACCATGCCGCCTTGAATGGGGCCGGGGCGGACGATGGCGACCTCGCAGACCAGATCGTAGAATTTGCGCGGCCGCATCTTCGGTAGGAAGTTCAGCTGCGCCCGACTTTCCACCTGAAACACCCCGATAGCATCGGCGCGACAAAGCATGTCGTAGATCTTCGGATCTTCGGGCGGAATATTGGCAAGCGTCAGGTTCTGGCTGCGATGATCGGCCAACAGGGTAAAGGCTTTGCGGATAGCGGTCAGCATGCCCAAGGCGAGGATATCGACCTTGAGGAGGCCAAGCGCATCAATGTCGTCTTTGTCCCATTCAATGATGGTGCGGTCGTCCATCGCGGCATTTTCGATGGGGCACATCTCGTCCAATCGACCCTTGGTGATGACAAAACCACCGACATGCTGGCTGAGGTGGCGGGGGAAACCGATGATCTCGCCGATAAGCTTGGTGGCAAGTTGCACGCGGGCATCCTCGAGCGAGAGGCCTGCGTCGCGCAGACGATCTTCGCCAGGGGCCGATGATGACCAGCCCCAGATTTGTCCAGACAGCCGCGCGATCACGTCCTGGGACAGGCCCATGACCTTGCCCACCTCACGGATGGCCGCCCTGCTGCGGAAATGGATCACCACCGCCGTCAGACCGGCGCGGTGGCGGCCATAGCGTTCATAGATCCACTGGATCACCTCTTCGCGGCGTTCGTGTTCGAAGTCGACGTCGATATCCGGCGGCTCGCCGCGTTCTTTGGAGATGAAGCGTTCGAAGATCAGGGTGATGCTCTCGGGCGGCACCTCGGTGATGCCGAGAAGATAGCAGGCCACCGAATTGGCCGCCGACCCGCGCCCTTGGCACAGAATGCCTTTGGAGCGTGCAAACTGCACGATGTCATGCACCGTCAGGAAATAGGGGGCGTAGTCAACCTCGCGGATCAGGGTCAGTTCTTTTTCCACGCGGTGGATGATCTTTGGCGGCGGCCCGGCGGGGTAGCGCCAGTGCAACCCCTTGCGGGTCAGGCGTTCGAGACGGTCCTGCGCGGGTTCCCCGTCCTGCGCCTCATCTGGATATTGATAGCGCAGATCCGAGAGTTGGAAGGCGCAAGCGTTGGCGATGTCCAGCGTCCGGCGCAAGGCGGCCGGGTGGCGTGAAAACAGCCGCGCCATCTCGGCCCCCGACTTCAGCCGATGTTCGCCATTGGCCAGTCTCCGCGTGCCAATCGTGTCGATGGTGCAGCCTTCCCGGAGGCAGGTCAGCACATCGGCCAAGGGGCGGCGCGCAGAACGGTGCATCAGCACATCGCCTACCGCCACCATGGGCAGGTTCAAGGCTTGCGCCATCAAGGCCAGCTCATCGAACCGGTCACCGTCGAGCCCGTCATAGCGCGGGGCCGCGCCCAGAAAGCACTGGCCGGGGAAGCTTTGGGCCAAGGTGCGCAGATCGGCACGGGCGGATTTTGCGCTTTCTTGCGTTAGGGGATCGGGCGGCAAGGCAATCAGGATCATACCAGCCCCCCATGCCGTCAGATCGGCACGGGTCAGGTGGCATTCCCCCTTTGGCGCGCGGCGCTTGCCGATCGACAAAAGCCGCGTCAGTCGCGACCAGGCCGCAAGATCGGTGGGCAGGGCCAGCCACTGAACGGCAGAGTCGGTCAAGACCAGCCGCGTGCCGGCGATCAGCTTCGGCAGCGGCTGATCCGGCAGGCTGGGGGCTTCGGTCGTTCCGGTAAAATGCGGCACCGTCTGGCGGCTGGAGTGATCGGTTACATGTTTTGAGCGGATGGTAGGGCCGTCTTGCGCGGCCTCGGCCGTTGCCTGCGCCTCGGCTCTGAGGCGCGTCAGTTCCTTCAGCGCCGAAAATGCCCGCACCACGCCTGCCACCGAATTGCGGTCGGTGATGGCGATGGCGGCAAGGCCCAGTTCTGCGGCGCGGGTCACCAGTTCCTCGGGATGAGAGGCGCCCTTCAGGAAGGTGAAGTTTGATGTCACGCAAAGTTCGGCATAGGGTTGCAGGCGGGGGGCTGTCATAGGAACTCCCCATGGGCATACCAGTTTGTCCCCCCCGGGGCTTGGGGGGTGAAGAACAGCCAGAGGCGCGGACCTTCCTGCGTCTCGATGCGCCAGTAATCGCGCAGACCCGAGCGCCAGGCGGGATCATCGAACCACCATTCCGGCGTGAGGCGCTCAGGCCCCTTGGCGCGCAGGGTGGTGAAACTCATCCGCCGCCAGCGGAACCGCGCAGGCGGAGTGCCGGACACCGCAGCAAGCGGCTCGGGCGGGAACAGGGTGATCGGGCGCGCGGGGCGCGCCTGATGGGGGCTGGCTTCGGCTTCGGAATAGGCGGCGGGCGCAAGGATAAAGCTGCGCTCGGGGATCAGGCTTTGCGCCGGCAAGAGCCGTTGCACCCGTTCAAACCCGATACGGTTGCCAAGCGAGGACAGCAGATCGGCCAGAGCATCGTCGGGGCCAGTTTTGGCGCGGATCATCGGGCCACCGCCGATCTGTTCGGGGACCATGGCCTCGGTGATGGGGGCAAAAAGGCGCAGGGCGTCGATGCCAAAACCTGCGTCGATCTCGTCCACACCTTTGGCAAAGAGGGCAGCGATACGGATCGGGTCGCGCATCGGGCGGGCAAAGCCGATCTCGACCTCAACCGTGCCACGATCCACCCGCCGCAGTTCCAGCCGCATGCGTCGCGCGCCCATATGGGTGGCGGCCAGTTTGGCGCAAAGCCGTTCCAAAAGCCGCGCGAGACCTGCCATCACATCTGATTGCAACCCGATCGGTTCGGGCAAAGTCATCCTCACCCCGAAATGCGGCGCGTCTGCTTCTGCCGCGACCGGCTCGGCATGCTGCCCGAGCGCCTGATCCAGCCGCATGACCAGACCTTGTCCGAACCGCCGCGCCAGAGGCGCGCGGGCCAGCGGGATCAGATCACTGATGCGGGCAAGGCCCACGCGCGCCAAGGCTTCGGCGGTGTCGTGATCGACCCGAAGCGCCTTCACCGGCAGGGAACCGATCCCTTCTGCGAGCTTGCCTTCGGGGATGATGCCACCACCATGGCGCGCCAAGGCATGTGCGGCCCCGCGGGTGCCTGCAATGGCGCTGACCGCCTGCAACCCCGCCCGCTCCAGCCGCGCTTGCAGATCATCGCGCAGCGCTTCCTCGCCACCGAAGAGATGTGGCACCCCCGAGATGTCGGCCATCAGCCCATCGACGCCATCGGTAGCCACCATTGGCGCATAGCGACTGGCCCAACGTCGGAGGCTGGACAGGGCGGCCGCCTCGCGCACAAGGTTCGCTGGACGGGTGGCAAGATCGGGGCAGATCGCGCGGGCATCGGCCAAAGCCATGCCGCGGATCAGCCCGCGTGCAGAGGCAGCTTGATTCAAGCAATGCAGATGGTCGGCGTTCCCTGCCCGATGGGTCAGGGCAAAGGGCCCGTCACTGGGCCGTCCGCGCAGGCTCGCATCGCTCGCGAGCCTCGGAAACCATATGGACATGAGCCGACGCGCCATTCCAGTCCAGGGTCCAATCGCCTAATGTTCCTCTTTTGTTCTTAATAAGACTCCACGCATGCAGAGTCGAGTCCGGCTTGGGTCCGGCCTTCGGCTCGCAGAGCCAGCGGGTCTCCGTGGCATTGCTGCCAGCGTCTTGGCGGGTCAGCATCAGGCCGGTGGTGCGGCCTGCCTCAGCGGCAAGTTGCAGGCGGCGGCCTGCGGTCAGCGAAAGGGGTTTCTCGGGCTCAGCGATGACGAGCCCAATCGGGGCAGAGCGCAGCGCTTCCTCGACACACCACAAGAGATCCACCTCGCCCTCAGGCCGGATCAGATGCAGCCGCGCGCCAACGCCTTCCGGCAGGCCATTCAGCATCGGCAGTTCCGGCACATGGGAGGGCAAGACCCAGACCAGCGGCCCAAGGTGGCGCGCCACCTGAAACAGGGCAAAGGCCCGACGCCCCCGACCCTCGGCTTCATGCACGCGGGCCCGCAGCAGGGTCAGTGGATCGGAGGGGGCCATGTCACGCAGCAGCATCTTCCCGAACCCCTTCTGCAACGATCTGCAAAAGACCATCCGGTAGCGGGCGCTGCAGGCGCAGGGCCTCAGATACGGGTGCCGTTAACCAGCGCCGCCATTCCTCCGGCTTGGTCAGAATCACCGGCATGGCTTTGGGATGCACGGGGGCCACTTCGGCATTGGGCGGGCAGGTCAGAAATCCGAAGAGATCTGCGGTCACTTCGCCTTCTTTCAGTTTGCGCACGGAGGTCCATCTGGTGTGCAGCCCAGCGAAAAATGCCAAGGGGCGACCCTGCCCAAGCGCAAACCAGACCGGATGGTTGCGCGGCGCACCGGGGCGGTTGTCGGGTTCGGCAAAGCTGGTGAAAGGCACAAGGCAGCGATGTTCTACCCCAAGCCAGCGCTTCCAATGCGAGGAGGCCACGTTGCGGATATTGGTCACGCCCGGATCGGTGCGCTTGCCTTCCAGAAACACCTGCGGCGTGGGCATCCCCCAGCGCGCGCGGGCAAGCTGCCAGTTGCCGTTTGACGCTGCACGGATGATCGGTGCGGCGTAGTCGGTGTAAATCCCCGCCATAGACGGCAGGTTCCCGGCAGTGTCGATCAGCTCTTCGTCATCTGCGACTGCTGCCTCAAAGACGTGTCGCATCGCGTCTTGGGATTTGGTTTGGGAGTAGAGGTTGCACATGGGAGGTCTCGGGGGAATCGCGGGAGCGGGGGGAATGGCCTAGAACATTGACAGAACATCTCTCGTTTTGAAAGCCGTGGTTCGGCTTATGACCTTGCGAGTATCAGTGCTCGATGGAAAGAAATGCTGGCTCTGAGGCAGGGTCACGCAAGGGCAGTTTAGGAAAGCCACATCTGAAATCGACTTGCGCCACTTGGATTTTCTTGAGTTTTCGACGCGGAAATATGGGATGTCTGCCGGGAATTCAGGCTGTTCCAAAGGGGTTCTTTGATGCTCTCCTTTCCCGCGCTGGTGGGTCCTCCGACGCGGCTTTGGGATGGCCCCTGATCAAGGTTCCCCGGGTGGTCACCAAAAAACCCCACCAAAAAAGTTCAAAAAAATGCACGGAACGGCATTTTCGCGTGCGTCCATTTTCGGGGGCGTCGTGGACACTGGAGCCAACACCAATGTCTGTGGACGGCGAGATGGGACGACCGAAGAAGAACGAAGATGAAATGCGCAGCAAATGGGCAGTCTTGAACCCCACGAGGGAGGAGCGGGCCACCATTGCAGCTTATGCGGCGGAAGTTGGCCTCGGCGTCAGCACCTATCTGATCGCCTGCGGTTTGCGGCGACCACCTTCACCTCGGCAGGACTGGCAACGCATCCTGTTGCGCCAGCAACAGCTGGCGACCTTTTTGGAGGACATTGCCACCGACATCGCCGACCGGACGTCTCCTCTTGATGCTGGCCTTCTGCTTCTTTCACTGCTCCGCATCGAAAGCCGGATTGACGGCTTGCTGCCGCATTATCATCAAGCCGGGCGCGACGAGGAGGGCGACGCTTGCTGAGTGGATTTTCGCATCAGCACGACAATACCGCCGCGAACGGGCACGGCAGGGGGGCTGATGTCTATCGTGCCCTGACTGATTACATGGATTCGCCGATCGTGATGAAAGACGTCGCAGGGACAAAGGTTGAGGTTGTGCGCGACCCAGCTCCGGAAATTCTGCATGGTCGGGCGGATAGCCTCAGACGTTCCATCGCGGTGCTTCCGTTCCAGCGCAAATACCGGTTTGGCCTTTTGTCCTTTGCACAGAGCGATGTCGACGTTGAGGCGTTCAACGCGGGCGAACTGGTCGCGCGGCGGCAGGTTGATCTGGCGCTTGGGCTGTTTGTTCAAACACTGTGGCCCGGAATTCCGGCCCCGGCACGGCCGGGATACTATGTCACAACGCATACCCATACGGGCCGGCTGGAGGTTAACATCGCCTTGCCGCGCGCGGTTTTCGCGGGCGAGCGTCCTTTCGGCTACAATCCGCATCCACCGACACCCTTTGGCGAAGCCCCCTGGCTCTGGCAGGCAATGCGCGATGTGGTGAACGCCAGGTTCGGCTGGGCGGATCCCGAAGATCCGGCGCGGCGCCACAATCTTGCCCGGCCAGACTGGCAGCTGAAACTTGAGGCCGAAGCCCGCCGCGCGGGTCTTCAACCGGAAATCGACCAGCGTGAAGATTTGCTGAATCTTCTTCTGGCGGAGGTGGATGCCGGGCACATTGCCTCGCGCAATGACGTGATCGCCTGCTTGCAGAACCATGTCAGTCGCCAAGGCTGGTCTGTGTTGGGCCAGACGCGGAATTCTATAACTGTCGGTGACCCTGCAGCGCCGGTTAAAGACCGTCTGCGCTTGCGCGGTCGGGTCTTTGATGCCGAATTTTCGGGAAAGCTATGGCTCAACGATCCTGCGTTTCTGGCGGCCCAATCTGCTGCGCGTGGGGCTGAACTTGCCGCTGCACCCCAACGGTTCATGGCGGCCTGGGATTCCAGAGCGGCATTCAATGTCGCGCGCTATGGCAAAGGGGATTGGCCGCACCCTGCCTGGGATATATCGCATTGGCTGGCAGAGGATTCCGCCGCCCTGCCGAAGCTGATCCCGTTTCGACATCACGCAATCACGCGTCCGTTGAAGGGCGACATGGAGGCAAATCATGACACATCCGACACCCCTGGAGCGTCGGTTTCTGGACTTGATGGACCGTATCGATCGGGATCACACAGACCGCTTGAGCGCCCTGCAGGCGCGGATCGAGGCATTGGAAACCGCCAACCGGACAACCAGACAGGAGATGGCGCTGATCCGGCAAGAGTTGCTGGCCTCGGAGGCGCTGATGCAGCGACAATCGAACGCATTGGCCTCCTTGAACAGCACGCTCGCCAGATTTCTGGCCCCGCCGGCATCGGTGCCGCCCTTGCCCATATCGCCGAGCAATTGAAAACCTATTCGGCACATTTGGGCGCGCTTGTTGCTCAAACTGCTGTCACGAGGCTGATCCCTGGCGGCCTTTCGGCGCGTCTTGCGAAAACAACAACCCATTTGGAGATGATGCATGATCGGCAAAGATATGGACACCTCTATGCAGGATCTAACGCTGACCTTGGGACACCTGCACCCCTTGCTGGCACACTTGCTTTCGACAGCGCAAGCGTCGGTCGGAAACAGCGGGCAGACGCTCGACGCGCTCACGCAGAGCCTGACTCAGGTAGCTCAATCCTTGGAGAATTTGGCAGGGCAGCAGGAGCATATTCAGAAAGATCTGCTAGATCAGGCGCTGAAGGAACTGACCCTGCGCGACGCACTGGCGGTGATGGACAGGCGCATCAGCAAGACCACGGATCAAATGGGGCGCCTGGAAAGCTTGTTGACCGATCTCATCGACGAGTTGCGCGGCCCGGCTTGATGGCCGGCGCATCGCTGGGGGACGTCTTGCGCGTGTCAAGGCGGGTGCTGCGGGCGTTGGACTCAAATCGAGCGGGATCACTTGGCCGGATCAATGGCGGGTTTCAGCTTCGGGCGCCAGGCGTCTCGCTAGAGATCAGAGGCAATAGCGTTGATATCAGACGTTGGGATTTGTCGCAAAAGCGTCTTTCTGCCACCCTGGAATTCATAGCCCGTTTGCTGGATGTTGCTGCGATTTCTCCGTCCTTGGCAGGGCACAGCAGCCTGCCGGACGACCAGGTTGCGCGAGCGCCGGAAGCCCAACCTATCAGATCTTTTGTGAACAAAAAATGGGTTGGTGACCCGGATGCGTTTGCTGCCGTGTTGCCTCAAGACGATGCCGAGGGTTCGATGCCGGGTGCCGATGACGAAGGGCCACATGTCTATTGAAGGCGTTGGATCACGAGGATGTTTGCTGTCCTCGCACATGACGTATGTTCTGGTTCAGGCGGTCACCCGCCATGTTTTGGTAGGGTCTGATTGCTGGTATCGAGCCGGTAAGCGCCACCGATGACACCGATATGGTGCACCTGCGCGATCTTCCGGCTTCAGCATCTACTTGGTAACCTTCAGAGTTTCGTCGGGATCGTCTACGTCAAAAGCTGGGTCAAAATCGGCGTCGTCTAGGCTAGAGATCATGTCAGCGCTTGCCAGTTCGATGGCTTTTTCGGGCTTTGCGCGTCGTGGAACGATCAGCGCCTCCCCGCACACAAGAGCGGCAATTTGGCTGACGACTCGATGCCCCTTCGCGGTAGGTCGTGGAAGTTTTATTCGGCGATCTTCAGGGCTGGTGATGCATTCGACCAATCCAAGTCCGTCGCGGCCCTTTAATCCTTCACTGAGTATGCTCAGATGTCGAGGAAAGTTGGAAATTCCAAGTTGTGCTGCAATCGTTTTGGCAGGCAAGCCTTCAAGCCCGAACCGCACCTCGTTGCGCGCTATTTCGAGCAACACTGTGAGGGTAACAAGAGCAGCGCCCGGAAGGGCGTTTGTCGCAAAATGTATCGCAGGAAGAGGCCCGCTCCGGAGTGCTTCGCTCAGTCTTGCTGCTTCTACAATCGGTTCCTCATTGAACTCCAAGCCGATCTCAGGCGATACGAAGCGTCTTGCAAGGTCGCGGCCCTTTTCTGTGATGGTCACAGTCCGATATCTGCGGTCGGCATCCTCGCGTCGGGTGACAAGTTCTATCCCCTCATGCCCCGCTCTGCCGGTCGACAGATACTCGATGTGATGGGCTGCTTGCATGTAGTCGATACCCGCCTTGCTCGCAATGTGGTCATAGCTGAGACTCGACGCCCCCGCTTCGGCGATGGTTAAAAAGGTTCTGAGCGGGCTGAGCGTCAAGGTCGGGAATTGAGTTCTGACGCGCGCGCAAGCGTCACAAAACCGCTTGAAACGCGGGTGTTCGTAGTGAGGCGAACTGCTCGGTAGGAAGAAAAAAAAGAAGGTGGATACTCCTCTACACGGCATGTCGCCATAGCAGAACCGTTGGTTACGCAGAAGCGAATTCTTTTCTTGACGAAAGCATCATTTCACAAATACAATTCAATACACATATAGAAACATAGTCCCACATCAACAAAGGAACAGGACGCCAATGTTCGAAACTACCAACCCCGACATCTCCATCCCGATCAATCCTCGGGCGGCAGCCGCTTTGAGCATCGACACGAGCGGTGCGCTTCCCATCCCGTTCACGCCAGCGGCAAAGATCGCGACCGTGCTCGACTGCGCAATCGAATTGGCTGCAGGGCATTTCCCCATGTTGACGGAGTCGATTTGGAACCAGATGCTGTCCTGCGAGGACGGTTTTCTCGACAACGATCACCTCGCCCCCCAGATCCTGGTGGCTCCCGGCTTTTGGGCCAATCGGCTTGCTCAAAATTCTGATGTCGGCGATATCCCCATTGCTGACCTGGAGGCCGTTGACGAGCTTTCCGCCATGGAACAGTTTGCCGTGCATCTGGTCGTCGATCGGTTCTTGTCTCAGCCTACAGGGCAGGACTGTGGCCTGCGCGAAATCCTCGCCGACTTTTCGGGACGTGCGCCTGAATGCGTTTTCAAGGATGATCCTTCGCCCAGCGAGCTGTGGACTGTCCGTGAGGTGCGCGCCGCGGAGGAAGGTCGCGCAGAGGTGCTTTGCGACTATGCGGGTGAGCTGATGGCTGTTCTCGGCGTGGCGATTGTTTCGGACACGAAATTCCACTTCGATTCTCTCGAGCTGGAATCGGATCGCAAACTTGCGTTTCCTCCGAGCAAGGGTGGCCTCTATGGCTTTCTCTTCGGACTCGCTGCACATGAGATCCGTGAATTCCTGGCGGCGCGGGAATTGGATCAGCCCGATTGGGCGTAAGCCTCAAAGATAAGAAGCCCCTCCGCGGAACAACAGCGTTATCCGCGGGGGATTTTCCCGTGATTTTTGCCAAAAATATTTGAGCTTGTCGGTAATGAGATGGCAGAGCACCGCGTGCGGGAGAGGCGCATATACCAGCAGTTGCGGAACTAGGTCGTACCCTAGGATGGCGAGCTCCTGCCCTTCACAATACAGCAGCGCCGCTTGGCAAGATGGGATGGGTCAAAAGCTGTATTTCCAACTTGTTGCGCGCGCACCTATGCAGTGGCATCCGAAGGCGCCGGAAAGGCTGGCAAATCCATCTGGGAGCGATTGGGGCGGCGGACAGTCGGACTGTATTGATTTCAAAATATAATTTGTCGGACAGGATATTGGACGAGCGTTGGATTGCCGTCATACCTAATTGAACCCAACTTCCGACTCAATAATCACAAGCTTATCCGATACGTTGGAAAATTGCTACCGGCTTCAGCCAGAGGGCCGGACCCGTGCGTTCATGTTCGAAGGCCGAAGCACAAGCGTTCAGCCCTACGCTGCCCAGCTGACATTGCCCGACTGACCGCGAATGGCTAGCTAGTTCTGGTGCCAGTGATCTCGAAAAACTTGCGGGGCACATGCGCCCAGCTGTGTGCCAATTGGATGCCCGGCCCGATCCGGTCTGCTGCGATCAGGCAGTTACATCCTGCATAGCCGTCGACCTGGATGATGCCGCCAAAGCCACCCAATATCCGTTCGGCATGCTGTCCGCCCGACCGGGGGCACAGCGTGTCGCGCTCGCCGAGGCTCTTGCCGATGCGGTCTAGGGCCACGGCCTTGCATTGCGCGCCGATCAATTTCTCCCGGGGGGCCCCTTGCGGCTCCTTTGCCCAGACCTGCAGGTTAGGGAGGTAGAGCGCCCGCGACGTAAAGCCAAATATTCGAGCCCAGGTGGTCGCAGCTGACCTCTTCGAAGCTGATTTCAACGTGTAAACTCGGCATCGCACCCCACCAAATAGCTCACCCCACAGTAAGTTCCAATTAAATCGAACCAAGCAGCCTCTGAAAATCCCTTATATTCACGGCACGGCTGCCACTCTTCGCCCGATCCTGCAAACAACCGGCAAAGAACTCAGACCCAGAGCGGCCGGTAGAGGCGTTCCGCTTGGTTTACTCAGGATCATAAGGTACCTTTTACTCCTTTTCTTTAAGTCCGTTCAAAAGGGATTTGGCGCGATCTCTAATATACCCTCCGCATTCCCACGCCATTTCGGTGCCTTCTGCATCCATGGCAACGAGTTCATTGTAGGTTTTATCCAGTTCCTTCAGAACTCGGTTGCAGAGGGTTTCAACAGATTTCAGCATGATACTCGGGCTTAAACCGCATGCTTTGGCCTCGCGTTGCCAATGTCTGCCTTGGAGATAGTCGCCCTCTCTTTTGTCCGCAATCGTATTCGCCATGTATTTAGTTATGTTGGGATAGGGCTTTGCGCACATTACATCATAAATCGGAGTCATAACAACCCGACTTGCTGAAATTATGAATGAATAATTCTTTGCATGAGCATCCGTATTACATGCAATCGTATTGAAGATGAGATACGAGATAAACTTAGGAATTTCTAGAATTGATTGCTTATGCATTACATTTCGTATAATTTCTATAATATCGGATATTTTGAGGCCAGGAAGGCCTGAGCCATTTTTCTCATATTTTCTGCTAGTAAATAGACCAGCTGCTTGTGTAAAATCTTCCTGATGTAGGCGTCTTATTCTTCCTGACTCCCGATGAACAATGCGGTCATATCTCTTAATGAGGATATAACGACGTTTTCCTGCGCGACCGACCCTGATTTCTGGCGTATCTAGCCCGCAATTTTTAGCAAGAAGCATGCAAAAGGCTTCGTTCCATACAGAACCATAAAGACGATCTGAATCTGGCTTAAGGATCCATGTGGAGGGTGTTCCATTCACAGGAATGCCCAGTTTGCCGTCTTCATGCCGGAATACGCCTATTTTGTTCTGAACACCAGCGAGAGACATTGAGACGCCTTCTTCACCCACAAGGAACGGCTTACGCGGGAGTTCATTAATAATCTGTTCCAAAACGGCTTCATCGGAAACGTCCTTTGTCTGGACACCACCAAAGCTTCTTTTCTCAAATGAAAGAGCGCCTGATGTGTCCCTGCCAATCCTGTGGAGGATTCCTAAGAGATCGGAGGCAGATGTTCCGGTGATCTGGGAGATGACAGCGAGGTTTTGTTCTTCTGGAAGCAGCGCAACAATCCAAGGGACAACGATATCTGGCTCATAAATAGCCGCTGAGAGGGGCATTTTTGTGGATACAGGAAACGCCCCTTTGAGGCGTACCCAGTCTTTACGATACCTGAGCTGCGCCCCACGCATATGCGGTATCAAATCGGCGACAACTTGATTTTCGAACCAGATCTGCATTACTCGCTCTCGGCTTGGGCGCTGTTGTTTTCTTCATCTTTGAGTTCCGGAAGATCATAGTCATATCCGGAATTCTCCGCATCTTGAGAACTGGAATCCACGAATTCGATCCCGAGGTGTCTAGCAATCATGAGGGCTGGCCCTATCCAGCTCGTGGGCTTGCCGGCTTCGAGATCAATAAGGTATCTACGACCAACGCCAGTTGCGAATACGATGTCTTCTTGACGCATTCCTAGCGCCTTTCTTCGTGTTCTGATCAAGTTACCAAATCGCTTGGCCTCTTCTTCCACTGTAATAGCTGTCGGCATTTTGCCCTCATGTTCCATATCAGGAACATATGCATAATCAGATAAAACTTCAACTATAATGTTCCAGATGTGGAACTTTTGCCCCATTCGAAGTTTTCTTGCTCCGCAATGTTACCGAACGTGCACTTGTCTGGTTACCTATGCTTGCGCCTTTGCCGTCATCCACAACAACCTCAATGCGGCGATGGAGGCGGCGAACATCACGGGGTCAGATGGGACGCTGAACGGTCAGGCAAAATCCGCCGCGCGCCCGACCTCTGATTCCACGAAGTGGCGCATTGTTGATATTCCTCGCAACCGCGAAGATTTGTATGATTGCCGCATTCAGCCCCTTTCAGTATACGCAATGTCCATAGCGCCCCCTATTTCGAGGCAGTGTCGATCCCGCCGGATCGCTCGCTGCTGGTCTTTGACCGCCTGCCAGAGTTTCCCTTCAACTGGTACTACCACCCGGAATTCGAACTGACCCT
Source organism: Rhodobacterales bacterium RIFCSPHIGHO2_02_FULL_62_130 (assembly GCA_001828855.1). Lineage (GTDB taxonomy): Bacteria > Pseudomonadota > Alphaproteobacteria > Rhodobacterales > Rhodobacteraceae > Cypionkella. Next base: position 3,108 of record MHZT01000053.1, on the reverse strand, counting down.
TACCGTCGGCAGCCGTGGCATGCGTTTTGTGGGTGATCATGTTGGCCGGTATGAGGATGGCGACCTTGTGCTGATCGCGCCGAATCTGCCGCATGCCTTCCAGTTCCTCGCGCTGATCGGTGAGGCAAGCCAGCACCGCGCCGCGGTGTCATGGTTCGCGCAAGGCTGGATCGAAGGTCTGATCCGTGCAGTGTCGGAACTTGGGCAGATTTCCGGCCTTCTGGCACAGGCGCGGAGCGGGCTTCGCTTTGGGTTGGCAACGGCGTATCGCCTTCGCGGCAGGATCCTGAAATTGGCCGAGCTGGACGCCTTGGCGCAGGTCATGACGCTGCAATCCTTGCTGGCCGAGCTTGCCGCAGAGCCCGACCGGATGCCCTTGGCCAGCGGAGAAGTCTCGGTCAGCGACCTGCCGCGGGACAGGCTCCGGTTGCGGAAGGTCCTTTACCACCTGGACGGCCATTACGATCGGTCGCTGCGGCTCCAACCGCTTTGCGATCTTGTCCATCTGACCGAAAGCTAGTTGCAGCGGGTGTTCAAGCGTAGCGCCCGCATGTCGATCAGCGCCTATGTTGCGCAGCTCCGTTTGGGACGCGCCTGCCAGATGCTGGTTCACTCAGATGCCCCGCTTGGTCACATCGCAGGCGATTGCGGTTTTTCTGACGCAGCCGATTTTGCAAAGCGGTTCAAACGAGCGCGGGGTATCACACCTTCAGCCTATCGCAATGCGTTTCGGGCATCCTGACCCCGTGACGCCCAGCAACCGTCAAACGCCCCTGAAATGGGCTTGGGAGGCGAAGCGTTTTGCAACTTGATCGCGTGGTATTTGGCGATGGATTCCAGCAGGTTTCCGCGCTGCTGCCTCAAGGGCAGACCCGCTTGCCATTTCAGGCCCATCGGCGCCTCAAGGAGGCGTGAAATTCAACACATCGCTGGAAGGATCGTCGGCTCCACTCGACCAAATTCTGAGCTCGCCACCCAGCAGGTTTTCACAAAGCCTCGGCCGGTCGTGCCGGTGCCTGTTCAAATTTATCGCTCCGGGAACAAGCCCGGCATCCAGTCGCTCGCCAGCCTCGCCGGAAAGCTCAGCCGCAAAGGAGCGCGTTGGGTGTCTGATTTCAGCGCCCCCACCGCCAGCAGTTCCGCCGTTACCTTTCGCGTCTGACGGTCGGAGACGCCGAGAAGCGCTGGCAATGCCCCACGTTCGACTTCGCCGGCCAGCAGCGCTTCGCGCATCACGACATCTGCGCCCTTGGCCAGCGTGCCCTTGGCCATCTCACCTTTGCACCAGGTCATGATCCGCTCGCGCAGGCGTTGTGGTTGCATCAAGGTTTCCATGAAACGGACCTGGTCGATGCAGGCTTCAAGGAAGAAGGTTGCGAATTCGGCCAGTCGCTGTTCGGAAAGGTTGCCTCTGCCGTCAGCGCCGCCATGGCGGGGTTCGTCGGCAGCCATGAGGTGCTGTTTGTATTCGGCATCCCTGCGGGCGAGTCCTCGTGCAGCGGACCAGAGGCCATCGGAACCGACGGTATCGCGCAGCATGGCATGTGCGACCATGCGCGAGACACGGCCGTTCAGGTCAATGAACGGGTGGACCCAGACAAGGCGATGATGGGCGCAGGCTGTGGCGATGATCGCGCCGCTTCGGCCTTGCAGCCCGTACATCTTGCGCATGTGCGCCAGAAGGCGCGGCACGGCGCCGGGGCTTGGGGCGACGTGCTTGCCGACCTGGACAAAGTCCGTGCGGAATTCGCCCGGAACAATCGGAAGCTCTGTTTCGTCCGGCCTGTGGACGACGAGCAATTCCGGCGGCAGGTTCTGGCAGAAGCGCCGGTGTATTTCGCGCAAGCTGTCCGGGGCAAGCGGGTGGTCAGTCAGGCCGCCCGTGTCGATCCAGCGCTGCACCTCGATGTGGGCGACGGCCTCAAGCTGTAGGTTCCGTTTCTCGGCGTCGGCGCTGAAATCCTTGTTCATGGCGCGCTCGATGTCGATCGGGTGGGTGTTATGGCCCTCGATCAGGTTCGAATAGTAGCAGTTCATCGATCGGACGAGATCGGCCAGCGGCGCGCGGATGCCTTCCGGCAAAGACGACCGCAGCCCTGACGACAGGCTGGTCAGCTCGACGACCAGGTCGTTCAGAGGTGCCCGATGCTTTGACGCTTCCTCAGGGATTAGGGGCTCTACGATGGTGATCGCTTCGCCCCTGTCTGTTATGGTATCAGTCGACATGGTGCCTCTTGATGCAAGGCTTGTTGGCCCTGTGCGAGTTCCGGTTTGTTTTCCGGATTCGAAAGGGAGCTTATTGCACTTAACCACAATAAAGTAGATAGAAAATCTCTGGGATTACCTCAGAGAAAGCCCATTCTGTTCCGCTACAAGTTCCGTTTCGAGTTCCGGTTCTGGAGTGACCCGAAAGCTCATGCCCCTAGTCCCGCTCCCTCAGCGCCGCCTCACCCGTTCTTCGGCGACCTTCGCTTACTTTGCACTTTCGCTCACGGTCGCCAGCACAATCACTTGCGAAAGCATCTGGTCGGGCGGCTAGGCAAGGCCATATTGGATCACCTGATTGCCCGATCATGGGCACGTCGGTTGCGCGATCACGCCGCCTCCGAGTTCTGGCATCACACGGGCTCGACCTGGCGGCCGCGCACCGGCTCAAAGGTGAACCACCGGCACCTGACCGCCGTGGCCGTAAACGGGCGCGGGGCAGCCGAACGCCAATGCCAGCGCCGTTGATGCCAAACCAGCGGTGGTCGTTGGACTTCCTGTCCGACACGTTCGGAGCCTGCCGCAAGTTCCGCATCTTGGCTGTGAATGACGATTGCTGCCGCGAGAACCTGGCGCTGATCGCCGACACGAGCATCTCTGGGGCTCGGGTGGCGCGGGAACTGGATGCGCTGGTCAGGATTTACGGCAAGCCCGATTGCATCGTCAGCGACAACGTCCTAGCTCGGGAACAAAACGCGGTTTAGGGCGTCAGATCACGGGGCATCCGAGCGACCGGATACCTGTTTGTTGATTTTCACCCAGAACTGAGCCGGTTTTTTCACCGAGAAGTGAGCCACCTCTGATTATGGATTTCGGTTCATGCTGGGGTCAAGGGTGGGTTTG
>MHZT01000052.1 GCA_001828855.1 Rhodobacterales bacterium RIFCSPHIGHO2_02_FULL_62_130 | reverse complement strand
GAAAACGCTCATCCGTCGCTCAATAGCCAAAACCCTGACGCCGGAAAACTCCGGAGCCAGAAAATCCAACGCCCCAATCGGGGTTTGTATTAACCAGGGAGGTTACTATGGAAATCGGACTCTTCCACATGCCGCTGCACCCGGCCGACAAGCCGTTGGTCGATGTTCTTGCGGAAAACACGGAAAAGATCATTTACGCCGACCAACTCGGCTTTTCGGAGACGTGGATCGGCGAACATTATTCCGCCTCGACCGAGCCGATCACCGCACCGATGATGTTCATGGCCTCGCTGATCCCGCAGACCAAGAACATCCGCTTTGGCACCGGCGTTGTCTGCTTGCCGAACCACCATCCGGCACAGGTTGCGGGCCAAGCCGCGCAGTTTGACCACATGACCAAGGGCCGCTTCAACTTCGGCATCGGGCCGGGTGGTCTGGCGTCGGACATGGAGCTTTTCGACGTGCTGGACGGGACTGTCCGTGCCGAGAAGTTCGCGGAATCCATCGGCATGATCAAGAAGATCTGGTCGCAGGATCCGCCCTACGACATCAAGGGCAAGCACTGGCATATCAAGCTGACGGATAACATCATTCCGAAGCTGGGCGTTGGCTATATGTCCAAACCCTACCAGCAACCGCATCCCCCGATCTCGCTGTCCTCGATGTCGCCCGATGGCAACTCGGTCGCCCATGCGATCAAGATGGGCTGGAAGCCGATCACCGCGAACTTTGCACCGGAAAGCACCGTGATCAATCATTGGGGCAAGTATGTCGAGGGCTGCGAGGCCGTTGGCAAGAAGCCCGATGGCAAGGATTGGTCGGTTGCCCGCAACATCCTGATCGCTGATTCCGATGCCCAGGCCGAAGACTGGCTGCTGGATCCCAAAGGGTCTGACTTCTACTACTTCGACTATCTGTGGGAAGTGCTGAAGGTGGCAAACTACACCGCCGTCATCAAACCCGTCCCCACGATGGACGACAAAGACGTGACCGTTGAATCGATCGTGAAAGCGTCGGTGATCTACGGGTCGCGCAAGACCGTGATCGACAAGATCATGTCCCTGCGCGAGCGTTCGGGCCCGTGGAACACGCTGTTGAAGGCGGCCATGGATGGTTCGGGCAACAACCGTGAGCGTGAACGTCTGACGATGCGCCGTCTGGCCGAAGACGTTCTGCCCGTCATCAACGCAGGCTGATCCTGCTTTTCCCTAAACCGGCTCACGAAAGGAGCAAGCTATGAATATTGACAGCATTACCCCTGCCGTCGAGCCGGTGGAACTGATGTCTGGCCCGATCACATCCGATCGGGTCAGACGCGCCATCGACATCATTGCCGCGGGAGGAATGGTCGTAGTGGTGGACGACGACACCCGCGAAAACGAGGGCGATCTGATTGCCTCCGCCTCGACGATCACACCGGAAATGGTGGCCTTCATGGTCAACTATTCTACGGGCATTCTATGCGCTGCTATGGACAACGCGCGTGCCGATGCACTGCTTTTGCCACCGATGGTCGCACACAACGATGACCCCTTGGCGACCGCTTTCACCGTCACCTGCGATGCGGTGGCTTGTGGCAGCGGAGTTTCGGCCAAGGACCGCACACTTACATTTCAGGTGTTGGCGCACGAAACGCCCGCGCCGCAGGCGTTGCGCCGTCCCGGCCACGTCTTTCCGCTTCGTGCCCGTGAAGGTGGCGTTCTGACGCGCGAAGGCCATACCGAGGCGACCTATGATCTGGTGCGGCTGGCCGGTCATGTGCCGGTGGGCGTGCTCTGCGAGTTGGTCAACAAGGATGGATCTATGATGCGCGGCGCCCAGATCGACAGCTTTGCGGCGCGCAACGGGCTTTTGAAAATCTCGGTGGCCGAGTTGATGGCATGGCGTCACGCGCGCGGCGATTGCTGAAACCTTTCCTGATTTGCGGGCTGTGCGCAGGCACGGCCCGTTTCCATATCCGCCAAGCACGAGGCCCGTATGTCTTTTCCCAAACCCGGATGCCTTGAAGGCACTGTCGTGGTCGATGCGTCGCGCGTTCTTGCGGGACCGTTCGCGGGCCAGCTTCTTGGGGATTACGGAGCCGAGGTTTACAAGCTTGAGGCTTTTGACGGTGATGACACCCGCCGCTTTGGCCCGCCCTTCGTCGACGGTACCGCGCCTTATTTCATGGGGCTGAACCGCAACAAGAAGAATCTGGCTGTCGATTTCTCACAACAGGCAGGGCTGGATCTGCTTTATTCCATGCTTGAGACGGCAGATGTGTTCATCGAGAATTTCAAGCTTTCCACTTGGAAGAAATGGGGAATCGATGACCCCGCGGCATTGACCAAGCGATTTCCCCGTCTTGTGCATTGCAGGGTGTCAGGCTTCGGCGAGACGGGCGAGTTTGGCGGGCTTCCGGGCTATGACGCGGCCTTGCAGGCGATGTCGGGGCTGATGGCGATCAACGGCAATCCGGCCGAGGATGCCTGCCGGATCGGGATTCCGATCGTTGATACCTGTACGGGCATGTATGGCTGCATGGGCATCCTGCTGGCGTTGTTGGAGCGCAACCGTTCCGGTTTGGGGCAGTCGGTCGAAGTGACGCTTTACGACACTGCGATTGCCATGCTGCACCCCCATACCTCGAACGCGCTAAACGGTGGCAAATCGATGCGTACCGGCAACGGCCACCCGAATATCGTGCCCTATGATCTGTTCCCTACCGGCACGGTGCCCTTGTTCCTCGCCGTCGGCAATGACCGGCAGTTCCGGACGCTGTGCAAGGAATTGGGGGATGAACCGCTTGGAACCGATCCGCTTTACAAGAGCAACGGCGACCGCGTGGTGAATCGCATCACCCTGCGCGACCGTCTGGTTCCGCTGTTGGCGCCGCATGACGGTATGGCGCTGTTCGAGCGGTTGATGGCGCTTGGCGTGCCTTGTGCACCGGTTCTGTCGGTAGAACAGGCCTTGGCACTGGATCACACCAAGACCCGCGAGATGGTGGTGGAACTGGGTGATTACAAAGGGCCGGGGCTTGCGCTGAAGCTGGACCGTACACCCGGTTCGGTGCGCTTGCCGCCCCCTGCAATCGGTGCGCACAGTCTGGAAGTTCTGACCCGCTTTGGCATCGCCGCTGACCGCATAACGGCTTTGACCGACGCTCAAACGGTCAAGTGACCCGCCCTTCCTTACCGCTGCATGCGCCGAACAGCCTCGCTGTCCGGCAGACTGTCTCATTTGAGACTCGTTGAGACAAAAGCCGGTCTCAGGATAAGCATGGCCCAAAAATGCAATCGGCCATAGTGTCGGTGCTGGTCCTGCAGATCGGATCCCTTTCGGCCTCGGAGAATGTTCATGTCCAACCCCGCGCTGCCTTGCCGAGAGGCCGATCCGGATTTCTCGGAAAGTTTGCGCACAGCTTTGCGGGGAACGCCGGTGAATGTTTCGATCCTGACCACGCGGGACCGTGGCGGCATCAATCATGGGCTGGCAGTAACCACGGCGGTGCCATTCTCGACGCATCGTCCGGCCATGATCGTAGCCGTGAAACACTCGGCCTCGGCCTATCCTGCGATCCGCGACAGCAGTTATTTCTGCCTGAACCAGATAGCTGCCGAAGAGATCGACCTGCTGGACAGGTTCAGTCGCAGCGACCTTCGGGCGCAGCGTTTTGCTACCGGACGCTGGTCGGTGGGTCCGCACGGGCTGCCCTATCTGGACAGCGCGACGGCTTGTTTCTTTTGTGATGTTCAAGGTGCGCACGCGCACGAAGATCAAACGGTCTTTATAGGGCGTATAATCGGTGTCAAACTGGGGTCGGACGATGATGATTGTCGCGACCCGCTGATCTGGATCAATGGACAGGCCGCAAGGCTTGCAGGGAAGGAATATGCGTAGGCCTTACGGCAAGTAAGGTCGACTCATCATCTGTCTTGGGAGGGGCAAGATGTGGGAGACAGAAGCACTGGAAAAGCAGGGATTTAACGACCCTCTGTCCAGCGAAATCGAAAATATTCTGCGGTCGCGCGGCGTATCAGAAGTGCAACTGCCTGATCTGGTCGAGCAGTCGTGGAAGCGGTGCCTGACCGATTACAACTTGTTGCCTGACGCGGTGCCCAGAGCGTCGGTGCTGAGTCATTCCGAAATCCAGTTGTTGATGCAGGAACGCGAAGAGTTCCTGCGGATCGCCGAACCAGAAGTCGAGCGGTTGTTCCGTAAGTTGGTGGACAGCGAATATCTGGTGTCGCTGGCCTCCTCGCAGGGCGCGATGATGCTGTTCCGCTGTGATTACCAATATCTTGGCGATCTGGCCGGCTCTGGCGTTATTCCCGGTTCGGTCTGGACCGAAGACGCACAAGGCACCAATGGCGTAGGCACCTGTCTTCAGGTGGGCAAGTCGGTCATTATTGCAGGCGCGCAGCATTACGGGGCTGCGACACAAAGGTTGACCTGCCTTACTGCGCCTGTCCTCGGTCGCAACGGCGCCATTGAAAGCGTCATCAACGTAACGACGGCCCGTCAGGCCGATGCCCGCGTCAACCGCATGGTGCAAAGCATCGTCGAACGCTCGGCGCGGCGGATCGAGAACGGCTATTTCGGGCGGGTGAATCGCCGTAACCTGATGCTGCGGATTCTTGAAAGTGGTGAAACGGCGGATATCTCGGAAGAGGGCCGGTTGGCCCTGGACGAGAACGGACGGATTATCGACGGGTCGTCCTTTGCCACGCGGCTGTTGGGGCAGCCTGTCAGCCATCTGGTTGGCCAATCGGCCGAAGACCTTTTCGACCTCGATCAGGCCCTGACCGATGTGCGGCCAGATGACCCTATTACGCTTAACTATCGCGGCCGGACATTGCAGGCTGTTTTGAACTTCCCCGAAACACGTTCGCGTGCGCCACGCGCCATCGCTGCTCCCCGTTCCGCTTCCCCGACCCTTCGCACTGTCGATCTGGCGGAAGAGCCGTTGCGGATCAATCCGATCCTGTCTCAGGCGATGGATCGTGCGCGGCGGCTTTTGTCTGCGGGCTTGCCTTTGGTAGTCACGGGTGAATCTGGCTCAGGCAAAACCGCCTTTGCCAAGGCTGTCGCACGTTGTTCTTTTGGTGAGACAAGTGAGATCGTATTCATAGATTGCGCTTCACTCGAGGCGCAGGTCGATCTTGGCGCCCTATTGCAGGCGCGGTTAACTGGACAGCGGTCCTGTCTGCTGATCGACCGTATCGACGAGATGGACGAGACACGCCAGACCGCCCTGTTGGCCCTGTTGGAGAACGACCGGCAGGCTGGGGCAAATGGGATCGGGGTTATCGTTATCTCGACGCTGGATCTTGACCAGTTGGTGCGTGAAGGGCGGATGCGGATGGATCTTATGCATCGGCTCAAGGGCGGACAGGTGGCCCTTGCGCCGCTTCGGGCTGCACCGGATCTGGACGCCACAATAAATGACCTGTTCCATGTCGAACGCACGACCCTTGGCAGGCCCGATGTCGAAATGGACGACGATGCGCGGCTGGTATTGTCGCACTATCACTGGCCAGGCAATCTGCGCGAATTGCGCAATACCTTGCGTCATGCCGTGGCACTTGCCGATGGCAAGATGATCGGGATGGAACATCTGCCTGATGACATCGTGGATGAGATCGCGCGTAAGGACCTTACGGCACGCTCGCAGTCCGAGGCATCGAAGATCGAGGCGGCCCTGCGCTACAACGGCGGGAACGTGTCTTTGACGGCGCGCTATTTGGGGGTGTCGCGGGCGACGCTGTATCGCAAGATCCAGATCCAGAAAGCACGGGACGAGACGTAAAGGCCCGGGGTTTCCCCCGGGCCGCCTTCACGATCAGCCCAGCGAGAAGCCACCATCGACGGCCAATGCTTGCCCTGTCACATGCGGCGCACAGGCAAGGTAAACCACCATCTGCCCCATATCCTCGGGCGTCTGGGCAACGCCCTGCGGCAGGAAGATCTTCTGGTGGCGTTCCCACGAGGCTTCTTCGCTTTCGCCCGGCTGCGCCCATTTGCCCGAAAGGCCGGTTTCACCGCGCCACATTCCAGTGCCCACGATTCCGGGGCAAAGGGCGTTCACTGTGATGCCTTCGGTCGCCACTTCCTTTGCCACGGCATTGGTAAAGCCGATCACGCCGAACTTGGTCGCCGAGTAGTGCGACAGGGCAGGGAAACCCACTTTGCCCGCGATGGATGCGGTATTGATGATGCGACCGAACTGCTGTTTGCGCATCACGGCGACTTCCGCCTTGGTGCTGAGAAACACGCCGCGCAGGTTGACGGCCATACAGTCGTCCCATTGCTCTACCGTCAATTCGCCAATGCCGCCAAGGCTGACGATGCCGGCGTTGTTCATGGCGATGTCCAGACGACCGAACTGTTTCACCACGGAATCGACCATGGCCGTCACGCTGTCGGGCTGGCGCACGTCAACCAGAATGGCGGCGCTGCGGCGCCCCAGCTTGCTGATCTCATGGGCGCCGGCCTCGGCCAGCTCTTTGGTGTAATCGGCGATCACTACGTCTGCGCCGGCTTGCGCGAGGCTGGTGGCGATCCCCAGACCGATCCCACGGCCCCCGCCGGTGACCAATGCGATCCGGCCTTCAAGTGAAAACTGCGACATCTGTTCCTCCCTCTGATATCCGCGCCCGTAGGGGCCCGATCACAACGGACCATGCGCGGTGCTTGCGAACAATTGGCTCAATCGCGGCAAGGGGGCAGGGAGGATGTGTCACAGACTGGACACTGCGGATTGTTCGATTGCTCGATGGAGGCACACCTGATACGCAAAGGGCCGCGCGTGATGCGCGGCCCTTGCTGTTACTGTCGGTCAGGGTCAGACCATGGCCGACACAAGCATAGGCGTCGTGTAGGCTTCCAAGCCCTCGATCCCGCCTTCGGAACCAAAGCCGCTGTCCAGGACGCCACCAAAGGGCGTCTCGGGCAGGCCAAGCGAGAAGTGGTTGATCCCCAGCATCCCCGCTTTGACAGTCCTCGTGATTTTGGCGGCCGTGTGGGCGTTGGTCGTAAAGGCGAAAGAGGCAAGGCCCACTGGCATCCGGTTGGCTTCGGCCAAAGCCTCGTCTATCGACCCGACCCGCGCCACCAGCGCCAAGGGGCCGAAAGGTTCGTCGTTCATCGCCAGAAGGTCAGGATGTGCATCGGCGATAACGGTCGGGGCATGGAAGTTGCCGACATTGCCGATCGCGTCACCACCCGCGGTAACTCGCGCGCCTTTGGCGCGGGCGTCTGCGACCATTGCTGAAATCACGTTGCGCTGGTTGCGGGTGCAAAGCGGACCCATAGCTGTGCCATCCTCAAGCCCGTGGCCGACTTTGACTCGGGCGGCTGCCTGAGACAGGCCTTCGACGAAGTCGTCATAGACTGCATCCTCGACAAGAAAGCGCGTCGGCGATACGCAAACTTGCCCTGCGTTGCGGAATTTCCATTGTGCGGCCAAGGGGATCAGCTTTGACATATCGGCATCGCGGGCGACGATAACCGGCGCGTGGCCGCCCAGCTCCATCGTCACTTTCTTCAGGTATTCGCCCGCCAAAGACGCCACGATGCGACCTACGCGGGTCGAGCCGGTTAGGCTGACTTTGCGGATTTCGGGCGATTTGATCAGCGCATCCGAAAGCGTGGACGAGCTGCCCCAGATCACGCTAATGGCATTGGGCGGCAAGCCAGCTTCCAGAAGGCAAACGGCGATGTGCCAGGTCGTAACAGGGGTTGCCTCGGACGGCTTGGCGACAACAGAACAGCCTGCCGCAAGGGCGGGGGCGATCTTTTGCATCATGCCCCAAGCGGGGAAGTTCCATGGTGCCAAAGCGGCCACCGGACCCACGGGTTTGCGTAGCACGCGCAACTCGGACTCGGTCACACGACCCGGAATGATCCGGCCATAGGTGCGCCGGCCCTCTTCCGCGAACCACTCAAGCAGGTCGGCAGCCCCGCCCCATTCCAGACGCGCCTGTGCAAGCGGCTTGCCCTGTTCCAGCGTCAGGCAGCGGGCAGCATCTTCCGTGCGCGCACGCATCAGGTCAGCCGCGCGCCGAAGGATTTTCGAACGGTCATAGGGTGAGAACGCCGACCATTCCGCAAATCCCTTCATTGCGGTTTCGCAGGCCTCCGACACTTCGGACAGGCCAGCTTTCGGCAGAACTGCCAGCACTTCGTCGGTGGCGGGATCGGTAACTTCCAGCACACCGGCGCTACCTGTGGAACGGCTGACGCCGCCGATAATCAAACCTGCTTCGGGATACATCTTAGCCTCGTTTTGAAGGGTCATTTAACGACGCCGATCTTGGCGCGGTCGGTGGTCAGTGCCACGGCGATCAGGATGGTGATGCCAAAGGCGACATCTTGGCTTTCGGGCGGCAAGCCCGAGATTGTCACGCCGACGCGGATCAGGATGGCGATCAGCCCGCCGATCAGGCTGGACAAAACGCCGCCGACACCTCCCGAAATCGCGGTGCCGCCAACGACCACGCCTACAAGGGCAGGCAGCAGCAGGCTGTTGGCGACAGTGGCGCTGGCGAACATGGTCTGCGAGATCATCATAATCCCGCCCAAGGCCGCACAACCGGCCGAGGCGGCGAAGGCGAAACTGCGCACCAGATCGCGGCGGACGCCCGAGATATACACGGCAATCTCGTTCGCGCCGAAGGCATAGATGTTGCGACCCAGATTTGTGAACCGCAACATGGCCGCGAAAAGGCCAGCCGTGATCAGCACCAGCAGGAACGAGTTCGACATACCGAAACTCCGGCTGCCCAACAGATCGTAGATCCAGATACCGGGGGTGATGCCGACCATGTTGGCCGCTGTCAGATACATGGCGATCCCTTTGAAAATCCCCAAGGCCCCGAGAGAAATCACAAAGGACGGCACCTGAAGCCGCCCGATCAGATAGCCCTGGAGCCCGCCGATGGCGGCTGCGCCAGCCACGACGACCGGAACACTGGCCGATCCCAAAACCGGCGACAGCATCGCTGCCACCACAGCCGCAAGAGAGGCCATTGCCGCAATCGAAAGGTCCAGACAGCCCAAAAGAATGGGCAGGGTCGCCCCGACGATCAGGATCAGCAAAGGCGCGTTATCCTGCAGCAGCCCGTTGATCGCCCGCCAGCGCAGGATACCCGGTGCTGCTGTCGATACTGCCACCAGGATAAGGATCAGCACTACCACTGCCCCGTTACGGCGCAAAAGACGCAAGGCATTTTCCATTGTTATCTTCCCCTTAGACCATTGCCTTGACGAGTTCTTCTTCGGATGGAGGTGCCGCCTGCACATCTGTGATACGGGCGCTTACACGTCCGTCCTTCATCACGATGATCTCGTCTGACAGGGTCAGAACCTCGTCCAGAGTGTCGCCCACCAGAAGGATCGCCAGCCCCTGATCGGCCAGTTCGCGGATTACCGCAAAAAGGTCGCCACGCGCGCCGGGGTCCAGCCCCCGCGTCGGGTGATCCAGCATCAGCACTTTCAACGTCTTGCCGAACAGCCATTTCGACAAGACGACCTTCTGCTGGTTGCCGCCCGAAAGGTTGTCGATGCGGTGGCCGATCGAGGGCGTCTTGATGGCCAGCTTCCTGACCCAACCCTCGATCATACCGCGTTCCTTCCCGCGCGAGATCAGACCGGCACCACGTCCGTGTTGCCAGCCATATGTGATCGCCACGTTCTCGGACACCGAGGTGTTGCGGATCATGCCTTCGGTCTTACGCTCAGCAGGAAGATAGCCAATCCCCTTGGCGACAGCTTCGGCAGGACTGTCGATTGTCAGTGGTGCGCCGAAATACTCGATCTTGCCCTGCCACTCGTCTGCGATCCCAAAGATCGTCCGCAGGATGGTTTCCGCGCCCGATCCCTGCACACCGATCAGGCCAAGGATTTCACCGGGGGCCAAGGTCAGGGAAATATCATCGATCTCGCCGGGAACGGTGACGTTTTTCAGCGTCAGGGCCGGTTCTGCGCCGATGTGGGCCTCGCGCGGTTTGCGATCTGTTCGATTGACGCGTTGCTTGCCCACCATCAACTCGTAAAGTTCGTCGACGTTGACATGCTCTTTGTCGCGCGTTGCCACATTGCGCCCATCGCTCATCACATAGACGCGGTCCGAGATTTCAAGGATCTCGTCCATGCGGTGCGAAACGAAGACCACCGACGACCGGTGCTTGATCCGACGGATCTGACCAAACAGGGCCTGAATTTCAGGTGGGTTCAGGACAGCGGTAGGCTCATCAAACAGAATGACCATATGACCATGCACCAGTTCCTCAAGCGATAGAACCTTGGCAAGTTCAACTATCTGGCGCTGTCCGAAGGAAAGTTCGGAGACTGGCGTGAAGGGGTCGATGTCCAGTTCAACTTTGTCCAGCTGATGCTTGGCACGGTCGCGCAGATTGGCCCAACGGTAGAAGCCAAGGCTGGTTGAACCTGCGGGTTTGTCCAGAAACAGGTTCTCGGCAACGGTCAGGCTGGTGATCAGAGATTGCTCCTGATGGACCAGACCGATCCCTGCCTGTGCAGCCTCAAGGGGCGACCGTAGTTGCACCACCTTGCCACCGACTCGGATGATCCCCGTGTCTGGGCGGTGCAATCCGGCCATCACCTTCATGATTGTCGATTTGCCCGAACCGTTCTGTCCGATCAGCCCCAGAACTTCGCCTTCGTTCAGTTCAAGGCTGACATTGTCCAGCGCAGTGACTTCGCCGAAGCGTTTGCTGATTCCTTCAAGTGAAAATGCAGTTGTCATTTGATGACCCTGATCTTGCGCCGCAGGTGCCAGGTCGATCCGGCCACGGCCACGATGATTACAGCGCCTTCCAGCGCGCTTTGAAGAAGCGGATCGGCACCGATCTGAATCAGCCCGTTGCGCAGCGACACAAGTATGAGAACGCCGATCATGGATTGCCGGATGCCACCGCGCCCCCCTGACAAAAGCGTTCCGCCAAGGACGCATGCCGCGATCGAGGGGAACAGCAGTCCGACACCTGACTGCGTGTTGCCCACCCCGATGCGGGCACCCAACAGGATACCTGCAAGCGCATAGCAGCCACCCGCCAGTGCAAAGGCCGCAATCTTGTGGTGGTTTACCTTGATGCCTGACATGCGCAGGACAGGTTCATTTTCACCTATCGCGCGGCTCATGCGGCCAAAGCGGGTGTGCTTTTCCACCAGAGTCGCCGCGATGATCAGCAGGAACGTCAGATAGACGATCCAGCTAAGTCCCCACTGCTTGTCAATTGCCAGCGATGTGATCCGCGTTTCCAGAATCTGCGGCAGGCGATCAGGATAAAGTAGAGCGGCAAGACCAACCGTAGTCAGCCACATGCCCAACGTGACGATCAGCGACGGCATACGGACATAGATCGACACGGCCCCGCTGGTCGCCCCGACCACAAGGCCGACGCACAGCACCAAGGGAACCGCCCAAAGGCCGATGTCCGTGGACGTGACCGAGTTGGCAACAGTGATCGACAAAACGATGTTTGCCAGTGATGCGACGCCTTCGACCGAAAGGTCAATCGACGCCTGCATAAGGATGAAAGTCAGGCCAATGGCCACAATCGCGGGAATGGCGGCGGCTTCAAGCACGGCGGCCAGGTTGGACGGCGATGCGAAACTATCGGTGAAAACCGAAAAGAGGATCACCAGCCCGATCAAAGCCAACAAAGGGCCCTGAGATTTTATCAACTTCGACATCTGCGTCGTCCGCCTTATCGAGTGCTTCTGAGGTAAGGAGAGTGGCTCTCCCCAGCCGGGGAGAGCCTTGGTATCAAGACTGCGGACCGACAGGCCGCGTCTTGATGGTCTTAGTTAACGCCGGCCGGGATCTGGCCTGCCGATTTGGCCCAGAAGTCAGCCTTGATCGCTTCGTAGGAATAGTCGGCCGGGTCGGGCTTGCGGGCCAGGAACTCGGTTGCGTTTTCCTTGGTGATCAGGATCTGCTGCACGAAGAAGTCACGCTGTGCCTCGTTCAAGTCGGCAAGCTTGATGTCGCCGACGCGCACGCCATAGGCCATCGCGGCTGCAATCGCGCCCTGGTATTCATTCAGGCCGCTCATCGTCGACAGCATCTCGCCGCTTTCGATCAGTTTGACCACGTCGCTCGAACCGTCGGTGCCGGTCACGAACACTTTGCCGGCAAGGCCCGCTTCACGCAGTGCTGCAACTGCACCCAAGGCCATCGCGTCGTTCTGGCCGACAACACCTTTGATTTTGTCACCATATTTAGTCAGCCAGGTGCGCATGATGTCCTGAGCAGGCGCTTGCTGCCAGCTGCCGACCTGCATGTCCAGAATGGTCATGCCGGGGCATTCGGCGATTGCCTTTTCCAGACCCATGGTGCGCTGTTTGGCCGGTGCGTTGTCCAGCACGCCTTGCAGCACAACAATCTCGCCGGTCCCGCCGAGTGCATTGCACAGTGCCATGCCGTTCTGATAGCCAGCGTCCACGCCGTCGAACGAGATGTTAGCAACCCAGGCTTCAGCGGCGGTATCCCACGGGTGGATTTCTTCGGCGCGGTTCCACAATGTGGTGATGAAGCCGCCAGCGTCGGCGATCTTTTCCACGAAGGTCTTGGTGAACGCGGGCGAATCCGGGAACCAAGTGAAGATGCAGCCTTCGCAGCCCGGAGCGGTGATCGCGCCGATGTTTTGCAGAGACTTCTGCGGATCAAAGTCGTTGCCGATCACTTCGACCGTGCCGCCGACCGACTCCATGACCTGCGTGGCGCCCCAAATCATCTGGGTCCAGTATTCGGCGCTGGTATTGCCGACGCCCAGATACAGCTTTTTCGATGTGTCGTCCTGCGCCAAAGCCATGGTCGTGGTCGCCAGAAGTGCTGCAACACCAAGCGTGGACAATTTCTTGAAATTCATAGGTATTCCTCCCTTACAAGATGGGTCTTGCCAATGCCCCTTGCGGTAACCCATTTCCCGCAAGGTTCCTGAGAGTTCGTTCGTCAAAGACCGGTTGCTGCCGAACACGCCGTCCTCTCGACGAATTCGCGCCACCGCCCACTTGCCGCCTCCTCGGCTCTCTCGTCATGGATGCTGCGTGAACCCACCTTCTTTGGCCACTGACCCATCAGCGGCAGACGGTGTATCGGCCCCTGTCTCAGACGCGACACTGGGTGTTCGCGGTGTCGTTGCCGATGCGGCCGAACGCCAGTTTTGCGGCGTTGCTGGGGGGGCGAAGCTTTCCCTCTCAGTCTGATGAAGGTGCTGATATCCATCCTGTCGGGGCCTGTTCGGAGCTCTGTTCACAGGCTGGATGGGAACATTCGGACAGTCTGACGGATCGATCCGAAGGCAAAGCATTCCGCGGCCTTCCCGCACTGTGCCGAATCCAAAGTTGCCGCCGCTCGTTTGGGCGCGTTGGGTCAAGCTACCCCTTGGGAATTGGTCGCACTGGGAGAGGCCCGCACTTTCGTGTCAGATTTGGCCTTTGCCCATGAAGTCAACTCGGGCGGGCGGTGCGCGCGACCACATGAACTCTGCCAGTCGCTACCGGGCGCGTCGAAGTGGCTGGTCCGCAGGGAGCCTGCTCCATCCTCTGTAGCGAAGATATCAATCCAAAAAGATTAGGAGATGTCACGCGTGCTGACACGCCAACCCCCTGATAGAAGGCGATTTCCTTAAGTCGATGTGCAGCCCCAATGCCGATCGCAGTTCCCCACGTTTATATTCCTTATGTATTGAGGCTTTGGAAGTTTTGTTTTTGTCTGGCGAGTTTTCGCAGCAGGTTCGGGACTTCCCATGAGAGGGGG
>MHZT01000051.1:300580-342154 GCA_001828855.1 Rhodobacterales bacterium RIFCSPHIGHO2_02_FULL_62_130 | reverse complement strand
CACAGCCAGCAGACCCTGACGGGCATGACGGCGCCAGTCGGAAAGCTGGTGCGGGATAAGGCCATGGCGACGGGCGACATCCACAACTCGGGTCCCGGGCTGAAAGCTTTCCGCCACAATCCGCGCCTTCACATGATCAGGCCACCGGCGGTTTCCACGCCGAGGCTCAACAACATCACACCGCCCGATAAACCCATCCCCACCATCCGCCATGCAAGACCTCCATCTGCAACCGATGACCTTTTCGCAGGCGCGTCACCCAACGAAAACGCGCGAAATCAATGGGACGGAGACGCCGCATACCATGGTTCCTCCACGGCCCCATTTATATGCGGGGGGGCGCAGCGCGGCGCTTCGCTAGCGAAAGTGGATTTTGTGGGGGAATCCACTTGGAATCCACTTCGCGGAATCCAGCTGGGTAAATTACGTCATATCAATAGCTTACAAAATCACGATCTTGCCGTGCTGGATTCTTTTGCGGAAGCAAGGGAATCCAGTTTGCGGAAGCCACTTGGTGGAAGCCACCCACGCCGGAATCCACCACCACACTGCCAATGTGCGTGACACAAAGGGGCCGCGCCCATCGGGCGCGGCATCTGCATGCGGAAGGTCAGTCCCGACCGGATTCTTTGTCCAGAAGACCTTCCAGCAGGGCCATCCTGTCATCGCTGAAATTTCCCGGGCGAGGCGTCGGGCCCTGCATGGCGCGCACGAAAAACTGGCGGAAATCCTCGCGCTCGGCGCACCAGGCCAGCAGCTTCACTCCCTGCGGTGGGTGCACCAGTGCCAGCGGCAGGACGGTGCGCGTGGTCTCGTTCCCCGAAAGGTCCGTGTAGCCGAAGGCAACCGGCTGGCACGCACGGATCGCTGCATGCAGGATGGCAAGATCGGCCGCTGCTGCCTCGGGGACATCCTCGGGCCAGTACGCCGCCGGGCGGACATCGAGCATCTGGTAGATGCGCACGAGAAGACCTGCCTCGGGATCGGTTTCCGCCAGCCGCGCCAATGCGGCGTTGGCCGCTGCCGCCGTGACCTGATCGCCACGATAGCCAGCCAGCGCCAGGCCGCGCAGTGCCGCATCGCACAGGTCCGGGTCCAGCACCGGCATCGGATTCGCCGCCCCACTTGCCGAAGCCCCTTGCCCAAAGCCGATGGCAGCAGCAGCCCCGGCAAACCGGGTGCCAAGTGCGCGGCGGGTCAGTGTCTGGGGCGGCGTAGGGGTGCGACCGGGTCGCATGGAGAAACCTCCTTGGGGTCAAAAAGGCGACCTTCATCGCAGGGCAGAGGTCGTTGGGTCCAGCATTTTGATCGTAAGCAGGCCGGAACAGGATTGCAAAGGAATGCCCGGCTGCCTGATTGCGCGGGAAATTCCATTGATTCCGATCACAGATTCCCATTGGCAAAGCTGGCGTCGTTGACCTACCCCTTAAACATCGAAGAATAGCGCCCGGAGGAAGCCCCTTTCGGGCGCGTTCGTTTTTCCCACTTGGCGTATCCCGTTTCGGCCGTTGGCATAGCCCAGCGCGCGCATCCGCCCGCCCGAAATGAGAGCCCCCGACGGCATCGATTTGCCGGGGTGGGTCGCACAGGCTGATCTGCGGTGACAGCACCTCGGCAGACGTGGTCGGGCGCTTGTTGATCGGCGTCCCTCGCGGTCAGGCGCTGGCCCAACAGTTTGACGCAATGTATCTTGGTTTCGACGCGGCTTCGGCGGTGTTAGCCGCTCGATCGTCGCCAGATGGCTCGACCTAAGCGCCGTGGTGCGCGCAGGGCTTCGTTGCAACCGGTGGCGCCATAGCTGTGTTCGCTACCCAAGGTTGGGCGGGCCTGCGGGGCGGGACTATCGCCGCCACGCCTCGGGAGGCAATGGCGTCGTGGCATTTGCGGGTGTCGTAAGGAGGCTGCGGCGGTGACGCTGGCGATCTTATGATCGGGCAGCTTGGGCAGCAGATTTGTGCAAAAGAGGCCCACCTTAATAAAAACGCCGATCTGGTCTTGTTTGGTCACCAAAACGTAGTCAAAATAAAGTTCTGGGTGGAGAAGGAAAACGCCCCGAACATCTGGTTATCGTAACAATGGTTTTGTTTCTGATGACAAGCTTTATGTCGGTGGGAATGAAAATCCAGTCTATTCTGAAACCAAACTTCAAGGCGATCCTGGGGCGGCTTCATCTGCTTTCTGCAAATCTGCGCCAGCATGGCCATTCTAGACCTTTGGCCGCAGTGATTTTGCCTATTTTTGCTTCGGGTGTGATGGCTTATCTGGTTTGGGCAGGCGGTGCTGCATCTGCTGTGTTCTTGTTTGTGTCGATACTGTTGTGCGGCCTTTTTGGGCTGGTAGTTGGGGGTAAGGCAGCCAAAGGCGCAACGCTTGCGCCGACAGATACCCAAACCGAGATGCGAGCTTCCAACCGTCTGGCGCTGCGTCTCTTTGTCGGACGGTCTTGTGCGATTGCGGCGCTGTTCTTACTGCTGGCGATGCTGGTTTGTTTGGCCTTTCCGGGCCGCATTGGCTGGGCTGCGATCGACGGAGCAATATTGGCGCTGGCGTTTTTGCTGTTGATCGAGGCCCTTCGAGCGCGGGCCTTACAGGGGTGGTTTCTCGATACCGCCCTGCCGTATCAGCTTTTGCAGGACCGACTGGCGCAAGCCACTGCGGCCGAGCGGTTTCGCATCTGTTGGACCGCCGCAGGGCGCTGTCACGGGTTGCGGCAGGCGGCGGCGCTGCATCCCGAGGCTCCTGCTGAAACCAATGCTCTGTTGCGGGCGCAATATGCGCCGGCCGCGGTTTTCGTCCGACCGCCGTTTCGGCGTAAAACCGTGATGGAAGAGGTGCGGCTGCGCATATTGGGCTGGCGGATGGCCGGGCTGACCGCCGTGTCTGGGGCTGCGGTTGCTTTGCTGCTGATCCTGCTATTGCCGTCAGATATGCTGGCGCGCTTGCGGGTGTTGGGCGATGTCTTGGGTCTGACCGTTGAACAACCCGCCCCCCTGCAAGAGCAGCAAAAGGCAGATCAAGCTTCGCCACCTCAGGACGCGGCAGAAGGTGCGGACGGATCAACCGGCCAATCTGATGATGGCGATAAACCGTCGGAAACCGGGTCTTCCGGCGCAGGGTCATCGGGCACGGATGGGCAAGGCGGCACATCCGGGCAAGCTGGTGAAAAATCTGGCGGGCAAGGGCAGGCTGGTCAGGACGAAGCAGAAAGCAACCCGGGCAGCAGCAAAGGTGAAGGAATAGACGCAGGATCAGCGGCAAGCGGCAATGCTGACGGCGCGGGCGCGGCGGATACAAGTTCCGGGGATAGCAACAACGGGACCGCAGATGGAGGCGCTGCTGGCGAAAAGTCGGCTGCAGGCTCTGATAGTTCCCCGCCATCGGGAGCCGGGGCTGCTGACGCCAATCCAAACGCCGCGCCAAATGATGCGGGGAATGGACCTGGGGAAGGCATTTCGGCAGGGGTTGCCGCCCCGGATCAGCCTGAAGATGCCGGGCAAGCCGGCGATGCCCCACAAGGCGGAACTCCCGGCACCGCTGCCGCATCCGACCCGACGGGTGGGACCGATCAATCGCCACCCGATGACTCGGCTGAGCCTGCGGCCAAGGATGTAGGCTCTGCACAACCAAACACGCCAAAGGATGCGACGGCAGCAGAGGGTCAAGAAAAAGATTCCGCAAATCCCGGTCAGCCCGATGCAGATGGCACAGGTCAACCGGGTGAAGCAGAGCAGCCAGACGGAGGCACAACAGCGCCCGCCCCTACCAGCGATGCGCCCTCGGACGCAGGCTCTGGCACAGCTGAAGACGCCGGTTCAGACCAGCCCGCAGCCCCGGCTGATGGCACTCCTCCGTCGGAAGATCCCGGAACAGGTCAGGACGCGGTGGCTTCAGGCGGCGGCGCAGACGAAACTGCGCCATCGGGAAATACCGGATCCGGTCAGGATGCGGCACCTTCAGGTAACGGGGCAGATGGCATGGCCTCGGGTGACATCACTCCCGGGGATTCAACCGGGGGTGATATTACGCCCCTGAATCAACCGCCTGACCCTAATTTGCCCATGGTTCTGACCGACGAACCTTTGGACGGCGCTGGCGAAGGGCAAAGCCTTTCAACCACCGATCCCGCCAAGCTGATCGGCAATTTAACTCTTGATCTGGCCGGGCGCATCGGAGCAACTGCCCCCGAGGTCGGGGGGAAGCTAGAGCTTCAGGCCGGTGGTGCCTCGCAACTTTTCGCCGAAGCGGGCGAAGTGCCCGATGCTGTTGTAGCCCGCCTGCCGCCACAAAACGATGCCCCCCCGCCCATCGCCGCAGCACCACTGCCTGCGCGACAACTCTTGCCTGCCTGGATTTCTGAACTGGTGAATTGACATGACCCAAAATCTTGACCCCTCTTTGCTTGAGGCAGGACATGTGGACTTTCTACGCAACATTCCGCCCGCGGTGACGGCGCTGGGGATGCACGGCATGGACCCGATCGTGAATGCGCTGGTCGTCGCCCTGCTGACTGGCGGCCATGTGCTGCTTGAGGGCAATCCCGGCCTCGGCAAAACAGCCTTGGTGCGGGCGCTGTCGGCGGCGCTGGGTTTGGGGGCTGATGCGGTCGGGCGGGTTCAGTTCACCCCGGACCTGATGCCCGCCGATATCACCGGCACCCTGATGCCTGCCGAGGATGGGAGTGGCCATCTGGTTTTCGCTCCCGGCCCGGTATTTTGCAGCCTTCTGCTGGCCGATGAGATCAACCGCGCCACCGCAAAAACTCAATCCGCCATGCTGGAAGCGATGGCCGAATATCAGGTCACTGTCTTGGGCAAAACCCATGCGCTGCGGCATTGGAAAGAAAACGGGCGTTTCCCCTATCAAACCCCTTTCATGGTGATGGCGACGCAGAATCCGATTGATCAGGATGGCACTCATGCCTTGCCCGAGGCGCAATCTGACCGCTTCATGTTCAAGATCAACATGGCGACGCCGGGGGCGGCGGTGATGGATCAGATCATCGCTAAAGCGCTGCGCCCGGACCCCGCGCCAAAGCCCGGTGGCGGCTCGGCGCTGCCCGACGATCCTGCAAGGGTCGGCGCAGCAATCGCCCGGCTGCACGACGTGGCGACGGGTGTGATGTCGGTGCCGCTGTTGCCCTTGGTGGCAGATCACATCATTAACATGATCCAGGCCAGCAACCTGCAATTCGATCAGTTGCGCGATATCAGCCCGGCTCGGGTCAAGCAGTTGCGCAGCCTGGTCGAGGGCAAGGTGACCTATCCGCTTGGGCCGCGGGCCGGCATGGCGCTGGCACGCGCCGCGATCGGCTGGTCTGCGGTAACCTTGGTCGAACCGCAGCGCGCCGCGGTCGAAACGGCGTCTCATGCGCCGCGCGCTTTGGCCGAGATGGTGGTGCCAGTGCTTCGCCATCGCATCCGTGTGGCGCATGATTACAGCGATCTTGCCACCCCGCAATCCGAGACGGCGGCGCTGGATGGCTTCATCCGCAGCTTTGCTGCAGCCACGGCTCCCGAGGGCGCGCGCAACGGCAATTACCCTGCCGATTTCGCGCTGGCGCTGGAGCGCGCCCGCACGCACGTCAAGCTTTGAGCAATTGATGCCGATCACCGATCCCCCTCTATCGCCCGCGATGCTTGACCGGCTGGTGCTGCGTTGGCGTCGCAATGCGCCAAGCGTCGGAACCGGCCCGCACCAGCGGCGGCGGCAGGGCCATAGCCTTGAATTCCGCGAATACCGCGCCTACCAGCGCGGCGATGACATCCGGGGCGTTGATTGGCGCGCCTCGGCCCGGCAACCAAGGCGCGGCGATCTGCTGCTGCGCAGCTTTGAGGCCGAGCAACAGATGACTCTGGCCATCCTGATCGACAACCGCCCGGAAATGGCGCTGCCCGAAACCATGCCGCGCCTGCTTTACGCGCTGTGGGCGATGCGCGCGTTGGTAATGCTGGCGCTGGACAAGGGGGATGAGGTTCTTCTGGCGCGCCTTTTCGCAGGACCGGGTGAGGCGCTGGTGACGCTGCGCGGGGCGGATGGCGGCGCGCGGGCGCGCGATTGGGCGGAAGTGATTTGGGCGGGGCGACTGATACGCGATCCCCCCGCAGGCTTTGCTGACTTGCGGCGTATTGCCGACAAGCTGCGTCCCGCGGGCGCTGCGGTGGTGCTGTCTGACATGCTGTTTGACGATCCCGGCCAGCAATTTGTGCAATTCGCGCGGCAGGTGCAAACGCGGCGGCGGTCGCTGTCTGTCCTGCAACTCGACTCGGTGCAGCATGAGATTGCCCTACTGCGCCGCGCCGCAGAGTTTCGCCTGATCCGACCGGATCAGCACGAAAGTGACGATTTGCAGCAGTTTGACGAAGCCGCCTTTCGCACCGCCACCGACGCTGTGGCCGCCCATACCGCCCGCTTGCGACAATCCGCACGCGCAGGCGGCTTGGATTGGCCGCTTGATCCCGTGGCATGGCCGCTGCCCGAGCCAGAGGACAGTTTTCAAGCCGGAACCGAGCGGCTGAAATCCTGCTTTGTACAAGACTTTCCGCGCCTGCCGCTGCTGGCCAATCTGTCCTTCGGAGGCCGGGAATGATCTGGGCGGCGGCAGTGCTGGCAATCTCGGCGCTGGCGATGCTGCTTTGGCATATGCAAAAGCCGCGCCCGCGCCGCATTGCGATTTCATTTGCCCGTTTTGTGCCGCCGCTGCCGCCAGCACCTGCCGGATGGTCGCGGATCACCTTGACCCGTCCCCGCGATCTGCCTGCGCTGCTGTGCTTGCTGGCCGCGGTTGGCTTTGGACTTTGGGCGCTGCTGGATGCCGGTCGCAACCACCGCGCGGCGCTGCCGGATCATCTGGGACTTCGGGTGGTTTTTGACCGCTCTGGGTCGATGGCGGTGGCGGATGGCGGCGAAAGTCGGCAGACTCGCGCACTGAAGCAAGTAGAGGCGGCGCGGCTGGTGCTGGCAAATGCAGGGGTCGGCAGTCTGTGCATCGAGATGCTTGGGGTCGGGGCTGCGATTGGCCCAGCCCTGCCGCTGGCTATGGCCGGGCCATTGCCCGCAGACGACATGGCACCCTTGTCCGAGGGTGCAGAGCCCGCGCGGCTGCTAGAAGCCGCACGCCGTCCCGCCAATGGCTGCGCTTTAACGCATGTGCTGGTTGTCACCGACCTGCCGCCGCAGCCCGCCGATCTTGGCGGCCCTCTGCTGTTGTGGGACCAAATTGGCGCGGCTGTCGGCAATAGCGGGCTGCGCGCGTTGACGCTGCGCCCCTCGGCCTTTGGCCAAACAACACCTGAAATCCGCCTTGAGGGTGTGAACTCGGGCCGCGATGCGCCGCCTGTTTTGGTGCTGACCGGGCCAGCCGGCCAGCAAAACGCCGTGATTTACCCCGATCCTGAGGCCGAGGGGCGCTGGTATGCGATTGCAGTTTATAATGGTGCCGGAGAGTACACAGCTCGCCTGCCCGCCAGTGACGGCTACCCGGGCGATGACCGGATTTCGGCGCGGCTGGACATGCCGCTCGCTTTGGCAGTGGATTGGCAGCTTGGGACTTTGCCGCGCCCGGCCAGCCTTGCCGCAGGCGGTGCCGCTGATCCGCTGGTGACAGAACTGGCGCAACTTACGCCGCAGGATCTGGCGCGGCCATTGATGCTGACATACCCCGGTTTCGACAGCAAGGGTGCGACCCAGATCGGCCCGTTCCGTGAAAGTCTGGCGCTGCATTCGGCGCTTAACTTTGATGCGATGGAGGCAGCTATGCCCGCCCCCTATCCAGCGATACTGCCGCCGGGCTTTGTGCCGATGATGACCGATGACCAGGGCGGCGTGTTGATCGCGCAACGCGCCGATCCGCCGGGCCTGATCCTGCCCGCGCCTCGGCTGGATCTGCCCGAGCCGCAGCGCAGCCTGTCGCTGACACTGTTTTTCTCGGGCCTTGCCGATCTGATCGTGACCCCGCCCCGCGCGCAACCAATCCGCTGGATCGGCCAAGACGGCGCGCCCATCCCTGACGCATGGCGCGAAAGCTTGACGGGTCGCCCGGCAGGGGCCCCGGCTGATCTGGCGGTGCTTGCGGGCGGCAGCGCTGCACCGCAACAGCTGCCGCTTTGGCCTTGGGCGGTGCTGGCAGCTTTGGCCGCACTGCTGGCAGAAAAGCTGCTGCGGCTGTCGCGCAACCGTGAGGCAGTCCAATGATCTGCGCCAGATTTCAGGGGATCAGCTTTGCCGGACGACAACTGGACTGTCTTGGCAGTGCCGCTGAAGTCTGGGCTTGGGGGCTTGTCGCCCTGATCATTGCCGCATCATTTGTGCTGGGCTGGCGCGCGCGGCGCAAACCGGCTTTGCGCCTGCTGACGGCGGCACTGTTCAGCCTTGCGGCCGTGGCGCTTGCGCTGGCGATCGAGCAACCGGTCCTGCGGCAAAGCGCTGCCGAGGGCGATGGCGAGGGCGGCACCATCGTGGTTTTACTCGATGCCTCAGAAAGTTTTTGGCGTGATGGTGATGCGGCCAGTGCCGCTCTGTCACGCGGCGGACAGCGGGTTGCGCAATTTCTGGCCCAAATACCGGCGCAAGATGCGGCGCAATGGCATGGTGCGTTGCGGCTGTTTGGGCAAAACAGCCGCGCCATTGGCGGTGAAACCTCATTGGCGAACCTGAGCGCCACGCTGCGGAACTACCGCGTCGCAGCCCCCGAGCCTGCAAGCGACCTGCGCGCCGGTCTGATGGCCACGCTTGCCACGCTGCGCAGTAAGACTGGACAGCGCATGGTTATGCTGGTCAGCGACGGTTGGGGCAGTGCTGCGCTGGACGATGCACTACTCGACGATTTCCGCGCTGAGGGTATCCCCATCCATATCGTCACTGCCGGAGCTGCCGCCCCCGCCGCAGGTTTAATCGCAGCCGACATCGGCCCAGAACATCGCCTTGGTGAAGAGGTGATTTTGCGCGGCACCGTGCTTGGCGCAGGTGAAGCCGTTCTGGATCAAGGCGAAAGCCAGGTTGTGACCCAGATCGCCGACTCGCGTCATCTGCGCGCCATGCGGTTAAGCACCCAGCTTTCCAACCGCGGCCTTCAGGGCGTGCGGCTTGGTTTCACCTCGGATTTGGGCCAGCAAAGCAAAAGCCTGTTCACCTTGGTGCGCGGACCGGCGCGGCTGCTGGTGTTCGGCGCAGCGCCTTGGGCCGACGCCCTGCCAGCCGTGCGCTGGCAGCTAGAGCGCGGCGATCCCGCGGCCCCGCCCGACCCTGCCGCCTATGATCTGGTAGTGATCGACGCTTTGGCACCTTCGGCATTTCCGGCGGATTACACCAAAATCTTGCTTGCCGCCGCCGATGGCACCGGGCTGTTTTGGATCAACGGTGGCCTGCGCGGTGCGGTGGACCAGCCGCAAGTCATCTCGGATTGGAATGAAACGGTGTTGAATCCGATCCTGCCGGTGGACAGCGATCCACGGATTTTTGTGCAAGAACCGCCGCCGCGTGACATCGTGATCATGGTGGATGTTTCGGGCTCGATGGGTGGAACCCGGCTTGGCAGCGCCCAATCGGCGATCAATGCCATCCTGTCGCAACTGCGGCCGCGTGATACGGTGGCAATCTTGCCCTTTGCCGACGGAGCCTTGCGCCCCTTTGCCCAAACCTCTGCATCCCCGGCAACGCTGGACGCCGCGCGACGCTATACGGCGGGCCTATCAGCCGGGGGCGGCACGGCACCCGCAGACACCATCCGCGACTCGGCCAAGTTCGTGTCGAACTATTGCGCCTTCTTTTTTATCTCTGATGCGGATTTTGAACCGCCGCAGGCAGCGCCTCAGTGTTTTACCACGGCAATCTCGGTATCAGATTCGCACTTCACCATGGATATCTCGAAATGGGGCGAGGAAATTCTGGTCGGAGAAGGCGGCAATGCCGGGGCGATATCCATGCGCTATTTCAAACCAGATGAGCGAACCGAATTCTTCCGACAGCCAAGGTTTCGTCCGGTGATGACCGGCGCAGAGTCGGGGCTGGATGGCGCCATTGATGTTGATGGCATAGCAATAACCTACCCGCGTGCCGATGCAAAAGTGGAGTCGGTGCATGCCGATCCGCCGCCCGATCCGGTGTTTGTCTGGCGGCGCGATGCCAGCCGCTCGGGCGTCGTGACGGGGGTTTTCCTGGGACCGATGGGGGCAGAATGGGGCGGGCAAGCCCTTGATGCAACCGAGGCGATGCTGAACCTGTTGCTGGGATGGCCCGATCAGGACAAGTATCTGATCCGGCTTTCGGATATCGGCGGAAGCTATCGGCTTGCGGTGACAGAGATAAAGCAGGCGACCACACCCGGCACCTTGTCGGCCAGTATGCGTTGGCCGGACGGATCGGCGACTGGCATCTCGCTGAATTTCGACCCACGGCTGGGCGCGAACGTGGGTGATGTGGTATTGACCAAGACGGAAACCGCCCAACGTGCCATGCTTGTGCTGCAACAAGGCGCGGATATTCAGCGTATTCCGGTGACATTCCCGCGTTCCGGTCCAGACAGCATCAGCGGCGCCGAGCAGTTAGACTACGGTGTTAATTTGCAGTTGATTTCGCAAATTGTCGAAGCCAGCAATGGTCTTGCCCTTGATCAGCAGGAAATCCGCTTCTATGATCCACTAAAGGCTGCACAAAATCGTCCACTTTATCCATTTCTACTGGCTTTCGCTTTCGCGATGCTGGCACTTTCAGTTTGGTCGCGTGAGTTTAAAATACAATGAAATCCTTCCTGCCCGGACGTTTCGAACCCAACCGGCAGAGGTTTTCGGCGCAGGACGCAGAGACTTGGTTTCCTCCATCATTGGCGATGACGCGGGCGGCAATTCAAAATGCCGTCAAAACCAATTTCGGGGCGCTTCTGGAGGGTAAGCCCCCGGTGGCTTTCGGGCCCGATGTGCTTGCGGGCTTGTTTCCAAGGTCCGGCGTCGATGTGGACGCGCTGTCTGACACTATGGCCCCGCTCGCGGGCGATCTGGCGAAGCGCATGATGACAACCCCCGATCTGCTTGCCGTTCTGACCCAGCCGGGTGCGGGTTTCGGGGCAGAAATACTGCTGCCGGTTATTCTGCAAGACGCCTTGATGGATGGTGCTTTTCGGCATGACATGGCGGAAATCTGCCGCATCTTCTTGTGTGAGCGGGTGTTGTTCCTTCCCGGCGATCCGCCACAAGCTTTGTTCTCGGCGGCGGGTATGGCGCTGCTGATCACTTCGCAAGAGGCTCACGGTCAGGCACTTGGGCCGCTGGCCAGCCGTTTGCGCAGCGTCGCCGAAACTTTGCGCAGCGTGGTTGAGCCGCTGAACCCATGGGACCAATGGCTGGTGCGGCGGATGTCGGCGGCCGCGACTTGGGTTGTCGCAGAAGAACTTGCCACCTTGCCTTGGGTCAAGTGGCGGCTCGGCGATGCGCCCGGCGAATATCCGCCTGAAACCGACATGCTGCCCGGCTCTTGGGACAGCATCCTTGATCTCGTGCCTTAGCGTCAGGCGGAAAGCAAAAGCATGTTTAACAAGCAAGATGTCAACCTCATCTACAGCCAGAACCGCGATCTTCTGGCCGAAGTGCTGCGGCTGGAAACCGTGCTTGCCAAGCGGTTCTATGGCATGGATTCGGCGGTGCGCTGCATGATGCTGTCGGCGATGACTGGCGAGGCGATGGTGATGATCGGCCCCCCCGGCACCGCGAAATCCCGCCTGATCCGTGCGTTTTGCAGCCTGATCGGCGTGCTGGACCACGACCCGCGCGACGTGGTGAACGCCGCCGATGACGCGGGCAGTGCCAAGGACGAGCGTTATTTTGAGTATCTGCTGACCCAGTTCACCGAACCCTCCGAGCTGTTCGGGTATTTTGACCTTGCCAAGCTGATGGGCAGCAATCCAGTGCTGGAGCGCAACGTCACCGGCCAGATGCAGCGCGCCGAAGTGGTGTTTCTGGACGAGGTGTTCAACGCTTCGTCGGCGATCCTGAATGCGCTGCTGACCTTCATGAACGAACGCAAGTTTCACGACCGCGGCATGGTTTACAGCACGCCGATGAAGATGCTGTTCGCCGCCACCAACCATCCACCGCGGGAAGACGGCCTGGGCGCGGTCTATGACCGTTTCGTGTTGCGTTGCCGAATGGAAAATGCCGCTGCCGGTCACGAACCAATTGCGCGCTTGTTGCAAGCGGCATGGACCGAAACCCACAGCCACGGAGACACCAAGCGTGGCGCGTTCCGAGCGCTTCCCGATGCTCTGGAGCGGTATCGCACCAGCATCGAAACCCAAACCACCAACCAGAAGCTTTCGATTGATCCGACCAGCCCGACCGTCGCACAGCTTGCTTCGATTGTGGCGATAGCGCGGGCGAAAGAGCTGTCCGAAATGTCAAACCGCCGTCTGGTCAAATTTTCGGCGATCATTCTGGCGCAGGCCTTGCTGCGCTGCGCGGAAAACAAAGCAGCAACTGCCGAGATTTTGCCGCGCGATCTGGGGGTGCTGCTGGATTACGGGCTGGATCAGGCTGATCCCGGCACGGTCGCCAAAATGCGTCAAGACCTGTTGCTTGAATGAGTGCGGCGACAGTTCTTCTTGGTGCCAGAACGGCGGCGGGCGGCTCTGACGCCGCACATTTGCAAGCCTCTTTCGCGCAGCGCCATATCGCGCTGCCGCCCGCGCTTGCCGTGGCGCTGGCTCAGTTTTTGGCATCACGGCAACCGCTGCTTGATCCGGTCTGGGGTCGCGCGTTTGGGCTTATGGCGCGTGCGCTTGGGTTGTCGGGCGCGCTTGCCAGTCAAAGCCTGATGAAAGGCGCACTGGACCGCTTCCTTCTGGTTGTCGCAGAGCCGGTGCTGCGCAAAGCGGCGGATCTGGCAGGCGCATTGCCGCTGGTCGGGGCCGCATTGGGGGGGGCGGATGAAGCTGCGCTTGTGCCGGCAGAGGGTGCTGTTCAGCGCCACACCCACGCCGCGCTGTCAGACCTTGGGATCATGGGGCGCGCATTCTGGGTTCATGCAGCGCTTGATCTGTACCAGACGGCGCTGCAAGCCACCCGTGCCCGCGCACGGTTAGTTGCGGTCACCCCAAGCACCGAATGTGATCCCGCCCTTGCGGCGCTGGTTTTTCTGCATCCGCCGCAGTTTGACATTGCCTTGCAGCGCGAGAAACCCCGGCGCAAAGCCCGGCATTTGTCGGCCCAGCGCCGCGCTGGAATTCGTCCGAAAGAGGGCGGCGTTGCGGGGATCAGGCAATCGCACAGCTTTGAGGATCTGTCTGATGCTTTGTTCAGCGAGTTAATCCAAGGCCGCGCCCTCATCGCCAACAAACTGCTGCACGAGGGACTGCTAGTGCGTCACCGTCCGCCGCGCCGTGATCCCAAGCGGGATTTGCTGTCGATGACGCTGCACGAGGCCGAAGTCGGTGACGGCATGGGCACGCTGGTCAAGGCCGCCTGGGCCGATGCTGCGATCCGGCTGCGGGTGGCTTTGCACCAGATGGGGCTGCAAAACTCGGATCTGGTCTGGTCGCAAAACGGCGGGCCACCGGTCGCGCTGAATTGCCAACCCGATCTTCCGGGCGGAGTGCAGCTGCCACCGCTGGGCATCGCGGGCAAGGTGCGGGCCGACATGATGATGCGCTCGGGGCTTTTTCCGGCCCATGCGGCGGTGCTGAACGTCGGTTCGCCGGACCGGACCTCGACTCCGTCGTCGCGGATGCTGATGCAACTGAAAGCTGGGATGGGGCAGGTCGCTAGCACCGCACGCCGCGATATGCGCGGATTGGCAATGGATTACGGGCGGCGTTGCGTGCTGGTCAGCCAGCCCTATCGTGGCAGACATGATCCCGATTGGGCCGAACTGCGGGCCGAACAACTGGCCGCCCTTGGTCACGATCTGGGGCGCTGTCATCACGCCTGCCTGACATGGCACAGCGGCACCTCCACGACGCCACCGCAGCTTGTGGCGCTCGCCGATGGCCGCGAGCCCTTGCTGCTGCAGCCGCCGCAACCCGGAACCGCCGACATGCACGACGCGCTCGCGGCGTTCATGGGACAGCTGGTGCTTTGGATGATGGACGTGTCATTGGAGGCGCTCGATGTCGCTGAAGCGTGATGTCTGGGTGCTGCCCGCGCTTCGGGCGCAAGCGGTCGCGCCGTTCCTGCGGGCGCTTGCGCCGCATTTCGCACTGCTCAGTGGGCATGATCTGCGCTTGCGGCTTGAAGCGCAGGGTCGTCTGGTTGTGCTGCTGCCACGCGCCGAGGATGCGACCACGCTTGATCCCGTGCGCGGCAGGCTGGCCCAAGCTTTTGTCGCTGCCGGTCGCGCGGCAAATGAGCTTGACAACCTGCCGTTGCAGCAACGCGACCTTGCCGATGAGCCCGCGCTGGCCGAGACTGTGCTAGCCTTCATCTGGCAGTTGGTGATCACCCCCCTTGTGACCGCGCAGCAAGCGGGCGACGCCGACGCAACCGAGCAGCCATTGCGCGCGATCATCGCCGCCACATCCGCCGAAACCCACGTCAGCGCCTTTGCGGCCATCGTGCGACGCAGCCGCGATGCGCGCTTTTTTGCAGGCGATGGGCAAGTCACGCTGCTTGATCTGGACGATGACCCCAGCCGCGGCGCCACGCTTCTGGGGCTGCGCGCAAGCGGGTTGCCGCAAGGCGTCTGCCTACTGCGGCGGCATTCTTTGGCTGCGATGTCGATCTGGCTGCCCGAGGACAAAGCCTTTGCCGAGGAAGACCTTGATCTGGTGTCCGAACTTCTGAACGGCCTCGCAGATGCCAGCATCATAACCCGTGCCGGTGATCTGCATTTGCTGGCCGATGCCACGGGCGCGGGTCAACTGATATGGCTGCCGCCTGATCCGGCAGCACTCCAAAACCCGGTCATTCCAACCGATGCAAGCGAGCTGGCCAAAACGATCAGCGGTCCCGATCTTGCAGATCAATTGGGCCCTGCCCTGCGGTTTTCGCGCCTCACCGTCAGACCGGATATCGAGGCGCAAAAGGCGCTGAACGCCCGGCTGAATGATCGGCGCTTTCCGTTGGGCTACAAGATCAGTCTGGCGCAGATCCCCGAAATCTCGCGCAGTGAAGAAGACATCGAACGCCTGCGCGCCGAGATCGAAGAGCGCGAGGCGCGGATTGCGCTTATCCAAGCGATGGGCCGCCGGCAACTTCGGCTGTTGCGCTTTAGCGATGCGCAGCTGCCTGCGCTGGTCGATGGCTTGCGCAAAATGCCACGCGCCCTGCGCGAAGAGGCGGGCTTGTTCTACGCGGCAACCCATGCCGCCGGGCGGGCCGAAC
Source organism: Rhodobacterales bacterium RIFCSPHIGHO2_02_FULL_62_130 (assembly GCA_001828855.1). GTDB lineage: Bacteria > Pseudomonadota > Alphaproteobacteria > Rhodobacterales > Rhodobacteraceae > Cypionkella. The sequence goes on along the minus strand of MHZT01000051.1, from coordinate 326,852 downwards.
CCGTGCATTACGTCTACTATGACCCCGAGCGGGTTCACTTCGAAGGCATGCTGCCAGAGTTTTATTGGCGCGCTGTTACCGATGACAGCCCAATCGCTTTCTGGCTTGACCCGCATGCCGAGGAAGCCCGCAATGACAATCCAGCCGAGCCGATGGTGTTTGTGCCACAGGGCGCGCGGATCTTGCCCTATATTGACAGCTTCGGCAGCTTTGTGACCGGGACGTTGCGGCTGGTGCTGGGCAATCTGTTCGCCGATGGCTCTGCCGTGCTTGACGCCCCCGGCGCGCGTCCGGCGTTTGTCTTTGGTGGCAATGCCGGGGGGGGCGATGAAATAGCCGTGGATTTGATTGACCTGAACAGCTTTGCGCCGCTGCGCGTCAGCCTGCGCTGGATTAACGAGCATATTCTTGCCAGTTCGCCGCGCACCGCAGGTGCCGAAGAGCGCCGCGAGTTGGCCGAAACGCTGTATGCAGGGCAACTAGCGCGCGATCTGCGCAAAACCATGCGCGATGAAGTCGATGCACTAAAGCTTTCGTGGGAACAGGCGCAGGTCGAGTTGCTGCATTGCTTTGACCGGCTGACCGATGCCGTCGCCTCTGAGGTACGCCAAACCCGTGCGAAGCTTGAAACAGCACGCCAGTTCACTGCAATGTCGAAGGCGCGTTTGGTGGAAGTGACACAGGCGGTGAATGGCCTTGGTATGGCCGTCGGAAGCATGGACGCCGATCTGAACGCGATGGGCGACAGTATCCCCGCGCTGGGCAAAAGCCGCATCGCGTTCTTTGAACGGTATCAGGCCGAGCATGACAGCAGCGAGCTTCTGCTTCAGAACACCCGCGATGAAATCGCCAGCCTCACCGCGCGGATGCAGGCGCTGATGCGGGATCTGCGTCGATGAGCGTGCATTCCCCTGAAGCCTTGGAAGAGGCTCTGCGCGAGGCCTTGGCCAGTCTCGACGCTATTCCAGCGGTGCTTGCCCAGGCGGCTCAGACGACAACACAGGCCAGCCAGCAGCGGCTTGAACTGGCACATCTGCGCCGCAGAGTTGAGGACAGCCTGCAACAACAAGACCCGGTGCGCGAGATGCAAGCCGCCTGCGATGCACTGCGCCGGGAGGCAAATTCCGCAAGCCGGGGATTGAAGAGGCACATCCTTTGGTTGCAATTGCGGCTGTTCTGGCGCGCCGCGCGCGTTTTTGTGTTTGGATTTGTTCTGCTGTGCCTGCTTATCGCCGGAATAGTTTGGACGGCAAAAAACAGTGCGTGGCTCATGGAACAAGCCCGCGACCTTGTCGCACCTGCCCCCTCGCCGTCGCCCGCTGGTCCTGCGGTGATCCAACCCGACAGCGCCACCCCACCCGTCAACCAACCCGGCGTTCCACCCCTGCCCGCCGCCCAACCGACAGCCGAAGGCGCGGCCCCAGCCACGGGCCAATCAGGTGCTGGGATCATGCCTGCGCCGCAAGTCCCCGCGACTTCGCCTTCGGCGGTGCAGAAATGATCCGACAAGGCCGCTCCACCCTGATCGACATGGCCGCTGCCGCACCAGTCCGGCAGCGGCCTTGGCATATACGGCGTGGCGGGGTGGCCGCCGTGGTGCTGGTGATTGCAACATTGGTTTGGCTGACGGCCACCGAAGCGCTGGCACAGGATGGGCCGGGGTGGCTGCTGTATCTGCTGCATGATGTGGTTTGGGTGCCACTCTGGTCGCGGATATGGGTGCGCTCGGGGTTCTGGTCCCTGATATGGCTCGCCCCGATTGCAGTGCTAAGCGTTGCGGTCCTGCTCGAATTTCTGGGGCTGGCGCAGCCGATGCGTTATTTGCAGGCAGCGGTGCTGCGCTTGGTTTTGAACTCATGGGCTGGAGGTGCCTTGCTGGGTTTCCAACAAGCCCTTGGCTGGGGGCGCAACCGCGAGGGGTTGCTGGTTGCAATCCTGCGCGCCGATCTGCTGCGTGCCGAAACGGCCGCCAAAGCTGTTGCCGAAACCGAAGTTGCAGGCAAGCTGAACCCAACCGCGCTTGGCCGCACGGCAAGCCAATTGTGCTATCTGCGCGCGCAGGAAGAGGCCACGCAGATCCGTGTGGCCGAGGCGCTTGCCTTGATTGCGATTGTCGCCCCTCCTGAGGTCACCGCGCATTGGCGCGCGGTGGTGCAGCGCATCTGGTCGCCGCCCGAGACGGATCGGATTGAGGCGCTGACCCTGATCACGCCACAGTCGATTGAAACACTGCTGGCAGAGATCCGGCAGGGTGTCGTGGCCCCTGTCACTCTGGCTTTGGCGACGCTGGGCGTGGCGCGAGATGACAGCTTGCAGCGGCAGGATCTGGTGCAGGCCTGGTTCACGCATTGGGCACGGTTGCGCCATCACACCACGCCCCGGCGCGTGGATTTGGCCGAGGCTGAAACCCTGATCGACTTTGAATTCTGGGCCGCGCGCGCAGAATCTGGTCTTGCCACACGCGCGCTTGCCGCTGACCGCTCTGGATGGCTGGCAGGTCTGCTGCCCGGCGTTGCCATGCACCGCACAATGGGTGAGCGCGCCGCAGCTGGATTGCCTGCCCGCAGCATCGGCGGTGACGCATGAGCGGTCTGAAGCAAACCCGCAACACCGCCCGCGAAGGTCAGCTTGATGCTGCCGAGGCCGCCCTGCGCATCCCCTCACCGCGCCAGAGGCTGGATCTTGGCTTGGGCAGCGTGGTGGCCGGATTGCTGGCGCTGGGCGGTGTCGCAGGCTTTGGCTTGGCGGCGTGGAGTGTCGCCTCGGGCTGGTTCGACCCGCCGCTTTTGGTCGAGATCAGTGACCCGCGCATCCTGAACGATTACCGTGATAACCCGGCTCCGATGGTCGATCTGGTCACAGCGGGCGATGATCTGCTGATTGGGCGAAAAGATGGCTCGGTCGATGTGTTCGACATGACGAGCCGCAGGTTTTCCGCAGAAAGTTTGCCGCGTGGCGGTCTGCTGACCGGTGATCTGTCGCTGCTTGCCACCGATTGCACAACCCCGGTCTGCGCGGAGGGCGGCTCCAGCTATGCCCTGACGGCGCAGGGCGGTCTTGCCCAGCGCCGTGGTGGGGATTGGCAAGTCATCCTTGGCGATATGGCCTTTATTGGCGCCAATGGCAGCCCCGTCGAGCAAGCCGATGTGCGCGGCTGGGCGGCCTCGGATGACGGCGCATTGGTGCTGGTCGATGCCCAAGCGCAGGGTTTGGGTCTGTTTGATCAGCGCGATGGCAGTTGGCAGCGCGGCCCGGCCCTAAGCAGTGTGACGCAAGGCCCGCTTTACTATGACAACGCCTTCTGGATTGGCAGCGCGCGGGGCCTGCACCGCATCGCGAGTAGCCAAAATTGGGCGGACTTGGGTGGGACGGACTGGGGCGGCGCTCCGGTTTCTGGCACCGAGGGCGAAATTCTCAGCATGGCACTGAGCGCCTCGGATGGGCTGGTTGTGCTGCGGCGCGGCGCTTGTGCGACAGGGGGGACAGGTTGTCTCTCGGTGCTTCGGATCGGTGCAGGCACAACGACGCTGGCACTGCTGGCTGAAACCGAGGTGAATGCTGATCTGAACGACAGTGGGCTGACACATGTGGTGCGGCAAGGCCGCGATCTGTTGGCGATCGGCAGTTCTGGCGTGCATCGCTATGACGCGCAGGCGCGCCACTGGCTTTTGATCGACCCCAAGCAACCCACAGCGTTTTTCGCTACTGCCAACGGTGTGCAGTTTCATATCGCGCTGCCAGACCGGGTGATCAGCTTTACCGATGGCAAGATCAGCGCAGAAAGCAAACTCGCCGCCCCGCTGCGTCAGATCCTGCCCGGAGACGGCGATGCGCTGTTCGGTCTGGGCCGTGACGGGCAAATTCTCGCGCTGACCCCCGGCACCGTCACAGTTTTGGCACCTACGGATGTTGGCGCGCCGTCCGGCGCGCGGTTCTCGGCTGCGGTGGCTTTGGGGGATCTGTTCGTGGCACTTGGGCCTGATGGCGTGCTTGTGCATGACACCAAAGCACGTCGCTACAGCTTTACCGCTGCGGCGGCGCTGCCACCGATGGCGCTGGCCGACGCGATTGTTGTGGGGGGTGATGCTGGCAGGGTCTGGATCGTCTCTCGGGCCAGAGGCGATGTCACCGGGCTGACGATCTCGGGCGATTTCCCCGATAAATCTGTCGTCGCCGAGGCTTACGGCGGCCCCGGCCTTGCTGTCATTCAAGCGCGGGCTGTGCCGGGTGGTGTCGATCTGATCGGCAAGGCGGGCGGCGTGTTTCACGTTACAGCCACGCCAAATACACCGGTCACCGCCCTGATCGGCGATCCGCTTGCTCAAAATCTGCAACCTGTGAGCATGGCATCGGCAGGGGATAAGACGGTTTTCACCAACGGCAGCGCGCTTTGGGTTTATGAAGCCACCCAGCGTGGCTGGCTTGGCCCTGCGACTGGCCCGGCCCAGCGCCGCCTTACCGATATTGCCCTCGTGAACGGCGGGCTTGCGGTGATGGATAGCGCGGGCATGGCGCATTGGGCAGGGACTTCCGCATGGGAGCCGATTTCTGGCGGTCCAAATCTTGCAGCATTCGGGCTGTCGGATACGCAGGATGCGCTGTCAGATGGGCGCACGCTGTTGCTTGCCTCGGATGACACGGTGCAGGCATATCAACCTGATCTGCGCGGTTTTGGCAGTGTATGGCAGATGCCGGGGCAGCAGGCAGAGCTGCTTGGGGTGGCAGGCGATCAACCCATCTGGACCAACAGCGGCGGGGTGTATTCTGGCGAGACGCAGCTGTTCGGCGGGCCGCAGTTCGTCGAAGGCTGGATGGGCAACTCTGGCCCGGTCGCCATGGGGGACGCGGGCGGCGGGCAGCTTTATCTCGCGCACAGCGGCGGTTGTCTGTATCGCGGCGTAGCGGCCCCGGTTGGAGAGGTCCGCGATGTGGTGCCATTGGACGCGGACCGGCTTTTGGTACGCAGCGAATCGGGGGCCGGCATCTATCAGCCCGCGTTGCACCGCTGGTTGCCCGCCACAGGCTTAGGCGGCGGTGCAGACAGCCGCCTGCTGAAGCTGGGGGATCATCTGGTTCGGCTTGATCCTGATGGCATGGAATCCGTGCCGATCAGCGCAATCAAAGATATCAGCTCTTGCGAAATCGGTGAGGTCAACATCGCTTGGGCAAAGGCGTTCGTCGGGCGGCAGGCCAGCCTTGCCGATGGCACAGACGCGGTGCTGCTGCTGGCAGCAGACGGCGCTTTGTTGCGCTGGCAGGCGGGCAACATCACCAGTATGGCCCCCCGACCCGGCGAAGGCCCGGTCATGGCCGAGGTGCTGCGCGCCTATCCCTCCAGTCGCGGCGTTGATCTGCTGACCTCTGCCGCGCTTTGGCAGTATGATCTACCAAGCCGCGTCTGGAGCAGTCTGCCGTTTCAGGGAGCGCCCGATGAGATTGCGCAGATCGACCTTGTTCACGACTCTGATGTAACGGCGCTGTCGATCTGGAAAAGCACTGGCGAGCTTTTGACCGCCACTCTGCGCCCAGGCGACAGGCAAATCACCTTTACGGCGGTGCGCCGGCCGGTTCTGCCGCTGATCCCGATTGAACCCGCCGATATCCGCGACATCGTGCAGCTTGAGCAGTCGGTGTTCGTTCTCTCCGATCGCCGGTTACTGGGCTATCAAGCGGGGGCCGAGACGCCAAATCTGGATATCGCCCTGTCCGCACCGCAAAGCGGTTGGCAGCTCAGCGCGGATCAGGGCGATGGTGCGCTGATCTTGTCGGATGGCGCGGCCAACACTTCGCTGAGTATCCACCGTATCAAACCGGATGCGGGCGTTGGGAAAGATCTGGCAAATGTCGCCGCCCATTACACGCCCGGCAGCGACCGCGCGTTTGCTTTTGTCCGCGAGAAAGACGCCATCGAACTGGTGCGGATTGATCAGGATCTGATCACATGGCGCTGTGCGCTGCGCATGGGGGATACGCCCGATTGCACACAACTTGCAGGCCCACCGATGCCGATGGCAGCCGAGGATGTGCTTGGCTTCGACACCGAAAGCCGCACCTTGCAAACCAAGACCGCGCTTTGGCTGCTTGACCCGGCAAGCCGCCCGCTTGCGCAGATCGCAGGCCCGGATGTCACGGCCGCGGGTCGGCTGTTGCGCAACGGCCAAGCTCTGCTGTTCTGGGAGGGGGTGGGCCGAGATGTGTGGCTGCTGGCGGATGGCCAGGCCACGCGCCTTCTGGCTTCGGTAGATGCTTTGCGTCCGGCAGGCCGCGCACTAGCGGCAGCAGCGGGCGGGGTAGTGGTTGGTATCGCAGACGGGCAACTGATCCCGCCGCAGTTGCCCAAAGCCTTCGCAAACGAGACAGTGGCGCGCAGCCATTTCACGGTAGAGGGCTACGGCGTTCTGACCGGTTCGGGCAAAGCCATAGCGGCGGATGGTTTGACCGTTTCTGACCCCGTGCTGGTGTTTGCGCCTGATACCGCCAGCGTCCTGCTCGCGCCCGGTGCAGTCACGACCACGCCGCCACACTGGCTGCGCGCCGGCACCGACGGTCGGCTAGAATGGCTTTCCCGCGATGAATGCCAGGTGCCGTCTGTGCAACCGCCGTCCCCAGCAGTGGATTTCATCGGGCCACCACTGCCGCCTGTCCCGCCGCATCCAGAGCCTTGCGTCAAGACCGAGATATTGCCGCTGCACCTTGATGCAGGCGAGCAAATGATGGATCTGGCCCGCACAGGCTCGGGCGCTTTGACCATTATGACCAGCCGCCGCGATGTGACTCTGACCCTCGACGAAACCGCCGTTGCCGACACCAATCCCGCCGCGATGGCAGAGCCACCTGTCTCGATGCGCGACTCTGCGCCGAACGGCGGCTATGGCCTTGTCGATGGCCGCTCATATTTGAACCCGCCGATGATCAACGGCGACGCTCTGCGCGGGCAAGCTAAGTCGGTCAGACTTGATCTGCTGGCCGCACGACCGCTGGCAGCTTTCAATCTGGATTGGATCACGTGGCAGCGCTCTGACAAGGCCATCCGCTTTGCTGGATCCTCTGATCCGGTCATCCTGCCGATCACCGAGGCGCTTCAGGACGGCCGCTTTCTGCCAATGCAAGAGGCGCGCGGGGCGAAGTTGGTCGATGGCGCGGTGGCGTGGCTGACCCGCTTTGGGCTTTGGCAGCAACGCGGCGACACGATGACAAGCGTAGCACTGGCACCGGCACAACTGCCGCTGGCGCTTGACCAGGGCCAGTTCCTTTGGTCGGGCGGCGGCATGACTGCGCTGGATGGCGCGGCTGCCACGACCATGGGCCTGCGCAATTTCACCGCCTCGGATCTGGATTTTACCGTCGAGCCTTTCCGCCAGAGCGTCACCGCATCGCTCACAGTGGCTGGCCAAAGCGTGGATGCCGCGGCAACACGCGGCTTTCTGCATGATCAGCGGCTGTCTGTCGCGCAGGGTCCGATGGGGGCATTCTATCTGACCCCAGTCGGGCTTGTTCCGGTACAGTCGCTGGCAGGCGGCATAGCCGCTGCGCCGGGAACTTTGCGGCTTGAGGCAGAGGCCGGGCAAACCTTTGCGCAAACCGCCTTGGGCTGGCTGCAAACGGCGGCGCCGGGCGCGCGCTGGGCCGCCACCGCAGCCCCGTTTCGCAATGTGCGACTAGCGGAAGAGAATGCCCGGGTCTGGGACCGGGTCGATGGCCGCATAACGCTGGGCGCGACAGAGGATTGGCGCATTGCGCGGCAAGGGCTCGACTTTGACATCGACCAGCTGCTTGGCTTCGCCGCCACCCCCGGCACCGCCGTTGCGGTGACCCGCGCAGGCACACATGCCGCCACGGATGTCGGCGGGTTGCGCAGCATCGCAGCACCGGTTGCGCCAGCCCCTTCAGGCGGGCGGCTCGATTCGCGCCGCGTTACGCCGGGCAGTTACGTGCTGTTCACCGATGCGTATCAGGTCTGGGACATCGCAGGACAGCAATGGCGCGCACCCGCCGCTGATGAGCGTCCTTGGCAGCAACGCTTGGCCGCGCAAACCGCTGGGATCACCCTGGCTTTCGAACCCACCCCGCGAGCGACGATCGACGCAGATGTCGTCGCGGGTGGACAGGTGGCACAAAGCTTTGACTGGCAGGCGCAATCGGCAATGCCCTTCGATCACGTCACCGCCTTGCACAGCGATCCGCGAGATGCGGATATACTGATCGGCACGCGGCTGGGCTTGCGCCATCTGATCAGCTCTGGCACAGGATTTGCCAATGGCAAACTGTTTGTCACAGATCGCAACGCCGCTGCGGTCACAGCCCTTGGCAGACCCGCCGCCACGCCAGACCGGATCGAGGCGAGTTTTGCCGATGGCAGCTGTGTCGAGATAACAGCCGTTGATGCTACGCCACAGACTTGCACCTTGGCACAGGGCCTTGATGAGCGTTTTGTGGCGCGCGATGCCTACTGGCTTTGGACCAAGCAAAGCAACCGGGTCAGCGGGCAATATCTGCTGGATGGTGGTGGCGCGATGGATGTGCCGCAGCCGCTTTCGGGCTATCTGCCGCATGACCTGCTTGCAGACCGGCAAAGCTGTGCTGGCACCACGGTCGAGCAATGGCGCAACACAGACGTGGTGCGCATCGGCAATCAGCAAATAGCGGTGCCGGGTCTGCAATCGCTGTATTGCCTTACAACACCGGCGCTTCTGAATGGCGGCAAGCAGCTGCAAGCGGGACTTTACGCCCTGACCGGATCAGGTGTCTTGCACTATAATGGAGGCGCTTTCGCAGCCCTTGGCGCAGACGAGGCCGCAGGTCTGACGGAGCGGGCTTCAGGGCGGGTGGTGCTTTCAACCGGTCGGCTTCGCTATGGGCTGGAGGACACGGCGCTGCAGGCGCAGACGCTTTCGCTGGCGCTGATTTGGCAGGATACGCCTTGGACGGCTGGGCGGCTGGCGCTGGATCAGCCCCGCGCAATTGCATGGCGCGGCGGATTGCAAAGCGTCACCGATGCAGGCGTGGTTGATGCGCCGGGCGGGCGGCTGGACAGCGCCGCATTGGTGGTGATGGCAGCTGCTGCACCCGACGATCTGTCAAACTGCGCCCCGACTGCGGTCGAGACGCTTGATGGGCGCAGCCATGGCCTTGCTGCGCTATCGGGCGCACCGCTGCGGCTCTATTGCCGCGATGGCAGCTGGTTGCAGGGTGTCACCGATGGCGCGAAGGACATCGCAACATTTGCCCAGGTTGCAGCCGTTGCGAGTGAAAGGGCGCTGGTCGATGTGCCAGGATTGTGGCGCATTGCCAAGACGATGAACCCCGATGGCACGCCCGCAGCTCTTACCATCAGCTTCCGCGACGAGCCCGCGCGGCTTTCGGCGGGGCGGTTCGATTTCGACAGCTTCCGCGCCCTTGCAGCCCCTTTCCAAGATCAGACCGAGCTTTTGACCGATACCGGCTGGTGGCGCGCGCCTGCCGGGACGCCCGTTCTAGAGGCCACGTTGCGACCCAAGCTGCCGCTGGATCCGCGCCAGGTGCTGAATCTGAAGCGGGATCTGTCGCCGCGCGATGACAAGCCGGGGCTGTGTTTTGATCTCACCAGTGGCAAGAGCCAGTTCTGGTCGGGCGGTAACGGCGTGCAAGCCACAGGCGCGTGCCGAGAGTTCCACGGCTCTGATCCGATCTGGCGCTGGTGGCAGCAAACAGACCGCCCCAATGCCGAGGGTATCGGTCTGAACGGCAGCCCGCTGGAGCGGCAGCTTATCAAGGGCCGCTTCAAGGATTTGGTACTGAACGGCCCGCCGCTTCAGACTGCGGGCGGTGCGCTCTTGGTGCCGGGAGGCGACGGTGTTCTGGTGCTGGACCCAGACACGCGCCAACCCACCGGGATTTATGCTTTCGCCGACGCGGGTATCCTCGGCCGCAGCGCCAGTGGAGCGCCGGTCTGGATCGGCGCGCAAGGCACTGTTTTGCTGGAGGGCAGCGCATCGGCCTTGCCCAATACTGCGCTTGCCTGCCCGGCGCTGGCTGAAATCGTGGCAAATCTGCCCGAAGGCAGTCGTCTTGCCCGCGTGCAGCCCGGTGGCGCGGGCTGGCTCTCGACCCTGATCGACAGCCCGGCCCAGCGCCAACAGGCGATGATTGTTTGCGCCGATGCCAGCCAAAGCCTGTTCTGGGCAAGCCGCCATGACATCCAGAACCATCCGCGCAATCTGTCCAAAGGTGCCACCGCAACTGCCGAGCTGATGATCTCCCTGACCAAGGACGCAATCCTATTGCAAGACGGTGCGATCGAAGCGGCAGAACCCGGCGGCAATACAGCATCGCTGCGCGGCCATGTGATGCGCCCAGACGGCAGTGAAGTGTTTCTGATCGACGACAGCAAGCTGCTGTCCATCGCCCTCGCCCCGGCGATCAGTGATCTGGCACGCGATGGCAAATCCCGCCAAACGGATGCCGGGACGGCTGATCCAACGCCGCCGCCGCAGGTCAAACCGCAACCTGCGCCCCCTGCGACAAAGTCACCGGCGCCATCGCCACAACCCCAAGCCCAGCAAGCGGCCCCCACCGCACCAACAGCGCAAATCCCGCCCTCTGCCAACACCCGCGCTGATGAGGCCGCCTATCATCCGGCGGCGGTGCAACGCGCCCTTGCCGCAGCGCTTGGCGAGACGATCACCGCAGACGGCATTCTTGGTAAACGCAGCCGCGCGGCTATAGCGCGCTGGCAGGCTCAAATCGGTGCCGCCCCGACCGGCTATCTTGGTGCGGCACAGGTTGAGCGCCTTTTGGCAGCGGGGAAAGCATGATCGCGGCAGCAACTCTGTTTGAAACCCTGATCGCCGCGCGTGGACCGCTGGTCATGCGCGACCGCGATGGCAATCTGCCCTCTGGTCATACGGCTTTCGGTCCGGTCTGGGCGCTGAATATGCCAGCGTCATCACTGCCATCTGACGTGACTTTGCAACATGGCAGCTTTGTGATCGCACCAAGCACAAATTTGATCGAAAGCCGCAGGAACCTGCACGACCTTTGGCAAAAATACCTTTCCACCCTGCGCCCCGACCCTTGGTTTCATGTCCCACACTCGGTTGCGGGCCTGTCTGACGCGGGAATTCTGGCCCAGATCAAAACGGACGAAACCACCCGCCCCGATCAGATCAAACGCTATCTAAACGCGCAAACCACGCGCCTGCCCCCACCCGAAATGCCTGCTTTTGCCGACACTGTCCTGCGCCAACTCGCCGTGCTGTGGCTTCCTTCGCACGCTCGCGCCAGCCTGTCGCGCCAACGCACTGACGACTGGCATTTGCGCTTTGACGAGCACGGCAAGCTCGAACATCTCTATGACTGGCTTGAAAACAAGCCGATGAAGAAATCCGAACAGGGCGAGATCCTTGTACCCACAACCGAAGAAATGGGCGGCGCGCGCGACACCAAGGCCAGGCTGGTGGCTCTGGCCCGCGCGCTGCAACTGATCCGCATCCTGTTGGCCGCACGGCCAGACAAAAGCGCGCGTCTAAATGTCGAGGTGGCACATCCGGGGCTACTGGGGCAGGTGCTTTGCCTCTCAGTCCGCCCGCAGGACCGAGGCCTTGGCCTGATGCGGCTGTCACAAGCGGTGGCCGCGGCGCTTAACAGCAGCATCGTGCCGCCAAGCTTTGAGTCGCTGTCGCAGTATGGACCGCTTGTCAGTTGCCCCACTGATACGATCCGCAAGGAGTTGCCCGACGCCATGCCGCACATGGCCCCGCTGCCCGTCGGCTGGCAGGCAGATTCCGAAGCCGCCCTGCCCCGCTGGACCTATGCCGGAACCGGAGGCACCGCCCATGCGCTGCCCTTCGCCATCGCACCACGCAGCCATGATCTAAGCCCGCAGACCGACACTGCCTTGGTGTTCTCTAGACTGTCGGGCGAGGATCGGCTGGCCTATCTCGATTGGCTGGCCGGGCCGCGCCGGATTTTGGGGTTCCGCCCGATGTTTGCCGAACTTTACCTGCAAGGCATCGAATACCGCCTGTTGACAGAGACGAGCCCACCCGCCGAACAGGCCGCTTTGCTGCAAGAGATTATCGCGGTTACGGCACTTGTTCCCCGCGAGGAGGCGCTCAGACCCCGGCTTGATCATCTGATCGACTGGATCGGTGCCACGCACCTCAGCAAGGCTGCAAACCCCGGGCAGTATGGTCTGCTGAGCAGCCTTGTTAACCTTGGCAGCACGGTCGCCGCAGGTCGCGCGATCAGCGGTCCCGCCGTTCTGACCTTGGTGCGGCATCTGCACCCCAACATTCCCACCTTCAAGGACGAGGTTTTTCTTGCCGCCTTCCTAGCCGCCTACCCTGAGAGACTGAACCTGCACGCGCCAAGGCTGGCATTGGTGGCCAGCTATCGCTCGTTGAGTGGATTGTGCGATGTCCCCCATTTCAGGTTTGGCACCGATGCGGCGGCAGTGCCTGATCTGCGCGGCTCGGTGGCTTTGTCGCGCGCAATCGAGCATGTGATTGCGGAAAGCGGCGGGTGGGTGGCATGAACCCCAGTTTACGCGCATTTTTACTGATCTGCGCCGGACTGGTCTTGGCATTCTATGCACAAGCTGTGCTGGACCCACAGGCGGAATTCCCGTGGATTGCCGTTGCAATCCTGTGCTTTGCGCTGTGGTTCAAACGCAGCAAGCCAACCGCCGTGTCCCCAGCAGCGTCGCCGCAAGTCCCGGCCACGCTAGAGGCTCTGGAGCGTCAGCTTGCCGCGACAGGCGCGCTGCGGTGGCTGTCGCCCGCCGTGCCGCAAACACCGCAGCAACCGCCGCCTGCCGTCCGCCAAAGCAGCGGGCCGTGGGGTGAAAGCAAGCCCAAAACCGCGGCCCCCGTCAAAGCCGAAAATGCGTCTGGCGCAACCAGCAGCATTGCCACAGGCTGGGTGCCTGCCGGGCAAATGGTCGAGGTCAAGGGCCGCAAGATTGCTGGATTGGTCTATGTCGGCCCCACGCCCCGAACGGTCGGTCGCCCAGCGGATGTGGGCAAGGGCTGGATCGACCCGACGCTCTCGGTGGCGAGCTATGGTCAGGACATTGCCGGGGCAGGCATGTCCTATTGGCCGTCTTACGCGTTGATCCCGCCAACCAACCGCGCCACCTATCTTGATTGGCTGGCGGGTGGCTGTCGGGATGATGGCTACAATGTCGGGTATATGTTCCTCTATTTCTACGGGCTAGAGCGGCGCTTTTTCTGCGACGCTCCGCCCGAAGTCGAACAACAACAGATCATCGCTGAAGTGCTGCGCCTGAAAGATCTGTTCCAGACCAACGGCTCGGCGCAGCGCTATCTGGCCGAGTTTCTCGACTTCGCGCGCTGCTCAAATGGCGATATTCCCGACACTCCTCCCGCGCTTGAGCAGCGGTGGGAGCTGCCGCTTCAGTTGCGCCTTGGGCTTGGTGCCAAAATCGCGCGTGGCGAGCCGCTGGATGCAGGCTGGGTGTTCGCGTGGTTCATGGCGCACCCCGACCGCATCTTGCGCACTGCCGGGCGGCGCTGCGCACCAGAGTTGCACGCCCTGTTTACCCAGATTTTCAATCAGCGCTTCCCCGCGGGCCTTACGGTCAAGAGCCCGCGCAAACACTTGCTGGCGGTTTACAGCGCCGCGTCTGGTGATTTCGAGGTGCAGTTTGAGCCCAAAGCCGGTGGCAAAACGGTGCCAGATGTGTCGAATCTGCGCAGCCCGATTGAAACCGCGCAGCAGATCGTCGATGCCGCCTGCGACGCGCTGGCCAAGCTCAGCCGGTTTCTCGGGCGCAATCCGGCCGGGCGCGACAGCCTCGAGGCCCAGGCGCTGATGCCTGCGGAACTGCTGGCGCAGTTTCCGTCGACGGCACTGGATGGGCTGAAAGACTGGGCCATGACCGCAACCTCGCGCGGCCTGGTCCCTGTGACCGAAGTCATCAGCCAGTTGGAGGGCGCTGTGCCAGATCGGCTGGGGCGGCGGCAATTGACCGACGCTGCAGATGCGCTCGCCCGAATTGGCTTTGGTCTGGCCCCCGACCCGCGCTTTTCGCTGCGCGCGCCCCGTCTGGACGAGCCCGTGGTGATCTTCGCCCTCGCAGCTCCTTTGTCCCGACTGGAAGATGCCTCAGAGGCTTACCGCAACGGGCTATTACAAATCGCTTTGGCCGTGCTGGTGGCCCAGGCCGATGGCAAAGTGCAAGCCGACGAGCGCGAGATGCTTGTGGCACAGATCGCAGCACTGCCGCTCCCATCACCCGACGAGCGCCGTCTGCTTGGCGCGAACCTTGGCTGGATGCTTGCCGTCCCACCGGATATGACGCTTTTGCGTGGCCGGATCGCGGCTATGCCGGCCGAGCAAAAGGCTGGAATGCGGGCAGCACTGACCGCCACCGCCAGCGCGGATGGCGTGATCACCCCCAGCGAAGTTGCGCAGCTTGAACGGATCTACGCGCTGATGGATCTGGACGCTGCGCTGCTCTATGCTGATCTGCACAGCGGGTCGACCACGGCCCCCGTCACCGATGAACCGATACCGGTCCGCACAGCCAGCCCAGCGATTTCCGGTGAGACGATCCCCGCCGCCCGCAATGGTATCAGCCTCGACCCCGCACGCATCGCCGCCATCAAAGCCGATACCGCGCGGGCCGCACTGCTGCTTGGCGAGGTTTTCAGCACTGAGGCCGAAGCTGAGTCCGCAAATCCCGCCTTTGTGCCGCAATTTCTGGGCGGGCTTAATCCACGGCTGGCCGCCTTTGTCCGCGATGTGATTTCCGCGCCTGCTTGGGGCGAAAGCGCGCTTGCCGCCCTTGCCGCCCGCCACGCCCTGCTGCCCGAAGGCGCGGTCGAGGCGGTTAACGAATGGGCCTACGCAAAATACGATGCGGCGCTGCTTGATTTGAATGACGGCTACGCGGTGAACCCCACCATCGTGGCAGAGCTGACCGGAAGCCCAGGAATGGAGGCATGAGATGTCGAATTTGAAACCCCGTGAGCGCGACGCTATCGTGCAGGCGCTTCGGGCCGGGGTGGTGCCAAAGCTTGGTCTGCGCCACCTGCAAGTTGGCCGCGCTAAAGAGATCGAGGAGATCGTGCGTGACATGGAACGCATCGGCGATGGTGGCGCTGCGATCCGCTTCGTGATTGGCGAGTACGGCTCTGGCAAGACTTTTTTCATGAACCTGATCCGGCTTGTGGCCCTGGAAAAGGGGCTGGTGGTGATGTTCGCCGATCTGGCCCCTGATCGCCGCCTGCATGCTTCGGGCGGTCAGGCGCGCGGGCTTTATGCCGAGATGGCGCGCAACCTGTCCACCCGCACCCGCCCTGATGGCGGCGCTCTGGCCAGCGTGGTCGAGCGTTTTGTCAGCCAATCCCAGCAAGACGCCGAAACCCGCGACCTGTCCACCAGTGCAATCATCCGCGAACGGTTGGCGCATTTTGAAGAACTCACTGGCGGCTTTGACTTTGCCGAAGTGGTGCGCCGCTACTGGGAGGCACACGAATCCGGCGATGAAGACCTGAAATCGGCCGCGCTGCGCTGGCTGCGTGGCGAGTTTTCAGCCCGCACCGATGCGCGCAAAGCGCTTGGTGTGCGAAGCATCGTCGATGATGCCAACGTCTACGATCAGTTGAAACTGATGTCGGCCTTCGTGCTTGCGGCGGGTTATAAGGGGTTGCTGGTTGGGCTGGATGAAATGGTCAACCTGTTCAAACTCAGCTCTGCCCAAGCGCGCAATGCGAATTACGAACAGATTCTACGCATCCTGAATGACGTTCTGCAAGGCAGCGCCACAAATCTTGGCTTTTTGTTCGGCGGCACGCCCGAGTTTCTGATGAACACCCGTCGCGGCCTTTACAGCTACGAGGCGTTGCAGTCGCGCCTAGCCGAAAACACCTTCGCCCGCAATGGTTTGGTGGATCTTTCGGGTCCGGTGATCCGGCTTGGCAGCTTAACACAGGAAGATCTGTATGTGTTGTTCCAAAACATCCGCGCCATCATGAAAAACGAGTCTGACGCCCTGCCCGATGCCGCCTTGCAAGCCTTTATGGCACATTGCCATGACCGCATCGGCGAAGCGTATTTCCGCACTCCACGCAACACCATCACCGCTTTTGTTAACATGATCGCCGTGTTGCAACAAAACCCCGGCACCGCTTGGTCCGACCTGATCGCGGCTGTAGATTTGTCGCATGATCCAGGCGACGATCTGGCCGAAGTCAGCGAGGCGGCCGGTGCCAGACCCACAGATGACGATCTGGTCAGCTTCACATTGTGACCCAAGCCCCCGCCTTTGATCAGCTCGCTAGCCCGATCCAGAAATGGATTCGCGCGCAAGGCTGGGGCGAGTTGCGCCCGCTTCAAGTCCGCGCCACCCATGCGATCCTTGGCGGCGAGGCCGATCAGATTATCGCCGCCTCAACAGCAGGTGGCAAAACCGAGGCCGCTTTCCTGCCGCTGATCTCGCAGGTGCTGACGACCGAACCGCGTCTCGGCGGCTTTGATCTGCTTTATATCGGACCGCTGAAAGCCCTGATCACCGATCAAGCCCGCCGCCTTGCCGAGATATGCCAAGAGACAGAGCTGCCCGTGGTGCCGTGGCATGGCGACATCGCGACTAGCACCAAAGCCCGCGCCCTCAAGCAACCCGCAGGCATCCTGCTGATCACGCCAGAATCGCTCGAAGCATTGTTCATCCGACGCGGCCCCGAGATTCCCCGGCTGTTCGCGGCCACAAAGGCGGTGGTGATCGACGAGCTTCACACCATGCTAGAAAGCGAACGCGGCGTGCAGCTGCGCTCGCTGTTAAACCGGCTGGATCGGCGCGTCGGGCGCAGGCTGCGCCGGATCGGGCTTTCGGCAACGCTGGGCGATATGGCATTGGCCGGCGCTTGCCTGCACCCCGACGACCCCGCAGCGGTCGGGCAGATAGAGGTAAAAGGCGGCGGCGAATTGCGCGTGCAACTGCGCGGCTATGTCTCTGGCGGCGAGAAGGACCAATCCACCACCGATGCCATCGCTGGCCATCTGTTCCAACACCTGCGCGGCAGCGATAATCTGGTATTCGGCGGCAGCAGGCAATCGGTCGAGATTTATGCAGACCGTCTGCGCATGCTGTGCGAGTCAGAGGCCCTGCCACAGGAATTTTACCCGCATCACGCCAGCCTGTCGCGCGACCATCGCGATTTTGTCGAAAAGCGCCTCAAGGACGGGCGATTGCCAACAACCGCGATCTGCTCCTCGACGCTGGAACTCGGCATCGACATTGGCGATGTGACTTGCGTGGCACAGATTGGCGCACCGTTCAGCGTGGCCTCGCTGCGCCAACGTTTGGGGCGCTCGGGGCGGCGGGCGGGTCGCCCTGCCATTCTGCGGCAATATGCGGTCGAGTCCCGCCTGGAGCACAAGGCCAGCTTCG
The DNA here is from genome assembly GCA_001828855.1 of Rhodobacterales bacterium RIFCSPHIGHO2_02_FULL_62_130. Classification (GTDB taxonomy): domain Bacteria; phylum Pseudomonadota; class Alphaproteobacteria; order Rhodobacterales; family Rhodobacteraceae; genus Cypionkella. The sequence continues at coordinate 309,457 of MHZT01000051.1, read as the reverse complement.
CCGATCAGTTGCGGCTGGGTCTGCTGCGCGCCACCGCGATGATAGAGTTGCTGATTGAGGGCTGGTGCGAACCACCACAAAGCCGGGCGCTGCATCTGTCCACATTGGTGCATCAAATCCTGTCCGTGGTGGCCGAGCGTGGTGGCATCCGCGCGGCGGCGTTGTATGATCTTTTGTGCCGCCAGGGCCCGTTTCGCAGCGTGGACAAACCGCTGTTTGTCGCCGTGTTGCGCGCCATCGGCCATCCAGATCGCGCGTTGTTGGAACAAGCAAGTGACGGCCTGTTGCTGCTAGGGCGTATCGGTGAAAAGCTGGTCGAGCATCACAGCTTTTACGCCGTCTTCCAGACCCCGGAAGAATTCCGCATTCTCCATGGCAGCCAAGAGCTTGGCACCCTGCCGATCGACACTATCCTTGCCCCCGGCATGTTGCTGATCTTCTCAGGCAGGCGTTGGCTGGTGCAATCGGTTCACAGCGAAGATAAGGTGATCATGGTCACCTCCGCCCATGCCGGCGCGCCACCCGTCTTTGGCGGCGATGCTGGCCAGATCCATGATCGGGTGATCGAGCGCATGTTCACCCTTTTGTCGGAGAAAGATCTTCCGGCTTGGCTCGACAAGACCGCCACAGAACTTTTGCAGCAAGCCCGCAGCAATTATGCTCGGATGCCGTTCAAACATGGCGTGTTGCGGCTTGGCAAAACAACCACGGTCATCGCCACCGCCTGCGGCACGGTGCGCACGACCTCCCTTGCCCTCGCTCTGCGCTCTTTTGGCTATCAGGTGCAGCAGTATGACGGCTTTCTGGAGCTTTGCGGCGATGGCGATCCATGCGAGCCGTTGCGGGCGCTGGCCAACGGCAGCCTTCCCGACCTCTGGAGCGGCGACCCTTCGCTGGTCTTTGAGAAATTCCACCCGTGGCTGACACCAGAGCTGCTGCAAGCCGATGCACTATCCTCACGGCTGGACCTGGCATCACTGCCTGAAACCTGCCGCCGCATCTTGGCTGCGCCATCGCTGTAAAGACGCCTCAAACCAATCCCAACAGCCCGCATCAAAGCCAGCTTCGGCAAAGATAGCGATCAAACGGCGGACATATGCCATGCTTTTGATCGTGTCGAAGACTTCCTTCCACTGAAAAAGTTCTGCGGTGACGTCACTTGCAATTGCAGCGCTCCTTGCTGCACACGAATTGGCAACAAGGGCCCGGACCCGAGCAACGCGTTCTGTCTTTTCTGGCCTGATGACCCCTGGCTGCAGCTTCGACAAATGAGTCGCGTCGAGGCCCCGAAGCGCCCGACTGGTGCGCCTGTCACGCTGCTGGCGTACCCCAACTTACAGGGCATCGGCCTATTCGAGCGGTCGGACATGCTATAGGGCCCCCCGTGGTGGGACATACACCATCACGGCAAGCGGCAAGAAGAACTACGGTGGCTGCTAGACCCCGAAAGTGGCATCAACGCCAACGTGGCGCCCTCCAGCCCGCCGCAACAGCCTCAGCCTCGCTGCAGAACCAGCGCTCACCTTTGGCTTCGTTGATGCGCGTCTTCTTGTACCAGGGAGACCAAGGCGCATGATAGATTTGACCGTTCTCTGAGATGTTTCCCTTGATAGGGCATCCTGCAGGTGCATCCTGCTCGGCAGTTGCCCACTTCGCGGCCCGGAAATCCCATGGACGCAGGTAGTCACCCCGCCACACGCCCAATTCGCGTGATCGCGCCACTTCTTCTTCAGCCACGTAGTCCGCCGAGTACTTTACGAAAGCATAAGCAAAACCTTCAGAAACCATCTTTGAACCGATGTCTTGCCCAGAAACTGCGCATCGCCCAATAACGCGACCATAGCCATCGTCACCAAGCGCCTGGCACTCGACGGAGCCCGAACGGATCAACCGATCGAGCGCTTCAAGCGCTTCTGCGCCACAGTCCCAAGAACCACACTTTTGGCCATATTCGGGGGCGTCGATGCCATTGACTCTGATCCGAACTCCATCGAGATCAAAGGTATCCCCATCAACGACAGCTACCTGGCTGGTCGCAGGAGACGCGAGCAACAGCCCGGCAATGATCGTCAACGACTTGAGAAACTCAGATTTCATGGGAACACGACTTCCTTTCATTCTTGCCACAGATGCAATTTTGTTCGCAGGGTGCCTCGTGTCGCCTAGTTGGGTGTTTCGTGCGAGAATTTCAGGCTGACACTTCAAAGCTGCTCAATGGCAGTGAACCCGTCCCTCGCTATTGTCCATGTGACAGCATTCGCCGGGTGGAGATGATTTCCTGCAACCGCCGCCATGCGCAGACACTGGTTCAACGAGCGCGCCCAACGTAAGTACCAACGCGAAAACAGCGGTAACAAGGCAGCGCATCGAAACCTCCCGAGCATACTCGGGATTATCTTATCCATTTAGTTGCAGGTCGGACAGCCGATTATCGCGTAAGGCGTGCTCTTCCACTGATAGCCATCCCGACTGTGGCTTCGATCGCGTCAGAAACATATCGCAAAGGGCGGAGGCTGTATGTTCGCGGCAGTTCCAGCCCATTGATTTGATGTGTTCCTGAGGCGTGACGCGCCTGCGAGAAGGTCTGCGGCAGCAGATGGAGGTATCGCATGGCGGCCGCCATGTCTCATTGGCCGAAGCGATCTTTGCCGATGACACGCCCATCAGCGTGCTCGCCCCCGGCACCGGCAAAACCCAGACTGCCCGGCTCTGGACTTATGCCCGCGATGAACGCTCCTGGGGCGGTGATGCGCCACCCCCGCCGCCAGCCAGACCCGCGTGTTGGCTGGAGCCGGAATCACGCCGTCAGACCCCGGATCAGCCGCGCCAACGCCTCGGGTGGTCTCTCCAGCTCAGACGCCGCGCAAACTGGTGGATGGGGCCAAGACCGAGCGGCGCGCGCGATCATCCTGACTTGCCTTGTACGGCCGGTCAGTTGACGTCGGTCTAGGGGATCTCCACAGCCTCCTGTCCTTGACCGCCCCCTGAATTTCTTGCCGTCGAGAAGCCGCGTCAGCGGCGCCGAAACGGCTTGCCTTCCGCCACGCCATCACCCCGGGCACGGGGATGATGGTGTGGCGGAAGCAGGGCAGCGCTTGCGCTGCGGGGACGGTCACCCGTCCCCATACCCTGCTAGAGAACCGGATAATCCCCCTTTGCGAACATATGGATAACGCCTTGGCGAATGGCTTCGAGGATCACAAATGAACAGGAGGTGACCCCGAAAGGAACTGAAGATGGACATCCCGGAAGACAGTGTTGCGAAGGCCAAAAAGTCCCTCGCACGAATAGCGAAACAGAAGAAAACGAGCGTGACTCGCCGGGAATTGGTCCGGGATCTCGCCCCCGAAATCCACGCCCGGCTCAAAGACGGGCACGGGCTGAAGGAGATCTGGTACACGATCATCGCCGACCTGCCCGAGGCCGAGCGGATGACCTTCGCGACCTTCCAGAAGTATTGGCAGGCATCCCGTCAGGCCTTGGGGCTCACTCCGTTGAAATCCCGCACGCTCCCGATGGTGTCCGCCGCGAAAGGCCCCGATCGCGCGCCGCCCCTGATCGCCAAGGCTTTCGTCAAGGGCGGGACCGCCAGCGATTTCCGTCAAGATCCGGAGGGTATCTGATGAAGCGGCTCATCCTCATCCATGGTGACAAGGGCGGCACAGGCAAGAGCCACACGGCCCACTTGACCGCCGCAGCCTATCGCGCTGCCGGACAGCCGCTCCTGCTGATTGACGGCGATGCCAAAAATCCGGGGCTCCATCGCGCCTTCAATTTCAAACCGGACGAAGTGCTGCGCATCAACGTGCGCAAGCCGGAGGGAGTCGATCAGCTGTGCGAGGCATTCCTCGCAACACCGGGCGATGTCCTGGTCGATCTGCCCGCCGGCGGTTCGGACATGACCGTGCGGCTGGTCGGCGGCGGTTCCGCTGAAGGGGCCGTCGATGTGGAATCGCTGTTCGCCGAGATCGGAGCGAAGCTGACGATCCTGTTCGTAATCGATCAGGGCCGCGACAGCGTCGTAGCCCTCAATCAAGAGCTGCAGCTCATGCCTCGCTCTGTGACGGACTGGATCATCGTCCGCAACAACCGCCTGGAAGATGCGCCCTTCATGCGCTTCGAGAAATGGTCCGGGCAGGTCGACCTCGGCCGTGCGGCGATCCTCGACATGCCTCGGCTTGACCGAAAGGTGATCGAGGTGATGATCGATGCCAAAGCCAACCTGGCCGAACTGAGCGCTCTCGAGACGGCGAGCGCCTTGTTGAAGATGCGCGGCCAGGCGGCGCTGCGGCTCTGGTCCGCCGAATTGCGAAAAGCGGGACTGCTCAATGGCTGACCTTCCGGCGACGCTGTTCGAACAAGTTTACGGGCGTGCCGCGACTGCGGCGGATCGCGAGCGCCTGGTTCGGGTCAAAGCTGGGCTGGGTCTTTCCGCGCACGACGAGCTCTGGCCGGTGTTGATGGTCCTTGACCATTACAGCGCCACGACAACCGCCGCGCGCGCCGATATCCTCAAGGCCCTGGCCACCCTGCCCGGCACTATGGACGCCAGCATGCGCGAAATGGAGAAGGCTGCGGGGCGGCGCGCCGCGGCGGCGGTAGCCCAGGCCGTGACGGCCGCGGTTGAAAGATTGTCGCGCATCGTCGCCGAACGGGCATTGAAGACGGCGGAAAACATCAGCGCACGAGAGAAAATCACGTCGGGAATTGTTGGCGCGCTGCTTGCGCTCGTCTTTGCGGTCGCCGGCGGTGCCGGAACCTATCTTTACATTGCCAGCGCCGTCGGCATCTGCGACGAACCACCCGGCGTTGCCCAAGATGGGCGATGGGTCTGCTATGTCGCGGACAAATATCCCTGAAGATTCCGTGTTACCAGCAGCCGAGGCGCGCAATCATGTCGTGTAAACTGGAGGAGCAGGTCATCATACCCAAGGTGAACGTTTTTCTCTGCCGTCACTTGTCGGGACAAGCCCTCCACGATCCGGCTGGGGGCGGTAGGGGGGCAGGGGAGCCAGTTACAATCTCCGACCCTTGCGCCAATAAAAGCAACTCAGGTCAAATCAGACATTCGGTTATCCACAGGTCTGACGGCGGCGGACAATAACAATGCTCGCAGTACTTCGGGCGATTCGTTAACCTTAAGTAATCAGACGTTCTTGCCGCCGAGGCGGCTCGATCTCCCCCCAAGGTCAGAATGACCGGCGTCGCCATCTTTTGCGAGAGCTGTGTCCATGGCCGAACATGCACCCAGAAAACGGGCAAAGAAGCCCAAAACCCGCAAGACGGATTCCGAGCGCCTTGCCGCCCACCGGGCCTATTGTGCTGCCTCCGAAGACCGTAAGCGTGGCGCGGGCCTCGAGCGGCTGACCATCTGGGTCCCCGAGGCGCTACGGGACCATTTCAAGACAATGGCCAGCGATGCCTGTGAGGACCAATTGCGTCACATGGGCTGCCCAACCAAAGCCCCTGCCATCACGGAAATCACTCCGGAATCGATCCAAGGTGTCGCCACCGCCACGAACCCTGCGCCCATGATCGTGGTCGCGCCGCCCAAAACCGCTCGCAACAAGAAGGCGAAACAAGACCCCCGGCAGCTCTCGCTCTTCGAGCCCCCTAGCGAGCAGGGAGAGGCGCGCGATGGCGAGGGCCGGTGATGGAAAAGAAAGGTCGGACAAGCGCCAGGCGGATCAGCGGTTGACGAAGCGGCTGACCCTCGCAGAACGTGCCGCCTTTGAAGACCGGGCGCTGATGGCGGGATTTTCTTCCGGTCAGGCCTATCTGTCGGCGTTCATTCTGGGCCAGACCGGACAGGAAATCCGGCTGCAGAAGATCAAGGCCCTGGGCCATCTGGGCAAGGTCGGCGGCAATCTCAACCAGATCGCGAAGCGGCTGAACCGCGCGGCCACGCCCGAATTGATGCCAGCGGATCTCCGGGTCATCGCGGAAGTGCTTGACGCTGTTCAGGTGCTCGGGGCCGAAATTCGGGAGGGCTTGAAATGATCTGCGAGATCATTGGCAAGCCCGGGGAACCGGGCTCTGGTGCTGGGGCCGACGCTTTTGAACCCGGCATCGGCTATATCTGCGAAAAAGCTGGCGCAGTGCTCTTGCGGAACCTGACTAGTGAGAACTGGCGTGACGCCGTCCTGGAAATGCGGCTGACATCGGAACTCTCAAGAAAGGTCAGAAAACCCTATTACCATCTGGTCCTGTCGTGGCATGAACATGAACAGCCGAGCAATGAGCAGATGCTGGCCGCGATGGCGCAGATGCTGGAGGCCCTCGGGCTGGACGAGCATCAGGCAGTGATCGGCACCCATCACGACCGGGAACACCGGCATGTCCATGCTGTGGTGAACACCGTGCACCCCACCTCCGGCAAGGCATGGTCGAAAAGCAATGACCAACAAAAGGCGGAACTGGCTTGCCGACAGATCGAGCTTGATCAGGGTTGGACCGCCGATCGCGGTCGCTTTGATGTCGCTGTCGACGAGGTTAACGGGCGGCAAATTGCCCGGCTTGTCCCGAAACCCGACGAGCATTGGGAGAGTAAGCGCGCCGCTCGCGAAAAGGGGAAACGGTCCAAAACGGCGGGACAGGTGAAATCGGAAAAGCGGACCGGCGTGCCGGTGCTGGATGCCACGCTGCCCGTTCCACTGCGGGAGAAGTTCGCAACGGTGTTGGATGCGGCGAGCGATTGGCAGGGCCTGCATCTTGCCCTGGGTCGGCTTGGGCTGCGATACGAGGCTTTCGGCTCGGGGGCCCGCGTTGCGATCATCGGCGCGCCGCCAGGCGGTGCGGGATTCGCAAAGGCCTCGAGCTTTGGCGCGCGGTTCTCGATTAAACGCATGGAAGCCCGACTGGGGCAATATCAAGCTCCGCCTTCTGCATATTGCAATGACCTGAAGCCGATCCATGCGCCGCAGGCCGGCTTGCAGGGCTGGCCGGCTCCGGAAATGGAAAAGGCGACACGGGCCGCGGAATTCAAGCTGACCCTGCTGTCCCGCGTGTATGTGGGCATCCATCTGCATCCAGACATCGTCGGGGCCATCCGCTTTGTCGACCTCGCCGATCATCCGCCACAAATCAGCTTTCGGGACGGCAGCACCGTGGTGGATCACGGCGACAATCTCAGCACCTCCGCCTCCACTGTAAACACCCAGGCGACGATGATCGCCATGGCGATTGCCAAGGGCTGGTCGAGGGTGCAGCCGACCGGCGATGCCGCGTTCATTCGCGACATGGCCATCGCTGCGGCAAAAGCGGGCCTCGAAGTGACGGGGGTTCCGCCGGACGTTCAGGTTCTCGCCGATGAACATCTGGCCCGGTTCCAAAAGCGGCAACGCCGGATCGACCTGGAAGCGCATGAGGCCGAAGTTGCACACTTGTCGGCTTCAGTAGATCGCGAAATCTCTATCGCAGCAAATGCCGAAGCACGCGCGGCAAGCGTGGCCGAAAAGATTGAGGTGAGTGCAGCGGCGCAGGCGGCTTCCGATGCCATCGGTCCCGGCCGCTCCGTGCCCGAACAGCGCGCACGCTTGGCCATCCGTGACGGTGAAGCTGAAGATCTGGCGAGGCTGCCCGATGCACGGAAGGCCCCGGCCCCGCAGGTTGCCCCTGATGTCGATCGCCATGACAGGCACGGGGGACGCAAATTGCGTGATCGCCTTCGAGAAAATGACCGCCACGAGTTGGATCTGCTGAAACGCCTCGATATTGGCACGGTCGCCTTTGCATGTGGCTGGGCTGACGTATCGCAAAGCCACCCCGACAGTTCTGATCGGATTGGACAAGCCTTCCGGATTTACACCCGGGATAAGGACACGGTCAAAGCAAGCCTGGTCGACGGCAAGTGGCTCTGGGTTTCGAACAAGTCGGGCAAAGCGGGATCGGTCATCGATCTCTGGCTCGCAGATCACCCTGCCGCATCGCTGGGCGATGCCAGGGCTGCCCTGCGCGACCTTGCCGGTCACCCGGCTGCCCCTCCTGGCGCAAAATCCGCAGCGGGGCCAATACATTGGGACGATGCGAAAGAACGCGATCACACTGCGGCGCGGAACCGCTGGAAGGAAGCGAAACATATCACGGCACAGCGCTCCTATGCGGAAAAACGCGGCATCGCGCGCGAGACGCTGGCACGATTTCCGGAAGAGTTGCGAGTCGGCGCCTTCGGAGGGGTGTACTTTGCCCATCGCAATCTGGAGACCGGTGACATCCAGGGATTCGAGCAACGGTGGGAAGATAAGACTGGGCAGAAGAACAAGGCGCGCTTCGCAGATGGCGGGCGCAAGACCGTCAATGTCCTTGGGGATCCGGCGCGGGCGACTCGAATGGCCGTGGTGGAAAGCGGGCTGGATGCCCTGGCTTTGGCCGAGTTCGAGGACAGCGATGACACGCTTTACGTCAGCACCGGCGGCGGCTTCGGCCCCCTGACCGAAGCGGCATTGCTGCGCCTCGCACAGGGGAGGACGGTGGTCAGCGCCTTTGATAATGATCGGGGTGGTGAAACGCTTCATCTTCGACTCCTTGGCGTCTTGCCTGAGGCAAAGCGGCTTGCGCCGCCTTCGCAAGTTCAAGGGCAGGATGGAGTCTGCAAGGACTGGCTGGATGTGCTGGCGGCGCATAAAGTGATGGGGAAAGATCCAAGATCTTCGCCGTCAAACGGTGAAGCATCGCCCTACGGGTCGTTCAGCACCGATATCCCTGTGGAATTCGATGATCCACGTCCGTCCTAAAGGGGCAATAACTCCGAGTCACATCCTTACCATATGAAAACAGGCTTCTTTCGGTCAGCACCGAGGTCAGCACCGAGGTCAGCACCGAGGTCAGCACCGAGGTCAGCACCGAGGTCAGCACCGAGGTCAGCACCGAGGTCAGCAC
>MHZT01000051.1:0-300573 GCA_001828855.1 Rhodobacterales bacterium RIFCSPHIGHO2_02_FULL_62_130 | reverse complement strand
CAGCACCGAGGTCAGCACCGAGGTCAGCACCGAGGTCAGCACCGAGGTCAGCACCGAGGTCAGCACCGAGGTCAGCACCGAGGTCAGCACCGAGGTGCGTGCGGGTGGCGGGTTCGGGCGTCAAGTGGCTTTCCTGCGAAGTTGTCCACAGGCTTGGGGCTTTTTGCTGCAAATTTCGCAGGACAGGCCGCAGGATTTCGGCGATCATGGCTCTGCGAAGACCCGCGTCTGGCTGGGAAGGGCAGAAGCCCGTCGCACCGTTCCGTAATGGCCGTGAAGATATCGGGCCTGATCGGAGGTGGACGATGAGATGGCGGAAGAGACTGCCGCGGCAGGCGGCGAAGAACAATACACTGGGCCGAAGGCGCCCAGTGTTAAAGACAAACCTAGCGCGCAGAGCGCAGAACGATCGAGGGCGCGTGCAAAGAAATCCACGGGTTCGCATGAGGGACGGATTTCAAACGCGCTGCGTATTATCGCCGAACTGCTTGAATATGATAACGCATACCTGCCGGTCTTTTTACGCCTGGAGGCCGAATTGAAGTTGGCCGAAGAGCGCCGCGCCGCGTTGGAACGTGCAAAATCCCTCTTGATCCACCGCCATTAGAACGCAATGCGCGCCAGCTCCCCCGCCTTGAATGCAAGCCCACCCGCTTGTCCATATTTTTGCCGGCCCAGCGAATGCCCCATGAATTCGCGCCGGACCCGTTCGTCGATCCGCCCACGCAGCATCCGGTCCTCAAAACTGTGCCGCAGGCTGTACATTACGTGTTCATCGCTCTCCATCAAGCCGTTCGTACGCAAGAATTTGTTCACCGTGGCCGACAAGGTGGCGGGCTTCTCCCGGTAGTGTGGGAACCCTTTTGGAAAAGCGCGGAAGGCATCGAGGCTGACCCCGGTCAGCGGGATTTCTCGCCGCGACGTCTTGTTCTTGATCTGGCGTGTTGCGTCCGCGGCGATGACAATATGGGGCACCTCATGGGCCAGCCGAATGCGCTCGGCTGTCAATCCCACCAACTCCGAGGGTCGGCAGCCCGTGTTGATCATGCCCAAAAAGATCGAGCGCGCCTCGGCATTCAGACCGGACAAAGCGTCCGAAGCCAGCAGGTGATCGCGGATCCAGTCATCAGAGAACGGAAGGCGCTCTTTCTTATCCCCGTTTTGCAGGGTCAGTTTATGCATTGGCAGTTCGAATCCGAAGCCTTTCAGCTCATTCACTGTCGTCAATACATCCGCGAGGTGTATCAGATCCTTGTTGGCCGAATTGGGCGTCAGATCTTCTTCTGCGATCCGTTCCAGCCACCAAGCCCGGAAGTCAAGAAAATCCGAGCGTTTCAGCTGTGCCAGCGGCAAATCACCCACCACATCGAGGAAGTTGCGGACCGCCTTCCGGCGCGGATTGACCCAACGGCGCTTCTGGTCGTCGCTTTTACCACGGACCCGGTCCGGCGTCAGCTTCCAATATTCCTCCAGCGCCTGCGACACAGTCATCGAGGGCACCTCGACTGTGCCCAATACCGCAGCGGCTATCGCAAGATTCGTCGACCCATCCCGGCGCTGCAGCACCTCAACGCGTGCCAGCAGCTCCTCCAGAGGAAGTTGTTCGATATCCCGGATCGGCATATAGGTCAGACCATGGCCGCCAGCGATCATGCGCGCCGCCTCAAACCGCGCGGCACCATCATCGGACCGACCCGCAAGCTGAGCTTCCCATCCCGCGCTCAGACTTTCCCACACCCCAGGAGCTTTCTTGGCCGCAAGCTGCTGCGAGTCGGTCTGTAAGGACACCCAGACCTCACGCCGGGGTTCGACTGCCGCAAACCGGGTCGGCACCCGCCGCCGCAGATGCCACGTATTCCCGCGCAATGTGAGCTTCATATCCCGCCCTCAAATCACCTCGTGTGTAGCATTATGTGGGGCAAAATTTGAGGCAATCAATACAGCACAGACCGGGACGCCGCCTGGTGACAGCGTTAAGATATTGATATCCTGAAATATTATTCATCAAAACTATTTTTGAAATGGCGGAAGCGGTGGGATTCGAACCCACGGTGGGCTTCCACCCACGCTAGTTTTCAAGACTAGAGCCTTAAACCACTCGGCCACACTTCCTTTGCCTATGCTGCCCCCTACGTCAAAGACTACGGGCGCGCAACGGCGGCTGGTGCGGAATAGCGGGGTGGCGGTGATTCTGAAAGGTGTTGACGCAAAGTTGCACACCGATTTCCGCGCATCTTTCGTGCCGCCCTTTCCACGGCCCTTGCCTGCGGTTAGAATAGCCGGAAAATCGGGCGGTCACGCGGGACCTGCGGGCCTTGCCTGACGGGATTGAACAGCAAGCGCGCCGCAGAACGCGCATCATTGAGGGCAGAGAATGGCAGGAACGTCGATAAGGCTTGTGGTCCTAGGCACCGCCGCGGGATTGGCTTTGGCGGGCTGTCAACCGGGGCCGTTTGCCGCCAAACCTCCGGCGGACGAGACGCGGGCCGTTGCTTCAGCCACCTCTGTCAAGCTTGTCGACCGCGATGTCGAAGCGCCTGATGTGTTCCAGATTACCGACGATGCGCTTTGGGACGGGCGGCCGTCGCTGGGCGGGGTCTGGGTTGCAAGCCCCGATGCGGTCGATCCGGAACGGGTCATCCTTCGCAATCCGGCCAATGGCAAGTTCGTGATCGGGGCGCTGTTCCGACGCGAGCGTGACAATCCCGGACCGAAACTGCAGATTTCGTCGGATGCGGCGGCGGCTTTGGGCCTGCTTGCGGGGCAACCCGGCAAGATCAGCGTGACGGCCCTGCGGCGTGAAGAGGCCCCTGCGGCCACTGATGCCAGCAAGCCGATTCTGGACGCCAGCGAAACCGTGGAAACGACACCGCTTGATACTGCGGCGATTGCCGCCGGTGCGATCGACAAGGCCGAAGGCAAAACCGTCGAGGGTCCGGCACTCCCCACCGCACCAACCGTCGCGGCAGAGTCCGCCCCGCAAACGCCTGCCCCCCAAACCCCTGCCCCAGTGGCAACCGGCGGTGCGGTGATCCAGATCGGCATATTCTCGATCGAGTCCAATGCCCAACGCGCGGTCGATGCCCTGACCAAGGCGGGCATCGCAGTTTCCTCGCACAAGGAAGAAAGCCAGGGCAAAGTCTTTTGGAGCGTGACTGCCCGTGGCGATGCCGCCATGCTGGCCAAGATCAAAGCCGCCGGTTTCGCCGACGCCTATTTCCTCAAACGCGGATAAGCCCCCGATGTTCGCCAAACTGCGCCTTGCTGCCTCGGCCCTTGCTGCCACCTTGCTGGTGGCCCTGCCCGGCCATGCCTTTGAAACCCGTGCAAATGCGGCTTGGGTCTATGACCTGACAACGCATACCGTGCTTCTGGACAAGAACGGCGAGGTCTCGCTGCCCCCCGCCTCCATGTCCAAGCTGATGACGATCAACATGCTGTTCGAGGCCCTCAAGGATGGCCGCGTCACACTGGATACCGCGTTTTCGGTTTCGGAAAATGCCACGGCGATGACCGCACAGGGTGGCTCGACCATGTATCTGCAAGAGGGCGACCGCCCGACTGTGGATGAGTTGATCCACGGCATGATCGTCAATTCCGGCAATGATGCCTGCGTGGTGGTTGCCGAAGGGCTGGAAGGATCAGAGGCCGAGTTTGCCGCCAAGATGACCGAACGCGCGGCGGCCTTGGGGCTTGAAAACTCGCATTTCACCAATTCAAGCGGCTGGCCTGATCCGGGACAGCGCATGAGCATGAAGGATCTGGGCCTGCTGTCGCGCCGCCTGATCGAAGAGTTTCCCGAATATTATCCGGTGTTTTCGGAGACCGAATTCAACTACAAAGACCGCGCACCCGCCAATGCCAACAACCGGAACCCGCTGTTGAAGCTGGGGATCGGGGCCGATGGCCTGAAAACCGGCCACACCACCGAGGCTGGCTATGGCATGGTTGGATCGGTCAAGCAGGGCGAGCGGCGGATCATCTTTGCGATCTCGGGCTTGGCCTCTGACAAAGAGCGTGCCGAAGAGGCCGAACGCATTGCCACTTGGGCTTTCCGGCAGTTTTCGCTGAAAACCGTGGCCAAGGCTGGGGTCAAGGTGGCCGACGCCGAGGTGTTCATGGGTGAGGCCGAAACCGTCGGTCTGGTCCCTGCCGAAGACGTGCGACTGCTGCTGCCAGCAATGGCCCAAGACGGGCTGTCGGCGGATGTGATCTATAGCGGTCCGCTGTCGGCTCCGATTACCAAGGGTGCTGTGCTGGCCGAGTTGGTGATCCGCATCCCCGATCTGCCCGAACACCGCATCCCCTTGGTGGCCGAAGCCGACGTGGCAAAAGGTGGTTTCATGAAACGCCTGACCACCGCCGCCCAAGTGCTGCAATCCCGCTATTTCGGTGAGGCTCCGGCCAGCTAGATGGCGGGCGCGTTTCTCAGCTTTGAAGGTATCGACGGGTCTGGCAAATCGACACAGGCCCGCCTTTTGGCTGATGCCCTGCGCGGGCTTGGGCATGTGGTGTGCCTGACCCGCGAACCGGGTGGCAGCAAGGGGGCCGAGGAAATCCGCCGCCTTGTGCTGGAGGGCGAGCCTGACCGCTGGTCCACCGAAACCGAGCTGCTGCTGTTCACCGCCGCCCGCCGCGACCATCTGGAAAAGACCATCCGCCCTGCGCTGGCGCGCGGCGAGGTGGTGATCTCGGATCGTTTCGCCGATTCAACCCGCATCTATCAGGGCCTCACGCGCGGCGATCTGCGCGACACGGTGGACCGGTTGCACGATCTGGTGATCGGCTGCGAACCCGATCTGACCGTGCTTATCGACATTGAACCCACCCTTGGCCTGTCGCGCGCCGTGGCCCGTGCGGGCAAGGAAATGCGGTTTGAAGATATGGGAATCGCCGTGCAGGAAAAGGCCCGCGCGGGCTTTCTGGCACTGGCAACGGCGCATCCACGCTTTGCGGTGATCAATGGCGCGCGCACGCCCGAGGCCGTCGCGGCGGATGTTCTGGCCACCGCTTTGGCACATTTGCAGCCATGAGCGACGACATCCCCGAACCCGACCGGATCGAGGGCGCGCCGCACCCGCGCAACACCCACCATCTGATCGGCCAGACCGGCGCGGACGCCGAATTTCTGCGCGCGTTCAACGGCGGGCGGCTGCATCACGGCTGGCTGATGACCGGCCCGCGCGGGGTGGGCAAGGCCACGCTGGCGTGGCGCATCGCACGGTTCCTGCTGGCCACGCCGGAAAACGACGGCGGCATGTTCGCCCCGCCGCCGCCCGACAGCCTTGATATTCCCGACAGCCACCCCGTTGCCCGCCGCCTGTCCGCCCTGTCCGAACCGCGCCTGTTCCTGCTGCGCCGCCCCTATGACGAAAAGGCCGCGCGGCTGAAACAGGACATTACGGTGGATGAGGTCCGCAAGATGAAGTCCTTCTTCGCGCTGTCCGCCGCTGACGGTGGCCGCCGCGTGGCGATCATCGACGCGGTGGACGACATGAACACCTCCGCCGCCAACGCGCTGCTGAAACTGCTGGAGGAACCGCCCTCGGGTGTGACCCTGCTGCTGATCTCGCATCAGCCTGCGCGGCTGTTGCCCACCATACGCTCGCGCTGCCGCGAGTTGCGACTGGGGCCGCTGTCGCCCGAAAACCTGTCCGACGCGCTGACCCAAGCGGGCGGCGATGTTGCCCCCGAAGATCGTGTGGCGCTGGCCGAACTCGCAGGCGGCTCGGTCGGCGAGGCGTTTCGCATGACCAATCTTGACGGGCTGAAACTGTATCAGACCCTTATCAACCTGTTCTCCACCCTGCCCCGCCTTGACCGCCCCCGCGCGCTGGCCTTGGCCGAGGCGGGCGCGGGCAAGGGTGCCGGACCACAATTCGAACTGATCGTCACCCTGCTCGATCTGTTTCTGGCCCGCCTTGCCCGCGCCGGAACCCTTGGCTATCTGCCGCCCGAGGCCGCAAAGGGCGAAGGCGATCTGATCGCGCGCCTGTCGCCGCACCCGCAGGCTGCGCGGGTCTGGGCGGATGTGGCGCAACACCTTGGCATCCGCGCGCGGCGCGGCAAGGCGGTGAACCTTGACCCTGCCGCCCTTCTCATGGATATGGTTCTGCAAATCGACGCCACGGCGGGAACGCTCGCCCAAAGGTAGCCCATGCCCCCCGAAATAGTCGACAGCCACTGTCACCTCGACTTCCCTGATTTCAACGGCGAATTGCCCGAAATCATTGCCCGCGCCCGTGCTGCTGGCGTGACGCGGATGGTCACAATCTGCACCCGCCTGCGGAATGAACCGCAAGTGCGCGCGATTGCCGAAACCTATGACGGCGTGTTCTACGCCGCAGGCACCCACCCGATGAGCGCCGCCGAAGAACCGCTGGCCACGCTGGATCAACTGGTTGCCCTTGCCGCGCATCCCAAGTTTGTGGGCATCGGCGAGACGGGGCTGGACTACCACTACACCGCTGAAAGTGCCACGATCCAGCAGACCAGCCTGCGCGTGCATATCCAAGCCGCACAGGAAACCGGCCTGCCGCTGATCATCCACGCCCGCGCCGCCGATGACGACATGGCGCGGATACTGGCCGAGGGTATGGCCGAACGTCCCTACACTTGCGTCATGCATTGCTTCTCCAGTTCCGAAGCCTTGGGGCTGGCCGCGCTTGAGATGGGCTTTTACCTGTCGATGTCGGGCATCACCGCCTTCCCCAAATCTCAGGAGTTGCGCGACATCTTCGCCCGCGCGCCGCTGGACCGGATATTGCTGGAAACCGACAGCCCCTACCTTGCCCCCCCGCCCTATAGGGGTCGGCGCAATGAACCGGCCTATACCGCCTTCACCGCCAAGGCAGGCGCGCAGGTGTTCGGTCTGACCGAGGCCGAGTTTGCCGCCGCCACCACCGCCAACTTTGACCGCCTGTTCACCAAAGCAAAGGCGGCGTGATGGCGACCCTGCGCTTTACCATTCTGGGCTGTGGATCATCCGGCGGCGTGCCGCGTCTGGGCGGCGACTGGGGCGATTGCGACCCTGCGAACCCCAAGAACCGCCGCCGCCGCTGCTCGCTTCTGGTTGAGCGGTTGTCAGGGGATGCCATAACCCGCGTGCTGATCGACACCTCGCCGGATATGCGCGATCAACTGCTGGATGCGGGCATCGGCACGCTGGATGGCGTGGTTTACACCCATTCCCATGCCGATCATGTGCATGGCATCGACGATCTGCGCCAGATCGTGTTCAACATGCGCCACCGCCTGCCGGTCTGGGCCGATGCGCCAACGCAGAACGCGCTGATCTCGCGCTTTGGCTATGCCTTCATGCAGCCCGAAGGCTCACCCTATCCGCCGATCCTTGACCTGCGCTCGATCGACGGGCCGTTTTCGGTGGATGGCCCCGCAGGCCCGATCACATTCACCCCGTTCAGCGTTGATCACGGCTCGATGGAGGCGCTGGGGTTCCGCATCGCAGACGTTGCCTATCTGCCCGATGTGGTGGCGATCCCCGAGTCATCATGGGCGCATCTGGAAGGTCTGGAGTGCTGGATTCTGGACGCGCTGCGCCGCAAGCCGCACCCGACCCACGCCCATCTGGCCCTGTCGCTGGACTGGATCGCGCGGGCCAAATCGGCCACGGCGGTGCTGACCAACATGCATCTCGACATGGATTTCGCCACCCTGTCGGCGGAACTGCCGCCCCATATCCGCCCCGCCCATGACGGCATGGTGCTGACCTTCGACAATCTGGCATGAGCGCGCTGCTTGATGTCATCCTGCCGGTGTTCATCGTCATCGGCTTTGGCTATCTGGTTGCGCGCAAAGGTCTGTTTTCCGAAAGCGCCGTGGATGGCGTGATGCGCTATGCCCAAAGCTTTGCCCTGCCGGTGCTGCTGTTCAAGAACGTGGCCGCGCTGGATCTGCAAGCGGCCTTTGCCCCCGGACTCCTGCTGTCTTTCTATATCGGGGCCTTCATCTGCTATGCCTTCGGCTTTTTCGGCGCGCGACTGGTGTTCAAGCGGGCGCTGCCCGATGCCGTGGCTATCGGCTTTGCCTGCACCTTCTCCAACTCCCTGCTGCTTGGCATCCCGATCACCGAGCGCGCCTATGGCACCGAGGCCTTGGCGGGGAATTTTGCGATCATCTCGATCCATGCACCGCTGATCTACACCTTCGGCATCATCCTGATGGAATGGGCGCGCTCTCGGGCGCAGCCCACCGCCAGCCATGCCGATCTGGTGCGGCAGGTGGTGAAGGGCGTGTTCACCCAACCGCTGGTTCTGGGGCTGCTGGTCGGCTTTATCGTCAACCTGACCGGCATCCCGCAACCGAGCTTCTTTGCGGCCTCGGTCGAGATGATGGCCCGCTCAGCGCTTCCGGCGGCGCTGTTTGGCTTGGGCGGGGTGCTGTGGCGCTATCGGCCCGAAGGCGACAAAGGCCTGATCGCAATGGTCTGCTTTGCCTCGCTGTTGCTGCATCCCGCGATTTCCTACAGCCTTGCCCGCTTTGGCTTTGGACTTGATGTCAACGGCTTGCGCTCTGTCACCATCACCTCGGCGATGGCGCCGGGCGTCAACGCCTATATGTTCGCCCACCTTTACGGGGTGGGCAAACGCGTCAACGCCTCGGCGGTGCTGATGGCAACCGGCTTGTCGATCTTTACCACTTGGGGCTGGCTGCACATCCTGCCCTAGCGCGCGCCCCTTGCGTGGAAGATAAAGCCCAGAAAATTCAGCAAGACCTGCGCCGCCAGAATACTGGTCGATCCGCTGTGGTCATAATCCGGGGCAACCTCGACCAGATCAATACCGACAACCTCATGGCTGCGGGCGATGCCCTGCAACATCTCCAGCACTTCGTAATACAGAAAGCCGCCGTGGCTGGGCGTGCCGGTGCCGGGCGCAATGGACGGGCAAAAGCCGTCGATATCAATCGTCACATAAACCCGTGCGCCCTTGGGGATGCGGTCCACCACCCCCTGCGCGCCCAAGGCCCGCGCTTGCCGGACCGACAGGATATCCGCCCCCATCGCCCGCGCGGCCTCATAGCCGTCGCGCGCGGTGGACGAGACGTTGCGGATACCCACCTGCGTCAACCCCGTGACGTAAGATTGCTCCGCCGCCCGCCGCATCGGGCTGCCGTGGCCGTGGCGCACGCCGTGGCGCTCATCCACAAAATCCAGATGCGCGTCGATCTGGAAGATATGAATGTCGCCCTGCCCTTCAAACGCCTGAACACAGGGGATATTCACCGAATGGTCGCCGCCGATCACCACCGGCAGCGCGCCTGCCGCCAGAATAGCCTCAACCCCCTTGCGGATATTCGCGTGGCTTTTCACCGTGTCGGTGTGGACGATATCGGCGTCGCCAATATCCACGATCCGCACCGAGGCGGGCAGATAGGTGCAGTCGTCCTCATGGTCATAGGCTCCGGCGTGGCCAAAGCTGAACAGGGTCGAGGCCTCGCGCACCCCGCGCGGGCCAAAGCGTGCGCCCGCCCGAAACTGGGTGCCAAAATCAAAGGGCGCGCCCATCACCGCCACATCCGCCGCAATCGCGGACCAATCCTCGACATAAGGGCGTTTGCCAAAGGTCGAGATTCCCACAAAAGGCAGGTTCAACCGCCCCGAGTCATAGCTATTTCCGGCCATGTCATGCTCCTTAAAGCAAATTGCGTCTGACCTGTCTCACCAGATCAAACGCAACTGCACCACGTCACCCAAACTGTCTTGGTTTGCCGGTAACCGGCCTTAATGCGGGGTCACGCCGCGCAACCGTTCCGACCGGCGGCGCAGCAGTTCCACCGTGGCCAGCAGGCTGATCGACACGATCACAAGGATCGTCGCCACCGACAGGATCGCCGGAGAGATCGCCTCGCGGATACCGTTCCACATCTGGCGCGGAATGGTCTGTTCATCATTGGCCCCGACAAACAGCACCACCACCACCTCGTCGAACGAGGTGACAAAGGCGAACAGCGCCCCCGACACCATGCCCGGCGTGATCAGCGGCATGATCACCTTGAAGAAGGTGGTCGAAGGCGAAGCCCCGAGGCTGGCCGAAGCCCGCGTCAGCGAATGATCAAAGCCGGAAAGCGTGGCCGTCACGGTGATGATCACAAACGGGATACCCAGCGTGGCGTGCGCCATGATGACCCCCAGATACGGCACGCCCCACTTGTTCACCTCGATGGAGGAGTAGAAGAAGAACAGGCCCAGCGTGATGATGATCACCGGCACAATCATCGGCGAGATCAGGATCGCCATGATGGCGCGGCGGTAGGGCATCTCGGGACGCGACAGGCCCAAGGCGGCCAATGTGCCAAGGAAGGTCGCAAGGATCGTCGCAAAGAAGCCGACGATGACCGAGTTCTTCGCCGCATTCACCCAAGCCGC
This sequence comes from Rhodobacterales bacterium RIFCSPHIGHO2_02_FULL_62_130, assembly GCA_001828855.1. Taxonomy (GTDB): domain Bacteria; phylum Pseudomonadota; class Alphaproteobacteria; order Rhodobacterales; family Rhodobacteraceae; genus Cypionkella. Next base: position 290,186 of record MHZT01000051.1, on the reverse strand, counting down.
ATCTTTCCACACCATCGCCCACCATGAACTGTCGCGCGGCACATCCGTCGGCAGGTTGGGGTGCGTCAGCAGCAGATCATACCAGCGCATCGAATAGCCCGTCGGATCAAACGACAGCATCTTTTCCGTGAAGGTAAAGTAAGGCTCTGCGTTGAACGACAGCGGGATCACGATCAGGATCGGCGCGATCAGGAACAGGAAGATCATCGCGCATATGAAGCGGAAGGCGTAATACCAGACCCGTTCGGCCGGCGAGGCGTAAATCGGAAGTGCCATCAGTTTGCCCCCTTAACCCAGCTTCAGTTTGTCGATGCCGACCAGTTTGTCATACAGCCAGTACAGCAGCATGATCGCGGCCAGCAGGATCGTGGCCAAAGCGGCGGCCAGCGACCAGTTGTTCGATTTGTTGACGTGGAAGGCGATCAGGTTGGAAATCAGTTGCCCCGATGCCCCACCGACCAGCGCGGGGGTGATGTAGTAGCCAACCGACAGGATGAACACCAACAACCCGCCTGCCCCGATGCCCGGAATGGTTTGCGGCAGATACACACGGCGGAACGCGGTCCACGAAGTTGCCCCAAGGCTGCGGGCCGCACGCACATAGCTGGGCGGGATCGGGCGCATCACCGAATAAAGCGGCAGGATCATGAAGGGCAGCAGGATATGCGTCATCGCAATCACCGTGCCGGTCAGGTTGTTGATCATCTCAAGCCGCCCGTCATCCGACAGGATACCGGCCCAGACCAGCAGGCTGTTCACCACACCCTGCCCCTGCAACAGCACCATCCACGCCGTCGTCCGCACCAGAAGCGAGGTCCAGAACGGCAGCAGCACAAGGATCATCAGCAAGTTGGAATAGCGCATCGGCAGCACCGACAGCAGGAAAGCAACCGGAAAGCCAAGGATCAGACAGATCACCGTGATCGCTGCCGACATCGCAAAGGTCCGCAGGAACAGGTTGACATAGACCCGCTCATTTTCCGGCACCTGCACAATCGCGCCATCGGGATCACGCTCAAGGTCAACGGCGGCCAGATAGAAATCGGTGGTATAGGCCGAGGACACTTGCCGCATCACGCCCCACAGCGCCGGATCGCCCCATTTGGCATCCATCGCCAGCACCGCCTCTTTGAACGGCGGCTCCAGCGTCTTGGCCTTGCGACCGCCTGCCGTGAACAAAGACCGCGTGCCGGGCATCTCATAATTCACCCGTTCGCCTGCGACGGCCACAGTCTTGGCGGCGGCGGCGGCTTTCAGGTCCTCGGCAAGCGCGGCATAGGCCGCCTCGTCCGGCTCGGTGCCAATCGGGTTGGCGGCAAACCATGCGCCAATCTTGGGCATGTTGTCCGAGAATTTCGGGTTATAGGCCGATTGGTGCAACACCTGTGCGATCGGCCACAAAAACGTAATAACGATGAACAACAGCAGCGGCAGCACCAGCATAAAGGCGCGGCGCTTGGCCTGACCTTGGGCGCGCGCCAGCGCTTCTTTCAGCGGGCGACCATCAGCCGTGGTCAGCAAAATGGGGCCAGAGGCGGAAACGTCAGCCATCATCCATCCTTCGTAGTCGTATTGCGCGAAGTTATATCGGGCGAAGTCACATCAGAAAGGACGGGCGCAGGGTGTCCCCCGCGCCCGGGCTTTGATCAGTTCGCGGCCAACCATGCGTTGAAGCGGTCGTTCAGTTCTGCGTCGTGGTCGACCCAGAATTCATACGACGACGCCAGAGCGTTGGTCATGTTTTCCGGGCTGGTCGGCATGTAGGGTGCCATTTCGGTCTTGCCGTCGTTGAACAGGCCAACAAGGGCTGCCGAGGACTTACGCGCCGGACCGTAAGCGATCCACTTGGCCTGATCGGCCAGAGCCTGGGTCGAGGTTGCGAATTTCACGAACTCGATGGCCTGATCCTTGTTCGGTGCGCCCTTCGGCACGACAAACAGATCGTATTCATAGACTTGGCCGTCCCAAACGGTCTTGAAGGGCTTGCCATCCGCGACTTCGGCCGAGAACATACGGCCGTTATAAGCGGTTGCCATCACGACTTCGCCGTCTGCCAGCAGTTGCGGCGGTTGCGCGCCAGCTTCCCACCACACGATGTCAGCCTTGATCGAATCCAGCTTGGCGAAGGCGCGGTCAACGCCTTCCGGGGTTGCCAGCGTTGCGTAAACGTCAGCCGCCGGAACGCCATCCGCCATCAGCGCCATTTCAAGGTTTGCTTTCGGGCGTTTGCCCAAAGCGCGCTTGCCGGGGAACTTGGTGGTGTCGAACAGGTCCGCAATCGTGGTCGGGCCTTCGGGGAACTTGGTGGTGTCATAGGCGTAGATCGTCGAGAAAACGATCGTCGAGACAGCGCAATCGGTCACAGCGCCGGGCAGGAAGTCTTCTGCAGCCGGGGTGCCATCGGCGCCGGGCGGCAGAGCGTCCATGCCGATGGTTTCCAGCATGCCTTCGTCGCACAGGCGCACGGCATCCGAGAATTCCACGTCAGCGACGTCGATGGTGACGTTGCCGGCTTCGACCTGGGTTTTCACCTGCGGGCCGGGGTTGTCCGAGTCCACCGAGATCACGGCAATGCCGGTCGCTGCAGTGAAGGGCTTGTGATAGGCTTCGATCTGGCTTTGGGTGTAAGCACCACCCCACGACGCCACGGTCACATCTGCCTGTGCGGCAAAGGACACGGCCGTCAGCGCGGTCGAGAGAACGAGCAGTTTTTTCATTAAGATAGCTCCCTGGTTGATTTTTTTAAGTCTTTTCGCCCCTAAACAGGGGCAGTCCCCCATTGCTGGGGATTACATCGGATCAAGCGCGCGGGCGTCCTGCGGATGCCAGCCCACTTTGATCTTTTGTCCCTGAACAAGCCGGGTCTGGCCCAGCGTGTTACGCATTTTCATCACGAAATCGGCAGAGCCTGCAACCTTCAGCACCGCGCGCAGAATGTCACCCATATAGATGATTTCCACCACTTCGGCGTCAATTGTGTGCGCGCCTGCGGGCATCATCTCGGGCTTGAATTCCACCCGCTCTGGGCGGATCGAGACCAGCGTTTTCTGTCCTTTTTCGCGGATGTTCACTGGCGTTGCGTCAATCAACTCACCCGTGGACAGGCGCACCAAGGCGTGACCTTCGGTCAATTCCTCAACCGTTCCGGCCAGCTTGTTGTTCTCTCCGATGAACTGCGCGACGAAAGAGTTGTCGGGGCGTTCGTACAGATCGGCGGGCGGGGCAAGCTGCTGGATGCGGCCATCGTTGAACACCGCCACACGGTCAGACATGGTCAGCGCTTCGCCCTGATCATGGGTCACATAAACCACCGTGATGCCAAGGCTTTCATGCAGGTGCTTGATTTCGAACTGCATATGTTCGCGCAACTGCTTGTCCAGCGCGCCCAGCGGCTCGTCCATCAGCACCAGCCCGGGATCGAACACCAGCGCACGCGCCAAGGCGATCCGCTGCTGCTGGCCGCCCGAAAGCTGGCTGGGGCGGCGATTGGCAAAAGCGCCCATCTGCACCATGTCAAGCGCGCGCTTGATCTTGGCCTCGCGGTCGGATTTGCCCATGCCGCGCACTTCGAGCGGGAAGGACAGGTTCTCGCCGACCGTCATATGCGGGAACAGCGCGTAATTCTGGAACACCATGCCGATGCCACGCTTGTGCGGCGGCACCTGATTGATCGGGCGGCCATCCAGCTTGATCTCGCCATGAGTCGCGGTTTCAAACCCTGCCAGCATCATCAGGCAGGTGGTCTTGCCAGAGCCGGACGGCCCCAGCATCGTCAAAAACTCGCCTTTGCCAATCGAAAGGTTCAGGTCTTTGACGACAAGCGAAACCCCGTCATAGCTTTTCTGAACGTGCTCAAAGGCAACGAATGCGTCGTTCGGGCTGGTAGTCGCCACGTCATTCTCCCCGTCTGTCCGGCAGTTTGCCTGCGCTTGTCATAACTTCGACATAAGCCAATGGTCGCGTTTAATGCAATCGGCTTGTCGTCCTATTCGCTTTGCCACGCGGATTGCGGTTCAATCGGGCATTTTGCGCCGCATTTGCCGCACAGAACGGCATTTGCAGGATCAGACCGCAGGAAGATCGCCCGCAGGTCCAAATATATCCGTCGCCGGATTGCGACCATTCGCACGCCGTTAGCGCCAACCGATTCTCCGCCATGCAAAAAAGTTGCCCGCCACGAAACATAGCGCAGCCACAGCAGCAGGGCGAGAAACGACAGTCCCGGCAAAGTCTAGATTAGGTAGGGGGAAGGGGCGCCGGCCCGCAGGCTCTGGCTTATTCCAAGCTGGATTGGTGCGGATGAAAAGACTCGAACTTTCACTCCGATTAAAGAACAGCGACCTCAACGCTGCGCGTCTACCAATTCCGCCACATCCGCACTGAATCCGGCTTGGATGGCGGCTATTTAGCCAAGGCCTTTGCCGAAGGAAAGCGGATTTTTCATCCAAACACCGAAAACCCGCAAGAGATGGCACGCCCCCCGCAAGGACAGGCAAGGACAGCGCGGGCAAAAGGTTGCAAAAGCAAAGAACTTGGCCTCATGTCATCCGCAAAACGCGGTCCGAATGCCGTCAGGCATTCCCCGCCAGCCCGATCCGAGGACGACGATGGTAGAGTGGACACATCTTCCGGGCCTTGCCCCCTACGCCGAAACGCTGGCCGCAATGGAGGCGCGCGCCGCCGCGATTGCAGATGGCACCGCTGCCGAAGCGGTCTGGCTGCTGGAACACCCGCCGCTTTATACCGCTGGCACTTCTGCCAAACTCTCGGATCTGACCGATCCGAACCGCTTTCCCGTGTTTGATGCGGGGCGCGGCGGCCAATACACCTATCATGGCCCCGGTCAGCGCGTCGCCTATACCATGATCAATCTGAACGAACGCGGGCGGGATGTGCGGAAATTCGTCTGTGCGCTGGAAGGCTGGGTGATCGCCACGCTGGCCGAATTCAACGTCAAGGGCGAGCGCCGCACAGGCCGCGTCGGGGTCTGGGTGGTGCGGCCTGACAAACCCGCGAATCCAGACGGCACCCCGCGCGAGGACAAGATCGCCGCCATCGGGGTCAAACTGCGCCGCTGGGTGTCCTTCCACGGCATCTCGATCAACCTCGAACCGGACCTGTCGCATTTCGGCGGCATTGTGCCATGTGGCATCCGCGACCATGGCGTGACCAGCCTTGTCGATCTGGGCCTGCCTGTCACCATGGCCGATCTGGATGCAGCCTTGCTGGCCACCTTTCCGCGCTTCTTCCCCTAGGGTTTACGCCTGCGACCTTCGATGCAATTGCCTATCAAGCTCATTGCCTCCAAAGTCGCCCTGCGCGACATTTCTTGCGACTCGCTCGCACCAAACTCCAAGAGGACCACATGACCAAGTTTTCTCTGATCGCCGGACTGGCGTTTGCTGCCTTTGCCGCCCCCGCCTTCGCCGGAGACGCGGCCAAGGGCGAAAGCGAATTCAAAAAGTGCAAGGCCTGCCACGCCATCATCGCCGATGACGGCACCGAGATCATGAAGGGCGGCAAGACCGGTCCGAACCTTTATGGCGTGATCGGCCGCCAGATCGGCACCGCCGCCGATTTCAAATATGGCGACTCCATCATCGCGGCCGGTGCCGATGGCACCGTCTGGGACGAGGCTCTGCTGGCCGCCTATGTCGCGGACCCGAACGCCTGGCTGAAGGAAAAGACCGGCGATGCCGCCGCCAAGTCGAAGATGACCTTCAAACTGGCCAAGGGGGGCGAAGACGTGGCCGCCTATCTGGCCTCGGTCAAACCGGCACAATAAGCGCAGGCACCTGAGTGTAGAGGGGCGGGCCGGAAACGGCCCGCCCCTTTTCGTTCAGACGCCGCTGCATCCGCGGACATAGGGCCGGTTCTCGCCGCCGGGGCAGCGCCCGCTGCGCCGCTCGATCGGGTGCGACACCGCATCCGATTGTGTCACACCGTCCAAAACCAGCGTCTCCATCGCCACGACGGGCGCGCTTGCCATCCCGAATGTTGCCGCCACTGCGGCCAAAATCAGCAGTTTCATGGGTTGTCCTTCCTTGTGCTACCAGATCAGCCCGGCCAAATCGGCCTTGGGCTCCCCTGCCCCTGAGGCTGCCTGATTCCAAAGCCGCAGGTCAGGGCCGGAGGTCTGGCGAAAAGCACCCCGCCCGTCAGACCAAGGTCGCGCCCCTGTCCCTGCGGCAAAAAGCGCAAGATCAGCTCATAAAAACTTGATCTGGATCAAAGTCAGCGATTGCCCTGCACCCGCCCTCAAACTAAACACAATCTGTAACCGGCGCAGAGACTCTGCGGACGGCAGAAGAATGTAATAAAACGGGAGACGCCAATGGCCGACGCAGCCATCCATGGCCACGACCATGATCACAAGGGGTTCTTCACCCGCTGGTTCATGTCGACGAACCACAAAGACATCGGGATTCTGTATCTGTTCACCGGCGGGCTTGTCGGCCTGATCTCGGTCATCTTCACCGTCTACATGCGGTTGGAGCTGATGGAGCCGGGCGTTCAGTACATGTGCCTTGAAGGCATGCGCTTTGTGGCCGATGCCGCAAACGCCTGCACCCCCAACGGCCACGTCTGGAACGTGACCGTGACCGCGCACGGCATCCTGATGATGTTCTTCGTGGTGATTCCGGCGCTGTTCGGCGGTTTCGGCAACTACTTCATGCCGCTGCAGATCGGCGCGCCGGACATGGCCTTCCCGCGCATGAACAACCTGTCCTACTGGATGTATGTCGCAGGCACCTCGCTGGCTGTGGCTTCGGTCCTGTCGCCGGGTGGCAATGACCAACTCGGTTCGGGCGTGGGCTGGGTTCTCTATCCGCCGCTCTCGACCAACGAGCCGGGCTATTCGATGGACCTTGCGATTTTCGCGGTCCACCTGTCGGGTGCCTCGTCGATCCTTGGCGCGATCAACATGATCACCACTTTCCTGAACATGCGCGCTCCGGGCATGACCCTGCACAAGGTTCCGCTGTTCGGCTGGTCGATCTTCGTGACCGCATGGCTGGTTCTGCTGTCGCTGCCGGTTCTGGCTGGCGCCATCACCATGCTGCTGACCGACCGCAACTTCGGCACCACCTTCTTCCAGCCCTCGGGCGGCGGTGACCCGATCCTGTATCAGCACATCCTGTGGTTCTTCGGTCACCCCGAGGTCTACATCATCATCATTCCGGCCTTCGGCATCGTGTCGCAGGTGATCTCGACCTTCTCGAAGAAGCCGATCTTCGGCTATCTGCCGATGGTCTATGCGATGGTTGCCATCGGTGTTCTGGGCTTTGTCGTCTGGGCGCACCACATGTACACCGTCGGCATGTCGCTGACCCAGCAGTCCTACTTCATGCTGGCCACGATGGTCATCGCGGTTCCGACCGGCATCAAGATCTTCTCGTGGATCGCAACGATGTGGGGCGGCTCGATCGAGTTCAAGACCCCGATGCTGTTCGCCATCGGCTTCATCTTCCTGTTCACCGTCGGCGGTGTGACCGGTATCGTGCTGTCGCAGGCTCCGGTGGACCGCGCCTATCACGACACCTACTACGTGATCGCGCACTTCCACTATGTGATGTCGCTTGGTGCGGTGTTCGGGATCTTTGCCGGTGTCTACTTCTGGATCGGCAAGATGTCGGGCCGTCAGTACCCGGAATGGGCGGGCAAGCTGCACTTCTATGCCATGTTCATCGGTTCGAACCTGACCTTCTTCCCGCAGCACTTCCTTGGCCGCCAAGGCATGCCGCGCCGCTATATCGACTACCCCGAGGCTTATGCCTACTGGAACTACATTTCGTCGATCGGCGCCTTCATCGCCTTTGCCTCGTTCCTGTTCTTCATCGGCGTGGTGTTCTACACCCTGTTCGCTGGCCGCAAGGTGACCGAGAACAACTACTGGAACGAATACGCTGACACGCTGGAATGGACCCTGCCTTGCCCGCCGCCCGAACACACGTTCGAGCAGCTTCCCAAGCGGTCCGACTGGGATCACAGCCACAGCCACTAAGGGCTGACAGAATGAAAGGCCCCGAAGGAAACTTCGGGGCCTTTTCACATGGAGGAAAGACGCATGTCGCCAAGCCTTGTGCCGGAACTGGAAGTCACCGACACGCCCGCCTCGCTTACCTTCTATACGCAGGTGCTGGGGTTCTCCGTCGTCTATGACCGCCCCGAGGAAGGCTTTGCCTATCTGCGCCTTGGCAGCGCCGAATTGATGCTGGACCAATACAGCCTTGGCCGCACCTTCGACACCAGCGACGCCCCGATGACCCGCCCCTTCGGCCGCGGCATCAACCTGCAAATCCGCGTGGCAGACATCGCCCCGATGCTGGCCAATCTGGCCGCGCGGAATTATCCGCTGCACCTGCCGGTCGAGGACCGCTGGTATCGCAAAGACAATCTGGAAACCGGCAACCGCCAGTTCATCGTTGCAGATCCCGACGGCTATCTGCTGCGATTCTATCAAGACCTTGGCGAAAGGTCCGTGCAAGCATAGGCTTGCGGCAAACAACAAGGAGTCGCCATGCCCCAAGGGTCTTGCCTCTGTGGTGCGATCAGATTCGAGGTCAGCACCCCTCTCAACCCGCCCGATGCCTGCCACTGCAGCCAATGCCGCAAACAATCGGGCCATTTCTTTGCCTCGACCGATGTGCCGAAATCGGCGCTGACCGTCACCGGCGACGAATCCCTGCGCTGGTTCCAATCCTCGGAGAAAGTCCGCCGCGGCTTTTGCGGCACCTGCGGCTCGACCCTGTTCTGGGACCCTGTGTTCCGAGACTGGATCGGAATCGCGATGGGGGCGATTGACGGGCCATCAGGAACGCATCTGGCGCATCACATCTTTGTCTCGCAAAAAGCCGACTACTACAGCATCACCGACGGGCTGCCACAAAATCAGCGTTGACCCGCCCGCGCCCTTTCCTTCCGGCCCCGAACACCTATCCTACGCCTATGCCCTATGAATGGCTTCCCCCTGACGGCACCGCGACCCGTCTGCACCTGTGGCCCTACCGCTCGTTGCCGCGCAAAGGCTTCGTGTGGTTTATCGGCATGACCGCCACCCTGATCGCCTTGCCCCTTCTTGTGCTGATCGGCTCTCCCGTGCTGTGGGGGTTGCTGCCGTTTCTGCTGCTGACCATCGCGGGTATCTGGTGGGCGCTGGACCGCAGCTATCGGGACGGCGAAATCATCGAAGACCTGCGCCTGACGCCAACCCTGGTGACGCTGACCCGTCACGGCCCGCGCGGCCAGCGTCAGGACTGGCAGGCCAATCCGCATTGGACCCGCGTCACCCTTCACCCCGTCTCCGGTCCGGTGCCGAATTACCTGACCCTGCAAGGCGGCCCGCGCGAGGTGGAGCTTGGCGCGTTCCTCACACCCGAAGAACGCGCCCGCCTGCTGCCGGAACTGCAAGCCGCCCTCAGGCCCGGCCTTGCCGCGCCCAATGAATAGGGGCGGCAAGTTTGCACGCCGCCCCGCATAACGTCCCGAAATTCCGTCGAAACTCTGCGCTTACGCCAGTTGCGCCTTGATCAGCGCGCCGACCGCACCGAAATCCATCTGGCCGGTATATTTCGCCTTCAGCACGGCCATCACCTTGCCCATGTCCTTAAGGCTGCTTGCTCCCGCCTCGGCCACCGCAGCAGCAATCGCCGCCGCCACCTGATCCGCATCCAACTGCTGCGGCAGGAACTCCCCGATCACCTTGATCTCGTTCAGTTCCTTGGCTTCCAGCTCGGACCGGCCACCCGCCGCATAGGCCTTGGCCGATTCCTGCCGCTGCTTCACCATCTTGCCCAGCAGCGCCAGAATATCACCCTCGCCCACCTCGGCCCCTTCGCCGCGCGCCGCGATTTCCCGATCCTTGATCGCCGAGGAAATCATCCGCAGCGTCGACAGCCGCTCGGCCTCTTTGGCCCGCATCGCATCCTTTACCGCCCCTTGCAGCCGCTCACGCAACTCCATGCCCATCGCTCCCTTGGAAAATTTGTGCCACCTTACACCCGCCCCCCAATCGGCGCAACTCCGCGCCCTTTCCGCAAGCCATTGATTATCATATATAATCCTTTTCCCACAAAGGCTTGACCCCAACCCGCCCCGCAACTAGTGTCCGGCAGATTTTACCAACGGGAGTCGCGCCATGCCCACCTCCACCCAGACCCGCCCCACCGCCTGCCTTGCCCTCTCGGATGGCACGGTGTTCTACGGCCATGGCTTTGGTGCCACCGGCGAGACGGTCGCCGAACTTGTGTTCAACACCGCGATGACCGGCTATCAGGAAATCATGACCGACCCGTCCTATGCGGGGCAGGTCGTGACTTTCACCTTCCCCCATATCGGCAACACCGGCGTGAACGTCGAGGATGACGAAACCGCCACCCCCGTCGCCGCCGGCATGGTGGTGAAATGGGACCCGACCGAACCGTCGAACTGGCGCTCGACCGCCGATTTGCAGGCTTGGCTGACGCAAAAGGGCCGCATCGGCATCGGCGGCATCGACACCCGCCGCCTGACCCGCGCCATCCGTCAGCAAGGCGCGCCGCATGTGGCGCTGGCGCATGATCCGGCGGGCAATTTCGACATTGAAAAGCTGGTCGCCAAGGCCCGCGCATGGGTTGGCCTCGTCGGGCTTGATCTGGCGAAGGACGTGTCCTGCACCCAATCCTACACTTGGGACGAACAGCTTTGGGCATGGCCCGAAGGCTACACCCGCCGCAGCGGTCCGGGCCTGCGCGTTGTTGCCATCGACTACGGTGCCAAGCGCAATATCCTGCGCTGCCTTGCCTCGTCGGGTTGCGAAGTGACGGTCCTTCCCGCCACCGCCACCGCCGAGGATGTGCTGGCGCTGAAGCCCGAAGGCGTGTTCCTGTCAAACGGTCCGGGCGATCCGGCGGCAACCGGTGCCTATGCCGTGCCGATGATTCAGGGCGTGCTTGCGGCTGATCTGCCTCTGTTCGGGATTTGCCTTGGCCATCAGATGCTTGCACTGGCTTTGGGTGCGAAAACCGTCAAGATGAACCACGGCCACCACGGCGCGAACCATCCGGTGAAAGACCTTGATACCGGCAAGGTCGAGATCACCTCGATGAACCACGGCTTCACCGTGGACAGCCAGACCCTGCCCAAAGGCGTGCGCGAAACCCATGTCTCGCTGTTCGACGGCTCGAATTGTGGCATCGCGGTGGATGGCAAACCGATCTTCTCGGTGCAATACCACCCCGAGGCGTCGCCCGGTCCGCAAGACAGCTATTATCTTTTTGAACGCTTTGCCGAGGCGATCCGCGCCCGCCGCGCCGCGTGATTTCGCGGTCGTCTTAACGGCATCTTAACACTTTGCCATCAGGCTGGACGGATATCCTTCGGGGACCGCCCAGCCTGATGACCGTCGCCCGCGCCTTTTTGCCTGATTTGATCGCGCCGCCTCTGCTTGGGGTGGCCATGATCCCCCTGCAAACACCCGATCTGACCCCAGAAAAACTTGGCGTCATGCTGCTGCGTGACGGAACGATCCAGCCGCATGACATGGTGCAGGCTTTGGCCTTGCTTGCCAGTCGCGGCGGGCGCTTGACCGACATTTTGCTTGCGCGCGGCATGGTCGCGGAAACCACGCTTTATCAATCGCTTGCGGCGCATTGGGGCGTCGGCCTTGCCAATCTGTCCCACCCACCCGATGCCCGCCTGATCGATGCGTTCGGCGCCTCGGATTGCCTGCGCCACAGTATTCTGCCGTGGCGCAAGGCAGGCGGGGCCACCGTCATCGTCACCGCCTATCCCGAAGATTTCGAACCGCATCGCCCGCGCCTGACCGCGCTTTTCGGCGCACTGGTTCTGGCTGTTGCGCCCGCCCGACAGATCGAATCCGCGGTGCTGGCGGTGCGCGGTCCGGCTCTGGCCAGTCTGGCCGAAACCCGCGTTCCTGAGTCCGAAAGCTGTCGGCATTTCCGCGCTGAAACCCTGCGCGTGCCGATCTTTCTGATGGCTCTTACAGTGCTTGTTGCAGCCCTGCTTGCGCCGGCGGCTGTGCTGATCGGGATGACCGTTCTGGCAACCTTCTGTATGCTGGCCTTCTCTATGCTGAAACTCGCGGCTTGGATGTCCCTATTGTGCCCGCCGCCGCCTGTCTTGCCGCCCCCCCATCCGCCGCCAGACACCGCCCTGCCAACCGTCTCGGTGATGGTCGCGCTTTACAAGGAAGGCAATATCGCCCCCCGCTTGGTCAAGCGGCTGGGATTGCTTGATTATCCGCAAGAACTCTTGGAAGTCTTGCTGGTGGTCGAGGCCGAAGACCACCAGACCCGCAGCGCCTTGGACGGGGCGGATTTGCCGCCGTGGATGCGGGTTGTGGCCGTTCCCGCGGGGCGGGTGAAAACCAAACCGCGCGCGCTGAATTTCGCTTTGGACCATTGCCATGGCAGCATCGTCGGAGTTTACGACGCCGAGGATGCGCCAGCCCCCGACCAGATCCGTCGCATCGTTGACCGTTTTCTGTCTGCCACGCCCGATCTGGCCTGCGTTCAGGCGATGCTGGATTATTACAACCCGCACACCAATTGGCTCGCGCGCTGCTTTACCATCGAATACGCCGCGTGGTTCCGGCAATTCCTGCCGGGGCTGGAGCGTTTGGGCATGGTAGTGCCGCTGGGTGGCACCTCCTTGTTCTTTCGCCGCGACCATCTGGAACGTCTGGGGCGCTGGGATGCCCATAATGTCACCGAAGATGCCGATCTGGGCATTCGCCTTGCCCGACACGGCTTGCGGACCGAGGTGATTGCCTCTGTCACCATGGAAGAAGCCAACTGCCGCGCCCTGCCTTGGATCAAACAACGCTCACGATGGAGCAAGGGCTTCATGATGACATGGCTGACCCATATGCGCGACCCTCGCCTGTTATGGCGGCAATTGGGGCCGCGTCGATTTGTCGGTGTGCAGGTGCTTGTGCTTGGCTCCATCCTGCAAAGCCTTCTGGCCCCGCTGTTGTGGTCGTTCTGGCTGGTGCCGCTCGGCGTGCCGCACCCGATGGTGACGGCGCTATCCCCTCCGGCCTTCACAGCGCTTTACCTGACGTTTTTCGCCACAACCGCGCTGACCATCGCCTTTGACATCGCGGCCCTGCGGCGCACCGGCCACCGGTTAAGCCCGCTTTGGGTGCCAACGCTGATCTTCTATCACCCGCTGGCCAGTTTCGCCGCCTACAAGGCCCTGTGGGAGTTGCTGACCCGCCCGTTCTACTGGGATAAAACCAGCCATGGCCTGTTCGATTAGCGCGTTTTCAACTCGCCCGCATCCACCCGCAGCCGCGTCTCGAATGCCTTGGAAATATGGGATTTCAGCGCCTGATAGGCCGCCTCGCCATCGTGGGCCTCGATCGCGCGCACGATCTGGTCATGCTCGGCCAGTGCCACCTCGTCCCGTCCCTCGGCCGCAAAAGAGGTCGTCGCCATCAACGCCATCGACCGATGCACCAGATCAAGCTGCTGCACCAGAAAGCGGTTATGGCTGGCCAGATGGATCAGCTTGTGGAACCGCTTGTTGGCCCGCGACAGCGCGCGCGGATCGCCCCCCAACAGCGCACGGTCATCCTCGACCATGCCGCGCAGCACGCGGATTTCCTCATCCGTCGCATGGCGCGCGGCCAGACGCGCGGCCAACCCCTCAAGCTCGGTCCGCACGGCGTAAAGCTCGGTCAACTGGTTGTGATCCAGACTGGCCACGATCAGACTGCGCCCGTCGCGCGTCAGCATCGACTGGGTTTCCAACCGCTGCAATGCCTCTCGCACCGGCGTGCGTGACACGCCCAGCCGCTCGGCCAGTTCCGATTCGACCAATCGGTCGCCCGGCTTGTAAAGCCCGCTCTCGATCGCCTCCAGGATCAGCGTATAAGCATCTTTCTGCACGATCCGTCCCCCCGTTCGGCGCGACACTAGCCGCGCTTGTGCCATGGGATCAACCCGCCGATTGCCGCGTCGCCGCCACTGCGCTACCAAGGCGGCATGGTCAAACAGCACTTCAACCACGTCACCACCTGGGTCTTCGATCTGGACAACACGCTTTACCCGCCGAAATACCGCCTCTTCGACCAGATCGAGGTGCGGATGACGGCTTGGGTCATGCAGGCCTTGGGCGTCGGTAAGACCGAGGCTGACAGGCTCCGCCAGCACTACTGGGATAGCTATGGCACCACGCTTGCCGGGCTGATGCGCGAACATAACATCGACCCCGCACCCTATCTGACAGACGTGCATGATATTGATTTTTCAGGTCTTCCCGCCGACCCAGACCTTGCCGCCGCCATCCGCGCCCTGCCCGGCCGCCGCATTGTCTACACCAATGCCTGCGAACCCTATGCCCGAAAAGTGCTGCAGGCGCGTGGTCTTTCGGGGCTGTTCGATGCGGTCTATGGCGTCGAGCATGCGGGCTTTCGCCCCAAGCCGGAGCGTGCGGCATTCGAGACGATCTTTGCCGCCGACGGGCTGAACCCTGCCACCGCCGCGATGTTCGAAGATGATCCGCGCAATCTGGCCGCGCCGCATCAGATGGGGATGCAAACCGTGCATGTCGCGCCCAAACCGTTGAAAGCGCTCCATATTCATCACCACACCGACGATCTGGCGCAATTTCTGTCCCGCCTGATCTAGGCTGCGGCAATCCGCCCTCTGCCATAGGCGCGGCGGGCCGCTATCTAAGCTCTGGTAAAACCGGAGTCCGAGATGTCTATTTCAACCACCAGCCTGCCTGCCAAACCCTTTCCCGTCCTTGGCCATATCGCCCGCGATGTTTCGCGCGACATCAATCTGGTGTTCTACCTGCTGACGATTGCGCTGACGGTGCTGGTGCTGGCGGTGAAAACCTGGGGGCTGGTGGCGCTGACGCTGACGGCTGTGGGCTTTGTTCCGGTGATGTTTTGCCTGCTGATCTGGGTCACGCTGCCCTGATCCGCGCCGCTTTGTCGCTTCGCATTTCCGCAGGCAAAGCGTATCACTAGGGCGCAAAAGGGGACCAGCATGACACGCATCCGCACCGATATTCTGATCTCTGGCGGCGGCGTGGCGGGGCTGACAGCGGCGGCGGCTTTTGGGTCGCTTGGGTTTCAGGTGATCTGCGTCGATCCGACGCCGCCCATTACTGATGGCGCTGCCGAGGGTGCAGACCTGCGGACAACCGCCTTTTTACAGCCTTCCATCCCTGTGCTGCAAACCGCAGGCCTTTGGACGCGGCTGGAACCTTTCGCCGCCCCCTTGCAGATCATGCGGATTGTCGATGCCGGAGGCGTCACCGCAGAACCCCGCATTATCAAAGACTTCGATGCCTCCGACATCTCGGAACAGCCCTTCGGCTGGAACCTGCCCAACTGGCTTCTGCGGCGCGAGATGGTGGCGCGACTGGCGGAATTGCCCAATGTCACCTTCCTGCCGGGCGTGGCCACCACGCACCTGCTGACCCGCTCGACCGAGGCGCTTGTCACGCTGTCCGATGGCCGCAGCGTTGCCGCCCGCCTTGTCATCGCCGCCGATGGCCGCGCTTCGACCATGCGCGAGGCGCTGGAGATTCCGGTCAAGACCATTCGCTATGGCCAAAAGGCGCTGGCCTTTGCTGTAAGCCACCCGCTCCCGCACCAGAACGTCTCGACCGAGATTCACCGCTCGGGCGGTCCCTTCACCCTTGTGCCGCTGCCCGACCGTGATGGTCTGCCCTGCTCGGCCGTGGTCTGGATGGAGACGGGACCGGAAGTTGCCCGCCTTGCCGCCCTGCCGGTCGCGGAATTCGAGGCGGCAATGACCGCGCGCTCCTGCCAGATCCTTGGCCCGCTGACGCTTGCATCACGCCGCTCGGTCTGGCCGATCATCAGCCAGATCGCCGACCGGATGACGGGCGAGCGCACCGCCCTGATGGCCGAGGCCGCCCATGTCGTCCCGCCCATCGGCGCGCAGGGGTTGAACATGAGCCTTGCAGATCTTGCCGTGCTGCTGGATCTGGCCCAAGCCGATCCGGCTGAGATCGGCAGCGTCAAAATGCTGGACAGCTACCAGCGCCGCCGCCACCTTGATGTGCAGGCCCGCGTCACAGGGATCGACACCCTGAACCGCGCCTCGATGATGGGGGGGCAATCCCTGCGTGACCTGCGCGCAACTGCGCTGAACGCGCTTTATTCCATCGCTCCGGTGCGAAAAACGCTGATGAAAGCCGGACTCGGCCTGCGTTAGGAAAGGTGCGTGAAATCACGCACCCTACCCCTATCCTGAAATCTGGCGGAATGTTGTAACGTCGGGTGCCTCCGGCGGGGATATTTGGGCAAAGAGGATGGAACCGGAGTTTCATCTTGGCCCAAATACTCCCGCCGGAGGCTCTGACCTTGCCGCAGGCGCGGGTTTCGGGTTTACAGAACCTGATCCACCGCGCGGCGCAGGCGTGCGACCGTGGCAGGCACATCCGCCAGTTTATCCAGACCGAACAGGCCCAGCCGGAAGGTGCGGAATTCTGCCCCCTCGCCCACTTGCAGCGGCACACCTGCAGCGATTTGCAGGCCAAGGTCACGGAATTTCGATCCGTTCTGGATCGCGGGATCGTCGGTATAGCTGACCACCACCCCCGGCGCGCCAAAGCCTTCGGCGGCCACCGAGGTGACGCCTTTTTCGGCCAGCATCGCCCGCACAGCCTGACCCAGCGCCCATTGTGCCGCTTTGGCAGCCTCGAACCCCATCGCCTTGGTTTCCAGCATGGCGTCGCGGAATCCGACGATGGCATCGGTGGGCATGGTGGCATGGTAGGCATGGCCGCCGCCCTCATAGGCCGCCATGATGCTGCGCCATTTCTTCAGGTCGAGCGCGAAGCTGTTGGAACTGGTTTCGGCCAGACGCGCTTCGGCACGCGGGCCCATCACCACGACGCCAGCCGAAGGCGAGGCCGACCAGCCCTTTTGCGGCGCCGAGATCAGCACATCCACGCCCGTGGCCGCCATATCCACCCAGATACAGCCCGAGGCGATGCAATCCAGCACCATCAGCGCGCCGACCTCATGTGCCGCCGCCGCGATCTGCGCGATATAGTCATCGGGCAGGATGATGCCTGCACTGGTTTCGACATGGGGCGCAAAGACCGCATCCGGTTTGACCTCGCGGATTTTGGCGCAAACCTCGTCCACGGGGGGCGGCGCATAGGGCGCTTTTGCCCCGTTGCCGGTTTGCCGCGCCATCACCACCGTAGTTTCGGCAGCAAAGCCGCCTGCCTCGAATATCTGGGTCCAGCGGTAGGAAAACCAGCCGTTCCGCACGATCAGCGCATTGCCCTGCCCGAACTGCCGCGCCACGGCCTCCATCGCATAGCTGCCGCCCCCCGGCACAAGCGCTACGGCGCTGCCCTTGTAGACCTCTTTCAGCAGGCCCGAGACATCGCGCATCACGCCCTGAAATTTGGCCGACATATGGTTCAAAGAGCGGTCGGTGAAGACCACCGAGAATTCTTCCAGACCTTCGGGATCGATATGGGCATGCGGCAGTTTCATCGGTGTCTCCTCCTGTGGGTGCGCGCAGTCTACCCGCTTTCACCTTGGCTCAAATACTCAAATCCGACATCAAAGCTACCCCAGCGGACCGGGCCTGCGCTCTTCTGTCAGCAACACATTGGCCTCCACCTGCCCCACCCCCGGCAAGGTCATGATGCGCCGCCGCAGCACACGTTCGAAATCGGCAATGTCGCGGGCGACAACGCGCAGGCGGTAATCGAACAGGCCCAGCACATGTTGCACAACCTGCACTTCGGGGATCGCCACCACCGCGCGTTCGAAATCCTCAAGGGAAACACGCCCCTTGGTGGCCAGCTTTACCCCCAGAAACACCGTCACGCCGAACCCCAAAGCGGTCCGGTCCACATCAAGCCTGCGCCCCGCGATCACCCCCGCCTCTTCCAGCCGCCTGATCCTTCGCCATGCCGCAGGTTGGGAAAGTCCGAAGCGCCGCCCCAATTCGCCCGCCGACAGGCTGCCATCCAGCGAAAGCGCGCGCAACAAGCTGCGGTCCACGTCATCCAGATCGATCACAGCGGCAGCCCCTCGGTTTCCTTGATGGTCGCAATCAGCATCAGCGCCTCAAGCTCTGAAATATGCGGCAGGGCCAGAATCTGCGTCCGATACACCTCTTGATAATGCGCCATGTCGCGGGCGATCACGTTCAGGCGCACATCGACGCGGCCCAGAAAGGTCTCGATCCCCACCACTTCGGGAACCTCGCGGGCAGCGGCGATGAACTCGTCAAAGGCGCGCGGGTTGGTTTTATCAAGCGTGAAGCGCAAACTGACCTCGACCGCATAGCCCAGCCGCCGCCAGTCGATCACCGCGCGGTCTGCCTTGATCACCCCCCCCTCGGCCAGCCGTTCCAGCCGCCGCCACAGCGTCGCCGGCGTTACCCCCGCCCGTTCGGCAAGATCGGCCCGCGACAGCGCAGGTTCGGCAAGGTGATGACGCAGGATGCGGCGGTCGGTGTCGTCAATCTGCATGAATTTTTCATATTTTTATAATTTGAGAATGATCATTCTCATACTCTTGGGATTTCGTCAAATTTCGAACCCAAATAACCGCCAAACCCCCTATCCTGCGCCCATCAACAGAAAAGGAGCGCCCAAATGCGCGTTTATTACGATCGTGACTGCGATGTGAACATCATCAAGGACAAAAAGGTCGCCATTCTGGGCTACGGTTCGCAAGGCCACGCCCATGCGCTGAACCTGCGCGATTCGGGTGCGAAGAACCTTGTGGTTGCGCTGCGCGAAGGCTCGCCTTCCGCCAAGAAAGCCGAAGCCGAAGGCCTGAAGGTCATGGGCATTGCCGAAGCTGCCGCTTGGTGCGACCTGATCATGTTCACCATGCCCGACGAATTGCAGGCCGAAACCTACAAGAAATACGTCCACGACAACCTGCGCGAAGGCTCGGCGATTGCTTTCGCCCATGGCCTGAACGTGCATTTCGGCCTGATCGAGCCGAAAAAGGGCGTCGATGTCATCATGATGGCACCGAAAGGTCCGGGCCATACCGTGCGCGGTGAATACACCAAGGGCGGCGGCGTGCCTTGCCTTGTGGCTGTGCATCAGGACGCGACCGGCAAGGCGATGGAAATCGGCCTGTCCTATTGCTCGGGCATCGGTGGCGGCCGTTCGGGCATCATCGAAACCAACTTCCGTCAGGAATGCGAAACCGACCTGTTCGGCGAACAAGCCGTTCTCTGCGGCGGTCTGGTCGAGCTGATCCGTATGGGCTTTGAAACGCTGGTCGAAGCGGGCTACGAGCCGGAAATGGCCTATTTCGAATGCCTGCACGAAGTGAAGCTGATCGTTGACCTGATCTATGAAGGCGGCATCGCCAACATGGACTACTCGATCTCGAACACTGCCGAATACGGCCAGTATGTCTCCGGCCCGCGGATTCTGCCCTACGACGAAACCAAAGCCCGCATGAAAGCCGTTCTGTCCGACATCCAGTCGGGCAAGTTCGTGCGCGACTTCATGCTGGAAAACGCTGTGGGCCAGCCGACGATCAAGGCGTCGCGTCGTTCCAACGACGAGCACCAGATCGAACTGGTGGGCAAAAAGCTGCGCGACATGATGCCCTGGATCTCCAAGGGCAAAATGGTCGACCGCGCCCGCAACTGACCTGCGGAAAGGTGCGTGGAAACCACGCACCCTACCCCAATCCTGCAATGGCGGCCCCGAAACGGGCCGCCATTCTGCTTTGGGATTGACGGCAGGCGCGGCAAAGGCAACCTGAAGGTGTAGATTTATCGAAAGTTGTTGCCTTCACATGCGTTACCCCCTGCTTGACGGTTTTCGCGGCTATTTTCTTGTCATGATGACCGTGCATCATCTGTCGTTCGAGCTGTTTTTCCCACTGCAACTGCTGGACTACACCCGTTTCAGCACCTTCGGCGCGGCGCAGGGGTTTGTGTTCCTGTCCGGTGTCGTGGTGGCGATGGTCTATGGCCGCAACTTGATCAAAGGCTCCGAAGCCGGGATGCGCGCGGCGCTGTGGCAGCGGATCAGGCTGATCTATCGCTATCATGCGGGGCTGATTGCGGTGATTCTGCTGTTTTCGCTGACAGTGGTTCACTTTGGCGGGCAAAGCCAGCTTGCGCTGTCGAACAGTCAGGCGCCTCTGTTGAACGCGGTCTTGTCGCTGACCCTGCTGAGTGGGCCGACCTTCATCGACATTCTGCCGATGTATCTGGTGTTCATGGCCTTTACCCCGGCCATTCTGGTGGCGCTGCACAGGGGTGATGGGCTTCTGGTGGCCATGATTTCGGTTGCGCTCTGGCTGTTTGCACAAACCGGTCTTTACGGCCTGTTTCTGGATTGGCTGAACGCAGCGATTGGGCTGACCCAAACCGGATCTTTCCGCATCGGCATGTATTTCGACCGCTTTGCGTGGCAGTTGGTCTATGTCTGCGGGCTGATCGCGGGGATGATCTGGGCCGAAGGGCGCTTGGATCTGTCGCGCCTGCATGATCCGCGCATGGCCAAGGTCGTGCCGGTTCTGCTGGTGCTGTTCGTGCTGTTCTTGCTGGCCAAACTGGGAACCGAAATCCCCGCCCTGCCCGAAGCCTTCAGAGCCGCGCTTGAAACCAATCTGAGCCACAGCCACATCGCGCTGCTGCGCTTTGCGAATTTTGCGATGATGGTGCTGCTGGCGGTGTGGCTGATCGAGGTCGGGCCAAGCCATCCCAACCGCCTGATCCGCGCCGCCGCACGCGGTCTGCGCGGGTTGATGACATGGCGGCCCTTTGTGTTGCTGGGGCAGCATTCACTGCTGGTCTACAGTTTTCACGTCGTGATGGTTTACGCTGTGACCTGTCTTTTGCCGGTCCGAAGCTGGTCGATCCTGTCGCAGCAGATGATGTCTCTGACCTGCGCCGCAGCCCTTTTGCTCCCCGTCTATGCCACAGGGTTGTGGCAGCGGCGCAAGGCCTAGCCCTGAACCGCCGCGTTGATTTCCTGCACGATCGTATCCACCACATCCGCCAGCAGATCGGCATCCTCGCATTCCGCCATCACGCGGATCAGCGGTTCTGTGCCGGATTTGCGGATCAGAAGACGGCCCTTGCCGTTGATACGGGCCTCGTTTGCCCTGATGGCGTCTTGCACTTTTCCAACCTTGAGTGGTTCTACCACCCCTGAAAACCGCACATTTTTCAACATTTGCGGCACAGTCTCAAATTGGCGGACCAAGGCGCTGGCGGGTTGCCCCGTGCGCGCCATTTCCGACAGGAATTGCAAACCGGCGATCAAACCGTCGCCCGTGGTGGCGTAATCGGTCATCACGATATGGCCCGATTGCTCGCCGCCAAGGTTGAAACCGCCGCGCCGCATCGCCTCGACGACATAGCGGTCGCCCACTGCCGTCCGCTCCAGCCGCAGCCCGCGCGCCGACATGAACCGCTCCAGCCCAAGGTTCGACATCACCGTGGCGACCAAAGTGCCACCGCGCAGCCGCCCCTCATCCGCCCAGCGCCCCGCCAGCAGCGCCATGATCTGATCGCCGTCCGCCACCTGTCCGAACTCGTCCAGAATCATCACGCGGTCGGCGTCCCCGTCCAGCGAGATGCCAACATGCGCGCCATGCGCCACCACGGCCTCGGCGGCGGTCTGGGTATAGGTCGATCCGCAGCGGTCATTGATGTTCTTGCCATTCGGCGAGACACCCACGGGGATCACCTCGGCCCCCAACTCCCACAGCACTTGCGGCGCGGCCTTGTAGGCGGCCCCGTTGGCGCAATCGATCACCACCTTCAGCCCGTCCAGCCGCAGCCCCGCCGGAAAGGTGGTCTTGGCATATTCCTGATAGCGCCCCAGCGCGTCGTCAATCCGCTTGGCCCGCCCGATGTTCTCCGGCTTGGCAGGAATGATCTCGCCGTCGACCAATTCCTCGATCTCCAACTCGGCTGCATCCGACAGTTTGAACCCGTCAGGCCCGAAGAACTTGATGCCATTGTCCTGATGCGGGTTGTGGCTGGCCGAGATCATCACCCCCAGATCGGCCCGCATCGACCGCGTCAGGAACCCCACAGCCGGAGTCGGCACCGGACCCAGCAGCAGCACATTCATGCCCGTGCTGGTCAACCCCGCCGTCAGCGCATTCTCCAGCATATAACCCGAAAGCCGCGTGTCCTTGCCGATCACCACCCGATGCCCGTCAGACCCGTCACGGCGAAAGAACCGCCCCGCCGCAGCACCCAGTTTCAGCGCCATTTCCGCCGTCATCGGATAGGTATTGGCACGGCCCCGCACACCATCGGTGCCAAACAGCTTGCGCGTCATTCCGAAATTCCTTTTGTCGCGGCCTGCCACAAGGACAGCGCCTGTCGCGTCTCGGCGACATCATGCACGCGGATCATCTGCATCCCCTGCGCCACTCCGGCCAAGGCCACCGCCAGACTGCCCGGCATCCGTTTCGCCGCATCGGCTTCGGCCCCGATGGTGCCGATGAACCGCTTGCGGCTTGCCCCCAGCAAAACCGGCACGCCCAGATCGTGAAACAGCGACAGCCGCGCCAGAAGCGCCAGATTATGCGCCAGCGTCTTGCCAAAACCGATCCCTGGATCAACCGCCAGCCTGTGCCGCGCAATCCCCGCCGCCTGCGCCTCGGCCAGTCGCGCCGCCAGTGCATCGTAAACATCCAGCAGCACATCGTCATAGCGCGGATCGTCCTGCATCGTCTCGGGCGAGGCGATGGAATGCATCAGGATCACGGGCGCGCCCAGATCCGCCGCCACCCCCGCCATCGCAGGATCGAATTGCAGAGCAGTCACGTCGTTCAAGATCGTCGCCCCCGCCGCAAAGGCGGCCTGCGCCACCGCCGCCTTGCGGGTGTCGATCGAGATCGGCATTTCCAGCCCGCCCGCCCGCAGCGCCGCAATCACAGGCGCGGTGCGCGCGGTTTCCTCGGCCACCGCCACCTCGACCGCGCCGGGCCGTGTGCTTTCGCCGCCAATGTCCAGAATATCCGCCCCCGCCGCCATCTGCCGCGCCTGCATCAGCGCCGCTTCGGGCCGCAGGAACAGCCCGCCATCCGAGAAACTGTCGGGCGTGACGTTCAGGATGCCCATGATGCGCGGGCGCTCCATCGACAACCCGCCAAAATCGGGGCGCGGCGCAGACAGACGGTCCTGCACGTCGGGGGGAAGTTCACCCACGGCAACCACACGCGGCGCAGCCCCGCGTTGCAGCACTTCAACACGGTCAAACCAGCACCAGCCCCCCGCCAGCGGCAAAGCGCCATCAGGTCGGGCAGGATCGGTCATCGGAATTGGGCGGTAATATATCATAAAGGTTGAGTTAGAACCGCCAGCCAGCACAGGCAAGCGAAACCGTTACAGCCGTTCGACCCGCACGCGGCTTCCTGCCGGCAGCGTAACATCGCCGTGAACGACCAGCCGATCCGCCGCCATCACCTCGGCCAGCCACAGCGCCAGCACCACCGGCTCGCGCGATTGCGGGCCATCGACCGCATCCAGCACCAGTTTCGACGGCGCCCAGACGATCATCTGGCCGCGCTTGATCGCCCAATCCATTTCCGTGCGGGTTTCCACCACCACACAGCGCGGATCGCGCGCCGCCAGCACCCAGGCGTTCTGTTCAATCGCCAGCAGATCCACCCGCCGCTGCGTCGGCTTGTGTCCGGTCTGCGGGCGCGCCATATCCGGCAGACCCACCGTCAACACCACCGGCGCACCGCCCGCCTGCAAGGCATCCAGCCGCGCGCCCAGATCAGGATCGGCAATCGCGGCATTGTCGAAAAACACCACCACCGGATGCACAGCGGCTTCCAGCCCGTCCTGCCCCACCACCTTGATCGCCGCCTCGGCGCGCGAGCGCACAATCTCGACCCCCAGCTTGTAGGGGCCAATATCCAGCTTTTCGATCCGCACAAAGGCCCGCATCGCCTGCGGTTCGGCCAGAATCCGTTCCGCCACCCGCTCGGCCAGCGTTTCCAGCAGGTTCAGCCGTTCGGCGGCCAACTCGGTGGCGATGGCATCGGTGATCTTGTCATAGGACAGGATCAGATCGACATCGTCGTTCAGAGGCTGCGGCGCGGGCCGCACCTCGACCACCACATTGAACATCACCCGCTGGCGGTGGCCGCGTTCCTGTTGAAACGCGCCAATATCCACCTCGACCACATGATCGCGCAGACTGATCCGGTCGCGCGGATCAGCCCCCGCCGAAGCAACCGAGCGTTCCTCGGGATGGGCAAAGGCAAGCCGGATATCGCTGGTCATAATGCGCCCCCGCGCCAAAAGCAGATGGGCGGAACCATAAGCCCCGCCCCTCATCGCGCCATGCCCGAAGACGACGCCCCGCGCAAGCCCCGCGACGCCTCAGGGTTGACGATAGAACAGATGCGCGCCAATCGCGGCGGTCTGCGGAAAGCGCCGCGCCCAAGACGGGTTCGAGGCCCGCGTATGGAAATGGGTCGCCCCAAGGGTCAGCACGCGCGGCGCACCGTCCAGCATCACGCGGGCAATCCGGCCCGCCTCGTCCAATGCCGCTGCTTCGGACATGCTGTCGCGCATCCCGTCGCAAACATAGGAGAACTGGCACCCGCCCTTGCCGCCCTGCTGCACCACACCGCACACCGTGTCGGGATAGGCGGCGCTGTCAACGCGGTTCAGGATCACTTCGGCCACGGCGAACTGCCCTTTCAGGCTTTCCCCGCGCGATTCAAAATAAAGCGCCTTCCGCAGGCACTCCCATTCGGCATCACCGCTTGGCGCGGGCAGCGCCGCAAGCCAGTCTGCGGAATAGTCGACGATCATCGGTTTGCCGGCTTTCTTGCCCGGCTTCAGTTTCGTTTCCACCTTTGGCCCGATGGCAAGGGCAGTCTGTTTGGAGTCTGGCAGAGCATCGACGGTCTTGTGTTCCGCACCCAGAAGCGAGGCGAATTGTTCGCCGATCGCTTGGGTCGGATCGTTGGACTGGCTCACCGTCACTTCGGCGAAGGCCGCTCCTGTCAGGACGAAGATCGCCACTGCGGCGGTCGTCCAGCATTGGTGCAAGCGCATTGTCTCGAGTTCCCGGTCTGTTTCAAAAACGCTGCCGGACGTAACAATCCGTCAGCAAGCGCAGGGGTTATGCGGGAAACAGACCGGGCGTCCACCCGTGTGGCTAAATTACCACGGTTTTTGTCGTGATTTGCGCGGAAATCCGCCGAAAATTCGGATGTTTCACATTAGGAAATAGCCGCAACTTCATGATATTGTGTCAATTTTCACCGGAAGCACACGATCCGCCAAAGCCAGATGCGCCGCCGCAAGACGTGCCAAAGGCACCCGATAGGGCGAACAAGACACGTAATCGAACCCCGCTTTACGGCAGAAATCGATTGATTCGGGGTTGCCGCCATGCTCGCCGCAAATCGAAAGCGTCAGGTCCGCGCGCGTCCGCCGCCCACGTTCCGCGCCGATGTGCAACAACTCTCCTACCCCGTCCACGTCCAGAATATGGAACGGATCTTCGGGGAAAACCCCTTGCTGGACATAGGTATTCATGAACCGCCCCGCATCGTCGCGCGACAATCCGTAGGTCATCTGCGTCAGGTCATTCGTGCCGAAAGACAGGAAATCAGCATGCTGTGCAATCTCGCCCGCCCGCAGGGCGGCGCGCGGGGTTTCCACCATCACGCCCAGCTTGTAGCTGAAATTCACCCCCGATTTGACCCGCACCGCCGCTGCCACCGCGTCGATATTGGTCTTGACCAGTTCCACCTCGCGCCGCGCCGACACAAGCGGGATCATGATTTCCGGCACCACCGATGCCCCCCGCTTGGCGATTTCCACCGTCGCCTCAAAGATCGCACGCGCCTGCATGTCATAGATTTCCGGCAGCACCACACCCAGCCGCACCCCGCGCATCCCCAGCATGGGGTTGAATTCGGCCAAAGCCTCGGCACGGCGGGTCACGTCGGACAAGGGCTTGTCCAGCGCCTCGGCCAATTCGCGCAAACCTTCGCGGGTATGAGGCAGGAATTCGTGCAGGGGCGGGTCAAACAGACGGATGCAAACCGGCAAGCCCTGCATGATGTCGAACAACTGCACAAAGTCATCACGCTGCATCGGCAACAACCGCGCCAGCGCCGCCGCCCGATCTTTGGGCGTGTCGGCAAAGATCATCTCGCGCATCACCACAAGGCGGTCTTCATCGAAAAACATGTGTTCCGTCCGGCACAGACCAATCCCTTGCGCCTCGAACTGCCGCGCAGTGGCGGCATCGGCGGGGGTGTCGGCATTGGCACGGATGCCAATATCGCGCACGGCGTCGGCCCAACCCAGCAGCTTGCGGAAAGTATCATCCAGCGCAGGGGCCAGCATATCGGCAGCCCCCGCCAGAACCTCGCCCGTGGTTCCATCAAGGGTAATCAGATCGCCCTCGGTAAACACCCGCCCATCCGGCGCGACAAAGCGCTTGTCCTTGGTGTCCAGCCGCAGCCCCGACGCGCCCACCACACAAGGCACCCCGATGCCGCGCGCAATCACCGCCGCATGGCTGGTGACACCGCCGCGTTCAGTCAGCACCCCCACCGCCGAATGCATCCCGCGAATATCTTCGGGGGCGGTTTCGCGCCGCACCAGAATACACGGCTCACCCCGCGCGGCACTGGCCTGCGCTGCAGCCGAGGAGAACACCACCCGCCCCACCGCAGCCCCCGGTGAGGCCGCAATCCCCTTGGCAAACACATCGCGCGGCCCGCGCGGATCGACCTGCGGATGCAGCATTTCCGACAGCGCCCGCGGTTCCACCCGCAGCACCGCCTCGTCGCGTGAAATCACCCCGTCATCGGCCAGCGCCACCGCCACCCGCAAGCCAGCGCGTGCGGATCGCAGCACCTTGACCGCATCCAGCACCGACAGCTTGCCATCCTCGATGGTGAACTCGATCTGCATTTCTTCGCGCAAGCGCGCCCGGCAGGCCGCGCCATGCCGCACCAGATCAGCGAAAATCTCGGGCGCCAACTCCTCCAGTGACGGCCCGCGCGGATCGCAGGTCAGATAGATCGCATCAGTCTTTTTCAGCGCATCGCGGCCCTGACTCTGGCCCAGATAGCGCCCCGTCACCTGCGGCAACCCCGTCACCGGATCAATGAACTGGATCACGCCCGAGCCGGAAATCCCCTGCCCGATGCCCTGCGCCATTTCCTGCACCACCAGCCCCAAAGCCGCCTGCACCGGCGCGCCCTTGGCTTGGCGGAGAAGTCGCGCCGTGGTGCCTTCCCACGCCCGCGCCATCGAGCGCAGCACTTCGGACAATTGCTGACCGGGATCTTCGGGGAAGGGTTCGTCCATTTCCCGTTCATAATGCCGCAAGGCATCGCGCAGCGCCTCGGCCGAAGGGGCGGCGGCGTCGAACATATCGGGATCAAGCCGCGCCACATGGGTGGCATAGGATTGCACAAAGCGCAGATAGATCGCATCCGCCGCCGCTTGCCCGTGCCGCGCCACCAACAGCGCATGACGCGCGGCGTTCATGCCGACGTTCAGCACCGTGCCGGGGCCGCCCCAATCGGGGTTCTCGGGGCTGGGCCGCACCGAAATCAGCGGGTTTTTCTCAAAATGCGACAGGATCGCGGCAATATCCACCGCATTGCCCGCCGCAATCGCGCGCACCGTAGCCGCAGGCAGCGCCACCGTCTGCGGCACCGGCAGGTCCAGCCGCACCAGCCGTTGCAGGCATTTCGCCCGCCAGCCATGCGCGCCCGTCACGATCTTGGCCGATGGCGTGATGACAGCGAATTCGAGCGGCTCGGTTTTCTGCACTGCGGCACCCTTTGCTTTGCGCGCGCAGGATACGCGTTATGTGGCGTGGCGCAAGCGGTCAGGCCCCCCACAACCAAACCAGAGCGGGGGTTTCACACCCCCGCGCCCTTGCGGGCTTCCCCCGTGGGATATTTGTGCAAAGAGGATCGGGGGAAGCGGTTTATCCCTCGATCTTGGTCAGGTCGGCCACGCCCGAGCAGATGGTGCGGATGCGGTGCAGCAGGTTCAACCGGTTGCGGCGGATGATTTCGTTATCCGCATTGACCTGAACGGCGGTGAAGAAGGCGTCAATCGGCGCGCGCAAGGTGGCCATGGCGGTCATGGCGGCGGCGAAATCTTCCTTTGCCATCGCAGGGGTGATGGCAGCTTCGGCCGCGTCGAGGGCCGCGAAGAGCGCGCGTTCTTCGTCGGTTTCCGCGAATTTCACATCCGCGCCGAAGGAATATTCCACGCCGTCCTTCTGTTCGGCCTGCGTCAGGATGGTGTTGGCGCGTTTGTAGCCTTGCAGCAGGTTCGGGCCGTCTTCGGTTTTCAGGAAGGCTGCCAGCGCCGTGGCGCGGTTGACCAGCAGCGTCAGGTCATCATTGCCGGGCATGGCAAGGCAGGCGTCGATGACGTCATGGCGGATGCCTTGGTCTTTGAGGAAGACCTTGAGGCGATCGTGGAAGAAGGAGAGGAGGTCACTCTCAGCAAACAAGCCGTCACAAAGTCGTTGAAAATGAACAGTGCTCGCGAGGAAATCAAGTCGCGCCTGCCCTTCGACGAAGGGACCAAATTTGCCGCCAATGAAGGCTAGAAGCTCCTTAATAGAACGAAGCGTTTCCAAGCGGCCAAATTCATTTAGCGCATCTTTGAATGCAGCGGTGGTCGTCCCCAGAAGTTCGCTTGGGTAAGCGAACAACGCACTTTCGGAGCGCCCCTCAGCAATCATCTTTTCAAAGCGGACTTCATCGAAACCGCGCGACAACACTTGCCGAATATTAAGGCGTGATCGACTACCCAACACCAACCGGATAACCCCCAACGCTGCGCGGCGCAGCGCAAACGGGTCTTTCGACCCCGTGGGTTTCTCGTCAATCGCCCAGAAGCCGGTCAGGGTGTCTATCTTGTCGGCCAGCGCCACGGCGACCGAGACGGGGTCGGTCGGGACAGAGTCGGTCGGACCCAGCGGTGAGTAGTGGTCGCGGGCGGCCAAAGCCACGGCCTCGGGCAGGCCAGCCTCGCGCGCGTAATACATGCCCATCAGGCCTTGGAGTTCGGGGAATTCCCCCACCATCGACGAGCGCAGGTCGGCCTTGGCCAGCTTGGCGGCCATTTCGGCCACATCCGCATCGGCCCCGACCAAGGGCGCGATTTCCCGCGCCAGCGCCGCGATGCGGGCGATACGGTCGGCCTGAGAGCCGAGTTTATTGTGGAAGGTGACGGCCTTAAGCCCGTCGAGCCATTCCTGCATCCCCGCCTTGGCGACGCGCAGATCGTTTTCCCAGAAGAACTTGGCGTCCGACAGGCGGGCCGACAGCACCTTCTGGTTGCCCTTCAGGATCGTGGCGCCATGGTCGGCGGGGTCGGTGTTGGCCACCGTCACAAAGCCTTCGATCCGCCCCGTTTTCGGGTTCTTCACCGAGAAAAACTTCTGATGCTCGCGCATCGAGGTTTGCAGAACTTCCGCAGGCAGGTGCAGGAAGGCGTCCGCAATCCGCCCCATCAGCGGCACCGGCCATTCCACCAGCCCCGCCACCTCGGTCAGCAACCCCGCGTCCGGCACCACGTCCATTCCGGCGGCGAAGGCCAGATTTTGCGCGCCCTGCCAGATGGCGGCCTCACGTTCCGCCGAATCCAGCACCACGAAGGCGCGCTTCAGTTTCACAGCGTAATCGTCGAAATTGTTGACCGCAAAGCGGCCCTGCGACAGGAAGCGGTGGCCTGCGGTGGTGTTGCCAGCGACAATCCCGTCAACCGACATCGGCACCACCTGCGCGCCGGCCTCATCGGTCAGGATGCAAAGAATGGATTGCAGCGGGCGCACCCAGCGCAGATTGCCCGACCCCCAGCGCATCGATTTCGGCCACGGGAAGTTGCGGATGGCGTGCTCCAGCACCTCGGCAATGATCGCAGGCGCAGCGCGGCCCGGCTTTTCGATCACGGCGAAATAGACCTGCGCCTTTTTGTCGTCACGCACCTCCAACTGGTCCTTGGTCAGACCGGTCGAGCGCAAAAAGCCTTCCAAAGCCGCGGCGGGCGCATCGGTGCGCGGGCCTTTGCGTTCCTCGCGCACGGGGCGGCTTTCGGCGGACAGCCCGTCCAGCGTCAGCACCAAACGGCGCGGCGTGGAAAACGCCCCTGCCCCCGCATAGGTCAGCCCAGCCTCGACCAGACCATTGGTCACCAGCGATTTCAGATCCTCGCGCGCGCGGGCTTGCATCCGGGCGGGGATTTCTTCCGAGAAGAGTTCGATCAGCAGGTCAGCCATGGGTCATTCTTCCGCGTCAGGAGAAATCTGGTGCCACGCATAGGCGCGGCCATCGGGGAAAACCGCGACAACGCGGTCAATCGAAGGGGCAATGCCCGCCTCGGACAGAAAAGCAATCGCCTCGCCCTTTTCCAGCGCCTCACCGATGGCGGAAGCGTCAAAGCAGCCGAACCACGAAGGGGCATTCAGGGGAACCGCGCCATCGTAGACCTTGTAGGTCTCGGTCAGCATGGCTTGGGTCATCGGCGTGTGGAAACAGGCGCGGAACCGCAGCGGGGATGAATCCGCGTCGATGCCTTCGATATCCTCGGCCAGAATCGGTTCGGCCAAGCCGCCTTCGATCAGGGTCAGCTTGATCTCGTTGCCGGATTGGAAGGCAACGGGGGTGTAAAAGGCGTATTCCTGCAGCCAATACATGGCCACGCCTGCAATGGCGGCGATCAGCACGATGGCACCTGCGACGATTTTTCCAGCGGTCGGTTTGCCATTGCTCACGCGTCCGCCCCCGCTTCGGTCAGCCGGAAAGCGTCGGCGCATTTCTTGGCCAGCGCGCGGACACGGCCGATATAGGCTTGGCGTTCCGTGACTGAGATCACGCCGCGCGCGTCCAGCAGGTTGAACAGGTGGCTGGCCTTGATGGTCTGGTCATAGGCCGGATGCGCCATGATGATCTTCTTGCCGGTTTTCGGATCTTCGGCGGGGAAATCCAGCAGGCGCTGACATTCGGCCTCGGCATCCTCGAAATGGCGCAAAAGCTGCGCGGTATCGGCACCGTCAAAGTTGTGGCGCGAGTATTCTTCCTCGGTCTGCCGGAAAATATCGCCATAGGTCAGCGGGATGGGCGCAGACGGATCGTTGAAGGGCATGTCCATAACGTGATCGACGCCCAGCACATACATCGCCAGACGCTCCAACCCATAAGTCAACTCGCCCGAGACGGGCCGGCAATCATGGCCGCCAACCTGCTGGAAATAGGTGAACTGGCTGACTTCCATGCCGTCGCACCACACCTCCCAGCCCAGACCCCAAGCACCAAGGGTCGGGGATTCCCAGTCATCCTCGACAAAGCGGATGTCATGCAGCGCCATGTCGATGCCGATGGCCTGAAGGCTGCCCAGATAGAGTTCCTGCAGGTTCGAGGGCGAGGGTTTGATGATGACCTGATACTGGTAGTAATGCTGCAACCGGTTCGGGTTCTCGCCATAGCGCCCGTCGGTGGGGCGGCGCGAGGGCTGGACATAGGCCGCAGCCCAAGGTTTGGAGCCCAAAGACCGCAGCGTGGTCGCCGGGTGAAAGGTGCCGGCCCCCACTTCCATATCATAGGGCTGCAACACCGCGCAGCCTTGGGCCGCCCAATAGCTTTGCAACCTCAGGATGATTTCCTGAAACGACCGTGGCGCAGCGGCGGCTTGGGCGGGAACAGACATCTGGGCAGACCTCTTGAAATGCAGCCTTTCCATAGGCAAGACGCAGGCTAGGGTCAATGCGGCCACGCGCTTGTGACGGGTTGCAGCATACGAAAGCTGGTGCATCCGGCGGGCGCTCTGATACATTCGGCAAAATTTGGCGCAGGTGTGGATCACAAAGCCGGATCGCCGCGCCGCGAAAAGGGGTTGGACGGAACGATGAGATTGGTTGCTTTGCTGTGGGCCGTGGTAGCGATGCTGGGCCTGACCGCCCCCCTTCATGCCCAAGAGCAGGCCCAGAGTCTGGCCTGGATTCAGATCGAGGCCCACCCCGATGAGGCAACCTCGCTTGACCGCGCCCGCGCCTATGCCTCGATCTTTCCCGAAACGGCAGGGTTCCGCCTTGGCACAGGCTGGTATGCCGTGGCGCTTGGCCCCTTTGATCCTGCCGAAGCCGCAGGCAAACTGGCCGATCTGCGATCACAGGGCCTGATCCCCTCTGACAGCTATATCACCGATGGCGCGGCGCATGGCGCGCAGTTCTGGCCCGCCACAGGCACCGGCCCGCTGGTCGCGCCCGTGATCGAACCCGCCGCTGAACCCGCCGCCGATGCCCCCATCGAACCCGCCGCCGAAGCCGAACCCGCCCCGATCCCCGAAGAAACCGTCAAGCAGGCCAAAGCCGCCGAGGCCGCGCTGTCAAAAGAGGAACGCCAAGCCCTGCAAGAAGCCCTGCGCTGGTATGGCTTCTACACCGCCGCGATAGATGGCTCCTTCGGCGCAGGCACCCGCAAATCCATGGCGGCATGGCAAGAGGCCAACGCCTATGAGCCGACCGGCGTGCTGACCACAAAACAACGCAGCGCCCTGATCGATGGCTTTAACGCCGATCAGGCCGAATTCGGCTTTGAAACCATCACCGAACCCGAATCCGGGATCGAGATCACCCTGCCGATGGCCCTTCTGGGTTTTGACCATTACGAGCCGCCCTTCGTGCATTTTGCGGAAAAGAACGGCTCTGGCCTGCGGGTGATCCTGATCTCGCAACCCGGCGATGTGGCGGCGCTGTCCGGCCTGTATGATGTTCTGCAAACCCTGTCTGTCGTGCCGCCCACGGGGGCGCGTGAAAAGGGTGAGAAGTCCTTCACCATCTCGGCCAGCAGCGCCACCGTCGAAAGCTATGCCTTTGCCGAAGCCGCGCGCGGACTGGTGAAAGGCTATCTTGTGGTCTGGAATCCAAAAGACGCCGACCGCATGGCGCGGATATTGCCCGCGCTGCAAGCCTCGTTCCGTGCCGTGGGTGACAAGGCGCTGGACCCCGGCCTTGTCCCGCTGGACGCCGCCGCCAAATCCGGCCTGATGGCAGGGCTGGAAGTGCGCCGCCCCAAATTCTCGCGCTCGGGCTTCTATGTGGATGCCCAAGGCTCGGTGCTGACCACCGCCGAAGCCGTCGCCACCTGCAGCCAGATCACCCTTGATGGCGTGACCGAAGCAAGCGTCAAACTCTCGGACCCCGCAAGCGGTCTTGCCATCCTGACGCCCGCAACACCGCTGTCCCCGCCCGCCTTCGCCCAGTTCCAGACCGCCCCCGGCCGCCTTGGGGCCGAGATTGCGGTTGCAGGCTATTCCTACGAAGACAAACTGCCCGCGCCGGTGCTGACCTTCGGCACTCTGGAAGAGGACAAGGGCCTGAACGGCGAATCCGGCATCGCCCGCCTTGCGATCACGACGCTGCAAGGCGATGAAGGCGGCCCCGTTCTGGACCAAAGCGGCGGCGTTGTTGGTATCCTGCTGCCCCCGCCCGCAGACAAGTCCCGCCAACTTCCCGCTGGCGTGACCTTTGCCGCCACGGCAAGCACAGTGACCACCCTGATGTCATCCGCAGGCCTGACCCCCACCACCGCCCTGCAAACCGCCATCAGCCCCCCCGACGCACTCAACGCGGCAGGGCTTGGCATGACGGTTCTGGTCTCCTGCTGGGATTGATCTGCCCCGAAGGTGCGTGCAAAGCACGCACCCTACCCCCGCCATTCACCTTGGCCGAAATACTCCCGCCGGAGGCTCCGACTGAACAGCAGGAGCCTCCGGCGGGGATATTTAAGAACAGATGAAGCCCAAAGAGTAGGGTGCGTGCTTGTCACGCACCTTGGCTGTGGAGTCAGCCGACGTGATACAGGCTGGCGAACAGTTTCGGGTCCAGGCTGTCGGCGGCGAAGGTTGTGCCTTCGGTCAGCACTGACACGGCGTCATGGCTGTGCAGGCTTTCCTGATGGCTGGCGACGATGCGGAAATCGCCGATGCGGGGATCGTCTTGCAAGGCGGCGCAGAAGCTGCGCGCGGCATCTTCGACGAAGATCGGGTTGGCCGCGTTAAGTTCTGCAAAGGCCTGTTCATCCTCGCGCTTGACCATCACCTGCGTTTCCGTCGGCACCGCCGCGCGCGCAATCTCGATCAGGTCTTCGAACCACAGGCATTCCGGCCCGACCGCCTCGACCGAGATCCGCGCGACCGAGCGTTGCGAATGTGGTGTGGCCAGTTGCCCGCGCGTCATCCGCGCATGTTCGGACAGTTCCAGCGAGCAGGGGCAGGTGCTGGAATAGACGAAATCAAGATGCATCAGGCGCTTGCGCACCCCTGCCTTGTCCACCAGTTCCAGCGCGATATCGTAATATTGCCAGCCCGACAGGCCCGAACGCAGCGACGCAACCTTGACCGGAAACGAGAACCGCATCTGGATGCGCGCATCAAAGCTGCCCAGATCGCGTTTGTAATCTTCCAGCGCATGTTCGATCACGCCAAAGGAAAAGTCGCGCTCGGCATGGGCATAGAAGGACCGCATGATGCGGCTCATGTTGATGCCCTTCTTTTCCGCTTCAAGCGAAACCGTCCCGGTCACACTGGTTTCCAGCGTCAGCGGGCCGTTGTCGCGGGTGCGGTAGCTGACCGGCAGGCGGAAGTTCGAGATGCCCACATGCTGGATCACCTGCTTGGCGCCCACGATCAGGCTGGAAGGGCCGTTCTGAAGATCGGGCAGGCTGTCTTTATAACCGTCGGTCACCGCGAAATCTTCGGGATAGGCGCGCGACAGCACCGGATAGCCGTTGCCCAGCAGCGCGCCTGCATCGGGGCTGAGACCCACGATCTCGGCATCCGTTGCCCGTTCGGCCCAAAGCCGCAAGGTTGCCAAAGCCGCCTCGGCCTCGGCACGACCCGGTTTGTGATCGAGTTCCGGCATGTGAATGTTCATCGTCGCGCTCCCCGTGTTCGGTCGCAGGTTGGGTATATAAGGGATTTCCCCGGATTTCCCAAGCCTGTCCGAACGGATACGCGCGAAACCCGACATCGGATCACCGGAAACGATCAATCAACTGGCCGCCCGCCGCAAAGATTTCACACAGTTTGCCTGCCGCCGCTGTGCAAGGGCATGATGCCCCCCGCCCCTTGCCCCGATCAGATCGCCGACAGCGCCGCCTGCAGATCCGCGATCAGATCGCCCGCATCCTCAAGCCCCACCGACAGCCGGATCAGCCCCGGCGTGATGCCCAGCGCATCCTTTTGCGGCTGCGGCAGGCGCTGATGGGTGGTGGTGGCGGGGTGCGTGGCAATCGACTTGGCATCACCCAGATTGTTCGAGATCTTGATGATCTCAAGCGCATTCATGAACTTGAACGCCGCCTCTTTGCCGCCCTTGATGTCAAAGGTCACGATCGTTCCGCCCGACCCCATCTGCGCCATCGCCAGCGCATGCTGCGGGTGGCTGGCCAGCCCCGGAAAGATCACCTTCGAGACCCGCGCATCGCTTTCCAGCGCTTTTGCAATCGTCAGCGCCGAATCTGCCATCGCCCGACAGCGCAGGTCCAGCGTCGCCATGCCGTTCAGCATGATCCAAGCCGTAAAGGGCGACATCGAGCCGCCGGTGTGCTTCATATAGGTTTCAACCGTCTTGCGGATGAACTCCTTGGTGCCGCAAACCACCCCGCCCAGCGCGCGACCCTGCCCGTCGATATGCTTGGTGGTGGAATAGACCACCACATCCGCACCCTGCTCGACCGCACGGCTAAAGATCGGCGTGGCGAAAACATTGTCCACGATCACCAGCGCACCAACCGCATGGGCGATCTTGGCCACCTCGGTGATGTCCACCAATTCAAGCGTCGGGTTCGACATCGACTCGAAGAACACCGCCTTGGTGCCGGGCGTCACCGCCGCGCGCCACTGGTCCAGATCGGCGCCGTCCACGAAGGTCACATGCACGCCGAAGCGGGTCAGCACCTCTTCCAGAATATACAGGCAAGACCCGAACAGCGCGCGCGAGGAGACCACATGATCCCCCGCCCGCAGCATCGAGGTCAGCGCCCCGTTCACCGCCGCCATGCCGCTGGCGGTGGCAAAGGCATCCTCGGTGCCTTCCAGCGCCGCGATGCGTTCTTCAAACATCCGCGTCGTGGGGTTGCCATAGCGGGCATAGATGAACTCGTCATCGCCCGCCTTGATGAAACGCTCTTCAGCGGATTCGGCGGTGGGATAGACGAAGCCTTGGGTCAGATAGATCGCCTCGGCCATCTCGCCATACTGGCTGCGGCGGCTGCCCTCATGCACCAGCTTGGTGCGCGTGTTCCATTTGTCGGTCATGCCAGCCTCCAGCAAAGAAAAAACCCCGAAACCGCAAGGTTCCGGGGCTGCAAGCCCAGACCCTTTTTAGCGGTTTGTTTAACGTGGCCCGCAA
The DNA here is from genome assembly GCA_001828855.1 of Rhodobacterales bacterium RIFCSPHIGHO2_02_FULL_62_130. Classification (GTDB taxonomy): domain Bacteria; phylum Pseudomonadota; class Alphaproteobacteria; order Rhodobacterales; family Rhodobacteraceae; genus Cypionkella. Next base: position 253,799 of record MHZT01000051.1, on the reverse strand, counting down.
TCCGGTAACAAAGCGCCACTCGGGCGGGATAACGCGGGTGCGGGCAAAGGTCAACCGCACCCCGTAGTTACAGCCTGACCACCGCAGGCGTGGTCGCCCTGGCAAAAGCCAACAGCACCGCCTCGGCCCCATGCAGCTCGGCAAGGCGCATCAGCGCAAATCTGATCCGCGCGATCTCGCGGTAATAGGTCAGATAGGCGGCGTTCAGCGCCGCCCCCGTCACCGCGCCCAGAACCGGCACCGCCTGCGCCGCCAGCTTTTGCCCCATCGCCACCGCCAGCCGGGGCGCAACGGTCGCAATGATCTTCTGGATGGCAGGCCCCGTCAGCGTCAGCCGCGCGGTCAGAAAGCTGCTGTTCACCCCGTCATCCCCCGCAAGCGGGGAACCGGCGGCAAAGACCTCAAGGCAGGCCGCCTTGATCTCGGCACTGTCAGGGTCGTAACCCGCCGCCTGCGCCTCGCGCCGGATCGCATGCATCATCACCACGATGGTCACCGGCAGTTCCGCAATCGCCGAAGGCAACCCGCCCGCCCCGCCCGCGGCCCCCGTTACCACCGCCGCCAGAACCGCAGCCCGACCACCCATATCCGGCACCCGCCGCCCCGCGCCCGCAAGCCCGTGCGCGGCACTCAGCGCCCGCGCCACAACGCGCTCGACCTCGGCCCGCAGGGTGTCAGGCAGCAAGGCCATCTGCGCCTCGATCCCGCCGCCCAAACGGTTGACCAAGGCCATCACCGGCCCGTTGGCACGCCGATAAGACCGCGCCAGCGCCGCGATGTCAGCCTCAAGCGCCGGAGGGCGCAACGTCGGAAGTTTGCTCATATCCGCAATGTGGGGGGCATTGCCCCGCGATGCAATGCGTCAGGTGCCTTTGGTGACAAGCCCCCGCACCTTGTCCCAAGCCCCCGCCTTCAACGCCAGACCCAGAACGCGGTCGGGGTTTGTCGGCGGCGGCATCTCGACCCCCTCCAGCTTGTGAAAGCCAAAGCGGCTGTAATAGGGCGCGTCGCCAACCAGCATCACCCGCTCCCAGCCCAGCCGCCGGGCTTCGGCCAGAGATTCGTTGATCAACAAAGCACCCAAGCCCTCGCCCTGACGGGTGGGGTGAACCGCAACCGGCCCCAACAACAGAACATCCTCGCCTCCCACTTCCGCAGGCCAATAGCGGATCGCGGCGGCCAAAGTGCCATCCTCGTCGCGCAGGATCAGACACAGGGCCGCCACCGTCGGCACCCCGTCGCGCAAGCGATAGGAAGACAGCGCGGTGCGGCCCGGCGCAAAGCACAGGTCATACAGCGCCTCCACCTCCCACCAGTCGGCCTCGGTCTCTTCTTCCAGTTGATACACGCGCGCAACCCTCGGGGAATCATCTGGAAACGCCCGTAACATGGCACCATGTCAGGATCAAATCTGAAGGGCGCGCAATGCACCGCACCCCTCACCTGTCGCCGCCCCGAAAGGTGCGTGAAATCACGCACCCTACCCTTCATCCTGACAGGTTCCGCTCATCCCCTTTGCCCAAATATCCCCCCCGGAGGGTGAGATGCGCCCGACAAGAGCCTCCGGCGGGAGTATTTGGGCCAAGATGAAGCCCAAAGGGTAGGGTGCGTGATTTCACGCACCTGCGGTTTTTGGGCGGCCCTGCCTTAACAAAAGCCTAATCGGTCAAATCAACACGTTGATATCAAACACATAGGAAAAGGTCCCGCTTCGGGACGCAGGCCCAAACTCCCCCCTTCCCCCGATGCGCGCCCCGCCCTAAACTCTGGCGGAACCCAAGGCAGGAGACCCCCATGCAAACCATGATCGGCGTGATCGGAGGCTCCGGTGTCTATCAGATCGAAGGGCTGGAGGGCGCAAGCTGGGTCAAGGTGAAAACCCCATGGGGCCGACCTTCGGACGAGGTGCTGGTGGGGCGGCTGAACGGGGTCGCCATGGCCTTCCTGCCCCGCCACGGTCGCGGTCACGTCCAGACCCCGTCCTCGATCAACTACCGCGCCAATATCGATGCGCTGAAACGGCTGGGCTGCACCGATGTCGTGGCCGTCTCGGCCGTCGGCAGCCTGCGCGCCGATTTTGCGCCGGGTGATTTCGTGATCGTGGATCAGTATATCGACCGTACCTTCGCGCGCGAGAAATCCTTCTTTGGGGCAGGCTGTGTCGCCCATGTCAGCCTTGCCCATCCCACCTGCCCCCGCCTGGGTGCTGCCTGCGCCGAGGCCGCCCGCACCACCGGCGTGCGCGTGCATGAGGGGGCGACCTATATCGCCATGGAGGGGCCGCAGTTCTCGACCCTTGCCGAGTCGCAACTCTATCGCAGCTGGGGCGCGGATGTGATCGGGATGACGGGGATGCCCGAGGCCAAACTCGCCCGCGAGGCTGAACTCTGCTATGCCTCGATCGCCATGGTCACCGATTATGATTGCTGGCATCAGGATCATGGCGCGGTGGATGTGTCGCAGGTGATCGCCACGCTGACCGCCAATGCAGGAAACGCGCGCGGGCTGGTTACGGCGCTTCCCGCGCTGATGCCGCCCGATCATACCGATTGCCCGCAGGGCTGCGACCACGCGCTGACCCACGCCCTGATGACCGCCCCTGACAAACGCGATCCCGATCTGCTGGCCAAGCTTGATGCCGTGGCCGCCCGCATCCTCAAAGGCCCGCACGCATGAGCAAGACCGTCAAAGACTACATCCGCACCATTGTCGACTTTCCGCATGAAGGCATCCTGTTCCGCGATGTGACCACCCTCTTCGCCGATCCGCGCGGGTTCCGCATGGCAATCGATCAACTGTTGTCACCCTATGCGGGCATGCGGATCGACAAGGTTGCAGGGCTTGAGGCGCGCGGCTTTATCCTTGGCGGGGCGGTGGCGCATCAACTCTCCACCGGCTTTGTGCCGATCCGCAAGAAGGGCAAACTGCCGGGGCAGACCATCTCCCAAGCCTATAAGCTGGAATATGGCGAGGCCGTGGTCGAGGTGCATGACGACGCCATGCAGCCGGGCGAAAAGGTGCTGCTGGTCGATGACCTGCTGGCCACCGGCGGCACCGCCGAGGCGGGGATCAAGCTGATCGAACGGCTGGGGGCCGAGGTGATCGGCTGCGCTTTCGTCGTCGATCTGCCCGATCTGGGCGGGCGCAAAAAGCTGGAGGCAATGGGCATGGAAGTCCATGCGCTCTGCCAATTCGAAGGGCTTTAACGCTTTCTTCAGCAGAATCACTTTATGCAGAGGGTGTTCGGGCTACCCACCCGGACGGACACGCTGCTTGCAACACGTGACCCACACCACCCCAGCGCCCTGTCGGTTCTCCGGCAGGGCGTCTCCTATCCCCACCCTGATCTTGCTGCATCATCTTGGCCTAAACACTCCCGCCGGAGGCTCCCGTTGCTGGCCGAAGGAGCCTCCGGCGGGAGTGTTTAGGCCAAGATGAAATCGCGGGTTAGCCCAGAACGGCACCGGGGTTCATGATGCCCAGCGGGTCCAGTGCGGCCTTGATCGCGCGCATGGCGGCCAGTTTGGTCGGATCGCCGTATTTCACCAGATCGCCCACCTTAAGCCGCCCCAGCCCGTGTTCGGCACTGACCGATCCGCCCATCGCATCCACCAGATCATGCACCGCTGTTTTCACCGCATCACGTTGGTTTTCATAATCTTTGCGTGATCGCCCCCGCGCGGGGAAGACGTTGTAATGCAGGTTTCCGTCGCCCAGATGGCCAAAGCAATTCACCCGGAAATCCGCCATCGCCGCCAGCACCGCCCCTGCCTGTGCGATGAAATCCGGCACCGCGCCCAAGGGCAACGAGATGTCGTGGCTTGAGACAGAGCCTATCCGGCGGTTCGCCTCGGGGATCGACTCGCGGATGCGCCACAGGCCGGCGCGCTGCGCCTCGGAGGTGGCAATCACGCCATCCGACACCAGACCCTCGGCCATCGCGGCCTCGAACAGTGCCTCCAGATGCGGGGCGGCAGGGCCAAAACCCTCGGGCAGGCCGATCTCGATCAGCACCATCCAATCGGGGCTGCCTGCCAGCGGGCTGCGGACCTCGGGCATGGTTTCGGCCAGAAACTCCAGCCCCATGCGGTGAACAAGCTCGAAGGCCGAGACCATGCCCGCCAGACGCGCCTCGGCCAAAGCCAGCAACCGCAGGGCGGCCTTGGGGCTTTCCACCGCCAAAAGCGCCGTGCCAACCGCCGCCGGACGCGGGTAAAGCCGCAGGCTGGCGGCGGTGATCACCCCCAGCGACCCTTCCGAGCCAATCAGCAAATGCCGCAGATCATAGCCGGTGTTATCTTTCCGCAGCCGCTTCAATCCGTTGAAAATGCTGCCATCCGCCAGAACCGCCTCGACCCCCAGACACAGATCGCGGGTGTTGCCATAGCGCAGCACACCCAAACCGCCCGCATTGGTGGCAAGGTTGCCGCCAATCCGGCAACTGCCCTCCGAGGCCAGCGACAGCGGGAACAGCCGGTCCACCGTCTCGGCCTGCGCCTGCACGTCGGCCAGAGTCATCCCGGCCTCGACGACCAGCACGTTTTCCTCGGGGTAAGCCCCGCGCAGCGCGGCCATACGTTCCAGCGACACCAGCAAAGGCGCCGGACCGTCGGGCATGATCTGCCCGCCAACCAGCCCCGTGCCGCCGCCCCACGGCACAACGCCCACCCGTGCGCCCTGACAGGCGCGCAGAATCACTGCCACCTCATCGGTGCTGCGCGGCAAGGCCACCGCCCCGGCATGGCCATGCCACCGCCCGCGCGGCTCCTCCAGATAACGTGCATCAGGCGCGCGCAGCGTGTCGGGCGGCAAAAGCGCTTCCAGACGGGCCAGAAAAGCGGGATCGGCGGGGTTCAGCATGGCGGCCTCCTTTTGCAACCTCTAGCGCGGCCTTTGCCCAAGGAAAACCCGCCACTGGCATGGCTATGCGGCCGCAATTCCCCGCGCCAAAGCCGCAATCGACTCGGCAGAGCGTTGGTTGCGCGCGGTGATCTTGACCGCGATATGCCGCTCCAGCTTTTCGGCCAGAACCGACCGCCCGATGCCGTTCGGGGCGAGCAGATACAGCGCCTTGTCGGTCAGCGTCACCGCCTCGCCGGCGGTGGCCAGCGCGCGAAGGGCCACCAGATCGGTTTTCGGCGCGGGTTCGGACAGGAAGTAGATATGCACCTTGGCCCCGTCCACAGCGCCTTGGGCGGCATAGGGATTTGCGCGCAAGATCGCCTCATAGCCTGCAAGGTCCATCAGGAACATGGCGGGCGCAAAGCCAAAGCGGTTCAGCATGGCGGCAGCCACCTTGCCCAGCAGATCCGGCACGCCCGGATCACAGAACACCGCGTTGCCGCTTTGGATGTGGGTCTGCACATCCTGCACGCCCTGCTCGGCCAACATTTCACGGAATTCCGGCATCGGCAGGCGGTTCGCCCCCGATACGTTCACGCCACGCAGCAGCAACACTTTGATTTGTTTCAAACATTCTCTCCAAGGACGCCGCCGGACGCGCCACCGCAGGAAGGGAATGTTGCCCTTAGCCTACGTCCGTGCGCCCGCGTCGGTCATTCCGAAGGTTCGCGTATAACACATGGTTGCGCCAACGCCCGTTGATTTGCAGATAGCTTTGCGCCACGCCCTCATATTTAAAGCCGGATTTCTCAAGAACGCCGCGCGAGGCGACATTTTCGGGCAGGCAGGCGCTTTCGATCCGCGACAGATCCAGCGTGGTGAACGAGAAATGCACCATGGCCTGCACGGCCTCGCGCATATAGCCACGGCGCGCGAAAGGGGCGCCGATCCAGTAGCCCAGCGTTCCGGCCTGCACCGGACCGCGCCGGATATTGTCCAGCGTGATCGCGCCCAACAGCCGCTGATCCTCGCGCCGGATCAGCAAAAGCGGCAGCGCCGTGCCTGCGGTTTCCGCCCGCATCGCCCAGTAAACCCGATTGGTAAAGGCGCGGCGGGTCAGATGGTCATGCGACCAGACCGGCTCCCACGGCATCAGGTGATCGGCGGAAGCCTCGCGCAAACCGGCCCAAGCCCGCCAATCGCCATGCGCAGGCAACCGGAGCGTCATCCGCTCGGTTTCCACGACGGGCCTGCGGCGAAAGCGCAACATCAGGCGGCAAGCCGCTTGCGGATTTCCTCCAGCGTCGGCGCGCGCTCGACCGGACCATACAGCGCAAGCGCGGCGTCGGTGGCGGTCAATTCGCCGGCATAGCGGCGGACATCGGCCATCGTCACGGCTTCGATCTTGGCAACCGCCTCTTCGACATCCGGCACACGGCCATAGATCGCCAGCAGCCGCGCAATGCGCTCGGCACGGCTGGAGGGGCTTTCCAGCCCCATCAGCATCCCCGCCTTGATCTGCGCGCGGGCGCGGGCCACCTCGGCCTCGGACATATCGTCGGCGGCGCGTTTCAGCTCGTCCATCGTGATCTGGGTCAGATCACCGATTTCTTCCGCCGAAGTGCCCGCGTAAATCGTGATCTGGCCGGTATCCTCATAGGCACCGGATTGGGCAAAGATCGAATAACACAGGCCCCGCTCTTCGCGCACCTTCTGGAACAGGCGCGAGGACATGCCGCCGCCCATCGTCATCGAATAGACCTGCGCGGTGTAGACATCAGGATGGCGATAGCCGGGCGCATCGAAGGCCATGGCGAAATGCACCTGCTCCAGATCCTTGACCTCGCGGCGCTCCGCACCTTTGAAGGCGGCGGGCTGGAAGGTCGTGGCGGGCTTGGCCTTCATGCCGCCAAAGATCGCCTCGGCCTGTGCCACGATGGCATCGTGATCAACACCTCCCGCAGCGGCCAAGATCATCTGACCGGGGCCATAATGTTCCGAGACAAACCCCTGCAAGTCGTTGCGCGTGAACGAGGAAACCCGCTCTTCCGGCCCAAGGATGGTGCGGCCAAAGGACTGGTCGGGGTAAGACGCCTCTTGCAGCCAGTCAAAGATGATGTCGTCGGGCGTGTCCAAAGCCTGCCCGATTTCCTGCAGGATCACATGACGTTCAACCTCGATCTCCTTCTTGTCGAAGGCCGGGTTCAGCACGATGTCGCCGATAACATCCAGCGCAAGTTCCACGTCGTTTTGCAGCACGCGGGCGTAATAGGCCGTCATCTCGCGCGAGGTATAGGCGTTGATATAGCCGCCCACATCCTCGATTTCCTCGGCAATCTGCAGCGCCGTGCGGCGTTTCGTGCCTTTGAACGCCATATGCTCCAGAAAATGCGCGATGCCGTTCTGTTCGGCCCGCTCATGCCGCCCGCCCGCCATGACCCAGACGCCCGCGCTGGCAGATTTCAGCCCGGGCATATGTTCGGTGACAATGCGGAAACCGTTGGGCAGCGTGGTCAGGCGAAGTGTCAAAGGGCGGTCCTTTCGCGGACAAGGGCTTGGATTTCGGCCAGATCATTCGGAACGCGGGTCACACGCTCGGGCCGGTCAAACAGATCGGCCATGCGCGGCGGCAATGCAGGGCGCACCCCCATCGCGGCCTGCACGGCATCGGGGAACTTGGCCGGATGCGCGGTGGCAAGGGTAATCATCGGGGTCGCCCCCTGATGGTCTGCCGCAACCTTCACACCAACGGCGGAATGCGGACACAGGATTTCACCTGTCTCGGCAAAGGCTTGGGTGATCGTCGCGCGGGTTTCATCCTCGGAACAACGCCCCGACGCGAAGGTTTCGCGCAGGAATTGCAGCGCGCCTTGGGAAATCGTGAAGCCGCCGGTTTTCAGCTCGGCCATCAGCGCCGCCACCGAAGCGCCGTCGCGGCCATAGGCATCAAACAGCGCGCGTTCGAAATTCGACGAAACCTGAATATCCATCGACGGGCTGATCGACGGCTTCACCCCGTCGGTGACATAGGCCCCCGACTTCAGCGCGCGGTCCAGAATGTCGTTCTGGTTGGTGGCGATCACCAGCTTTTCAATCGGCAGACCCATCTTGCGGGCGATATAGCCTGCGAAAATATCACCGAAATTCCCCGTCGGCACCGTGAAGGACACCGGACGATGCGGCGCGCCAAGGCTGACAGCGGAGGAGAAGTAATAGACCACCTGCGCCAGCACCCGCGCCCAGTTGATCGAGTTCACCCCCGCCAGACGCACCCCGTCGCGGAAGGCGAAGTCGTTGAACATATCCTTCACGCGGGCCTGACAATCATCAAAATCGCCATCCATCGCCAAGGCATGCACGTTCGCCTCGGCAGGCGTCGTCATCTGGCGGCGCTGTACATCACTGACCCGCCCGTGCGGGTAAAGGATAAACAGATCCACATTGGCCAGCCCCCGGAACGCCTCCATCGCCGCCGATCCGGTATCGCCACTGGTCGCGCCCACGATGGTGATCCGCTCGCCCGTCTTGGCAAGTGCGGCCTGCATCATCTGGCCGATCAACTGCATGGCAAAGTCTTTGAACGCCAAGGTCGGGCCGTGGAACAGTTCCAGCAGGAAATGGTTCGGGCCAAGCTGCACCAAAGGCGCGCGGGCGGCGTGGCCGAAGCCCGCATAAGCGCGTGCCAGCAGGCCACGGAATTCATCATCACCAAAGGTATCGCCAAGGAAGGGACGCATCACGCGAAAGGCGATGTCCTCATAGGACAGACCCGCCAGCGCCGCGATCTGGTCTTGCGTCATCACCGGCACAGACTCCGGCACATAAAGCCCGCCGTCGCGCGCCAGCCCCGTCATCATCGCTTCGCCAAAAGTCAGAACCGGAGCCGCGCCCCGCGTCGAGATATACCGCATGTTACGTCCTTACGCCCTTTGCCGCCTGATACGCCACACCAAAGCCGCTGTCATCACCGCCCAGACAAGTGCAAGCAGGAACCATGTGATTGCGTAGCCCCAATGATCGTTGGGAATAGAGGAAGTCTGGATCGGCATCGCCTCGATCCCGTCACCAGTTGGCTCACGCGCGACAATAAATGTCGGCTCTGTCTGCAGCAGCGCCGACATCGCCTCTGCATCGCGCGCAAACCACAGCCCCGTCTTGGGATCGGGGGGCGGTGTATACTGGTTGGAATCGCGCGGCCACATCAGGTTGCCCAACACCTTCACATCGGTGACGGTCAACAGCTTGTGCTTGTCATCATCCGCAAGGAAGCCGCGATCGACCAGCAACCGCCGCCCGTCGGTGGTTTCCAGCACCGACACCACCTGCACCCCTGCCCCCACCATCGGCTTGCCCGACAGCACATAAAGATGCTGTCCGGTAAAGCGACCCTCGGCGGTCACGGGGCGGTAGCGGTCCTTCTCGGGATCAAGCAAACGCGGAACCGGAACGGCGGGAACGCTGATGCCTGCGGTCATCTCGTCCAGTTGCGCGCGCTTTTCATACATCCGCTGCACCTGCCAGACCCCAAGGCCACATAACAGCGACACGCCCGCCAAACCAAGCAGCAGCGCAGAGATCAGACGGACGTTCATTGCCATACCTTGAAACGAAAGGCGCGGGCCAAAAGGCCCGCGCATTGGTCTTATGGGCTAAGGCTTATTGGCCCCAGACGTAGACGGCGGCGAACAGGAACAGCCAGACCACATCCACGAAGTGCCAGTACCAAGCGGCGGCTTCAAAGCCGATATGCTGCTCGGCGGTGAAGTGGCCCTTGTAGACGCGGATCAGGCAGACCAACAGGAAGATCGTGCCGATCAGAACGTGGAAACCGTGAAAGCCGGTCGCCATGAAGAAGGACGCGCCATAGATGTTGCCAGCAAAGCCAAAGGCAGCGTGGCTGTATTCGTAGATCTGGAAGAAGGTGAACAGCGCGCCAAGGGCAATCGCCAGAATCAGACCGTTCTTGATGTCGCGGCGGTTGTTGTTGTCATGCACAAGCGCATGGTGCGCCCAGGTTGCAGCACAGCCCGACGACAGCAGGATCAGCGTGTTGATCAGCGGCAGGTGCCACGGGTCAAAGGTGGTGATGCCTTCGGGCGGCCACACGCCATCCACCAGCGGCGACATCGGCCCCATCGGATACATCGCATGCTTGAAGAAGGTCCAGAACCATGCCGAGAAGAACATGACTTCCGACATGATGAACATGATGAAGCCATAGCGCAGGCCGATGCGGACGACCGGAGTATGATCGCCGGTCTGCGCCTCGTGGACCACTTCGGACCACCACGCGAACATGGTGTAAAGCACCCCTGCAAGGCCGATCAGGCCCATCCACGGGCCAGAGCCGTGCATCCAGAGCACCGAGCCGAACAGCATGATAAAGGCGCTGACAGCCCCGAAGAACGGCCAGATCGACGGCGGCAGGATGTGGTAGTCGTGGTTCTTGGCGTGGGCCATGGTCGGGTTCCCTCGTTTCTTGTCGTTTTAGTTTATCGGCTTCGCGGGGGCTGCGGCAAGGGCCGCCTGCTGTTCCGGAAGCGCGGTTTCATGGAAAGTGTAAGACAGCGTGATTTCTTTGATCAAACCGGCCTCTGGGTCATCCACAATCGACGGATCGACATAGAACGACACCGGCATGATCACCCGCTCACCGGGTTGCAAGACCTGCTCGGTAAAGCAGAAACACTCGATCTTGGTAAAATAGCCCCCCGCCAGATCGGGCATCACGTTATAGCTGGCAGTGCCTGCGATCACGCGGTCGGTCGGGTTATAGGCTTCATAAAAGGCAAGGCCGGTTTCACCGATCTTGATCGTCATCTTGTGGACTTGCGGCTTGAACTCCCACGGCATCCCCGCCTCAAGCGAAGCGTCGAACCGGATATCCATCGTGCGCTCCAGCACGGTATCGGCCCCCTGATCGGCCACGGCAACCGTGCCTGCATAGCCCGTCACGCGGCAGAACCAGTCATAAAACGGCACAGCCGCAAAGGACAGGCTGAGCATCAGCGCCGCCACACCCACCAAGGCCAGACCGGTCTTTTTCTGCGGGGTCATTCTGTCGGCTCCTGCGGAACAATCGCCACGGTACCATCGGGAATATCATTGGAATGCATGGTGTCGCCGCGCGTCACCTTCACCACCGTCAGCGCAAAGACCAGCGCGACAAAGGCCACCAGCACCAGCCCCACGCCAAGATTGCGCGAGAAGCGGCGGCGATAGATTTCATGCTCGGGACGGAACGCCATCTTACCAGCCCCCCAGACCATAAGGTTTAAGCGCCACTTCAACCAGAAGCGCACCAAAGTGCAGGAACAGATAGATCAGCGAGAAGCGGAACACAGACTTTTCGACCGAATATTTATCGGCCTCTGCCTGCGCCTCGTCCCGCCGCCAGATCCGCCACGCACCGCGCAGGAATTCCGCGTTCAGCAGCAGCGACACCGCCAGATAGACCGGCCCGCCGATCGAGGTAAACGCCGTGGCCAGCGCGAACGGCACCAGCAGGATGGTATAAACCAGAATATGCTTGCGCGTCGATTTGCGGCCATGCGTCACGGTCAGCATCGGCACGCCCGCCGCGTGGTAGTCTTCCTTCATGAACAGCGCCAAGGCCCAGAAATGCGGCGGCGTCCACATGAAGATCAGCATGAACATCAGCACCGCCTCGACCGAGATCGACCCCGTGGCCGCGACCCAGCCGATCATGGGCGGAAACGCCCCCGCAGCGCCGCCGATCACGATATTCTGTGGCGTGGACCGTTTCAGCCACATCGAATAGACCACGGCATAGAAGAAAATCGTAAAGGCCAGCAGCCCCGCCGCCAGCGCATTGGTGGACAGCCACAGCATCACCACCGAAATACCCGACAGCGCCAGACCAACGGCCAAAGCCTCACCTGCCGTCACCATGCCCGACGGCACGGGGCGGCTTTGGGTGCGGCGCATGATCACGTCGATATCGGCGTCCCACCACATGTTAAGCGAGCCAGAGGCCCCAGCCCCCAAGGCGATGAACAGGATTGCCGCGAAAGCTTCGACAGGATGCAAACTGTTCGGCGCGACCAACAGGCCAACCAAGGCCGTGAACACAACCAGCGACATCACGCGCGGCTTCAAAAGCTGCACGAAATCGCCGAAGCCCGCTTCGGGTGTGTTTTCAAAGGACCGGATATCGGCCATGCGCTGCCACTCTTTCCAAGATGCAATGGCCCCCGCAGGGGCCATCGGTGTCTTTCAATCCGAAACCCGGCCTCAGTTCGAGGCGAGTTGCAGGTTCCCGGTCTTGGCACCAGCCAACCACTTGTCATAAGCCTCTTGGCTGACAACCTTGACCGTGATCGGCATATAGGCGTGGTCCTTGCCGCACAGGGTGGTGCATTGGCCGAAATAGATGCCTTCGCGCTCGGCTGTGAACCACAACTGGCCCAGACGGCCCGGAACGCCCGACTGCATCACACCGAAAGCGGGCATAGCCCAGGCGTGGATCACATCGGCCGCCGTAACCTGAACAACGATGGTCTTGCCCACCGGGATCACAACCGCGTTGTCGGTGGCCAGCAGATAGTCTTCCTCACGGTAGCCCGCTGCAACCAACTGGTCTTTTTCCAGCTTGAACGCATCGAAGGCCACGTCCTGATCGACGTATTCATAACTCCAGAACCACTGGTTGCCGGTCGCCTTGATGGTGATGTCTGCCACCGGAATTTCCTGCTGCTTGAACAGCGCGGGCAGCGAGAACGACCCGATGAACACAAGGATCAGGATCGGAATGATCGTCCAAGCGATTTCCAGCGGCGAGTTATGGGTGAAGGTCGCAGGCTTGGGGTTGGCCTTGGCGTTGAAGCGCACGATCACGATCAGCAAAAGCAGCGTCACGAAAATGACGATGGCGGTGATGATGATCAGGATGGTGTGATCCAGCCATTGCAGATCGCGGGCAATCTCGGTCCCGGCGGGCTGGTGTTCGGTTCCGGCTGGCACAGGCGCGCCCACGGTTTCCAAAGCCTGAGCCAAGGCAGCACCCGGCAGCAGAAGACCAAGACCGGCGGCGGCAAGACCGTTGAGAGAGGTCAAAAGACGCATGTTTTCTTCCCGTTCAGAGGGCGGCTTTCATGCCGCCTTTTCGACCATGCCCAAGTGTCGGGCAGAATCCCGTTGTTTCTGCATGCCGTGAAACCATATTAGGGCCGTGACGACAAGAGAAACTGTTGCGGCATAGCAGCGCCGATTGATCCAAATCAAGGCCAAGGCCAAGGAATTTCCCCATGAGCGACGCCCCCTTCCGCCCCTTCGACACCCTTCTGGACGAAGCAACCGCCCTTGCAACCCTGCGCGCGGCCACGGCGGGGGCGGATGACGGTGAACTTTTTCTGGAACGCAAGCGTTCAGAAGCCATTGTTCTGGATGATGGCCGGATCAAGACCGCCAGCTATGACGCCTCCGAGGGCTTTGGCCTGCGCGCGGTGCGCGGCGAGGTGGCGGGCTATGCCCATTCCACCGAAATCTCGGAATCCGCGCTGATCCGTGCGTCGGAAACCGCGCGTCTTGCGGTGGGCGATGGCGGCGGCACCATGGCCCCGCCCCCCAAAGGCACCAACATCCGGCTTTATGGCGACCGCGATCCGATGGCGGATGCCACATTCGCAGGCAAGATCGACCTGCTGAAAGAGATCGACGCCTATGGCCGCAGCCTTGATCCCCGCGTGGTGCAGGTCTCGGCCACCATCGCGGCGGGTCTGCAAGAGGTGGAAATCCTGCGCCCCGAAGGTCTGCGCCTGTCGGACATCCGGCCGATGGCGCGGATCAACGTCTCGGTGATCGTGGAACAGAACGGGCGGCGCGAACAGGGCGGCATGGGCGGCGGCGGGCGCTTTGGCCTGTCGCGTCTGATGGAGCCGTCGCACTGGCAGCCCCTGCTGCGCGAGGCGCTGCGAATCGCGCTGGTGAATCTTGACGCTGTGCCAGCACCTGCGGGCGTGATGGATGTGGTGCTGGGGCCGGGCTGGCCGGGGATCTTGCTGCATGAGGCAATTGGTCACGGGCTGGAGGGCGACTTCAACCGCAAGAAAACCTCGGCCTTCGCAGGGCTTATGGGGCAGATGATCGCGGCCAAGGGCGTGACGGTGCTGGACGATGGCACCATCCCCGACCGGCGCGGCTCGATCTCGGTGGATGACGAGGGCACACCCTCGGCGCGCAATGTGCTGATCGAGGATGGCCGCCTTGTGGGCTATATGCAGGATCGGCAGAACGCGCGGCTGATGGGGGTGGCGGCGACGGGGAACGGGCGGCGCGAATCTTACGCCCATATCCCGATGCCGCGCATGACCAACACCTATATGCTGTCGGGTCAGGATGATCCTGCGGGCATCGTGGCATCCCTGAAAGACGGCATCTATGCCGTGGGCTTTGGCGGCGGTCAGGTCGATATCACCAATGGAAAATTCGTGTTCTCCTGCACCGAAGCCTACCGCGTCCGTAACGGCGTGGTGGGCGAGGCGGTGAAGGGTGCGACCCTGATCGGCGACGGGGCCACCGCGCTAAAGCAGATCCGCGCCATCGGCAACGATCTGGCGCTGGACCCCGGCATCGGCAATTGCGGCAAGGCAGGGCAATGGGTGCCGGTGGGGGTCGGGCAACCGACGCTGCTGATCGGCGGGCTGACCGTGGGCGGTTCGGCGGCATGAGCCTGCTGTTTTCCGCCCGCGATGGCTATCGGATGCTTGGCTTTGCGGGTCTGCTGAAGGCGCTGCTGATCGTATGGCTGCTGCCGTCAGCCGTGGCCCTTGTGGCGATGGCCCTGCAATGGCTATTCGGCACAGTGGCGCTGGGATCGGGCGGGATGATGCTCTGGGCCGCGACTGTGCTGCTGCTGATGTCGCCGGTTCTCAGCTGGCTGGGCCTTGTGCTGGCAGGACCGATTGTGGCCGCGCTGATGGATCGCGGCTGGTTCGGCTGGTGTCCCGCGCTGGCGCTGGGTCTGGCCGCAGGCGGGTTGACCGCATGGCTGATGGATCACGAACTGGCGGTCAGTTTTGGGGCGGCGCTGATTACCACCCTGCGCGCAGTGCTGGGCAGGCTTTGCCCCGCGGCTTTTGCCCTGCAAGGTGCGTGACAAGCACGCACCCTACCCTCGCCGCATCATCTTGGCCTAATACTCCCGCCGGAGGCTCCTTGGGCCTATGGCGGAAGCCTCCGGCGGGGATATTTAGGAACAGATGAAAGGGCTTTAGCGCGAGAATTTGCCTTTCAGCGCGTCCGCGAAGGCGTTGCTGCTTGCGCCTGTCGGGCCTGCGCTGCTGGGTCCGGGGCGGCCTTTTTGTGGCGGCGGGGTGTGGCGTTCGCGGGCCTGTTCGCGCGCCTCGCCCGAGTCTTTCTTCATGGTCAGCGCGATGCGTTTTTTCTGCACATCGACCTCGACCACGCGCACCTTGACCACATCGCCCGCCTTCACCACCTCATGCGGGTCGCGGACGAATTTGTCTGCCAACTGGCTGACATGCACCAGACCGTCCTGATGCACGCCGATGTCCACAAAGGCACCAAAGGCTGCGACGTTGGTGACGGTGCCTTCCAGCAGCATCCCCGGCTTCAGGTCTTTGATATCTTCAACCCCGTCGGCAAAAGTGGCGGTCCTGAAGCTGGGGCGCGGGTCGCGGGCGGGCTTTTCCAGTTCTGCCAGAATGTCTTTCACCGTCAGCAGACCGAAGCGGTCATCGACAAAGGCCCGCGCGTCGATGGATTTCAGCGGGGCCGGATCGCCCATCAGCGCGCGGATATCCCGCCCACAGGCGGCTACAATTTTCCGTGCCACATCATAGGCTTCGGGATGGACGGACGAGGCGTCCAGCGGTTCCTTGCCACCCGTGATCCGCAAGAACCCCGCCGCCTGTTCAAAGGCCTTCGGTCCCAGCCGCGCAACTTTCAGCAACTCGCGCCGTGTGGAGAAGGGGCCATTGGCGTCGCGATGCGCCACAATCGCCTCGGCCAGCCCCGGCCCCACGCCCGACACCCGCGCCAACAAGGGGGCCGAGGCGGTGTTCACGTCCACGCCTACCGCGTTCACCGCGTCTTCCACCACCGCCTCAAGGCTGCGGCCAAGCCGGTGCTGGTCGACGTCATGCTGATACTGCCCGACGCCGATCGACTTCGGTTCGATCTTGACCAGTTCCGCCAGCGGGTCTTGCAGGCGGCGTGCAATCGACACCGCACCCCGCAGCGACACATCCAGATCGGGGAATTCGCGCGCCGCCAGTTCCGACGCCGAATAGACCGAGGCCCCCGCCTCCGACACAATCACCTTGACCGGCTTTTCCCCCGGCAGATGCGCCAGAAGATCGGCCACCATCTTTTCGGTTTCGCGGCTGGCGGTGCCGTTGCCGATAGAAATCAGCTTGACCCCATGCTTCACAATCGCCTGCGCAATCGCCACCTGCGCGCCACGCAGATCGTTTTTCGGCTGGAACGGATAGACGGTATCGGTGGCCAGAACCTTGCCCGTGGCATCGACCACCGCCACCTTCACGCCCGTTCTGATCCCCGGATCAAGCCCCATCGTGGCTTTGCCCCCCGCTGGGGCCGCCAGCAGCAAGTCCTTCAGATTGCGCGCGAAAACGTTGATCGCCTCGGCCTCGGACCGCTCGCGCAGTTCGGCCATCAGATCCAGCGTCAGCGAGGTGCGCAGCTTTACCCGCCACGTCCACGCCGCTGCCTCGCGCAGCCAGACATCGCCCGCGCCCCGCCCCGCCACGCCGATGGCCGCAGCACAGGCCCGCTCGGCCGGGCTGTCGCCTTTGGGCGCATCGGGGTCGATCTCAAGATCCACCGCCAGAAAACCCTCGTTCTGCCCGCGCAACATCGCCAGCACACGGTGCGAGGGCGCGGCATGCCACGGTTCGGAATGGGCGAAGTAATCCGAGAACTTCGCGCCCTCGGCCTCTTTGCCCGCCACCACCTTGGCCGACAGCCGCGCGACCTGCTTCATATGGGCGCGCAACCGGCCCAGCAGGGCGGCATCCTCGGCCAACCCCTCGGCCACGATATCGCGCGCGCCCTCCAGCGCGGATTTCACATCCAGCACGGCCTCGGTGATGAAGCTGACCGCCAGTACCGCCGGATCAACGCCATGATCCGCCAGAATCGCCTGCGCCAGCGGCTCCAGCCCGTTTTCGCGCGCAATCATCGCGCGGGTGCGGCGTTTCGGCTTGTAGGGCAGGTAGATATCCTCAAGCTCGGCCTTGGTGGCGGCCTTGGCCAACGACGTCGCCAGCGCATCCGTCATCTTGCCCTGCTCGGTGATCGAGGACAGAATCGCCGTGCGCCGCGCCTCGAATTCACGCAGATAAACCAGCCGCTCGGCAAGGTTCCGCAACTGCGTGTCATCCAGCCCGCCGGTGACCTCTTTGCGATAGCGCGCGATGAACGGCACCGTCGCACCTTCGTCCAGAAGCGTGATCGCAGCCAGAACCTGCGCGGGCTGCGCGCCAATTTCTGCAGCAATTACAATAGGGATACGGCGGGATGCATTCGGGGTCATGGGAATCTGTTCCTTTATCGGACGCCGACCATACCGCCGCAGCCGCGCGGGGCCAAGGGGCGCTGACGCGCCAGCGCAAATGCAAAAGCGCCCCCGAAGGGGCGCTTTGAGTGCTGGTCCAAAATCTGGAATGGTACCGACGCCCCGGCTCGAACGGGGGACCCCTAGATCCACAATCTAGTGCTCTAACCAACTGAGCTACGTCGGCACTCACGGGGGCATTTACCCCCGCCCCGCACGGATTGCAAGGGCAGGATTGCCAAAGATTGTCGCTCTTGTTACGTCGAGGCACAGATAAAAAGGGGCCATGCCATGGGCATCGACAAGCAAAGCGACATCGCCGCCAATATCCAGATCGGGCCGACCGATCAGGGCATGGTGCGGATTTATATCGAGGCGGACAAGGGCATCGAACTGCCGCTCGATTTCGATCCCGAAGAGGCCGAGGAAATCGCCGAGGAACTGCGCGCCGCCGCCGAGGCAGCGCGCCTGATGTCGGACGGCTCCAAATCCAAACCGCGCAAGCGCTAGATCGAAACCAGCCCCGCCACCCCCGGATCACGGTAGCCTTGCAGGCGCAAGGCGGCGTGGCGGGCGAATTTCTGCAGCATCACCTTGCGCCGCGCAGCCGGTAGCGGTGTGTCAGCCCCCATGCGGATGATTTCCGCATCATAGGCATCGGCCAGAATCAGCCCGCTGCCTTCGGGCAAAAGATCGGTCGGAAAATCCTGATCCACCGCCCAGAAAAAGCGGTCGCACCATTCCAGATAGCCCTGCCATTTCTGATCAGCGCGGAAATCGGCGCGGCTGGATTTGCATTCGATCACCCAGATCTCGCCCTTTGGCCCCAAGGCCATCAGATCGACGCGCAAACCCGGCGTCGGCACCAATTCCTCGACCGTGACGAAATCGAACTGCCGCAGCGCACGCGCCACCCCGCGCGCAAGGCGCTGGCCGGGCATCGGGGGAAGGGTTTCCTCAAGACTCATCGGGAAAATATGCACAAAAGGTGAACATCATGCAAGATGCCGCCGCAGCCGGATCATTTTGGCGAAGGTCAGCCCAAAGCCTTGCAGGACAGCCCTGACGCGCCTATGTCTGAAGGTGGCGGGTGCTGCTCTTCTCGTGTGAGGCAACTTTTCCAGTGGCCGATAAGCACGTGAACGGGGGCTGGCTCTGGCAAGATCCTGGTCTTGCTACCTGGCGCCCACCTGAGACCTCTGGCTCTCGGGAAAACCCTGTCCTTCACGGTCGCTGCGGGCCCGCCACCTGATTTGCTTTCAGCCGCACCGGGGCCAGTTGGTCAAGGTGCGGTGCAGCGCTGCCGCCGCGCGGGCCATCGGGGTCTTCAGCCATCCGCATCACCGCGATGCCAAACTGCACGCCCGCAAACACAACACCGTGGAACATCACCATCATCAGCGCGGCCACCCAGCCCATGTCCGACCCGAAGATCAGATGCCGCAACCCCGCGACATCCTGCCAGACCAGCAGCGCCACAAAGGCGACCGCAAGCGCAAAGCCGATAGAAACGCTGACGATATAAAGGCGGATCAGTTTGGGCATGGGGAACCTCCTGCTAGGCTAAACCTAGCACGCCAGAGGTTAACGAAAAGCCCACAGATTGCCGCAGCTACTTTGGCTCTGGCACAAAGACCATCTCGGCCCCCGCCCCGCGCAACACCAGCCTGTCGGCGGTCTGCTCGATCGTCTGAACCCCGCCCAGCAGGCTAAAGAAATCCGCCTCGTCGGCCATCTGCGCGCAAGCCATCTTGGTCGCCCCGATCGGCCCCAGCGTGAAAGCTGCCCCGTCCTGCACCACATCAGCGAAATAGCGGTTGCAGGGTGCTTGCCCCGTCACCCGCCCCGCCTGCGACAGGCTCAGCGTGGCGCTATAGCCCACCGCCGCGCCGTCCACATGCGTCAGCACCCAATCGCCAACCTCGGCCCGCGCGGGCAGCCCCGCACAGATCAGCAGCAGCGCAGCAAGAACAGGTTTCATCGCAGCCCCCATCGGATCAGGATAAGACAAACGCCCTGCCCCGATCCGCCGGTTTCAGAACGCCTCGGGACGCGCCTCGCGCGCCATATGGTCCAGCACGGCATTGACGAATTTCGATTC
Organism: Rhodobacterales bacterium RIFCSPHIGHO2_02_FULL_62_130; assembly: GCA_001828855.1. Taxonomy (GTDB): domain Bacteria; phylum Pseudomonadota; class Alphaproteobacteria; order Rhodobacterales; family Rhodobacteraceae; genus Cypionkella. Next base: position 234,297 of record MHZT01000051.1, on the reverse strand, counting down.
CTTGCCCTCGGGGAAGAACGCCTTGGCCACATCGACATATTCGTTGATCGCCACTTTCGTCGGCGTCGGCATTTCCACCATCTCCGCCCCCGCCGCACGGAACAAGGCCCGCAGCACCGGATCAATCCGGTCAATCGGCCATTTCGCCACAAGGGCGCGGTCAGTCATCTGGTCGATTCTGGCCTGAAAGTTCACGGCATGACCGATCACGGCGCGGAAATGCGTCACATCGCCCTCGGCCATCTCGTCGCCATCATAAACAGCGCCAAAACGGTGGGTTTCAAACTCGCGCACCACCGATTCAACGGTCTGCCCCGAGCTTTCCATCTGAAACAGCGCCTGCACGGCATAAAGCCGGGCGGCCGATTTCATCTGTTTCTTGTCAGGCTTGGTCATGCGCGGAAACCGATCCCCTTAGTGTCGCGCGCCCATTTGCGCGACAAAGCGATCAGGTGCAAGGCCGCAGCCGCCGCCCCGCCGCCTTTGTTTTGCCCCGCAGCCTCGGCCCGCACCTCGGCCTGCGCGCGGTTTTCCACCGTCAGGATGCCATTGCCGATGCAAACGCCCTGCAATCCCATCATGGAAAGCGCGCGGCTGCTGTCATTGCAGACGGTATCGTAATGCGTGGTCTCGCCCCGGATCACACAGCCAAGCGCGACATAGCCGTCGTAATTCGCCAGTTGCTCGGCCATCGCAATCGCGGTCGGCACCTCCAAGGCACCCGGAACCTCGATCACCTCGGCATCGGCCCCGCAGGCCGCAGCCACCGCGCGCGCGCCTGCCACCAGTTGATCGGCGATGTCCTTGTAATACGGTGCCACCACAATCAGCAGCTTGACCGGCTTGTCAAAGGACGGCAGCGGCAGGGTGTAGTGATTTTCGTTCGCAGCCATCATCTACTCCGATATCGCGCGGGTGCCGGCAATCGACAGCCCATAAGCATCAAGCCCGATCACCTTGGGCGCTTTGGAATTGGATACAAGCGTCACATGGGTCAGCCCAAGGGCCGACAGGATCTGCGCGCCCACACCGTATTGACGCAGGGTTTGCGGGCTGGCCTCGCCGGCATCGACCATCTTCATCGTGGTATCGCGCAGCAGCACCACCACGCCGCGCCCTTCGGCGGCAATGATCCGCATGGCCCCCTGCAGATCGCCGACATGGCCGTCGCCAATGCCCAACACATCCTCAAGCGGGTTCAGCGCATGCATCCGCACCAGAACCGGCGTATCGCCCGAAAGATCGCCCTTGGTCAGAACGATATGCTCGTCGCCATGGGTTTCATCGGCAAAAACCCGCATCAGCCAGTCGCCACCATGCACCGAATGCACCCGCTTGACCGAGCGTTCGCGCACAAGGTTGTCGTGGCGGCGGCGGTAAGCGATCAGATCGGAGATCGTGCCGATCTTGAGGTTATGCTTCTGCGCGAAAGACACCAGATCGGGCAGACGCGCCATCGTGCCGTCATCATTCATGATCTCGCAGATCACGCCCGAAGGGTTCAGCCCCGCCAGACGCGAAATATCCGTTGCAGCCTCGGTATGGCCGGCCCGCACCAGCACACCGCCATCGCGGGCGCGCAGCGGGAACACATGCCCCGGCGTCGCCAGATCCTGCGGCCCCGATTTCGGGTTGATCGCCACCGCAATCGTGGTGGCGCGGTCCTTGGCGGAAATGCCGGTATCCACACCCTCGCGCGCCTCGATCGACACGGTAAAGGCGGTCTCGTGGCGGCTGGAGTTCTTCGAGGCCATCAGCGGCAGGCCCAACTGGTCAATCCGCGTGCTGGTCAGCGTCAGACAGATAAGCCCGCGCCCGTGGGTGGCCATAAAGTTCACCGCCTCGGGCGTGGCCATTTCGGCGGGGATCACCAGATCGCCTTCGTTCTCGCGGTCCTCGTGGTCCACCAGAATGAACATGCGCCCGTTGCGGGCGTCTTCGATGATTTCTTCAACCGAAGAAATCGCATCGGAATAATCGGTCTTGGTCTGGCTCATGGCCCAACGCTCCTGCAACTCTCGCCTTGCCCATAGCGCGAAGGCGCGCAGAATGCCAGAGTAGAGCCTCTGCATCCGCGCAGGTCCGTCGTGCTTTCATCTTGGCAGAAAATACTCCCGCCGGAGGCTCCGGCAGCAAAGCAATCCCGCCCCGTCAGGCCCATTCCCGCAGCCGCGCCACATAGCGCGCCATCGTATCCACTTCCAGATTCACCGCATCGCCCAAGGCCACCTCGCCCCAAGTGGTGACTTTCTGCGTATGCGGAATGAAGTTGATCCCGAAATCGCAGCCATTCACCTCGTTCACCGTCAAGGAGGTGCCGTTCAGCGCAACCGACCCCTTCGGTGCGATAAACTTCGCCAGACTTTCCGGCGCGCGGAAGGTCACGCGCAGGCTGTCGCCTTCGGGGGTGATCGCCACCACCTTTGCCACCCCGTCAACATGGCCGGACACGATATGGCCGCCGAGTTCGTCGCCCACCTTCAGCGCGCGTTCAAGGTTCAGCCGCTTTCCAATCTTCCAGCCCGAAAGGTTGGTCTTGCTGACCGATTCCGCGCTGATCTCCACGTCGAACCAGTTGCGCGGGCTGCTGCCCAGCGCCACCACCGTCAGGCAAACGCCTTCGCAGGCAATAGAGGCGCCAATATCAATGCCACCCACGTCATAGCTGGTGCCGATGCGGGCGCGCAGATCGCCGCGCTGCTCCAACTCCAGCACCTCGCCCATATCGGTGACAATCCCCGTGAACATCTGCCGCACTCCTTTTCGCTGTGCCAACAGGTAAACCCCAAGGCGCGGACGGGCAAGCGGGGGCGGGGGCAAAGCCGCGCAGGCAGATCAATTTTGCCTAAAATTCGCCGCGCTCGGGCGTTAGCCGTTAACAAAGGGATAGATTTCCCCCTCTAACCTGATCCAAAACGGCTACCACAGACGTATCAAAGGATAACATGCAGCTTTCGGGTGAAAATCGCAGGTTTCTGTTCCTGCAAGGGCCGCACGGACCCTATTTTCACCGCCTTGGCCGGATGCTGACGGCTGCGGGCGCGACCGTGTGGCGCGTGGGCTTCAACCGTGGCGACCGCGCCTTCTGGCCCTCTGCCAGTTATATCCCCTACAAAGGCACGCTGGCCGACTGGCCCGACGCATTCGCTACGCTGATCACCGATCACGCCATCACCGACATCGTGCTTTACGGCGACACCCGCCCGATCCACGCGCAGGCCGTCAGCATTGCCCGCGCCGCTGGCCTGACGGTGCATGTGTTCGAGGAAGGCTATCTGCGCCCCTACTGGATTACCTATGAACGCGGCGGCTCCAACGGCCATTCGCGGCTGATGCAGATGACCGTGCCGCAGATGCAAAAGGCGCTGGAATCGCTGGATATGGACCTGCCCGACGCCCCCGCCCGCTGGGGTGACATGCGCCAGCATATGTTCTGGGGCGCGATCTATCACTGGTTCGTGCTGGCGGGGTTCTGGGACTACCGCAACTTCAAACCCCACCGCGCGCTGTCGGTGGGGCAGGAATTCTGGCTGTATTGCAAACGTCTTGCCCTGATGCCCGTGCATCGCTGGGAACGGATGCTGGCCACTTTCCGCATCAAACACGGCGGCTTTCCATATCATCTGGTGCTGCTGCAACTGGAACATGACGCCAGTTTCCAGATGCACTCGCCCTTCACCACGATGACCGAATTTCTGGCCGTAGTGGTCGAGGGCTTTGCCAAGGGTGCCGCGCCGCATCACCACCTTGTCTTCAAGGCCCACCCTTTGGAGGATGGCCGCGTGCCGGTCGCCCGCGAAATCCGCAGGCTGGCGAAACTGCATGGCGTCACGGGGCGGGTGCATTTCGTACGCGGCGGCAAGCTGGCGGCGCTGCTGAACCACGCCCGCAGCGCGATCACCGTCAATTCCACCGCCGCCCAGCAAGTCCTGTGGCGCGGCTTGCCGCTGAAAACCTTTGGCGCGGCGGTCTATGCCAAGCCTGAATTCGTCTCGACCCAAAGCCTGCCGGATTTCTTCCGCCAACCCACAAGGCCAGACAGCCGCGCCTACCGCGACTATCGCCACTACCTGCTGGAAACCAGCCAGGTGCCGGGCGGCTTCTACAGTTCGCGGGGGCGCCGCGAATTGCTACGACAGGTGGTAGACATGATGCTGCAAGCCGAAGACCCTTACGACGCGCTCTCCTCCGGCAACGCGGCACCGCGGCAACAGTTGCGGCTGGTAACGTGACCCCGAAAACCAAGACTGGCGTTTTGTTGCGCCTTTCTGTAGGTTTGCAGGCAAAAGTTGAGGCAAATTCCAGAGGCAAATCCAGTTAAAGGAGCCCGGGCAGTGAAATTTACGGGAACAAGGGGGGCGACAGCCCTTGCCCTTGTGGCGGTTGTTGCGGTGGTCGGGGCTTGTGGCCTGCCACGCTCTGGCCCCAACAAGGCAGAGATTTACAAAGGCTCGGTCCTGAAAGAGGGCGACGCATTTATCGTCACGGTAAACGCACGGGTCACGCGGGCTACGGCGGTCACGCCTGCGCTTGGTTTCAGTTCGGCCTTCCAGAATGCGGGCGTTGTCGGTTCCGACGTGATCTCGCCCGGCGATGTGCTGGGCCTGACCATCTTTGAAAACGTCAAGGACGATCCGTTGCTGGGCAATACCGGCCAGCGCGTCTCGGCGCTGACGGAAATTCAGGTGGATGGCCAAGGCTTTATCTTCGTCCCCTACGCAGGCAAGATCAAAGCCGCAGGTCAGTCACCCGACAGCCTGCGCCAGTTGATCACCCGCAAGCTTGACACCCAGACCCCCGATCCGCAGGTGCAGGTGCAGCGCGTGGCGGGCGATGGCTCGACCGTTGTTGTGTCCGGCTCGGCAGGCGCGCAGGGCGTCTATCCGATTGAACGGCCCACCCGCACATTGTCGTCCATGCTGGCCCGCGCGGGCGGCGTGACCATTCCTCCCGAAGTCGCGCTGATCCGCGTGACGCGCGGCGCGACCTCGGGCAAGGTCTGGCTGCTGGATCTTTACGCCAATCCCGCGCTGGACATCGCCCTGCGCCCCGGCGACCAGATCACGGTGGAACAGGATACCCGCAAATTCGTCGCCCTCGGGGCCACGGGCGCGCAAAGCCTTGTGCCGTTCGAAACCCAGACCCTCTCGGCGATCGAGGCGATTGCCACCGTCGGCGGGCTGAACACCTCGACCGCCGATCCCACCGGCGTCTTCGTCTTCCGCAACGAACCCGCCGAGATTGCAAATGCGGTTCTGGGCCGCAACGATCTGATCGGCGATCAGCGTATGGTCTATGTGCTTGATCTGACACAACCAACCGGCATGTTCGAGGCGCGCGATTTCCTGATCCGCGATGGCGACACCGTCTACGTCACCGAAGCGCCCTTTGTGCAGTGGAGCAAAACTCTGTCTGCCATCACCGGCACAACGGGGGCCGCGACCGCCCTTACCGACGCCGCGACCGGCACGACGCCCTAAGGTCAAAATGCGCGCACCGCATCAAACCAACACCGCCGCCGGGGACATCCCCCGGCGGCTTTTCTTTTACAATGCGGGCTTCCTGCGCCAACCGCGCCTGCGCCGTATCCTGCATCTGGCGGGCCATGACCTGCGCCTTGGTCTGCCCTCAGCAGGCGATGGCGTGGTGGTCTGGGGCCACTCTCCTTACGCCGCGCGCGGTGAGGCTGTGGCCGCGCGGCGCGGGGTTCCGCTGGTGCGGCTTGAGGATAGTTTCCTGCGCTCGATCCGCCCCGGTCGGATGGGCGATGCGCCTTTGGGCCTGCTGGTCGACGGGCAGGGCGTGCATTTCAACAGCACCCGCCCCTCGATGATCGAGACGCTGCTGGCCAAACATCCCTTGGATGATTCGAACCTTTTGCAGCGTGCAAGGGACGGAATTGACCGCATCCGCAGCCTTGATCTGTCAAAATACAACCTGCACGATGAAACGCCGCCACCCGTGCCGGGTTATGTTCTGGTGGTGGACCAGACGGCGGGCGATGCCTCGATCCGCCATGCAGGGGCCTCGGCCGCGCGGTTCCGCGAGATGCTCTATGTCGCGCAAGAGGAACACCCCACCGCGCGCATCGTGATCAAAACCCATCCCGAAACCGCGCTTGGCCTGCGGGCGGGGCATTTCGGGCCTGCCGACGCCACGGGCCGGATCAGCCTGCTGACCGCGCCGGTTTCGCCGTGGCGGTTGCTGGAGGGCGCGATTGCGGTTTATGCCGTGTCCTCGCAACTGGGGTTCGAGGCGATTCTGGCGGGCCATCGGCCGCGCCTGTTCGGCCAGCCCTTCTATGCCGGCTGGGGCCTGTCAGAGGATGAATTTCCCATCGACCGCCGCCAGCGCCGCGTAACCAAGGCCCAGCTTTTCGCCGCAGCGATGATCCTTGCGCCAACATGGTATGACCCCTGCCGCGACCGGTTGTGCAGCTTTGAACAATCCGTCGATCAGCTTGAGGCAATGGTGCGCGCGCACCGCGAAGACCGCGCGGGCCATGTGGCCTATGGCATGCGGCTGTGGAAACGGCAGCGTTTGCAGGCGGTATTCGGGCAGGAAAAGCCGCTGATCTTTACCGACGATGCCGCCAAGGCCGACCAGATCGCCCGCGATCTGGGGCGCGGACTGCTGCTCTGGGCGGGGAAAGAGCCGCCAAACCTGTCGGCCCCCGTGATCCGCCGGGTCGAGGATGGCTTTCTGCGCTCGCGCGGGTTGGGTGCAAATCTGGTGCCGCCCCTGTCACTGGTGGCCGATGATCTGGGGATTTACTACGATCCGACCCGCGAAAGCCGGTTGGAACGCCTGATCCTGACGCCGATCCCCCCTGCGGCACGCGCGCGCGCCGAACGGCTGGCGGCAGCGCTGATCGCCGCGCGGCTGACGAAATACAACCTGACGGGCGCGGTCCCTGATCGCACGGATCAGCACACCCTGCTTGTCCCCGGTCAGGTCGAAGACGATGCCTCGATCCGGCTTGGCGCGGGGGAAGTCCGCACCAATCTTGCCTTGATCCAAGCTGCCCGCGCCGCGAACCCCGATGCCCGCATCCTGTATAAACCGCACCCCGATGTAGAGGCTGGCCTGCGCGCTGGCGCAATCCCGCCCGAAGCCCTGCGCGATCTGGCCGAGAATGCCCCCAACGCCGATCCCGTCGCCCTGATCGACGCCTGCGACGAGGTTTGGACGATGACCTCGCTGCTGGGGTTCGAGGCGCTGTTGCGGGGCAAACCCGTCACCTGTCTTGGCGCGCCCTTTTATGCGGGCTGGGGGCTGACCCGTGATCTGGGGCCAATCCCTGCGCGTCGCCACCATGCGCCCGATGGCCACCCTTTGCCGCGCCCCGATCTGGTGGCGCTGATATATGCCACGCTGATCGCCTATCCGCGCTATTACGATCCGGTCAGCCGCCAGCCCTGCCCGCCCGAAGTGGTGGTGGACCGGCTTGCAAGCGGCAAAATCGGCCCCGCCAGCCCTGCCCTGCGGCTGTTGTCAAAACTGCAGGGACGCTTTGCGACTTACGCGCGGTTCTGGCGTTAGACGGTTCACGATCCTCCGGCCAGAATGCCGACCCAAGACCTGCGCGCGCAATTCAAGTTCGGCCAACCGTCAGTAGATATAGCGGATCTGTTCGGTCCAGAACCGCTCCATCCGTTTCAGCGAGCGGTTGATTTCCTCCATCCCTGCCGCGTCGATCAGCCCGCGCCGCACGAATCCGTCAGCATGGCGGGCGAACAGATCGGCCAACTGCCCGCGCACCCGCCTGCCCTTTTCCGTCAGCCGCACCCGGACCGAGCGGCGGTCGATTTCCGACCGCTGGTGGTGCATATAGCCCAGTTCCACCAGCTTTTTCAGATTATAGGACACGTTGCTGCCCTGATAATAGCCGCGCGATTTCAATTCGCCTGCCGTCACCTCATTCTCGCCGATGTTAAACAGCAAAAGCGCCTGCACCGAGTTGATCTCAAGAATTCCCAGCCGTTCGAATTCATCCTTGATCACATCCAGCAGCAGCCGGTGCAGCCGTTCAACCAGCGCAAGGTTGTCAAGATAGCCCGCCAGAAAGGCCTTTTGCGAGCCGTCCAGCAGGGGGGCGTGCAGTGTCATCATCGTCTCCGCATCCAAAGGATTTGGGACAGATTCGGCACAAAACGCAAACAAACCGTAAACGTGGCAGGGTTTCGGCGAAGTTTAGCGCCGGATCAGACCCGTCCCAGCCGCGCCCGCGCGAAACCGGCGATTTCCGCCAGCAAATCGGCGAAATGCGGCGGCGCCGCAACCTGCCCCAGCACCCAAGGCAGCAGGTCCTGATCGTTTTCCTCAAGCAGAGAATCATAAAGATCGAGCTTTTCCGGCCCCATTCCGGCCAGCGTCGCATCGGCATAGGGACCAAGAACCAGATCCATTTCCTTGGTCCCGCGCCGCCATGACCGCATCGCCATCCGTTTCAGCCGCGCTTCGGGGGTTTCCATCAGTCTGCATCCTTGATCCATTGCGCCCATAAGCCTATGACACGGCGCGCAGCCTTTCCAGCCCCCAAGCCCCAGTGCCTAACCCTTGCCGGAGATCAACATGGCCTTCCTGTCCGATACCCTTGCCCGCGTGAAACCCTCGCCCACCATCGCCGTGACCACCAAGGCGCAGGAACTCAAGGCCGCTGGCCGCGATGTGATCGGTCTTGGCGCAGGCGAGCCGGATTTCGACACGCCCCTGAACATCCGTGAGGCAGCCAAGCGCGCGATTGATGCCGGAAAAACCCGTTACACCGCCGTCGATGGCATCCCCGAGCTGAAAAAGGCGATCTGCGCCAAGTTCCTGAATGAAAACGGGCTGACCTATGCGCCCAACCAGATCACCGTCGGCACGGGCGGCAAGCAGATCCTGTACAATGCACTGATGGCCACCTGCAATCCGGGCGATGAAGTCATCATCCCAGCGCCCTACTGGGTCAGCTATCCCGACATGGTGCTGCTGGCCGGTGGCACGCCGGTTCCGGTGGTGGCAGGGATCGAGACCGATTTCAAACTGACGCCCGCGCAACTGGATGCCGCGATCACCCCGAAAACCAAGTGGTTCATCTTCAACTCGCCCTCGAACCCCACGGGGGCGGGCTATACGCGGGCGGAACTGCGCGCGCTCTGCGATGTGCTGCTGAAGCATCCGCATGTCTGGATCATGTCGGATGACATGTATGAACATCTGGTGTTCGAAGACTTCGAATTCACCACGCCCGCGCAAGTGGAACCGGCGCTGTATGACCGCACGCTGACCTGCAACGGCGTGTCGAAATCCTATGCCATGACCGGCTGGCGCATCGGCTATGCCGGTGGCCCCGTGCATCTGATCAAGGCGATGGGGACGATCCAAAGCCAAAGCACCTCGAACCCCTGCTCGGTGTCGCAATATGCGGCTTTGGAGGCTTTGACCGGCCCGCAAGACTTCCTTGCCCCCAACCGCAAACTGTTTGAACGCCGCCGCGATCTGGTGGTTTCCATGCTGAACGCGGCCAAGGGCGTGACCTGCCCGAAGCCTGAAGGCGCGTTCTACGTTTACCCCGACATCTCGGGCTGCATCGGCAAAACCAGCGCCGGCGGCGTGAAAATCACCGATGACGAGGCCTTTGCCAGCGCGCTTCTGGAAGAAACCGGCGTTGCGGTGGTGTTTGGCGCGGCCTTCGGACTATCGCCGAACTTCCGCGTCAGCTACGCTACGGCGGACGAGGTGCTGCGCGAGGCATGCACCCGCATCCAGACGTTCTGTGCGTCCTTGACCTGAGGCTGACAATGGCGGGCGATCTGCCGGACTATTACTTCCGTATCCGCGAAAACGGGGCAGCGGTGTTTCGGGTCGATACCGAAAACCGCCAGCGCCGCATCGACATGGAAGAGATCGCCATCGTCAACGTCAAGAACGGCAACATCAAGCCGCATGGCGACCGCAAACTGACGCCCGAAGATCTGGCCGAGATCCGGTCTTGGCTGGAACGGCGTGTGGCCCTGCTGGCCGCGCGCGATGTCGATGACATCCTGCGCGCGGTCGATCACATGAACCTGACAACGCAATGGGTGCAATCGAAGGCAACCGACGCCCAGTTGGAAGAGATCACCGATACGCTGCTGCTGGCGATGCATGATCTGCGGTCTGTCCTTGTGCGGAAGAAGGCGGACAGGTTGATGAAGGGCGAGGCGGCGGAATAGCGGCTGGCGGCAGCTCGGTTCGATGACAGCCGGGGGGCTTTCCGCCCCCCACGGCGTTTCACGCCTCCCCCCGAGGATATTTGTGCAAAGAGGATCGGGGGAACAGGCTCAGGCTTTGGGGGCAAGGTGCCAGAAGCGCCACATCATGCTGCCCGCCGCCGCCAGAAGCCCGACGACAAGGCCAAGCCACAGCCCCGTGCCGCCAAGCCCCAGCGGGAAGGCCAATGCATAGCTGCAGGGGATGCCGATCAGCCAATAGCTGACGGCGGCGGCGATCATCGGCACGCGGGTGTCGCGGATGCCGCGCAGCAGGCCCAGAGCCATGACCTGCATCGCATCGGCCAGTTGGAACAGCGCCGCGACCGCCAGCAGTTGCGCGCCAAGCCGGATGATCTGGGCGGCGTCGGGGTTGGTGGCATCGAGAAACAGCGCGATGATCTGTTCGGGCAAGGTCAGGAACAGTGTCACCATCACCACGCCAAAGCCGAAAGACAGCGCGATGGCGGTTTTCGCGCCGTCGCGCAGGGCGGCAGCGTTGCCCGCGCCCTCGGCCCGTCCCGCGCGGACGGTGGCGGCGTTTGACAGGCCCAGATGCACCATGAAGGACAGCGAGGCCACCTCCATCGTGATGCCATGCGCGGCCAGATGCTCGGTGCCGATCCAGCCCATCATCAGGGCCGAGGCCTGAAACATCCCCGTCTCGGCAAGGCCGGTGATGCCGATGGGCCAGCCCAGCCGGAACACCTGCCCCATCGCGTGCCAGTCGGGCCGCCAGAACCGCTGATACAGGTGGAAACGGCGCAGTTCCGGCAACCATCCCGCATAGACCGCCAGAATGACCAGCGTCAGCACCTGCACCGCAAGCGAGGCCACCGCCGCCCCCTTGATCCCCATCTCGGGCGCACCCCAATGGCCGAAGATCAGCGCATAGGCCAGCACAAGGTTCACCCCCACCGCCGCCAGCGTCGTCCACAGCACCACCTGCGTGCGCTCCAATGCGGCCAGATAGCTTTTCAGCGCCATCACCAGCAGCGCCGGAATCATCCCCAAGCCGCCGATCCGCAGAAAGTCCTGCCCCAATGCCGCCACCTCGGGCCTTTGCCCCAGCCCCAGCAGCAGGGCTTCGGACCACCAGAACAGCGGATAGGTCAGCAGGCCAAAGCCGATCGACAGCCACAGCCCCATCCGTGTATCGCGGCGCACCTGCACCTCGTCGCCGCGGCCCAAGGCACTGGCCACCATCGGCATGACCGCCTGCGCGAAACCCGCGCCCAGGATGAACACCGCGAAAAACATCGAGGCCGCCAGCACCACGGCGGCAAGCTCGTTCACCCCGTACCAGCCCAGCAGCACGGTATCGGTGACATGCAGCGCCATTTGCGCCAGATGGCTGCCGACCAGCGGCAGGCCCAGAACAAGGGTGGCATAGGCATGCGACGCATAGGACTGTCTTTTGATCATATGTCTGACATAGCCTGACCACATGACCGCAACAAGACACCACCCTCGCTGCAGCGCGGCGCTGGATCAGCCGATCCGCACCGCCGGATGCGTCGCGCTGTCAAGGATATGCCCCGCCCCCCGCAGCACCTGACTGGCACGACCGACGATCAGCGGATCGGTCGCGCCAATCGCCTCGGTGTCCTTGCCGGGATAATCGATAGTGGACAGGAAATGCCGCATGCAATTCAGCCGCGCGCGTTTCTTGTCATTGGATTTCACGATCACCCAAGGCGCATCGGCGGTGTCGGTGTAAAAGAACATCGCCTCCTTGGCCTCGGTGTAATCATCCCATTTGTCCAAGCTGGCCTTGTCGATGGGCGACAGTTTCCACATCTTCAGCGGATCAGTTTCCCGCGCCTTGAACCGCGTGCGCTGTTCTTCCTGTGTGACCGAGAACCAGTATTTGTAAAGCCGGATGCCCGAGCGCACCAGCATCCGTTCAAACTCCGGCGCCTGACGCATGAATTCCAGATATTCCGACGGAGTGCAGAACCCCATCACCCGCTCGACACCCGCCCGATTGTACCATGAGCGGTCGTAGAACACCATTTCGCCGGTGGTCGGCAGGTGCTGGATATAGCGTTGAAAGAACCACTGGCCCTTTTCACCATCCGACGGCTTTGACAGCGCCACAGTGCGGGCATAGCGAGGATTCAGATGCTCCATGAAGCGTTTGATCGTGCCGCCCTTGCCGGCGGCATCGCGCCCCTCCATCAGGATCACGAATTTCTGCCCCGTGTCCTGCGCCCAGATCTGCACCTTCAGCAATTCCGCCTGAAGCCGGGCCTTCTGGGCCTCGTAGGCCAAGCGGCCCATCTGGCGGGCATAGGGATAACGGCCGGATTCGAAGGCCTGCCGGATGGCGTCGGGATCAACGGCGGGGAACTGTCTGGGTCCGGTCAGCCCTTCGCCTGCGCCATCGACGGGCGGGGCCACGGGGACATCGGGTGGCGTGATCTGATCCATGCAATCGCTCCTGACTATGTCAGCGGCGATGCTAGGCGCGGGATCAAGGGCGCAAATTGATCCGTGTCAAAATGGCGCGTGGTGGCGGAAAGCATATCGGCGCTGTCACAAAAGCATCACAATCACAGCGCCAAAAAAGATGCCAAAAAAGAAGAAGGCGGCGGCACCCCAGGCACCGCCGCCCCTTCTTCGGGGAAATGTCTTTATCGAAAGATGGGTGAAAAAACGTCTTCAACTGCTCTTTTGATAGTTGAGCCTCACCCGCACCGCATACCCCGTTTGCGGTAGACCGCCAAATATTCCTAACGGCGGGGCAGAAATCTTTCCAGAACATCCAGAGCCATCGGCCATTCCGCGAAAAACAGCAATTGCCCGGTGTTCGGCACAAAGCGCACATCCAGATGCGGGTAATCCCCCATCAACTCGCGTATGGTCTGCGCCGGTGTTTGCGGGTCTTGGTCCCCCTGCAACAACACCACTGGCACCACGGCAGCCCGCACCAAGGCTGACCAGTCCTTTTCCGACCCGATACATTCGCGGGCAAAGGCGTGATGGGCCAGTATCTTCTCGCTCAGCGTCACCTCCGAACCGGCCAGCAGGGCCTCACGCACTTCGGGGCGCGCAAAGGCCTCCATATCTGCGGCAGAGCCACCATTGACCTGCGCGAAGAATTTCTCCTTGCCCATCCGCCGCGCAAGCGAGAAGCCCGCCTGCACCAGAAACGGCAAAACCTTGGGGGCATAGCGCGCATTGGCCAGAATGAAGCGCTGCCATTTGTCCATGCGGTCATACTGCGCCGCCGTCTGCAAAGGCAGTTGCGCGGCACAGCCAAGAATGCCACCGACCAGAGCCGGACGCGCCGCAGCCACCGCCAGCGCAAAGCGCAAATCCGCCCCCAAGGCCAGCACCGCCACACGGCGGATTCCAAGCCAATCCAGAATCGCCAGATAATCCGCCGTCACCCCCTGCAAATGATCCACCGCCTTGGGGTGCGGATCGCTGCGCCCATAGCCCGCCCGCACCGGCACGATTACCCGCAGATTGCGCTGACGGGCCACCCTTTCGGCACCGGCGGGCCACCGGATAAAGCCGAAATCAAGATGCATATACAGCACTGGCCGCCCCGCCGGATTGCCAAACTCGATAAATTCCAGCCGCCGCCCGTCCGGCGCTTTGACATATTGATAGACCAACGGCTCCAGATTGCCTTTGCGTGCCGATGCCGGCGTACCTTCGGAGGGCATCAACGCCACATCCATCAAGCCCAGAACCACCCGCACCAACTCGGACTGACTATGGGTTTCGGTCTTGGCCAGAATAGAGCGCAACTGCGTCCGCACGGTTTCTGCCGACCGCCCCCGCGCCTCGGCAATATCCTTCACCGGCAGGCCCAGCGTGATGCCGCGCACGATTTCCACCTCGGCAGCGGTCAGCCCGAAGGCCTCTTGCACGGTGATCTCGAAGCCTTCGGGCCAGACCAGCTCGGTTGACATCACCAAGGCCAAGGGCTTGGCGGTTTCGCCCTCGACCGGCCCCACCCGCACGATCACCGGACTGCCGGTGATCGACGATCTGATCCGCAGCGTCATCACCCGCTCGGCCCGCCCCGAGGCCACCTTGCGGATCACATCACGCAGCATGTCCAGATCATCGGCCTCAAACGGCAGATCGACCAGAGCCGCCCCGTCGCGCAGGCCAAAGGCCACCGCCGCCGGACGGTTGAAGCCGGTCAGGATCGGCCCGCCATCACTCAGAAACGCAGCCGAGCGGGGAATATCCTCAAGCACCGACCGATAGGCCCCATCCTCGCGCGAGGCGACAAAGCGGTCCAGAAAGATCGACGCCCGATCCAGATGCGCCTCGATCTCGGGGTCGTCCAGCGGCACCACGTCCTTGACATGGCCTTGCCGCAGAATACCGATCCGACCCTCCCAGACCTGCATCAATTCTTCCAGCCGGATAGGATCAAGCGCAACGTCATAGAGCCGATCCACGATCTCGGCTTTATGATCGCGCGCGACCCCTTTGGGGCCATCGGAGGAAGGCGTGCCACTGGTCATAGCCCAGAGTTGGCCCAAGCCCCGCCCTTGCGGCAAGCAGAATCAACCATAAGGTAAAAATGCTATCCTTATGACCGCAAAGACAGTCTGCCGATTGCGTTTTTGCCGCGAAAACACCAGATTCAGGCACGACCCCTTCCGCACAATCCGACCAAAGCCTAAGTTCGCACCGCCGCTGCTTTTCCAAAGGACGAATCTATGATCACTCTTTATGGCGTCTATCGTTCGCGCGCGTCGCGCCCGCTTTGGCTTCTGGCCGAAACCGGCACGCCCTTCACCCATATTCCGGTCATCCAGTCCTATCGCCTGAAAGACGCAAGCGCCCCCGATGCCCCCCTGAACACCACCAGCGCCAGCTTTCTGGCCGTCAACCCGCAGGGCCTTATTCCGGTGCTGGTCATCGGCGATCTGGTGCTGACCGAAAGCCTTGCGATCACGCTGCATCTGGCGAAAGCCCACGGCGGCTTGCTTGGCCCGCAAACCGATGCCGAACGCGCGCTGATGGAACAGTGGTCGCTGTTCTCGGCCACCGCGGTCGAGGGTCCGGCGCTGGAAATCCTGTATATCCAGGGCGACGGCGGCGACAAAACCCCCGAAGGTCAGGCCACCATCGCCCTGAACGCCGAAAAACTGCGCCGCCCGTTGCGCCGCCTGAACCAGCATCTCGAAGGCAGCGACTGGCTGGTGGGCGACCGCTTTACCGCAGCCGACATCAACGCCGCCGAATGCCTGCGCTATGCCCAAGGCCACCCCAGCCTGCTGGGCGAATTCCCTGCGGTGAAAGCATGGCTCGACCGCGCTCAGGCCCGCCCTGCGTTCAAGGCAATGTGGGCGGCGCGACTGGCAGAGCCTGCATAGGCAGAAGGCCATCTCCTGCAGCGGAGGCACCTTCTGACAGGGCGGATGCCTCCGGCGGGGATATTTTTGCAAAGAGGATGTTAACGGAACCTTAAGGGGGCCGAAAGGTGGCGGGCGGGCGCCCCATCTTGCGCCCCCTCCCCTGCCTCTGATCTAATGACCGCCCAAAGCCGCATAACAAGAATCGAGCATCCCATGGCGAATGACCTTCTGTCAGGCACCCCGCAGACCTATGACGCCTCGTCCATCGAGGTGCTGGAAGGGCTGGAGCCTGTCCGCAAACGCCCCGGCATGTATATCGGCGGCACGGATGAACGCGCCCTGCACCACCTTGTTGCCGAAATCCTCGACAACTCGATGGACGAGGCGGTTGCAGGCCATGCCACCCGCATCGAGGTGGAATTGCACGAAGGCAATGCCATCACCATCCGCGACAATGGCCGTGGCATCCCGATCGATCCCCACCCGAAATTCCCCGGCAAATCCGCGCTGGAGGTGATCCTTTGCACCCTGCATGCGGGCGGGAAATTCTCGGGCGATGCCTATTCCACCTCGGGCGGTCTGCATGGCGTGGGGGCCTCGGTCGTCAACGCGCTGTCGGACATGATGAAGGTCGAGGTCGCCCGCAACCGCGAGCTTTACAGCCAGTCCTTCGCGCGCGGCATCCCGCAGGGTCCGGTGGTCAAGGTTGGCCCTGCCCCGAACCGGCGCGGCACCACCACCACCTTCCATCCCGACCCGCAGATTTTCGGCAGCCTTGTCTTCAAACCCTCGCGCATCATGCGGATGGTGCGTTCCAAGGCTTACCTTTACTCCGGCGTCGAAATCCGCTGGAAAACCGCCGTGCCGGATGGCGATACGCCGCTGGAGGCCGTGTTCCATTTTCCGGGCGGCCTTGCCGATTACCTGTCGGACCAGCTTGAGAAAACAACCACTTACGCCGACAAGCCCTTCGCCGGAAAAGTCCAGTTCCAGGAAAAATTCGGCGTCCCCGGATCGGTGGAATGGGCGATCAACTGGACGCCCGTGCGCGACGGCTTCCTGCAATCCTATTGCAACACCGTCCCCACTCCCGAAGGCGGCACCCATGAATTCGGCTTCTGGAGCGCGATCCTGAAAGGCATCCGCGCCTATGGCGAATTGTCGAAAAACCGCAAAGCCGAATTGATCACCCGCGATGATATGCTGGCGGGCGGTTGCGCGCTTATTTCCGTATTCATCCGCGAACCGCAATTCGTCGGGCAAACCAAAGACCGTTTGTCCACAGAAGAGGCCGCGCGTCTGGTTGAAAATGCCGTGCGCGATCACTTTGATAACTGGTTGGCCTCGGATACCAAATCCGCAGGGGCGATTCTGGACTTTCTTATTCTGCGCGCGGAAGAGCGGCTGAAACGCCGGCAGGAAAAGGAAACCCAGCGCAAGACCGCCACCAAAAAGCTGCGCCTGCCCGGAAAGCTGACCGATTGCTCATCCAAAACTCGCGACAACACCGAATTGTTCATCGTCGAAGGCGACAGCGCGGGCGGGTCGGCCAAGGGCGCGCGGGATCGTGAAACCCAAGCGATCATGCCGCTGAAGGGTAAAATCCTGAACGTGCTGGGCGCGGCATCTGGCAAATTGCACGACAACTCGGAAATCCGCGATATATGCGAGGCTTTGGGCGTGCAGATGGGGACCAAATTCAAGGTCGATGATCTGCGCTATGATAAAATCGTCATCATGACCGACGCCGACGTCGACGGCGCGCATATCGCCAGCCTGCTGATGACGTTTTTCTTCACCCAGATGCGCCCGTTGATCGACAAGGGCCACCTCTATCTCGCCTGCCCGCCCCTATACCGGCTGACCCAAGGCGCACGGCGGCTTTACGTGGCCGACGACGCCGAGAAGGAAATCTGGTTGGCCAAGGGTCTGGGCGGCAAGGGGAAAATCGACGTGCAACGCTTCAAGGGTCTGGGCGAGATGGACGCCAAAGACCTGAAAGACACCACGATGAACCCCGCCACCCGCAAACTGATCCGCGTCTCGATCGACGAGGACGCGCCGGGCGAAACCGGCGATCTGGTCGAGCGGTTGATGGGGAAGAAACCGGAACTGCGCTTCCAGTATATTCAGGAAAACGCGCGGTTTGTGGAGGAGTTGGATGTTTGAGGCGATCAGTCTAGATCAATCTCATCAGCGGGACGAAAGGTAACCCATTCGGGTAATTTTTCGATAGCCTCGATCTCTGCGTATCGGCGCTGACTGACAAGTTCCTTGATAGAAATCTTTCGCTTTTCATAGGCGACATGCCCAAGATACAAAACTTCAAGGAACTTCACCTCATCGTTCTCATACCCACCCACAGGATGGGTAACTAGTTCTGTTTCCAACTCTATATAAGCAAAACGCCTAATACATGATGCGATCGAATCTATTGCACTCCTTACCTTTTCATTTGTTGCGCTATGAACAATTTCCTTTCCAAGGCGAACAGCGATATCGGTATGTGCAATCCTTTTATTTCGGAGAACTCTTGCAAACTCTGACTTCTCAGATGCTAACTTTAGAAGTTCACTCAACTTGTTATCACACTCTGCCGTCAGGAATCGTGGAAGGTTATGGACTGTTAAATTCAGATTCTTTTTACCCATACTTGAAGTTGGATCAGTGAGACGACACACACCGAGAATGGCAGAGTTTAGAAATGCCCTCTGAATTTGAAGTGCCGTGGGTCCTGATATCGAATTTAAGAGTGACACACGTTCCTCACTTGATCCGAAAAATGCGATGTAGTTTTGCCATAATATCCTCAGCGCAAAGAGATCATTTTCCAGATTTATCGTAAACCGACCTGCTTCCTCACCAAGTAGCCCTATGCGCCGTTGAAGGCGTTCATCTGCGGAAATTGTGGTCATTTCAACAATCCTTCACAACGAGGTTAAGATAAACTTGCGCGGGCCGCGACGCAGTTTCAATTTTTCATTTAGTTGTCTGGGCTTGTCCATGCCCACCACATGCAGGCGCATGACACTGGCGCGCCAAAGAGCGCTTCGGCGTCCCGTGCAGCACAACAAACCAGCCAAGTCTTAACAAACCGTTAAAACGCCCTCCCAACCCCTTGAAATACCAAATAGAAAAATGGTCCCGCGTTGGAACCGCCCCTGAAACTGCTTGACGAACCCCACCAAACCTCGCAACCCTTGCGGGAAAATGGGGGCATCCATGGGTTACGTCTTTTCCACGCCAGCGGGCCTCTTGACCCTGTTTGCCCTTGGCATCGAGGCGGTGGTGGGCCTGATCCTGTCGGCCTCGAACGGGCTGTCGGAAATTCACAAGGACGTGCTGGTGTCCTTCACGGTGGCTTTCCCCGTGGTGATCCTGTGCATCCTCTGGGTGCTGCTGGTCCGCGCCGACTGATTATTTGACCTGCAGCGTTTTCAGATATTCCGCCAGCGCCACCAGCCGCACAGGGGTCGGCGTCTCGATCCCGTCGCCGCCATCGTAAGGCACGGTATCGCCTTCCATCAGCGGGCCGAAATTGGGCATCACGCCCTTGCCCTTCATCCCCGCATAGCCCCAGATCTGCGCCATCACCTTGGTGGTCGGAAAGACACCCTTGTTCCGCTGGGCCAGCAAGGTCAGGTCGGCCGGTTGCTTCGCCAGATCGCCCGCCATCTCGCCATCCCCCGTCCCGCCCGCGCCATGGCAGGCCGAGCAATAGGCCGCGAAATCATCGGCAGGGTCGATGGCCCGTTCAGGTGCGTCCACCGCCACGCAGGCCGCAAGCCCGCCCGCAGCCGCCAAAACCAGAATGTTCCGCATCGTCATCCCCTTCATACCACGCGCCCCTGATCCAGCCGCACCACCCGATCCATCCGCGCCGCCAGTTCCATGTTATGCGTGGCGATCAACGCGGCAAGTCCGGTTTCACGCACCAGCGCCATCAGCGCGCCGAACACCTGATCCGAAGTTGCGGGGTCAAGGTTGCCGGTCGGCTCGTCCGCCAGCAAAAGCCGGGGCGCATTGGCAAGGGCGCGACAGAAGGCAACGCGTTGTTGCTCGCCCCCCGACAGGGCGGCGGGGCGGTGGGTAGCGCGGGGGGCGACGCCAACGCGGGTCAGAAGTTCCATCGCGCGGGTCTCGGCGGCCTTTTGGCCCACGCCATTGGCAAGCTGCGGGATGACCACGTTTTCCAGCGCCGAAAACTCGGGCAGCAGGTGGTGGAATTGATAGATGAAGCCAACTTCGGCGCGGCGGGCCTCGGTGCGGGCGCGGTCGCCAAGGCCGACCATGTTGCGTCCTCCAAGTGCGACAGAGCCTTGGTCGGGCGTATCCAGCAGGCCTGCGATGTGCAGCAGCGTCGATTTTCCGGCACCCGACGGGGCGACCAGCGCCACCACCTCGCCGCGTTTCACCTCAAGCGTGGCACCACGCAGCACCACCACTTCCGACGGCTTGCCACGGTTATAGGCCTTTTCAAGCCCTGCGAGTTCAAGGGCATAGTCACTCATAGCGCAGGGCCTCCACCGGATTCATGCGGGCGGCACGGCGGGCCGGAAAGATGGTGACGATGAACGACAGGCCCAGCGATAGCCCGACAGCCGAACCGACATCGGCCCATTGCAGCTTGGCGGGCAGCGCATAGATGCCGCGGATCGACGGGTCCCAAACCCCGCCACCGGCGACATAGTTGACGAAAGAGAAAATCGTGTCGATGTAGACCGCGAACAGGCAGCCAAGCGCCACCCCGCAGGCCGTGCCGACAACACCGGTAAACGCGCCACAGACAAAGAATATCCGCAGGATCGAGCCTTCGGTAAGCCCCATGGTGCGAAGGATGCCGATGTCGCGGCCCTTGTTTTTCACCAGCATGATCAGTCCCGAGATGATGTTCATCGCGGCAATAAGGACTAGGATCGACAAGATGATGAACATCACGTTGTCCTCGATATCCAGCGCGCGCAGGAAGGCACCGGAACTGTCGCGCCACGTCCACAGCAGGGCATCGGGGCCGCCTGCCTCCATCACCGGAATGGCGTAGGCGTCGATGTTTTCGGCGTCTTTGACCATCACCTCGAATTCATCCGCAAAGCCTTCGCGGTTGAAGTAGCTTTGCGCTTCGGTGAAGGGCATGTAGATGCGGCTGCGGTCGATGTCGTAGCGGCCTGCGGTGAAGATATAGACAACCTCGTAGGCGTTGACGCGCGGGCTGGACCCGAAGGCGGTCTTGACGCCCGAAGGTGACACCAGCCGCAGTTTGTCGCCCACCGTCACCCCCAACTCGCGCGCGATGCCGGAGCCGACGGCGATGCCACGGTCGAACTGTTCGATGTCGCCATAGGCATCGGCGCCAAGCCCGACGCGGGGAATGGTTTTGAGATTGGCAAGGCTGATCCCGAACACTTCGGCCCCGTTGGCACCTTGGCCTGCGGTCACCATGACCTGCCCCTTGATCAAAGGCGCGGCACGGGTCACGCCCGGCAGGGCGGCAATTCGGGCGGCTGTGGCCTCATAATCTGAAAAGCCCTTGATCATATTGCCGGATGTGTCAACGCGCCCCGCCGAGTAGACGGTCACATGCGCGTTGGCTCCAAGGATCGTATCAACAAATTCGGCGCGAAAGCCTGCGCGCACGGCCAGCGTGGCGATCAGGGCAAACACCGCCAGCGTGATGCCGACAAGGCTGATCCACGTCATCACTGACACGCCGCCCTCGGCGCGTTTGGCGCGCAGATAGCGCCATGCGATCATCATTTCAAAGCGCGAAAAGGGTCGGGTCGTTGCCACGGGCTGCTCTTTCTTTTTTAAGCGCACAGTGTCGGCAATGGCCTGAAACGTCAAGGCAAAGGCCATGCGCTTGGCAAGTTCCAGCAGGCGCGCACGCAAGCGTGACTACGAGGTCTTGCCCTTCAACAGCGCGACAATCGCCATGGCGTGACCGTGACCGAGGCCGAAATCGGCCTTGAGCCAATCGGTGATCTGCGTGGCCTTGATGCCTGCCGCGATGCCGCCTGGCCCTGCAAAGCCCTTTTCGGCGGCCATGCGGCGGAAATCGTCCGGCGTCTTGCCGGTCTTGGTCTGGATATTGTCGAGATAGGCTTGGAATGACATTGATCAGAACTCCTGCCTTGCGGCCCACAAAAGCCCGCGCCGTAGCAATTCGCGCGGCGCGCCATGGTCGATGACATTGGCCTGATGGCCCAGCGCGTTATAGTAGACGCGGCCTTTACCCCAGCCTTTGGTGAACACCACCGGCATCGCAACGGGACCGTTGACGGCATGCGGGCCATCGACGATGGGAAAATCGCAGACCGCATGGACGCGCGCGGCAGGATCGACATGCAGGTAATATTGCTCGGTCTTGACGTCGAAATCGGCCACCCCCGCCACCAGCGAATCATCCGAGGTGATGCGCACGCGGTATTCCACCCCGTCATTGCCCGGATGCGCCACCCATTGCGCGCCGGTCATGAATTGCCACAACACATCGTTGCGGAAGGAATCGCACATCCCACCGTGGCACCCCGCCAGACCCACGCCGGATTCCACCGCCGCCGCCACGTTTTCGGACTGGTGCTTTTCGATGCTGGACATGGTCCAGACCGGCACGATCAGCGCAAGGTCGGCCAAGGCCGCCGGATCATCGAAACAGGCCAGCGTATCGGTGACAGTCACCTCCATCCCCGCCGCGCGCAGGTCGGTTGCGAACAGGGCCGCGACCTTGTCGGGCTGGTGCCCGTCCCAACCGCCCCATGTGATCAGTGCCTTGGCCAAGATCGGTCCCTTTCATGGCAAAGGGGGCAAGCTGCCCCCTTTTTCCTCAGCGTGGCCCTTGGCCCGATGTGCGTCAAGTGTGATCGGACTGGCGCGATCAGATGCCGGCGTAGATTTCCGCGATGCGGGCCACAGCGGCTTCGGGGGCCATCTCCTCGGACACGCCAGTGCGGCGCGAGGTCAGTTCCACCACCCCATTCGCAAGCCCGCGCGGGCCGACGGTGATGCGCCACGGCAGGCCGATCAGGTCCATCGTCGCGAATTTCGCGCCCGCGCGTTCGTCGCGGTCGTCATACAGCGCCTCAAGCCCTTTGGCGGCAAGCGCCTTGTAGAGGCTGTCGCAAGCCGCATCTGCCGCAGCGTCGCCCTGTTTCAGGTTCACGATGCCCACCGGAAAGGGGGTGACGCCTTCGGGCCAGATGATGCCCTTGTCGTCATGGGATGCCTCGATGATCGCGCCCAGCAGGCGCGATACGCCGATGCCATGGCTGCCCATTTCGACCGGCACCTTGGAGCCGTCGGCAGTGACAACGGTGGCCCCCATCGATTCGGAATATTTGGTGCCGAAGTAGAAGATCTGGCCAACCTCGATCCCGCGGGCGACCTTGCGGCGCTCTTCGGGGATTGCGTCGAACAGGGCGGCGTCATGGGTTTCATCGGTGCGGGCGTAAAGCGTGGTGAATTCCTTGCAGACCGCCGCCACTTCGTCGCGGTTGTCGTAATCGACCTCGCGGTTGCCCAGTTTCAATTCAGTCACGGCGGAATCGAAGAACACTTCGGACTCGCCGGTCGAGGCCAGCACAAGGAATTCATGCGTGTCATCGCCGCCGATCGGGCCGGAATCCGCCCGCATCGGAATTGCGGTCAGGCCCATGCGTTCATAGGTCCGCAGGTAGCTGACCATATGGCGGTTATAGGCGTGCAGGGCCGAGGCCTTGTCGACATCAAAGTTGTAGCCGTCTTTCATCAGGAATTCACGGCCACGCATCACGCCGAAGCGCGGGCGCATCTCGTCACGGAACTTCCACTGGATATGGTAAAGCGTCAGCGGCAGGTCTTTGTAGCTGTTCACATGGCTGCGGAAGATGTCGGTGATCATCTCCTCATTCGTCGGACCATACAGCATCTCGCGGTCCTGACGATCCTTGATGCGCAGCATTTCCTGACCGTAATCGTCATAGCGACCCGACTCGCGCCACAGGTCCGCCGGTTGCAGCGTCGGCATCAGCAACGGAATATGGCCCGCGCGTTCCTGTTCCTCATGCACGATCTGTTGGATACGGTTCAGAACCCGCAACCCCAGCGGCAGCCATGAATAGATACCAGCCGCCTGCTGTTTGATCATGCCGGCGCGCAGCATATAGCGGTGCGAGACGATCTGCGCCTCGGCGGGGTTTTCCTTCAGGACGGGCAGGAAATAACGGGTCAAACGCATGGGCGGCCTCGTGGGAATGGGTTTGAAGCGTTCCTAGCGGGTTGGGCGGGGCCAAGCAAGCGCGGCCATACCTCTTGCGAAAGGGCCAACGCGGGGCGATATGTCAGTAAAGGCAGGAAAGGGCAGCACAGACATGGCTTTGCCACTACGCGAGCAGGCGAAATACTGGGGAGTGGCGCTGGCGCTGTTCTTTGTGGTGCTGTGGTTTCTGGGTTCGGTCATGCTGCCGTTTCTGGTCGGCGGGGCTTTGGCCTATTTTCTGGACCCCGTGGCAGACCGGATGCAGCGCGCAGGACTTAGCCGTGTGGCCGCGACATCGCTGATCACGCTGGCAGGTGTGCTGATCGTGGTGTTGCTGGTGCTGGCGGTGATTCCGACGCTGATTCAGCAGACCACCGCGCTGATCAATGCCGCGCCCGAGTTTGCCCAGCGGATGCAGGTCTTTTTGACCGAGCGTTTTCCGCAACTTACGGATGAAACCTCGGGCATCCGGCAGACCTTGGCGCAGATCGGCGCCTCGGTGCAGTCACAGGGGGCGGCTTTGGCGGAGGGCGTGATTTCCTCGGCGCTTAGCCTGCTGTCGGCAGTGGTCTTCATCGTGGTGGTGCCGGTGGTGGCCTTCTACCTGCTGATGGATTGGGACCATATGGTTGAACGCATCGACCATATGCTGCCGCGCGACCATGCTCCGGTCATCCGACTGCTGGCGCGCGACATCAATGCGGCGCTGTCGGCCTTTGTGCGCGGGCAGATGACGGTGTGCTTGCTGCTTGGGTCGTTCTATTCTGCGGCGCTGATGCTGGCGGGGCTGCAATTTGGCCTGCTGGTGGGGGCAATCGCGGGGGCGATCACCTTTATCCCCTATGTCGGGTCGCTGGTGGGGGGGGCGCTGGCCATTGGTCTGGCGCTGTTCCAGTTCTGGGGTGACTGGGTGTCGATCGGTGTTGTGGCTGCCATTTTTGCGGCGGGCCAGTTCATCGAAGGCAATATCCTGACGCCGAAACTGGTGGGCAAATCGGTCGGGCTGCATCCGGTCTGGCTGATGTTCGCGCTTTCGGTGTTCGGGTCGTTGTTCGGATTCACGGGAATGCTGGTCGCGGTGCCGGTCGCGGCGGCCTTGGGTGTGCTGACGCGGTTCGGGCTGGCACAGTATCAGGCCAGCCTGCTGTATCAGGGCCGCATCGGGCTGGCTGCGAAAGACGAGGACGGGGCGTGACACGCCAGCTTGCCTTTGACCTGCCTGTGCGAGAGGCCTTTTTGCGGGAGGATTTCTTTACCTCGCCCGCAAATGCTGCGGCTTTGTCGGCTTTGGCGGGCGGGCAAAGCTGGCCCGCCGGCAAGATGCTGCTGGTCGGGCCTGCCGGATCGGGCAAGTCCCATCTGGCACATATCTGGACCGCCGAACACGGGGCGAAGCTGATCGATGCCCGCGATCTGGTCGGGGCAGATCTGCCAGCCTTGGCGGCCCACGGCGCTGTGGCGGTCGAGGATGCCGACCGTATCGCAGGCGACCGTGCGGCAGAAACAGCCCTGTTCCATCTGCACAATATGCTGATCCAAACGGGCCAAGCTGTAGCGGGCCGATTGCTGATCACCGCGACCACCCCGCCGCGCGATTGGGGCCTGATCCTGCCCGATCTGCAAAGCCGGATGCAGGCCGCAAGCCTGACCCGTATCGCCCCGCCCGATGATGCGCTGATGTCGGCGGTGTTGATCAAACTGTTCTCGGATCGCCAGATTGCGGTGCCGCCGAACCTGATCCCCTATCTGGTGCAGCGGATTGAGCGCTCTATCGATGCGGCGCGCGATGTGGTGGCCAAGCTGGATGGACTGGCGCTTGCGCTGGGGCGGCCAGTGACACGCGCGCTGGCCGCGGCCTATATGGGACCGATGGTTGATCTGGACAGCCGTGATCCCGACTGAAACAGTATAAGCTGTCACGCAAACGTCACATTTTTCTTCGATAAGCCGGACCCATGACCCAAGCTGACTTTCTCAAAGCCGACTTCCCCGCCGCTATCGATCTGCCCGAAGCCGAAATCACTGGCCCGCGCCGTTTTTTCAACCGCGAACTGTCATGGCTGGCCTTCAACTGGCGCGTGCTGGACGAGGCATCGAACCACAACGTGCCACTGCTGGAACGGCTGCGCTTTCTGTCGATCTCGGCCACCAACCTTGACGAGTTCTATACCGTCCGCGTTGCAGGTCTGCGCGCGCTGGTGCGGACCGGCAATGCCACGCTTTCGGAAGATGGCCGCAACCCGTCGGAACAACTGGCGCTGATCCATGACGACGCGCGCAAGCTGATGCGGATGCAGCAGATCGTCTACAAGAAGCTGATCAAGGAAATGGAAGCGCAGGGGATCATCCTTTGCACGCGGTCCAAACTGACGGGGCGCGATCTGAAATTCCTTGAGGATCACTTTCTGAACAAGGTGTTTCCGGTGCTGTCGCCGCTGGCGATTGACCCCGCGCACCCGTTTCCCTTCATTCCCAACACCGGCTTCAGCCTTGCGCTGGAACTGGAACGCGAAACCGATCACCGCACGCTGAAGGCGCTGCTGCCGATCCCGCAGCAGATCGCGCGCTTTGTGCCACTGCCCGGAAAACCCGGCGAGAATCGCTTCCTGCCGCTGGAAGAGCTGCTGCTGTTGCATCTGGACATGCTGTTCCCCGGCTATACCGACCGAGGGCATTGTTCCTTCCGCGTGCTGCGCGACAGCGATCTTGAGGTCGAGGACGAAGCCGAAGATCTGGTGCGCGAGTTTGAAACCGCGCTGAAACGGCGGCGGCGGGGCGAGGTGATCCGGCTGAAGATGTCCGCCGGTGCGCCTGCGGAACTGCGCGCGCTGGTGATGGACGAGTTGGGCGTCACCGAGGATGAGGTCGTCGAGGTGCGCGGCCTTCTGGGCGTCGCTGATCTGAAAGAACTGGTGCTGTCGTCGCGCAAGGATTTGCTGTGGCCGCCCTTTACCCCGCGCGTGCCAGAGCGGGTGCAGGACAACGAAGGCGACATGTTCGCGGCGATCAAGCAGAAAGACATGCTGCTGCATCACCCCTATGAAACCTTCGATCTGGTGATCCGGTTTCTGGAACAGGCCGCCCGCGATCCGAACGTGCTGGCGATCAAGCAGACGCTTTACCGGACAAGCTGGGACAGTCCCATCGTGTCAGCCCTGTGCGAGGCGGCCGAGGCGGGGAAATCCGTGACCGCCCTTGTTGAACTGAAAGCCCGCTTTGACGAGGCCGCCAATATCCGCCAGTCGCGCCGTCTGGAACGGTCGGGCGCGCATGTGGTTTACGGCTTTATCCACTACAAGACCCACGCCAAGATCAGCACAGTTGTCCGGCGCGAGGGCGACAATCTGGTGACCTATACCCATTACGGCACCGGCAACTATCACCCGATCACCGCCAAGGTTTACACCGACCTGTCCTTCTTTACCTGTGATGCCGCCTTGGGCCGCGATGCGACGCGGGTTTTCAACTATCTGTCAGGCTATGTTCAGCCGCAGGGGCTTGAAAACCTTGCGATTTCGCCGATCACCCTGAAACCGCGCCTGCTGGAACTGATCGCAGCCGAAGCCGATCACGCCCGCGCGGGACGCCCGGCGGAAATCTGGGCCAAGGTCAACAGCCTGATTGATCCCGACATCATCGACGCGCTTTATGCCGCCAGCAACGCCGGTGTGCAGATCAGCCTGATCGTGCGCGGTATCTGCGGTGTGCGCCCCGGCGTGAAGGGGTTGTCGGAGAAAATTCGCGTGAAATCCATCGTGGGCCGCTTCCTTGAACACAGCCGGATCGTCTGTTTCGGGTCCGGTCACGGGCTGCCCTCGAAGAAGGCACGGGTGTTTATTTCCTCGGCTGACTGGATGGGCCGCAACCTGACGCGGCGGGTCGAGACGCTGGTGGAAATCAACAACGACACCGTCAAGGCGCAGATTGTCAGTCAGATCATGGCCGCCAATCTGGCCGATGAAGAGCAAAGCTGGGTGCTGGCGCCCGACGGAACCTATCAGCGCGACCTTTCGCCAGTGGACGGACACGCCTTCAACTGTCACCGTTTCTTCATGGAGAATCCCTCGCTGTCGGGCCGTGGCACGGCAGGGGCGAAGGACGTGCCTAAACTCGCCTGACAGAATACACGAAGGAAGACCCCATGCCCCCCGCCGTCGAAAATACTGCCGATCTGGTCACTGATCACGACGACGACCACGGCCCCTTTGGCCGCCCGCTGTTCGACGACCCCTCTGCCCGCGCCCTGTCACGGGTGGGGGTGGTTGATGTTGGGTCAAACTCGGTGCGGATGGTGGTGTTCGATGGCGCGGCGCGCTCGCCCGCCTATTTCTACAACGAAAAGATCATGTGCGGTCTGGGCAAGGGTCTGGCCGAAACCGGCATGCTGAACCCCGAAGGCCGTATCCGCGCGCTGGCGGCGCTTAAGCGGTTTTCTTTGCTGGCCAAGGGGATGGAGATTGATCCTCTGACTGTCGTCGCCACCGCCGCCACGCGTGAGGCCAAGGATGGCCCCGCCTTTCAGGCCGAGGTGCTGGAACAGACCGGCCTGAAGCTGTGGGTGATCGACGGGGATGAAGAGGCGCGGCTTTCAGCGCAAGGCGTGCTGCTGGGCTGGCCCGAGGCCAAGGGTATCGTCTGCGATATGGGCGGCAACTCGATGGAGCTGGCGCGGATCGGCGGCGGCAAGGTGGGCAAGCGCGTCTCGACCCCGCTTGGCCCGTTTCGGCTGCAACAGGTGTCCCCCGATCCGGCCAAGCGCATCACCCATATCGACCGCATCCTGAAAGCCTGTCAGGCCGATCTGAAATCCGAAGGCGAGCGGGTTTATCTGGTCGGCGGATCGTGGCGGGTGATCGCGCGTCTGGATATGGAGCGGCGGAATTACCCGCTGACCGTGCTGCACGAATACCGCATGACGCCGAAAAACCTGACAGACACGCTGGACTGGATCGCCACCGCCGATCTGGCGGTGCTGCGCGGGCGCACCGGCACGTCATCCGAACGCATGGAACTGGTGCCGCTGGCCTGCGAGGTTTTGCGTGAAATCATCCGCGTGCTGAAGCCGTCCGAAATCGACATTTCCGCCTATGGCATCCGCGAGGGGCTTTTGTATGAACAGATGCCCGAACGACTGCGCGCGCGCGATCCGCTGATCGAAGCCGCGCGGATGGCGGAAAAGACCTCGGCCCGCATCCCCGGTTTCGGCAAAAAGCTGTATGAGTTTCTGGAGCCGCTGTTCAAAGGTGCAACGGATGAACGCATCCGGCTGATCAAGGCCGCCTGTCTTTTGCACGACACCACATGGCGCGCCCACCCCGATTACCGCGCCGAAGCCTGCTTTGACAACGCCACCCGCGCCAACCTTGGCGGGCTGGACCATCCGGGACGGGTGTTTCTGGGGCTGTCGCTGCTGCACCGCTATAAAAACAGCCGCGCCGGATCTCGGCTGGAACCGATGTTCCGCCTGCTGTCCGAAGAAGAATTGCAAGAGGCCGAGGTTCTGGGCAAGGCCATGCGCTTTGGCGCGATGTTTGCGGTGGGCGATCCGGCCAAGGCGGGGCAATTGGTCTGGACGCCGAAAAAGCGCGTGCTGGAGTTGAACCTGACGGATGAAGGCCGTGGCCTGTTCGGAGAGGTGGCGCAATCGCGCTTCAACTCATTGGCGCAGGCGTTGAAGGCCGCGCCACGGGTGGGGATTGCGGCGTGACGCTGACCTTTGACCACCTTGCGGTTTCGGCGGAAACGCTGGAGGAAGGTGTGGCGGCGGTTGAGGCAGCACTGGGCGTTGCCTTGGCCGGTGGCGGGCAGCATCCCCATATGTCCACCCATAACCGCCTGATCGGCTTGGGCGATTTGTATCTAGAGGTGATCGCTGCCGACCCTGCGGCCCCCAAGCCCGACTGGCCGCGCTGGTTCGATCTGGACAATTTCGCAGGCCGTCCGCGCCTGACCAACTGGATTGCGCGCTGTGATGATCTGGTGGCAGAGGTGGCGCAGGCTCCAGTCGGGGTGGGGGTGCCGGTGTCCTTGCAGCGCGGCGATTACCGCTGGCAGATGGCGGTGCCTGCCGATGGCAAACTGCCGTTTGACGGCTGCTTTCCGGCGCTGATCCAATGGGAAGGTGCTTTGCACCCAGCCCGCGCCCTGCCCGAAAGCGGCCTGCGCCTGACCCGTCTGGAAATCGCGCACCCGCAGGCCGATTCCTTGCGCGCGGCTCTGAATTTGCATGATCCGCGCGTGGAGATTGTCGCGGGTCAAAGCAAAGAGTTGCGCGCCAGCTTTGCAACCCCGCATGGGGTGCGGGTTATTCAATGATCCGCCCTGCGACCTTTGCCGATGCTGCCGCTTTGGCCGATCTGTGGAACCCGTGGATCAGGGATACCGCCATCACCTTCAACGCGCAGGAAAAATCGCCCGATGACATCGCGCGGATGATCGCGGACCGCAATGCCGCCGGACACGCCTTTCTGGTGGCCGAGGCGGATGGCCTGCTTGGCTTTGTGACCTATTCTCAATTTCGGGGCGGCGTCGGCTATGCCACCTGTATGGAGCATACGGTGGTGCTGTCCCCGCAGGCGCGTGGTCGCGGTGTGGGGCGGGCGCTGATGCAGGCGATCGAGGATCACGCCCGCAGCACAGGCGCGCATCAGATGATTGCGGGCGTCAGCGGCGAAAACGCGCAGGGCCGCGCCTTTCATGCCAGCCTTGGCTACCGCGAGATCGCAACGGTGCCAGAGGCCGGATATAAATTTGGCCGCTTTATCGACCTTGTGCTGATGCAGAAATTCCTGACCTGACAGTCGCCGCCGCGCAGGCTATGCTGCCCGAATGTCGCTTTGGACCCGTATCTCTGACGCCCTTGCCGCACTGACCAAAGGTCAGGGGCTGACGGCTGTGTTTGACCATTTGCGGGGCGCTCCGCCCGCAGAACGCTCGGTCGGGTTTGCCATTGCGGTGATTGCGCTGGGGGCCAAGATGGCCAAGGCCGACGGCACTGTGACCCGCGACGAGGTGACTGCCTTTCGCCGCGTTTTCACCATCCCTCCCGAAGAAGAACTGAACGCCGCCCGCGTGTTCAATCTGGCACGCGAGGATGTGGCGGGATTTGATGCCTACGCCCGCAAGGTGGCGCGGATGTTCAACCACAAGGGCCAGCAACTTTGTGCCGATGATCGCAACGTGCTGATTGATCTGTTGGAAGGGCTGTTCCTGATCGCCATGGCAGATGGCGGCTATCACCCGCAAGAGGATGCTTTTCTGGCCGAAGTGGCGCGTATTTTCGGGCTGGATGACCGTTGCTTTCGCGTGATGCGCGCGCGCTTTGTCGAAGGCGCGCCGCGCGACCCGTTTGACGTGCTGGGCATTCCGCCCGATGCTTCGCTGGCACAGGCGCGCAAGGCGTGGCGCGAGGCGGTGAAGGAAAGCCACCCCGACGCCATGATCGCACGCGGCGTACCTGCCGAGGCGGTGAAACTGGCCGAGCGCCGCTTGATTTCTATCAACGCGGCATGGGCGGAATTGCAGGGGCGCAAGGCGGCATGACTCACAAGCCCAAACCAAAGCCAAAGCCGCAGGACAGGCCGCTGCGCCTTGCCACCTATAACGTGGAATGGTTCAACGCGCTGTTCGACAATCGCGGCAACCTGCTGGAAGATCGGGAATATTCCGCACGCTACAACATCACAAGGGCCGAGCAGATCGGCTCTTTGGCCATCGTGTTCACGGCGCTGGATGCGGATGGGGTGATGATTATCGAAGCCCCCGACACCAACCACCGGCGGTCCACCGTCCGCGCGCTTGAGAATTTCGCCCAGAAATTCGATCTGCGCTGCCGCAAGGCTGTAATCGGATTCGCCTCGGAAACCGAGCAAGAGATCGCCTTTCTGTATAACCCCGACCGCCTGACGGTTCTGCACGACCCGCAGGGAGAGCCTGCGCCCAGCCACGGCCTTGCTGGCGCTCCACGGTTTGACACGTCTCTGCGCGCCGATCTGGATAACGACGGGGTCGAGGATGTGGTGCGGTTTTCCAAGCCGCCGCTGGAATTGGCGGTGGAAACCAAGGACGGGCTGCGGCTGCGGATCATCGGCGTGCATGCCAAATCGAAAACCCCGCACGGGCAGGTGACGCCCGAAGAATTTACCCGGATTTCCATCGAAAACCGCCGCAAGCAGTTGGCGGAATGTCTGTGGCTGCGCGCGCGGGCGGAAAGCCATCTGGAGGCGGGGGAAAACCTGATCGTACTGGGAGACTTCAACGACGGCCCCGGTCTGGACGAGTATGAAAAGCTGTTTGGCCATTCGGGCATTGAAATCATGATGGGGCTGGATGCGGCACCGGCAATGCGGTTGACTGATCCTCATGCCGATATGGCCATCACGCAACGGGTCGGGCTGACGCCCACCACCGCGCGATTCTGGCTACAACCGCAAAAGCGCTACTATGAGGCGCTTCTGGATTTCATCATGGTGTCGCCCACGATCGCGGCCCTTCGTCCTGATTGGCGGATCTGGCACCCGTTCGATGACCCCACCGTAATGGAGGTGCCAGAACTGCGCGATGCGCTGCTTTCCGCCTCGGACCATTTTCCGGTGACCATCGACATCACAAGTTGATTTGAAATCCCTCCGTGCAGGCGCATACTGGACGCATGAAACGGATCGCGCTTTGTCTGTGCCTTGCCGCCGCCCCTCTGCTGGCCGAAACGCCGGCACAGCCGGAGTCTGCCCCCGAGGTCGAGCAGGGCTTTAGCCTGATGCAAGAAGGGGCCAAACTGTTGCTGCGCGGTCTGGCGGCCAATATGGAACCGGCGCTGAAAGAAATGGGCGCGGCCATGGCCGGTATGGAGCCAAAGCTGCGCGAGGTTCTCGCGCTGATTGACGATCTGCGGAACTATCATGCGCCGGAACTGCTTGAGAACGGCGACATCCTGATCCGGCGCAAAACGCCTGCCGAGATGAAAGTGCAGGGACTGGACGGCCCTGCGACCGATCTTTAGTCCTTTTTGGTCTCGATCCCGTATTTCTGTAACAGCTTGCCTTGGGTCATGAAAAACAGGAACAGCGCCGCCGTCAGGCCAAAGGTCTTGAAGGTCACCCAGGTTTCGGTGCTGAACGACCGCCAGATCACCTCATTGGCAATCGCCAGCCCTGCGAAAAAGGCCGCGATGCGGCGGGTCAGGATCATCCAGCCTTCGGGCAGCATCGGCAGCGCCTCTTCCATCACCAAGCGCAGATAGGACTGCCCCCGCAACAGACCAAACCCCAAGATAGCCGCAAACAGCACGTAGATCATCGTCGGTTTCATTTTGAAAAACCGCTCGTCGTTGAAATAGACCGACATGCCGCCGAACACGATCACCAGCACCAGCGTCGCCAGTTGCATCTTTGACAGCTTGCCAGTCAGCGCCCACAAAATCCCCGTGGTCACAACCATCAGCGGGATAAATGCGGCCGTCATTACGATAAAGCCGGAATAATCCGCGCCAAGGATGTGGAAGGTCTGATCCTTGAACCGCGAAAAGCCCACAAAGAACAGGATCACTGGCCCCAGTTCCAGCGCCAGCTTCAGCATCGGATTGATCTTTTTCGGCATTGTTGCGTTCCTAAAAGCGCCCGTTCAGGCGTCAAGCCCCACCAGCGCGCGGGCGAATTCGTCGGGGTCAAAGGCGGCCAGATCATCAATCTGCTCGCCCAGACCGATGGCATGGATCGGCAGGCCGAACTTGTCGGCCAAAGATACCAGCACCCCGCCCTTGGCCGTGCCGTCCAGTTTCGTCATCACAAGGCCGGACACATCCGCGATCTTGCGGAAAATCTCGACCTGACTGACCGCGTTCTGCCCCGTGGTGGCATCCAGCACCAGAATGGTGTTGTGCGGTGCCGTTGGGTCTTTCTTGCGGATCACGCGGACGATCTTGGCCAGTTCCTCCATCAGATCCTGACGGTTCTGCAACCGACCTGCGGTGTCGATCAGCAAAAGATCCGCGCCATCGGCCTGCGCCTTGGTCAGCGCATCAAAGGCCAAACTGGCCGGGTCCGATCCTTCGGGCGCGGTCAACACCGGAACGCCCGCGCGCTGACCCCAGACCTGCAACTGTTCCACCGCCGCGGCGCGGAACGTATCGCCCGCCGCGATCACCACCGATTTTCCCGCCGCCTTGAACTGCGAGGCCAGCTTGCCAATTGTCGTGGTCTTGCCTGACCCGTTGACGCCCACCACCAGCACCACCTGCGGCTTTTGCGGATAAAGCGGCAGCGGGCGCGCCACCGGCCCCATGATCCGTGCAATCTCGGTCGCCAAAGCCCCGCGCAATTCGGCGCTGGAAACGCGCTTGCCGAAACGGCCCTCGGCGATATTGGCCGTCACCCGCACCGCCGTATCGACGCCCATATCGGCCTTGATCAGCACCTCTTCCAGATTTTCCAGCATCGCGTCATCCAGCACACGACGCGGCTCGTCGCCTGCCCCGAAGATGCGCCCCAGCAGGCCCGGCTTATCCGGTGCGGTCGCGTCAGGCGTCTGGGTGACCAGCGCGTCAAGCCCCTCGCCGATCTTGTCGGACGAGCGGAACATGCGGTCGCGCAGTTTCTTGAAGAAGGACATGGGGAACCCCGAACTTTGCCTCCCCCTCACCTAGTCAATTCCGCGCCGCGTGGGAAGGGCTGGTCGTGGCGCGGCACCATGCTAGACTGGGGAAATGATGGTTCAGTCACGTCCCGTTCCGATGGCACTGTTCGCGCTGGTCACGATCAGCCCCGTGATCTTGTTCGCGCTGGCGATCTGGGCGGGCGGACTCTGGCCGCTGTCGGGCCTGCTTTACATGACCGTTCTGGCGGCCACGCTGGACCAGATTGGCGCGCTGTTCATGGGAAATGCGCCCGAAGGGGCTGAATTTCCCTCCGCCGATGCACTGCTGGTTCTGATCGCCGTGACGGCCCTGTTCATGCTGCCGCTGACGATCTATGCGGTGGCGGGGTCAGACCTTTCCCCTGCCGCGCGGGTGTTCCTGTTAATCGGCGTGGGGTTGTGGCTGGGTCAGGTCGCCAACCCCGCCGCGCATGAATTGATCCATCGCAGCCGTCGCGGGCTGTTCCGGCTGGGCGTGCTGGTCTATTCCGTGCTGCTGTTCGGCCACCACGCCTCGGCGCACCGGCTTGTGCATCACCGCCATGCAGCATCCGCCGCCGACCCCAATTCGGCGCGATCGGGCGAGGGGTATTACGCCTTTTTCCTGCGGGCTTGGGCAGGCAGTTTCCGTGCGGGCTATCGTGCGGAAACCGAACTGCGCGCCCGCGGGTCGCGGCGGGGGTTGCATCCGTATCTGGCCTATTTCTTGATCGCGGCCCTTGCGCTGTGGCTTGCCTATGCCTTGGCAGGGGTGGCCGGAATGGCAGTCTGGGCCGGATTGGCGCTGCACGCGCAAAGCCAGCTTTTGCTGTCGGATTACGTCCAGCACTACGGCCTGACCCGCGCGCGCAGGCCTGACGGGCGGCTGGAGCCTGTCGCCGACCGGCATAGCTGGAACGCGCCGTTCTGGTTCACCTCGGCGCTGATGCTGAACGCGCCACGCCATTCCGACCACCACGCCCATCCCGACCGCCCCTACCCCGCCCTGCGCCTGCCTGATGCGGCGGATGCCCCGCGCCTGCCGTGGTCACTGCCGGTGGCCTGCGTGATCGCGCTGGTCCCGCCGCTGTGGCGCCGCGCCATCCGCCCCGCCTTGGCCGGATGGAAATCCCCGACCGATCCACAATCCTGAACCGGAGGCCATGATGCGCGCCCGTCTTGCCCTGATCCTGCTGCTGGCCACCCCTGCAGCCCTTGCCGCCGAAACCCCGATGACCGGTGCCGAGTTCGAGGCCTATGCCACCGGCAAGATCCTGACCTATGCCGAGAACGGCGCGGTCTGGGGGACCGAGCAGTATAAGCCGAACCGCCGCGTGGTCTGGGCCTTTACCGCCTCAGAATGTCGCGACGGGTATTGGTATGAAAAAGGCGACCAGATCTGCTTTGTCTACGAAGACCCGAACGATCCGCAATGCTGGTGGTTCTACCGGCGCGAGGGCGGAATCGCCGCACGCTTTGTGGGTGACCCTGACGGCATCACCCTGTCCGAGGTCGCCCAGAGCGACGGCCCGATGCCCTGCGCAGGGCCGGACGTGGGGGTTTAGGGTTTGGGATTTTTCAACATTTCGAAGGGTCAGCGCGGTGTCCGCACTTGGTCGAATCCGAAGCCAGATGAAACGAGTTACACTGCCTTGTTAAACCAATCGCTTCGACCACCCCTAGCACTATTCAAACATCGCTAAAACAAGCTGCCCTGCGCTGGCCCACCCTCGGCCTTGGCCTTCCTTGGCCCTTTTCCGCCCAGAACCAGACGGCCATCGGCAAATTCGACCTCAACCGACAGTGCCTTTTCAGCCGCCGCTTTGCTGGTGACAACATGGCCATCGCCCCGCACCACCGCATAGCCGCGCTTCAGCGTTTCGGCATAGCCCAGCGTGGTGCGGATGCGGTCCAGCGAGTCTAGCCTCTCCGACAGGGCCGCCAACCGCGCCGCAGGGGCCGCCTGCAAGCGCGCGTCCAGCAGCAGCAGTTTCGCGCGTCCCTCGCCCGTCTTGCGCGCGGCATCGGCGATCACCCGCGCCAGCGCAGGGGCCAGACGCGCCGACAGCGCCCCCACACGGTCAGACGCCCGCTCGACCCGCCGCGCCCGCGCGGTATCCAGCGCGCGCATCAAGGACAGACCTTGCTCGCGCCGCCGCGCCAGCAGGGCCAGCAATGCCTCGGGCCGAAGCCGCCCTGCGACCGCGCTATAGCTTGCGCGTTTCTTGCTGGCAGCCATCCCCAGCGCCCCGCCAAGCCGCAACACCGCGCCGTCAAACCGCTGGCGGGGTTGCGCCAGCAATGCCTCGGGCCGTGGCAGCGCGCGGGCCAGATCGCGCAAGCGCTGGCCGCGCAAGCCCACCCCCTGCGCCACCCCGCGCGACAGACGTGCGGCACTGGCATCCAGCGTCGCCACCAGTTCCAGCCGCACCGGAACCGCCAGTTCCGCCGCCGCCGTCGGCGTCGGCGCGCGCAGATCAGAGGCATAGTCGATCAGCGTGGTATCGGTTTCATGCCCCACAGCCGAGATCAGCGGGATGCGGGATGCCGCCGCCGCCCGCACCACGATTTCCTCGTTGAACCCCCACAGATCCTCCAACGATCCGCCCCCACGCGCCACAATAATCAGATCGGGGCGCGGGATCGGGCCACCCGGCTCAATCGCATTGAACCCGCGAATGGCCGCCGCAACGTCACCAGCGCAGGCCTGCCCCTGCACCGCCACCGGCCAGATCAGCACATGGCGCGGGAAACGGTCACGCAAGCGGTGCAGGATATCGCGGATCACCGCACCGGAAGGCGAGGTGACAACCCCGATCACCTTCGGCAGATAGGGGATCGGTTTCTTGCGCGCAGGGTCAAACAGCCCTTCGGCCCCCAGCGCCGCCTTGCGCTTTTCCAGCATCGCCATCAGCGCGCCCGCCCCAGCAGGGGCCACATCATCGACGATCATCTGGTATTTCGACTGGCCCGGAAAGGTGGTCATGCGGCCGGTGGCGATAACCTCCATCCCCTCTTCGGGGCGCACCTGCATCCGCGCAACCTGCCCCTTCCACGACACCGCATCCAGGCTGGCGCGATCATCCTTCAGCGCAAAGTAAAGATGCCCCGAGGCCGGACGGCTGACGCGCCCCACCTCGCCACGCACGCGGACCTGACCGAATTCGCCCTCGATCACCTTCTTGACCGCGCCGGACAGTTCCGAGACGGTAAACTCGGGCGCGTTGGTGGCGGCGGGGCGGTCTTCGAACAGATCGGACATGGGCAACCTTGTGTGATGCGTTTGCAGACCTTATGACGCCCCTATCAAAAGGCCAAGCGGGCAGCGGCTCGCAATCCTAACTGCGCGGGGGCATGCCATGAATATCCTGATCCTTGGAAGCGGCGGGCGTGAACATGCGCTGGCTTGGGCGGTCAAGCAGAACCCCAAGACCGACCGCCTGATCGTGGCCCCCGGCAATGCGGGAATTGCCATGCTGGCCGAATGTGCCGATCTGGACATTCTGGACGGGGCGGCCGTGGTGGCCTTCTGCGAGGAAAACGCAATTGATTTCGTGATCATCGGGCCAGAGGCGCCCTTGGCGGCAGGCGTGGCAGATGCCACCCGTGCGGCAGGGCTGCTGACCTTTGGTCCATCGGCCGAGGCCGCACGGCTTGAAGCGTCTAAAGGTTTCACCAAGGAAATCTGCGACGCCTGCGGTGCGCCGACAGCAGGTTATGCGCGGTTTACCGAGGCCGCCCCCGCCAAAGACTACATCCGCGCACAAGGCGCGCCGATTGTGGTCAAGGCCGATGGTCTGGCCGCAGGCAAGGGCGTGATCGTGGCGATGACCGAGGCCGAGGCGCTGGCCGCCATCGACGACATGTTCGGCGGCGAGTTCGGGGCCGCAGGCGCGGAAGTGGTTATCGAGGAATTCATGACCGGCGAAGAGGCCAGCTTTTTCATCCTGACCGATGGCGTCAACGCCCTGCCCGTCGGCACCGCGCAGGATCACAAACGTGTGGGTGATGGCGACACGGGGCCGAACACCGGCGGCATGGGCGCCTATTCGCCTGCCCCCGTGCTGACCGACGCCATTGCCGCTCGTGCGATGGAAGAAATCGTGCTGCCCACAATCCGCGAGATGGCGCGGCGCGGCACGCCCTATCAGGGGGTGCTGTATGCGGGGCTGATGATCAAGGACGGTCAGGGCCGCTTGGTGGAATACAACGCCCGCTTCGGTGATCCCGAAACCCAGGTGCTGATGATGCGGCTTGGCGCGCAGGCGCTGGACCTGCTGCTGGCCTGCGCCGAGGGGCGGCTGGATCAGGCAAAGGTAAACTGGGCCGATGACCACGCGCTGACGGTGGTGATGGCGGCCAAAGGCTATCCTGCGGCATATGAAAAAGGCTCGGTCATCCACGGCCTGAAACGCATCCCCGAAGACAGCCGCCACATGACCTTCCACGCCGGCACCGCCGAGAAGGACGGGCATATCGTGGCCAATGGCGGGCGCGTTCTGAACATCACCGCCCGCGGGGCCACGCTGACCGAGGCCCGCAACCGCGCCTATGCGATGATCGACCATCTGAACTGGCCCGAAGGCTTCTGCCGCAGCGACATCGGCTGGCGCGCGCTGTGATCGTCCGCGACAAACCCGGCCCGCTGCAACTGCTGTTCGCGGTGCGCGGATCGGTTTTGCCGCATATCTGGCCGGAACTGGCGCTGGTGATTGCGGTGGCCGCCGCGATCACGGCTTTTGACATCTATATCAGCCCCTTGGCCCACACGGGGGCCGCGCCTTTTGCTGTCTTCGGCACGGCTCTGTCGCTGTTTCTGGGCTTTCGCAACAACGCCGCCTATGACCGCTGGTGGGAGGCGCGCAAGCTTTGGGGCGGGCTTCTGGCCGATACGCGCAGCCTTGCCCGCGAGGCCGAGTTGTTCCTGCCTGATCCGGCCATGCGCCACCGCCTGCTAAGGCTGACCCGCGCCTTTTTGCACCTGCACCGCGCCCAGCTTCGCAAGATCGCCCGCGATCCGGTGGCCGAGGCGGCAACCGCCGCCATCCCGGCGCCCAGCTTTGCCGATACCCGCCACCCGCCCTGCGCCGCCCTGTCCGAGATGACCCGCCTGCTGGCTGAAGCCAAATCCGCCGGGACGCTGGACGGCTTTGGCGCCATGGTGCTGTCGAACCGTGTCGCCTCACTGTCGCTGGCGCAGGCAGGGTGCGAGCGTATTGCCGTCACCCCCCTGCCTTATGTCTACTCGCTTCTGGTGTTCCGTACCTCGTGGCTGTTCGTGCTGCTGCTGCCCTTGGCGCTGATCGAGCCTGCGGGCTGGCTGACGCCGCTGTTCACCGGAATCGTGGCCTATACGTTCTTCGGCCTTGCCGAAGTGACCGAAGAGCTGGCGCATCCCTTTGGCCCCACCGCCAATGCCCTGCCCTTGGCCGCGATCTGCCGCGCCGCCGAGATCAGCCTTGCGCCGCATCTGGACGAATCTGCCCCCGAGGCCCTTTTGCCGCAGGGTTTCCGGCTGGACTGATCAACTGCCCTGACAAGATAGATCAGACGGGCGCTTGCCCTCATCCCGCCCTGCGTCTATGTAGACCGCGATTTTTCTAGCCAGAGACAGGGAAAAGGCGATGCCGCTTCTCGTTATGAAATTCGGAGGCACTTCGGTGGCCGACGTTGCGCGCATCGAGAATGCCGCAAAGAAGGTGCAGGCCGAGGTAGCGCGCGGCTATGACGTGATCGTCATCGTCTCGGCCATGTCGGGCAAGACCAATGAACTGGTCGGCTGGGTTGAAGGCACATCGAAACTGTATGACGCGCGCGAATATGATGCCGTCGTGTCCAGCGGTGAAAACGTGACCGCCGGTCTGATGGCGCTGCGCTTGCAGGAAATGGGCGTGCCGGCGCGGTCGTGGCAGGGGTGGCAAGTGCCGATCAACACCACATCCGCCCATTCCAGCGCGCGTTTTGTATCGATCCCGCGCGAGAATATCGACGCAAAGTTCGCCGAAGGCTTCAAGGTGGCCGTGGTCGCCGGTTTTCAGGGCGTATCCGCCGAAGGCCGCATCACCACACTTGGCCGTGGCGGATCGGACACCACCGCCGTTGCCTTTGCCGCCGCCTTTGGCGCGGAACGCTGTGACATTTACACCGATGTGGACGGCGTCTACACCACCGACCCGCGCATCACCGACAAGGCGCGCAAGCTGGAAAAGATCGCCTTCGAGGAAATGCTTGAACTGGCATCCCTTGGCGCGAAAGTGCTGCAAACCCGTTCGGTCGAACTCGCCATGCGCTACAAGGTGCGGCTGCGGGTGCTGTCCTCGTTCGAGGATACCGACGAAAACTCTGGAACCCTGGTCTGCGACGAGGATGAAATCATGGAATCGAAAGTTGTCTCGGGCGTGGCCTATAGCCGTGACGAAGCAAAAGTGACCCTCGTGCGCGTCGAGGACCGTCCGGGCATTGCCGCCGCGATCTTCGGGCCGCTGGCCGATGCGGGCGTGAACGTCGATATGATCGTGCAAAACATCTCGGAACTGCCCGAGGGCAGCACCAAGGGCGCGGTTACGGACATGACCTTCTCTTGTCCGACCAATCAGGTTGCCCGTGCGAAAAAGGCGCTGGAAGATGCCGTGGCCGGTGGCAGCATCAGCTATGACGCGCTGGTGGTGGATACCGATGTCGCCAAGGTTTCGGTGGTGGGCATCGGGATGCGCAGCCATGCGGGTGTGGCCGCGACCATGTTCAAGGCGCTGTCTGCTGAAAACGTCAACATCAAGGTCATCGCCACGTCGGAAATCAAGATTTCGGTGCTGATCGACCGGAAATATATGGAACTGGCGGTGCAAGCCCTCCATGATGCCTTTGAACTGGAAAAGGCGGGCCGCGCGTAAGTGACGGGTCGCCCCTGACCAAACCGGGGGGCTATGCCAGAGCGCAGTGACAGTGACAGCCGCAAGCTTTTGCGTCGTTTGCGCGACGTGCTTGCAACCCCCGGCAAGGGGCAGGAAAGGCTTGATCGCATCACGCATCTGATCGCGGACAATATCGACACCGATGTGTGCTCGATCTACCTGTTCCGCGACCCCGAAACGCTGGAGCTTTGCGCGACGCAAGGCTTGAAAAAGACCGCTGTTCACAAGACGCGGATGAAGCTGGGCGAAGGCTTGGTCGGTCGTGTTGCCCGCACCGGCCTGCCGGTGAACACCGCCGATGCGCCCGGTGAAAAGGGCTTCCGCTATATGCCGGAAACCGGCGAGGAATTGTTTTCGGCCTTTCTGGGTGTGCCGATCCAGCGCGTCGGCGAAAAGCTGGGCGTGCTGGTGGTGCAGTCGAAAGAGGCCCGCGCCTATTCCGAGGACGAGATTTACGCACTGGAAGTCGTGGCCATGGTATTGGCCGAGATGACTGAACTTGGTGCGTTCGCCGGTGAAGGCGGCGGTGGCATGGGGGCTTTGCACAAGCAACCAGTGCTGTTCCGTGGTGCCACAGGGCAGGAAGGCGCCTCTGAAGGCCGCGTCTGGCTGCACGAGCCGCGCGTTGTCGTCACCAACCCCGTGGCGGATGACCCCCTAACCGAAATTGACCGCATTCGCGCCGCCGTGGGCGAGTTGCGGGTGTCTGTCGATGATCTGCTGGCCGCCGAAAGCCTTGATAAAGATCAGAAAGCCGTGCTTGAGGCTTACCGGATGTTTGCCCATTCGCGCGGCTGGCTGCGCCGGATGGAGGAAGACATCGCCTCGGGCCTTTCCGCCGAAGCTGCAGTCGAAAAGGAACAATCCGCCGCCCGCGCGCGTCTGGAGCAGGTGCCAGATGCCTATCTGCGCGAACGGCTGCATGATCTGGACGATCTGTCAAACCGTCTGCTGCGAATCCTGACCGGACAGGGCAAGGATACGGGTGCCACAATGCCCGACAATCCCGTGCTGGTGGCCCGCAATATCGGGCCAGCGGAATTGCTGGAATATGGCCGCAAGCTGAAAGGCGTGGTGCTGGAAGAAGGCTCGGTCGGCAGCCATGCCGCCATCGTCGCCCGCGCGCTGTCGATCCCGATGGTCATCCATGCCGAGCGCATCACCACCGAGGCGCTGAACGGCGACCAGATTCTGGTCGATGGTGATCAGGGCATCGTGCATCTGCGCCCCGAGGATACCGTGGCGCGGTCGTTCCGCGACAAGATTGCCATGCAGGCACAGGCGCAACAGCGCTTTGCCTCGCTGCGTGACCTTCCGGCGACGACCAAAGATGGCGTGACGATCAGCCTGCATATGAACGCAGGGCTGATGGCCGACCTGCCCAGCCTTGAAGGCTCGGGCGCGGATGGTGTCGGCCTTTTCCGCACCGAATTGCAATTTCTGATCCGCAACCAGATGCCGCGCCGTGATGAGTTGGCGCAGCTTTATACCCGCGTGATGGAGGCGTCCAAGGGCCGCCCCGTGGCTTTCCGCACGCTGGATATCGGCTCGGACAAGGTGCTGCCCTATATGAAACCCAATGACGAGCCGAACCCCGCGATGGGCTGGCGCGCGATACGGGTAGGGCTGGACAAGCCGGGCGTGCTGCGGATGCAGTTGCAGGCGCTGATCCGCGCGGCGGCGGGGCGTCCCCTGTCGATCATGTTCCCGTTCATCACCGAACATGGCGAATTCATTGCCGCCCGCAGCCATATGCTGCGCGAGATGCACCGCGAAAAAAGCCTTGGCCATGCCGTGCCGGAACGGCTGGAAATCGGTGCGATGCTGGAAACGCCCAGCCTTGCCTACGCCCCGCAGGCGTTTTTCGACATGACCGATTTCATTTCGATCGGCGGCAATGACCTGAAACAGTTCTTCTTCGCCGCCGACCGCGAGAATGAGCGCGTCCGCAAGCGCTATGACACGCTGAATGCATCGTTCCTGACCTTCCTGCAATTCATCGTGGCGCGCTGTGCGGCATCGAACACCAAGCTTTCCTTCTGTGGCGAAGATGCTGGCCGCCCCGTCGAGGCACTGGCCTTTGCCGCCATCGGCCTGCGAATGCTGTCGATGCGTCCGGCCTCGATTGGCCCGGTGAAGGCGTTGCTGCGGACTGTCGATCTCGCAGCGGCGCGGGCGGTGATGGACAAAGCCCGCGAAGAGGGCGCCGAAACCGTGCGTCCGGCGCTTGAGGCATGGTTGCAAAAGCAGGGCCACCTTTAGGCAAGGGTGCGTGCAAGCACACACCCTACCCCTTACCTGATACAAGATCACTTTACGGCATCGCCCCGAAGCCTCCGGCGGGAGTATTTGGGCCAAGATGAAACCACCGGTTCCATCCTCTTTGTACAAATATCCCCGCCGGAGGCATCCGACGCGCATGCAGCACATGACCTGTAAAGCAAGGGGGTAGGATGCGTGCTATGCACGCATCCTGAGCGGGGTCTTATCCGCGCGTGGCGCGGATCAGCGACAGGATATCCTTTGCCGCCTCGGGGATATTGGTTCCCGGCCCGAAGATGGCTTTCACACCTGCATCGTAAAGGAACTGGTAATCCTGCTGCGGGATAACCCCGCCACAGATCACCAGAATCTCGCCCGCGCCTGCGTCTTTCAGCGCCTGCACCAGCTTCGGTGCCAAGGTTTTATGCCCCGCAGCTTGGCTGGAAATCCCAACCACATGGACATCATTGTCAATGGCGTCTTGTGCCGCCTCTTCCGGCGTCTGGAACAACGGGCCGACGTCTACGTCAAACCCGATGTCCGCAAAGGCGGTGGCGATCACCTTGGCGCCACGATCATGTCCGTCCTGCCCCATCTTGACCACGAGCATGCGCGGGCGGCGGCCTTCTTCTTCGGCAAATTTCTCGACATCGGCCTGAATGGCGGCAAAGCCTGCGTCGCCCTCATAGGCGGCACCATAAACGCCTGCCAGGGTTTTCACCTCGGCACGGTGGCGGCCAAAGATTTTCTCCATCGCCATGCTGATCTCTCCCACCGTTGCCCGTGCGCGTGCTGCATCCACCGCCGCTGCCAGAAGGTTGCCACCGGCCTCGGCGCGGCGGGTCATTTCGTCCAGAGCGGCGGTGCAGGCCGCCTCATCCCGCGCTGCGCGGGTAGATTTCAGCCGTGCAATCTGCGCTTCGCGAACGGCGACGTTGTCGATGTCGAGAATGTCGATCGGGTCTTGCTTGGCGAGCTTGTATTTGTTGACGCCGACGATCACCTC
This sequence comes from Rhodobacterales bacterium RIFCSPHIGHO2_02_FULL_62_130, assembly GCA_001828855.1. Classification (GTDB taxonomy): domain Bacteria; phylum Pseudomonadota; class Alphaproteobacteria; order Rhodobacterales; family Rhodobacteraceae; genus Cypionkella. The sequence goes on along the minus strand of MHZT01000051.1, from coordinate 189,712 downwards.
GTCGCCACGGTCAATCGCCGCCTGCCGCCGCGCCGCCGATTCCTCAATCCGCAACTTGGGCATGCCGGAGGCGACGGCCTTGGTCATGCCGCCCATCGCCTCGACCTCTTCGATCAGCTTCCAAGCCTCTTCGGCCAATTGGGCGGTGAGGCTTTCGACGTAATAAGATCCCGCCAGCGGATCAACGACATGGGTGATGCCGGTTTCTTCCTGCAAGATCAGTTGGGTATTGCGGGCAATTCGCGCCGAAAACTCGGTCGGCAGGGCAATTGCCTCATCCAGAGCATTGGTGTGCAGCGATTGCGTGCCACCCAGCGCCGCTGCCATCGCCTCATAGGCCGTGCGGATGACGTTGTTGTAGGGGTCTTGCTCCTGCAGGGACACGCCCGAGGTCTGGCAATGCGTCCGCAGCATCAGGCTGCCGGACTTTTTGGCGCCAAACTCGGTCATGATCCGATGCCACAGCAGACGTGCCGCGCGCAGTTTGGCGGCCTCCATGAAGAAGTTCATGCCGATGGCGAAGAAGAACGACAGCCGCCCTGCAAAATCATCGACATTCATGCCGCGCTCGATCGCGGTGCGAACATATTCGCGCCCGTCGGCCAGCGTGAAGGCCAATTCCTGCACCAAATTCGCGCCCGCTTCCTGCATGTGATAGCCGGAAATCGAGATGCTGTTGAACTTGGGCATCTCGGCGGACGTGTATTCAATAATATCCGCGATGATCCGCATCGAGGGTTCGGGCGGATAGATATAGGTGTTCCGCACCATGAATTCTTTCAGAATGTCATTCTGGATGGTGCCGGACAGGTCGGCACGCGGCACGCCCTGCTCTTCGCCCGCCACGATGAAGCTGGCCAGAATCGGGATCACCGCGCCGTTCATCGTCATGGAAACGCTGACTTTCTCCAGCGGGATGCCGTCGAACAGCACCTTCATATCCTCGACCGAGTCAATCGCCACGCCAGCCTTGCCAACATCGCCCACAACGCGCGGGTGATCCGAGTCATAGCCGCGGTGGGTGGCAAGATCGAAAGCCACCGAGACGCCCTGCTGCCCAGCGGCAAGGTTCTTGCGGTAAAACGCGTTCGACGCTTCGGCGGTCGAGAATCCCGCATATTGCCGGATGGTCCAAGGCCGCCCCGCATACATCGTGGCGCGCACGCCGCGCGTGAAGGGGGCCACGCCCGGCAGCTCGTCCATCTGCGGCAGGCCTTCGACATCGGCCTTTGTATACAAAGGCTTGACGGGGATGCCCTCAAGCGTGTCCCAGACCAGCGTATCGGGCGATTGCCCTTTCAACTCTTTCGCGGCAAGCGCCGCCCAAGCCTTGATGTCTGTCATGACCTTCTCCGTGCTGCCGCAATCCTGTTGCGGCCTGTGTCGTTTGCCGATGACCGCAAGCACGGCATCGAAGGATTGCTGATGACTCCGCCACTTGGGCGGCAACTGGCTATTCCCAGAAGTCCGCCGCGACGGGAATGCGCCCGAAGGCGATCTTTGCCCCCGTATACGGCACCCGATGCGGCGGCAGTTGGCCGAAGCGCACGGTATCTTGCCCGAACCGTTGGTTCAGCCCGTCGATGGCGCGACACAGATCGTCGCGGCGGGATGGCTCCGGCGGAGTGTCGAACAGATCGCCCGTCGCCTGCCCTACCTGCAACAGCCCGCCAAGCACCACATGCACCGCCATGGGCCGCTGAATTACCAGCTTGTCCCAATAGCGATCCAGCGTTTGCAACAGAAAGAACGTGTCTTGCGTGGGTTTGATCTGGCCTTCTGCTTGCGGGCGCCCGCCATTGCCCAAGCGCAGCGACAGATGCAGGCTGCGCGCTAGAAACCCCTCGCGCCGCAGACGCGCGGCGGCCTTGACCAGCAAACGCCGTGCGACCAGCCGCGCGCCCTCGACCGTCTTGTTGTCTGCCGTCAACACCTGCCCATGGCCGATCATGCCCCGCCGCGTTTCCGGCCAGACCACGGTTTCGCCCTGCAATTCGCGCAGAAAACGCTCGCCCGAAACGCTGCCCCAGATGATGCGCGCGCGTCTTGGGTCCAAAGCATACAGCGCCCGAACACTGGTGATCCCTGCCGCCTCCAGCCGCGCCTTCATCCGCCATGAAATCCCCGGCAAGCCATCCAGTGGCAGATGCGCGATCCGGTCGGGCAGGATATGCGGCAAAAGCCAATGCAGCCCGCCCGGTTTTTCCAAGCCCGCCGCCACTTTGGCCAAAAGCCGCGTCGGCCCCAACCCGACCGAACATCTCAAAGCCGGACTGACTTGGGCCAGCACCGCCGCCTGCAAGGCACGCCCCAGTTCCAGCGCGCGTTCGAGTTCCTGCTCGGTCCCCGTCAGCAGGCACGAACATTCGTCGATCGACCAGATCCGATGCACAGGCACCACGGTTTCCACCGCGCGCAAAATCGCATGATGATAGCGCACGCAGACATCGTGCTTGACCGCACGGAAGACGATGCCGGGGCAAAGCTTGCGGGCCTCGTCCTGCCGCGTTCCCATCCCGACCCCAAGACGTTTGGCGTCGATGCTGGCCGCAATGCAGGCCGCCCCCGGCGCATCTGTTGTCAGCACCCCCACCGGACGCCCCAGCAGAGCAGGCTCCTCGGCCTGCGCGACCGAGGCGTAAAAGCTGTTCATGTCGAAAAACAGGGTCGAGACGCGAAGGGACATGACGGGACGACTCGGGGTTGCGCGAAGACACCCCCGAATTAGAACAAATGATGAACATCTGTCTAGGCATCACGTCGTTTTGCCCGCCCACCCGTTGCATCATGGGTTATTCGAACTCCATAATCACTTCGTCCACCTTCAGGCTGCTGCCCGCGCTGGCCTTGATCGCCTTGACCACGCCTTTGCGTTCCGCCTTCAGGATGTTCTCCATTTTCATCGCCTCGACGGTGGCCAAAGCCTGCCCTTCCTGCACCTCGTCACCGACATCGACCATGATCTTGGCGATCAGACCGGGCATCGGGCAGAGCAGGAATTTCGAGGTGTCCGGCGGCAGTTTTTCCAGCATCAGCTTGGCCAGTTCGGCCTGACGCGGCGTGCGGACATGCACCTTCAGATCCGCTCCGCGCAGGCGCAAACGGAAGCCGCCGCTGATCTTGGCGACCTTCATCACCACTGGCACAGTGTCGATCATCAGGCTTGCCAAAGGCTGGCCCGGCACCCAGTCGGACGCCACCCGAACGGCGGTGCCATCGGCAAAATGCACCGTCGAGCCGGTTTGATCGGCATCAATTTTCATCACATATTCAACACCTTGCAGCGACACCACCCAATCATCGCCCACGCGGCGTTCGTGGTTGTCCATCGTGCCGCTAATACGGGTGCGCCGGATTTCCGCGACCCGGTTCATCGCCGCCGCACTGGCCGCCACACGGCGCAAGGTGTCGTCATCCAGCGTCGCCCCCTGGAAGCCTTCGGGATATTCCTCGGCAATAAAGGCGGTGGTGATGTTGCCGGAGACAAAGCGCGGGTGGTCCATCACAGCGCCGACGAATGGCAGGTTATGGCCGATGCCTTCGACTTCGAACGTGTCCAAAGCCAGCCGCATTTCTTCAATCGCGGCGTGACGGGTCGGACCCCAGGTGCAAAGCTTGGCGATCATCGGGTCGTAGAACATCGAAATCTCGCCCCCTTCGAACACGCCGGTGTCGTTGCGAACGATCCCTCCGCGCGGCGTCGTGCCTTCGACGGGCGGGCGATAGCGGGTCAGGCGGCCAATCGAGGGCAGGAAGTTGCGGTAGGGATCTTCGGCGTAAAGGCGGCTTTCCATCGCCCATCCGTTGATCTTCAGGTCTTCCTGCTTGAAGGGCAGCGGCTCGCCATTGGCCACGCGGATCATCTGTTCGACCAGATCGACGCCGGTGATCAGTTCGGTGACGGGATGTTCCACCTGAAGGCGGGTGTTCATCTCAAGGAAGTAGAAGTTGCGATTGCCGTCGACGATGAATTCCACCGTGCCGGCGGATGTATAGCCCACCGCCTTGGCCAAGGCGCAGGCCTGTTCGCCCATCGCCTTTCGCGTCGCATCGTCCAGAAACGGCGAGGGTGCCTCTTCGATCACCTTCTGGTTCCGGCGCTGGATGCTGCACTCGCGTTCATGCAGGTAGACGCAGTTGCCGTGCTTGTCGGCCAGAACCTGAATTTCGATATGGCGGGGTTGGGTCACGAATTTCTCGATGAAAATCCGGTCATCGCCAAAGGAGGCCGCAGCCTCGTTCTTGGACGACTGAAAGCCTTCCCGCGCTTCGGCGTCATCCCATGCGATCCGCATGCCCTTGCCACCACCGCCCGCGCTGGCCTTGATCATCACTGGATAGCCGATTTGCGTGGCGATCTTCACCGCCTCTTCCGCGTCGGCGATCAGGCCCATATGGCCCGGAACGGTGCTGACCCCCGCCTCTTGCGCGATTTTCTTCGAAGTGATCTTGTCGCCCATCGCCTCGATCGCAGGCGACGGCGGGCCAACGAAAACCACGCCCTCGGCCTCCAATGCGGCGGCGAAGTTCATGTTTTCAGACAGGAACCCATAGCCCGGATGCACCGCCTCGGCTCCGGTCTGGCGGATAGCGTCCATGATCTTGTCGATCACGATATAGGACTGGGCGGCGGGGGATGCGCCGATATGCACGGCCTCATCCGCCATTTTCACATGCAGCGCGTTGCGGTCGGCATCGGAATAGACCGCCACGGTCTTGATCCCCATTTTCCGCGCCGATTTGATGACGCGGCAGGCGATTTCGCCCCGGTTTGCGATCAGGATCTTCTTGAACATGGCTCTTTTCCTCCAGATGCCCGGGCCGGGGCGTAGAAATAGAAAAGGCCGGACGGGGACGCACCCCGACCGGCCAATGACGAAAATTCAGTGCGCGTTAGCGCGATATCAGCCGCAAGCGCCGTTTTCGCCTGCAACAGCACCGATGATGCCGCCGACCAAAGCCGATTCGGCCAGATTGTTATCAGTGAGCGAGCCCAAAGCTGCGCCACCAACAGCGCCTGCGCCCGCGCAGGTTGCCGTGGGGCTTGCGCCCATGCAGCCCGCCAGCGGCGTGCTGAGAAGAGCGAGAAGGATAAGAGTTTTCCGCATGTGCAACTGCCTCGTTTGCTTGTTGTTCTGAGAAAGGATTCTACAGCAACCAGCGCCGAAGCAAACTGAAAAAAGCAGTCATTCACGACACTGGCAACAACCCGCCGCAATGAGGCCGAAAAACCCGAAAAAAATGACCCGATCCGCGCCGGATCGGGCCAGTTTGAAGGGAAAGGGTAACAGGCAAACGGGACGGTCGCGCAAAGCTTCAATCCGCCAATCACCACTGTATCATTGCTGACCCGCCGCCCCATGGCAAAGCCTTCATCCGCATGGGTTTTGCCCTGCGCGAATTCCTGCCAGATCGCTATGGGGGTGCGCGGAAACATGCCTAGTCCTCGTCCCCGTCTTCATCGTCCCAATCGCCGAAATCCATTGGCTCGGCATCTTCGGCAAAAACCGAAGGGAACGACACCTGCGCGCGTTTAAGGTCGATCCGCAGCAGCGCCTCATAAGACGTAGGATCAAAGGGGTCTTCGGCGGCAACCACTTCGCGGCCAAACAGCCACGACAGACGCCCTGCGTCCAGATTGCCGCGTTCAAAGGTTTCTTCGCCGAAATGTTCCCAAAGCGCCGCCATAAAGCCCTGATCGGCCATGCGGTCGGCGTGCTTGCGATCCTTGAACCGCTCACGCTTGATGATCTTGGTTGCGCCGCCTTTGACGTTGGCGCGACGGATCGTGAATTGGAAATCTGTGCCGGGAAGACGCCCCGGAAAGCCGCGATGTTTCAGCATGATGCCACCATCCCAACGGGCAGGCGGCCAAATGGGGCAGACCCATACGGGGCCTGCCCCGTTTGATTATTTGTATTTGCCGGTTTGTGCCGGTTCGACCGACAGCGGTGCAACTTCAGGCTCGGGCGCGGGCTTCGAGCAAGCTGCGACGGTGGCAAGAGCCAGCATGGCGATAAGGGCAGTGGTCCGCATGTTATTCTCCAGTATGACACGGTGCGTGTCGCGGCAGAATAAGCAAAGCTTCGCCCAGTGGCAAACAGGTAGGCGGACCCGACGGGGAAATCTGCTTGCCCCGCGGCAAGGATGGAAAGGGCGGGCCGAGCCTGCGCGGCCCGATATGCCCGCCCCTTCGGATTACTTGTATTTGCCGGTGTCGGTCGGCTCGACGGTGACCGCCGGTTCGTCAACGTAGACGACTTCTTCTTTCTTGGCGCATGCTGCCACGACGGCAACCATGCAAAGTGCCAGAACGGTGATTTTGGTGCTCGACATCCTCGACTCCTATTTTCTTGGAGAGCCGTGCCTTGTGCCGGCCCCCATTGCGAGACATAGGCCAAATCGCTTGGGCCTGCGTGAACAATAGCCGACAAAGCACCGGATTGACACGCAAAAATGCCCAATGCCCCTGCCTGTGGCATCGCTACATCAGCCCGACAGGCCAAGCTTTGGGCCTGCGCTAGATTTTGTGTCCGCATCAAAACGCCTCCCATATGCAGGCGTCGCCTTCGACGCGGTAGGCTTCGAAAAACTGCGTGGCATCGGGCGCGGCCTCGCCAAACGGCACGGCGCGATCCGAGAACGAGATGATGATTTGCGTCGGAACCGGCCCCAGTTCGGCCAGTTTTGGCAGCGCGTAGGTCTGGCACAGATGCGCCATATCGGCGCTGGCGGTTTCGAAATCGATCTCGCCGCCATCCTTGGCAATTGCAGGGGCAACAAAGCGGAACCGCGCCGCAACCCCGTCAGGACCGGGTGCATTCAGCACCACCTCCAGCAGGCGAACGTCCTGCCCCGACGGCACCGCCACCACGGCATCTTCGCCCGCAATCACCTGCGGCCCTTCGGCCTCAACCATGATCGGATCGGTCATAGCCGCCCCGCCCCTGCAAATATCCCGCGCATGTCCGCCTCCGGTCAAATGATGTCAGAGCGGGATATTATCGTGTTTCTTCCAAGGGTTGTTCAACTTCTTGCCCCGCAGGGACGCAAAGGCCCGCGCGATGCGGCGCCGCGTCGAATGGGGCATGATCACTTCGTCAATAAAGCCCTTTTCGGCGGCCACGAACGGGTTGGCAAAGCGGTCTTCGTATTCCTTGGTCAGCCGCGCGATTTCTTCGGGCGATTTGCCGCGATGAATGATCTCGGTGGCGCCCTTGGCCCCCATCACCGCGATTTCCGCCGTGGGCCACGCATAGTTGAAATCGCCGCGCAGGTGCTTCGAGGCCATAACGTCATAAGCCCCACCATAGGCCTTGCGGGTGATGACTGTCACTTTCGGCACCGTCGCCTCACCATAGGCGAACAGCAGTTTCGCGCCATGCTTGATGACGCCGCCCAGTTCCTGCGCCACACCGGGCAGGAAACCCGGCACATCGACCAGCGTCAGGATCGGAATTTCAAACGCATCGCAGAACCGCACAAACCGCGCGGCCTTGCGCGAGGCGTCAATGTCCAGACAGCCCGCCAGCACCATCGGCTGGTTGGCGACAACGCCCACCGACTGACCTTCTATGCGAATGAAGCCCGTGATGATGTTGCCCGCAAAGTCCTTCTGTATCTCGAAGAAATCGGATTCATCCGCGATCTTGCCGATCAGCTCTTTCATGTCATAGGGCTGGTTCGGGTTGTCGGGGATCAGCGTATCAAGGCTGGCCTCCAGCCGCGCCGGATCGTCGAAGAAAGGCCGCACGGGCGCTTTCTCGCGGTTGTTCAGCGGCAGGAAATCGATCAGGCGTCGGGTTTCGGCCAAGGCCTCGACATCGTTTTCAAACGCACCATCGGCAACGCTGGATTTCTTGGTATGGGTCGAAGCCCCGCCCAATTCTTCCGCCGTCACAACCTCGTTCGTCACCGTTTTCACCACATCGGGACCGGTGACGAACATATAGCTGGAATCTTTGACCATGAAGATAAAGTCGGTCATCGCCGGAGAGTAAACAGCGCCGCCCGCGCATGGCCCCATGATGACCGAGATTTGCGGCACCACGCCAGAGGCCATGATATTGCGCTGGAACACCTCGGCATAGCCTGCCAAAGACGCCACACCTTCCTGAATCCGCGCGCCGCCCGAGTCGTTCAAGCCGATCACCGGCGCGCCGTTCTGCATCGCCATATCCATGATCTTGCAGATTTTCTGCGCGTGCGTTTCCGAAAGAGAGCCGCCGAACACCGTGAAATCCTGCGAGAACACGTAGATCATCCGGCCATTCACGGTTCCCCAGCCTGTCACCACGCCATCGCCTGCGGGCCGGTCCTGCTCCATCCCGAAATCGGTGCAGCGGTGGGCCACGAACATGTCGAATTCTTCGAACGAGCCTTCGTCCAGCAACAACTCGATCCGCTCGCGCGCGGTCAGCTTGCCTTTGGCGTGCTGGGCGTCGATCCGGCGCTGCCCGCCACCCTGACGTGCCACGTTGCGGCGATCTTCCAGCTGTTGCAGGATGTCTTTCATGCCCGGTCTCCCCCCGAATTCCGCGCCACCATATCGTCACCACTGCCGCGCGCCTAGCGGAACCTAGTAAATTTGCAAACTATTGGCTGATGCCATTCTGCGAATTGCAAACTAGCAAATCTATGGTGCAAGACTGCCTGCCAAGCTATGACAAGGCCTTTGCGACAAAAGAGCCATCATGCCCACAATCCCCACCCCCCTTGCCACCATCGGCCTGCTGCTGGCCTCGAATGTCTTTATGACCTTCGCATGGTATGGCCACCTGAAATTCAAAACCACCTCGCTGATCGCCGTGATCTTCATATCTTGGGGCATCGCATTCTTTGAGTATTGCCTGATGGTGCCAGCCAACCGCATTGGCCACGGCCAGTTCTCGGCCGCCGAGTTGAAAACCATTCAAGAAATCATCACCCTGACGGTTTTCGCGGTGTTTTCCGTGTTTTACCTGAAAGAGCCTCTGCACTGGAACCATGCGCTCGGCTTTGCTTTCATCGCAATGGGCGGCTTCTTCATCTTTCACAAATGGTCATAAGGCAGAAAGGCAGCGCCAATCACCCTTATGGACAAGGCCAGCCATGAGGCGTAGCCAAGGCTGATGAAACACACCCCTGCCCGCTTTCTGGATCGCAGCACGCCGCCCAAGATTGTTACCCTGACGCTGCTGGCGGGGCTGTCGGCGCTGACCATGAACATCTTCCTGCCATCGCTGCCCGGCATGGCGGCGTGGTTTGGCGTGCCTTATGCGCTGATGCAGCTTTCCGTAGCACTCTATCTGGCGCTGTCGGCGGTTCTGCAAATCGTGATCGGCCCGATCTCGGACAGGTTCGGACGGCGCAAGGTGATTCTGGGGGCGCTGTGTCTGTTCCTGCTGGCAACAGTCGGCACGCTGATCGCGCCAAATGCCACGGTTTTCCTGATCTTCCGCATGGCGCAGGCGGTCATCGCGGCGGGCATGGTGCTAAGCCGCGCGGTGGTGCGCGACATGGTGTCGGACAACGAGGCCGCCTCGATGATCGGCTATGTCACGATGGGGATGAGTCTGGTTCCCATGATCGGCCCGGTGATCGGCGGCGTGCTGGATGAGGCCTTTGGCTGGCAGGCGAATTTCGGGCTGCTTTTGGGCTTGGGGTTGGTGGTGCTGGCGCTGGTCTGGGCTGATCTGGGCGAAACCGCCACGATCAAACGGATCAGTTTTGGCCAGCAGATGCGGCAGTATCCCGGCCTTTTGGCATCGCGCCGATTTTGGGGCTATTGTGCCTCGGCGGCCTTCGCCTCGGGCTGCTTTTTCGCCTATCTGGGTGGTGCGCCCTATGTCGGCACCGTTGTATTCGGGCTAAGTTCAAGCCAGATCGGTCTTTTGTTCGCGCTGACAGCGATCGGCTATGCAGCGGGCAACTTCATTGCCGGACGGTTTTCGGTGCGGTTGGGGATGAACCGCATGGTGCTGATCGGCAGTCTGGTGACCACGGCGGGGCTGTCGGTTCTGACGCTACTGACGGTTTTGGGTCTGTCGGGTCCGATCACCTTCTTTGCCCTGACCATTGCGATGGGCTTGGGCAACGGTATCGGCCTGCCATCGGCCAACGCCGGAATGCTGTCGGTCCGGCCAGAGCTTGCCGGAACTGCATCGGGCCTTGGCGGCGCGATCACCATTGGCGGCGGGGCGGGGCTTGCGGCCTTGGCGGGGGCGCTGCTTCCGCCCGGCTCAACCGAAATGCCGCTGGTCTTGCTGATGCTGGCCTCGTCCATCGCATCGGTGCTGGCAATCCTTGCGGTGATCCGCCGCGCGCGCGCCTTGGGGCTTGGCTCTTGACCACGCAGGTTTGCAAAGCCACCATAGGCTTTGCAAAGGGGATGTCATGGCCGTTCAGAAACTTTACGCCGGAGCCAAGCTGCGCGAATTGCGCGGGCGGCTGACGCTGACCCAACGCGCCTTTGCCGACAAGCTGGGGGTGTCCCTGCCCTATCTGAACCAGATGGAGAACAACCACCGCCCCGTCTCGGCCACGGTCGTTCTGGCCTTGGCGCAAGAGTTCGGACTGGACGTGACCGAGTTGAACGCAGGCGAGGGCGAACGTCTGGTCTCCGACATGCGTGAGGCTTTGGCCGATCCGGTTTTCTCCAAAACCACCCCGCCTTTGGCCGACCTGCGCCTTGCCGCCAGCAACGCCCCCGCCCTTGCCCGCGCCTTTCTGGACCTGCACCGCGCCTATCGCCAAAGCCACGAACGGCTGGCCTCTCTGGACGAGGCTTTGGGCCGTGACGACGCCACCCTGCGCGCAAGCCCTTGGGAAGAGGTGCGCGACTTCTTTCATTATTGCGACAATTACGTGGATGCGGTGGACCGGGCAGCCGAACATTTCATAACCGCCGCAGGTGTTGGAAAAGACCCGCTTATCACCGCGACCGAGGCCTTGCGAAAGCGGGGTATCGATGTGCAATTTTCCGATAATGGCACCTTGCGGCAGTTTGATCAGACGGCACGCAGGCTTGACCTGTCGGCCCGCGCCGCCGCCCCGACACAGCGCTTCCAACTGCTGTATCAGGTCGCCCTGCAAACCCAGAACGAACTGCTCGAGGCGACGCTGGACCTAGCCCGTTTCCAGACGCCCGAGGCCCGCGATATCGCCAAGATCGGCATGGCCAACTATTTCGCCGGGGCCGCACTGATGCCCTATCGCGCCTTCCTTGAGGCCGCGCAAAAGACCCGCCATGATCTGGAACGGCTGGCCGATATTTTTGGCGCAAGCATCGAGCAGGTCGCGCACCGGCTGTCGACGCTACAACGCCCCGGTGCCAAAGGGATTCCGTTCTTCTTTGTCCGCGTCGATCAGGCGGGCACGATCACCAAACGCCACTCGGCCACGCGGCTGCAATTCGCGCGCTTTGGCGGGGCTTGCCCGTTGTGGAACGTGCATCGTGCCTTTGAAACACCGGGCCACTTCCTGCGCCAACTGGCCGAAACGCCCGACGGGGTGCGCTATCTGTGTCTTGCGCGCGATGTCTCGAAGCCGGGGGGCGCGTTTCTGGCCCCGGTGCGCCGCTATGCCATCGGGCTTGGCTGCGAGATCACCCATGCCTCCAGTCTTGTCTATTCCGACGGGCTTGACCTTAAGGGCCGCTTTGAACCGATCGGGATTTCCTGCCGGATATGCGAACGGCGGGACTGTCATCAAAGATCAGTCCCGCCGCTGGAGCGCCGTTTGCGGGTGGACCCCGACCGGCGCGGGCTGTTGCCCTATGATATTGCAGACTAGGCGTTAGCCCTTGATGTGCTGCCAGACGTGGTCCTTGATCGCGGCGCGCTTCTTGCGAAGCTGCTCTTCCTCTTCCTCGGTCAGCAGATCAAGCCGCGACTCGGCGCGATGAACCAGTTTGTTCACTGCATTGTATTCGTCCACCAGATTGGCGAAGTGGGCATCTTTTTCCTTCATCGCGCTGATTTTCAACGCTTGTGCGGGAAATTCTTCGGCCAGCCCGTGCGGGGTATGTGACATCGCGGTCTCCTTCTTCTGTCTACACCGCGATTCTATCAACCCCGCACAAAGGCGACTTTGATATTGATCAAATCACCGCTGGCTTTCGCGCCAATTCGGGTTCAGCAGCGGTTCAAGGTTCGATTTCGGCAAAGGCGTGCGGCCAAGGATGTGGTCGCTGGCCTTTTCACCGACCATGATCGACGGCCCGTTCAGGTTGCCATTCGTGACCTGCGGGAAGATCGAGCTGTCGGCAACCCGCAGCCCTTCGACCCCGATCACCCGACATTCCGGATCGACCACCGCCATCGGATCATCCCGCCGCCCCATCCGCGCGGTGCCGCAGGGGTGATAGGCACTTTCGACATGCTCACGCAGGAAATCGTCCAACTGGTCGTCGCTTTGCAGCGCCGATCCGGGCTGGATTTCGGATTTCAGATAGGGCTTGAACGCCTCTTGCCCGAAAATTTCCCGCGTCAGGCGGATGCAGCGGCGGAAGTCCTCCCAATCCTCGGGGTGAGACATATAGTTGAACAGAATCTTGGGGTTATCCATCGGGTCGCCCGACCGCAAGCTGACCGCCCCGCGCGATTTTGACCGCATCGGGCCGACATGGGCCTGAAAGCCGTGGCCCCCCGCCGCCGCCTTGCCGTCATAGCGCACGGCGATGGGCAGGAAGTGATACTGGATGTCGGGATATTCGACGCCGGGCTTGGAACGAATAAAGGCACAGGCCTCGAACTGGTTGCTTGCGCCCAAGCCTTTGCCCGTCAGAAGCCATTGCGCGCCAATCGCGGCCTTGCCCCAGAGGTTCCAGTATTTATACAGGGTCACCGGCTGGCTGGCCTGAAATTGCATATAGATTTCAAGGTGATCTTGCAGGTTCGCTCCAACGCCCGGACGATCTGCCACCACGTCGATCCCGTGTTCGCGCAGATGCGCCGCAGGGCCGATGCCCGACAGCATCAGGATTTTCGGCGTGTTGATGGACGAGGCCGCGACGATCACTTCCGCAGCCGCCGGAATAACCTCAATCTGGCCGCCGCGCAGGATTTCCACGCCCGTCGCACGGCCGTTTTCAATCACCACCCGCCGCGCAAAGCCGCGCACGACCTGCACATTGCCCGCATTCATCGCCGGTTTCAGATAGGCATTGGCGGCAGACCAGCGTTGACCCTTCCAGATCGTCGCCTCCATCGGGCCAAACCCCTCTTGCGACTGGCCATTGTAATCGCGCGTCACGGGGTAACCGGCCTGCGCGCCCGCCTCGATGAAGGCGTCGAACAGCGGGTTCTTGCGCGGGCCGCGGGTGATGTGCAGCGGGCCGTCATTGCCGCGGAATTCCGGCTTGCCCTCGCCACCGTGCCAGTTTTCCATACGCTTGAAATAGGGCAGCACGTCGGCATAGCTCCACCCCTGCGCGCCCATGCCTTCCCAAGTGTCAAAATCGCGGGCGTGGCCGCGCACATAGACCATGCCGTTGATACTGGACGACCCGCCGATCACCTTGCCGCGCGGGGTGGCAAGCTGCCGCCCGCCCAAGTGCGGTTCGGGTTCCGACTGAAAGCCCCAGTCGTAAACCCCCATGTTCATTGGATAAGACAGCGCCGCTGGCATCTGGATGAACGGGCCGGCATCGGTGCCACCCTGTTCGATCACGGTCACCCGTTTGCCGGCCTGCGCCAGCCGATATGCCATTGCCGACCCTGCCGACCCCGACCCGATGATCACATAATCCGCTGTCATCTTCCCCATCGCCCGGAACCCCGGACCCTTCTTTTCTTGATGTTTTACAACTTAGTAAGGTGCGTCCACTGGCCCCATGCCGACATAGACAGACTTCACCTGCGTATAATGCGCCACCGCCGCATGGCCGTTTTCGCGCCCCACGCCCGAGGATTTCACGCCGCCAAACGGGGCTTCAACCGGCGTCAGGTTATAGGCGTTGATCCAACAGGTTCCGGCCTGCAAAGCCGCGATCACCCGATGCGCGCGGGTGAGGTCCGCTGTAAACACCCCCGCCGCAAGGCCGAATTCGGTAGCATTGGCGCGGGCGATTGCCTCATCCTCGGTGTCGAAATCCAGCACCGCCATGACGGGGCCGAACACCTCTTCGCGGGCGATGGTCATGCCGTCAGTCACATCGGCAAAGACGGTCGGCTGCACGAAACAACCACCCTGCCCTGCCTGCCCGCCGCCCGTGATCAGGGTCGCCCCCTCGGATTTGGCGGTTTCGATATAGGCAAGAACCTTGGCCCGTTGCGACGCCGAAACAAGCGGCCCCATCTGTGTGGCCTCGTTCAACGGATCGCCCATGACAATCGCGGCGCTGCGTTCGGCAAGCCGCTTCAGGAAGGCGGCCTTGATGCCCTTTTGCACGAATACCCGCGTGCCATTGCTGCAAACCTGCCCTGCGGAATAGAAATTCCCCAGCATGGCCGCGCCCACGGCATCCTCGACAGAAGCGTCGTCAAACACCAGAATCGGGGATTTGCCGCCCAACTCCATCGTGACATGGCGCACGCCCGCCGCTGCGGCTGCATAGACCTTCTGCCCTGTCGGCACCGATCCGGTCAGCGACACTTTGGCCACGCGCGGATCGGTCACAAGCGCGCCCCCCACAGAACCACGCCCCTGCACCACGTTGAACAGACCCGCAGGCAGACCGGCTTCGGTGAAAATCTCGGCCAGTTTCAACGCGCCCAAGGGGGTGACTTCGGACGGCTTGAACACCATCGCATTGCCCAAAGCCAGCGCGGGCGCGGATTTCCAGCAGGCGATCTGGCTGGGGTAATTCCACGCGCCGATGCCAACGCAAACGCCCAAAGCCTCGCGGATCGTATAGACAAAATCGCGACCAAGCGGGATGGTTTCGCCCGTCACCGTCGGCGCAAGCCCCGCGAAATATTCCAGCGCATCCGCCCCTGAGGGCCAGTCCGCCACCAGCGTTTCCTGCAAGGGCTTGCCGGTATCAAGCGTCTCCAGCCGTGCAAGGTCTTGATTGCGTTCGCGGATCAGATCGGCGGCGCGGCGCAAAATCCGCGCGCGATCAACGGGCCGCATCGCGGCCCAAGCCCCCTGCGCGCGGGTTGCCGAGGCCAAAGCCGCCTCGACCACAGCAGGCGTCGCCTCATGCACAACGGCGATCACCTCGCCGGTGGCGGGATAAATCACTTCGATCGGCGCACCGGCCTTGTCCTCAAGATAGCTGCCATCGACAAAATGGCTGGCTTTCGGTTGCGCGATCATGTCTGCGCCCTTTCCAATTTTGCAGTCAGATAGGCCATGGCCGTAGCCACAGCCGCCGCCCCGTCGGGGGCGCCCGTTTTCAACACTTCGCGCAGGTAAAGCCCGTCAATCAGCGCGCCCAGACCATCCGCGATATTCTCGGCCCGATCCCCCGCCAAAGGGCGCAATCCCGCCAGCAGGTTCGACCGCAGCCGCTTTTGATAGACGGCCAGAAGCCGCTTGGCCTCTGGCACCGTTTGCGCCAGCACCCAGAAATTCAGCCACGCGCCCACCGCTTCGCGCCGGAAGTTGGCCGCCGAAAACGAGGCCGCCAGAATCGCCCGCAGCCGCTCTTCCGGCCCATGCGCCAGATGCAGCGCGCCGCGCACCTCGGCCCCATAAAGCGACAGGATATGCCGCATCGCCGCCAGAAAGATCTCTTCCTTGCTGCCGAAATAGTGATGCGCCAAGGCCGAAGACATCCCCGCCCGCTTGGCGATCTGGCTCACGGTCACGTCCAAAGACCCCGCCCGCCCGATCTCGACAATCGTGGCTTTGACGAGGGCCGCCTTTCGGATAGGCTCCATTCCAAGCTTCGGCATGTTGCACGGCCTTAAATAAAATGCTTGCCAAGGGCAGCTAGCTTGAAGTTTATTGACTCGTCAATCAACAATAAACAGGGAGCCCTTGATGTCTGTGAAATCTGCACTTCTCGCCACTGCCGTCGCCTTC
Organism: Rhodobacterales bacterium RIFCSPHIGHO2_02_FULL_62_130; assembly: GCA_001828855.1. Taxonomy (GTDB): domain Bacteria; phylum Pseudomonadota; class Alphaproteobacteria; order Rhodobacterales; family Rhodobacteraceae; genus Cypionkella. Next base: position 173,761 of record MHZT01000051.1, on the reverse strand, counting down.
GCCTTTGCCGGTTCGGCCCATGCCGAAGGCTGCGACAAGATTGTCTTCTCGGATGTTGGTTGGACCGACATCACCGCAACCACCGCAGCCACCTCGCTGATCGCCGAGGCGCTGGGATATGAAACCGAAACCAAGGTGCTGTCGGTGCCGGTCACCTATACCGGCCTTGCCGAAGGCGATATCGACGTGTTCCTTGGCAACTGGATGCCCACGATGGAGGCAGACCTTGCCCCCTACCGCGACGCCAAAACCGTCGATGTGGTCCGCACCAACCTTGAAGGCGCGAAATACACGCTGGCCACGAACGAGGCTGGCGCGGCCCTTGGCATCAAGGATTTCAAAGACATCGCCGCCCAGAAAGACGCGCTGGAAGGCAAGATCTACGGGATCGAGCCGGGCAACGATGGCAACCGCCTGATCCTTGACATGATCGCCTCCGGCCCCTTCGGTCTGGACGGGTTCGAAGTTGTGGAATCCTCGGAGCAGGGCATGCTGGCCGAAGTGGCCAAGGCCACGGGCGACGCCAAGCCGATCATCTTCCTTGGCTGGGAACCCCACCCGATGAACGCCAATTTCAAGATGACCTACCTGACTGGCGGGGACGATTACTTCGGGCCGAACCTTGGCGGTGCGGTTGTCGATACCAACGTGCGCGCAGGCTATGTCGCCGAATGCCCGAACACCGGCAAACTGCTGTCGAACCTGTCCTTCACGCTGGCCATGGAAAACGAGATCATGGGCGCGATTCTGAACGATGGTGCCGATCCGAAAGATGCCGCCAAAGCATGGCTTGCAGCAAACCCCACCGCTTGGGAAGCATGGCTTGACGGCGTGACAACCAAAGACGGCGGCGACGCCAAAGCAGCCGTGACGGCCGCCCTTCAGTAACCTTCGCGTGGCCCCGGATCATCTCCGGGGCCATTCTCTATCCTGAACCTTGCGGGGGCAAATGGACTGGCTGACTGATCACAAAATTCCGGTGGGCAAGGTGGCAAAAGCCATCTTCGATTGGCTGAACAACAACCTTGGCCCGCTGTTCGACGCGATTTCCGCCGTCATGGAGTGGCTGATCGGTGCGATTCTGTGGTTGCTGCAAACGCCGCACCCGCTGGTGATCATTGCCCTGTTCCTTGCCCTGACATGGTATCTGCAACGCAACTGGAAGGTTTGCGCGGGCGTCCTGATCGGCTTTCTGTTCATCCTGAACCAAGGCTATTGGGAGGAAACCACCGAAAGCCTGACGCTGATCCTGTCGTCCTGTGTGGTCTGCATGGGGCTTGGCGTGCCGGTCGGTATCGCCGCCGCACACCGCCCGCGCCTCTATACCGCAATGGTGCCGGTGCTGGACCTGATGCAGACGCTGCCAACCTTTGTCTACCTGATCCCCGCTATCGTGTTCTTCGGCCTTGGCGCCGTGCCGGGTCTGATTGCCACGGTGATCTTCGTGCTGCCCGCACCGATCCGTCTGACCTATCTGGGCGTTTCGACCACCCCCACCGCGCTGCTGGAGGCCGCGACCGCCTTTGGGGCCACCCCCAAACAACGGCTGTGGAAGGTCGAACTCCCCTATGCCTTCCCGCAAATCATGGCGGGTCTGAACCAGACCATCATGCTGTCGCTGTCGATGGTGGTGATTGCGGCCCTTGTTGGGGCGAACGGACTGGGCGTGCCGGTGGTGCGGGCGCTGAACTCGGTCAATACCGCACTGGGGTTTGAATCCGGCTTCATCATCGTGGTGGTGGCCATCCTGCTGGACCGTATGCTGAGGGTGACGCGCAAATGAACGCCGTAGAATTCGACCGCGTCTCCATCGTCTTTGGCGACCAGCCCGACCGCGCCTTGCCCCTGATGGATCACGGCCTAAGCCGTGGAGAAATTCAGGAAAAGACCGGGCAAGTCCTTGGCGTGCATGATTGCAGCCTGTCGGTGGGCGAAGGTGAAATCCTTGTCTTGATGGGCCTGTCAGGCTCGGGCAAATCCACGCTGCTGCGCGGGGTCAATGCGCTGAACCCCGTGGTGCGCGGTGAAGTGCGGGTGCGCGCCGGCGGCGAGATGGTGTCTGTGACCCACGCCAAACCGGACACGCTGCGCGGCTTACGGCTCTCGACAATTGCGATGGTGTTTCAGCAATTCGGCCTGCTGCCCTGGCGAACCGTGCGCGAGAATGTGGGCCTGGGTCTTGAACTGGCTGGGCAAACCCCCGAACAGCGCCGCGCCAAGGTGGACCAGCAACTGGCGCTGGTGAACCTGTCGCAATGGGCGGATCGCAAGGTGGGCGAACTGTCGGGCGGCATGCAGCAACGTGTGGGCCTTGCGCGCGCCTTTGTCACCGACGCGCCGATCCTGCTGATGGACGAACCCTTCTCGGCGCTGGACCCGCTGATCCGCGCACGGCTTCAGGATGAATTGCTGGACCTGCAAGCCAAGCTGCAACGCACCATCATCTTCGTGTCGCATGATCTGGACGAGGCTTTCAAACTCGGCAACCGCATCGCGCTGATGGAGGGCGGGCGCATCGTGCAGATCGGCACCGCCCGCGAAATCATCGCCAATCCCAGCTCGGACTATGTGGCCGAATTCGTGGCCCATATGAACCCGCTGGGCGTGCTGACCGCCCGCGATGTGATGGAGCAAGGCGAAGGCGGCGGCATGGCCGTCGATTGCGAAATGCCGGTCAAAGCGGTGATGGGCCGGCTGTGTCAGGACGACAGTGACCTGACCGTCACCGAAAACGGCCACGCCATCGGCATGATCCGCGCCAAGGGCCTGATGGCCAAACTGATCAACCCGCGCGGCGTGGTTTGACCAAGGGTGCGTGAGATCACGCACCCTACCCCTGCCTCGGCGGCGATTTCCAAACACAAAAAGTCCGGCTGCTCGCCTTCGGGTCGGATAGGATCAGGAGTGATCATGCCCCGCTTTGCCCCAAGCCTTCTTGTCGCCAGCCTGCTTTGTGCCACGCCTCTTTGGGCAGAGGCCCCGTCGCAATCCACCCTCACGGCCGCAGCGCAAGCAAGCTTTGCTGCGGGAACCCATGGCGAACCCTATTCCGTGCAGGCCCTGCTCCAAGGCTGCGGCGCAACCGAAATGGGTCAAGCCTGTACCTTCTATGCCGAAGGCGCGCGCTGGATTGCCACAGTTGACGGCCTTTCAAACCCAGCAGCCCTAACCCTTATGGCAGCCCTGCCCGTAAATGCAGCCCTGCTGATCTCGGGCGACATGATCAGCTTTGGCGACATCACGGTGGACGCTGCCGTCTCGACCGCAGCCCCCGACCAACCCGACGCCTATGCCAAACTGCGCGCCCTGTCCCAAGGCGATTGGGTTGACAGCTCCGATCCGAAATCCGCGCTGACAATCCTTGGATCAGAGGAAACCGCCAGCTATGCAGGCGAATATCTTGGCACCTCGGTTGTGACCTATTCCGACTCTTGCCCCGGGACTGCGACTGCAGATGGTCCCGTGGTGATCAAACAAATGATGGGCGCTGATCCGATGGACGCGCCCTGCTATGCCATCCTCGAGATCACCCCTGACCGTATGGAGCTTTCCTACATCGGGCGCGGCAATACGCTGACCTACATCCGCCCCTGAACGCGACAACGGCTTCATCTTGGCTCAAATACTCCCGCCGGAGGCTTCCATTGCCAAGAGCGGGTGCCTCCGGCGGGAGTATTTGAGCCAAGATGAAGCCCAAAGGGTAGGGTGCGTGATTTCACGCACCTTTTGCTGTGTGTCAGCCTTCCAGTTCTTCCGCCGCCTTCTTTGCCGAGGTTTTCTTGGCTGCAGCAGTCTTGGTGGCAACTTTAGGTGCTGCTTTCTTCGCAGCGGGCTTTTTCGCAGCGGGCTTTTTCTCGGCAGCAACTTTCTTGGCTGCGGGTTTTTTGCCGGATTTCCCCGCCTTTTCCGCAATCAAAGCAAGCGCTTCTTCCAGAGTGACAGCTTCCGGCTCAATCCCTTTGGGCAGGGTTGCGTTCACCTTGGCCCATTTCACATACGGCCCGTATTTCCCCGGCATCACCTGCACCGGCCCGCCATCGGGATGTTCTCCCAATTCGCGCAGGGGGGCAACTGCGGTGGCCGATCCGCGACGCCCTGCCGCCTTCAGAGCCAGCACTTCAACCGCGCGGTTCATCCCGATGGTGAAGACCTCTTCGACATCGGGAATATTCGCATAGACCGAGCCATGTTTGACATAAGGGCCAAAGCGGCCAATGGCAGCCTCGACCATCGCGCCATCTTCAGGGTGCGGTCCGATCTGGCGCGGCAGTGACAACAACTCGATCGCACGCTCCAGCGTCAGGGCATCCTGCGCCCAGCCTTTGGGCAGGCTGGCGCGCGGTGGTTTCGGGGCCTCTTCTGTCGCCTCGCCCTTTTGCACATAGGGACCAAAGCGCCCCGCACGCAGGCTGATCTCGACCCCGTCCGGGTCAATTCCCAGCACACGCCCATCCACCGAGCCACCCTCGTCGCCACCGGAAATCGGGCGCGTATAGCGACATTCGGGGTAGTTGCCACAGCCGATGAATGCCCCGCCCGATCGCGCCGTTTTCAGGTGCAGCCGGCCTGAACCGCAGGTCGGGCAAGACCGCGGGTCTGATCCATCCGCACGCACAGGATAAAGATGCGGCGACAGGAAATCATCAATTTTGTCAAGAACTTCGCTAATCCGCAGATCAGCGGTTTCCGCAACAGCCGCCGCGAAATCCCGCCAGAAGCGCGACAGGACTTCTTTGTAATCCCGCTCACCCGCCGAAACATCGTCAAGCTGGCTTTCGAGATCGGCGGTGAAATCATACTCGACATAGCGGCGGAAGAAGTTGGTCAGGAAGGCCGTGACCAGCCGCCCCTTGTCCTCGGGGAACAGCCTGTTCTTGTCCTTGCGGACATATTCGCGATCCACAATCGTGGTCAGCACCGAGGCATAGGTCGAAGGGCGGCCGATGCCCAGTTCTTCCATCCGCTTGACCAGCGTCGCTTCGGTATAGCGCGGCGGCGGCTGGGTGTGGCTTTGGCTGGCCAGAACCGCGCCATCGGGGCTGATCACCGCACCTTCGACACGGCGGACCGAGACCGCGCTGTCGATCAGATCGAAATCATCCTTGCCGGCCTGATCGGCCTGCTTCTTGAACGCAGGCTCCATCGCGCCCTTCTTCGGGGCAGCGGTTTCGCCCGCCATGATCTGCGGCAGGCGGCCTTCGTCCTCATCCTCGTCGTCGCGCCCCTCGTCGTAGACGCGCAAGAAGCCATCGAACAAAAGCACCTGACCGTTGGCGCGCAGACTGATCTGGCCATCCGCGCTGCCGATATCAACGACGGTGCGCTCCATCCGCGCCGCCGCCATCTGGCTGGCGAGGGTGCGCTTCCAGATCAGCTCATAAAGCTTGCGCTGATCGGCTTCGGCCAGTCGCAGATCGTCATGCGAGACGGCCATATCCGTCGGGCGGATGCACTCATGCGCCTCTTGCGCGTTCTTGGCCTTGTTCTTGTAGATGCGCGGGGTGTCGGGGACGTATTTGTCCCCGAACCGCCGCCCGATTTCGGCGCGCGCCTGCGCCACGGCCTCGGGGGCCATGTCGATGCCGTCGGTCCGCATATAGGTGATATGCCCCGCCTCATACAGACGCTGTGCTGCCGACATGCAGGCCTTGGCGCCCATGCCGAATTTGCGGCTGGCCTCTTGTTGCAGGGTCGAGGTCATGAAGGGCGGATAGGGGTTGCGCGAGGCAGGCTTGGCCTCAACAGATTGCACCGCCAAGGTTCGGGAAGTGACAGCCTGCACCGCCAATTCCGCCGCCTCGGCGGTCGGAATGTCGAATTTGTCCAGCTTCTTGCCGCCCAGCACCGTCAGCCGTGCCGAAAATTCCTGCCCGCGCGGGGTCAGCAGCATGGCCGTCACGGTCCAGAATTCGCGGGCGCGGAAAGCTTCAATCTCCATCTCGCGCTCGACGATCAGACGCAGGCAAACCGATTGCACACGGCCAGCAGAACGCGAGCCGGGCAGTTTGCGCCACAGCACCGGTGACAGGGTAAAGCCCACCAGATAATCCAGCGCGCGGCGGGCCAGATAGGCCTCGACCAAAGGCGTATCCACCTGACGCGGATTTTTCATCGCCTCGGTCACGGCGTCCTTGGTGATCGCGTTGAAGGTCACGCGGCTGACCTTCTTGCCCTTCTTCAGAGTGCTGGCCAGCGCCTCTTGCAAATGCCACGAAATCGCCTCGCCCTCGCGGTCGGGGTCGGTTGCAAGGATCAACTCGTCATCGGTTTTCAAGGCTTCGGTGATGGCACGAATATGCTTCTTGCTGTCAGCCGCCACTTCCCATGTCATCGCAAAATCATGTTCGGTATCGACCGAACCGTCCTTGGCAGGCAAATCCCGCACATGGCCGTAAGAGGCAAGAACCGTATAGTTCGACCCCAAATATTTGTTGATTGTCTTGGCCTTGGCAGGAGATTCGACAACGACGACTGGCATGAAATTTCCTTGGCTTCCGGACCGCAGACGGCGCGGCAACATGGGCGGAAGCGGCAAGCCTTGTCAACGGGGGCATTTGGGCGCAGGCAAACCGATGGGTCAAAACCGTGCCTTCCCCCGATCCTCTTTGCTTAAATATCCCCGCCGGAGGCATCCGACATCAATGCCAAGCACAACCTCAATCGACCCGCGACAATAACCCTCCCGATTGCCGCTGTATCCGCCCTTCCAGTTCCAGTGCGATCAGTGCGGGGGCCAGCGCCGCCGGGGGCATGGCCAGATCGCGGATCAACTGGTCTTCGGCCAAGGGGCTGGGGCCAAGACGGGCCAGGATCTGGCTATGGACCGAGGCTATATCCGACAGCGGGCGGCGCAGTGGCACAGGGCCGGGCAACGGATCGGGGATCGGGTCGGGTGTGTAGGCGGGCATCGGCGCCGAAACCACCGCCGCAGCCGAAACGCCCACCGCCTCCAGCACATCCTGCGGGCCGCGCACCAGCGTCGCGCCATCGCGCAGCAGCATGTTGCACCCTGCCGCGCGGGCATCAAACGGGTGGCCCGGCACCGCAAGCACTTCGCGCCCCTGATCGGCGGCAGCGCGGGCCGTGATCAGACTGCCAGACCGCGCCGCAGCCTCAACCACCACCACGGCGCGGGCCAGACCCGAAACGATACGGTTGCGCTGCGGGAAATGCCGGACCTGCGGCACCAACCCCATCGGTTGTTCCGACACACGACAGCCCTTGGCCGCGATCTGTGCTGCGAGTTCGGCGTTTTCCTCGGGATAGATCACATCCACCCCACCCGCCATCACCGCCACAGTGCCACTGTCCAGTGCCGCTCGGTGTGCCTCGGCATCAATGCCGCGCGCAAGGCCCGAGACCACCACCTGACCCGCCTGCCCCAGCCCTTCCGAAAGCCGCCGCGCCATCCGCAGCCCCAAGGACGACGCATTGCGCGCACCCACCATTGCCACCATCGGACGCGCCAGCAGTGCCACATCGCCCAGCGCCCATAACACCGGCGGTGCATCGGGCAGATCCATCAGAGATGCGGGATAATCCGGCCCCCCCCAATGCAACAGCCTTGCCCCCGCTAACCGCCCTTGCGCCATTTCATGCCGGACAACCTCAATCGGGCAGGTCGCATAATTCTCGACACCCGCCCCGCGCGCCACGTCGGGCAGCGCCGCCAGCGCCGCCGCAACCGATCCGTGTTCGGCCAGAAGGCGATGGAACGTCACCGCCCCGACACGCCGCGACCGGATCAGCCGCAACCAGTCCGCCGGATCGTCGCCCCCAAGCCGGGGGAAGGATGTCAAACCCATTGCCATGCGCTTTGCCCTTTTGTCGATTCGCAGTCTGGGCGGCGCAAGGTTAACGCTTGGTGAATCCCACAGGGATTTCCCGCCGTCCTGCCGTGATTCTTGCAAATTGCGGCGGAACGCGATTGAAGCTGCCCGCAAAGTTTGATCAAATAGCCTCAACCCTGAACCAGACACGGCCCAAGCCCACGGGCCTTCGGAGGATACCACGATGAATAACGCAGAAGTCGCCGCCCGCCGGACCGAGAGCATCTCGCGCGGGGTCGGGGTGCAGACCCAGATTTATGTCGATCGCGCCCTGAACTCGGAAGTCTGGGACATCGAAGGCAACCGCTATATCGACTTTGCGGCGGGGATTGCCGTGGTCAACACCGGCCATTGCCACCCCAAGGTCATGGATGCGGTGTCCAAGCAACTGTCGAAATTCACCCACACCTGCCATCAGGTTCTGCCCTACGAAAACTACGTCCGTCTGGCCGAACGTCTGAACGCCGCCGTTCCGGGCGATTTTCCGAAGAAGACCGTGTTCGTGACCACGGGTGCCGAGGCTGTGGAAAACGCGATCAAAGTCGCGCGGATTGCCACGGGCCGCAATGCCGTGATCGCCTTTGGCGGCGCCTTCCATGGCCGCACCCTTTTGGGTATGTCGCTGACCGGCAAAGTTGATCCCTACAAGAAGGGCTTCGGCGCGATGATGCCCGACGTCTATCACGTCCCCTTCCCGCAAGAGGTTCACGGCATTTCCACCGATGACGCCATGGCGGGCATCACCAAGCTGTTCAAGGCCGATCTGGACCCGACCCGCGTGGCCGCGATCATCTTTGAACCTGTGCAGGGCGAGGGTGGTTTTTATCCGGCTCCGAAAGATCTGGTCAAAGCCATCCGCAAGCTCTGCGATGACAATGGCATCGTGATGATCGCCGACGAGGTGCAGACCGGCTTTGCCCGCACCGGCACCATGTTCGCGATGGAAGGCTACGGCATCGCCGCCGACATCACCACCATGGCCAAGGGTCTGGCCGGTGGTCTGCCGCTGGCGGCGCTGACCGGCAAGGCCAGCCTGATGGATGCAGCCCATCCGGGCGGTCTTGGCGGCACCTATGGCGGCAACCCGATCGGTATCGCTGCGGCCAACGCCGTTCTGGACGTGATCGACGAGGAAAAGCTGTGCGACCGCGCCAATGAACTGGGCAGCCGCCTGAAGCAACGGCTTGAAGCCTTGCGGTCGGTCACGCCGGAAATCAGCGATATTCGCGGCCCCGGTTTCATGGTGGCGGTCGAATTCGCAAACCCCGCCAACCACGAACCCGACGCCGGTTTCACCACCCGCGTGCGGGTCGAGGCGCAAAAGCGCGGGCTGATCCTGCTGACCTGCGGCGTATACGGCAACGTCGTGCGCTTCCTTGCGCCGATCACCATTCCCGACGCGCATTTCGCCGAGGCGATGGATATTCTGGAGGCTGCCGTGGCGGCGGCGCGTCAGGGCTAATGGCAAAAAGGCGGGGGTTTCACACCCCCGCGCGGCCAAGGCCGCTCCCCCGTGGGATATTTGTGCAAAGAGGATCAAGGGGGCTTCGGCCCTCTTTTTCTTTTGCCGGATTGGCTTTCAGGGGGGCTAAGGGTATGAGCCTGCCCTATTGGACAAGCTGGCGGGCGATGATGGCAGGGGTAGGCGAGACGGGGATCAGGCTGACCGGCGCGGGGTATTCCGTGGCCGGAAAGGTGATCCTGTCGGAGATCTCGCTGCATTTGACCGAGCCGCGCATTGGCATCATCGGGCGCAATGGTTCAGGGAAATCGACGCTGCTGCGGCTGATGGCGGGGCTGATCGCGCCTTCGTCCGGCACGGTTCGGGTTGACGGATTGGACCCGTCGCGCGACCGCAAGGCGATGCTGGCCCGTATGGGCATCCTGTTCCAGAACCCCGACCACCAGATCCTGTTCCCGACCGTGGGCGAGGAACTGGGCTTTGGCCTGCGCCAGATCGGCCTGAGTGAACCCGCCGCGCGCGCCAAGGTGCGCGACCTGCTGGCCGCCGAGGGCCGCAGGCATTGGGAGGGCGCGGCCACGCATACGCTGTCCCAAGGCCAGCGCCATTACCTGTGCCTGTTGGCGGTGCTGCTGATGCAGCCGCAAACCATCCTGCTGGATGAGCCATTTGCCGGACTGGACCTGCCGACGCAGGCCCGCCTGTCACGACGCCTAACCGCGCTGCCGCAACGTCTGGTCACGATAAGCCATGATCCCGCAGCCGTTTCCGGCTGTGACCGCGTGATCTGGATCGAGGGCGGGCGCGTTGTGGCGGATGGTCAGGCCGCTGCGGTTCTGGCCGGTTTCACCGCCCGCATGGCCGAGTTGGGGGAGCGTGATGCTGACACTGACCTCTCCGGTTAAGACATGGGCGCACGGGCTGCCTGCGGCGGTCAAGCTGACCGCACTTTGCGGGGCAACCATAGGGCTTTTCGCCCTGAACAGCCCCCTGCCCTTGGCCACTGCCGCACTCGCTGCCGTTCTGCTGATGCTGTCGGGTGGCGCGATCTTTGCCAAGACAGCCCTGCGCCACCTGCGCCCGCTGTGGCCCTTCGTGCTGATCGTGGCGCTGTGGCACCTGTGGTCGCGCGATCTGTCCGGAGGGGCGGTGGTGATCCTGCGGATGCTGACCGCCGTGACGCTGGCCAATTTCGTCACCATGACCACGCGGCTTTCCGACATGATCACCGTGCTGGAACGTCTGGCCCGCCCGCTGTCGGCCTTTGGCCTGTCACCGCGCACACTTGCCTTGGCGGTGGCGCTGGTGATCCGGTTTATCCCGGTGATGCAGGACCGGGCCGAGCAAATCAGCCAAAGCTGGCGCGCGCGATCGGCCCGCCGCGCCGGATGGCGGGTGCTGATGCCCGCCACCTTGGCGGCCCTGGACGATGCCGAGCATGTGGCAGAAGCCTTGCGCGCGCGGGGCGGTTCGGCCTAGTAGGGCTGAAACGGCAAGGAGAAAGCCATGGAAAAGAACCTTACCCATATCGCCCTGTTTGCGGCATTGATTGCGGTGCTGGGGCTGGTTCCCAAGATTGATCTGGCGACCGGCGTGCCGATCACCGCGCAATCGCTGGGGATCATGCTGTGCGGCACGGTGCTTGGGGCACGCAACGGGGCGCTTGCGGTGCTGCTGTTCCTGTTCCTGACCATTGCCGGTTTGCCGCTGCTGGCTGGCGGTCGCGGCGGCTTTGCCGTTCTGGCCTCGCCCACTGTCGGCTATATCATCGGCTTTCCGATTGCGGCTTTTGTCACGGGCTGGATCACCTCGGCATGGAAGGTCGAAGTCGGCGTGGCGGCGACAGTCGGCGCGATTCTGGGCGGTATCTTGCTGCTGAATGCCATCGGCGTGGTCGGCATGTCCTTCATGCTTGAGAAAACCTTGCCCGAAGCGGCGCTTCTGGCCGCACCCTACCTGATCGGCGATACGATCAAGGCGGTTCTGGCCGGTCTGGTGACCCAAGCCATCGCCCGCGCCCGCCCCGCAGCCCTGCTGTCGCGCGCCTAACGCCGCAGCAGCAACGCGGTGCCAATGCCCCCGGCGGCGGCAATGGCAGCAAGGCCATAGCCTTGCTGCAAGCCGTGGAACAGGCGCACCGCCAGAAGAGCGCCCGAGGCCCCGATCGGGTGGCCTCGGGCCAAAGCCCCGCCTTCGGGATTGATCCGCGCAGGGTCCAGACCCGCCGCACGCACGCAGGCCATCGCCTGCACTGCATAGGCCTCCATCACCTCGGCCCGCGCCAGATCGGAGGGCGCGATCCCCGCCCGCGCAAGCACCTGCCGGATCGCCGGAACCGGCGCCAGCCCCGGCTCGACCGGATCGGCGCCCAAGGTCGCGCCCCCGACAATCCGCAAACCCTGTCCCCGCGCAAGGTCAGCGGCCACCACCACCACAAACGCTGCTGCATCCGCCGCAACGGCGGCATTGGCCGCTGTGATCGACCCGGCAATCGGTTTCGCCCGCGCTGCCAGCACCGGCGTCAGATCACGCGCGAAGGCATCGTGCGCCTGCCCTGCCAGCGGCACAATCTCGGCCAAGGGCAGCCCTTTTGCCTTGCGATGACTGTCCACCGCCCAAGCGTCCTGCTCCGCCCGCGATATCTGCAACCGCAGCGCCAAAGCCTCTGCCGCCTGCGACATATCGGGATCACGATCCGGCCAAGGCGTAAAGGGCGGCTGGTCATAGGGAATCGCAGCCCCGCCATCCGGATCGGTGGCAAAGCGCAGTGGCCTGCGGGAATAGCTTTCCACACCGCCCGCAATCACGACCTTTGCTGCCCCGCTGTCCACCAACGCCCGCGCCAGCAGCACCGCATCCAACCCCCCCGCGCATTGCCGATCCAGCGACAGCCCCGCTACCCGTTCGGGCAGACCAGCCGCCAGCGCCACACGCCGCGCAGGATTCCCACCCGCGCCCAAAGCGTTCGAGACGATCACCTCGTCCACCGCCACGGCATCCAATCCGGCATCCGCCAACAGCGCCGCAATGACAGGGGCGGCCAGATCTTCAATCGACAACCGCGCAAAGGCACCGCCACGCGGCACCACCGCTGTGCGCCGCGCCGCGATTATCATCGCGTTCATCCCGCCACCACACGGGCCAAAGCCGCCAGATCGGTCTTGCCCGAGGCCAGCATCGGCCAATCCTGCCGCCAGATCACCGCGCGCGGCGCTTTCAGCGGCCCGAACTGCCGCCGCCCTGCCGCAAGCAGGTCGGCCTCGCAGGCCGGATCACCTTGCGCCACCGCAACCATAACCACACCGCGCAATGCATCGGCGCGCGGCAGAACAGCCACGCGGGTGACGCCGGTCTGGGCCGCCAGAAACGCCTCAATCTCTTCGGGAAATACGTTCTGGTCAGCCACCGTCACCATGCGCCCCGCCCGCCCGGCCAGATAAAGCTGCCCGCCCTCAATCCGGCCAATCTCGCCCACCGAAAGCCAACCCTGATCCCATCGGGCCGAGCCGCGATCCTCTCCGGCATAACTGACAAACAGATAGGGGCTGCGCACCCAGATCTCGCCCAGCCCAGCCCCATCCGCATCGCGCACCGCGATCTCAACCCCCGGATAGGCCGCACCAACCGATGCGGGCGGACTGTCCGGCCCCGCCAACGTGATGAAACTGGCCTCCGCCGCGCCGTAAAACTCGCGCAGATCGGCCATAGGTGCCATCTCTGCCACCGCCGCGCGCAAGGCATCATCCAGCTTGGACCCGCCCAGCAGAATCAAGCGCAGATCGGGCAAGCCAGTGCCGCCCGCCTCTACCAGCAACCGCACCTGCGCGGGTGTTGCATATAGCACCGCCACCCGCCGCGCCGCCAAGGCCGCCCGCTGCCGATCCGGCCGCAGATCATCCAGCAGATGCAGTTCGGCCCCCAGATGCACTGCCTCCAGCGCACCATAAAGTGCCAGCGAATGAACCAGCCGCCCCAGTACCGCCACGCAGGCCCCCGGCCCGATCCCGAACAGCCCCGCATTCACCGCAAAACTGGCAATCCACGACGCTTGCGTCCGCCAGATCCGCCGCGCCGCGCCGCTTGACCCCGAGGTCAGCGTCTCGAACATCGGCACATCGCCCGCGGAAATCGCGCCGCTTCCCCCGATCCGGAACGGCCCCTCGGCTGCCAAAGCCCGCGCCAGCGCCAGCCCTGAAGGCCGCTCGGCAATCCCGCCGCCTTCGCACGCAGCAACCGGCAGCACTTCCCCACCCGCGCCATCAAACACCCGCGCAGACGGATGCCAAGAAAACCGGCTCCCCCGATCCTCTTCGCTTAAATATCCCCGCCGGAGGCTCTGCCCCATCCCCAAGGCTCAGCGTTTACCCAAAAGGCTCGCCATCCGCCGCAGCGCCAACACATAGCCTTCCGTGCCGAACCCCGCGATCACGCCTTCGGCCCGCGCCGAGACAAACGAATGATGCCGGAACGCCTCGCGCTTGTGGATATTCGAGATATGAACCTCCAGCACCGGCCCGTCAAAGGCGTTCAGCGCGTCGAAAATCGCCACCGATGTATGCGTGTAAGCCCCCGGATTTATAATGATTCCCGCGCCTTCCGTTCGCGCTTCGTGAATCCAGTCGATCAACTGCCCTTCGTGGTTCGATTGCAGGCAGCGCACCGACAGGCCCAGATCATCGGCCAGATCCGACAGGCTTGCCGCCACATCCGCCAGCGTTTCCTTGCCGTAGATTTCCGGCTGGCGCAGGCCCAGCAGGTTCAGGTTGGGTCCGTTCAGAACATAGATCGGCTTGGCCACGGGATGCGTCCTTTGCTGTTTTGCCCGACCTTAGCCGATCGGGGCGCGCCCGCAAAGCGCACAAGAAAAAGCGCGCCTTCCGTGGGGGAAGGCGCGCAAGAGGTGGGGACCATCAGACAGTCGTCAGGGAGACAAGGTTTTGGTCACGCCACCTTTTCCAGCGCCACTTCCGGCGCGATGCCCAAGGCCCGCACGACTTCGCGTGTCAGGTTGGGGCGGTTAAGGGTATAGAAGTGCAGGTCCTGCACACCGCCCTGAATCAGACGGTCGCACAGGCTGGTGCATTGGGTCAGCGCCAGCAGGTTCTCGCGGCCATCGCGGGCAGCGGTGGTAAAGGCCTCGTCCAGCTTGACCGGAACCTTGGTGCCGCAACGCGCTGCAAAGCGTTTCGCGCCATCCCAGCTTTGGATCGGCAGGATGCCCGGAATGATGGGGGCATCGATCCCGGCCTTCACGCAGGCATCGCGAAAGCGGAAGAACGTATCGGCATCGAAGAAAAACTGGGTGATGGCGCTGGTAGCACCGGCGTCAATCTTGCGCTTGAGCCATGCCACATCGGCAAAGCTGTCGGCGGCATCGGGGTGGGGTTCAGGGTATGCGCCCACGCGCAGCTTGAACTTGCCGGTTTTCGCCAGCGCCTCGACCAGCTCTACCGAATTGGCAAAGCCGTCGGCATGCGGGGTGAAACGGGTGGCCCCTTTCGGCGCATCGCCGCGCAGCGCGACAATCTCGGTCACACCAGCCTCGGCATAGGCAGCCGCGATTTCCAGCGTTTCCACGCGGGTGGCATCCACGCAGGTCAGGTGCGCCGCCACGTTCAGCCCGTAATTGCGGTGGATCGCCGAGACTGCCTCATGCGTCACCTTCCGCGTCGTCCCGCCCGCCCCATAGGTGACCGAGACGAAATTCGGTGCCATCGGAGCCAGTGCCTGCACGGTTTCCCACAGCCGGAAGGATGCATCCAGCGATTGCGGGGGAAAGAACTCGAACGAGATACGGGGTGCGGACATTTGGTAGGCTCCTTTTGCTTGCCCCCTTATCGCAGAGCCGATAAATTGAATCCAATTCATAGTTTTCAAGATGAACATGAGGTTCGCAGCATGTATATCGAACTCCGCCACCTTCGCACCATCCGCGCGATCCATCAGGCGGGCGGGTTGGCCCGTGCTGCCGACATGATGAACATGACGCAATCGGCGCTAAGCCATCAGGTCGCGGGGCTTGAGGATCAGGTCGGGATGGAGTTGTTCGTGCGCCGGTCCAAACCGATGAAACTGTCTGCGGCGGGAATACGGATGCTGCGGGCGGCGGAAAAGATACTGCCCGAAATCACCGCGCTGGAAGAGGAATTCCGCGCGCTGCAATCGGGAAAGACGGGCCGGCTGCACATCGCCATCCAGTGTCATGCCTGTTTTGACTGGCTTTTCCCAGTGCTGGAACTGTTCCGCCACGCTTGGCCCGAGGTCGACGTCGACATCCGCGCAGGGCTGGCCTTTGACAGCTTTCCCGCCCTGCTGCGCGAAGAGGTCGATCTGGTGATCTCGTCCAACCCCGAACCCCTCCCCGGCATCGCCTATAACGCCCTGTTCGATTACCACCCGATGTTCATCGCCTCGGCCAAGAACCCGCTGGCCGAGAAAGCTGCCATCGAGGCCGAAGATTTCCGCGACCAGACCCTGATCACCTATCCTGTGGGCCGCGATAAGCTGGACGTGTTCACCGAATTGCTGACCCCCGCCAAGGTGGAACCCCGCGCCCAGCGCCCCGTGGAACTGACAGCGGTGATTCTGATGCTGGTCGGATCGAATCGCGGTGTGGCCGTGCTGCCCGACTGGGTGCTGCATGATGTGAAATCCAATGCCGACTATATCACCCGCCCCTTGGGCGATGGCACCATCACCAAACGCCTTTACGCCGCCACGCGCGAAGATGATGTCGCCAAACCCTATATCGCGCATTTCCTGAAACTGGGCCGGTCCGAGCCGGTGAAGCTGCAACGCGCATAACAGCCATGCAGTCAAAGATTGGCTTGGCCCTGCTTTGCGATTGATTACTAAGCCTGCTTATCATATTGCTCGCTTATGAACACCCCACCTGATCAGCTTGGCCTGCTGTTGCATGACGCCGCCCGCCTGCTGCGAAAGCGGTTCGAGGAACGCGCCGCGCATTTCGGCCTGTCCTCGGCACAATGGCGGCTTCTGGTGCATGTGCTGCGCGAAACCCGCGTCTCGCAGGCCCGCCTTGCCGACCGGCTTGAGATTGAACCGATTTCCGTCTCGCGCCTTGTCGACCGGATGGAACAGGCGGGTTGGGTCACGCGTGAACCTGACCCCGATGACCGCCGCGTGCGCGTCATCGTGGCCACCGACAAGACCCGCGCCCTGCGCGACCAACTGAAATCCACCGCCAATGCGGTATATGACGAGGCGCTGTCGGGCCTTGATCCGTCGGGGCGTGCTGCCCTGCTGATCGGTCTGTCCTCGGTCATCTCCTCCCTTTCGACGCCGGACGATGGTCTGGACGACTGCCCAAGAAAGCACTGACATGACCGCGATTGCCACCAATGCCCCGCTTCGGTCCACCGAGACCCCGCGCAAGAAACGTCGGTTGCTGATGCTGGCAGGTCCGCTTGTGCTGATCGCGGGCGCTGGCCTGTGGTGGTTGTCGGGCGGGCGCTATGAGGCCACCGAAAACGCCTATCTGCATCAGGCCCGCATTGCCGTGGCCGCGCAGGTCGGCGGACGGGTGGAAAGTGTCAGCTTTACCGATAACCAAAGCGTCAAGGCTGGCGATGTCTTGTTCACGCTTGATCCCACCCCCTACAAACTGGCCCTTGCCCAGACCGAAACCGCCGTTTCTGCCGCGCGGCTTGGGGTGGCACAGTTGAAACTCGCCTATACCGCCGCCGAGTCGCAGCTTCGGCTGGCAGGGGATGAGGCCGCCTATCAGAGCCTTGAGCGTAAGCGACAAGAAGAGCTTGAACAAAAGGGCGTCACCACCGACACCCAGTTGGAAGACGCCCGCCATGCCGAACGCCGCGCGCTGGATCAGCTTGATCTGGCCCGTCAGAATGTCGCAATGGCGCTGGCAGCACTGGGTGGCACGACCAACCCGGACACCGATAGTCTGCCTGCCGTGCAAGCCGCTTTGGTCGCTCGCGATCAGGCCGCCTTCAATCTGGACAACGCTACAGTCAAAGCCGCTGCCGATGGCGTGATCTATCAGGCTTCGTCCTTCAAAGCGGGTCAGATGGTGTCGCCCGGTGTCAGCCTGTTTGCGCTGGTGGAAACCGGCGATCTTTGGGTCGAAGCGAATTTCAAGGAAACCCAATTGACCCATATCGCCAAGGGCCAGCCCGCCGAGATCAGCTTTGATCTGGACGCAGGCCGCAAGGTTGAGGCCGTGGTCGAGGCGATTGGCGCAGGCACGGGGTCGGAGTTTTCCCTGCTGCCCGCGCAGAATGCGACCGGAAACTGGGTCAAGGTGACTCAGCGCGTGCCGGTGCGCCTGCGCCTGCTGCACCCCGAAGATGCCGCGGGCCTGTCCTCGGGCGTCAGCGCCGAGGTTTCGGTCGATACCGGCCAAAGCCGCAGCCTGTCCGATCTGCTGCCAGCCTTTCTGAAATAGGTCGATCATGTCCGACGCAGCCCCCGTCGTGCCTCACAAGGGGCTGATCACCCTATCCATCATGCTGGCCACGATCATGCAGGTGCTGGATACCACCATCGCCAACGTCGCGCTGCCCACCATGACGGGCGACCTTGGCGCCTCGCAAGATACGATCACATGGGTGCTGACCAGCTATATCGTGGCCGCCGCCATCATGACACCCGCAACCGGCTTGATTTCCGACCGCATCGGCAAGCGCGAGTTCTTCCTGATATCGATTGCCGGATTTGTCGCCACCTCGATGGCCTGCGGCATCGCGTGGAGCCTGCCATCCATGGTGGCCTTCCGCCTGCTGCAGGGCATCTTTGGTGCGGCCATCGTGCCTTTGTCGCAAACCTTCCTTCTGGACATCAACAGCCGCGAAAAGGCGGGGCAAGCGATGGCCCTCTGGGGCGCGGGCATCATGATCGGCCCGATCATCGGCCCGACCTTGGGCGGCTGGCTGACCGAAAGCTATAACTGGCGCTGGGTGTTTTTCATCAACCTGCCCGTCGGCATCATCGCCTTTCTGGGATGCGCCGCCTATCTGCCCCGCACCGAACGCCGCCCGCGCCGCTTTGACATGTTCGGCTTTGTGATGCTGTCGATGGGCATCGGCGCGCTGCAAATGATCCTTGACCGTGGCAACGAGGTGGACTGGTTCGCCGCCCCCGAAATCTGGATCTACACCTTCCTCTGCCTCACCGGCTTCTGGGTGTTTGTCATCCATATCATCGGCACGGCCAAGCCCTTCCTTGATCCCAAGATGTTTCTGGACCGCAACTATGCCACCGGCCTGATCTTTACCTTCTTCATCGGAGTGATCCTGCTGGCTTCGCTGGCGCTGCTGCCGCCGATGCTGGCGCGGATTTTCGGCTATCCCACCATCACCACCGGCCTTGTGATGGGGCCGCGCGGGGTTGGAACGATGATCTCGATGATCCTTGTGGGCCGCCTGATGCGGGTGGTGGATGCGCGCATCCTGATGACGGCGGGCCTGCTGCTGGCAGCGGCCTCGCTGTATTACATGACCGATTTTTCCCCGCAGATGGGGTCCGGTCCGGTGATCTGGACGGGCGTGCTACAGGGACTCGGCCTTGGCCTTGTCTTCGTGCCGATGTCCACTGTGGCCTTTGCCACCATCGCCCCCGAATATCGCGCCGATGCGACAAGCCTGTTCTCGCTGGTCCGCAACATCGGGTCTTCCATCGGAATCTCGGTGGTTTCAGTCATGCTGACGCGCAACGTGCAGATAAACCATGCCGAATTGGGGGCGGCCATCTCGACCTATAACCCCAATACCGTTGATGCGCTGCAAAGCATGGGCCGCAGCCCGCTGACGCTGCAAATCATGGACGGGCTGGTGAACCAGCAGGCGCTGATGATCGGCTATATCAACGATTTCAAGCTGATGATGATCGTGACCCTTGCCGCCCTGCCGCTGATCTGGCTGCTGCGCAAACCCGCACCGCGCACCCTGACAGCAACCGAGTCCCCCGTGATCCATGACTGATCCGCAGACAAGCAACGGGCGCGGCAGATTTGCCGCGCCCGTTGCTTGTCAAAGACAGAAGCTATTTGAAGTAATAGTTGAAACCGACCGTCAGCAGACCTTCTGAAATCGACTGATCCACCCAGATATCGGCGTCGTCGCCAAACATGTCCGTTCGGGTCAAGCCAAAGTCGGCATAGGTGTAGTCAACCCGCATCGTCAGCCGCTCGGCCATCGGAAATTCGGCCCCGATCCCTGCCATCCAGCCGGTCTGCGTGGCGCTGCCGCTCAAGAACTCGCCATTCTGGTCATGCGTGGCCCCGATGCTGCCCACCGCAAGGCCAGCCTTGGCATAAATCAGCCCGTTGCCAAGCTTGATACCCAGCTTTGGCGCAAGCGTGGCCATATTCCCGACCGAACGACCGAACTCTGCACCTTCCCCCAAAAGCTCCGAGGTGGTGGACAGCGTGTTGATGTCAAAGGCGGTCAGCGTGCCTTCCACCCCAAACAGATAGGCCCCTTGATCCCAGTTATAGCCTGCATGAACCCCACCCGCCAAGGCCGAGCCATCCAGCCCCTGCATGTCAAATCCGTCATAGCTGTTGCGCGGGGTATAGGCCATGTAATCGCCCGAAGCCTGCGCCGAACCAAGATGACCCCCAAAGTAAAGTCCGGTCATATCCTCGGCATGGGCGGCACCCACAGTAACAACCAACAAGGCGGCCGCGATTCCCGATTTAAGACGTTTCATTTCATCCCCTCCAACTTGGTTTCCCGATGCCGCAAGTGTCGCAGAGTCTTCCGCGTGGCGCTTTGATCCTGCTCAAATACATTCAATTTTTCGCATCTGCGCCCTGCTTGCACCACTTACGCAGGCCCCCCTTCCCTTTGGACGCCTGCGCGTGTATGCCCCCCAACTTGAACCGACCGGAGACATCCCATGCAGGGTAGCGCCAACCTCAACCTGATGATCAAAGCCGCGCGCCGCGCTGGCAAAAGCCTTGTGAAAGACTTCCGCGAGGTCGAGAACCTTCAGGTTTCCACCAAAGGTCCGGGCGATTTCGTCTCCAAGGCCGACCGTGAGGCCGAGCGGATCATCAAGGAAGACCTGATGGGCGCGCGTCCCACCTATGGCTGGCTGGGCGAGGAAACCGGCGGCACCGACGGGCAGGACCCGACCCGCCGCTGGATCGTCGATCCCCTGGACGGCACCACCAACTTCTTGCACGGCATGCCGCATTGGGCGATCTCCATCGCGCTGGAGCATAAGGGCGAAATCGTGTCCGCCGTCGTCTTCGATGCAGCCAAGGACGAAATGTTCTGGGCTGAAAAAGGCTCGGGCGCATGGATGAATGACCGCCGCCTGCGCGTCTCGGGCCGCCGCCACCTGCACGAGGCGGTATTTGCCACCGGCGTGCCGTTTGGTGCCAAGAAAACCCTGCCTGCCATGCTGGGCGATCTGGCCCGCCTGATGCCCGCCTGCGCCGGTGTGCGGCGCTGGGGTGCGGCCTCGCTGGATCTGGCCTATGTCGCCGCTGGCCGCTTTGACGGCTACTGGGAGCGCGAGTTGCAGGCATGGGACATCGCTGCCGGCCTGCTTCTGGTCAAAGAGGCGGGCGGCATGGTTGCCCCGATCCGCGAAGGCTATGACATTCTGGAAAAAGGCGCGCTTCTCTGCGCCAACGATCCGCTGTTCGAGCCGCTGAAAAAGATCATCCGCGACGAATAGAACGAATAAACAAACCGGACCACGACCCCGAAGGCCAGCCTCGCGCTGGCCTTTATCGTTTTGGCACGCGCGGAATGGCGGTGGGCGTGATCTTGTAGCGGGTTTCGGGATGCGGTGGCGCGCCTGCATTCTGCGCCCAATAGCCCCGCCCGCCGCGCTTCATCAGCGCGGGCAGCGTCAGCACCACACCCGCCACAAAGCCGCCGACATGGGCCAGATAGGCCACGCCATCCTCGGCCCCCGAGGCGCTGTTCAGCAGTTGCAGCCCGAACCAGACCCCCAGCACGATCCATGCCGAGATCGAGAACACGCGGAAAAAGATCACAAAGATGAACAGCACATCAATCCGCGCGCGCGGGAACAGCAGCAGATAGCCGCCCAGAACCCCCGCAATCGCCCCCGAAGCGCCCACCATCGGCGCAGCGGATGCCGGATCGGCCGCAATCTGCAAGGCCGCTGCCGCCAGACCGCAGCCCAGGTAGAACAGCAAAAACCGCAGATGACCCATCTCGTCTTCCAGATTGTCCCCGAAAATCCACAGGAACAGCATGTTGCCCGCCAGATGCATCCAGCCACCATGCAGGAACATATGGGTGATAACCGTCACAGAGTTCTGTCCCGACATCACTGCCTCAGGCACCAGACCCCATGTGTAAAAGAACCAGCCCAAGGCCTGTTCCGAATCCGCCCCCGGAAAATAGGCCAGAAAGACCGCGATGTTGATCGCTATCAGGGCATAGGTCACCAAAGGGCGGCGGCCTGACGGGTTATGGTCGCGGATCGGAAACATGGCTGCCAGTTTGACGATCCGCGACGGGGCGTCAAGCGGCGTCGCAACGGTCTGCCGGATCGGCCCCTAGAACAGGATATCGTCCAGTTCATCCGCCACAGGCGCGACCGTCTCGGCAGGTTTGGGCGGCAATGACGCCTCTGCCACGGCTTGGGTGGTGACCGCCTCATGGATGTCACGCGGCGATGCCTGCCGGGCCTCCGCCTCGGTTCCGGCCAGAACCACCGCCAAGGCCAAGGGGTGCAGTCGCTCTCACGCCAACGTCAGACAAAGAAGTCATATCCGCCTTTTCCAAAGCAGATTGCCCACGGCCCCACATGACAAAGCCCCTGTTGGCCCTTCCGGCAAACCGGAGAGGCCAACAGGGGCTTGCTTGGATCAACGGTTCGGAACGGTTAGCTGCCCGAAACCTCGGCCAGCAGTTGCGCGTTGCCGCCCGACGCCGTGGTGTCGATGCAGACATGCCGTTCCAACAGCGCATGGCCCGCATCCGGCATCCCGCCGATCAGCGGCAGGATCGGGCCTTTGCGGCTGGCCAAGGCCTGCGCCCGCAGTCGCCCGCCCGCCACATCGCCCCACCACACAGCGCCCGAGAACCCGTTCAGCCGCGTCAGCGCCGCCACCTCCAGCCCCGCCGCTTCAACCGCGTGGCCGCCCAAGGCACGGATCGCCTCGGCCTGTTGCAAAGCCGTGGCGGCACTTGGCCCAAGGCACAGCACCGGCGCGCGCGGCACCGCCGTCAGCCGGTTGGATTCGCCCGTCGGCCCCGGCAAGACCCGCGCCACCGCCGGATGCGCGGTCTTGCGATCCAGCCGCAGATCGGCGGCGATTTCGGCCTCTGCCGCCACGCGCGTATCCTCGGCCCCCACAGGGGCAGAGGTAACCACGAACCGATGCAGATAGTCCGGCCCGCCCGCCTTTGGCCCTGTGCCGGAAAGCCCCTCGCCGCCAAAGGGTTGGCTGCCCACCACCGCCCCGATCTGGTTGCGGTTGACATAGGTGTTGCCCACCTGCAGCGCCTCGATCACTGATTGCACGCGGTCATCAATCCGCGTGTGCAGACCAAAGGTCAGGCCGTATCCGGTGGCATTCACCGCCGCGACCACCTTGGCAATCTCGCCCGCCTTGAAGGTGGCGATATGCAGCACCGGCCCAAAAATCTCGCGCGGCATCGCCTCGATCCCGCTGACGCGCAGCACGGTGGGGGCCACGAAATGCCCCTGAGCCGGTGCCGCCATTTCCTTCAACACCCGCCCCTCGGCCCGCGCGGCGGCGATATAGTCCAAGATTCCCGACTTGGCCTCAGCATCAATCACCGGCCCGACATCGGTGAACAGCCCCCACGGATCACCGATCGCCAACTCGTCCATTGCGCCAAACAGCATTTCCTGCAGCGTTTCGGCCACGTCCTCCTGCACATACAGGCAGCGCAGCGCCGAACAGCGCTGCCCCGCCGACTGGAACGAGGCCGCCAGAATATCCCGCACCGCCTGTTCCGGCAGCGCGGTGCTGTCCACCATCATCGCATTCAGACCGCCGGTTTCCGCGATCAGGGGCGCGGTCGGGTCCAGATTGTCGGCCATCGCCCGCCGGATCAGCAGCGCGGTTTCGGTCGATCCGGTAAAGGCCACGCCATTCACCCGCGCATCGCGCGTGATCGCCGCCCCCACCGCGCCATCACCGGGCAGCAGTTGCAGCGCCGAAGCCGGAACCCCCGCCTCATGCAGCAGCTTCACTGCCAGCGCCGCAATCAGTGGCGTCTGTTCGGCGGGCTTGGCCAGCACAGAATTGCCCGCAGCCAGCGCCGCGCCGATCTGCCCCGAGAAAATCGCCAGCGGGAAGTTCCACGGGCTGATGCAGGCAAACACACCGCGCGCGGGGGCCGTCAGCGCAGTAGCCCCATCGGCATAATAGCGCAGGAAATCAACAGCCTCGCGCAGTTCGGCCACGGCATCGGCCAGCGTCTTGCCCGCCTCACGCGCCAGAAGCGCAAAGATCGGGCCGAAGTTCGCTTCATAAAGATCAGCCGCACGGCGCAGCACCTGCGCCCGCACATCCGCCGTTGCGGCCCAAGGTTCCGCCAGCCGCAAGGCAGTATCCACATCCGCGACCGAGGCCGTCAGTACATGGCCCACGGCCCCGCCGGTTGCCGGATTGGCCACCTCCAGCCGCAACCCGCCCGCCGCGCGGCCCGCCAGCATCGGCGCGGCCTCGAACAGCGCGGACTCATGCGGGGCGCGGGCGGTGGCAATCGCCTCCAGATCCCCCGAATCCGTCAGATCCCAGCCCGCCGAGTTCTTCCGCCCGCCAAACAGCGCAGGCCCCGTCAGAATCGCCGGATTGACGACCGAGGCCATCCCCTCCATCGCCGTCAGCGGGCAGGCCGCAACACGCTCGGGGGCGACTTCCTCGTTCACGATCTGGTTCACAAAGGAAGAGTTCGCCCCGTTCTCCAACAGCCGCCGCACCAGATAGGCCAGCAGATCGCGGTGCGCACCCACCGGCGCATAAATCCGGCAGCGCGTGCCGTTATCGGTCAGAACGATGTCGTGCAGCCGTTCGCCCATGCCGTGCAAGCGCTGGAATTCGAACGCTTTCTTATCGACCGCCATATCCATGATCGCCGCAACCGTATGGGCGTTATGGGTGGCAAATTGCGGATAAATCCGGTCCGTCATGCCCAGCAGTTTCTTGGCATTGGCGATATAGGACACATCCGTCGCCTGTTTCCGCGTGAACACCGGAAAGGACGACAGCCCCAGAACCTGCGCGCGCTTCACCTCGGCATCCCAATAAGCGCCCTTGACCAGACGCACCATGATCTTGCGATCCAGCCGCACCGACAGCGCATAAAGCCAGTCGATCACCGCCCCCGCACGACGCCCGTAAGCCTGCACCACCACGCCAAACCCGTCCCAACCGCGCAGTGCCGGATCAGACAGAACCGCCTCGATCACCTTCAAGGAAATCGCCAGACGGTCGGCTTCCTCCGCATCAATGTTAAACCCCAGACCCGCCGCCTTGGCCAGACCGGCCAGCGCGCGGACGCGCGGCACCAGTTCTTCCATCACGCGGGATTCCTTGGCCACCTCATAGCGCGGATGCAGCGCCGACAGCTTCACCGAAATGCCGGGATTGGTGCGGATGTCGCCCGTGGTCGCCGCCGCAGCAATCGCCGTGATCGCCGCCGAATAGGACAGATGATAGCGCCGCGCATCGGCCTCGGTCCGTGCCGCCTCGCCCAGCATGTCATAGCTGTAGGTATAGCCCTGCGCCTCTAGTTCCCGCGCGCGTTTCATTGCAAGATCAATGGTTTCGCCCAACACAAAGTTGCGCCCCATTTCCTTCATCGCCCGCGTCACAGCACCACGGATCACAGGTTCACCCAGCCGCTTTACCGCCGCCTTCAGATGCCCCACCACACCCGGTTCGCGCTCTTCCAGCACCTTGCCCGTCAACATCAACGCCCATGTGGACGCATTCACCAGCGACGAGGCCGACCGCCCCAGATGCCGCCCCCAGTCGCTGGGCGCGATCTTGTCCTCGATCAGCGCATCCATCGTCTCGGCATCCGGCACCCGCAACAGCGCCTCGGCCAGACACATCAGCGCGATGCCCTCATCGGTCGACAGGCCATATTCGGCCAGAAAAACCTCCATCAGACCGGGCTTGACCGAGCCGCGAATCCGCCGCACCAGATCGGCCCCTGCCGCCGTAATCCGCGCCCGCGCGGCCCCGTCCAGCCCCGCCGCAGCGATCAGATCGGCGATCAGCGCCGCCTCGTCGCGCAGCGATGCACGGTCAATCACGGTCCAGCTTTCGGTCAGGTCGCGGGGCATATCAGCTCTCCTATCAGGTTGACCCATACTAACGCAGGTTTGACAGGCTGTTTTCCCGAAGTTATGAGTAATTGCAGCCGAACAGGTTGAAAAGGGTTCAAAACGCCATGCAATCCGCCCGCATAGAACTTGACCGCTTTGACCATGCAATTCTGCGCGTTCTGGCCGCCGAAGGCCGGATCAGCGCCACCGAACTTGCCCGCCGCATCGGTCTGTCAAAATCCCCGACCCAAGCCCGTATGAAACGGCTGGAAGACAGCGGCGTCATCACCGGCTATCGCGCCAATCTCGATCCGGTCCGCATGGGCCAAGCCCATGTTGCCTTTGTCGAGGTGCGCCTTTCCGACACGCGCGAGGCCGCGCTTCAGGCCTTCAACAAGGCGGTTCTGGCTGTGCCAGAGGTCGAACAATGCCACATGATCGCGTCGCGTTTCGATTACCTGCTCAAGGTTCGCACCACTGATATTCAGGATTACCGCCGTGTGCTGGCCGAACACATCAGTGCGCTGCCGCATGTGTCCAACACCTCCACCTATGTGGCGATGGAGGCCGTCAAAGAACTGTCCTGATGGTGCCCGCGGCCGGACTTGAACCGGCATGGCCATAAGGCCGGGAGATTTTAAGTCTCATGTGTCTACCATTTCACCACGCGGGCAGGCTTTGCAGCATAGCAACTCGCCGCGCCGGGTAAAGGCGCGGAAATCGTTGCGTTTGCAACATACCTCCATCACGCCGCACTGCGGCGATTGACTTTGCCAAAATCGCTGGCTCTTATCCTGCCCAAGAGTTTGCGGGAGGCCTACCGATGAAGAAAGTCTATCCCAGCGCCGCAGCGGCGCTTGAGGGTCTGTTGTTTGACGGGATGTTGATCGCATCCGGCGGGTTTGGCCTGTGCGGCATTCCTGAACTGCTGATCGCCGCGATCCGTGAGGCCGGCACCAAAAATCTGACCATCGCGTCGAATAACGCGGGCGTCGACGGCTTCGGTCTGGGCCAACTGCTGGAAACCCGTCAGGTCAAGAAGATGATCTCGTCCTACGTCGGCGAAAACGCTGAATTCATGCGCCAATACCTCTCGGGTGAACTTGAGCTTGAGTTCAACCCCCAAGGCACGCTGGCCGAGCGCCTGCGCGCCGGTGGTGCTGGCATCCCCGGCTTTTACACCGCCACAGGCGTTGGCACCGTGATCGCCGAGGGCAAGGAACACCACGATTTCAACGGCAAGACCTATATTCTTGAGCGTGGAATCGTCGCCGATCTATCCATCGTAAAGGCGTGGAAGGCCGATCCCTCGGGCAACCTTGTGTTCCGCAAGACGGCGCGCAACTTCAACCCGCCCGCCGCGACCGCCGGTAAGGTCTGCGTTGTGGAGGTGGAAGAAATCGTGCCGCTGGGCAGCCTTGATCCCGACACCATCCACCTGCCGGGCATCTATGTGCACCGCATCGTTCAGGGCGAACACGAAAAGCGCATCGAAAACCGCACGACTCGCAAGAAGGAATCGTAAGATGTGGGACCGCAACCAGATGGCCGAACGCGCGGGGCGCGAATTGCAAGACGGCTGGTATGTGAACCTTGGCATCGGCATCCCCACGCTGGTGGCCAACTATATTCCGGCAGGGGTTAACGTTACCTTACAGTCGGAAAACGGCATGCTCGGCATGGGCCCTTTCCCGTTTGAAGGCGAGGAAGACCCCGATCTGATCAACGCAGGCAAACAAACCATCACCGAACTGCCGCAAACCGCCTATTTCGACAGCGCCCAGTCCTTTGCGATGATCCGTGGCGGCAAGATCGCCATGGCCATCCTTGGCGCGATGGAGGTCGCGGAAAACGGCGATCTGGCGAACTGGATGATTCCGGGCAAGCTGGTCAAAGGCATGGGCGGCGCGATGGATCTGGTCGCAGGCGTCGGCCGCGTCGTCGTCGTAATGGACCACACCAGCAAACACGGCGAATCCAAGGTGCTGAAATCCTGCACCCTGCCGCTGACGGGCGCCGGAGTCGTTAACCGTATCATCACCAATCTGGGCGTATTCGATGTTGTTCCCGGCGGCCTGAAGATTGTCGAATGTGCCGAAGGTGTCACCGAGGCCGAATTGCGCGCCGCGACCGAGGCTACGATCGTTGACTGAGATCGTCCGCGAAACCACCGGCAGCAAAGGCCGCTACGTCCTGCGCCGCGATGGGGCCGAGGCTGAACTGACCTACTCGATCACCAGCCCCACGCTGGTGATCGCAGACCACACCGCAGTGCCGGATGCCTTTCGCGGCACCGGCGCAGGTCTGGCATTGGTCACGCAACTGGTGGCCGACGCCCGCGCCGAGGGCTTCAAGATCATGCCGCTTTGCCCCTTCGTGAACGCGCAACGCAAAAAGCATCCCGAATGGGCGGACGCCTTTTCGGTCTGACCGCTCCGACATCCTCTTTGCACAAATATCCTCGGGGGGAGGCCCCTTCGCATGCGAAGGGGTCGTGGGGGGCAGACAGCCCCCCTCCGCCCCACGCCTAGCCACCCGCTGCAATCACCTTGAACACACATGGATCGGTGACCAGCTCTGGCGGCGTCAGGCATAGCCCCTGCGCCACCTGCCACGCTGCCAGCACCTTCGGCACATAATCCCGCGTCTCGGCATAGGGTGGCACCCCCGCATTGGCCCGCACGGCCCCTTCTCCGGCGTTATAAGCCGCAATCACCATCAGCGGGTCACGGTCGAACTCGGTCATCAGCCAGTCCAGATAGGCCACCCCACCCTTGATATTCTGTGCCGGATCTGTCGAATCAGCCACTCCAAAGCGCGAAGCCGTGTCAGGGATCAGTTGCATAAGCCCCTGCGCGCCCTTGGGGCTGACCGCATCTGCCTTGCCGCCGCTCTCAATGCCCATCACGGCCAGCACCAGGGCAGGGGACACCTGCGTGCCGATCGTGGCCTTCAGAATGTCAGTGCCATAGCTTTGCGCGATTTCCTGCAGCGCCTGCATCCGCGGGGCTGCCACCGAAACACCGCCCGGCCCCTGTGACAGCGTAGCCAAGGCCTGTGGGAATCGCCCCTGCACCGCATCCTGCGCGACAGGAATCACATCCCAGAACCAGTCATAGGCTGCCCCTGCGGGGGCCGGCGCCAGCGGAGGCACTTCTGGCGAAGGGGCTGGACGGGCATCAACCTTCGGCAGGGCCGCCAGCGCGCGCGCCTGTTCTGCCGGATCGATCTGCACTGTAATCCGCTTGCCGGGCAACCCGTCGCCCACACGCACCCGCTTGAAGGTGAAGTCATCCTGCACAGGCTGGCCCGCCGCAGGCAGCGGCAGGGCAAGGCATAAAATCACTGGAATCATCCCGAAATGGGATCGCATGCCGAGTTTGCCCGTATATCGGCGGATAGCTCCGCCTCTTATCATTGACGCCAACCCTGCCAGAGAACAGGGCGTTTTTCTACGGCTTTGGCCCGCAATCATGGCAATTTCGCCAGAATTGGCAGCAAAGCAACGCCCCCACCGCCGCGCATCTCGCCACATCACATTATTATTTTATTATTTTTCAATGTGTTACCTTAAATTTTCGAATTTTATGCAAAATTCCAAGAATGCCGCGATCCGATCCCATTCGCGCCACTATCGAAAGTGAAAAAGGCTACATCCAAAGCGTAGTTGGACCGGAACAGAGGCCATCCAGCACAGACGCGCAGCGGTAGGAAAAAACCAGAGCATCACCTTGAAAGGGACAAGACCATGAAAATTCTCAACATCTTCAAGACCTTCAAAAACGACGAATCCGGCGCTGTGACCGTTGACTGGGTCGTGCTGACCGCCGCCATCGTCGGCCTCGGCATGGTCGTGATGCAGACCGTCGGCGGCGGCATCGAAGACCTGGGCGACACCGTTGTGGCCGACCTGCAGGGCCGTGAATCGGGCTACACCTCGGCACCGGCTGCACCCTGATCGATATCCCCGATCTGAACGAAAGGCCGCCCGAAAGGGCGGTCTTTTGCATTTGAGCAACCCGAAGGAACAAACCGCATTCGAGCCACGCACTTGCCGCAATTCGGGCAAGTTTTGGCACCAAAATGCGGTTGAGACGTGGGAAGTGCCGCCGGTGCTGTCATGGCAGCCAAGCCTGGAAGGATGCGATTATGACGACAGAACTGACCAACTTCCTGACGGATGAGGACGGCGCGGTCACGATTGACTGGGTGGTGCTAAGCGCGGCGGTGATCGGCATGGGAATGCTGGTGCTTTACCCCGTAGCCTTCAGTGCCGAAAGCTCGTCTCAGGGTATCTCGGATTCCATCTCGGCCCGTGGCGTGGGCTACGTCAGCACCCGTTGAGGCTTGCCTCCCGATGCTGTGTAACAAGGACAAGGTGACACTATGCGGATGATTTTCGGACTGGTCCTGATTGTAGGCATCGCCCTTGCCGGGGCGGCAGTCTACATGGCGAAGGGCTATATCAACAAAACCGAATTTGCCCTGCAGGAAGAGTTGAAGATCAAGGCCCGCACCGGTGGTCTGGTCGAATTGTTCGTGGTCAACAAGCCCAAGAACTATGGCGAGCAGCTGACCAAGGACGACGTCCAGATGATCTACTGGCCCAAGAATGCCCTGCCCGAAGCCGCCTTCTTTGATCCGGCCGTGCTGTTTCCCGAAGACAATACCGCACCGCGCTATGTGCTGCGCCAGATGGAACAGTTCGAGCCGGTTCTGGCCATGAAAGTCACCGAGCCGGGCGAGCAGGCCGGGCTGAACGGATCGATCGAACGCGGCATGCGCGCTTTTGCGATCAAGGTGGACGCGGCAGACTTCCTGCAGCCGGGCGATCATGTCGATATCTACTGGACGGGTGCCGTAAGCGGCAATGACGGGGAATTGACCCGCCTGATCGAAACCAAGGTCAAAATCATCGCCGTGGATCGCAGCCCGAAAAAAGGGCTGTCCGATGGCGCGATAGCGGCCCGCACGATGACCGTGGCCGCCACACCGGAACAGGTCGCGCGTCTGGCGCAGGCGCAGGCCACGGGGCGGCTGGTGATGTCTCTGGTCGGCATGGGCGATGACAGTGCCGCAGGCTTTGTCGAGGTGGATTCCGATGCGCTTCTGGGCATCGAACAACAGACCGCCGCCAAGATCGAAGAGGAAAAAGTCTGCACGATCCGCACCCGCAAAGGTGCCGATGTGCTGGAAATCCCGATCCCTTGCACCAACTGAGCCGGATTTTTGCCAAAGCGCGGCACCCTATCTGGGGGCCGCGCTTTGCTTTTACGCCAAGGATAGCTGTGTGTTGCAGGCTATCCACATAAGGAACGCCCCCCAAGCGTTTGATTCTTGCAATAAAACAGGTTCTGCTGCATTTTGGGGAATGGAACGGGCAACAAAGACCCGGCGCAGAGGCATATCGAAAGGGCAGCTCGGATGAGATTGCGGGACTTTCTGGGGGCAGGATTGCTTGGGCTTGCCCTTGCGACAACCTGTATGACTGCCCTGCCCGCGCAAACGCTGCGGGTCATGTCGGGTGCCGAGTCCGAGCCGCTGAACGTGCCGATGAACCGCGCCGTTGTTGTGGAAAGCGATGTCGCCTTTGCCGAACTGTCCATCGCAAACCCCGGCATTGCCGATATTTCCACCCTGTCGGACCGCTCGATCTATGTGCTTGGCAAGACACCTGGCCGCACCACGCTGACCCTGCTTTCCCCCGATGGCAAACTGATCGCCAACGTGGATGTGCATGTCACCCCCGATATCGCCGAATTCAAGGAACGCCTGCAGCAGATCCTGCCCGGCGAGAATATCGAGGTCCGCACCGCCAATGACGGCATCGTGCTGTCTGGCACCGTGTCCTCAACGGCGAAACTGGATCGCGCCCTGGATCTGGCCAATCGCTATGCCCCCGAACGCGTGTCCAACCTGATGAGCGTGGGCGGCACCCAGCAAGTGATGCTGAAGGTGCGCTTTGCCGAAATGCAGCGGTCGGTCTCCAAGAACCTGTCGGCTTCGCTGGGTCTTGCGGGGGGCGATTCGTTTGGCGTCAACGCCGGAAACGGCGTGCTGGCCGATAGCTCGAATCTTGAAAACCTGCTGAACGGCGACACCATCACCTCGTCGAATGAGGCAGAGGGCCGGATGACCTTGGGCTTTTCGGCAGGCTCGCTGGAATTTGCCGTGCTGCTTGAGGCTTTGGAATCGAAGGGCGTCGTCCGTACGCTGGCCGAACCGAACCTGACCGCCCTGTCGGGGCAAGAAGCCAAGTTTCTTGCCGGTGGCGAATATCCGATTCCCGTGGCCGACAAAGATGGCGTGAAGATTCAATACAAACCCTTTGGCGTTGAATTGAACTTCACCCCCACCGTTGTCGATGGCGATATCATCAACCTGATCATCAACGCCGCCGTGTCCTCGATCGACACCACCACCAGCGTCGAATCCAACGGCTTTTCGCTGAACGCCTTCAAACGCCGCGAAACCTCGACCACGGTGGAAATGCGCGACGGCGAAAGCTTTGCCATCGCGGGCCTGCTGCAAGACGACTTCCGCGATCTGAATGGTCAGGTTCCGTGGCTGGGCGACATTCCGATCCTTGGCGCGCTGTTCCGGTCTTCGGAATATCAGCGCGCGCAGTCGGAACTGGTGATCATCGTCACCCCGCACCTTGTCACCCCGACGCGGGGCGAGGCGCTGGCCCTGCCCACCGACCGCATCCGCATTCCGACCGAACGCGAGCTGTTCCTGTTCGGTCAGGTCGCAGGCAAGCAAAAGGGGGCTGCGGGCGAAGTGGCCCGTCAGGATTTCTCGGGCTCTTATGGCTATGTGATGGAGTGATCTGATGCGCGCCCACTCCTTCCCGCTGTTTCTGACAGCCGCCCTCGCCCTTGCCGCCTGTAACCCTTACGAATTCAACAAGCCCGTCGGTTCGGAAATTGATGAGGGTGGCTTCGGCAATGCCACCATGAACAACACCCTGCTGATGACGGGGCAGATCGACGCAACTTCGGCGCTTGGCAACCGCTTTGCCACCGAGGTGCCGTCCACGATCACCTTTGCCTTCAACTCGTCGCAACTGACCGAGGCTGCACGCGTCACGCTGCGCCAACAGGCGGACTGGATCAGGCAATTCCCCGAAGTGCGTTTCCGCGTCTACGGCCATACCGATCTTGTCGGCTCTGACGCCTATAACAAATCCTTGGGGCTACGCCGCGCGCAGGCTGTTGTCGCCTATTTCGGCAGCCTTGGCATCAGCACCACGCGGCTTGAGGCGGTGGTGTCCTATGGCAAGACCCAGCCCGTCATCCAGACCCCCGGCCCCGAAGAACGCAACCGCCGCACCGTTACCGAAGTGTCCGGCTTTGTGAATGACAGCGAAATGCTGCTGAATGGCAAATATGCCGCGATCATCATGCGCGAATACATCAACAATGCGGTGCGCCCGCATCCGCCGAACACAGACATCAGCACCCAGGTCAATCCGGCCGCAGGGCAGTAAATCAAAGGCCCGCGTATCCCGCGGGCCTTTCGTTTCCATTCCGACTGCTGAATCGTTAAAAATCAAACATTGACGATTTTTTAGCCCCAATCTCGCCACCATCTGCCTGCACCTTCTCAGCAATGGGAACAGTCGCCTCATCACTTTGATGCGGCACGGTTTCCGGACAGGTGTTCCGATTCGCGCCGCTTCGCGCGGATTGCACCAACCGGAGACCGTCTTTGGAAGGACGATAGGCAAATGACAAGCGTGGCAAACCTGCAACCTGATCCGGCCCCGATTGTGGCCTGCACCATCTCGCGGGATGTGCAGAATTTCGATATTCTGATCGACCATATGGAGCAAGAACTGGGTGAAAGCTGGGGCGACCTTGGCTTTGACGATGCCTTGCTGTTTCTGGATCAATCCGATGCCGCGACGCTTGAATTTGTCGCCATTGCCGTGAACGGGCAAGACGAGGCCGATCTTGCCCGGATCGTCGAGATCATTCGCAAAGCCAAGGCGCGCAACATCCGTGTGATCCTGATTGCCGATCAGGTCGGCCCGATTGCGCTGCATCAATTGCTGCGGACAGGGGCCGAGGATTTTGTGCCCTACCCGCTGCCCGACGGTGCCTTGCACGAGGCGATTGAACGGATTCGCAAACCCGAAGGCGCCGCCGCCGCATCCGCCGCCCCTGCCGCTCCGGCAGCGGCCCCCGCGCCTGTCGATCCGGAAGATGACACCGCACAGGCCCATCCCGCCTTCAAGGCCAAGGGCGACCGCGATGCCGTGGTGCTGCCGGTGCATGCGCTGGCCGGTGGGGCCGGTGCCTCGACCTTTGCCACCAACCTTGCATGGGAATTGGCAAATATCGACAAGACCAACGCTCCGCGCGTCTGCCTGATCGACCTTGATTTCCAATATGGCTCGGCTGCGACCTATCTGGACCTGCCCCGCAAAGAGGCGGTTCTAGATCTTTTGTCCGATGCCCTGAACGCCGACAGCGACACGCTTTTGCAATCCATGCTGACCTATAACGAAAAGCTGCATGTGCTGACCGCGCCCGCCGATATGCTGCCGCTTGACATTATCGGCCCCGAAGAAATTGGCCGCATCATCGATATGGCCCGCGCGAATTTCGATTTTGTCGTGATCGACATGCCGAAAACCATTGTCAGCTGGACCGAGGCCGTTCTGTCGCGCGCGCATGTCTACTTTGCCCTGATGGAGTTGGACCTGCGCTCGGCCCAGAACGTGCTGCGACTGGTGCGCGCACTCAAGGCCGAAGGCCTGCCGCATGAGAAACTGCGCTATGTGCTGAACCGCGCGCCGAAATTCACCGATCTTGCCGCCAAAAGCCGGGTAAAGCGGATGGCCGAAAGCCTTGATATCGCAATCGAATTGCAGCTTCCCGACGGGGGCGCGCAGGTAACGCAAGCCAATGACCACGGCCTGCCCCTTTCGGAGAATGCGGGCAAGAACCCGCTGCGCCGCGAGATCCAAAAGCTGGCCAAGTCGCTGCATGAACTGAACAAAGACGCCGAAACCGGCAAGCGCTGACCGGTTCGATTGGGGGAATAGATGTTTTCACGTTTCAAAAAGCCAGAGGGCGCGGCCAAATCCGGCATGGCCCCCGTCTCGACCGCAGCGCCTGCCGCCCGCGCGCCAGCCGCCACGGTCAAGCCGATCATCGCCAACCGCCCCATGCCCACCGGCCCGCAAGCCCGCCCCGCCGCCGAAGTCGCCGCCGCCGACAAGGAAAAGAAACGCAAAGAGCGTCTGGGCGAGTTGAAGCAAGAATTGCACAAGCGCCTGCTGGATAACCTCAACCTTGCCGCGCTGGAACAGGCCACCGAATCCAACCTCAAGTCCGAAATCGCCGCCATCACCTCCGAGGCGCTGGACGAAATGTCGGTGTCCTTGAACAAGGATGACCGCAGCACACTGAATCAGGAACTTTATGACGAGGTGATGGGCCTTGGTCCGCTTGAGCCGCTGCTAAAAGACGATACCGTCAACGATATTCTGGTGAACGGCCCCAACCGGATTTTCGTCGAACGTGGCGGCAAGCTGCAACTGACAGACATCACCTTCAAGGACGAACGCCACCTGCTGCGGATCATCGACAAGATCGTGTCAGCCGTGGGCCGCCGCGTGGACGAATCCAACCCCTATGTTGACGCCCGCCTTGCCGACGGCTCGCGCTTTAACGCCATGGTGCCGCCGGTTGCGGTGGATGGCAGCCTTGTTTCCATTCGGAAATTCAAGAAGGAAAAGCTGGGCGTGCCGGATCTGGTCCGCTTTGGCGCCTTTACCGAGGAAATGGCCGCCTACCTTCAGGCCGCCGTGTCCTGCCGGTTGAACGTGATCGTGTCGGGTGGCACGGGGTCGGGGAAAACCACCACGCTGAACGCGCTGTCGTCCTTTATCGACAACACCGAACGCGTGCTGACCATCGAAGACACCGCCGAACTTCAACTGCAGCAGGTCCACGTCGGCCGCATGGAAAGCCGCCCGCCAAACGTCGAAGGCAAGGGTGCCGTGACCCAGCGCGATTGCCTTCGCAACGCGTTGCGGATGCGTCCCGACCGCATCATCGTGGGCGAAACCCGTGGCGAAGAGGTCATCGACATGTTGCAGGCCATGAACACCGGCCACGACGGATCGATGACCACGATCCACGCCAACTCGGCCCGCGATGGCATTTCGCGCCTTGAAAACATGGTCGCCATGGCCGGGATCGAAATGCCGCTGAAGGCTGTCCGCAGCCAGATCGCCAGCGCCGTCAACCTGATCGTGCAGGCGTCGCGCCTGCAGGACGGCTCGCGCCGGATGGTGTCGGTGACCGAAATCACCGGCATGGAGGGTGAGGTGATCTCGATGCAGGAAATCTTCCGCTACGAACGTCTGGGCGTCGAACCGAACGGCAAGATCATCGGGCGCTTCAACGCCACCGGCGTGCGGTCGCACTATTCCGACCGTTTCCGGCAATGGGGCTATGATCTGCCCGCCTCGATCTACGAACCGGTCATTTAAGGGGACATCATGCAACTTTCGGCAGCCCCGCTTATCTATATTCTGATCTTCGTCGCCGTTCTGGTGCTGGTCGAAGGGCTGTATCTGACGGTTTTCGGCAAATCGATCAGCCTGAACTCCCGCATGAGCCGCCGCTTGGCCCTGCTGGAAAAGAACCACAACCGCGAACAGGTGCTGGAACAACTCCGCAAGGAGATGAGCCAGCACATGAACTCGCGCGGGATTCCGCTCTATTCCATTCTGGCCACCAAGGCGCAAAAGGCCAACATCGCCTTTACCCCCAGCCAACTGATTGGAATCATGGGCGGTCTGGCGATATTCGCCTATCTTGGCCTGACCATGGGAACCGAGGCCAGCCCGCCGATCCGCATCGGCATCGCCATCGCGATGGGGGTGGGCGGCGTCTACACTTGGGTCAATAACAAGGCCAAAAAGCGCATGGCGCTGCTGGAGGAACAGCTTCCCGACGCGGTAGAGCTGATGGTCCGCAGCTTGCGCGTGGGCCATCCGTTTTCCTCGGCGATCGGCATCGTGTCGAAAGAGGTTCCCGACCCGTTGGGAACCGAATTTGGCATGATCTCGGACGAGGCCGCCTATGGCCGCGATGTGTCCGAAAGCCTCAAGGCATTTGCCGAGCGGATGGACAGTCAGGATTTGCGTTTTCTGGCCGTGGCCGTTTCGATCCAGCAGCAATCGGGCGGCAACCTTGCCGAAATTCTGGAAGGTCTGGCCAAGGTGATCCGCGCACGCTTCAAACTGTTTCGCCGCGTCAAGGCCATCACCGCCGAGGCGAAATGGTCGGGCATGTTCCTGTCCGCCTTCCCGATTGGCGCGCTGGTGATGATCCAGATCATCCAGCCGCACTACTACGACGACGTCAAAGAAACCGCCGCCTTCATTCCGGCCGCGCTGGTTGTGGGGGTGTTCCTTGTGATCAACGTGGTCTTCATGAAAATCATGGTCAATATCAAGGTCTGACGCATCATGGGATTTCTCAACGATATCAACGCCAAGCTGACAGATGCCTTTGGCCCGCTTGGCCCGTTGCTGGCCCTTGGGCTGCTGGGGCTGTTGCTTGTGGTCGGCACGCTGCCCGCGATGTTGAAAAAACAGCCCGAGCCATTTTCAAAACTGAAGGCGCAGCGGCTGGATACCGGCAAGGCAGCCCGCCCGGGGGCCGAATTGCGCCGCGGCGAGAAGGCCGATAAGCTTGAGAAATTCGCAGGCTTCCTTGAACCTCAGGACGTCGAGACGATGACAGCAGCGCGGCTGAAAATGCTGCGGGCGGGCTATCGCGCCAAAAACTCTGTGCGGATGTTCCACTTTGCCCAATTGGTCTTGGGCATCGGCTTTCTGATCTTTGGCGTAATTTACACGCTGATCGTGCAGACCCAGCAGGAAATCTCGACCCAGTTCATGATCATTGCCACCATCGGGCC
The DNA here is from genome assembly GCA_001828855.1 of Rhodobacterales bacterium RIFCSPHIGHO2_02_FULL_62_130. Lineage (GTDB taxonomy): Bacteria > Pseudomonadota > Alphaproteobacteria > Rhodobacterales > Rhodobacteraceae > Cypionkella. Next base: position 136,246 of record MHZT01000051.1, on the reverse strand, counting down.
GGGGGCTGCGGGCTATTACCTGCCGCAATACTGGGTGCAGCGCCGCCTGCAAACCCGCAAGGAAGAGATCGTCTCGGGTTTTCCCGACGCGCTTGATCTGATGCTGGTCTGCGTCGAGGCGGGCCAGTCGCTTGATCAATCGATCAACCGCGTCGCCAAGGAAAGCCGCGCCGGTTATCCCGCCTTGGCCGAAGAGTTCGAAATCGTCGCGCATGAGGTCAAGGCAGGCAAGGAACGCGTGCAAGTGCTGAAAGACATGTCCGAACGCGTGGGCATCCCCGATGTTTCGTCCTTCGTCACCACGCTGGTGCAATCGGCGACCTTCGGCACCTCGATTGCCGAGGCGCTGCGGGTCTACTCTGCCGAAATGCGCGATAAACGCGTGATGCGGGCAGAAGAGAAGGCAAACACCTTGCCGACCAAGCTGACCCTCGGCACAATGTTGTTCACCGTGCCGCCGTTGATGATCATCCTGATCGGTCCGTCCGTGCATGGCATTGCAACCACCCTGTCGATGGGGAAAGGCTGATCTGCGTTGAACCGCCGTGCCGCGCTTTTTGCGCCTATCCTGCTTCCCTTGGCCGCCTGTGCATCGGGCGGTCAAGCTACATCCAACCGCCCCCCCGCCTCCGATTCCTCGCGGCAAGGCGTGGATGGTTTGCTGGTCGGTCACCGCTTGATGGAGGCGGGCGAATATGAACTGGCGCTGAAGGCCTATCTGCGCGCCGCTGCCGAACAGGGGATCAACGTTGACGTGCTGTCCGCGCTGGGGTCCGCCAACCTTGCCTTGGGGCGGCTGGGTCAGGCCGAAAAGCTGCTGCGCCGCGCGCTTGAGGCTGATCCCGCCTTTGTCCCCGCCCTGAACAACCTTGGCTGTGTGCTGATGGAGATGGGCAAGGCCGGAGAGGCCCGCGTTGTGTTCCAGCAGGCTTTCGCGCTGGACAGTGGCCAATCGGACTCGATCCGCGAAAATCTGCGACTGGCTATCGCCCGAACCGAAAACACCGTGTATACCGAAGAAAAGAAGGCATTCTCCCTCGTGCGGCGGGGCAACGGCAATTACGTTTTGCTGTCCCAACTGTAACGGCCCAGACTACTCGAGCAGTAAAAGGACGCAAAATGCGCCACCCTGTTTTTCTTGCGCTGTGCCTGTCCGGCACAGTCGCGCTGACTGGTTGCGGCCAGCGGCAATCTGATGCCGAGGTGCAGCGCGCCATCAAAAGCGTCAACGTCATCGACGAATCCAACCTCAATGACATCATGCTGACCGTGGGCGACCCGGATGAGGCCGTGGCCTATTTCAAGAAAACCAGTGCCGAACAGCCCGAGCGGATCGATCTGAAACGCGGTCTGGCGAAATCATTGATCCGCGCCAATCACCCTACCGAGGCTGTGGCCGTCTGGACCCAGATCGTCGCCTCGCCCGAAGGCACCAACGAAGACCGCGTGGCGCTGGCCGACAGCCTGATCCGTACCAATGACTGGACCCGCGCCGAGGCCGAGCTGAACCAGATCCCGCCCACCCACGAAACCTATGAACGCTACCGGCTTGAGGCGATGGTGGCCGATTCCAAGAAAGACTGGAAAAAGGCCGACAGCTTTTACGAAATCGCCGCAGGTCTTACGACCAAACCTGCAGGCGTGCTGAACAACTGGGGCTTTTCCAAGCTGACCCGCGGCGATTACGCGGGCGCCGAAAAGCTGTTCATCGAGGCGCTGACCTATGACGCCACCCTGTTCACCGCCAAGAACAACCTTGTTCTGGCGCGCGGGGCGCAGCGCAAATACGATCTTCCCGTGCTGGACATGACCCAGACCGAACGCGCCGAACTGCTATATACGCTGGCGCTGACGGCGATCAAGCAAAGCGACATCACCGTGGGCAAGGGCCTGTTGCAGCAGGCCATCGACACCCATCCGCAATATTTTGAGGCCGCAGCCCGCAGCCTGGCAGCCTTGGACGCATGACCATGATCTCTCCTATGGCCGCACTGGCCTTCCTGCCTTTCGCGCTTCCCATCGGCATCTGGGTGTCATGGAGCGATATGAAATTCATGAAAATCCCCAACAAGGCGGTGCTGGCGATGGCCGCCGTCTATCTGGTGGTCGGTGTGCTGGTGATGCCGTTCCAGCTTTGGCTCTGGGGTTGGGCCGTGGGGGCCGCCGCCTTGGCAGCAGGCTTTATCGCCAATGCGACGGGGCTGGTCGGGGCGGGCGATGCGAAATTTGCCGCCGCAATGGCCCCTGTCTTTGTCCATGCCGACCTGCGCTTTGTGCTGGGCCTGATTGCCGCCTGCATCCTTGGTGCCTTTACCGCCCACCGGCTTGCCCGTCTGATTCCGGCTGTCCGCAACGCCACCACCGATTGGCAAAGCTGGACGCACAAAGACTTTCCGATGGGGCTTGCCCTGTCAGGAACACTGATTTTCTACCTTGCCGCCGCACTCCTGCCCCTTTTCTAGGGCATTGACGGATCATTGATCGGCGGGCCACAGCGCCCGCCCCTGCAAAGGGTCCGTCCATGAACATGCAAGTGCCGACCGGCGTGATCGCGCCCCCCGCCCCGAAAACTCTGGCCGAAACCGGCCTTTCGGCGGTGATGATGCGCGATATCCTGTTGAAGACCATGTTCCGCATGAACCTCGATCTCGTCACCGAGATTTCGCGCACTATCGCCCTGCCGGTGCCGCTGGCGCAGGAATTGGTCGATCTGGCCCGCGGCCAACGTCTGCTGGAGGCCACCGGCACGCTGCATGCCACCTCGGGCAACGAGATGGGCTATCAACTCACCGATGCGGGCAAATCCCGCGCGCTGGATGCCCTAAGCCAGTCGGAATATTACGGCGCGCTGCCCGTCCCACTGAACGCTTACTCCGATCAGATGAAGCGTCAATCCGTCCGAAACCTGAAACTGACGCGTCCCGAATTGATGGCGGGCATGGGCCACCTGATCCTGCCGCATGATCTGATCGACAATCTTGGCCCTGCTGTCACGTCTGGCCGATCAATCTTGATGTATGGTCCGCCCGGCAACGGCAAATCCAGCATCTCCAACGGCATCCGCGCCGCACTTGGCGACAAGATCTATATCCCCCGTGCCATCGAATATGCGGGTCAGGTGATCACCGTTTACGATCCCATCGTCCATTCCAAGGCCGAGGAATCCATCGACGACCCCACCTCCCTGCGCCGCTCGGGCAACCGTTTTGACAACCGCTATGTCTATTGTGACCGGCCTTCGGTTGTGACGGGGGGCGAGTTGACGCTCGACATGCTTGACCTCAAATACAACCCCACCGCGCGCACCTATCAGGCCCCCTTGCAGTTGAAATCCTCGGGCGGGATTTTCATCGTGGACGACCTTGGCCGTCAGGCGGAATCGCCGCAGAAACTGGTCAACCGCTGGATCGTGCCGCTGGAGGAATCCCGCGACATCCTTGCCTTGCAATCGGGCGAGAAGTTCACCGTTCCGTTTGACACGCTGGTGATCTTTTCCACCAACTTCCACCCCAACGAAATCTTCGACGGTGCCGCGCTGCGCCGGATTTTCTTCAAGATCAAGGTCGATGGCCCCACGCAGGACCTCTTCCTGAAAATCTTCGCCATGGTTGCCCGCAAACGCCGGATGCCCTTGGATGAACGCGCCCTATTCCACCTGATGAAGGTGAAATACCCCACCATCAACAACCTTTACGCCAATTATCAGCCGACCTTTCTGATCGACCAGATCATCGCGATCTGCGAATTCGAAGGCATCCCCTATCAGATGACTCCGGAATTGATCGACCGCGCCTGGGGCAACATGTTCGTGCGGGACGAGAAAATCGCCAAGTGATCAGCGGCGGCCAAACCGGCTGATGTAATCGGCTTTGGCGGCATGGCGCGCGGGATCGGGGCTGTAATGCGGCAAGCCCCGCGTGATGAAATCATAGCCGTAATGGTCGATTTCCCATTTGCACTCCGCCGCAACAAAGGCACGGGTTGCATCGTCATGAAACACCCGCAAATCCTCTTGCCCCTTGGCGCGAAAACCGACCTTGGCTGAAATTCCCTTCACTGACAGCGGTTTATCCAGCCCCAAATCCACCGACAGCGTGGCCAGATCCTGATCAAGACATTCAAACCGCAGCAGGCTATCCACCATCGACACCCTGCCGATCGAATACAGCGCACGCTGCGAAACAAAGCGGTGGCTGCCCAGCCCCATGCGCTGCAACAGGCTGCGCGGCGCGCCGGTGCGCTGCACAAATTCCCGAAACGCCACGATCTGTTCGGTCAGGGGCCGCGATTTCATATCGGTTTTGCGGTGGCTCCAATAGAACACCGAAACCGCCCGATCCCACGGGTCACGCTCGGCCGCGATCACCCTGTAATCGGCGATGCGGCTGCCAAAAAGCTGATAGGCCTTGGTCAAAGGCGCATGGCCACTGATGAACAGGGGCAGCCCGTGGCGGGTAAAGCCGTGAAATATCCGTGGCTTGACGGTGCTTTCCCCGGCCTTCATGCCCTGATCCCGCTCGGTCTGCGGGGTGGCGAAATCATCCGGCGTCAACAGGCCCGACAGGCATACCTCAAGGCTGGAACTGGCCACTTTGCGGGTCCGCACAAAGATAAAGCGGTAGCGATGCGATATGATCATGCTGGCGTCCCAATTCCCAAAGCGCCCCGCCCTATCGCAGCTTTGCGCCCTTAAAACAACCGCAGGCCGCTTTCCGTCACCATCGCGTCAAGCCGTTGATCGAACTGGTCTATCGGCACTTCCGGCATTTCCTGCGCGTCAAAGGCAAATCCCACAGCAAACGTTGGCCGCTTTGCCCGTAACCCTTCCAGCGTGCGGTCATAAAACCCGCCGCCATAGCCCAGCCGGTAGCCGCGTGCATCGAACCCCACCAGCGGCACGATCAGCACCTCGGGTTCGATCCAGGCCCCTTCCGCCGGTATTTCCGCGCCAAAGGCCCCCATCTCCATCCGGCACCCCGGCGACCATTCGCGGAATTTCAGCGGCTGGCCATTGGCGATGATCACCGGCACGCAGACCGGCCCCTGATGCGCCACCATCGCGGCCAGCGGATCAATCTCGGTCCGCATCGCCATATATCCGGCCAAGGCCTTGCCTTGATATGCCGCCAGAAAATCGGCCAGCAACTCTGCTGCCTGCCCCTGCCCCGCCGCAAACGCCGCCTTGCGCGCGGCAAAGGCCGCTTTGCGTGCTTCACCCTTGTCGATCATAGCAAAAACCAACTCGCCAGCCCCAGAAATGCCAAATATCCTAACACATCGGTCAAGGTCGTCACAAACGTCCCCGAGGCCAGCGCCGGATCAAGCTTGAACCGGTGCAGCGTCAGCGGCACCAGCACGCCGCCCAGCCCCGCCACCACCTGATTGGTGATCATCGCCACGCCCAGCACCACGCCCAGTTTCCAATCGCCGAACACGGCAAAACTTGCCACGCCCAGAATGACCGCCAGACCGCAGCCGTTCAGCAAGCCCCCCAGCAATTCGCGCAGCACCACCCGCCGCGCGTTGGCCGAAGTCAGACTGCGCGTCGCCAGCGCCCGCACCGCCACCGCCAGCGATTGCGTCCCCGCGATCCCGCCCGTCGAGGCCACAATCGGCATCAGCGCCGCCAGCGTCACCAAGGCCGCAATCGTCGACTCGAACATCGAGATCACAAAGGCACTGATCGATGCCGTGAACAGATTCACCACCAGCCAAGGCAACCGCTGCCGCGCCGTCGCAAAAGCCCCGTCCGACAGGCTCGATTCGTCGCCCACACCGGCCAGACGCAGCATGTCCTGCTCATGCTCCTCGTCCAGCACGTTCATGGCGTCATCAATGGTAATCACGCCCACCAACCGCCCCGAGCCGTCGACCACCGGCGCGGAAATCAGGTGATACTGGTTGAACATATAGGCCACATCGGCCTCGGATTCCGTGGCCGGAACCGTGCGGAAACTGTCTTCCAGAATATCCTTCAGCCGCACCTCGCGCCGCGATGACAGCAGCCGCCCCAGCGTCACATATCCCGTAGGCTTCATGCGCGGATCGGTCAGGATCACATGATAGAACTGGTCCGGCAGATGCTCGGCCCCGCGCAGATAGTCAATCGCCTCGCCCACCGTCCAGTGTTCGGGCGAAACAACCACCTCGCGCTGCATCAGACGGCCAGCGGATTCCTCGGGAAAGGCCAGCGCCTGTTCCACCGCAACGCGGTCGGCATCTTCCAGCGCCTCAAGGATGATGCCCTGCTGCGGCGCATCAAGATCCTCAAGAATATCAACGACATCGTCCGAATCCAGCTCGCGCATCGCCACGGCCACGACTTCGCGCGGCAGCGCCTCGATCACTTCCTCGCGGATCGATTCGTCCAGTTCCGACAGCAACTCGCCATCGATTTCCGCCGCCCACAGCGCCACCAGCGCCTTGCGGTCACCCGACCCGATCTGCTCCAGCAAGTCGGCAATATCGGCAGCGTGCAGCGGCTCCAGCAAATGCGTCAGCCGCGCGACATCACCCGCCTCAACGGCGTCCAGAATGGCGGCCACGCGATCGGCGTGAACCTCATCCTCGTCCATGACTGCCAGATCTTCTGCCATGCCGCGCCCCCATTGCCCCATCCTTAGCGAAAGCTGTTTCAAGGAAACAGGGGGCATGGGCTGTTTTACTGAAATGGCACAAACATATAAGCTATGATCGATGAAATGACGGGGGCAGCCATGGCCGATCTACTTCTGGGGCAAGTGCTGTCCTTTACCGATGATCCCTTCGCGGTTGGCCCCGAGGCCGCCCGCCATGACCGCCACGGCGCGGTTCTGATCGAAAACGGCAAGATCGCGGCGGTCGGCCCCGCAGATGCCCTGCGCGCCGCCAACCCGCAGGCCCGCATCACCGATTACGGCCAATGCCTTATTTCTGCAGGCTTTATTGACGCCCATGTGCATTACCCCCAGACCGCGATCATTGCCTCATGGGGCAAGCGCCTGATCGATTGGCTGAACAGCTACACTTTCCCCGAAGAGATGCGCTTTGCCGACCGCGCCTATGCCGATGAGGTGGCCAACCGCTATTTCGATCTGGCCTTGGCGCATGGCACCACCTCGATGTGCTCCTACGCCACCATTCATCCCGAATCCGTCGATGCCTTCTTCACCGCCGCCCAAGCCCGTGGCCTGCGCGCCTTTGCGGGCAAAACCTGCATGGACCGCAACGCCCCCGAAGCCCTGCGCGATACCGCCCAGTCCGCTTATGACGACAGCAAACGCCTGCTGCAGAAATGGCACGGGCAGGGCCGGCTGTCCTACGTGATCACGCCCCGCTTCTCCCCCACTTCGACGCCGGAACAACTCGCCGCCATGGGCGCGCTCTGGCACGAATACCCCGATTGCCTGATGCAGACCCATCTCTCCGAGCAGACGGACGAAATCGCTTGGGTCAAAGACCTGTTCCCGCAGTCGCGCGACTATCTGGACACCTATGAATCACAAGGCCTGCTGCGCGAAGGTGCCGTCTATGGCCATGCCATCCACCTGACCCCGCGCGAAAAAGACCGCTTGCGCGAGGCGGGGGCCAGCCTTGTGCATTGCCCGACCTCGAACACCTTCATCGGCTCCGGCCTGTTCGACATGGGTCTTGCCCAATCCCTGCGCGTCGGCCTTGCCACCGATACCGGCGGCGGCTCCAGCTTTTCGATGCTACACACCATGGCCGCCGCCTACGAGGTGGCGCAACTGCGCGGCCAAGCCCTGCATCCGTCGCAACTGTGGTGGCTGGCCACCATCGGCTCGGCCCGCGCCCTGCATGCCGAACACCGCATCGGCAATATCGCAGCGGGGCTAGAGGCCGATCTGACCATCCTCGATCTGGCCTCGACCCCGGCCATCGAGCAGGCCACCCGCCGCGCCGAAACCATCTGGCAAGCAATCTTCCCCACCATCATGCTGGGCGACGACCGCGCCATCCGCGCCACTTGGATCAACGGCAAAGAAAGCCGCCCGCGCCGCTAAGCGCGCCCTTCCCCCGATCCTCTCTGCAAAAATATCCCCGCCGGAGGCATCCCGCGCAGCGGCCCTTCACCAAAAACAACGCCGCGCCAGCGGCTCAATGTGGTCAGCCGCCCGAAGCAGGCTCAGTCGTCGGCCAATTCCCACCCGTCCGGGAAGAATTCGAACGGCAGCACGATGTCGGTGGCAATCTTTTCCCAGTGCCAGACGGTTTCGGCATCAATCGTGATCGGCCCGATCCGCGCTTCCAGCACATCGCCCTTGTGGTGAGTCTTGAACCCCTTGGCGCGCAAGGCTTTTTCCACTTCGGCCCATTTGGTGTCCACCTCCTCGGCGACAAATTCATAGACCACCACAGAGGTTTTCGGCAGCTTCACCCCGCGCCCCACCATGGCAAAGGTTTCAAAAGTGTCGGCGCGTTGGGCGCGATAGTCGTGCATCTGGACCCCCTGTCTGGGCGCAGCAGCCTTGTCGGGCCGCCCGCGCACCCCCACCTATGGAAAAGCACGCCCCGCAATCAAGCCCGAATCGCAGGCGCGCTTGATCTTGGCGGCGTCCGCTTGTATCCCGTGCCATCCCGAATAGAATACGGGCCGCAAGGCCCATCGGCCCCCTGAACCGGAGTTACCCATGTCCTGGACCGACGAGCGCGTTGAGACGCTCAAGAAAATGTGGGCCGAAGGCCAGTCGGCAAGCCAGATCGCCAAGGAATTGGGCGGTGTCACCCGCAACGCGGTGATCGGCAAGGTCCATCGCCTTGGCCTGTCGAACCGTGTGGGCGCAGGCAATGGCCGTGACGACGGGGACGAGGCCGAGGCTCCGGCAGCGGCGGCCCCCGTCGCGGCCCCGCCGCCGCCTCGCGTCGAACCCGTGGCCCCGCGCGCCGAACCGCCCCGCGCCGCCGATCCGGCCCCGGCCGCCGCACCGCGCGCGCCCGCAACCGCGCCGGAACGTCCGCAGCCCGCCCCCGTTGCCGCAGCGCCGACCGCCACGATCATGCCCTTGCCGATCCGCAAGGCCATCATCCCCGCCGGTCAACCCCTGCCGCCGCAGCCTTCCGCCAACGAAATCTCGCCCGAGGCTCTGGCCTCGGTCCGCGAAGTCGAAAAGCGCGCCAAGCGTCTGTCGCTGATGGAATTGACCGAGCGCACCTGCAAATGGCCGATCGGCGATCCCGCCACCGAAGATTTCTGGTTCTGCGGCCTGCCGTCGGTGCCGGGCAAACCCTATTGCGAGGCCCATGTCGGCGTCGCCTTCCAACCGATGAGCGCGCGCCGCGACCGCCGCCGCTGATCATTCTTCTACAGGAAGGGCGCGCAGATCCCTCTGCGCGCCCTTTTCCTTGACCAAATGCGATCACCGCGCCTAGTCCCTGTTCAGCAATTGCTCCAAGATCCTGCGCGCCTCATCGTCCAGCGCTTCTTGCGCCCGCCGCCGCGCGGCATCTTCCAAAGTCTCGCCTTCCTGCTGCACGATGCCAAGCTCTGCCTCCAGCTTGGCCTTCGCCTCGGCCTCCAGCGCCGCCGCCTTTTCCTGAGCAGCCGCCTCTAGCGCCGCCTTCTCATCCGCCAACTGCTCGGCGGCCAGCGCCTCAAGATCAAGGGCAAAGCGCGGTTTTGCCCAAGGTCCGGTGATCATCAAAGGTGCCGTCAGCCCGCCCGCACCGGTGTCATCCGCCAGCGCCGTCGCCTTGATGCGGTAATCCAGATCCCGCGCGCCCAACCCCACATCCCCCGCCCCTGTCGCGGTGATATAGGGCGATTTCAACACCAGATCCTCATTCTGCAGCACCCCGCCCGCAATCACGAAACTGCCTGCAACCGAGTCGAAAATCGTCTTCTGCCCCTCACCCACATAAGAGGTATCAAAACTCCGCAACATCCCCGCGATGTCCAGCCCCCGCAATTCTCCCTTCGTCAGCGCCAGCGAGCCAGAGCCTTTCAGCCCCTGCATGATCGCATCGACCGAATTGCCAACGCCTAGAAATTCAACGCGCAAATCGCCGGTGCCGATCAGCCGTTCATAGCCGCCGAAATCCGACAGCAGGGGCTGCAAGGCCATGCCCGCAAAGGATAAATCGCCCCCCACCGACAGCCCCTTGCGCCCGTTCACCACAAACTGCCCCGAGATCACGCCCTCATAAGCCGCAATCTTGCGGATATCGAACACGGCCCGCGCGCGGTCGATGGTGATCATTGCGGCCACCGTCCCCGCCTTCATCATTCCCAGATCCAGACTGCTCGCCGTCAGTGCAATCGCGGCGTCGATCACGCCAAGCGCCCCCACATCAATCCGGCTGTCCGGCCATCCCGCCGCCTGCGCGCCGCCTGTTCCACCTCCGCCCGTCAAGGTGGCCAAGGCCAGATCGCCCGCCACCACTTTGGCCGACAGTTTGGGCCGGTCGCCGGCCGTGGTCAGATCCGCCTCGACCGCAAGGCTGTTATCGTCCAGCACCACCGTTCCGCCGCGCAGATGGGCCGAATGTTTCGCCGTCACCGTCAAGGCCCCCGCAACGGTCACCTTGTCAGCGCCAAAGCCTTTGGGCAAAGCGGGCGGCAAGCTTCCTGCCAGCGCCGAAATCGCCACAAGATCGGCAAGATCGGCGGTCACATCGCCCTCGGCCTCAAGCGGTCCGTGGCCCGCGCGGCCCGTAAAGGCCACCTCGGCAGCCCCCGCCGACAACGTCAGGTCAAGCGGGACCACCTTGCCATCCAGAAACGCCTGAAAAGCGCCGACTTCTGCCACCGCTGCAAAAGCCTGCCCGTTCATCACCGCCGCAAGATCAATGCTGGCGGCGCCGACGTAATCGGGTATCGCAACCTTGGCGTCGATCTGCGAAACCTCGACCTGCTGGCCGGTGCCATGATCGACAAACAACATCGATCCGCCACGGATCACCCCCATATCCAGCGTGAAGGCAGCCCCCACGCCGGGCGTAGCCCCTGTCACCTCGCCGCCATTGTCGCCGCCAAAAACCCAGTTTTCCTTGCCCGACTTGCTGCGCTCCAGCACGATCTTGGGCGCGATTGCCTCAAGTCCGGTGATTTTCACCGTGCCGCCCAGCAACGCGGCCATATCCAGCCCGATCGAAAGCCCCTCGGCCTGCACCATCGGCCCCTGATCCGACCAGTCCGCATTCGAGACACTGATCGGCCCTGTGGTCACCCCCAACTGCGGCCAGAACGATGGCCGCACCGCGCCGGAAAGCACCAACTCCCGCCCCGTCAACGCGTTGAACTTCGCAATTGCCAGCGCCGCAACCCGTTCTGCAGGGATCAAGAACAGCACACCGACGCCAAGCAAGACCAGAACCAGCAGCGCAAACAGCGAACGGACCAACCAGCGCATCAGCACCTCCCAAAGCCACCCGCACAAAGTCTACGCCCGTCCAGAAACGAAACAAGCGCCCGCACAACCCTTGGCATCAATTCGCCGTCACGCGACGCTTCACAAACCCCTCCCCTCACCGCCGGAACCTTCTGCGCCGCCGCAAGGCCCACGAAACAACACCGCTATCGCCAAGACCGCCTTGCATGGCCGGACAAGCCTGCATCAGAAAGCGTAAAGACATTCTGAACGCCGCACCGGAATAGATGCGCCAGCAGGCGAAACCATGAAATAAAGTCGACCTGACCCAAGCCGAAACCTGCCTTCTTCGGGGGGCCTTTTCGCCACAGCCGCGCACAAAGCCTAAGAAACCCTTAACAGCCGCCTGCTAACCCTCTGATTTCAAATACCGCCAAAATGTCCCGAGTCGGGACGCCCCCCTACCCTGCCGCGACAAACCCCTGTATATGCAGGCCCATGTCACAAAATCCGCCCAACCTCCGCCCCGACCTTGCCCGCAGCTTTGTGCCTGACACCCGCCGCGAGGGTCAGCCCACCATCGGCATGGTCAGCCTTGGCTGCCCCAAAGCCTTGGTGGATTCCGAACGCATCCTGACCCGCCTGCGGGCCGAGGGCTATGCGATCAGCCCGGATTACAAGGGCGCGGATGCGGTGATCGTGAACACCTGCGGGTTCCTTGACAGTGCCAAGGCCGAAAGCCTTGAGGCGATTGGCGAGGCTTTGCAGGAAAATGGCCGCGTCATCGTGACCGGCTGCCTTGGCGCGGAACCCGAATATATCACCGGCGCGCATCCGAAGGTTCTGGCCGTGACCGGACCGCACCAGTACGAGGCGGTTCTGGACGCGGTTCACCGCGCCGTGCCGCCCGATCCGAACCCGTTTATCGACCTGCTTCCGGCCTCCAGCGTCAGCCTTACGCCACGGCATTACAGCTATCTGAAGATCTCTGAAGGCTGTAACCACAAGTGCAAATTCTGTATCATCCCCGACATGCGCGGCAAACTGCAAAGCCGCCCCGCCCATGCCGTTCTGCGCGAGGCTGAAAAGCTGGTCGAGGCGGGCGTGCGGGAATTGCTGGTGATTTCGCAGGACACATCCGCCTATGGCGTGGACCGCAAGCATGATCTGTCCCCGTGGAAGGGCGGCGAGGTGCGCGCCCATATCACCGATCTTGCGCGTGAGTTGGGGCGTCTGGGCGCGTGGACCCGCCTGCACTACGTCTACCCCTATCCGCATGTGCGCGACCTGATCCCGCTGATGGCCGAGGGGCTGATCCTGCCCTATCTCGACATCCCCTTCCAGCATGCGAACCCCGAGGTTCTGCGCCGGATGGCCCGCCCTGCGGCGGCAGCCAAGACGCTGGACGAAATCGCGGCATGGCGGCGCGATTGCCCCGATATCACCCTGCGCTCGACCTTCATCGTCGGCTATCCCGGCGAAACCGAGGCCGAGTTCCAGACCCTGCTGGACTGGATGGACGAGGCCCAACTCGATCGCGTCGGCTGCTTCCAATACGAAAACGTCGCGGGCGCGCGCAGCAATGACCTGCCCGACCACGTGGCCCCCGAGGTAAAGCAGGACCGCTGGGATCGCTTTATGGAAAAGGCGCAAGCCATTTCCGAGGCGAAACTGGCGGCTAAAGTAGGCCAGACGATGCAAGTCATCGTGGACGAGGTGGACGAAGACGGCGCCACCTGCCGCACCAAGGCCGACGCGCCGGAAATCGACGGCAACCTCTTCATCGACGAGGGCTTCGAGACACTTTCCGCCGGAGATATCGTGACCGTCACCGTAGACGAGGCGGGCGAATACGATCTTTGGGGCAGCCTGACCGGTCATCCGTAACCGCGCGCAGGGGGCGTGCATCAACGCACAGATCTGGCGCTTGTCCTTGGTCATGGCGCGCAGCAGCCTTGAGGGATGTAACCCTCAGGAGTAGCCCCATGTCTGACGCCCCCCATATCGCCCAGAAGTCCCCCTATGCTGTCGAGCTGGAGGGCGGCAAAGCCTATTTCTGGTGCGCTTGCGGACAGTCCAAAAACCAGCCGTTCTGCGATGGCAGCCACAAGGGCAGCGCGTTTGTGCCGACCAAAGTGATGGTCGAGGAAACCAAGACCGCCTATCTTTGCGGCTGCAAACACTCCAAGAACGGGGCATTTTGCGACGGAAGCCACAAGGCGCTTTAGGCTGCGGCCAACACTTGAAAACCCGTATCAAGCGCATATCTTTCGAGAAATGCCCAGAGTTTGTGCTATCCTGACAGGGCGGGAGCCAACCCGCGCTATATAAAGGGACAGTCACATGAATATCTCGCGCGGATTTCTGGGTATCGGTTCGATCTATCTTATCGTGGGAATCGGGCTTGGCAGCTATATGGGCGGGTCGGGCGACCATACGCTTGCGCCCGTCCACGCCCATATCAACCTGTTGGGCTTTACCCTTATGACAGTGTTCGGTCTGGCCTATCGGGTGATCCCCGGCCTGACAGACAGCAATCTGGCAAAGGCGCATTTCTGGCTGCATCAGGTGGGGGCGCTGGTGCTGTTGGTGGGTCTGTTCCTGATGATGTCAGGCCGCGTCGCCGCAGCCAGCATCGGGCCGATCTTTCCCTTTGCGGAAGGGGCCGTAGCTTTGGGCGCGCTTTGCTGGGCGGCAAACCTGCTGCGAAGCAAGGTCTGATCCGGCGCGGGTGCCGTTGAAACTCTGCGTCACAGGCCTATTTTCAGATGATGGAAGACGACACCCGCGTTCTTTACAATGAGACCTGTCCGGTATGCCGGTTCGAAATCGACGCCTACGCGCGCCGTGCCAATGCCAACAATCTGCCGATCCGGTTTGACGGCTTGGCACAGGCCAATGCTTGGGGGCTGACCCCCGATCAGGCCGCGCGCCGCTTGCATGTGCTGCACAAGGGGCAGCTTTTGTCGGGCATACCGGCGTTTCAGGCGCTTTGGCAGGAATTGCCGCATATGCGTTGGCTGGCGCGGATCACGGCGCTGCCGCTGATCCATCCGGTGACCTGCCTTGTCTATGACCGGATATTGGCGCCCGTGATCTACCGCGCGCATCTGCGCCGCCAGCGACCTAGCCGATAAGCACCACCAGCCACGCCACGCCCCCCGCAATCGCCGTCAAGGCAACGGCGGCAGAACCGCAATCCTTGGCCTTGCCCGCTCGCGGGTGTTGCTCTGAGATAACCAGATCGACGATTTCCTCCAGCGCGGTGTTGACCAGTTCCGCCGCCAGCACCAACAGACCCAGCGCAAGGATCAAGGCCCGTTCGCCGCTGCTCAGGTCCAAAGAAAAGGCCAGCGCGGCCGAGAGAATGTTCACAACCGTCCATTGTCGCAGGGATTTTTCGGTGGCCCAGGCCGCAACCCAGCCCTGCCACGACCATTTTGCGGTATTGCCAAAGCGCCGCACCTCGGCTGTCAGAATCTTCAGCATGGCCCCCCCGCATTCCCTTGCGGCATCTGGCCCAAGCGCGGGCAGTCTGTCCAGCCCTAGCCCAGCGCCGCCAGATAGGCCCGCACCGAAGTGACCACATGGGCAAAGCGGTCGCCGCCCAGATGCACCCCGCCATACCAGCGTGTCACCACCACGATATGATCCACCAACCCCGCGCGTTCCAGCATCTTGAGGATCACCGCGCCAGCCCCGGACTCGCCGTCATCATTCTTCACCGCACCGCCATCGGACAGCACAACGGCCCAGGTGTTGTGGGTGGCCTTGGCGTATTTCTTGGCGCGCTTGAGATCAGTCAGAAATCCGTCCACACCCGCGCGACTCTGCACAGGGCCACCGGACACGGCATAGCGCGATCCGCGATCCCGCACGACATCTTCGATTTGTTTCATGGCTGCAGACTACCTGCCCCAGCCTGCAGCGAAAAGTGGCCTTGGACAGTTGCAACACATCTCAGAACGGTTGTGGCACGCCTAATGCTCTGGTCCCAGCGCCTCGATCGCGGCCTTGTTCGGACAAAAGGCGGGGGCGGCCTCGGCCGTGACGGTGCGCGCAAGCCAAGCCGTGCATTTTTCCGTGCAGACGCAGTCCTCACAGCGCTGCACCAGATCGGCCAGTTCTTCCCGGCTAAGCCAGCCTTCGACCACGGCAGAGGTCAGGTTCACCCCCAAAACCCGCGCCATGCCGCGGGTATAGCCCCAAGCTCGTGGCGCATCGACATAGCCCATCATCATGGCAACCCCCCATAGTATCGGCCCATGCCGCTCAGAGTGCCTTGCCCGCCCCGCGCGGCGCCTTGATACAGATCAATACCCGCGAAGTCGTGCAACCACCCTCGCCACGGCAGCCTTGCGGGCGGCATTCGTGGGGTGAGTGCCAAGAAACTGGTCGCCCGGATCGGGCAGACGATCAAAGAAATCCGCCCCGCGCAACGGGTCAAACCCCGCGTGGAAGGCAATCTCGGCCCCCAAGGCATCGGCCTCCAGCTCGAACTCTTTTGAATAGCTGCGCGCGGCGACTGTTGCGCCGGTGCGCTGCGCGGCCTCGATCTCGGCCCGCCCGCCGCCTGCCGCCTCTGCCAGAATTCCGGCAATCAAGGCACCCTGCAGCGCGCTTTGACGGGCCTGCGGGATATGGCCCGCGATGTGATGCGCGGCCTCATGGCCGATGACGAAGGCCAGCTCGTCGACATTGCGCGCATCCGCAATCAGCGCGACCGAAAAGGCAAGGATGGGGCGGCCAAAATTGTCCAGCGTTTGAAAGGCGTTGGGCGGCTGGTTCGGACGATCGTCGATCACAATGCGGAAATCGCAATTGGCGGCATTGCCTTCGGTGCGGCACATCGACTCGGCAATCGGCTCAATTTGGCTGGCCACCTGCCGAAACGCCGCCATCGCCGCCGGACCCGACAGGGTGGAGCCAGCATCGACGACAACCGGCACAGGTTCAGGCGCATAGGCAACAGGTGTGGTGCAGCCCGCCACCAGTGCTGCCACGACGCAAACCGCCACCCATCTTGCCGAAATCATGGCTTTCTCCTGCCCGTTTTGCCGTCAGACATAACAAATCCATGCCGAGGCGAAAGGGGACAAGCCCCAAACAGCGAAACCCCGCCGCCTTCGGGCTTGAGCCTTGCAGAACTTCGCCCTAGCATGACGGAATGTTCACCATAGAGCACGACTTTGACGCGACCGTAATCACCCTGATCGACGAGGGGCCAGCCCCCTTGCAGGAAGATATCATCATCGAGACCTATGCCGAATGCGTGGTGGTCGAACAGGTTGACCCGCGCACGGATGAGCCGGTGCGGATTACCCTGTCCCTGTCGCAGATCAACGACCTGCGCGCGGCGCTGAACCTGTCCGAGGGCAGCTACCGGATCGAACGGCCCGAGCCTGCACCCAAGGATCTGGGTTAACGCCTCTGGCTGGCGGAGAGCGGGGGTTTCACACCCCCGCGCGGCCCTTGGGCCGCGTCCCCCGTGGAGTATTTTCGCCAAGATGAAGCAATTTTAGACAAGTTTTAGCGACCTAATCGAGGCGAAAGAGTTTGTCGCGCGATGTGGTGCCGCGCAAAAGGGTCAGACGGGATTTGGCGACGCCAAGGGCGTGGGCCAATGCCTCGGCCACTGCGGCATTGGCGCGGCCATCTTCGGGCGGGGCAGAAACCGCAACCCTTATGGTGGTCCCGTCGCGTTCAATGCCGGTTTTGCGGGCGCGCGGGGTGACGCGGCAGGAAAATTCCGCGCCCGGTATCGCCAGTTCTGCCCAATCGCCCTTTTGCATGGGCGCAGCCTGCCCTGTGCTGCAGCGCAGGGCAAGCCTGCTTGACGACGGCGGGCTTTGTCGCCAGTTCTGGGCGCGAAGGAGACCCAGATGCCCGATCCGAACCCCGCCGCGTTTGCCTTTCTGGCCCAACGCCACAGCCATCCGGCCAAGCTGTTTTCCGGCCCCGTGCCGGACCGCGATGCGCTGAACGCCATTCTGGCCGCAGCAACGCGCGTGCCGGATCATGGCAAGCTGGAGCCGTGGCGGCTGATCGTGATCGAATCTGCGTCGATGGCACGGCTGGCCGATCTGGCCGAGGCGCGGGCGATCGAGTTGGGCGGCGATGCCGAAAAGATTGCCAAGGGGCGCGGGCAATATGATCTTGGACGGCTGGCGGTGGTGGTAATTTCTTCCCCCAAACCATCGGAAAAGATCCCGCTGGCCGAGCAGGTTCTGTCGGCGGGGGCGCTGTGTCTGGGGATTGTGAATGCCGCCGAGGCCGCTGGCTGGGGGGCGAACTGGCTGTCGGGCTGGCCAGCACATGATGCGGGCTTTACCGCGCGGGCCTTTGGCTGTGGCGCGGGCGAAAGCGTGGCCGGGATCGTGCATATCGGCACGCCGCACCCTGCCCCCGTGCCGGACCGCCCACGCCCCGATCTGGCCAAGCTGGTCAAATGGGCCGACCGGTGATTTTCGTCGATTTCACCAAGGCCCTGCGCCAGATGGCCGAAGCGCGCTTCCTGCGCGTGCTGGTCTTGGGCATCATTCTGGCACTTGCCCTGTTGACCGGCGTTTACGCGGCCTTTCTTGGCCTGATCGAGGCTTTTTCGCCCGGATCTGTCGATATTCCCTTTATCGGGCCGGTCGGGGGCATCGACACGCTGCTGTCATGGGGATCGTTCCTGCTGATGATCGGGCTGTCGGTTTTCCTGATGATTCCCGTGGCATCCGCCTTTTCCGGCCTGTTTCTTGAAGATGTGGCCGCAGCCGTCGAGGCGCGGCACTATCCGCACCTGCCGCCCGTGCCGCGTCTGCCCTTGGGCGAAAGCCTGAAGGATGCGGTGAATTTTCTGGGATTGCTGATTGCGGTGAACGTGGTGGCGCTGTTCTTTTACGCGCTGGCCGGTCCGTTTGTCCCGCCGTTGTTCTGGGCCTTGAACGGGCTTTTGCTGGGGCGCGAGTACTTCAGCCTTGTGGCGATGCGCCGCTATGGCCGCCCCGCCGCGATTGCGCTGCGGCGGCGGCATTTCCTGCAGATCTGGGTTGCCGGGGCGCTGATGGCGGCACCTTTGTCGGTCCCGCTGGTCAATCTGGTGATCCCCGTGCTGGGGGTGGCCACCTTTACCCATATGGTGCAGCGACTTGCGCGTTAGCGCATGATGCCGAACACATCCATATTGGCGATGGTGATCCAGCCCGAGGTGATGATCCCGTAAAGCAGACCTGCGACCACAATGGCGATCACCGTCGTGATCTTGGCCTTCTTGGCAACCATCGCATCAGCGGGAGCCGAGGCCGGGGTTCCCGGTTCGATCTTGCCGTCCTGCGCCTGCGAGGTAAAGCGCAGCGGCAGGACCATGAAGAACACCATGAACCATGTGACCGAAAACAGAACCAGTGCGGCGGTGATCGTCATACCTGTTCAAGCTCCACCAGACAGCCGTTGAAATCCTTGGGGTGCAGGAACAGCACCGGTTTGCCGTGCGCGCCGATCTTCGGCTCACCCGAGCCAAGAACGCGCGCGCCCGAGGCCTTCAGGCGATCCCGCGCGGCAAGGATGTCTTCGACCTCATAGCAGATATGATGGATGCCGCCTGCGGGGTTTTTCTCGAGGAAAGCCTTGATCGGCGAGGCGTCGCCCAAAGGATACAGCAATTCGATCTTGGTGTTCGGCAGTGTGATGAACACCACCGTCACCCCGTGATCGGGTTCGTCTTGCGGTGCGCCCACAGTCGCGCCCAGCGTGTCGCGGTATTGCGCGATGGCGGCGGGCAGGTCGGGAACGGCGATGGCAACGTGATTCAGGCGACCGATCATCGGCAGGCTCCTTGCGTGTGGCATGGGGGTTATGCGGTGCTGCGACGGTTCCGGCAAGGGGATGATCCGCCGCAGGCCGCGCTATTTATTTTCCGCGAAGGCTGCGGCGTTTACCGGACGTTAGCCAGAGCCGTGGCCATATGGTGCCACCGCCCCCGCCGGAAGGTCTGCACCATGCCCCAGCTTGATTCCCTTCCCTTCACGCCTGACCTTGGGCTTGCCGGTCTGGGCCGCGCGGCGCTCCCCTTGCAAGGGGTGACGGTTCTTGCCGTCGAAGATAGCCGCTATGCCTGCGAAGCGATGCGTCTGATGTGTCAACGTGCGGGTGCGCGGTTACGACGGGCTGAAACCTTGCGTGCGGCACGGTCGCACCTGCGGCTTTATCGCCCCGATGTCGTTGTCATTGATCTGGGCTTGCCCGATGGCCGGGGAGAGACATTGATCCGTGATCTTGTGATGGGGACCGCCCGCGCACCGGTAATCCTTGGCAGTTCGGGTAATCCGGCAGGGCGGGCCTTGGCGCTGGCGGCGGGCGCGGATGGGTTTCTGGATAAACCACTGGAAAGTCTTGCCGAATTCTGTGCCGCCCTTGGGGCGCTGCTGCCCGATCTGCCCAGCCCCGTCACGGCGGAAAAGGTGTTCCACCCCGATCCGCTGGCGCTGCGTGACGATCTTGCACGCGCCGCTGCCGTGCTGGCCTCTTGTCACGATCCCGCACACCGGCGCTATCTGACGGGGTTTGTTGCGGGTGTGGCCAGTCACGCCCATGACAGCGCGCTAGCCCACGCCGCACAGGAGGCGGGGGCCAATCCCGACCTTGGGCTTGAGGGTCTGCGTCACCTGATCAACCGCAGACTTGCGCTGACCGATACGGGTTTTGCCCCCGCATCATTGCCCTAGGGGTAAAGCGCAGGGTCCGAACCGGCCCGCACCAGCCGCGTCAGATCGGAAAGCCGCTCGTGCTGTCGCCCGTTTGCGTCAAAGTTGGACGGGTTCAGCCAAGCGGTGAAGGCTTCGCGCAAGGCAGGCCATTCGCTATCGATCACCGAAAACCACGCCGTATCGCGGTTGCGTCCCTTGACGACCGACATCTGCCGGAAAACCCCCTCATAGCTGAACCCCAACCGCTGTGCCGCACGGCGCGAGGGGATGTTCAGCGCGTCGCATTTCCACTCATAGCGCCGGTAGCCCGCCGTAAAGGCCCAGTCCATCATCAGGAACATCGCCTCGGTCCAAACCCGCCCCCGCGCGATTTCGGGCGACAGACAGATATGCCCAACCTCGATCGAACCTGCCTCGGGCGCGATCCGCAAATAGCTTGCAACGCCGCCACAATGCCCCGTCGCGCGGTCGCGCAGCACGTAAAACAGCGGGTCCGTCCCCGAGGCGGTGTCCTTGACCCAGCGGTGATAGGCCGCCGCCGCCGAAAACGGGCCGTAAGGCAGGTAATCCCACAGCGCATCATGGCCCGAATAGGCGCGGTGCAGGTCGGCGGCATGGGCATCGGCCTCAAGCCGTTCCAGCCGGACCCAGTGACCATCCATCGCAGCCCCGACCGGACGTGGGGGCGGGGTCCATCCGGGGACCGGTTTTCCAAATTTGGGCTGGTGCGGCATTTCGGGTTTCCTTGCAAGCTACCAACAGGTTAACGCCAGCCGCCACCGCCACGCAATCCGCTAAAGCAGCAGTGCCGGATCATCCCCCATCTGCAGCCCCGGAAAAATCGCGCTTTCCAGCAGCGCACGGTCGATGCCAAAGCCCGACCGCAGCGCCCAGGCCGCCCATTCGCGCACGTCCGAGGTCGGCATCAGATCACGCCCCTGATACAGATCGCTTTCGCCCAAGCCCGGCCAGCGCCCGAACATCCGCCCCCCACGCAGCGCCCCACCCGCCAGCAGCATCGTCCCGCCGGTGCCATGATCCGTCCCGCCTGATCCGTTTTCCCGCGCGGTCCGTCCGAATTCGGTCATCGCAATCAGCGTGGTCTTGCCCCAGACCTGCGGGCCAAGCTGCTCCTGCATCCGCAGCACCACCCGCTCCAGCCTTTGCAACGCGCGGGGCAGCGCCTTGGCCTGCGCCTTGTGCGTGTCCCACCCCGACAGCGAAAACGCCGCGATCCGCGTCGCATCGCGTAACCGCGCGGCGGTGAAATCCACCAGCCGATCAATATCCGCCAGCTTGCCGCTGGCCTCGGCCCCCATCCCGCCACTCGCCGTCAATTCAAACGCCTCGACCGCCGCCTGCTGAAAGATCGGGTCATCGTGATAGACCTGCTCCAGCAAAAGCCGCGCTTGGGGTGACAGGTCCAGCGTGGTTTCGGGCGCCCATTGCCGCACATCCGCCGCCCCCGACAGGATCGGCAGCGCCTCGCGCCCCACGGCGTAGGCGGTTTCGGCCTGCACCCCCGGCATGGCCTGCAACAGCCGGTTCAGCCAGCCATCCCGCACCGCCCCCGCAGGCACATCAAAGCCCGTCCCCGCCTCAAGCTGGTCTTGCCCTGCAAAGTGGCTGCGCTTGTCGCGGTAGGGGGTGGAACAGGCCTGCACAAACCCCAAAGACCCCGCCTGCCACAGCGTCGAAAGTCCACCAAGCCCCTGATGCATTGCGTGAAAATCCGTCAAAGCCACGCCAGAGTCCGGCACCGCCAGCGTTGGCCGAAGCCCCGCATAGGCCGCATCCCCATAGGGTCGCAGCACGTCCAGCCCGTCCATCGCCCCGCGCAAGATCACCACCACCAGCCGATGATCGCCCAAGGGCCGCCCGCCATCCGACCCCGCCAGCGTGACCGTCGACAGCAACGGATGCGCCGCCGCCGAGCAGCCAAGGATCGCCGAACCTTTCAGGAAAAACCGCCGCTGCATCGCCTATCTCCTGTTGAAGGCAGGGCTGGCAAGCACCAGCCCCACACCCTCGGCCACGGTTTCCGCACGCCCGATAGCCGTCAGCAGCGCAGGCTCCGCCGCTTCGGCCAAGGCCCGTTCGGCCAACATCACAGGGTCCGGCACATCACCCAGTGCCGCCGGAACCCGCATCGCCCAGTCAATCCGCGCCGCAAGTCCTGCAGGGGTGATCCATGCACTGACAGGCTCGAGCCAGCCATCCGGGCCGCGCGGGGCCTTCCACGGCTGGCCCATTTCCGCCAAGGGCCGCAGGATCAGCTTTCGCATCCGCGCATCGGGCAGATCGAAGATCGCCTGCGGCGGCACCTGCAAGGCGCGCAGCGCAGTTACAACGAAATCAAAGGGTTGCCGCGCCTTCTCCAGTGACTGACCCCAAGCCGCCGGATGCCCCAGCATCGCCGCATAGACCCGCAGCAGATACCCGCCCGAGGCTTCCCATGCCGCCACCATCGCATCCACCATCGCCGGATCGGGCGTATCCGACACAAAATGCACCGCAAGCTTGCCGCAGATATGCCGCGCGGTCGCCGGATGGGCTGCCAGATCGCGCAAAACCTGCCGGATCGGCACCATCTCGTCGCCGCCATAAGCGCGCCCCAGCACGGTTTCCGCCCCCGGTTCGGCGCGGCGCGGATCAAAGCGCATCCCCCAGCGGCTGTCATAGGTCAGCCCCGTCAGCAGTTCCGCCATCGCCCGCACATCGGCCTGCGCGTAATCCGCCCCCACGCCAAGCGTATGTAATTCCAGAAGTTCCCGCGCCAAATTCTCGTTCAGCCCACGGCCTTGCCGTTTGCCCGCCCGTGATGTCGGCCCGAAGGATTGCGGCTGATCCAGATAAACCAAGATCGCCGGATGCAGCACCACCTGCATCAGCATGGCCTCGAAATTGGCAGTCAGATTGGGGCGGAGAGCGTCTTCAACCAGCGCATAGGGCAGCATGCCATCCATCGCGCCGCGCCCCGTCACGGTGAAATGATCGGCCCAGAACGCCACCAGCCTTTCGCGGAACCCGTCGCCCGTCATCGCGCGCACAAAGGTGCTGCGGCAGGCGCGATCCTCCATTTCCGCCAGAGCAAAGGCGGCATCCTCGCCCATCGCGGCGGCCTTTTCGGCCTGCGCTGCCTGAACGGCGGGCAGCACTGACGCCAGCCCCTCAATCGGCCAGTCCCGCGCCGACTGATCCGGCCCGCCCAAGCTGTCCAGCATGGCCTCCACATTCTTCGGCGCGCCGGACGGCACCCCGAACCCAAAACGCAGCGCGGCAAGGGTTTGAAACCGCATCCCCGATCCCTGAAATAGCTTGGCCTAATATGGCGCGGGCGGCGGCGGTTTACACCCCGCCCATGGGGTCAAAAGCGGAAACCCGCGGGATAGTCGTGAAAGCCATCGAAATCGGCCTTGCCCAAGACAACCCCCGCAGCGCGAAGCGAGGCGTAACCCATTGTGATATGGAAGAAAAAATTCGGTAGGCCATAAAGGAACAGGAAATCCGTCCCCTTCTGCTCGATCTCGGCAAAGCCCGCCCTGTGCTGGATGATCCGATCCTCGGCCCCGATAAATTCATCCGGCCGCATCCCGCCCAGCATCGCCCGCGCCACTGCCAGCCTTGGGGCCAGTGCGCGCGGCAGGTCCGGCACGTCGCGCCCCGCCAAGGGACAGGCGATCCGCAGGGCGAACCCTGCCGCCGTGGCAAACTGTTGGGCGGCAGGAAAGGCGTCGCCCAGTTGCGCCGCCAGATCCGCGTCGGTCGCGGTTTCCGCCATCGCTGCCACGCGGGCAAGGTAATGGCGGAACACCGGAACCGAGGCGGGGTAAAGGCTCATTCTTTCGGAACGACCCTCAGGTTCAATTCGCGCAGTTGCGCGTTCATCGGCTCTGACGGCGCGCCCATCAGCAGATCTTCGGCGCGCTGGTTCATCGGGAACATGATGACCTCGCGGATGTTGGCCTCATCCGCCAGCAGCATCACGATCCGGTCGATCCCCGCCGCACAGCCGCCGTGGGGCGGTGCGCCATATTTGAACGCCTTGACCATGCCGCCGAACCGCTTTTCGACTTCCGAGTTCGGATAGCCCGCCAGTTCAAAGGCCTTGAACATGATCTCGGGCTTGTGGTTGCGGATGCCGCCACTGATCAGCTCATAGCCGTTGCAGGCAAGGTCATACTGATAGGCATAGACCTGCAGCGGATCGCCGTTCAACGCCTCAAGGCCCCCCTGCGGCATCGAGAAGGGGTTGTGCGAGAAGTCGATCTTGCCCTCATCCGTCTTCTCATACATCGGGAAATCGACGATCCATGCGAATTTGAAGCAGTTCTGTTCCGTCAGCCCCAATTCACGCCCGATTTCGTTGCGCGCCCGCCCCGCAATGGCCTCGAACGCCTCGGGCTTGCCGCCCACGAAAAACACAGCGTCCCCGACACCGAGTCTTAGCTCTTTGCGTATTGCTTCTGTCTTTTGAAATCCAAGTGCTTTGGCAATCGGACCAGCTGCCTCCAAATTATTAGCAGTAACGGCCTCTTCCAGCAACTTTGCCGCATCTTCATGGCGGCCGCGATTATGCAAATCTTCGAGGATTCGGGAGACATCATCTAGGAAAGTGTTCTTCTCATCATAAAGGCTCATGCGTTCGTCCGCCTCGGACATTATGGCTCTGAACTCCGGTTCAAGTTTGTTCCGAATTTCAGCCCCAAACTCGGAATCACTAATTGAATCTAAGAACTTAGCGAGCTTGCTTGCAGTCTCAAGTTTCTGTTTCATTTCGGCGTCAGCTTCTACGCGAGGACGCCAGAAAATATAGCCCATGCCGGGCAGCCCCTCTTTCTGGGCAAAGGCGTTCATCCGGTCAGCGAACTTGCGGCTGCCACCGGTGGGTGCCGGAATCGCGCGGATTTCATTGCCGTCCTGCTCCAGCAGCTTCGCGAAAATCGCAAAGCCGGAACCGGCGAAATGTTCGGACACGTCCTGCATCTTGATCGGGTTCCGCAGGTCGGGCTTGTCGCTGCCATACCATTTCAGGCTGTCGCGATAGGCGATCTTGGTCCAGTCGGAATAGACCTTCTTTGTCGGCGCGAACTCCTCGAAAATCCCCTGCACAACCGGCTGAACGGCGGCGAAAACGTCTTCCTGCGTCACAAAGGACATCTCGATGTCCAACTGGTAGAAGTCGGTGGGCGACCGATCCGCCCGCGGGTCTTCATCGCGGAAGCAGGGCGCAATCTGGAAATAGCGGTCGAAACCGGCCACCATGATCAACTGCTTGAACTGCTGCGGAGCCTGCGGCAGGGCGTAGAACTTGCCCGGATGCAGGCGCGACGGCACCAGAAAATCGCGCGCGCCTTCGGGGGAAGATGCGGTGATGATCGGCGTCTGGAATTCGTTAAAACCCTGATCCCACATGCGTTTCCGCATCGAGCGCACCACATTCGACCGCAGCATCATGTTGCGGTGCAGCTTTTCGCGGCGCAAATCGAGGAAGCGGTAGGTCAGGCGGGTTTCCTCGGGGTAGTCCACCTCGCCGAACACTGGCATCGGCAACTCGGCAGCCTCACCCAGAACGGTCAGGCCGGTGGCGTAAACCTCGATCTCGCCGGTCGGCAGCTTGGGGTTCACCAGCGATGCATCGCGCGCCTTCACGCGGCCATCGATCTGCACCACCCATTCCGAGCGGACCTTTTCAATCTCGGCAAAGGCGGGGCTGTCGCTGTCGGCCAAAATCTGCGTGATGCCATAATGATCGCGCAGGTCGATGAACAGCACCCCCCCGTGATCGCGCACACGGTGGACCCAGCCCGAAAGACGGACCTCTTGGCCCACATGGGCGGTGTTCAGATCGGCGCAAGTATGGCTGCGATAGGCGTGCATCATCTTCCCCTTCACGAGGCTTTACAGGATTTGGCCCGATACACCCCGCCCTAGGTGCGAAGTCAAGCCCGCGAGGTTTCATCTGTTCTTAAATATCCCCGCCGGAGGGTGAGACGCGCCTGGAAAATGGTCCAGTGGACCCTTTTCAGCGTCGAACGCCCCGCGCGTCGCGTGGCCGGTTTGGCATTGCGGCCGAAGCCTCCGGCGGGAGTATTTAAGCCAAGATGAAATCGGCAGGGATCAGACCCCGCAGCGAATTGCCGACCCAGAGGCGGACATGCGGCAAGTCTTCGGCGCGCAGGATTTGTTCGGGCAGCGACAGTTCCGCGCGCAGCACACCGGGCAGCAATCCGCAGGACAGCGGCGGGGTATGCATCCCCTGCCCGCGATCAAAGAACACTGTTGTAATGGTGCCGTCACAGACCTCGCCCTTCTCGTTCTGGAAAATCACCTCGTCCAGAGTTTCGGGCAGGGCGGCGCGGGCATGGTCATAGCTGGCGCGGTTGCTGGATTTCAGCGTCAGCCACGGGTCATTCGAGGCAAGCCGCACCTGCCCCAGCCCGACGCGCCAGAGCGGTTTGGCGGGGGGCAACGGGGCGCTGGTTATGTCGATCTGGCCCGCAGCATCCAGCGTCAGCCGGATGCGGGCGGCAGTTTGGGGTGCGGCAGCGCGCAGGGCGGCGCGGGCGGCGGCGGGATCGCAGCCCCAGCCAAGCCGCGCCGCCGAGGCCGCCAGCCGCGCCATATGCAGATCAAGCCGCGCGAAGGCGGTGCCATCCCAGCCCAGCGTCTCGATCAGTTTCAGATCGGGCGCACCAGCCCCTGCATGTAGCGCGCTTTCCACAGCGCCTCCTCCCATTCGCCCTCTGTCGTGCTGTCCTGCACCACACCGCCGCCGACGTTCAGCGTAATCGCGCCGTCCTCAAACAAGGACAAAGTGCGGATGGCCACGTTAAAGCTGGCCGTCCCATCCGGCGCCATCCAGCCGATTGCCCCGCAATAGGCACCGCGCGGGTGGGGTTCGACCTGATGGATAATCTCCATCGCGCGGATTTTCGGCGCGCCGGTGATGGAACCACAGGGAAACAGCGCCTCGACCACCCCTGCCAGCGACGGCGCATCGACCAATTGCCCGACCACGCGACTGACCATCTGGTGCAGCGTGGCGTAATGTTCCACAGCGAACAGCTCCGGCACCTTGACCGAGCCGATCTTGGAAATCCGGCTGATGTCGTTCCGCAGCAGATCCACGATCATCAGGTTTTCCGCCTGTCCCTTGGCCGAGGCGCGCAATTCCTCTGCCAGTTCGGCATCGCGCACCGGATCGGCATCGCGCGGCGCGGTGCCTTTCATCGGGCGCGCCTCGATCCGGCCAGTGGCATCCAGCCGGATGAACAGTTCGGGACTGCGCGAGATCAGAACCGGCCCCACGCCCAGATCGACAAAAGCCCCATGCCCCACCACCTGCCGCGCCCGCAGCGCGCCGTAAAGCCCAAGTGCCGAGCCGGTCAGCAGGCGCGTCGCCAGCGGGAAGGTCAGGTTGATCTGATAGCAGTCCCCCGCCGCAATATAGGCCATCACCTGATCCATCGCAGCCCCATAGGCACCGCGCGAGATCATCGGCTCCAAAGCGGCCACGGCGGCGGCAGGGGCTTCGACAGCCGCCTGTGCCAGCACGGCATCGGCAGGCACAGGCGCGGGATAAACGCCAAAGGCCAACAGCGGCCCAGCGCCTTCCGGCATCAGATGCGCCAGCTTCGGCTCAAGCGCATAGCCCGCCTCATAGGCAAGGTATCCCGCCACCCAGAACCCTGCCGCGCGGGCCGCATCCAGACGGGCCAGCGCAGGCGCGATCTGGTCGGCCCGATGCGCCACAACGGTTTCCACCGCGCCGTCAAATAGCGCGGGTTTTCCGTTCGGCCCTTGTTCGCACAGGATCACGGCATAGCCCCCAAACCCAACCTTCCCCTTCACCTAGGGCGTTCCCGGCCCTGCGACCAGAGCCTTCGCGCCCCTTCCTTCCGCAAAACCGACGCCTGTTTTTGCGGCACCGCATTTGTCGCAGTTCTGTAAATATCTATTCAGTGCTTGCCAGACTGTAAAATTAGGGTTTTCCTTCCGTCAGGCACGGCAAAACGCCGCACCTGCCAATAATAATACACGACCAACCAACGGTTCGGAGGGAAACGGAAATGGCATCGGAAGACTATACCGATAAGGAAAAGCATGAGGATGTGAAAATCCTGCATGGCATGGGCTACGCCCAAGAGCTTTCGCGCTCTATGTCGAAGTTCTCGAATTTTGCGATCTCGTTCTCGATCATCTGCATCCTGTCAGGCGGCATCAACTCGTTCGCGCAGGCGATCTCATCCGTCGGCGGCGCGGGCGCTGGCATCGGCTGGATCGTGGGCTGCCTGCTTTCGGGCATGTTCGCGCTGGCAATGGCGCAAATCGCATCGGCCTTCCCGACAGCGGGCGGGCTTTATCACTGGGCGTCGATTCTGGGCGGTCGCTTCTGGGGCTGGCTGACGGCGTGGCTGAACCTGCTGGGTCTGATCACGGTTCTGGGCGCCATCAACATCGGCACGGCCTATTTCTTTGCAGGCACCTTTGGCGCGATGTTCGGCTTTGGCGGCACGGATATGCAGGTTGTGACCTTTGTGGCCGCCATCACCATCGTGCAGGCGCTGTTCAACCATCTGGGGATCAAGGTCACAACGATGCTGACCGACATCTCCGGCTATATCATCTTTGCGACGACCGCCGTTCTGGTGGTGGCCTGCCTGTATTTCGCACCCGCCATCGACATCTCGCGGCTGTGGACCTTTACCAACTTCTCGGGCGAAGCGGGCGGCAATGTGTTCCCGCAGACCGACAACACCGCCTATCTGTTCCTGCTGTGCCTGTTGCTGCCGGTCTATACCATCACCGGCTATGATGCCTCGGCCCATACCTCCGAGGAAACCAAATCCGCCGCCACTTCGGTTCCGGCGGGCATCGTTTCGGCGGTGTTCTGGTCGTCGCTGGTTGGCTGGATCATGATCTGCGCCATCACGCTGGCGATCCCGGATCTGGCGGTTGCGGCTGGCCAAGGCTGGGGCATGTTCTTTGCCACGATGGACGCTATCCTGCCTGCAGGCCTGAAAACCCTGCTCTATCTTGGCATCCTGATCGCGCAATTCCTCTGCGGTCTGGCCACTGTCACCTCGGCCTCGCGCATGCTGTTTGCGTTTTCGCGCGATGACGGGATGCCGGTAGCCTCCAAGGCGCTGGCCACCGTGTCGCCGAAATACCGCACGCCGGTGAACGCGATCTGGACGGCTACCGTGCTGTGCATCCTCTATGTGATGCTGGCCATGTCGATCAAGATTGATGGCACCTCGATCTATGTGATCGTGGTGAACTCGACCCTTGTGTTCCTGTTCCTGTCCTTCACCATTCCGCTGATCGCAGGTCTGTTTGCCTATGGCACCGACAAATGGGCCAAGCCTGGCCCTTGGGCGATGTCTGCCGGCACCTACAAACTTGTCACCCTTCTGTCGGTCGTCGGCATGGGCGTGATCCTGTTCATCGCCGTGGCCCCCCCGAACGAGCGTGTTCTCTGGGTGGTTCTGGGCTTTATCGCGCTGGCACTCGTGCTGTGGGTTGCGGTTGAAAACCGCCGCTTCGAAGGCCCGCCGACGGGTGAACGCATCGCCGCCCGCAAGGCCGCGATTGCCGCCGCCGAAGCCGCCGTGGGCGAAAAGGGCTGATCCAGCCTTGACATGAAACAAAGGCAGCCGGACCCTCCGGCTGCCTTTTTCTATGGAGCGCCCAATGACCTACCTGATCCTGAAGGCCGCGATTTCCGGCATCCTGATTGCGCTGGCCTCCGAAGTGGCGCGGCGCAACGCAGGTATCGGTGCGCTGATCGCGTCCTTGCCGCTGGTCTCGGTGCTGGGGATGATCTGGCTTTGGCGCGACACCCATGATCCGGCCCGCATGGCCGATCACGTCGGGGCGACGCTGTGGTATATCGCGCCCTCGGTGCCGATGTTCCTACTGATTCCTTGGCTGCTGCGGCATGGCACGGGGTTCTGGACTGCGCTTGGCCTTGGCTGTGCGCTGACTTTCCTGCTCTATCTGGCGATGATTTGGGCCGCTGGCCGCTGGGGAACCCGGCTTTAGCGGCTTTCCCCCGATCTGCCCCTTGCGCCTAGGCGCGTGCTGGCTATAACCCGCGAAGTTTTGCGCTGATGGGGGCCGCCATGCCGAAGAGAACCGATATCAAATCCATCATGATCATCGGAGCCGGTCCCATCGTGATCGGTCAGGCCTGCGAGTTTGACTACTCCGGCGCACAGGCCTGCAAAGCCCTGCGCGAAGAGGGTTACCGCGTCATTCTGGTGAACTCGAACCCCGCGACGATCATGACCGATCCGGGTCTGGCGGACGCCACCTATATCGAGCCGATCACCCCCGAAGTCGTCGCCAAGATCATCGAGAAAGAGCGCCCCGACGCGCTGCTGCCCACGATGGGCGGGCAAACCGGTCTGAACACCGCGCTGGCGCTGGCCGATCTTGGCGTGCTGGACAAGTTCAACGTGCAACTGATCGGCGCCAAGCGCGAGGCCATCGAAATGGCCGAGGACCGCAAGCTGTTCCGCGAGGCGATGGACCGCATCGGCCTTGAAAACCCCAAGGCCACCATCATCGCCGCGCCGAAACTGCCCAACGGCAAATATGACATCAACGCAGGCGTGGCCGAGGCTATGGCCGCCATCGAATATGTCGGCCTTCCCGCGATCATCCGCCCCGCCTTCACGCTTGGCGGCACCGGCGGCGGCGTTGCCTATAACCGTGACGACTACGAAGCGATCTGCCGGAGCGGCCTTGATGCCTCGCCCGTTGCGCAGATTCTGGTCGATGAATCTCTGCTGGGCTGGAAAGAATACGAGATGGAGGTGGTGCGCGACACCGCTGACAACGCCATCATCATCTGCGCCATCGAAAACGTCGACCCGATGGGCGTGCATACCGGCGACAGCATCACCGTCGCCCCTGCCCTGACTCTGACCGACAAGGAATACCAGATCATGCGCAACGGCTCGATTGCCGTGCTGCGTGAAATCGGGGTGGAGACCGGCGGGTCCAACGTGCAATGGGCAATCAACCCCGCCGATGGCCGCATGGTTGTGATCGAGATGAACCCGCGCGTGTCGCGGTCCTCGGCGCTGGCCTCAAAGGCCACCGGCTTCCCGATTGCCAAGATCGCCGCGAAACTGGCCGTGGGCTATACGCTGGACGAGTTGGACAACGACATCACCAAGGTCACGCCTGCATCGTTCGAACCGTCGATCGATTACGTCGTCACCAAGATCCCGCGCTTTGCCTTCGAGAAATTCCCCGGTTCCGAACCGAACCTGACCACCGCGATGAAATCGGTGGGCGAGGTGATGGCCATTGGCCGCACAATCCACGAATCCATGCAAAAGGCGCTGGCATCGTTGGAAACCGGCCTGTCCGGCTTTGACGAAATTGCCATCGAAGGCGCGCCGGACAAGGCCGCGATCTATAACGCGCTGTCCAAGCAAACCCCCGACCGTCTGCGCGTCATCGCCCAAGCCATGCGCCTTGGCTTGACCAATGACGAGATCAATCAGGTCACCGCTTTTGATCCGTGGTTCCTTGACCGTATCCGCGAAATCATCGACGCCGAAACCGTGGTCGCGAAGAATGGCCTGCCGCTGGATGCCGCTGGTATCCGCGCGCTCAAGATGATGGGCTTTACCGACGCCCGCCTTGCCAAGCTGACGGGCCGCGACGAGGCCCAGGTCCGCCGCGCCCGCCGCAACCTTGGCGTCAAGGCCGTGTTCAAGCGCATCGACACATGCGCCGCCGAGTTCGAGGCCCAGACCCCCTACATGTATTCCACCTACGAAGCCCCCGCGATGGGCGACGTGGAATGCGAGGCCCGCCCCTCCAATGCGAAAAAGGTCGTCATCCTTGGCGGCGGCCCGAACCGCATCGGTCAGGGCATCGAGTTCGACTATTGCTGCTGCCACGCCTGCTATGCGCTGACGGCGGCGGGCTATGAAACCATCATGGTCAACTGCAACCCGGAAACGGTTTCGACCGACTATGACACATCGGACCGTCTCTATTTCGAACCGCTTACCCTTGAACACGTTCTGGAAATTCTGCGCGTTGAACAGGAAAACGGCACCCTTCACGGCGTGATCGTGCAGTTCGGCGGCCAGACCCCGCTGAAACTCGCCAACGCCCTGCACGAAGAGGGCATCCCGATCCTTGGCACCACCCCCGACGCCATTGATCTGGCCGAGGACCGTGAGCGTTTCCAGCAGCTTCTGCAATCGCTGGACCTGAAACAGCCGCACAACGGCACCGCCCGTTCGCGCGATGAGGCTTTTGCGGTGGCCAAAGACGTGGGCTACCCCCTTGTGATCCGCCCCTCTTTCGTTCTGGGGGGCCGCGCGATGGAAATCGTGCGCGATGACGCCCAGCTTGAACGCTACATCCGCACCGCCGTGCAGGTGTCGGGCGACAGCCCGGTTCTGCTGGACAGCTACCTGTCGGGCGCCATCGAGGTTGACGTGGACGCCCTGTCAGACGGCGAAAACGTCCACGTCGCGGGCATCATGGAGCATATCGAGGAGGCCGGCGTTCACTCGGGCGATAGTGCCTGCTGCCTGCCGCCGCACTCGCTGACCCCCGAAACCATTGCCGAGCTGAAACGCCAGACCGTGCAGATGGCCCGCGCCCTGCATGTCGTCGGCCTGATGAACGTGCAATTCGCGATCAAGGATGGCGTGATCTTCGTGCTGGAGGTCAACCCGCGCGCCTCGCGCACTGTTCCCTTCGTCGCCAAGGCCACCGACTCTGCCATCGCCTCCATCGCCGCACGCCTGATGGCGGGCGAGCCGATGTCGAACTTCCCGATGCGCGCGCCCTACGCCACCGGCGTTGGTCCCGACACGCCGCTGCCGCTGGCCGATCCGAACACGCTGGCCGACCCGATCACCCCGTGGTTCTCGGTCAAAGAGGCCGTCCTCCCCTTCGCCCGCTTCCCCGGCGTCGATCCCGTCCTCGGGCCAGAAATGCGCTCGACCGGCGAGGTGATGGGCTGGGACCGCACCTTCGCGCTGGCCTTCCTCAAGGCGCAGATGGGCGCAGGCGTCACCCTGCCCGACGCAGGCCGCGCCTTCGTGTCGATCAAAGACATGGACAAAACCGCAGCCTTCGCCGCCGCCATGACCGACCTTGTGTCGATGGGCTTCGAGATCGTCGCCACCAAAGGCACCGCCGCTTGGCTGACCTCGGTGGGCGTCCCCGCCACGCAGGTCAACAAAGTCTACGAAGGCCGCCCGAATATCGTGGACCGCTTGAAAAACAACGACATAGCCTTGGTGATGAACACCACTGAAGGCACGCAAGCGGTGTCAGACTCCCGCGACATCCGCCGCGTGGCGCTGATGGACAAGATCCCGTATTTCACCACCGCCGCAGCCAGTATCGCCGTTGTCGCCGCGATGAAGGCCCGGGGCGAGGGATATGGGGTGAGGACGTTGCAGGGGTGAGGGACGGCGGCGCCCTTCGCGCCGCGAAAACGCTCCGGTGGAGCTTTTTCAGTCCCGAACGCCCGCGCAAACCTGCGCGGGCCGAGTGTTTTATTTCACCAGCTTTGACGACAAGAACTCATAAATGAATTTATTTGCGTAAAGCCCAGATGCCTTTGCCGTGCCCTTCAGGCAAACCAAACAAATCGACACCACGATAGTTGGCGGAATCAGAAGAATGATCTTCCAATGTTCTACGAATTACCGCTTCCAGTGTCTTTGGAATTGAACGCCCAGCCTCTCGCCTAATGCATTCGACCTCACGATAGATTGAGTGCAATGACGCTTCGCCACCCATCTTTGTCAGTGCAGTTCTGACGTCGTCCACCCAGCGCACTTTTCCGAACATCCGTGTTATTCCTTCACTTTGCTTGACACGTTCGTCATCGAAATCAGAGGTTTTACCCTCTTTCTTTTCCGAGTGCGGTAACTGGTTAGCACCTGCAGCTTCATCGCTCAAAGGACGCATGCTGGTCAGTATCCGAAGCAGTATTTCGTTTTCCGTCTCTTCTGGCGGCCGTCTTTGGGCCCAAATCAGTGAAAAGACTTCGGTTGATATTGCAATATTACGCATGAACGCCCCTTGAACTATAATCGCTACCGTAATTTACGCCAAAGATCAGAGCTTTCAAGAGGTTTTTACCTCAATTTTAGAGCGGCTATGCGTAAGCGCTCTAGCACAACACAGGACCGCGCCCGACCTCGGGAGGACGCACTGACGCTCCTTCTAGACACTTTATTCCTCAGCCCCTCCCGTCGAAATTCTGCAGGCAACCGTCTCAAACGCGCCCTCCCGGGGGGAGGTCGGGCGCGGTCCGGCGGGCTTCGCCCTTGATTTCGGACCAAGAAAGCCCCCCTCACTCCAACCCCCGCCGCTTCAACTCCTCTTTCAGCACCGCCATCCGTTCATCCGACACCTCCTTTGCCGTAGCCTCCGGCCATTCCCCCAGCATCCGCGCGCTATCGCCCCAGAGGGGCCGTCCTCCGTCATGGTCCTCGCGCTGTTTGCGGTAGAAATCCATCGTCTCCGGCCCTTTCAGCACCCCCGCCAGACGCGCGTGCATATAGGTGCGCAGCACGGCGTTGATGCGGGGCAGATGGCCTGCGCCCATCGACTTGAAGAAGCGTAGCACGTCCTCGTCCAGCCGGATGCTGACATGCACCTTGCCCTTCGCCTCACGCTGCTTGGCGATGTCATGCCATTCCCGCGGGATGCGCGAGGTGGCTTCGATATGGTTGTGCAAATCCCATTCAAGCCGCCGCATCGCGTCGGCCATGTAATGATAATTCGCCCGCTGCTTTCCCGATAGTTTCGACAGATCCATAGCACTCTCCTTTGCGCCAGCCTCGCGGAAAATGCCTAAAATTGCGTGTATCCAGCGTGACCACGGATACACCACGCAAAAGCTACGCTTGACATACGCCGCATTTGCCCCCATCTGCCCCCTATCCAATAGCCCGTGCCGCGTGAGCATGTGAAAGGCCGTGGATGACTGGTTCCCACCGTCACGCAGGGGTTCCGCGACATGAACGGTATCCGGCAAGGGCTGGGTGCGAGGATGTGTCGCTTCCCGAAGCGAGGGCCGGATGGCCCGAAAGACGGCGTGTTGCCGTCGGAAAGTAATACATGACCACCACTTTCGCCGATCTGGGCCTTTCGCCCAAAATCCTGAAAACGCTGGAAAAAACCACGTTGAAGATGCCGACACCGATTCAGGTGCAGGCTATACCGCATATCATGGCGGGCAAGGATCTGATGGGTCTGGCCCAAACCGGCACCGGCAAGACCGCCGCTTTTGGCCTGCCGCTTTTGCACCGCATCCTCGATCTGGGCCACCCGCCGGCCCCCAAAACCGTCCGCGCGCTGATTCTGGCCCCCACGCGCGAACTTGTCAGCCAAATCAATGATAACCTTGAGGTTTTCACCAAAGGCACAGCCGTTAAGATCGCCATGGTCGTTGGCGGCGCAAGTCTGTTCAAGCAGGCCGAACGCCTGAAACGCGGCGCCGATGTGCTCGTCGCCACCCCCGGCCGTCTGATCGATCTGCTGGAACGCGGCGACGTCACCCTGTCTGCCACCGGCTATCTGGTGCTGGACGAGGCCGACCATATGCTTGACATGGGTTTCATCCATTCCCTGCGGAAGATCGCCAAGCATATCCCGTTGAAACGGCAGACTCTTTTGTTCTCGGCGACCATGCCGAAGGACATTGAGGAACTGGCTGAAACCTATCTGCACAACCCCGTCAAAGTGCAGGTTGCCCCCCCCGGCAAGCCGGTGGAGCGCATCGTTCAGGGTGTGCATTACATCCCGAACGGCGACAAGGCCAACCTGCTACGCGAATATCTGACCAAGCATCCGGGCGAACAGGCGCTTGTGTTTGGCCGCACCAAGCACGGTTCAGAAAAACTTATGAAATTGCTGGTAACATGGGGCTTCAAAGCTGGCTCCATCCACGGCAATAAAAGCCAAAGCCAGCGCGATCGCACGTTGACGGAATTCCGCAACGGTGCGTTGGATGTTCTGGTGGCCACCGATGTGGCAGCGCGCGGGATCGACATTCCGGGCGTACGCTTTGTTTACAACTTTGACATGCCGAACGTGCCAGACAACTATGTCCACCGCATTGGCCGCACCGCGCGGGCAGGTGCGGAAGGCACGGCGATTGCGTTCTGCGCGCCCGCCGAGATGGGCGAATTGCAAGCCGTTGAAAAGCTGCTGAAAAAGGCGATTCCAGTGCTGGGCGGCGCGCCTTGGGCCGCCGATATTGTGGCCGCAGCGCCCAAGCCCGGCCAGAATCGTGGCCAGCGCCCGACCCAAGGTCGCGGTGGCCAGAAGCCAGGCTCGCAGCCCGTGCAGCGCGCGGCTCCGGGCAAACCGGGCGCCAAGCCCGCAGCAAAGGCCAAACCGATGGGCAGCAAGCCCGCCGGTGGCAGCTTTGCCCCGCGCCGCGCTGATGGTGCTGCCAAGCCGCGCACGCAGCAGCGCCGTCCGGCATGACGAAAACGGCTGACCCGGCACTGTCGGGTCAGCTTGCCCTTGCGTCCAGACCAGACTTCATTTCTGACAAATATATTAAATTTCAATGCACTACGCCCTCGATGGACAAGGCGTTATCTTGCCGCCGCCAATCGCCAAGTCATAGTCAGGCAAGCAACTTTCAAATGGCCACCCGTTCGACGGGCATAAACACGCGCCATCGTCGTCTTGACCCGAACAAACGCCCCGAAGTTGCATTGAACCATCCGTCAGCGCAAGACAGCCTCGGTTCTGAAACCCTTCACCATAATTCTTGAGCCAATGCTCGATAGGCGACTGCACCGTCAACATAGATCCGGCGCATGGAAACGAGGGGCTCACTTTGTCCTTTCCCGTTAATCCGGCCGCAATACTTTCTTATATATAAAGGCCTTCCGGATGTTCCGGAACAGTAACGAGTGGTCGGCGTCCCCAGCGTCGATATGGTGGAGGTCCGTCGTGCAAGCCCGTTCGGGCTGCCTGTGGTCAATGACTGCGGCTGTGCGGCGGGCCTGTCAGCCGCGACCGGTTCTGCAGTTTTACCTGATGATAGCCCGCTGCGCGCAGACTTTTACCTCTCTTGCCACCTGATCAAACCTTGGGCTAAGGGGGGCTATGGCAAAGCTTTACTTTCACTATTCGACGATGAACGCGGGCAAATCGACCGCGCTTTTGCAGGCATCGCACAATTACCGCGAAGGCGGTATGGCGACCTACCTGATCACGGCGCAGTTCGACAATCGCGCGGGCGCGGGGCGGATCGCCAGCCGGATCGGCATTGGCGAGGATGCCGATACCTTTGCCCCCGCCGATGATCTTTACGCCAAGCTGTCGGCCCGCTTTGCCGCCGGAAAGGTGGCCTGCGTTTTTATCGACGAGTCGCAATTCCTGACCAAGCCGCAGGTCTGGCAACTGGCGCGGGCGGTGGATGATCTGGGCGTGCCGGTGATGTGCTACGGACTTCGCGTTGATTTTCAAGGAAATCTTTTCCCCGGATCGGCGGCGCTGCTGGCTTGGGCCGACGAGATGCGCGAGGTTCGCACGATCTGCCATTGCGGCAAGAAGGCCACGATGGT
This sequence comes from Rhodobacterales bacterium RIFCSPHIGHO2_02_FULL_62_130, assembly GCA_001828855.1. Lineage (GTDB taxonomy): Bacteria > Pseudomonadota > Alphaproteobacteria > Rhodobacterales > Rhodobacteraceae > Cypionkella. The sequence goes on along the minus strand of MHZT01000051.1, from coordinate 98,656 downwards.
GATCCGGCGTGGGCCGGACGGGCGGGCGCTCAAGGATGGCGAACAGGTGGTGATCGGCGGCAACGAAACCTACGTCTCGCTCTGCCGCCGCCACTGGCGCGAGGCCGTGGGCGATTAGGCCGTTTGCTTGGCCCGCAACGCGATCATCAGCCCCGCCGCGACGATCATCGCCATGCCTGCCACCGCCAGCCAAGTCAGCGTCTCGCCCCAGATCACCCAGGCCCAGAAGGCCGAAGCAGGCAGGATGACATATTCGAACACCGAAACCCGCGTGGCGTCCGCAACCTGATAGGCGCGCACCATCATGCCGACGCCGATCAGCGACCCCGCCGCCTGCACGAAGGTCCAGAACCAGAAATCGCCCGAAGGCCAGACCGGACCGCGCTGCAAAAAGCCCGCAGCGCCCTCGGGGACGGGGATTGGCATCAGCGTCAGCACGACCATCCCCACCGCCCCGATCAGCCCCAGCATCAGGAAAAAGCCTGCCAGCAAAGTCTCGGCGCTTTCGTCGGGACACCATTTGCGGGTGGCGATATTGCCCATCGCATACATGGCCCCCGCGATCACCGGCAGCAGGGCGGGCAGCGATGCCCCCGTCATCGCCTCGGGTCCAAGCACAAGGATCACGCCCGCAAAGCCAATCACTACGGCGATGATGCGGAAGGGGCCGATATGTTCACCATAGATCAAGCGACTGATAAGAAGCACAAAAATCGGCGCCGTGAACAGGCCCGCAGCCACCAGCGCCACCGGCAGGAAGGCCAGCGCGCCGAAATAGATCACCATGGCCGTGCCGTGGATGACCGACCGCGCCACCACCGCGCGCAGCCGCACAGGGCGCAATCGCAGCTTCAGCACCACCGCCGCCACTGTCAAAATCGCCATCGCCATGATCGTGCGGGTAAAGTGGAACTGCCACAATCCCGCCTCGGACGCGATCACCCGCACGTAATTGTCCGTAAACCCGATGATCGTCGCGTAGATCAGGATTAGCCCTGCGGCGAGCAGGGTTTTATCTGAAGTCGGGCTCATCGGAAATTCCTTCGCTTTTGCTCTCCACAAAGACCCCGCAAAGCGCCAGACTTCGCGCCGGAAAGCGACATTTCTTTCGCGATTTACGGGGGGCATAGCATGGGCTGGTTGGCGGACGAGACGGGTCTGGAGAAATGCGCGGCGAATTATGTGCCGCTGTCGCCGCTGTCGCATTTGCGCCGCGCGGCCGAAGTGTTCGCCCATCGAACCGCCGTGGTGTGGAAAGACACCCGCCTGAGCTATGCCGATTATGCCCGCCGCGTCAGTCGACTGGCCTCGGCCCTGACGGATGCGGGGATTGCGCCCGGTGATGTGGTGGCCACCCTAATGCCCAATATCCCGCAGCAGGCCGAGGCGCATTTCGGCGTGCCTGCCTGTGGCGCGGTGCTGAACACCATTAACACCCGTCTGGATGCCGATACCGTCGCCTACATCTTCGGCCATGCGGGGGCGAAGATCCTGCTCTGTGACTCGGCCCTTCTTGGTCTGGCCGAAGCCGCCATCGCGCGAATGGAAGGCGAGGCCCCTCTGATTGTCGAGGTGGTGGACCACGGCTTTACCGCCTCGGGCCACTATGAGACCTATGAGGATTTTCTTGCCAAGGGCGATCCTGATGCGGCGTGGATCATGCCGGAAGACGAATGGGAAAGCATTGCGATCAATTATACCTCTGGCACGACGGGGCGGCCGAAGGGGGTGGTGACGCATCATCGCGGGGCCTACCTTGCCACCACCGCCAATGCCATCGGATGGCGGATGCAGCTTTTCCCAGTCTATCTGACCATCGTGCCGCTGTTTCATTGCAACGGCTGGTGCCATGCGTGGATGGTGCCGATGATGGGCGGCACGCTTGTGTGCTGCCGCGATATCACCGCCAAGGCGATTTATGACGCGATTGCGGATGAAGGTGTGACCCATTTCGGCGGTGCGCCCATTGTGCTGAACACGATGATCAACTGCCGCCCCGAAGATCGCCGTGATTTTTCCCATATTGTGCAGGTCTTTACCGCAGGCGCCCCGCCCCCTGCCGCCACTTTGGCCGCCTTTGAACCTTTGGGCTTCAACGTCACCCAAGTTTACGGGCTGACCGAAACCTATGGCCCCGCGACCGAATGTCTGTGGCAAGAGGAATGGGATCACGCGCAGGGCGACGACCGCGCCAGCCTCAAGGCGCGCACCGGAATTGCCATGGCGATGCTGGAAGGGGCCGAGGTGCAGGACACCCACGGCACGCCCGTTCCCCGCGACGGCGCGCATCTGGGCGAGATTGCCATGCGCGGCAATATGGTGATGAAGGGCTATTACAAGAACCCGACCGCCACCGCCGAGGCGTTCAAGGGCGGCTGGTTCCGCACCGGCGACATCGCGTTTCAACATCCCGACGGCTATCTGAAAATCACCGACCGCGCGAAAGACATCATCATCTCGGGCGGTGAAAACGTGTCCTCGGTCGAGGTGGAAGGCGCGCTGATGCACCATCCGGCGGTGTCACTTTGTGCCGTTGTCGCCAAGCCGGATGCAAAATGGGGCGAGGTGCCTTGTGCCTTTGTCGAGTTGAAAGCAGGAGCCACCGCCACCGAGGCCGAGTTGATCGCCCATTGCCGCGCGCGGCTTGCGGGCTTTGCCACCCCGAAAATGGTGGTGTTCTCAGAACTGCCAAAGACCTCGACCGGAAAAATCCAGAAGTTTGAACTGCGCGCGGTGGCAAAACTGCTGGGGCAATGATTGTGGCGCGGGCGGCGCTGCGCTAGGGTCGGGCATGATCTTGCGGAACCTTACATCCTCCCCATGACAGCCCTTCGCAAATACGAGCGGCTGGAAAGCCCCGGCCTGTGGCGCGCGACGCCGCAGGACCAGAGGCGCGAGGTGATCGTGGGTCTGCGCGATGCGACCATCGTGCTGGCCGATCCCAAGACGGAAATGGCGCTGTCGCAATGGTCGCTGCCCGCGCTGTTGCGGCTGAACCCCGGCCAGATGCCTGCCCTTTACGGCCCCGGCGACGATCTGACCGAAACGCTTGAGGTGGATGACCGCGACATGATTGCCGCGCTGGATACGGTGCGGCTTGCGCTGGAACGCCGACGCCCCCGTCCGGGTCGGTTGCGGGGCTGGACTTTGGGCAGCGCGGCTGTGACCATCCTGACGCTGGCGGTGTTCTGGGTTCCCGGCAAGCTGACCAGCCACACGGCTGCCGTTCTGCCAGCTGCCACCGAGTCTGCCTTGGGCCAGCTTGCCCTGCGGGATCTGGAGCGGCTGACCGGCTCTCCCTGTGCTGCCCCCTTGGGCCTCAGCGCGGCGCAAAGCCTGATGGCGCGGCTGTTCCCCGCAGCGCCGCCCCGTCTGGTGGTTCTGCGCGACGGGCTGACCACACCGCTGCATCTGCCCGGCAATATCATCCTGCTGCCCGCCGCAATGCTGGATCAGACCGACGGGCCGGACGTGGTTGCGGGGTTTGTGCTGGCTGAAGGCCTGCGCGCGGCGACGGATGATCCGGCGGCGGCGCTGCTACGCTATGCCGGCCTGTTTGCAACTGTGCGGCTTTTGACCAGTGGCAATCTGGGAGAATCTGCCGTTTCGGGTTATGCCGAGACACTGTTGGCAGAGCCACCGCTGCCTGTCCCAAACGCGGACTTGCTGGCGGCATTTCTTGGCAGCGAAGTGTCAGCCTCGCCCTATGCCTTTGCGCTGGACCCTTCGGGACAATCCGTGGTCGAATTGATCGAGAAAGATCCCTTCCTTGGCGGCTCTCCGCGTCCCGTGCTGGAGGATGGTGCTTGGATCAGTTTGCAGGGTATCTGCACGGATTGAACCGCGCCCCATGAAAAAGACCCCCCGGATGAACCGAGGGGTCAGGCTTATCTGCTCGACGCCTTCTTACCGAATAAACGCATCTCCGAAACCCGAACCGCGCAGCGCGGACAGCGCCTGCTGCGCCTCGGCCCCCGATCCGAACGGACCGGCCAGCACAATCTGCAAAGCCTTGCCGCCCATGGTAATCTTGCTGATCGCCACCGGCAGGCCCAGCGCCTTCAGGCGGGCCGACGCACCTTTGGCATTTGCGGGCTGACCAAAAGTGCCAACCTGCACATAGGCACCGCCCGACGCTTTGGCGCGGGGCTGGGCTGCAACCGGTTCTGTCGCTGCCGATTTGGTCGAAACCGTGACCTGCGGCGCTGCTTTTTGCGTTTTGGCTGCGACCAGTTTTGCCGGAACCTTCGTGGTCCAGACCTGATCCTGCGCCGCCTGCCCTGCCGCCGTGCCTTTGCCGCGCAGCGGGTTCAGCCGGTCATCCTTCCACGCCAGCTTGTAGCCCTTTGGCACCACTGTTGCGTCGCTTTGGGCCGTTGCAGCAGGATTGGCTTTGCTTGTCGCGGCGGGGTCACTAAGCGCGACACCCACGGGCGACCCGTCAGGATAAAGCGGCGGACGCCAGCCCGAAAGCCCGCCATCCCCTGTGGTGCAAACCACCACCGAACCACCATTCCGAAGCTTGACCCGCTCGGCCACGGGGGCGTCGCTGTAGCAACCGATCTTGCCCGTAGGCACACCAGCCCCCGCAACCACCTCATAGCTGCGGCCGGGTTTGCTTGCGGCAACGGGGGGCGGGGCAGCAACCGATACCGCCGCAGGCTTGACCACAGGCGGAGTCAGCGGGGCAACAGCAGGCTTTGCCGTCGCAACAGCGACCGGCGCGGGTGTTGCGGCGGCAGGTTTTGCAGGGGCAACGGGGGCAGCCTCGGCCACCTCGATGGCCGGTTGCGGCCCGAATGTCGGCGGAAAGCCACACAGCGGCTTGCGATCACGGCTAACCCGCGCAACCCATGTCACTTGCCCGCCATATCCGGCCTTCAGGAAAATGCAGCCACGGCTATCGACGAATTGCTGGCCCTTGAACCCCGCCGGGGGCAAGTTGGACGGGCCGGAAATATCAGCTTGGGCAGCAAAAGAACCCAACGCGGTCGCAAACGCGACCGCAGCAATTTTGAACAGCATGACTACCCCCAAGTAGCTATCCGCGAATCATGGGGCAGTATTGTTTCCGAGTAAAGGGGGAATACCCTTATTTAGTGCCGAACATACGGTCGCCCGCATCCCCTAGCCCGGGGACAATATATCCATGATCGTTCAGATGGCTGTCTACCGCCGCTGTGACGATCGGCACGTCTGGATGGGCCTCTTTCATGCGGGCAATGCCCTCGGGGGCGGCCAGAAGGCACAAAAACCGGATATTCTTGGCCCCCGATTGTTTCAAAAGCGTAATCGCCGCTGCGGATGAGTTCCCCGTGGCCAGCATCGGATCGACGACAATCGAAACCCGCTCGTCCAGATGGTCGGGCAGCTTGCAGTAATACTGCACGGGTTGCAGCGTTTCGGGATCACGATACAGGCCCACAAAGCCAACCCGCGCGGCGGGGATCAGTTCCAGAATACCATCCAGCAGCCCGTTGCCCGCCCGCAGAATGGAAATCAGCGCCAGTTTCTTGCCATCAATCGTCGGAGCATCCATCGGTTCGATGGGGGTTTCGATCCGCTTGGTGGTCATCGGCAATTCGCGGGTGACTTCATAGGCCAGAAGCAGGCTTATTTCCCGCAGCAGTTTGCGGAAAGAGGCGGTCGAGGTGTCTTTCTCCCGCATCAGGGTCAGCTTGTGCTGCACCAAAGGGTGCGAAACGACGGTCAGATGGTCAAGCATGGCCCTGCTCCAAGGTTTTCAAGATACGCGCTTTGGTATCGGCATCGCAGAAGGCGGCGTCAAGCGAGGTGCGGGCGATCTTGTCAAAAACCCCCTCGTCCCAGTCGAAGGCGCGGTTCAACATGTCATATTCCCGCGCCATTGTGGTGTGAAAGAACGGCGGATCGTCGGTGCTGATCGTCACTTTGACATCGCGGTTGTAAAACTCGCCGATCGGATGTTTGCGGAAACTGGGGTAAATCCCCAAGGCCACGTTCGAGCCGGGGCAGACCTCAAGAACGATGCCCTTTTCCGCAATCTCGTCCACCAGCGCCAGATCTTCAATCGCGCGCACGCCGTGGCCGATGCGTTCAGCGCCCAGATCATGGATGGCCTCGCGGACAGACTCTGGCCCGCCCCATTCACCCGCATGAGCGGTGATCCGCAGACCCGCCTCGCGCGCGGCGTCAAAGGACCACAGGTAATCCTTTGGCTTGCCGATCTTTTCATCCCCCGCGATGCCAAAGCCCACGATGAAATCGCCCGCCGTTTCCGCCGCACAGCGGGCGGTTTGCCGGGCTTTTTCGGGGCCGAAATGGCGGATGCAGGTGACAATCCCCTTCAGCGTGATCCCCATCGTGGCCTGCGCCTTATCCGCCGCCTCTTGGATCGCGTGGAGGTATTCCCGCCACGCCCCCACATCACGCCCGCCACAGAAATCGGGCGACAGGAAGGTTTCGGAATAGACGACGCCGTTTTTCGCGCTTTCCTCCAGCACGGCCAGCGTCAGGCGGTAGAAATCCTCGGGGCGCTGCAGGGTGGTGCAGGCAGCCTCATAGACCTTCAGGAAGTTCCAGAAATCGGTAAAGCGATAGCTACCATCTTCGTTAAAGATGCCGGAAATATCCAGTTTCTTCTCTTTCGCCAGCCCCTTGATAAAGGCAGGCGGTGCGCCGCCCTCAAGGTGCAGGTGCAATTCGACCTTCGGCAAGCTGTTGATCGTCAAAGAAAACTCCTTCCCTGCCCTTGGGCGGGGATGCCAAGATGCGCGGCCACGCTTGCCGCCACATCGACAAAGCCGCACAAGCCGATCCCGCCTTTGCCAACACCCGCACAGATCACCGGCACCCGTTCGCGGGTGTGTTCGGTTCCCCTGAAGGTCGGGTCATTGCCGTGGTCGGCGGTGAAAATCGCCAGATCGCCCGCGCGCAATTGCGCCAGAAACGCCCCCGCCCGCGCATCGAACCATTCCAGCGCGCGGGCATAACCGGCCACATCGCGGGGATGGCCGTAAAGGCTGTCAAATTCAACAAAGTTTGCGAAGGTCAGCGAACCGTCCTCGGCCTCGGCCCCCAATCGGTCCAGATGGTCGAACAGATCGGCGTCATTCTTGCCCTTCCACAGTCGCCCCACCCCCTGCATCGAGAATATATCGCCAATCTTTCCAATCGCATGGGTCGCCCGCCCCGCCCCCGAAACCCAATCCAGCAAGGTGGGCGCAGGCGGGGCAATGGCGTAATCGTGGCGGTTTGCTGTGCGCTTGAAGTCGCCGGGAGTGCCGGTGAAGGGGCGCGCGATGACGCGGCCCACTTTCATCGCGTGCAGATGGGGTGCCAAATCCTGACACAGCTTCAACAGCCTCTCCAACCCGAACGCCTCTTCATGCGCGGCGATCTGGAACACCGAATCCGCCGATGTATAGCAGATCGGCCACCCCGTCCGCAGATGCTCGGCACAGTGTTTTTCGATGATCGGCACGCCCGAGGCGTGGCAGTTGCCAAGGATACCATCAGTCCCCGCCAGTTTGCAGACCAGCGCCACCAGCTCGGGCGAAAAGGCAGGCACCGTGTCGGGGAAATAGGTCCAGTCCCACGGCACCGGCACCCCCGCCAGCTCCCAATGGCCCGAGGGCGTGTCCTTGCCGCGACTAACTTCCGTCGCAGCCCCCCAGCGGCCCATAGGCGCAGCGCCAAGGTTCGGCGCATCGTCGCCCGAGGCCAGCCGGATCGCGGCCCCCAGTCCCAACGCGTCCAGCACAGGCATCCTTAGCGGGCCGCTCCGCCCCAGATCCGCCCGCCCCGCCGCACAGGCCTGCGCGATATGGGTCAGCGTGTTCGCCCCCTCATCGCCAAAAGCCGCCGCATCGGGCGCGCCGCCACAGCCCACGGAATCCATCACGATCAGAAACGCGCGCGCCATTCAGGCAATCCTTTTCAACACCAGCGCCGGATCGGCAGGGGCCACAGCCGCCAAGGCATAGGCAGCCTGCACCCGCGCGATGGCCTCGTCCGCCGCCGCTTCGGTCGCGGCATGGACCATGCACAGCGGATCGCCCGCGCCAATATCCTCGCCAATTCCGGCAAGATCTGACAGACCAACCGACAAGTTAAGCTTGTCGCCCTCGCGCTGGCGTCCGCCGCCAAGCCCGACAACGGCCAGCCCCAGGCCCTGACCGTCAATCGCCATGACAAAGCCCGCGCCAAGGCTGGGAACCTCACGGATCACGGTGGCGGCGGGCAGACGGTCCGGCCAGCGCTCGACGAAATCCAAGGGGCCACCTTGCGCCGCCACCATCCGCCCGAACCATTCCGCGGCGGCACCGGATTCCAGCGCCTGTTCAATCCGCCCTGCCCCATCCGCCGGATCGGCGGCAAGCCCGCCCAGCGCCAAAGCCTCACCGCCCAGCGCCGCCGTAATATCCCACAGCGCAGTGTTGACCGAAGTGCCGGTCAGCGTCTCCATCACCTCGATCACCTCAAGCGCGTTGCCTGCGGCGGTGGCAAGTGGTTGGCTCATATCGGTGATCAGGGCGGTGGTCATGCAGCCCGCGCCCTGCGCCGTGCTGACAAGCGCGCGGGCCAAAGCCTCGGCATCCTCGGGCGTTTTCATAAAGGCACCCGAACCGCATTTCACATCCAGAACAAGGGCTTCCAGCCCCGCCGCCAGTTTCTTCGACAGGATCGAGGCCGTGATAAGATCAATCGACTCCACCGTCCCCGTCACATCGCGCACCGCATAAAGGCGGCGGTCGGCGGGGGCGATCTCGGCGCTGGCCGAGACAATGGCACAGCGGATGTCTTTCAACTGCCGCCGCAACTGATCCTCGGACATGCCGGTCTTGAAACCGGGGATCGACTCCAGCTTGTCCAGCGTGCCACCGGTGTGGCCCAAACCGCGCCCCGAAATCATCGGCACATAGGCCCCGCACGCCGCCAGCGCAGGGGCCAGCAGCAAGGACACGCAATCACCAATCCCGCCGGTGGAATGTTTGTCCAGCACCGGGCCGGGCATGTCCCATTTCAACACATGGCCCGAATCCCGCATCGCGCGGGTCAGCGCCACACGCCCTGCCTCGCCCAGACCTTTCAGCAAAACGGCCATGGCAAAGGCCCCCGCCTGCGCGTCCGTCACCGCCCCATTCGCCAGCCCTTGCGCGAACCACTGCAATTCTTCCGCCGACGGCACCGCCCCGTCGCGCAGCTTCACGATGATCGCGCGGGCGTCCATCACGCCTTGTCCATATGGGCCGCGGTGAACACGCCGGGCAGCAGTTCAGCCACGGTCAGGGATCTGGTTTTTCCATCGGTGGTGCAAAGGGTTACGATCACATCAGGGGCCGCAAACTCGGCAATCTTCTGGCGGCAACCACCGCAGCACGGCACAGGTTCGGGACTATCGGCGATCACCCAGATTTCGGCAATCTTGCTATCCCCCGCTGCAATCATCGCCGCAATCGCCCCCGCCTCGGCGCAGGTGCCTTCGGGATAGGCCACGTTTTCCACGTTGCAACCGACATGGGTGTTGCCCTCAACCGATCGGATCGCCGCCCCGACCTTGAAGCGCGAATAGGGCGCATAGGCGCGCAGGCGGACTTCGGTTGCAGCGTTCAAAAGCGACATGGCAGCCCTTTATTCTTTGACCATATGGTTAGAAGTGTGGGGCTTGGGCGAGTAAATGGCAAGGGTTGTGCATGTCGGAAAGTGAGGGGGCCAGCCCCCTCGCCCCCGGAGTATTTAGGCCAAGATGAAAGGTTAAAGAACCGTCGTTTGCGGGTTACCTGGGAGGGAAACCTCCAGCAATTGCAGGTCTGGCGTGCAGTCGGCATAGCGGGTGGCCATGTCGGGCGGGATCACGAAAGCATCGCCGGGCGAAAGGCGGAAGGGCTCTTTGCCTTCGCCCTCCAGCGTCATTTCGCCCGCCATCACAAAGGTGAACAGGATATCGCCCTGATGCTTGGTCCAAGGGGCCGAACCGTTCGGCCGCGCGACCATAACGCTCGCCACGCCCTTGGTATTGGTGTTGATGGTGGTATCGCGGGCCTCGAACCCCGGAATACGGAAGGGGCCAAAGCTGCCCGTCGCGCCGATGTTGTGGACAAACTTCTGCCCGTCCCATTCGCGTTCGCGGTTGATGGTGCCGTTGGGCAGCGTCATCTCATGGTCAATCTCGGTGATATGTTCGGCAGGCACGCCGATCTCGATCACCTGCACGCCTTCGGAATACAGCACCTTGTGGCGGATGCCGGGGGGCTGGATAAAGCAGTCCCCAGCCGAAATCCGCAGCTTATCGCCCTGATCTTCATAAAGAACATCCACCCAACCCGCGACGCAGAAGATCAGTTGGAAGCCGACCTTGTGGAAATGCACGAAATCAGGCACGGGGCCATCTGGCACGCGGATATGGCTGGCGATCATGGCCCCGCCCAGACGGGTCGGGATCAGATCACGGTATTCCATGCCAGCGCGGCCAATCACCCAAGGCGCCTGATCGGCCAGACGGCGCACGACAAAGGCATGTTCGGTTTTCGGCAGCACCAAGGGCGGGTTCAACTCGTCGATCTCGATCACAGTGCCGTTGGGCGCGGTCAGGCTGCGCGCGCCATCCGCAAAGCTGTCGGGATCATCGGTCAGGATGCGCAGGGTGCCGGGGGACTCGGATGCGCCCTTCTGGATGCGCAGGCGCAACCCGTGGCCCGACAGCACCGCCACTTCGGGGTTATCCGCCGGATAGATCATATCCAGCCGCATTTTCAGCACCTTGGTATAGAAGGGCAGGTCGTTGCGAAGCTCTTGCGTGGGCAGGCGGATTTCGGCGCGGGTCTCGGTCATGGTGTTTCCTGTCGGTTTGCGCCAGACTGCGACTGCCCCGCAGGATTTGCAAGCCGGGCCGAAAGCTGTTGTTTCAAACGCCGCATTGGCGGAGTTGAAAAAACGGTTTAACGATAAACCAAATAGGGCAAGGGGATTTGGGATGGACGAGGCACGCAGCGACAACACCCGTCAGGCGGCACTGGATTACCACGAATTCCCGAAACCGGGTAAGCTGGAAATCCGCGCGACCAAGCCCTTGGCCAACGGGCGCGACCTGTCCCGCGCCTATTCCCCCGGTGTTGCCGAAGCCTGTCTCGAGATCAAGGCCGATCCCACCACCGCGTCCCGCTATACCGCGCGCGGCAATCTGGTGGCGGTTGTCACCAATGGCACTGCCGTCTTGGGCCTTGGAAACATTGGCGCTTTGGCCTCCAAACCGGTGATGGAGGGCAAGGCGGTTCTGTTCAAGAAGTTCGCCAATATCGACTGTTTCGACATCGAGTTGAACGAGCCTGACCCCTACAAACTGGCCGATATCGTCTGCGCGCTGGAGCCGACCTTTGGCGCGATCAACCTTGAAGACATCAAGGCCCCCGATTGTTTCATCGTTGAACAACTTTGCCGCGACCGGATGAAGATTCCGGTGTTCCATGACGACCAGCACGGCACGGCTATCGTGGTGGGGGCGGCGGCGACCAATGCGCTGCATGTCGCTGGCAAGTCCTTTGACCAGATCAAGGTGGTCTCGACCGGTGGCGGGGCGGCGGGAATCGCCTGCCTGAACATGCTGCTGAAACTGGGTGTGCGGCGCGAGAATGTCTGGCTCTGCGACCTTGCCGGTCTGGTCTACAAGGACCGGAACGAGCAGATGACCGAACAGAAAGCCGCCTTCGCCCAAGGCACCACGGCGGCCAGCCTTGGCGATGTGATCGAAGGGGCGGATCTGTTCCTTGGCCTGTCCGGGCCGGGCGTGTTGACGCCCGAGATGGTGGCGAAAATGGCCCCACGCCCGATTGTCTTTGCCCTTGCCAACCCGACGCCGGAAATCCTGCCCGATGCGGTGCGCGCGGTGGCCCCCGATGCCATCATCGCCACGGGCCGCAGCGATTTTCCCAATCAGGTCAATAACGTGCTGTGTTTCCCCTTCATCTTCCGCGGCGCGCTGGATGTGGGGGCGACCACCATCAACGCCGAGATGGAGCTGGCCTGCATCGAAGGCATAGCCGCCCTTGCCCGCGCCACCACCAGCGCCGAGGCCGCCGCCGCCTATAAGGGCGAGCAACTGACCTTCGGCGCGGATTACCTGATCCCCAAACCCTTTGACCCGCGCCTGATCGGGGTAGTGGCCAGCGCCGTCGCCAAGGCTGCGATGGAAACCGGCGTGGCGATGCGCCCGATTGCCGATCTGGACGCCTACCGTGAAAAGCTGAACGGATCGGTGTTCAAATCCGCCCTCATCATGCGTCCGGTGTTCGAAGCCGCCCGCGCCTCGCAGCGCCGGATCATCTTTGCGGAAGGCGAGGATGAGCGCGTCCTGCGCGCGGCCAATGCGATGATTGAAGAAATGACGGTGCGGCCCATCCTGATCGGCCGTCCCGACGTGATTGCCACCCGCTGCGAGCGCGCAGGTCTGCCGATCCGTCCCGACCGCGATTTTGAAATCGTGAACCCCGAAAGCGACCACCGCTACCGCGACTATTGGGGTAGCTATCATGAGCTGATGGCGCGGCGCGGCGTGACGCCCGATATTGCGCGGGCGGTATTGCGGACGAACTCGACGGCGATTGGTGCGATTGCGGTGCATCGCGGCGATGCCGATAGTTTGATCTGCGGGGCCTTCGGGCAATATCTGTGGCATTTGAACTATGTCCGGCAAGTGCTGGCACGCGGTGGCCTTAGCCCGCAGGGGGCGCTGTCGCTAATGATCCTTGAGGACGGACCGCTGTTCGTGGCCGATACCCAAGTGAACCCCGTGCCGACGCCGGAACAGGTGGCGCAAACCATCATCGGCGCCGCCCGCCACGCCCGCCGCTTTGGCGTCACACCCAAGGTCGCGCTGTGTTCCCATTCCAACTTTGGCAACCTTGAGACGGATTCGGGCCGCCGGATGCGCGCCGCAATGGAGATACTCGACGCGCGCGAGGTGGATTTTGCCTTTGAGGGCGAAATGTCGGTCGATGCCGCCCTTGACCCCGAATTGCGCGGACGCATTTTCCCGAATGCGCGGCTGGAGGGGGCGGCCAATATCCTTGTGTTCGCCTATACCGATGCCGCCAACACCGCCCGCAACATGCTGAAGCTGAAGGCAGGCGGGCTTGAGGTGGGGCCGATCCTGATGGGCATGGGCAACCGCGCCCATATCGTGACGCCCTCGATCACGGCGCGGGGGCTGCTGAATATCTCGGCCTTGGCGGGAACGCCGGTGGCTGTCTATGGATAGTGCCAAAACCCCCAGAAGCATAGGGCCTGACTACAACGGCTAGGCCCGCGTGTTTCCTCGACAATTCTGCGGCATCTGACGGGCTTCGCCTTGGGCGTCCTTAACGATCTGGAGAATTACGATGAATACCGAAGCCGTCAAGCTTGCGCTGACCTCTCTTGCCTTTGTAACCGCTGCCACCTCTGCCCATGCGGGCGGTCCGGCGGCGGCAGATGCTGAACCCGAGCTTGCAGCGCCCGCTGCCGCTTTGGCGTCAAACTCGATCTGGAGCGGCTTTTGGATCGGGGCCTCGATGGGCAGCGGTTCGTCGGCCTATGATATTGGCGCGCATATTACCGATGTCGACACGGGCGATATGCTGGGCGGGCTTGATCTGCCCGATCTTGGTGGCAAAGGCGGGTTGATCGGGGCCGAAATCGGCTGGGGCCATGAGTTTGGCAATGGCTGGGTTGCCGGCGCGCAGCTTGACTACACCTCGACCCAGATCAAAGCCGATGCCGCGCTGAATCTCGGGCCGACTGGCACCATCTCGACCACCTTCCGCCCGAAATTCGTTGCATCAGGCTTGCTGCGTCTGGGCTATGTCGTCAATGACTCGACGATGATCTATGGTCTGGCCGGTGAATCCTACAGCACATTCCACGGCGATGCCGAAGCCGGATACGGACCGGACTTGGCCACCGCGACCTATGGTTTTGGCGCCTTTGGCACCACCATTGGCGCAGGTATCGAAACCCGTCTTGGCGAGATGACTTCGTTGAAACTGGAATACCGCGCGACAGATTTCGGGGATGTGGGCCTGATCGCGGGCCCGATCAGTGACACCGCACAGTTTGATGCGGCAATGGCCACCAGTTCCCAAAGCGTGCGCGCCACGCTTGCCCTGCACTTCTGAGCCAGCAGCCAGACTTCGCAAATCAAGGCGGCCGAGTTTGCAAACTTGGCCGCCTTTTGCGTGATCTCTACCGTCACCACAAAGTTTGCAAAAATTTGCCACGTGATTTCGCTGATTTCTGCAAACTAATTGTCGCAGGCCGCGACTCGTTGTCCCAAGATCATTGCGCGACTCGGGCGGCATTCGTAACAGGGGCGCAGCTTTGGAGGAGGCGTTCCATGGGATATCGTGACGTATATGCAGGCTGGCAAGCCGACCCCGAGGGTTTCTGGCTGGACGCCGCAAAAGGCATTGATTGGGTCGAAGCGCCTTCACGCGCCTTGAACGACGCCCGTGCGCCTTTGTATGAATGGTTCACCGATGCAACCGTGAACACCTGCTGGAACGCGGTGGACCGCCATGTGCAGGCCGGTCGCGGCGACCAGTTGGCCATCATCCATGACAGCCCCGTCACCCATACCAAGCACGGCATCACCTATGCAGAATTGCAAACCCGTGTGGCCAGCCTTGCCGGTGCCTTGCGCGCCAAGGGCGTGGAAAAGGGCGACCGCGTCATCATCTACATGCCGATGGTCCCCGAAGCGCTGGAGGCGATGCTGGCCTGCGCGCGTCTTGGGGCGATCCATTCTGTCGTGTTCGGGGGCTTTGCCGCCGCCGAACTGGCCGTGCGGATCGACGATTGCACCCCCAAGGCGATCATCGCGGCCTCCTGCGGGATCGAGCCGTCCCGCGTCGTGCATTACAAACCGCTGCTGGATGCCGCTATCGACCAAGCCAGCCACAAACCCGATTTCTGCGTGATCCTCCAGCGCGAACAGGAAGTGGCAAAACTGGTCGAAGGCCGCGACGTGGCATGGCACACGTTCCAATATGGGGTGGAGCCTGCCGATTGCGTGCCGGTCGAAGGCAACCATCCCGCCTATATCCTGTATACATCCGGCACCACCGGCGCGCCCAAGGGCGTGGTGCGCCCGACGGCAGGGCATCTGGTGGCGCTGAACTGGACCATGCGCGCGATCTATGATTGCGGCGCGGGCGATGTGTTCTGGGCGGCCTCGGATGTGGGTTGGGTCGTCGGCCACAGCTATATCTGCTATGCCCCGCTGATTGCAGGTTGCACCACGATTGTGTTCGAAGGCAAACCCGTCGGCACCCCCGATGCAGGCACCTTCTGGCGGGTGATTGCAGAACACAAGGTCCGCGCCTTTTTCACCGCCCCCACCGCCCTGCGCGCCATCAAACGCGAAGATCCAGAAGGGCTGTTGCCCTCGGATTATGATCTTTCAGGACTGAAAGCGCTCTATCTGGCGGGCGAACGCGCCGATCCCGATACGATCCAATGGGCGCAGGCGCATGTGAAGGTGCCGGTGATTGATCACTGGTGGCAAACCGAAACCGGCTATGCCATCGCGGCCAATCCGATGGGAATCGAACCCTTGCCGGTGAAAATCGGCTCTCCTTCCGTGGCCATGCCGGGGTTCGACGTGCAGATTCTGGACGAGGGCGGCCATGCGGTTGCCGCAGGCACCCTTGGCGCGATTGCGATCAAGCTGCCCCTGCCCCCCGGCACCCTGCCGACGCTGTGGAACGCCGAAGAACGCTTCAAGAAAAGCTACCTCAACCACTTCCCCGGCTATTACGAAACCGGCGACGCGGGCTATGTCGATGAGGATGGCTATCTTTACATCATGGCGCGCACCGATGACGTGATCAACGTCGCGGGCCACCGCCTGTCCACCGGTGCGATGGAAGAGGTTCTGGCAGGCCACAAGGACGTGGCCGAATGTGCCGTTGTAGGTGTCTCGGACGACCTGAAGGGCCAAAGCCCCGTGGGATTCCTCTGCCTGAACAAGGGCAGCACCCGCCCCCATGCCGATGTAGTCAAGGAATGTGTGCAACTGATGCGCGACAAGATCGGCCCCGTGGCCGATTTCAAGCGCGCGGTTGTGGTGGACCGCCTGCCGAAAACCCGCTCGGGCAAGATCCTGCGCGGCACCATGGTGAAAATCGCGGATGGGGCCGAATGGAAGATGCCCGCAACCATCGACGATCCCGCCATTCTGGACGAGATCAAGCTGGCGCTGCAATCCTTGGGCTACGCCAAGGGCTGAACCGCGCCAGCTTGGGCAAAACTGGGCAGGGCCATACGGCGCAGGCTGGACTTTGCCGCCCCGTCGCGTAACGTCCGCGCTATGATGCCAGTCCTTGCGCTTTGCTTTCGGCCTTGGCCTGCCCTGACATGGGGGCGGGCATGACAAGCGCGTTTGACCCGACCACGCTGAACCGGCTGTTGCAGCTTGCCGGACCCGATTTTGCGGGCGAATTGCTGCGCCGGTTGCACGATGATCTGACAACCGTCGCAAACCGCATGACAGCCGATGCCACGGATTGCGCGGTGGTGCAGGCCCAGTGCCATGTGCTGATCGCGCTTGCCGGAACCGCAGGCGCGCCTGACTTGCATGCCGATGCGGACCGCCTGCACCAGTTGGCACTGGATCGCGATACCGCTGGCATGGCGGCGCTATTGCCTGCCGTGGTCCGTGCCACCCATGATCTGATCCGCGCTATTGCGGGGGCAAGCCCGCCATGAACACGCCCGCAATCCTGCTGATCGAAGACACCCCGACATTGCAAATGGTCTACCGATCGGTGCTGACCTCGGCGGGGCATAGGGTGGTTCTGGCCTCTACCGCCTCCGAAGGGCTTGAGATCTTTCGCGCGCAGGAAAATCCGGTGGTGGTGCTGGACCTTGTGCTGCCCGACCGCGACGGCCTGTCGCTGATGCAAGAGATGCTGGCGCTACGGCGTGAAACCTCGGTCATCGTGATGACCGCGCATGGGTCAATCAACAAGGCGGTCGAGGCGATGCGCGTCGGCGCGCATGAATTCTTGGTCAAACCCTTTGACGAGCAACGCTTTTTGGCCGCCGTCGCCAATGCGCTGTCAAACCGCACCCCCAAGCGGCTGGCTCCGCGCACCGCCGCCCTGCCCACCTCGGTTCCGGCCAACAGCGCCTTTATCGGCACATCGGATGCGATGACGCGGATACATGGCAAGATCGCTTCGGTGGCGCGGTCGATGGCCACCGTCTTTATCACCGGCGAAAGCGGCACCGGCAAAGAGCTGTGCGCGCTGGCGGTGCATGGCAATTCCGCCCGCGCCTCTGGCCCCTTCATCGCGCTGAACTGTGGTGCAATCCCGCAGGATTTGCTGGAGTCCGAAGTGTTCGGCCATATGAAGGGCAGCTTTACCGGCGCTATTTCCGACAAGCCGGGGGCGGCGACCGCAGCCGATGGCGGCACGCTGTTTCTGGATGAGATCTGCGAGATGGCCCCCGCCCTGCAAACCAAGCTGCTGCGCTTTTTGCAAACCTCGACCGTGGTGCCAGTGGGTGCGACGCGGCCAAAAAAGGTCAACGTCCGCATCGTTTGCGCCACCAACCGCGACCCGCTTGAGGCTGTCCGGCTGGGTCAGTTCCGCGAGGATCTGTATTACCGCCTGTTCGTGGTGCCGATCCACATGCCGCCCTTGCGTGAACGCGGCGATGACGTGATCGAGATTGCCGAAGCCGCCTTGGCGCGCTTTTCCCAGGAAGAGGGCAAGTCCTTTGACGGGCTGGCCCCGCAGGTGCAAGCCCTGTTCCGCGCCTTGCCCTGGCCCGGCAACGTGCGACAGGTGCTGAACGTGATCCGCAACGTGGTGGTGCTGAATGACGGCGGCGTGGTCACAGCCGATATGCTGCCCGAAACGCTGGCCCAACAGCAGGGCGCGCCGATCCTTGCACGGGTGGCCCCCGCCCCAGCCCAAAGTGCTGCGCTGGATGATCTGATTGGCCGCCCCTTGGCCGAGATTGAACGCATGGTGATCGAGGCCACGCTGGACCGCCACGGCGGATCGGTTCCCAAAGCCGCCCGTGTGCTGCACCTGTCGCCATCAACGCTTTACCGCAAGATCGAAGGCTGGGCGAAACCCTAGCCCTAGGCGAACTGTTCCACGATCAGCCGCTCTTCCAGCCCATGCCCCGGATCGAACAGGATGCGGTGACGCACCTGCGGTTCCGACCGGATTTCCACCGAAATCACATCCTCGACGGGACGGCTGTCGGCATCCGCGCGCACAGGGCGCTTGTCTGCCTCCAGCACGTCAAACCGCACCGTCACACCTTTGGGCAGCAGCGCGCCACGCCAACGCCGGGGCCGGAATGCCGCCATCGGTGTCAGCGCCAGCACTTCGGACCCGATGGGCAGAATCGGCCCATGCGCGGAATAGTTGTAGGCGGTTGATCCGGCGGGGGTGGATACCAGCGCCCCGTCGCAAACCAATTCATCCAGCCTCACCTTGCCATCGACGGAAATCCGCAGCTTGGCGGCCTGCGGGCCCGCGCGCAAAAGCGAGACCTCATTGATCGCCAGCGCCCGCGTCACCGCGCCGTTCCCCGTCACCGCAACCATCGACAGCGGGTTGATCACCGCCTCCTCTGCCGCCGCCAGCCGCGCGGGCAGGCCTTCGACCGAATAGGTGTTCATCAAAAAGCCGATGGTGCCGCAATTCATGCCGTAAACCGGCAGGTCCAGGCGTTCGGTGTCATGCAGGGTTTGCAGCATAAAGCCGTCCCCCCCCAGCGCCACCACCACCGAGGCCAGTTGCAGCGGGGTCTGGCCATGCAGCGCGATCAGGGCTGCCAGCGCCTCTTGCGCCGCCGGAGCAGGGCTTGCCATGAACGCGATCCGTTGGAACTGCACCGGTTTTCCCCCTTGGCCTGCACCAGTCATGCCCATGCGCGCAGGCAAACTCAAGCCCCCGCACAGGGAAACGATGTGCCAAAAAAGTTTCCTATAGTGAACAAGACTTCGCATCGGGCCGAATCCTTGTCGTTTATTGCCTTTCCAGACCGCGCCCCATGTCCTAGGAGTCTGCCCACTTGGCCCTTTCCGCAGGAGATCCCCATGACCGCAGCCGCCAGCGATTCCGGCTTTTTCACCGAAAGCCTTGCCTCCCGTGACCCCGAGTTGTTCGGCTCGATCACCTCGGAACTTGGCCGTCAGCGCCATGAGATCGAATTGATCGCCTCGGAAAACATCGTGTCCCGCGCCGTGATGGAAGCGCAGGGTTCGGTGATGACGAACAAATATGCCGAAGGCTATCCGGGCAAACGCTATTACGGTGGCTGCCAGTGGGTCGATGTGGCCGAGAATCTGGCGATTGAACGCGCCTGCAAGCTGTTCGGCGTGTCTTACGCCAACGTGCAGCCGAACTCGGGGTCGCAGGCCAACCAAGGCGTGTTTCAGGCGCTGATCCAGCCCGGCGACACCATTCTGGGCATGAGCCTCGACGCAGGTGGCCACCTGACCCATGGTGCCGCCCCGAACCAGTCGGGCAAATGGTTCAAAGCCGTGCAATACGGTGTCCGCAAGCAAGACCTGACGCTGGACTACGATCAGGTGCAGGCGCTTGCGACCGAACATCAGCCCAAGATGATCATCGCCGGTGGCTCCGCCATTCCGCGCATCATCGATTTCGCGAAAATGCGCGAGATTGCGGATTCGGTGGGCGCCTATCTTCTGGTCGACATGGCGCACTTTGCCGGTCTGGTCGCGGCTGGTCTGTATCCCTCGCCCTTCCCGCATGCCCATGTTGCCACCACCACCACGCACAAAACCCTGCGCGGCCCGCGCGGCGGCATGATCCTGTGCAATGACGAAGCGATCTCGAAAAAGATCAACTCGGCGATCTTCCCCGGTATTCAGGGCGGTCCGCTGATGCATGTCATCGCGGCCAAAGCCGTTGCCTTTGGCGAGGCGCTGCGCCCCGAATTCAAGGGCTACCAGACCCAAGTCATCAAGAACGCGCAAGCCTTGGCAGATCAGTTGATGAAGGGTGGTCTTGGCACCGTGACCTCTGGCACCGACACGCACCTGATGCTGGTCGATCTGCGCCCCAAAGGCGTCAAGGGCAATGCCACCGAAAAGGCACTGGGCCGCGCCCATATCACCTGCAACAAGAACGGCATTCCGTTCGACACCGAAAAGCCGACGATCACCAGCGGCATCCGCCTTGGCACCCCCGCAGGGACCACCCGCGGCTTTGGCGAGGCTGAGTTCCGCCTGATCGGGGATTGGATTGTCGAAGTGGTCGATGGTCTGGCCGCCAATGGCGAAGATGGCAACGGCGCTGTCGAAGAGTCGGTGAAGGCCCGCGTCGAGGCGCTGTGCCAGAAGTTCCCGATCTATCCGGGCCTGTGATCCGATAGACACCCGTCCAAAAAGGGGCGCAGCATCCCGCTGCGCCCCTTTTCTTTGGCCCTAAAGAAACCCGCGCCAGTACAGCACCGCCAGCAGCAACCCAGCCACCACCAGCACCGAAAACGCCATCGAGGCGGCAATATTCAGGATCATCCCCTTGCGACGCTCGGCCCGATTGATCCCGCCCAGATACCGCACACACAGATCATAGGCCTCGGCCACCGCCTCGCGGTCGATCTGCATCAAAAGCTTGGGACTTTGCGCCATCACCGCCGCCTGCGCCACCGTCTCGGCAGCCGCCCGCACTTTGCGCGGAAGCAACCGCCCCCCCTTCCGCAGCTTTTCCGTCAGCCCCCGCCCGCGCACCCGCAGGCGTTCCTCCATCAGACCTGCCACCCGCTCGGCCATTTGCTGAAGTGTAACCGCACTCATACCCGCATCCCCTGACTTGCACACAGTAGGCGCGCTTGGGCGGCGCTTCAACACCTCTGGCGAAGCCGTGCGCGGGGGGCTAGGAAGGGGCCCATGCTTGCCACAACTTTGCACCCCGCCTCCGAAGCCGTCACGGCCCCGCCCTTGCTGATCGTGCATGGGCTGTATGGCTCTGGCCGGAACTGGGGCGTGATCGCCCGCCGCCTTGCAGAAGGCCGCGATGTGGTGGCCGTCGATATGCGGAACCACGGTGCCAGCCCGCGCCACGCCAGCCACAGCTATCCCGAAATGGCCGCCGATCTGGCGAAGGTGATCGAAAGCCTTGGCGGGCAGGCCGATGTGCTGGGCCATTCGATGGGCGGCAAGGCCTCGATGCTGCTGGCGCTGACGCGGCCCGAACTGGTCCGCAAACTGGTGGTGGCCGATATCGCGCCCGTGGCCTATGACCACGACCAATCCCGCCATATCCACGCCATGCGCGCGCTGGACCTGACCGATCTGACCAGCCGCGCCGAGGCTGACCGCCGCCTGTCCGCGCTGATCGACGATCCCGCCCTGCGCGCCTTTTTCCTGCAATCGCTGGACCTCAAGGCGCAACCACCGCACTGGCGGCTTAATCTGGACGTGCTTGAAGCCGAGATGGCGAAAATCGTCGGCTGGCCCGACACGTCCGGCCACTTCGATGGCCCCACCCTGTTCCTGACCGGCGCCCTGTCGCATTACGTCAAGCCGGAATACCGCCTCACCATCCTTGCCATGTTCCCCAAAGCGCGCTTTGCCAAACTGCCGGGGGCAGGCCATTGGCTGCACGCCGACCGCCCCCGCGAGTTCGAAGAGGCGGTCCGCGTGTTCCTGAACGCCTGATCAGTCGAGCGGACGCTTCATCCGCAGCAGCAGCCCGTCTTTCAGATAGAACTGGTGCCACAGGGCGGCCACCACATGCACCGCCACCAGAATGATGGTGACCGGCTTCATGATCTCATGCGCTTCGGCAGCGGCCTCAACCCCGCCATACCACGCCACAAGTCCCGACACCGGCAGCGCCACCATAAGCGCATAAAGCGCCCAATGCCCGACATGCGCCGCCATATGCGCCAAGGCGGAACCAACTTCGGGCGGCGGCGGCGCGCCACGACCAAAGCGCAGCCCCAACCGCCAGACCGCCAGCGCCAGCACCGCGACGCCCGCAATGATATGGCCCCAGACCATCAGCCCCATTTCGGGAACCTGACCGTCTTCAACGGCCTCCCACGCCTCGCCCATTTCCTCACCGAAAACAAGCTGGCCAACGATCAGAACCGCAATGACCCAGTGCAACCGGATTTGGGTAAAGGAATAGCCCTTCAAAACTGCCATCTCAATCTCCGCAACATCAACCAAGCCGCGCGCAACGGCGCGGCACCTCTTTTTCGTCGCAGAAATCGCGGATCAAGCCAAGTTCTTTGCCACCAGCCAGCTAACCGGAAGCCCTATGACCGCCCCCGCAGCCGCAGCCATCAGGATCGGCTGCAATGTCCCATAACCCATGGTCAAAACCACGATCACACCGGTCCCGGCCAAGGCCGACCCAATCACCGAATAAAGCAGCATCGTCAGCCGTGCCATTTTGGCCTCCTTGGCAAGTTACGCCCAAGTATGACCCCGCTTTGCGCGGCGCGCCTTGATCCGCGTCAAGTCACGGTAAAACAATAAAACCGGCACGCGTGGGGGCGTGCCGGTTTTGTCTTGGCCTGCAAGCTGTGGTTACACCGTCAGGCTAAGACCGCCCTGCCCTGCCGATTGCTCGGCCCGATCAAGCAGACGTTGCAGCGCAGCACCCCGCGCGAAATCGGGATCGGCCACGCCTTCACCACGGATGGCGGCGATGAAGCGTTCATAGATCGTGGCCAGAACCGGCGCGTCCACGTTGTGCCATGTGCCGGATTGCAAGTCAGGCTCAAGGCAGGCGCGCAGCCCGCTGATGTTCTTTTCCCACGTCACTTCCAGCCCGCCCTTGTCACCATAGATCCGCAGGCGCAGGTCGTTCAGATGGCCGCTGGCAAAGCGCGTGGCCGCAACCGTGCCCAGCGCGCCGTTTTCCAGCACCACCTGCATGGTGGCAGAGTCATTGGCGTCCAGCGGGTATTCCCCGATCTGATCATTCGGTGCCTTGTGGAAGGTCGCCAGACGGCAGGACACTTCACGCGCCGATTGCCCGGCGATAAAGGTTGCGAAATCAAGGATATGGATGCCCACATCGCCCAGCACACCCTTTGAGCCGTGCTTGGTCGACAGCCGCCACAGCCACTGGCTTTCCTTGTCCCAATGGCCCCAGGCCGGTTGGGTCAGCCAGCTTTGCAAGTAAGACGCCTCGAAATGGCGCACGGTGCCGATGGCGCCTTCGCGCACCATCGCGGCGGCCTTTTGCAGCGCCGCGACGTTGCGGTAGGACAGGTTCACCATATTCACGACGCCCGCCTTGGCAGCCGCAGCGGCCATGGCATCGGCGTCAGCCTCATTCGTGGCCAGCGGCTTTTCGCACAGCACATGCTTGCCCGCAGCAAGGAAGGGCAAAGTCGTGGGATAATGCGCGGCATCCGGCGTGACGTTGGTCACGGCGTCAAACTGCCCCCAGGCAATCGCCTCGTCAATCGAGGCAAAGCGGTTGGGGATGCCGTGGCGGTCGGCAAAGCTGGCAAGCTGTTCGGCGCGGGTGTCGATACCCCCCACGACCGTCACACCTTCAATCGCCTTGAAGCTGTCGGCATGGTTGTTCGCCATGCCGCCCGTGCCAAGGATCAGGATACGGACGGGCTTTGCCATCACCGATACCCCGCCTCGCCATCATGGTGCAGACGCGGGCCGCGTTCCACGATCGGCTCCAGTGCCTTGTCGACGGGCGTATTCGGCGCGTCATTCGGATCGGCGATGCGCTTTTCCGGGTTATAGGCCCATTTCACCGCGTTCGAGATCACGCGCTGCACATTGGCGTCGTGATAGCTGGGATAGGTTTCATGCCCCGGGCGGAAGTAAAAGATATTCCCCGCCCCGCGCTTGTAGGTCAGACCAGACCGGAACACCTCGCCCCCGGCGAACCACGAGATGAACACGGTTTCCAGCGGCTCTGGCACGCCGAAAGGCTCGCCATACATCTCTTCGGTTTCAAGTTCGAAATGGTCGGGCAGACCGGCGGCAATCGGGTGCTGGCGGCTGGTGACCCAGATGCGCTCGCGCTCTCCGGCTTCGCGCCACGACAGGTTGCAGGGCGCGCCCATCAGGCGCTTGAACGGTTTGGCAAAGTGGGCCGAGTGCAGGAAGATGATCCCCATCCCGCCCCAGACCGCGTTGCAGACCCGCTCTACAATCGCATCATCCACCGCGGCATGGGCGGCGTGGCCCCACCAGATCAGCACGTCGGTTTCGGCCAGCTTTTCCACCGTCATCCCGTGTTCCGGGTCTTGCAGCGTGACCGTTGTGGCCTTGATACCGGCGTTCCGGTTCAAAGCCTCGGCAATCGTGCCATGCATGGTCTTGGGATAGACCTCGGCGACAACCTTGTTTTTTTGTTCATGGACGTTTTCGCCCCAAACGGTGACGCGGATGCTCATAGAAATACTCCTGGGGTAGATGTCGCGCCCCTCACAGGCGCGACGGATGGTCATTCAGCGGATCGGCTTGCCGTTCGCATCAAAGCGGTGCAACTGCCCCGCCTTCGGCGTAAGCCCCACCTTGGTGCCAAGCGTGACGGTCAACTTGCCTTCCTGACGCACGATCAGCGGCTCGTCGCTGCCAACCTCGACGAACAGATAGTTGTCGCTGCCAAGGTCTTCGGCATGCACAACCTCGCCGTTCCACATGCCTTCTCCTGCCACCACATCAATATGCTCCGAGCGGATACCCAGCGTGGTGCAGCCATGGTCAGTCGCAAATCTGCCCGTCAGGAAGTTCATTTTCGGGCTGCCGATGAACCCTGCCACGAAGATCGAGTTCGGGCGCTCATAAAGCTCGGCAGGGGTGCCGACCTGCTCCAGACGCCCGTCGCGCAGAACCGCAATCCGGTCAGCCAAAGTCATCGCCTCGACCTGATCATGCGTCACGTAGATCATCGTCACGTCAGACATCGAATGGTGCAGTTTGGCGATTTCCAGACGGGTCTGCACCCGCAGGGCCGCATCAAGGTTCGACAGCGGTTCGTCGAACAGGAACACCCGCGGATCACGCACGATGGCGCGGCCGATGGCAACCCGCTGACGCTGACCGCCCGAAAGCTGTTTCGGCAGACGGTCCAGCAGGTGATCGATCTGCAGCAGTTTCGCCGCCTCAAGCACCCGCTTTTTCATATCCTCGGGGCTGGCCTTGGCCAGTTTCATCCCGAAGGCCATGTTGTCGTAGACCGTCATATGCGGATAAAGCGCGTAAGACTGGAACACCATCGCGATGCCGCGCTGGCTGGGCAGCACGTTGTTGACGCGCTCGGCGTCAAACAGCATGTCGCCGCTGGAGATTTCCTCCAACCCCGAGATCAGGCGCAGCAGGGTGGACTTGCCGCAGCCCGAAGGTCCGACAAACACCATAAACTCGCCCTTCTCGATGGTCAGGTCGATGCCCTTGATGACATCCACCGCCCCATAGGACTTCTTGACGTTCTTGAGTTCGATTTTTGCCATTGGATTAGCCCTTCACGCCGCCAGCGGTCAAACCCGCCACGATCTTGCGTTGGAAGATAAGAACAAGGATGATCAGCGGCACGGTCACAATGACGCTTGCTGCCATGATCGGTCCCCACGGAATTTCCTGCACCGATGCGCCCGACAGCATCGCAATCGCCACCGGAGTCGTCCGGGTGATTTCCTGCGAGGTGAAGGTCAGCGCGAACAGGAATTCATTCCACGCCCCGATGAAAGCCAGAAGCCCCGTTGTCACCAGCGCGGGCCACAGCAGCGGCAGGAAGACCTTGGTGATGATGACCCAAGGCGTCGCCCCGTCCACAATCGCCGCCTCTTCAATCTCGACCGGAAGATCGCGCATGAAGGTGGTCAGCACCCAGACGGTAAACGGCAGGGTAAAGATCGTGTAAGACAGGATCAGCGCGAAGGGCGTGTTGAACAGGTTCAGGAACCGGATCAACTCGAACAGACCGGCCAGAACCGCAATCTGCGGGAACATCGACACGGCCAGAATGGTCATCAGCAACAGCCCCCGCCCGCGGAACCGCACCCGCGCCAAGGCGTAGGATGCGGTCACGGCCAGAAACAGCGCCAGAACCACGGTTGTCGTCGCGATAAAGACCGAGTTCAGGATGTTGCGCGGGAAGGTGCGCCCGCCCAGCACGGTTTCATAGTTGGCCCAATCAAACACCGGCGGGAAATAGTTCACCTCGAACAGACGTGTGCCGGTCGCAAAAGAGGTGACGATGGCGTAGTAGAACGGGAACACCGAGAACACCACGATGACCACGACCAGCGCATAGAAAGCGATGGTTTTGAACAGTTTATTGGCTGTCATTTCCCGCTCTCCCCACTCAGATCAACTTTGCCCAGCCAGATATACAGCGCCACGAACACTGCAAGAATGGCGAACAACAGCGTGGATTGCGCCGATCCATAGGCGAACTTGTCGAAGTCGATCAGGTTTTCACGGCTGATCACAGACATGGTTTTCGTCGCCGCCGAGTTCGGGGTCAGCACATAGATCAGGTCGAACACGCGCAGCGCATCCAGCATGCGGAAGATCACCGCCACCATCAGCGCCGGGCGGATCAGCGGCAGGGTGATCTTGAAGAACACCTTGACCGGATTGATGCCGTCGATCTTGGCGGCCTCATATATGTCGCGCGGCACCATTTGCAGGCCCGCCAGACACAACAGCGCCATAAAGGGCGCGGTTTTCCAGATATCCACCATCAGCACGGCATACATGGCGGTATCGGTGTTGGCCGTCCACGCCACCTTTTCGGTCAGCAGGCCAAGGTTCATCCCGATGTCATTGATGATGCCGTATTGGTCATTCAGCATCCATGCCCACATCTTGGCCGACACGATCGTCGGGATCGCCCAAGGGATCAGGATGGCCGCGCGCACAAGGCCACGGCCCTTGAACTCGGCGTTCAGCACCAGCGCGATAATCAGGCCGATGACGGTTTCGCAAACCACTGACACGACCGAAAATCTGACCGTGTTCCAGACTGCATTCCACCATGCCGGATCAACCAGAGTGCCGCGGTAGATCACCTTGCCGGACTCGAGCGTGCGGATTTTCAGATAGTTATCAAAACCGATCCATTTGCCGCCATTCAGGTCATTCAGCGATGTATCGGTGAACGAGAACCAGACCGTCCGCAACAACGGCCAAGCCGCCACGCAGAACAGGGCAATCAGCATCGGGGCCAGGAACCAGAAGGCGGCACGCTGGCGCTGCTGATGCAGGCTTAGCCCCTTCGGTCCGGCAACGGAATTCGCTGTCGTCATATCTTCCCCCCTTTGGTCGGCCCTGTTTCTGGGCCGGAAAAAAGAGGGGCGGCGGTGCATTCGCATTGGTGCAAATGGTTCCGCCGCCCACCCTCAGGCTTCAAAGCTGGCCGGGAGGATTACCAGGCTTCGCCCTTCAGTTCGGTCAGGTCTGCTTCCAGCAGTTCAAGGTTTTCGGCAGCGGTGCCATTGCCCGACAGGGTTTCATGCACAGCCGACCAGAACTTGGCCGAAACTTCGTTGTATTTGCCCAAAGTCGGGGCCGACGGGCGCGGAACGGCGTTCAGGAACACGTCTTTCCACTGCGGAATGATCGGCTGCGAGGCGGCGATATCGGCGTCGTCATACAGCGCCACGATCGTCGGCAGGTTCGATTCATTGATCGCACGCTGCTTTTGCGCCTCGGGGCCTGCCAGATACATGGCCAGCGAGATCGCTGCTTCCTGATGCTGCGAATACTTCGACACAGCCACGTTCCAGCCGCCCAGCGTTGCCGCCGAGGTGTTGCCTTCACCGCCAACCGGCAAGGTCGTCACGCCGAACAGATCCTTCACAGCCGAATCCGCGCCGTTGCCCAGACCATAGGCATAGGGCCAGTTCCGCATGAACGCGGCATTGCCGGTCTGCCACACGCCACGGGCTTCTTCTTCCTGATAGGCCAAAACGCCTTCGGGAGAGATCGTGCCGACCCAGCCCTTGACGGTGTCCAAAGCCTTGGCAGCATTTTCGTTGTTGATCGAGATCGTGCCATCCGGCTCGACGATCTGGCCGCCGCCAAAGGATTTCACCCATTCCAGCGCGTTGCAGGTCAGGCCTTCATAGGCATTGCCCTGCCACACAAAACCCCAGAAATCGCCCTTGCCGGCTGCGCGTTCGCCATCCTGCACGGTCTGCGCGGCAACGGTCAGCTCGTCCCAGGTTTTCGGAACGGCAACGCCATATTTCTCAAGCAAGTCTTTACGATAGTAAAGCGCCGGCGCGTCGGTGAAAATCGGCAGCGCAACCAGCTTACCGGCAACCGTCTGCGATTCAATGATCGAGGGGAAATGCGTCGGTGCCAGATCCTTGGCCACTTCGGTCAGATCAACGAAATGGTCTGCCAGTTGCGGCGCCCAGATCACGTCGGTCTGGTAAAGGTCGATGTCGGTGGCACCGGCGGCAAGCCACAGACGATACTGGCCGAACTGGTCCGAGGTGGACGCGGGCATCGGCACCAGCGTCACCTTGTGGCCGGTGGCTTCTTCCCACGGCTTCACCAGATTGACAAAGTTTTCGACAGCGTTGCCGACTGCGCCCGAAACGTAGAAAATTTCATCAGCCAGAACCGGCGAGCCGGATGCGGCGACCATTGCTGCCACGGCAGCAGACCGCAAAGCACGGCCCTTAAATCCAAAGGACATGGATTTCCTCCCTATCAGTTGTTGTGCGCGAACCCGCGCGTCCCTGTTTTCCAAACGCCCCATTTTCCGTTCCTTGCGAAATGGCCTCCCGAAGCGTTTGCGGGAGGTTTAGCGCAAACAATCCTAGGACGTCAACGATTCTTGCCTCAAAGCGCTTTCAAATTTGCCGCATGACTGGTCAACTATCCTCACCAATTCACGTGGCCCACAAAATGACACCGATAACACAGCACAACATGCCGCGCCGCAGCTTTACCTTGGAAAACACTCATCAAGCATATGTTTTAATTTATCTTTAATTCCGGCATAGGCACAGCGGCATCGTCTTTTTCAAGGGCAGAATTGCAGATTTTCTGCACCCGCACAGGCCGTCACATTCCCAAGCCCCGACAGGTTTTGCGCTTTGGAAATAGATATAAACCCGACAGCCCCGTGTCCTTCCAAACCGCCTTGAAACATGCCCGCTTTCGCCCCTTGCATTTGGAACAGCACCCGTGATTTCCTGAGCCGAACCAACCCCTTCGGCGGAGCGCCACCATGCCCGAACCCCGCGCGCGCGATCTTGGTCTGCCCTTTCACGGCACGACTGGCCCCTTCAATGCCATCACCGATGTTGCGGGCGTTCTGGTTGGTTTCACCACCCTCACCGACCCTGCGCGCAAGATGAAAACCGGCGTCACCGCGATTTTGCCGCGCGGGCATGACACCACACCCTCGCCGGTCTGGGCGGGCCATTACGCGCTGAATGGCAATGGCGAGATGACTGGAACGCATTGGATTGACGATGCGGGCTATTTTGTCGGCCCCGTCTGCATCACCAATACGCACGGGGTCGGCGCGGTGCATCACGGTGCAGTCCGCTGGATGATTGACACCTATGCCGATCATTTCGCGGGCCATGCTTGGGCGATGCCGGTCGTGGCAGAAACCTATGACGGCATCCTGAACGACATCAACGCCCTGCATGTCACCCCCGACCACGCGATTGCAGCGCTGCAATCGGCAACCTCCGGCCCCGTGGCCGAAGGCGCGGTGGGTGGCGGCAACGGCATGATTTCCTATGAGTTCAAGGCAGGCACTGGCACATCCTCGCGCCGCGTCAGCATCGGCGGCGAAACCTACACAATCGGCACTTTGGTGCAGGCCAACCATGGCCGCCGCCCGTGGTTCACCGTGCTGGGCAAGCCGGTCGGCAAACTGATCCCAGAGGGCGCTTTTGCCAGCAAGGAACAAGGCTCGATCATCGTCGTGATCGCCACCGACGCGCCGCTGTCGGGCCTGTCGCTGCGCCAGATTGCCAAGCGTGCCGCCATCGGCATTGGCCGCGCAGGCACACCGGGAGGCAATTCCTCGGGCGATATTTTCCTTGCCTTTTCAACGGCGAACGCTGGCCCGATGCCGCAACACGCCCCCGCCCTGATCCAGAAGACCGAGCTGAACCCCGAACTTCTGGACCCGTTCTATCTGGCAGTGGTGGAGTCGGTGGACGAGGCCGTGATCAACGCCATCGTCGCGGGCCGCGATACCGCCGCCGTCAAGCCCGAAGGCCTGATCGTGCGCGGCATCGACACGGCCCGTCTGTCTGCGATCTTCTCAGAGGGGCCGATAGCGTAGCCCCCGCGCCAGCCAGCACCCCACCTGCAACCCGCCATCCGGCAGCGCCAGCACAGTCCAATCCCCCGGTGCCGCCGCATCCATTGACCGCCGCGTGGTAATCACCCAAAGCCCTTCGGAAACCGGATACATCCGCTCCATCGGCCCCTGACCCAGCATGCCGTCAAACCCCGCGAACAGCGCGCCATCCCGCGATTCAACGACCATCTCGGCCTGCACCTCGTCGCACCAGAACCGACCCGAGATTGCCGCGCCACCCGGCACCAAGGCCCGCGCCCGCACCACCATATTCTCGGCGGGCCGCAGCATGGTCAGCCCCTCGCCCGTTCGCGTCAAAGTCACACCGCCGCCGCGCGCCACGCCATCCGCCGCCACCGTCAACCGCGACGGGCTGGGCGCATAGCGCAGCACCACACCGCCCGCGTCCTGCACCGTCCGCACCAGCAGCCCGTTGGCCTCATCCAGCCAGATCCCATCCCAACCCACTGGCACCACAGGCGCATCGGGCGACTGATACCCCAAGGCCGCCTCCATCAGTGCCGCCGTCGCCGCACTTGCCGCCGCCTCGTGGTTGAACATCACCACCACCGACAGCCGCTCGGACGCCGCATGCAACCGATGCGCCCGAAACCCGCGCAGCGCGCCGCCGTGGCCCGTCGTCTTAACCCCAGCCACCACGTCATGCCGCAGCCCGTAGCCATAACTTGCGGGCGTGCCATCGCCATACTTCGCTGGCCCCGTCAACCGCCGGTAAAGGCCTGTGCCATCGTCGCGGGTGGCGTCAATAAAGGCCTCCCACGCCAGCATGTCGTCAAGGCTGGCCGAAATCCCCGCATCGCCGCGCCAGTGGATGCCGTTCACGGCAGGCAGAAACCCCACCTCGTCATTGCCCTCATAGCCCACCACCCCGTCGGCATTCACACGGGTATCGGGCAACAGCCGCGCGGTCGCCATGCCCGCAGGCGCAAAAATCCGCTCGGCATAAAGATCGCCCAGATCGCGGCCCGTCCCGGCCTCGATCATGTCCGACAGGATGCGGTAATTGCAGTTGCAATAGGAATAGGCTGTTCCCGCCGGAAAATGCCCCGTTTTCATCCGCGCAATCAGGGGGGCGGCATCCTCGCGGCGGAACAGGCCCTCCGGTGCCGCCCCGTGCAACACCGTCAAGGCCCAATAATCGCGCAGGCCGGACTGGTTGTCGCAAAGCTGCCGCACCGTCGGCAAAGGATCGGTGAAATCGGGCAGGAACGCGCGCACCTGTGCATCCAAGACCGCCGGATCGCCGATCTGATCCAAAAGCAGGGCGCAGGTGAATTGCTTGGTGATCGAACAGATCGGCAGCAGCGTTTGCGCCGTCAAAGCCCGCCGCGCGTTCAGATCGGCAAAGCCCCAAGCCCGCCGCGCGATCACGCGGCCTTCATGCACAACCCCCGCCACACCGCCCGGCCCCTTGAACCGCTGCGGCAGCGCATCCAGCGCCCGCTCCAGTGCCACCAGATCAAGTGCCATGCTACGCGCCCTTGGCCGCAAGCTCGACAAGCCGCAGGCAAACCCGTGTCGCGGCCTCCATATCCTGCACGCTGATCCATTCCAGCGGTCCGTGGATTTCCTGCATCCCCGTGAAGATATTCGGCGTCGGCACCCCCATCTCCGTCAGCCGCGACCCATCCGTGCCGCCACGGATCGGCACCGAGACCGGCGTTATCCCTTCCGCCCGACAGGCCGCACGTGCCAGTTCCACCGGAGTCATATCCTTCTCCAGCCAATAGCGCATGTTGCGGTATTGCTTGCGGATTTCCACCGTGATCTCGGCGCGCGGTTCCGATGCCGCCACCGTCGCGCAGACCTGCCGCAACAGTTCCCCCTTCGCCGCCAAACCATCCAGTTCGAAATCGCGCAGGATGAACTTCAACTCGGCCTCGGCGGCGGTTCCGGCCATGTGATAGATATGCCAGAACCCGTCGCGCCCCTCGGTCACTTCCGGCGTCAGCGTGGCTTGCGGCAGGGTCGAGACGATCTTCGCCGCCAGATGCAGCGCGTTGACCAGCTTGCCCTTGGCATAGCCCGGATGCGCCGAAACACCGGTGATCTTCACCACCGCGCCATCGGCAGAAAAGCTTTCATATTCGATCTCTCCCACCTTCGCCCCGTCGAAGGTATAGGCAAAATCCGCCCCCAGATCGGCGGGCAGGCGCGCATCCACCCCGCGCCCGATTTCCTCGTCCGGCGTGAAGGCGATACAGATTTTCCCGTGCGGTATCTGCGGGTTGGTCAACAGATGCCGCGCCGCCACCATGATGATCGCCACCCCCGCCTTGTCATCCGCGCCCAGCAGGGTCAAACCGCTGGCGGTGATGATGTCATGGCCGACCTTCTCGGCCAGATAGGGCGACCCTTCGGGCGACAGCACCAGCGCGGGCGCATCGGCAAAGCTGATCGGCCCGCCGTTATAGCCCCGATGCACCACAGGCTTCACCCCCACCGCATGATAGGCGGGCGCGGTATCGACATGGGCCAGAAGCCCCACCGACGGCCCCTCGGCGGTCGAAGGCACCACCGCCAGCACCGCGCCATAATCGGTGATCCGCACATCCGACGCGCCAATCGCGCGCAACTCATCCGCCAGCATCCGCGACAGGTTCAACTGGATCGCAGTGCTGGGCGAGGTGGCGGACGTCTCGTCGCTTTGGGTATCCACCGCCGCATAGCGGACAAGGCGGGCTTCAAGGTCGCGGGCAAAATCGGTCATGGGTCCTCCGGTTCAGACCCCGATCAGGCTTGGCGGACCGGCAACTGTCAAGCCTTGGCAAAGCTTTGGTGGAGCAGATCGGGATCGAACCGACGACCTCGTCATTGCGAACGACGCGCTCTCCCAACTGAGCTACTGCCCCTCATCCGAACAGGATTTTGCGCGAAACCGGTGATGTGTCAAGCATGCCGCACGCGACGTTTCGGCGCGGCAAGGTGGGGCATTTCTGCCCCTGCCCCGTCTGTCCCTGCCCCATCTGGCCCAGCGCCATGGCCTAGCGGCACTCGGGATGTTCGATCACATCGCGCGCATCATCACAGCCCGACCCGCCCTTGACCCGCTTTTTCTTGCGCTTTTCAAGATCGGAGTCGGCCATATCCCCCACGCTGACAAGGGCGCTGGCCTGAACGGCCGCCATCACAGGCCCAGCAAAAGACAGGGCAAACCCAGCAAGGGTCATCGACAGCAGGGCGTGTTTCACAGCAGGCTCCTTTTTTACAAACCATACCGGAAACCTAGCGCAGACAGCGCCCACCCATGAGGGACCAAGGCCTGCCGATCTGCAACGGCTTGCCCCGACCTTGGTCCGATCAGGGCTTCAGATGTTCGCGCGCCAGCATCGCCGCTTCGACCCGGTTCCGCACCTGCAGCTTTTGCAGGATCGAGGTCATGTAATGCTTCACCGTCTTTTCCTGAATGTTCAACTCGCGCCCGACCTCCTTGTTGCTGCGGCCTTGCGCGACCAGCTTCAGGATATCCTCTTCCCGCCGCGACAGGTCGGCCAAGGGATTGGGTTCAGCCGCAGCGCCCTTGCCGCGCATCGCCAGCAACAGCCGCCCCGCCAAGCCGGGCGAGACATAAGACCGCCCCGCCGCCAGTTCGCGCACCAATTCGACCAGTTCTGTTGCGCCCACGCCCTTCAGCACATAGCCCAGTGCGCCCAGTTTCAACGCCTGCATCAGATCGCCCTCGTCCTCCGAGGCGGTCAGCATCGCCACCAAGGGCGGAGTCTCCATCTGCATGATCTGGCCCAAGGCGCCAATCCCGCCGCCCTTGGGCATGGAAATATCCAGCAACACCAGATCAGGCCGCAGCGCCACGCACATCGCAGCGGCAGATTCGCCGTCCTGCGCCTCGCCAACGATGTCGATATCCCCCGCATCGCGCAAAGAGCGCGCCACCCCGTCGCGGTAAAGCGGGTGGTCATCGGCCAATAGCACACGCAAAACCGTCATGGCTGCCCCTTCAGATCAAGTTCCATACACAGGGCCGCGCCGCCGCCCTCGCGGTTCCGCAGGATCAGCCGCCCGCCAAGGCTTTCCACCCGGTCAGCCAGACCATCCAGCCCCAGCCCTTCGGTGTCCGAATCCGGCTCGGGCGGAATCTGGGCAAAGCCAGCCCCCCGATCCAGCACGCAGAGTTCCATCACATCACCCGTCACCGCCAGCCGCACCTCTTGCCCCGCTCCACTGGCATGCCGCCAGGCGTTGTTCAGGCCTTCTTCGACAAAACGGTAGATACAGATCTTGAGAGGCAGCCCAAGATCGGCCAGCGCACCCAGACGCCCCGCCAGTTTGACCTCTGTCCCCGTCCGCGCGGCATGGGTATCGACCAATCTGGCCAGAATATCATCCAGCGGCTTTTTCTCGATATCGGGCAAGGACAACCCGCGCGAGATGTTGCGGATTTCGACAATCGAATCCTTTACCGCGCGCTCGACCGTTTCCAACTCTGCCCGTGCGGCCGGATCAGCCATCTTGCCCCGCAGCGCATCCAGCCGCAGCGCCGCAAAGCCCATCAACTGCGCCGGCCCGTCATGCAGATCGGCCCCGATCCGCCGCAACGCCTGATCGTTCATCGCCGAGAACCGCGCCGCCGCCCCCTGCACCCGCAAGCGCAGCGCCAGATTGCCCGCCGACATATCGCGCAGCGCCAGCAACTGCCGGTCAATCGTGCGGCTGCCGCGCAGCACCACCGCAAACAGGCTGGCCCCGATCAGCGCCATCACCCCCGCCACCGCCGCCCAGGCTATCAGCCGCGCCCAAATCAGATCGGCCTTCAACTGCGTGGCCACCTCATAGAACTCGGCCACGGCGATCACGCGGCCCGATCCAACCTCGCGGATCGGGCTGTAAATCTCCAACAAGGGCAGGCCCAGCGCGTGTTCGGCCACATCCTCTTGGTCGCCGGTATCGTCGAAATCGGCACGCACCTCGCCCTTCCAGGCCAGCTTCAGGTTTTCCGTCACATCAAAGGTTTGCCCCACCAATGCGGTGTTCGAGGCATCCACCAGCAGCCCGCCCTTGCGCCAGATCTTGAACGACACCACCCGACTGCCCAAAGCCGTATCGGCAAGCAAGCGCCCGATCTCGCCCCGCGCCCATTCCGAAAGCCGGTCCTCATCCGCCAAGCCCTGCGTCAGCGGTGCAATGAAGCTTTCCATATAAAGCGCGGTGGCATTGGCGGTGTTCCGCACCACCACCTCCTTGATGCGCCCCTGCACCAAGCCGCCCACCGCAAGCGCCGAGACCAGCATTACCACCCCGCCAGCCAAGGCAAACTGCCGCGCCAAAGACATCTCGGAAAGGGGTGGTCCGAACTGGGGCAAACGCAAAAAGGTCATCAAAAAGCTCCGGCACTTGCCGCGACCCTACACGGGATGGGCCGCACACCCTAGCCGGTTTTTGCACATCCACTGTGCAGCAATGCGCGGTCAGCCCAGATGCTGCTGCACAAAGGCCACGATATCCGAGGCAGGCCGCGCCCCCGCCAGCCGCGCCACCTCACGCCCTTTGCGATACAGGATAAGCGCCGGAATCCCTTGGATACGCGCCCGCTCGGCAATCTTGGGATTGTCTTGCGTGTTCAGCTTGGCCAGCCGCGCATGACCCGTCAACGCCTTGGCCGCCTTGACAAATTCCGGTGCCATCGCCCGGCACGGCCCACACCACGGCGCCCAGTAATCCACCAGAAGCGGCAGCTCGTCGCCCCGCGTGGCCTTGTCATGCGCGCCCGCGTCGAACTCGATCACACGGCCATCCGCCAAAGCCTCGCCACAAGAGCCGCATTTCGGCCCCGCGCCCAACTTGGCGACCGGCACACGGTTCATCTGCCCGCAAGTGGCGCAACACAGTTTCACAGCATCGCTCATGACAACCTCATATTCGATTTAACGCATATATGGTGGCCGCCCCGCGCAAGCACAAGCCTACAGCAGATCTTCTTCCTCGCCGGTCACATCAATCCCCAAAGCCTCAAGCCCAGCTTCAAGGTTTTCGGCCAGATGCGGCATGCCCATCAGGTAGTCTTCGGTGGGCGTGCTGGCCTCGGCAATCGCGGTGGCGACGGCTTCAGCAAATTCCTCGGCCTCGAACGCACCGCGCCCGACCCAGGCCACCGCCGTCAGATGCGCCTTTTCGTCGTCATTCAGACCGGCAATAAAGGCATGCAACTCGGCCTCGGCCACCCGGCCTTCGCGGGCCTGAAAGATGATCTGGACAACTTTGGCGGGGGTGATTTCAAGCATTGAGGCCTCCTGTTGCGCCAATCTCCCCCCATCGGGGCAGCAGGGCAAGGGCAATCAGGCCCCGATCATCGCAAAGGCCGCGCCATAACCCGCCGAACCCGCCAAAGTGGCCCCCACCACCGACCGGCTGACCGCATAGACCGCAATCACCGCCACGGTGCCAACCCCCATCGGCAGCGACACCGCCCCCTGAACCATCGGCAAAACCGAAGCCACAAACAGCGTCGCAATCGCTGCCGGACCTGTGGCCGCCAGAAACCGCGACAGCATACCGTCCGGCTTCATCGCCGACAGATCGGCCCGCGTCGGAAAGAACCGGAACGCCCAGGTGAACGCCCCCAAGATCAACGCCAAGGTCAGCAGTTCAGCCCGCATCGCGCTTGCCCCCAAACCGCAGAACGCCCGCCACAGCCCCCGCAACCATCCCCGCCAATATCCCCGCCGTGCCGGACCACAGCAGCGTCACGCCCACCGTCGCCAGCACCGCCACCGCAATCGCAGGCAGTTGCGCGCGCGACAGGATCGACAGCAGCAGCGCCAGAAACAGCGCGGGCAACATGAACCCCAGCGCCGCATCGACCACCGGCCAGCCCTCAAGCGCAGCCCCGCCCGCAAAGGCCCCCAGCGCCGTGCCACTGACCCAAGCCGCATAGGCCCCAAGGCCGAGGCCAAACATGAACGGCTCGGAAAACGCCACCTTCCCCCGGGCCAGCGCCCCAAGGGCCGCGCCAAACACCTCGTCCGTCAGCCCGAAGGCCCAAGCCCAAGCATAGCGCCGCCGCGCCCCTGCCCCCACCCGCTTCATCAGCGCAGGGCCATACAGCACATGCCGGATATTCATCGCGACCAGAGTGAAAGCCGCCACCAGAACCGGCGCGCCACTGGTAATCAGCGCCAAGGCCAGAAACTGCGCCGCCCCGGCGTAGATAATCAGCGACAGGCCCACCGCCTCAACCTCGGTCAGACCGGCGCGGGTGGCGGCAACGCCGAAGGAAAACGCGATGGGAAAATATCCCATGGCAATCGGCAGGGCCGTGACAAGGCCAGTGGCAAAGCTGGATTTCGGGACATGCAAAGACATGGGGGCAAGCCGTAACGGCCTGCCCCCGATCTTGTCAACGTGGGTGCGCCCGCGACCACGGATGCACCACGGCCAGACCACGGAAAAGCGACAGCTATTCCGCCGCCATATAGCTTTCCAGCGGCGGGCAGATGCAGATCAGGTTGCGGTCGCCATAGACGTTGTCCACGCGGCCAATCGGCGGCCAGTATTTATCGACCCGGAACGCCCCCGGCGGGAAACAGCCCTGCTCGCGCGGGTATTTGCGCGTCCAGTCCGCCACAAGGTCTTCGACCGTATGCGGCGCATGGCGCAAGGGACTGTCTTCGCTGGATATTTCGCCGTTTTCAACCGCTTTGATCTCGGCACGAATTGCCAGAAGCGCAGTGATAAAACGGTCGATTTCCGCCTTGGTCTCCGACTCTGTCGGCTCCACCATCAACGTCCCTGCCACCGGCCAAGACATCGTGGGCGCGTGAAAACCGTTGTCGATCAAACGCTTGGCGATATCGTCCACCGTCACGCCTGCTTCGGCAAAGGGGCGGGTGTCCAGAATGCATTCATGCGCCACACGGCCTTTGTTGCCCATGAACAGGATCGG
This sequence comes from Rhodobacterales bacterium RIFCSPHIGHO2_02_FULL_62_130, assembly GCA_001828855.1. Taxonomy (GTDB): domain Bacteria; phylum Pseudomonadota; class Alphaproteobacteria; order Rhodobacterales; family Rhodobacteraceae; genus Cypionkella. The sequence goes on along the minus strand of MHZT01000051.1, from coordinate 60,457 downwards.
ATAAGACCCCGCCAGCCGCGCCGCGATGTAGTTGGCATTCAGGATCGCCACGCGGGTCGCCTGCGTCAGGCCATCACCACCCATCATCAGGCAGTATGCCCATGAAATCAGCAGGATAGAGGCGCTGCCATAGGGTGCCGCACTGACCGCGCCCACTTCCCCGCCGGTGACGGAATGGCCCGGCAGATAGGGTGCAAGATGCGATTTCACCCCAATCGGTCCCATCCCCGGCCCGCCGCCGCCATGCGGAATCGCAAAGGTCTTGTGCAGGTTCAAGTGGCTGACGTCCGACCCGATTTCCCCCGGTTTCACCAACCCCACCAGCGCGTTCATATTGGCCCCGTCCAGATAGACCTGCCCGCCAAATTCATGGGTGATCTGGCAGATGTCGCGGATGGTTTCCTCAAACACACCATGGGTAGAAGGGTAGGTGACCATGCAGGCCGCCAGATTTTCGCCAGCCGCCTGCGCTTTGGCACGAAAATCCTCAATATCCACGTCCCCATTCGGCGCGGCCTTGACCACCACCACCTCCATCCCCGCCATCTGCGCAGATGCCGGATTGGTGCCATGCGCCGACACGGGGATCAGGCAGATTTTGCGATGCCCCTGCCCCCGCGCACGGTGGTAGGCAGCAATGGTAAGAAGTCCCGCGTATTCTCCTTGTGCGCCCGAATTGGGCTGCATGGAAAACGCATCATAGCCCGTCACCTCGCACAGTTTCGCCGACAGATCCTCGATCGCCTCGCGGTAGCCAAGCGCCTGATCTGCCGGAATAAACGGATGCAGCGAGCCGAACTCGGGCCATGTGATCGGCATCATTTCAGCCGCCGCGTTCAGCTTCATCGTGCAAGACCCCAGCGGGATCATCGCGCGATCCAGCGCCAGATCGCGGTCCGACAAACGCCGCATATAGCGCATCATTTCCGATTCCGCGCGGTTCATGTGGAACACCGGATGGGTCAGGAAATCGCTTTGCCGCAGCAGGGTTTCGGGGAAACTCAGCGCCGCGCGATGCGGCGGCACCCCGTCGATGCCAAAGGCGCGCAGCACGCGGACCAGCACCTTTTCGTCGGTGGTCTCGTCCAGCGAAATCCCGACCCGATCCGTCCCGATCTTGCGAAAATTCAGCCCTTCCTGCCGTGCCGCCGCCAGAATCCCCGTCTGGCCTACGCCGACCTCGACCGTGATCGTATCGAAAAACGCCTCAGGCTGCACATTCGCCCCCGCCGCCTTCAAAGCGCGGGCAAGGCGGTTGGCCATGAAATGCACACGCTCGGCAATGGCGCGCAGGCCTTTAGGCCCATGAAAAACCGCATAAAAACTGGCCATGACCGCCAGCAAAGCCTGCGCCGTGCAGACGTTCGAGGTAGCCTTCTCGCGGCGGATATGCTGCTCGCGGGTTTGCAGCGAAAGCCGATATGCCTGATTGCCGCGCGCATCAATCGACACCCCCACAATCCGCCCCGGCATCGACCGTTTCAAATCATCCTTGCACGAAAAGAACGCCGCATGCGGGCCGCCATAGCCCATCGGCACGCCGAACCGCTGGCTGGACCCGATGGCAATATCGGCCCCCATCGCGCCCGGTTCCTTCAGCATGGTCAGCGCCAGCAAGTCCGTCGCCACAATCGCAATCGCCTTTGCACCATGCAGCGCCGCAATCTGGTCGGTGAAGTCGCGCACATGGCCAAAGGTGCCGGGATACTGAAAGATCGCGCCGAAAACCGCAGCCGGATCAAGGGCTTCGGGCGCGGCGACGATCACCTCGATCCCCAAGGGATGCGCGCGGGTGCGGATCACGTCGATGGTCTGCGGGTGGCAATTCTCATCGACAAAGAACGCCTTGGCCTTGGACTTCGCGCTCCGCTCGGCCATCGTCATCGCCTCGGCCGCCGCCGTGGCCTCGTCCAGCAGGCTGGCGTTGGCAACCGGCAGGCCGGTCAGATCGGCCACCATGGTCTGATAGTTCAACAGCGCCTCAAGCCGGCCTTGGGCGATTTCGGGCTGATAGGGGGTGTAGGCGGTATACCACGCCGGATTCTCCAATATATTCCGCTGGATAGCCGGAGGTGTCACCGTGCCGTAATAGCCTTGCCCGATCAGGCTGACCATCACCTTGTTGCGCGCGCCCACCTGCCGCATCCGCGCCAACAGGTCATGCTCCGACAAGGGCGCCCAGCCCAAGGGCGTTTTCTGCCGGATCATGGCGGGAACGGTCTGGTCGATCAACTCGTCCAGACTGGACAGACCCACGGCCTTCAACATCTCGGCCATCTCGGCAGGAGATGGCCCGATATGGCGGCGGTTGGCAAAATCATAGGGGTTGTAGTCGACAGGAGTGAACGTCATAGCCTTACCCTCAGGATGCAAAATCCAATCCCCATCAGCGGGGGTCAGATAATTCGTCAAAGACCTGCCCGAACCCGCCGGGGGTCCGGCGCAACATCAGCCGATCAGATCGTTGTATTCGTCCTCGTCCATGAACTCGTCGAGAACCGACAGATCATCGACCTTGACCTTGAAGAACCATGCCGAGCCAAGCGGGTCTTCGTTCACAAGACCGGGGTTATCGACCAGCTTGCCGTTCACCGCGACAATCTCGCCATCCACGGGGGCCAGAATATCCGAGGCCGCCTTGACGCTTTCGATCACCACAACCTCGTCGCCCTCGGCGATCACGGTTTCAACCTCGGGCAGTTCGACGAAAACCACATCGCCCAACGCCGTTGCCGCATGTTCGGTGATGCCGACGACGACCACATCGCCCTCGACGCGCAGCCATTCGTGATCCTTGGTGTATTTCATGGTCAGTCCTCAGCGTTTGTAGGTTGTGGGGTGGAAAGGCATGGCGGAAACCGTCAGCGCAAGCCGCTTGCCGCGCACCTCGCCTTCCAGTTTCGTGCCGATTTCAGCATAGTTTGCAGCGACATAGCCCATGGCGACAGGGGCCTCGACCGAGGGGCCAAAGCCACCCGATGTCACCTCGCCCACGGGGGTTCCGTCAAGCGCAAAGACCTGCGTGCCTTCGCGCATCGGCGCGCGGCCTTCTGGGCGCAGGCCCACGCGGATACGCTGCGGGCCACTGGCCAACTCGTCCAGTATCCGCGCCGCGCCCGGAAAGCCGCCCACCCGTGCGCCGCCCGATTTTCGGGCCTTCTGGATCGCCCAGACCAGCCCTGCCTCGACCGGAGAGGTGGTTGTGTCGATGTCATGGCCGTAAAGGCAAAGCCCCGCCTCCAGCCGCAGGCTGTCCCGCGCGCCAAGGCCGATGGGCAACACCTCGGGCTGATCCAGCAGCGCACGGGCCAAAGCCCCCGCCTGCGCGTCCGGCACCGAGATTTCAAACCCGTCCTCGCCGGTATAGCCCGAGCGCGAGATCCACAGATCGACCCCGCCCCAAGGCAGGATCGCCACATCCATGAACCGCATCGCCGCCACCTGCGGCACCAGACGCGCCAGCGCCGCCTCGGCCTGCGGGCCTTGCAGCGCCAGCAACCCGCGATCCGTCACCGGAACCACATCGCAAACGCCCGACAGATGCGCCGTCATATGGGCAATGTCGGCCCCCTTGCAGGCGGCATTAACCACGACGAAGATATGATCGCCGCGATTGGCGAACATCAGATCGTCCAGTATCCCGCCGGTTTCATTGGTAAAAATACCATAGCGCTGCCGCCCCTGCGCCACGCCCAGCACATCCACCGGCATCAGGCTTTCAAAGGCCAGCGCGGTTTCCTGATAGCTGACCTTGGGACGCAGGATCACCTGTCCCATATGGCTGACATCGAACAGCCCCGCAGCGGCGCGGGTATGCAGGTGTTCCTTCATCACGCCGGTGGCATATTGCACCGGCATCTCATAGCCCGCGAAAGGCACCATCTTTCCGCCAAGGCTTACGTGCAGGTCATGCAGACCCAATCGCAGCAGATCATCGGCCAAAGCCGCTCTCCCAATCCCTGCCGGAAAATCAAACCGGCACCGTCCAGACAGACCAATCCCTGTCCCACGATGCCCCCTCTGTCCCTTGCGCCTGAGATCGTTATCCCTTCGGCGGGCGCATCCGCGCCTCTCTCCAGAGTCTGTGTGCCAGAACGGTCCTTTGCGCCTGAGAGTTTACCGGGGCGGTTGCTCCTTCGGCACCAGAAGTTTCCAACTGGATTCTCCCGATCCTGACGCGCCTAGCTAGCCCGACGATGGCGTGGCTGGCAAGCAAAAAGAACGGCATGGAATACGACGGTATGCCAGAACTACGCCCGCGCGGGGGTGGCATCGATCAGGCGCAGCGCCAGCCATACGCCCAGCGCACCAAAGATCACACCGCCCACCGCCTGCCCGATCAACACCCCCTGCGCGCCCCAATAGCCCCCCAGCCACCACGCGAAAGGCACGGTGCCGATAGTGTGCCGCCCCCAGTTGATCAGGGTCGACTGCAGCGGCTTGCCAAGATTGTTGCACAGCGCATTGGCCACAAAAATCGCGCCGTTGAAGAAAAACAGCAAACAGATCGGCCCGCAGAACAGATAGACCAGATCGCGGGTCAGCCCTTCGGCATGGAACAGATCGGCAATCGGCGCGCGCAGCACGAACAGCACAACCGTCACCGCCACGATCACAATCGCCGTGAACAGCAGCGCGTCGATAAAGGTCCGCCGCACCCGATCCATCCGCCCCGCCCCATAGTTCTGCCCGATGATCGGCCCCACCGCCCCCGACAGCGCAAAGATCACGCCCAACGCCACCGGCGTCAGCCGCCCCGCAATCGCCATGCCCGCCACCGCCGCCTCGCCATAGCCCGACACCATCCGCGTCACGAACGCCTGCCCCAGCGGCGTCGCCACCTGTGTCAGGATCGCAGGCCCCGCAATGGCGAAAACTCCTGCCAGATCGGACCGCAACCCCGCCAACGTCGGCCGGTCAAACCCGCCATAATGCTTCAGGATCGGCAACAGCGCCACACCCGCAATCACCACCCGCGACACCACCGAAGCAATCGCCGCCCCTGTCAGATCCAGATCGAGTCCGAAGATCAGCACAGGGTCCAGCACCGCATTGGCCAGCGCCCCCCAGATGGTGGCCGCCATCGCGCGCTTGGCATCGCCGTGGCTCCGCAAAATCGCGCCGCCGATCATGCCCACCATCAGGAACGGCTGCGACGGGATCACGATCCGCAGGAAATGCACTGTCAGATCATGGGTTTGCCCCGTTGCCCCCAGCAGGCTGACAATCTGCGGCAGAAACAGCCAGACCACTGCCGAAAACACCACGCCGAACCCGATGCCCAAAATCAGCCCGTTGGTCGCCTTCTCGCGCGCCATGACCAGATCGCGCTGCCCCACCGCCCGCGCCACCAGCGCCGAGACCGCAATCGACAACCCGATGCCGAAAGATGTGGTAAAAAACAGGATGGCCCCGGCATAGCCCACCGCTGCCGTAATCTCGGCCTGCTCCAGCATGGAAATGAAGATCATGTTGATCAGATCGACCGCGAAAATCGCCATCAACCCAACCGAGGATGTCAAAGACATCACCGCAATATGCCGGAAAAGGTTCCCCTCGACAAATTTCGCCTGCCGACCCGCCGGTGCTGCCATGTCACAAAAACCGGAAAGTTCCGGTCATCCTCTTCGTAAAAATATCCCACGGGGGAAGCCTGATTGGAACAATCAGGCGCGGGGGCGTGAAGCCCCCGTCTTCCCGCAGATCAAAGCTTCGGCACACCCCGCAACAGCGGCATCACATCCGCCATCTCCGGCCCGGCATCTAAGCCGGTCAGCGCACGACGCAAGGGGCGGAACAGGGTCTTGCCCTTGCGCCCCGTCGCCTCTTTCACCGCAGCCGTCCACTCGCCCCAAGTGGCGGTTGTCCAGGGCTGCGCGGGCAGCATCGCAAAGGCCTGCGCAACAAAGTCGCGGTCCTCGTCATCGACCAGCGGCGTTGCGCCGTCGCGGAACAGGGTCCACCAACCTTCAAGATCGGCCAGCACGGTGATGTTGCCCTTGGCCACGGCCCAGAACGCCTCGGCCAGATCATCCGGCACGCCCAGCGCCGCGATCTTGTCCGCCACCGCCGACAGCGGCAGAGACTGCACATGCGCACGGGTCAGCGGGAACAGGTCTTCGGCGTCGAACTTGGTCGGGGCGGCACCAAAGCTACCGACATCAAAGCCCGCGATCAGTTCGTCCAGCGAATGGACCAGTTCCACCGGCTTCGACGACCCCAACCGCGCCATCAGCGACAGCAGCGCCATCGGCTCTACCCCGCGCGCACGCAGGTCGCGCAGGCTCAGGGTGCCAAGACGCTTGGACAGTTCCTCGCCCCCCGGACCGGTCAACAGCGAGTGGTGCGCGAATTGCGGCGGGGTGCCGCCCAGCGCTTTCATGATCTGGATCTGCGTCGCGGTGTTGGTCACATGGTCGGCCCCGCGCACGATATGCGTGACACCCATATCCACGTCATCGACCGACGAGGCAAAGGTATACAGCACCTGCCCGTCAGCCTTGATCAACACAGGGTCCGACACAGACGCCGCATCGATCGAGATATCGCCGATGATGCCGTCCTTCCACTCGATGCGCTCCTGATCGAGGCGAAAGCGCCAATAACCCTGCCGCCCCTCGGCGCGGTAGGCGGCCTTCTGGTCCTCGGTCAACGACAGCGATGCGCGGTCATAGACCGGTGGGCGGCCCATGTTCAGCAGTTTCTTGCGCTTCAGATCCAGTTCCACCGGCGTCTCGAAACACTCGTAGAACCGCCCCGCAGCCTTCAACTGCTCGGCAGCTTCGGCATAGCGGGCCATGCGCTTGGATTGCTGTTCGATGCGGTCGTATTTCAGGCCCAGCCATGCCAGATCGGCGATCAGACCGTCGATGTATTCCTGCTTGCTGCGCTCTTGATCCGTGTCATCCAGCCGCAGGATAAACGTCCCACCGGCCTTGCGGGTGATCAGATAGTTCATCAGCGCGGTGCGAAGGTTGCCCACATGGATATATCCGGTGGGCGACGGGGCAAAGCGGGTAACGGTTTTGACGGTCATGGACTGGCTCTCCTGCAACCGCCCTTCCCTGTCACAGGCAGGCCAAATTGTCCAGTTGGGCGGGCAAACTCGTCAAAGGTTGCTCAAATCCGCAGGCCGCGTCGCTGCCTTTGACCGCTTGCGATAGGGGCAGACCCATTGAAGGTGCGTGAAATCACGCACCCTACCCTCCGCAAGGCAGGCTTCGTGTTTCATCTTGGCGGAAATACTCCCGCCGGAGGCACCAGCCGCCGATGCCGGGAGCCTCCGGCGGGAGTATTTTCACCAAGGTGAATGCCAAGGGTAGGGTGCGTGATTTCACGCACCTTGCGCGCATCGGGCCTATCGCGCTGCCACCCCACGCGCTACCCTGCCTTCATGACCCAAGCCAGCCCCGACATGATCGCCCCCGACACCCTGCTGATCGAGCAGTTGGCCCGCGACACCATCGCCACCCTGCCCGAACCCTTCCGCGCTGCGGCTACCCATATCGCGCTGCGGATCGCGGATTTTGCCTCGGATGACATGCTGACGGTGATGGGCATCGAAGACCCGTTCGAACTCACCGGCCTTTACGAGGGTATTCCGCTCACCGAGAAATCCGTTTCCGACCAGCCCTTGCAGCCCGATGTGATCTGGCTGTTCCGCCGCCCGATCCTTGAAGAATGGGTCGATCGGGGGAATGTCTCGCTTGGCGAGTTGGTCACGCATGTCACCATTCACGAATTGGCGCATCATTTCGGCTGGTCTGATGATGACATCGCCAGCATCGATCCGTGGTGGGAATAGGCAGCACTGCGCGGATAACCAAAACGTGACTGGCGCTGTTACAGCCCCCCCCTAGTTTGTTTTGCGTATTCCCCAGCCAAATGAGGTTTCCGATGACAGCCCCGACCCTTTCGCGTCGCTCTGCGATGTTCGCTGCCGCCGCCTTGCCCTTTGCCGCCCCCGCCCTGATCGCTTCGCGCGCCCAAGCCGCAGCGCCGCTGCAAGGCGCCGCCAGCCCCGCCTTCAACCGCTTCAAGCTTGGTGCCTTCGAGGTGACAACCCTGCTGGCAGGCACCCGCACCTCGGACAAGCCGCAGGAAACCTTTGGCCTGAACGCCAGCGCCGAGGATTTCGCCGCAGCCTCGGCGGCCGCGTTTATTCCCGCCGACAAGTCGCAGAATTTCTTCACGCCGACACTGGTGAACACCGGTACCGAGTTGGTGCTGTTCGACACCGGCCTTGCGGGCGACGGCATCACCGCAGCCCTTGCCGCCGCTGGCATCACACCCGACCAGATCGACGTGGTGGTGCTGACCCATATGCACGGCGACCATATCGGCGGCATGATGACAGGCGAGGCCCCCACCTTTGCCAATGCCCGCTATATCGCCGGCGCAGCCGAGCATAACCATTGGGCCGGTGCCGCCAACGAGGGTTTTGACAAGAACGTCCGTCCCTTCAATGACAAGATCAGCTTTGTCGAGGATGGCGGCGCAGTAGTCTCCGGCATCACCGCCATGGCCGCCTTTGGCCACAGCCCCGGCCACATGGCCTATATGATCGAAAGCGGCGGGGCGCAGGTGGCGCTTCTGGCAGATACCGCCAACCATTATGTCTGGTCGCTGGCATACCCCGATTGGGAGGTGCGCTTTGACGCCGACAAGGCCGCCGCCGCCGCAACACGGCGCAAGCTGTTGGGGATGCTGGCGGCGGACCGCATGCCCTTTATCGGCTATCACATGCCGTTTCCCGCACTCGGCTATGTCGAGACCCGCGACGACGGTTTCCGTTATGTGCCTGCCAGCTATCAGATGCTCTTGAACGGCTGATCTTGCCTTGGCCACGGTGGGGGGCGGCGCTGTTCGCCCCCTTTGCGATGTTCCGGCTTGGCGCGGGCTTGCAGATGGTCCTATCATAGGGCATCCGGTCCAAGTCCCGCCCATTCCGCATCTTCAGGAGCATCCGATGGCATCCGCCCTTCCCGTTCTCAAAGCCGCAGTTCTGTCGGCCTTTCTTGGCGCTGGCCTGCCTGCAGCCATGTTTGCCGGACCGATTGCCGACAAAGCCGCCGAGGTCGAAGCCCTGCTTGATGCCGGAGATTCCGCAGGTGCCGCCGCAGCCATCGCCGAAGTTTACGCCCAAGTCTGGGAGGCAAGCCCCGCCCTTGGCATCCGGCAGGCGGTGCTGGTGACCGAGGCCGCCGCAGGTGTCGGCGTTTACAACCCCCGCCCCACCAACACGTTCAAGGCAGGCGAGCCTATTCTGATCTACGCCGAACCCACCGGCTACGGCTATGGCACTCCCGCCGAAGGACTGTATGCGATGGGCTTTGGCGTCGATCTGAAGGTCGTATCCGAGACTGGCGAGATCTTGGGCGAAATTCCGGATCTGACTCAGGTGGAATTGAACTCGCGCAACCAGAACCGCGAGTTTCAGGCCAATATCACCTATACCCTGACGGGCATCGCGCCGGGGCGCTACGTGCTGCAAACCACGCTGAAGGACAAATATTCGGCCAAGACCGGCACGTTTGAAACCGCCATCGAGATTATCGAAGGCACCTACGAACCGCCAAAAGTTATCAATACAACTATTAACACTGAAATGACGACGACTGGCAGCACGTCAGAAATCAATACGACTATTGAGTCTAATGAATAAAGACACCCAGACCCCTATCCTGACACTGACCCTCAATCCGGCGCTGGATATGTCAACGCTGGTGCCGAAACTGGTGCCGGACCAGAAGCTGCGCTGCACCGAGCCGCTTCTGGACCCGGGCGGCGGCGGGCTGAACGTCAGCCGCGCGATTGCCGGTTTGGGTGGCGAAAGCCTTGCGCTGGTGGCTTTGGGCGGGTTGACGGGCGACAGGCTTGCCGGTCTGATCCGCGCCGAAGGTGTGCCGTTTCTGGCGCTGACCGCGCCGGGTGAAACGCGGCAAAGCCTGACGGTGACGGCTCAGGACACCGGCCAGCAATACCGCTTTATGCTGCCCGGTCCGGTCTGGAGCGATGCCGATCAGGATCGCGTCTTCATGCTGCTGCGGGCCTCGGCACGGGCGGGGGCCATCGGGGTGATCTCGGGCAGTCAGCCGCCGGGGGTGCCGGTGGATTTTCCGGCCCGCCTGGCGCGGTCGATGCCGGGGCTGAATGTGGTGCTGGACACCTCTGGCGCGGCGCTGCACGAGGCGGTCAGCCATCCGATCCCGAACCTGTTCGTGCTGCGGATGGACGGGGAAGAGGCCGAGGAAATGGCCGGACGCGCCCTGCCCGACCGCAAGGACAGCGCCGATTTTGCCGCCGAACTGGTGCAGCGCGGCGTGGCGCAGCGGGTGATCATCGCACGGGGGGCGGACGGGTCGGTGATGGTGGACGCCTATAGCCGCATCTTCGCGAAGGCCGCGAAAGTTAAGGTCAAAAGCAAGGTCGGCGCGGGTGACAGCTTTGTCGCAGGGTTCGTGCTGGCGCTGGCGCGGGGGCAGGATTCGGCGCATGCGCTGGCGCTTGGGGCGGCGGCGGCCTCGGCTGCGGTGATGACGGATGCGACGCAACTGTGTCGGGTGGAAGACGTGATGCGCTTGCTGCCCGAATGTGTGGTGACCGAAGTCTAGCCGCAGGGGTTCAGCCGCGCGGCATCCACAGGATGACGGCGGCACCCGCCAAGGCCAAACCTGCGCCCAAAAGGTCGGCCCAGTCGGGCCGCGCCCCTTCAACCACCCACATCCAGACCAGACTGGTGGCGATGTATACCCCGCCATAGGCCGCAAAACTGCGCCCCGCATGGGTTGGCGGTGTCAGCGCCAAGGCCCAAGCAAACCCGGTCAAGGCGAGCGCTGCGGGGATCAGCCAAAGCGCGCTTGCGCCTCGCCACCAACTCCACACCGCAAAGCATCCGGCGATTTCCAGGGCGGCGGCTAGGGCATAGACCGGCATGCTCAGGCGTCATCCCGCCAGCGGTTCGCCACCGGATAGCGCCGGTCGGCCCAGAACGCCCGCCGCGTCAGCCGCGTGCCGGGGGCGGCTTGGAAGCGCTTGTACTCGCTGATGTAAATCAGGTGTTCAACCTTCTTTACCGTCGCGCGGTCAAAGCCCTTGGCCACCAGATCGGCGACCGACAGGTCGTTGTCCACCAGACCTTCAAGGATGGCATCCAGCACCGGATAGGGCGGCAGGCTGTCTTCGTCCTTCTGGTCGGGGCGCAGTTCCGCACTTGGCGGCTTGTCGATCACGCGCGGCGGAATGACCGTTCCCGCAGGGGCCAGCATCCAAGGCCGGTGATTGGCATTGCGCCAGCGGCAGGTTTCAAAAACACGGGTTTTATACAGATCTTTCAGCGGGTTATAGCCGCCGTTCATATCGCCGTAGATGGTGCAATAGCCCACCGCCACCTCGGATTTATTGCCGGTGGTCAGCAGCATCTCGCCAAACTTGTTCGACAGCGCCATCAGCAGCAGCCCGCGCAACCGGCTTTGGATGTTTTCCTCGGTCAACCCGGCCTCGGTGCCTGCGAACAAGGGCGCCAAAGCCTCGCCCACCGCGTCCTGCGGGCCGGTGATCGGCACCGTATCCAACCGGCAGCCCAGCGCATGCGCCACTTGCGACGCATCCTCCAGCGAATGGGCCGAGGTATAGCGCGAGGGCAGCATCACGCAGCGCACATTGTCCGGCCCGATGGCATCGGCGGCAATCGCGGCCACAATCGCGGAATCCACGCCGCCCGACAGGCCCAGCAGCACCTTCCTGAAGCCGGTCTTTGCCAGATAATCCCGCAAGGACAGCACCATCGCGTGATAATCCGCCTCAAGCGCCGATGGCAGCAGCGCCTTCATCGCGGGCAGCGCGCGCCAGCCGTCTTCGGTTTCCTCGAAATCGACATGGGTGATGCAGGTTTCAAACTGCGGCAGTTGGGCGGCCAACTCGCCACCGGGGTTCAGCACAAAGGAGGCCCCGTCAAACACCTGATCATCCTGCCCGCCGACCATGTTCAGGTAAACCAGCGGCAGCCCCGTTTCCACCACCCGCGCCACCATCAGATTGGTCCGCACCGAAGGCTTGCCGCGATGATGCGGCGATCCGTTCGGCACCAGCAGAATCTGCGCGCCGGTTTCGGCCAAAGTCTCGCAAACCTCGGAATGCCAGGCATCTTCACAGATCGGGCTGCCGATCCGCAAAGGGCCAATCCGGTAAGGCCCCTGCGGCGGGGCCGAGGCGAAAACCCGCTTTTCGTCGAACACATCCGAGTTGGGCAGTTCATGTTTCAGGATGGTCGCCGCAATCCGCCCGTCTTGCAGGATGTAATAGGCGTTATACAGCAAGCCATCCTTCAGGCAGGGCGCGCCAATGCCCAGCGCCGGACCATCCGTGATCTGCGCCGCCAGCGCATCCACCGCCGCCATTGCTGCACGGGCAAAGGCGGGCTTCATCACCAGATCCTGCGTCTGATAGCCGGTCACGAACATCTCGGTCAGCGCGACCATCTGCGCGCCCGCATCGCGCCCCTGCCGCCATGCGTCCAAGGCCTGCGCCACATTGGCCGCAATCGCCCCCACCGTCGGGTTCAGCTGTGCCAGTGTCAGGCGAAAGGTTTCGGGCATTTCCGGCTCCACTTTGGTCTTTTTCCGGTTCTAGCAGGTTCGCGCGCAAGGGAAAGCCTGTCACGCCGCGATCGTCCCACCTGCGGCTTGTCAGGCTGGGGCGGCAACGGCTAGGGTGCGGACAGAACAGGTGGGTGACGGATGATGGTTCAAGTCGGGATGGTCCGGGTCGGGGCTTTGGTGCTGATGCTGTCGGCGGGGGCGGTTTACGCACAGGCGTCGGGCGAGGTGATCTCCAAGCAGTATGACGACGGATCGGTCTATGAAGGCACCTTCGTTGACGGCAAACAGGACGGCACCGGCACCTACACCCTGCCCAACGGCTATTCCTACAGCGGCGACTGGGTTGCCGGTGAAATCCGAGGCACCGGCACGGCGCGCTATCCGAATGGCTCGATCTATGAAGGCCAGTTCGTAAAGGGCAAACCTGAAGGGCGTGGCAAGATCACCTTCGCCGATGGCGGCAGCTATGACGGCGACTGGACCGATGGCCAGATGACCGGCAGCGGCACTGCCACCTATGCCAATGGCACGGTTTACACAGGCGCTTTCCTGAACGGCAACCATCACGGGCAGGGCGTTATCACCGACAGCACCGGCTACCGCTATGAAGGGGCTTGGGTGAACGGGCTGAAAGAGGGCGCGGGCAAGATCACCTATGCCGATGGCGCGGTCTATGACGGCGGCTTTGTCGCAGGCCAGCGCGCAGGCAAAGGCACGCTGACCATGCCCGATGGGCTGACCTATGTCGGCGATTGGGCCAAAGGCCAGATCAATGGCACCGGCAAGCTGACTCAGCCCAATGGCGATGTTTATGAAGGTGCATTTGCCGAAGGCCTTCGTCAGGGCGAAGGTCGCGTCACCTTTGCCAATGGCGATGTCTACACGGGCGGCTTTCAGGCCGACAAGCGGCAGGGCAAGGGCAGTTTCACCGCCAAGGATGGCACCACCTATACCGGCGACTGGGCCGGTGGCCGGATGGAAGGCACAGGCAAGCTGATCTATGCCGATGGCTCGGTCTATGAGGGCGGCTTCACGGCCGATCTGCCGGAGGGGCAAGGCAAGATCACCTATCCCGACGGCTCGTCCTATGAAGGCGGCTGGAAAGCGGGGGCGATGACAGGCAGCGGAACCGCCACCTATGCCAATGGCAACAGCTATGAAGGCGCCCTGCTGGATGGCAAGCCCGAAGGCAAGGGGGCAATGACCTATGCCGACGGTTTCCGCTATGACGGGGGGTGGAAGGCGGGCGTGCGGCAGGGACAGGCCGTGGCGTCTTGGGCGGATGGCACCACCTACACGGGGGCTTATGTGGCCGGAGTGCGGGATGGCAAAGGCGATCTGGTGCAGCCGGATGGCTTCAAATACGCGGGCGACTGGAAGGCGGGGCAGATCGAAGGCATCGGCATCGCAACCTACCCCGGGGGCGATGTCTACGAGGGCGCCTTCGTGGCGGGCAAGCGCGAAGGCCAAGGCGTGCTGCGCTATTCCAACGGCAAAGAGGCGGCAGGCATCTGGCTGAAAGGCATCCTCACGGCACCTGCCACCCCCGCGCCCGAGGCCGCACCGGCAGCTGACACCGGAAACTGATCCGCTACCAAGGCACCGGCTTGCCCGCCCAATCATAGAACCCGCCGGTCTGGGCGGAGGTCAGCCCCTCCAGCACCGCCAACAAATGCCCTGCCGCCACGTCCGGCGTCACGGTCGGATGATTGCCGACATAGGCCGGCGCAAAGCCCGACGCGACCGTGCCGGGATGCAGACAGGCCAGAACCGCCAAAGGATGGCTCCGCGCCACCTCGATGGCCGCTGTGTGGACCAACTGGTTCAACGCCGCCTTCGCGGCCCGATACGAATACCACCCGCCCAAACCATTATCACCGATCGACCCCACCCGCGCCGACAGCACCGCCAGCTTGGCCTCGCGCCCCTTCGGCATCAGCCGCACCGCATGCTTGACCACCAAAGCAGGCCCCATCGCATTCAGCGCAAACTGCGCCAGCATCGCCGCAGGCTCCAAGGCGCGCAGGGTCTTTTCAGGCCGCGCCCCGTCAATCTCAAGCGCGCCGGTGGTGACGAAAATCCGGTCAAACTCCCCCGAAAGACCGCCCAGCACGCGGGCAACCGAGGCCTCGTCGGTCACGTCCAAACCGTCCCCCGACCGCGACAGACCCACCACATCCCCGCGCAGCGCCAACCGCGCCACCAAAGCCGCCCCGATCCCGCCCGTAGCCCCAATCACCAAAGACCGCATCACACCCCTCCAACTTCCTACCCGAGTTAACCCGAAACCAAGTTCCGCCCATCCTCTTCGTAAAAATATCCCCGCCGGAGGCCCCCCGCCGCCCCCGCAACCCGCCGCCGCAGAACCAGACCGCGACAGCGGCGGGTGCGGCCCCCTCGATGGGGGCCAAGCCCGCCCCACTTTTTCACCGCTCCCCCCTTCCCTTCACGAAATTCCCCCGTATAGTCCGACCTCATGACACGGGAACCGCACATCAACCTCGCCAAGATCGCGCTTTGCGCGCTGGCTCCCCGTGGGCTGCTTCTTCTTACCCGCTTCTGAGCGTGCCATTGGGCGCGACCGCTCGGAAGTGGACAGCGCCCGAAGACAAGAAGCAAAACACCAAGGAAGCACGACATGACCGACAAATCCACGCAACCGCGCGTCATCATTTTTGACACCACCCTGCGCGACGGGGAGCAATCTCCCGGCGCCACCATGACCCATGACGAAAAGCTGGAGATCGCGGGCCTCTTGGACGAAATGGGCGTCGATGTGATCGAGGCCGGTTTCCCGATTGCGTCCGAGGGCGATTTCGCCGCCGTGGCCGAGATTGCCAAACGCTCGAAAAACTCGACGATCTGCGGTCTGGCCCGCGCCAATTACAAAGACATTGATCGCTGCTGGGAGGCGGTGAAATACGCCCCCTCTCCGCGCATCCACACCTTCATCGGCACCTCGCCGCTGCACCGCGCCATTCCGAACCTGACCATGGACGAGATGGCCCAGCGCATCCACGACACCGTGACCCATGCGCGCAACCTGTGTGACAACGTGCAGTGGTCCGCGATGGACGCGACCCGCACCGAACATGATTACCTGTGCCGCACCGTCGAAATCGCCATCAAGGCCGGTGCCACCACGATCAACATTCCCGATACCGTGGGCTACACCGCCCCGCGCGAATCCGCCGATCTGATCGCCATGCTGCTGAACCGCGTGCCGGGAGCCGACAAGGTGATCTTCGCCACGCATTGCCATAACGATCTGGGCATGGCCACCGCCAACGCCTTGGCCGCAGTGGATGCAGGCGCACGCCAGATCGAATGTACCATCAACGGGCTGGGCGAGCGTGCGGGCAACACTGCGCTGGAAGAGGTCGTCATGGCCATGAAGGTCCGCAACGACATCATGCCCTACCGCACCCAGATCGACACCACCAAGATCATGAACCTGTCGCGCCGTGTCGCCTCCGTTTCCGGCTTTGCGGTGCAGTTCAACAAGGCCATCGTCGGCAAGAACGCTTTCCTGCACGAATCCGGCATCCATCAGGATGGCGTGCTGAAGAACGTCGAGACATTTGAGATCATGCGCCCGGCCGATATCGGCCTGAACGCCAAGAACATCGCGATGGGCAAACACTCGGGCCGCGCCGCGCTGCGGTCCAAGTTGAAAGAGCTGGGGTATGAGCTGGCCGATAACCAGCTGAACGACGTGTTCGTGCGCTTCAAGGCTTTGGCCGACAGCAAGAAAGAGGTCTACGACGAGGATCTGGTGGCCTTGGTCGCGGATGAGGCCACGATGGAGGAACACAACCACATTCAGGTCAAACGCCTGCGCGTGGTCTGCGGCACCGAAGGCCCGCGCGAGGCGGAACTGACACTGGTGATCGACGGGGTGGAGAAATCCACCGACGCGACCGGCGACGGCCCCGTGGATGCCGCCTTCAATGCGGTGGACATGCTGTTTGACCACAAGGCGGAGCTGGAGGTCTATCAGGTCAATGCCGTGACCGAAGGCACCGACGCCCAAGCCACGGTTTCGGTGCGCCTGTCGGAAGATGGCCGCATCGCCACGGGGCAGTCGGCGGATACCGATACGGTGGTTGCATCGGTCAAAGCCTATGTGAACGCGTTGAACAAGCTGATCGTGCGGCGCACCAAATCGGCCCCTGACAGCGATGTGAAGTCGGTAAATTACAAGGACGTTTCGTAAATCCTACCCGTTCCGCCCCCTGATTGTTGACTTATCACAAGTCGGTGCGGGTCGGGCGGAATGACGCCGCCGCAGGCCAAAGCCCTTTCGTTCGGGCCTTGCGCCCCGTATATGAAGGCGCTCGCCTCAGGTTTCCCTGAGTCGCGGGCGCCTTTCTTTTTGCGGATCAAGGATCACCCCTTATGTCGATACTCTCGGGTCTCTTTTCGTCAGACATGGCGATCGACCTCGGCACGGCGAACACGCTGGTTTATGTGCGCGGCAAGGGGATCGTTCTGAACGAACCCTCGGTGGTGGCCTATCACGTCAAGGACGGCAAAAAGCAGGTTCTGGCCGTGGGCGAGGATGCCAAGCTGATGCTGGGCCGCACCCCCGGCAGCATCGAGGCCATCCGCCCGATGCGTGATGGTGTGATTGCCGATTTCGACGTGGCCGAAGAGATGATCAAGCACTTCATCCGCAAGGTCCACAAGCGCACAACGTTTTCCAAGCCGAAGATCATCGTTTGCGTGCCTTATGGTGCCACGCCAGTGGAAAAGCGCGCGATCCGTCAGTCGGTTCTGTCGGCAGGCGCGCGGCGGGCAGGGCTGATTTCCGAACCCATCGCGGCGGCGATTGGCGCAGGGATGCCGATCACCGATCCCACCGGCAATATGGTGGTTGATATCGGCGGCGGCACCACCGAAGTGGCGGTTCTGTCGCTGGGCGACATCGTTTATGCGCGGTCTGTCCGTGTCGGCGGCGACCGTATGGACGAGGCGATCATCAGTTATCTGCGCCGCCACCAGAACCTTCTGATCGGCGAATCCACTGCCGAGCGCATCAAGACCAGCATCGGCACCGCACGGATGCCCGACGACGGGCGCGGGGCGTCGATGACCATCCGCGGGCGCGACCTGCTGAACGGCGTGCCGAAGGAAACCGAGATCAATCAGGCCCAAGTGGCCGAGGCCCTATCCGAACCCGTGCAGCAAATCTGCGATGCTGTGATGCAGGCTTTGGAGACAACTCCGCCCGATCTGGCTGCTGATATTGTTGACCGTGGCGTGATGCTGACGGGCGGCGGGGCGCTGCTGGGCGATCTGGACCTGTCCTTGCGCGAACAGACCGGCCTGTCGATCTCGGTCGCGAACGAGTCACTGAATTGTGTGGCCTTGGGCACCGGCAAGGCGCTGGAATATGAAAAGCAATTGCGCCATGTGATCGACTACGACAGCTGATCTTATCGGTTGCGGCGGGGGCCATCTGGCCCCTGCATTGAAGACGGTCCACCATGGCAAAATACCGCACCGATCCAGAAGACTTTTCCCGCCCCCTTCGCAGGGTTCTGGTGGGTCTGTTGGTGCTTGTCCTGCTGGGACTGTTCTTTTTGTGGCGCATCGACAGCCCACGGGTCGAACGCTTTCGTGCCGCGCTGATAGACCGCTTTGTGCCGTCCTTTGAATGGGCGATGGCCCCGATCACATGGACCACCGATGTGGTGGGCAACTTTCAGTCCTATTCCCGCCTGCTGGAGCAGAACCAGCAATTGCGTGAGGAATTGCGCCAGATGAAGGCGTGGAAAGAGGCGGCCCTTCAGCTTGAACAGAAGAACGCCCGCCTGCTGGACCTAAACCATGTCCGGCTTGATCCGCGCCTGACCCATGTGACGGGCGTGGTGCTGGCCGATAGCGGCAGCCCCTTCCGCCAGTCGGTGCTTCTGAACGTTGGTTCCCGCGATGGTATCCGCGACGGTTGGGCCACGATGGACGGGATCGGCCTTGTGGGCCGGATTTCCGGCGTGGGGGCGCAGACCTCCCGCGTGATCCTGCTGACCGACAGCAACAGCCGCGTGCCGGTTCTGGTGCAGCCTTCGGGACAAAAGGCGATTCTGTCGGGGGATAATTCGTCCCTGCCACCGCTGGATTTCCTTGAGGACAGTGATGAGGTCCGCCCCGGTGACCGCGTGATAAGCTCGGGCGATGGCGGGGTGTTTCCGGCGGGGTTGCTGGTGGGTCAGGTGGTGATGGGCAATGACAACCGCCTGCGCGTCGCGCTGTCGGCTGATTATCAACGGCTTGAATTCCTGCGCGTGCTGAGGAGCCATGATCTGCCGCCGATCACCGATGCAGGGGCGCTGATCGCACCGCCGCCCGTGCAGGTTCCGGTGCAAGGGCCGCAGCGCCCGCCTGCCGATCAGCAGGCAGAAACGGGCAGCGATGGTTGACGGGGCCACCAGATCGGTCTGGCTGCACCGCGCGCTGTTTGTGGCCATCGCACTGGCGCTGTTGTTCCTGCGGCTGTTGCCGCTGGGGTCGATGGCGGGCGATCTGCCGGGGCCGGATATTCTGCTGTGCCTGATCTTTGCATGGACGATGCGGCGACCCGATTATCTGCCTGCGGTGCTGATCGGCGCGGTGGTGCTGCTAGAGGATCTGATCCTGATGCGTCCGCCGGGGCTTTGGGCGGCCCTTGTCATTATCGCATCTGAATTCGTCCGCGCCCGCGTCGCCCTGACCCGAGAATTGAACTTTGGCGTGGAATGGTTGCTGGTGGCAGGGATGATGCTGGGGATGCTGGTGGCCTACCGGCTGGTCTTTGCGATGGTGCTTTTGCCGCAATCGGGGTTCGGTTTTGCGATGGTGCAGGTGATCTGGTCGATTGTCTGCTATCCTGTCGTTGTCGGCCTGTCGCGCTATGTGCTGGATCTGCACAAGCCCGCGATGGGCGAAGTGGATGCCTATGGGAGGCGGATGTGAGACGCACGCCCCGCGATACCGAAGCCACCGCCAAATCCGTGACGCGCCGCGCGCTGTTCATGGGCGGCTGCATGGCGGCCATGGTGGCGGCGCTGGGTGGCCGGATGCGCTATCTGGGGATTGAACAGGCCGATGAATTCAAGCTTCTGGCCGAAGAGAACCGCATCAACATCCGCCTGATCCCGCCCGCGCGCGGTCTGATACAGGACCGCAACGGCAAGCTGATCGCGGGCAACGAACAGAACTACCGCGTCGTCATCACGCGGGAGGATGCGGGCGATGTCGAAGCCGTGCTGAACCGCCTAAGCCACATCATCCCGATCACCGCCGAGGATATGGCCGAGACGCTGAAAGACGTCGAACGCAACAGCCCCTTCGTGCCGGTCACGGTGGCCGACCGGTTGAACTGGGACGATTTTTCCAAGATCGCGGTGAATGGCCCTGCTCTGCCCGGCGTCACCCCCGAAGTGGGCCTGAGCCGCAGCTATCCGCGCGCCGAGGACTTCGCGCATATCGTGGGCTATGTCGGGCCGGTCAGCGAGAAAGACCTTGAGGGGCTGGAAAATCCCGATCCGCTGCTGCGGATACCACGGTTCCAGATCGGCAAGATCGGGGCCGAGAAATGGCTGGAGGATAATCTGCGCGGCCATGCCGGCACCAAGCGGATCGAAGTCAACGCCGTGGGCCGCGTCATGCGCGAGCTGGACCGTGTGGACGGCATCCCCGGTGCCGATATCCGTCTGACCATCAACGCCGATGTGCAGAACTTTGTGCAGGCGCGGCTGGGTGACGAAAGCGCGGCCTGCGTGGTGATGGATGTCACCAACGGCGATCTGATTGCGATTGTGTCCTCGCCCTCATTCAACCCGAACCTGTTCGTGCGCGGGATCAGTCAGGCCGACTATTCACTGCTGACCGAACATGACCACCGCCCGCTGGCCAACAAGACCGTGCAAGGCGCCTATCCGCCCGGATCGACCTTCAAGATGGTGACGGCGCTGGCCGCGCTTGAGGCGGGGGTGATTGATCTGGATACCAAGGTGCGCTGCCCCGGCTATCTGGAATCCGGCAGCCGCAAGTTCCACTGCTGGAAAAAAGGCGGGCATGGCACGGTGGGGCTGGCGCGGTCTTTGGCCGAAAGCTGCGACGTGTTCTATTATGACATCGCGCAGAAGGTGGGCATCGACAAGATCGCCGAGATGGGCCGCAAGCTGGGCCTTGGCGTGCGGCATGAACTGCCGATGTCGGCAATCACCGAAGGCAATATGCCCGACAAGGCGTGGAAGCTGGAACGCCACAAGGCCGAATGGCGGATTGGCGATACCATCAACGCCTCGATCGGGCAGGGCTATGTGCTGGCCTCGCCGCTGCAACTGGCGGTGATGGCGGCGCGGGTGGCAACGGGCAAGATGGTCAAGCCGCGTCTGGTGCGGTCGGTCGATGGCAAAGAGGTTCCCGTGCCGGAACCCGAAAGCCTTGGTCTGGATGCGTCGCTGCTGCGCGCGGTGCAGGGCGGCATGTTCGACGTGATGAACGGCGCACAAGGCACCGCCCGTTCCGCCCGCATCGCGGATGAGGCGATGCTGATGGCAGGCAAGACCGGCACGGCGCAGGTCCGCAATATCTCGACTGCGGAACGCGACAGCGGTGTGGTGTCCAACGACAACCTGCCGTGGAAACAGCGGGACCATGCGCTGTTTGTCGGCTTTGCTCCCGCCGATGCGCCGCGCTACGCGGTGGCGGTGGTGGTGGAACATGGCGGCGGCGGATCGACTGTTGCCGCCCCCATTGGCCGTGATGCTATTCTGCGCGCGCTGTCGGATGGCATCCCCGCGCTGACCGCCTATCCCGCCGATCAGCGCGGCCGGATCGAGACAATGCTGAAAAGCCTGAAACTGCGCCTGCCCGATGGCACCAATCCGGAAAGTTCCAAAGCATGAGCTTTCTAGAATATCGCCTGAAAACCACCCCGACCGGCTTTGGCAAGGTGTTCTACCTGAACTGGGCGCTGATCCTTGTGATCACCGCCGTTGCTGCCATCGGCTGGCTGATGCTGTATTCCATCGCGGGCGGCGAGATCGGCACCTGGGCCAAGCCGCAGATGCAGCGGTTCGGCCTTGGCATGGCGCTTATGTTCTTTGTCGCCTTCGTGCCGATCTGGTTCTGGCGCAATATGTCGGGCATGGCCTATGCGGTGGGCATGATCCTGCTGCTGATCGTCGAGTTTTTCGGCGTGGTGGGCATGGGCGCGCAGCGCTGGATCGACATCGGCTTTATGCGCCTGCAACCGTCCGAGTTGATGAAGGTCACGCTGGTGATGATGCTGGCCACCTATTACGACTGGCTGGACGATAAGAAAGTGTCGCGCCCGCTCTGGGTGCTGATCCCGGTGCTGCTGATTATAGCGCCGACTGTTCTGGTGCTGATGCAGCCGAACCTTGGCACATCGGTGATGCTGGTGGTGGGTGGCGCGGGCGTGATGTTCGCGGCGGGTGTGTCGCTGTGGTATTTCGTGGTGGTGGGGGCTGGCGTGGGGGGCACGGTGGCTGCCGTGATGCTGTCCGAAGGCACCCCTTGGCAATTGCTGCATGATTACCAATACAAGCGCATCCATACCTTTCTGGACCCTAGCGCCGATCCGTTGGGCGCGGGCTATAACATCATTCAGGCCAAGATCGCGCTGGGGTCCGGTGGTTGGGCGGGCAAGGGCTTTATGCAAGGCACCCAAAGCCGGTTGAATTTTCTACCCGAAAAGCACACCGACTTTATCTTCACCACATTGGGCGAAGAGTTCGGCTTTATCGGCGCGATCTCGCTTCTGGCGCTGTATACGCTGGTGCTGGTGTTCTGCATCGTGGCGGCGATCCAGAACAAGGACCGCTTCAGCCAGTTGCTGATCATCGGGGTGGCGGTGAACTTCTTCCTGTATCTGGCGGTGAACCTGTCGATGGTGATGGGCATGGCCCCCGTGGTGGGGGTGCCGCTGCCGCTGCTGTCCTATGGTGGTTCGGCGACGCTGGTGATCTTGCTGGCCTTTGGTCTGGTGCAAAGCGCCATCGTCCACAGGCCACGCTAGCGATGGGCAGGCACAAGCGCTTTTTGCTGGCATTTTCTTTGGGGTCCGCTGTGGGGGCCGCGGGCCTTGCCTTGCCCCTGCCGATCGAGTTTCGCGCCCTGATCGGGGCCAATGCTTTCTTTCTGATCTATCTTGCGCTGATGCTGCGCTTTGCCCAGACCGTGACCCCGGATGACCTGCGCCGCCACGCCGAGCAGACCGACGAAGGTATTGCCCTGATCCTGACCTTGGCGGCGGGGTCAGTGGCGGTCAGCCTTGGGGCCATTGCGATGGCGCTGAACGGCACCGACGACGCGGCGGCCTTGGCGCGCTGGGCCGCGCTTGGCTCGGTGCCGCTGGGCTGGGCGATGGTGCATACGCTGCTGGCTTTTCACTACGCCCATCTTTTCTACCGCCCCGAGGCAGGCCAATCCGCAGGCGGGCTGGCCTTTCCGGAAACCGAGACACCTTCCGCTTGGGATTTCCTGTATATGTCCTTTGTGGTGGGGATGACGGCGCAGGTGTCGGATGTGGTCACCACCGCGACGCCGATGCGGCGGATGGTGCTGGCACATTCGGTGGCATCGTTCTTTTACAACACCGTCATTCTGGCGCTGGCGGTGAATGCGGCGGTGACGGCGGCACTTTAAGCCCAGCCTTGTGGACAGCGCCCATAGCTGCCCTTACACCTTGGCCGATGCAGGGAGTCCGCGCCATGACCGTCACCATCTACTTTTCTGCCCCGAATGTCTGGGATGAATACCGCGATGTTTTGCCCGCCGCCTTGTCTGCCGCCGGAATCACCGCGCGGCTGGTGACCGAGGCGGCTGACCCGGCAGCGGTGGATTATATCATCTACGCGCCCTCATCGCCGTTGCAGGATTTCACCCCCTTCACCCGCACCAAGGCCGTTCTGAACCTTTGGGCGGGGGTGGAGCGGATCGTAGGCAATCCAACCCTGACGCAACCCCTGTGCCGCATGGTCGATACCGGACTGACCGAGGGCATGGTGGAATGGGTGGTGGGCCACAGCCTGCGCCATCACCTTGGCATGGATCGCCATATCGTCAATCCGAACCGCGTCTGGAACCCCGCCTGCCCGCCCTTGGCGCGCGAAAGGCCGGTGGCGATGCTGGGCATGGGCGCGCTGGGTCTGGCCTGCGCGCGCGCGCTTATGGCGCTCAATTTTCCGGTGACGGGGTGGAGCCGGACCGAAAAGACCGGCCTCGGCCTGCCCTGCCTGCACGGCGAAGACGGCTTGCAGGCCGCACTGTCGGGGGCTGATATCGTGGTCACGCTGCTGCCCAAGACGCCCGAGACGGAAAACCTGCTGGATGCCCGCTGCCTGTCCTGGATGCGCGCAGGGGCCACGATCCTGAACCCCGGTCGCGGCGCGCTGATTGATGACGCGGCGCTGCTGGCGGCGCTGGATGCGGGTCATATCGGCCATGCCACGCTGGATGTGTTCCGCGTCGAACCCCTGCCGCAAGACCATCCCTACTGGACCCACCCGCGCGTGACCGTAACGCCGCATATCGCCGCCGACACCCGCTCCAGCGGGGCCGCAAAGGTGCTGGCCGAGAATATCCGGCGCGGTGAAGCCGGACTGCCCTTCCTTAATCTGGTGGATCGCACGCGCGGATACTGACCGGCCAGCCAATTCTCGCCTTGAACAGTCGGGATTGGAACAGACGCGCCACGCCCCTGCCGGAAAACTGGCAAAAAACAGGGGCAGAACATGCGTTACGCGACGGGTGCGGGTTTGGTGTTGCTGGCCGGGGCGGTCTGGTCGGTGCAAGGGCTGATCATCCGCAATATCCACGAGGCCGGCAGTTGGGAGATCCTGTTCTGGCGCTCGGTCGGGATGGTGCCGGTGTTGCTGGTGTGGATTGGTGTTCAATCGGGCGGGCGGATCTGGCCTGAATTTCGCGCGGTCGGCGTGGCGGGCATGATCGGCGGCATGGGTCTGGTCGCGGCGTTTTCCGGTGCGATCTTTGCGTTTCAGGCTACCACCGTCGCCAATGCGGTGCTGTTGTTTTCGGCCTCGCCCTTCTTTGCGGCGCTGCTGGGTTGGTTGATCCTGCGCGAACACGTCAGCCGCGCGACATGGGGCGCAATTGCGCTGGCCGTGGTGGGCGTGCTGATGATGGTACGCGAAGGCGTGGCGGGCGGTGCGGTTGCTGGCAATGTCGCGGCGCTGCTGTCGGCGCTTGGGTTTGCCACGTTCACGATCACCCTGCGCTGGGGCAAGCTGGCCAATATGCTGCCCGCCGTGGTGCTGGGCGGGCTGTTCTCGATGGTCGCAGGCGCGCTGGTGGTGGGTTCCCAAGGCCAGAGCCTTGCCATTCCTGCCCTTGAAATCGCCATTTCGGCGGGCATGGGGGCGGTCACTTTGGCGGGCGGCATGGTGCTTTATACCATCGGCAGCCGTGTGATCCCTGCCGCGCAAGCCACGCTTTTGTCACTGGTCGAGGTGCTGCTGGCCCCGATCTGGGTCTGGCTCTTTCTGGGCGAAACGGCGACTGCCGCGACCTTTGTCGGCGGTGCTGTGCTGTTGGTGGCCGTGGTGCTGAACGCGCTGATCGGCGCGCGCGAGCGGGCGACGGCAGCCCCTGTGCTGGCCTGACGGGGGCTGTGGCAGAGTCGGGGTGAACCCCGACCTACGAGGCTGGCGCGAGAGGGGGGCTGGCCTTGGTCATGGCGGCCATAACTATCTGGCCTTGTGCGCGGGGCTTCTGTGGAAGCCTCCGGCGGGAGTATTTGAGCCAAGATGAAACCTGCGGGGCTTTGCCTTTTTTGTCGTGGGGCAATGGTTGGTCTAGCGGTAGCGGCGGAAAAAGCGGGTGCGGGCGTAAAGATCCTCCATCCGCTTCATCCGGCTTTCGGTGACTTCCCATGTCAGACCCTGCACGGCGGCCAACAGGGTTTCCACCAGAACCATCAAGGACACGTTGCTATCCCAAGCCGATGGCGCCTCGATATGGCAGCAGAGGGTATGGCGGGCGTGGGCGGCGGCGGGCGAGACCCAGCGGTCGGTGATCAGGATGATCTCGGCCCCCTGTTCCTTGGCCATTTCCGCCACCTGTAGCACGGCGTTTTCATAGCGGCGGATGTCGAAGACCAGCAGCACATCGCCCTGCGACATATCCAGCAAGGTCGGCGGCCATGTGGATGAACTGTCCGAGAGCAGGGTCACCTCGGGCCGGACCACCTTCATCAGCGAGGTGAAATAGTCGGCCATCGCATGGGTGATCCGCCCGCCCATCGCAAAGACCCTGCGCGCCGGATCGGCCAGCAGCGCTGCGGCGGCATCAAATTCGGCATGGTCGATCTGGCCCAAGGTGGCTTGCAGGTTCGACACCACCGCATCGGCAAAGCGGTTCAGGATATGCGTATCCGGCACCCCCCCCGCCCAGCGGTCATGCTTGGCCAAGGGCGAGATCAGCATCGTTTCCACCTCGGCCCGCAGCGAGTTCTGGAAATCGGGATAGCCCTTGTAACCCAGCTTTTGCGCCAACCGCACCACGGTCGGAGTTGACACCAGCGCGGCCTTGGCCAGTTGCGTGATCGACCCCAAAGCCGCCACCGGGTAATGCGACAGGATATGCGTGGCCAACTGCCGTTCGGCCCGCGTCAGATCGGACAGTGCCGCGCGCAACTGATCGTCCATTGTCATCGTCTCGGCCATGCCATCCCCCGCCTTCTGCACGCCGAAGCCTAATGCAGAATTCCCATTTGGAAAACATCGTAACAGAGCCGCGCCCCAAGAAACATTCTTGACAGGATCGAAGCAACGCGACAGCCTGAAAAGAAAAAGGGAGATGACTCGCTGCCATGCGAGCAAGTGTCAAACAACCAGCGGACCTGTATCCGCCCGTGATCGAGAATGCCGATGCCTCGGGCCGGATCGTTCTGGTCTGCGAACATGCGTCCAATCTGATCCCGCCGCGCTGGGGCGATCTGGGCCTTTCGCCGGATCAACGCCGCGCCCATATCGCGTGGGATCCGGGCGCTTTGGGGTTGGCGCGGGGGTTGGCGCGGCGACTGGATGCGGTGCTGATCCATGCGCCGGTCAGCCGTCTGGTCTACGATTGCAACCGCGCGCCTGACATGGCGGGGGCGATGCCCTCAAGGTCCGAAGTGCATGACATTCCGGGCAATGCCGCTATTTCCGCCGAGGAACGTCTGGCACGCACGCAAAGCGTCTATCTGCCCTTCCATAACGCGGCGCATGGGCTGATTGTGGAACGCATCGCGCGCGGGCAACGGCCTGTGATCGTCACCATCCATTCCTTTACACCCGTCTATTTCGGCCAAAGCCGCAGCGTCGAATTCGGTGTGATCCATGATGCCGACCCGTCCTATGCCAAGGCGATCCTTGCCGCCGCCCAAGCCACAACCAACCTGCGCGTGGAACTGAACGCCCCCTATTCGGCAGCCGATGATGTCACCCACAGCCTGCGCGTTCTGGCCACGCCCTATGGCCTGCCCAACGCCATGCTGGAAATCCGCAACGATCTGATCGGCTCGCCCGAAGCCGAAGAGGCGATGGCCGAGGCACTGGCTCCGGTTCTCAATATGGGGCTGGTCGAAATCCAGAAGCAGGCGAAGGCCGGATAAAACCGCCGCTGCACAAGATTTGATCCGGCGCACCGCGTCTTTGACCGTTCGCGCCGCCTAGACCTGATAAAGACCCCGCAAAATATCGGGGCAACCAACAGTGGAGAACCCTAATATGCCCGGCAATCTGACATTAGAAAACCTGAAAGCCGCCGTCGCCGCTGGCGAGATTGATACCGTTCTTGTCTGCGGGATCGACATGCAAGGCCGCCTGATGGGCAAACGCTTTCACGCCGCCTTCTTCGTGAATGGCGGGTATGAAGAAACCCATTGCTGCAACTATCTGCTGACCGTCGATATGGAAATGAACACGGTTCAGGGCTATAAATCCAGCAGCTGGCAGACCGGCTATGGCGACTATGTGCTGAAACCCGATCTGTCCACCCTGCGCCGCATCCCGTGGCTGCCGGGCACCGCGCTGGTGCTGGGTGACACGCTGGACCACCACGGCCATGAGGTTCCGCACAGCCCCCGCGCGATCCTGAAGAAACAGGTCGCCCGCGCCCGCGCCTTGGGCTTCGAGCCGATGATGGCGACGGAGCTGGAGTTCTACCTGTTTGAAAATTCTTACGAAAACCTGCGCGACGGCGGCCTGCGCGATCTGAAACCGGTGTCATCCTATAACGAGGATTACCACATCTTCCAGACGACCAAGGAAGAAGACGTGATGCGCGCCATCCGCAACGGGCTTTACGATGCGGGTATTCCGGTCGAAAACTCGAAGGGAGAAGCGGACGCGGGGCAGGAAGAGATCAACTACCGCTACTCCGACGCGCTGGATACGGCCGACAACCATGTGATCGTCAAGAACAGCGTCAAGGAAATCGCTTGGACCAAGGGCAAGTCGGTGACCTTCATGGCCAAGTATGACCACCGCAAGGCGGGGTCTTCCAGCCATATCCACCAAAGCCTGTGGACCAAGGACGGCAAGGCGGCTTTTGCCGATCATGACGACAAGCACGGCATGTCGGCGCTGATGAAGCACTATATGGCGGGGCAACTGTCCCATGCGGGCGAGATCACCGCGTTTCTGGCGCCTTACGTGAACAGCTACAAGCGGTTCACCGTCGGCATGTTCGCCCCCACCAAGGCAGTATGGAGTGCCGACAACCGCACTGCAGGTTTCCGCGTTTGT
Organism: Rhodobacterales bacterium RIFCSPHIGHO2_02_FULL_62_130; assembly: GCA_001828855.1. Classification (GTDB taxonomy): domain Bacteria; phylum Pseudomonadota; class Alphaproteobacteria; order Rhodobacterales; family Rhodobacteraceae; genus Cypionkella. The sequence continues at coordinate 32,094 of MHZT01000051.1, read as the reverse complement.
GGCGTGCATTCCAAGGCGGTGCGGGTGGAATGTCGCATTCCGGGCAGCGATGTGAACCCCTATCTTGCCTGTGCCGCGCTGCTGGCCGCAGGGCTTGCGGGGATCGAGGGCAAGATGGAGCTTGAACCGGAAATGTCGGGCGACATGTATAACACCGCCGGTATCCGCGAAATCCCGCATAACCTGCGCGAGGCGGCCAGCCTGCTGACCGGTTCAGCCATGCTGCGCGCGGCCTTTGGCGATGATGTGATCGACCACTACCACCACGCCGCCCAGTGGGAGATTTCGGAAACTGACCGCGTTGTGACCGATTTCGAAGTGCAGCGTTTGTTGGAACGCGCGTAAGGTTTGGCGGATCATGTCGGGGTGAACCCCGACAAAACGAGACAACGACGCCACCGCGCCGGTCAGCCCGATGCGATGGCTGAAAATTGTAGGTCGGGGTTCACCCCGACATGGCGACAGATCGTCGGGGTGAACCCCGACCTACGAGGTAAGTTATGAAAGCCATACAACTGATTTCTCCGGTGGACGGTTCGGTCTATGCCGAGCGGATGCCCCTCTCGCGCGAGGCCGCCATCGCCGCCGCCGCACGCGCAAAGGCCGCGCAAAAGGCTTGGGCCGCGCGCCCCTTGGCCGAGCGGATCGCGCTGGTCAAAGCCGGTGTCGCCAAGCTGATCGAGAAGAAAGACGTGCTGGTGGACGAACTGGCATGGCAGATGGGCCGCCCCACCCGTTTCGGCGGCGAGTTTGGCGGCGTGAATGACCGCACCAACTACATGTCCGAGATCGCCGAAGCCACTCTCGCCCCGCATGTCATTGAAGATTCCGAGAAATTCCGCCGCTATCTGGCGCGTGAGGCCGTGGGCGTGGTATTCATCGTCGCCCCGTGGAATTACCCCTACCTGACCACGATCAACACGCTGGCCCCTGCCCTGATCGCGGGCAACACCGTGATCCTGAAACACGCCAGCCAAACCCTGCTGGTGGGCGAGCGTCTGGCCGAGGCCTTCCACGCTGCGGGCATCCCCGAGGATGTGTTCCAGAACGTCGTGCTGGATCATGCCACCACCGAACACCTGATCGGCGCGCGGGCGTTCAATTTCGTGAACTTCACCGGCTCGGTCGCGGGCGGTGTGGCGATGGAGAAGGCCGCCGCAGGCACTTTCACCGGCCTTGGGCTGGAACTGGGCGGCAAGGACCCCGGCTATGTCCGCGCCGATGCCGATCTGGACGCGGCGGTCGATACGCTGATGGATGGTGCGATGTATAACGCGGGCCAGTGCTGCTGCGGGATCGAGCGGATTTATGTGCATGAATCCCTCTATGACGCCTTCGTGGAAAAGGCCGTGGCTTGGGTCAAGGGCCTGACGCTGGGCAATCCGTTTGACGCGGCATCGACCCTTGGGCCGATGGCGAACAAACGCTTTGCTGCCGTGGTCCGCTCGCAGATTGCCGAGGCGATTGCCGCAGGCGCCAAACCCCTGATCGATCCCGCGCTGTTCCCTGCCGATGATGGCGGCGCCTATCTTGCCCCGCAGATTCTTGTCGATGTGAACCACTCGATGCGGGTGATGATGGAGGAGTCCTTCGGCCCCGTGGTCGGCATCATGAAGGTCAAGGATGATGCCGAAGCGATTGCGCTGATGAACGACTCGCCTTACGGTCTGACCGCCTCAATCTGGACGCAAAGCCCTGATGTCGCTGCCGAAATCGGCGCGCAGATCGAAACCGGCACCATCTTTATGAACCGCGCCGATTACCTTGATCCGGCCCTGTGCTGGACCGGCTGCAAGGATACCGGCCGCGGCAACAGCCTGTCTTATCTTGGGTTCCATTCGGTGACCCGTCCGAAATCCTACCATCTGAAGAAGGTGACGAAATGACCCATAACGTTCCCAACCGGAACTGGTCCTACCCGACCGCAATCAAATTCGGCGTGGGCCGGATTGCCGAACTGGCCGAGCATTGCGCGGGCGCAGGCGTGAAAAAGCCGCTGTTCGTGACCGACAAGGCGCTGGCATCACTTCCGATCACCGCCGAGGCGGTGGCGGTCCTGAAGGCCGCGGGCCTTGGCACCGCTGTATTCTCGGAAGTTGATCCGAACCCGAATGAAACCAACATGGCCGACGGCATCGCCGCCTATCTGGCCGGTGGCCATGACGGCGTGATCTGCTTTGGCGGCGGTTCGGCGCTTGATCTGGGCAAGATGATCGCCCTGATGGCGCATCAGCGCGCCGATCTTTCGGTCTGGGACCTTGAGGACGTGGACGACTGGTATACCCGCGCCGATGCGTCGAAAATCGCGCCGATCATCGCTGTGCCGACGACCGCAGGCACGGGGTCCGAAGTGGGCCGCGCAGGCGTTCTGACCAATTCGGTCACGCATAAGAAAAAGATCATCTTCCATCCGAAACTGCTGCCCGTGGTCACGATCTGCGACCCCGCGCTGACGGTGGGGATGCCGCGCTTCATCACCGCAGGCACAGGCATGGATGCGCTGGCCCATTGCCTTGAGGCTTACTCCAGCCCGTTCTACCACCCGATGAGCCAAGGCATCGCCCTTGAGGGCATGCGGCTGGTGTTTGAAAACCTGCCGAAGGTCTACGCCAACCCCAACGATCTGGACGCCCGCGCACACATGATGTCGGCGGCGGCGATGGGGGCCGTGGCCTTCCAGAAGGGTCTGGGGGCGATCCACTCGCTCTCGCACCCGATTGGCGCGGTTTACGGCACCCACCACGGCACCACCAATGCCGTTGTGATGCCGATGGTGCTGGACATGAACCGCGCCGCAATCGAGGACCGGATCGAGAAAGCCGCCGCCTATCTGGGCATTGCGGGCGGGTTTGATGGCTTCCGCGCCGCGATCATGGCGCTGCGGGCCGAGTTGAACATTCCCGCCAACCTGACCGCCCTCGGCGTGAAACCCGAAGATCTGGACATGCTGACCGACATGGCGCTGGAAGACCCGTCCTGCGGCGGCAACCCCGTTGTCATGACATCGGAAAACACCCGCGCCCTGTTTGGCGCCTGTATGTAACCCGTTTCGCTGACAGCCCTTTGCAGCGGCTTGCCCCCGCCGCGAAGGGCTGTCAGTCTTGCCCAGCACGCCAAAGACCGACGGACCTTACCTATGATGCAGCACATGACCACCGATATCGCCATTCTGGGGGCGGGGGTCGTAGGGCTTGCCATAGCCGAGGCGCTGATCGCTGAAGGCCGCGATGTGGTGCTGGTTGATCCCGACACCCCCGGTATGGGGGCCAGCTATGGCAATGCCGGCACCATCGCAGATTATGCGGTGATGCCGGTCGGCTCGCCCGATGTGTTGAAAAACCTGCCGTCCTTGCTGTTCGACAAGAATTCCCCGCTTGCGATCCGGCGCGAGGCGCTGCCCAGCCTTGCGCCGTGGCTGATGCGCTTTGCCCGCCAGTCGCTGCCTGCAGCCACCCGTCGCAATGCGGCGGCGATTGCAGCGCTTGTTGCCGATGCCTGCCCGTCGTGGGAGGGTTTGGCCGAAAGGATCGGCGCGACCGATCTGATGCAGCGGCGGGGCTGCCTGTACCTTTACGAAACCGCCGCTGCCTACCGCGCCGCCGAGGCCGACATGGCCTTCCGCCGCACCCAAGGCATCACGGTTGAGTTGATAGACCCCGACACCTTGGCGCAGATGGAGCCGAACCTGCCTGCGGTCGAGGGCGGAGCGGCCTATTTCCCCAAGGCCGTGTTCCTCTCCGATCCGGGCCATATGGTGGCCTATCTGGCCGAGCATGTGTTCCAGCACGCTGGTTTCATCCAAGCCCGCGCCGAGACAATCACCCGCCAGTTCGACGGCACCATCGTCGAAGGGCCGGGGATGCGGCTGCATGCGCGCACTGTCATCATCGCGGCGGGGGCGCATAGCCGCACACTGGCCCGCAGCGCGGGCGACCGCGTGCCACTGGACACCGAGCGCGGCTATCACGTCGAATGGGATATGGCCAAACCGCGCCTGACCCGACCGACCTGCCCCACCACGCGCGGCTTCTACCTGTGTCCGATGCAGGGGCGTTTGCGGGTCGCTGGCACGGTGGAGTTGGGCGGGCTGGCCCTGCCGCCCTCGCCCCACCGCATCGCCAAACTGGTTGAAGGCGCACGGGCGATCTTCCCTGATCTTGGAGAGCCTGACCGCACATGGATGGGCTTCCGTCCGTCAATGCCGGATTCTCTGCCCGTCATCGGTGCGTCGCGCGCAGGCCTCGAGGTGATCCACGCCTATGGCCACGGCCATATCGGCCTGACGCTGGCCCCGATCACAGCGCGGCTGGTCGCGGCGCTGGTGGCAGGGCGCGCGCCAGAACTGGATCTGACACCCTACCTTCCGACACGGTTCTAGCCGATGCGGATTATCCTGCATGCGGGGTTCCACAAGACCGGCACCTCCAGCCTGCAAGCAATCCTTGCCCGCCACCGCGCGGCCCTTCTGCCCCATGCCCGCCTTGTCCTGCATGACGAGATGGCGGATGTCCTGAAACGCGCCACCCGCTTTGCCGTGGGGGGCGATCCCTTCGATCTGGCGGGGTTTAATGCGGCCTTTGTGGCGCTGTGCGAAAGGCTGGCCACCGAGGGCCACCAGACCCTGATCCTGTCTTGCGAAGGGCTGTCGGGCCGCACCCCCGGCAAGAAAGGCATCAACGATTACAGCGCGGCCCTGCCCTTGGCCCAAGCAATGTCTGCCTGCGTCAAAGCGGTGTTCGGGGCCAAGGCCGAACAGCACTTCCTTTACACCACCCGCGATGCCGAAAGCTGGCTTTACTCGGCATGGCGGCACAATCTGGCGGGCTATCGAGTGACCGAGGATTTAGACAGTTTCCGCAGCACCTGTGCCAAGGCCGCCGATTTTCCGGCTCTGATCGCCAATCTGACCACCGCCCTGCCCCGTGCCACGCTAACGTCGGTGGCACTGGAGGAGATACAGGCCGAACCCGCCGGACCTGCCGAGGCCGTCCTCCGCCTGCTGTACCTGCCCGCCGGCTTGCGCGCCAGCATCCGCGATATAGGCGTCAGGAACGCAGGCCGCAGCGCCGATCTATCGGCAGAACTGCTTGCCCTGAACCGCAGCACCTTGCCGGATGCCGAGGTCAAGGCCCGCAAAGCCGCCCTTCTGCGCCGCCCTTGAAACACAAAGGGTGTGACCCTGACGGATCACACCCAAAGCCTGGCCTATTCCATATGTGCGGCCAGCCCGGTCAGGGGCTGGCGCAAAGGGTTCAGGTCGCCAGCGCCGACATCACAATCGGCTGCACTTCGGTCCAGCCGCGCCAGATCATGTCAACCGCGACGTAAAGGATGATCGCAAGGCCGACATAGGCAATCCAGCGGTGCTTGTGCAGCAGACGCGCGATGAAGGTCGCGGCAAGGCCCATCAGCGCAATCGACAGCACCAGACCGATCACCAGAACCGTCGGATGCTCGCGCGCGGCACCGGCCACGGCCAGCACGTTGTCCAAAGACATCGACACGTCGGCGATCACGATCTGCCAAGCGGCCTGCTTGAAGGTCTTATTCGGCACGCCACCCGCGATGGTGCCGTCTGCGTTCAGATCGGCGTTTGCCAGAACCTCATCGACGTTATGGTCATCGGCATTGCTCATCCGCAGTTCGCGCCACATCTTCCAGCAGACCCAGAGCAGCAGCACGCCACCGGCCAGAAGCAAACCCACGATGGCCAGAAGCTGCGTCGTGATCAGCGCGAAGAAAATACGCATCACGGTTGCGGCAATGATGCCGACAAGAATTGCCTTTGTCCGCTGTTCTTTGGGCAGACCTGCGGCCGCAAGGCCGATCACGATGGCGTTGTCCCCCGCCAGAACAAGGTCAATCATGATGACCTGTAGCAGCGCGTATAGTCCGGCGGTGGTAAAAATTTCCATGTCTGTCCCAGATTTTTAGTGATTTTGGCTTAAGTAATGTCTGGAAGGCCGTGGATCAACCACATGCCCCCGGAAAATCGCCTGAAACCATCTGGACCGCCAGATTGCCCCTTACAGCATCCCCGGCACCACCTGATCCGGCGGGCGATGGCCGTCGGCGAAGGTCTTGATGTTGATGATCACCTTTTCGCCCTGCTCGATCCTGCCTTCCAGCGTAGCCGATCCCATATGGGGCAGCAGCACGACATTGGGCAATTCACGCAGGCGGGGGTTCACCTCGACCCCGTGTTCGTAGACATCCAGACCTGCGCCTGCGATTTCGCCCGCCCGCAAGCCGCGTGTCAGGGCGTTTTCGTCGATCACCTCCCCGCGTGAGGTGTTCACGATCACCGCCGTGGGTTTCAGCAGTTTCAGCCGCCGCGCGTTCATCAGATGGAAGGTCGAGGGCGTATGCGGGCAGTTGATCGAGATGATATCCATCCGGCTGACCATCTGGTCAAGGCTTTCCCAATAGGTCGCCTCAAGATCGGCCTCGACCTCGGGGCGCAGGCGTTTGCGGTTGTGGTAATGCACTTGCAGGCCAAAGGCCCGCGCGCGCCGCGCCACCGCCTGACCGATCCGCCCCATGCCAAGGATGCCCAACCGCCGCCCGCCCAGTCGTCCGCCCAGAAAGGCGGTGGGCGACCAGCCCTGCCATGCGCCCGCCTGCATCACCGCCAGACCTTCGGGGATGCGCCGCGTGACCGCAAGAATAAGGGCAAGTGTCATGTCGGCGGTGTCTTCCGTCACCACGCCGGGGGTGTTGGACACCAGTATCCCGCGCTGCCGTGCGGTGGCCACGTCGATATGATCCACGCCTGCGCCAAAGCTGGCGATCAGTTTCAGCCGGTCCCCCGCCTGCGCGATCAGCGCCGCATCGATCTGGTCGGTGATCGTCGGCACCAGCACATCGCAGCGCCGCATCGCCTCGGCCAGTTCTTCCCGACTCATCCTTGTGTCGGGGTCGCGCAGCTCGACATCGAACAACTCTTTCATTCGCGTCTCGACCGGCTCGGGCAAGCGTCGTGTTACGATCACATTCAAACGACCTGCGGGCATGGTTGGCCTCCCTGCACTTCCAAATCACCGGTTTGAATGGCAAAGTGACGGCAAGCGGGGCAAGGCACAAGCCCCCGTAACGGGTTAAGCAATTCTGGCGGCTTTCTGTCGCTGCTGGCCCAGTCAGAGGCAAAGGCGGAAATGATGCGGGAAAGATTTCTGGCACTGGCGCTCGGCCTTGCAGTGTTCATGCTGACAGGCCTTTCCCCGCAGCCCTTGGGCGCACAGGAAGAGGCCGAAATCGGTCTGGAACAGCAAGATCCGGTGTTGGACAGCGGGGTCAAGGTCAAACCCCGCGACCCCACGAAAGGCTCGGTCACGAATATGCCGATCCCGCGCTATGTCTCCTTGAAGGGTGGCGAGGGCAATGCGCGGCGCGGGCCGGGGTTGACGCATCGAATCGACTGGGTGTTCACCACCGCCGGAATGCCGCTGCGGGTGACTGCCGAGCATGAACACTGGCGTCGGGTCGAGGATGCCGAGGGCATGGGCGGCTGGGTGCATTATGCGTTGTTGTCCGGCGTCAGAACGGTTCTGGTCACGCAAGACATGGCAGAATTTCACGACCGCGCCGATCTGGCCTCGCCCGTGGCCTTTCAGACCGAAATGGGCGTGATCGGGCGCTTGATAGAATGTAATTCCGACTGGTGCCGTGTGAACATACAGGGCGAAAAGGGCTGGGCGCAGAAAACCGCGCTTTGGGGCGTCGATGCGGGCGAAGTCATCGAATAGCCGCCCATGGCGCAAATACGCCCCTTGCCCGCTGTCTGGCCGCGCTGATAGCACAGGCATCTGATTCCGCTGCCGGAGCGCGCCCGTGACCCAGGACACCACCCGTCTTAACCTGTCTGCAGGGCTGGCTTCGGTGCTGGTAGCCGGGCTTCTGGTCGGGCTGAAGCTATGGGCGCTCGGGGCAACCGGCGCATTGTCAGTGGCGGCCTCGCTGGCCGATAGCGCAATGGATCTGATGGTGTCGCTGGGGGCGATGGCCGCGCTGATCTACGCCGCCAAACCCGCAGATGAAGACCACGCCTTTGGCCACACCTCGGCCGAGGATCTGGCCGCGCTGGGACAGGCGCTGTTCATCCTGATTTCGGCGGGCGTGATCACTTGGGCCGCCATTGCGCGGCTTTATCAGCCACATTCGGGAACGCTGGCCCAAGAAGATACTGGCATGGCGGTGATGGCAGTTTCGGTCGGGCTGACCCTGGCCTTGGTGCTGTGGCAAAGCCGCGTTGCGCGGCGCACCGGCAGCAAAGTTGTGGCCGCAGACCGGCTGCACTATCTGGGCGACCTTCTGCCCAATATCGGCGCGATCGCCTCGCTCTGGGCCTCGTCGCGATTCGGCTTGGTGTCGATCGATTCCATCGTGGCACTGGGGGCAGCGGGGATGCTGGCACTTGGCGCGATCCGCATCGGGAAAGACGCCTTTGATGCCCTGATGGACCGCCGCGCCGATCCGCAGATCATCGCAGGCATCGGTGCCATCGCCCATGACTGGCCGGGAGTCTACGGCTTTCACGATCTCAAGACCCGCACCGCTGGCAGCAGGGTTTTTGTGAATATCCATATCGAGTTGGATGGCGCCCAGACCCTGCGTGAGGCGCATGACATCGGTGCCGGCCTGCGACGCGCCATTCTGAAGGCCTATCCGCAGGCAGATGTGATCGTTCACAAGGATGTCTATCACACTCGGACCAAGGTCTGATCGGGGCAGTTTACCGCCATTTTTGCGGGACAGCCGGATCGAATTCGCGCAATAATATGGCATTTGCAGAGAATGGCTTGCGGCCTGCGCCGCTTTTGCATAGCCTCATCTCAATTATCCAAACGTATAACAGGGCCACTCCAGCATGACTGCCGACCGCCGCCCCTATAAACGCGAAAGCGAAGAGACGCGGCGCGATGCGATGATCTCGGCGGCGCTTGATCTGGTGGCGGAAGGCGGCCCGCAGGCCGCGACGGTGCGTGCGATTGCGGATCGCGCGGGGGTAACACCGGGGCTTATCCGGCATTATTTCGCGACCAAGGACGATCTGACCCGCGCCGCCTATCTGCGTCTGATGGACCGCATGACGGGCGACAATGCCGAGGCGCTGCAAGATACGCCAGAAGACCCCGGCGCGCGGCTTGTGGCCTTTGTGACGGCCTCGCTCCGGCCACCCGTGGTCGATCCGCTGCGACTGGGCGTCTGGGCCGGTTTCATTCACGCCGTCCGCAGCGATGACGCCATGCGCGCCATCCACAAGCAAAGCTATCTGGCCTACCGCGACATGCTGCAATCGCTGATCGCAGCCCTGCCCCGCAAAGCCGATGATGCCCGCCTGCGCGCCGATGCGATTGCCTGCAACGCCGTGATCGACGGGCTGTGGCTTGAAGGCTCGGCCCTGCCCGAAGGCTTTGCCCCCGGCGAATTGGAACGCATCGGGATCAGTGCCGTGGCGGCCATCCTTGGCATGACCCTTACCGACACCCCGCCGACACCCTCAGGAGACCAGACATGAGATTTGCCCCCATCACCGACCGCCTTGCCGATCTGGGCGGGGCCAAATGGGAGATTCACGTTCTGGCCAAGCAGATGCTTGCAGCGGGCGAAGACCTGATCCAACTCACCATTGGCGAGCCTGACGTGCCAACCCCTGCGGCCCTGACCGCCGCTGCCAAGGCCGCGATTGACGCGGGCCGTCTGGGCTATTGCAACGGGCGCGGCGAAACCGATCTGCTGAACGCGCTGGCCGCCCGCTATAGCACCCGCACGGGCCGCACCATCGGCACGGATCAGATCATCGCCCTGCCCGGAACGCAGACCGCGCTTTATGCCGTGATGATGGCGCTTGCCTCGACTGGGGATGAGGTGCTTGTCGGCGATCCGATGTATGCCACCTACGAAGGCATTGTGTCCTCCACAGGGGCCACCGTGGTTCCCGTGCCGCTGCGCCCCGAACACGGCTTTCGCATGCAGGCCGCCGATGTGGCCGCGCGGATCACACCCCGCACCCGCGTTTTGTTCCTGAACTCGCCCCACAATCCCACAGGGGCAGTGCTGCGCGCCGAAGACATCGCGGCACTGGGGGCTTTGGCGATCCAGCATGATCTTTGGATCGTCAGCGACGAGGTTTATGAAGAACTGGTGTTCGACGGCACCCGCTTTGCCTCCCCTTTCGACAACCCCGATCTGGCCGAGCGTACGGTTGTCACCGCCTCGATCTCGAAATCCCACGCCGCCCCCGGATTCCGGTCGGGCTGGTGCGTGGGATCACCGGCGTTTTCCGCCCGCCTCCTGCCGGTGGCGGAAACCATGCTGTTCGGCAACCAGCCCTTCATCGCGGATATGACTGCGCTTGCGGTGTCGCAGCCCTCGCCGGTTGCCGCAGGCATGGCCAGCCGCTTTGCCCGCCGCGCGGCCTTGATCCATGCGCGGTTGAATGGGGTGAACGGACTGCGTGTGCATCAACCCGAAGCGGGCATGTTCGCCGTGGTCGATATCCGCGCCACGGGTTTGTCGGGCAATGATTTCGCCCGCCGCCTGCTGGCCGAAGAACGTCTTGCCGTGATGCCGGGGGAAAGCTTTGGCACCTCGCTGGCCGGATGGCTGCGCGTCAGCCTGACCCAAAAGGATGAGTTGATCGACGAGGCCTGCACCCGCATCGCCCGCCTTGCCGCCCGTCAACTGGAGAAAGCCGCATGAAAACCGTAGGCGAACGTCTGGTTCAGGGTCTTGCCGCCCGTGGGGTCGAAGTGGTGTTCGGCATCCCCGGCGTGCATACGGTAGAACTTTATCGAGGGCTGTCCGGCAGCCCCCTGCGCCATGTTACCGCCCGCCACGAACAGGGCTGCGCCTTTATGGCCGATGGCTATGCGCGGGTTTCGGGCAAGCCGGGGGTGGCATTCGTCATCACAGGGCCGGGCCTGCTGAACGCGCTGACGGCGATGGGCCAATCCCGCGCCGATTCCGTGCCGGTGCTGGTGATTTCCGGCGTGAACCGTCGTGCGTCGCTGGGCCTTGGCCTTGGGATGCTGCATGAATTGCCCGATCAGGCCGCGATGGTGCGCCCGCTTTGCCCCACCCGTCAGATCACCGAGGCGTCAGAGGTGGCCGAGGTGCTGGACTGGGCCTTCGCCACCATGGCCACAGGCCGCCCCGGCCCCGTGCATATCGAGGTGCCGACCGATGTGATGCCGCTGCCCTGCGCCGCGCTGCCCGCGCCGAAACCGCAGCCGACCCCGCTTGCGCCCTTGGCAGAAAAGGTCGCAAGCGCCGCCGCGAAACTGAACGCCGCCGCCCGCGTGGTGATCCTTGCCGGAGGTGGCGCGCGTGGCCTTGATGCGCCCTTGCGCGCCTTGGCCGAGACGTTGGATGCCCCCGTCGTGCAGACAACGAACGCGCGCGGGATGCTGCATGGCCATCCGCTCTGCGTGCCTGCCTCGCCCAGCCTTGAGGCCACCCGCGCTCTGATCGCCGATGCGGATCAAGTGCTTGCCATCGGGACCGAGCTTGGCCAGACCGATTACGACATGAATATGCGCGGGAGTTTTCCCGATATATCGGGAATGATCCGCATCGACATCTGCGCTGATCAACTGGCCCGCCATCCCGCTGCCCTGACCCTTCATGCCGACGCAGGCGCCGCCATCGCCGCGATTTTGCCACATTTGACACCCCGGATTGGCACTGGTCCCCAGCGCGCCGAAGCCGCCCGCATTGCCGCCCGCGCCGAATTGGGGGGCTTGGATGCGCTGATGCCGCCGCGTCTGGACATGGTGGAAACCATCCGCGCCGCAATGCCCCACGCGCTGATCGTGGGTGACAGCACCCAGCCGATCTATGCCGCCAACCTGTATTATGACCACGACCGCGCAGGGGGTTTTTTCAACGCCGCCACCGGCTTTGGCGCTTTGGGGTTCGGACCGGGTGCCGCTGTTGGCGCGGCGCTGGCCGCGAAGGGCGAAAAAGTGGTCTGCCTGATCGGTGACGGTGGGCTGCAATTCAGCCCCGGTGAACTTCGCACCGCCGTGGATGAAGCCCTGCCCATCACCTTCCTTGTCTGGAACAACGCCGCCTACAATGAAATCGCCGACGCCATGCGCGGCGCCAATACCGAGGTGATCGGCTGCTCGCCCTCGCCCCTGAATATGGAACCCTTCGCCGCCGCCTGCGATCTGCCCTTCGCTTCGGTTCCGATGGACCCCGAGGCGCTGCATTGGGCGCTGTCACAGCCCTGCGATGGCCCGCGGATGATCGAGGTGCGGGTGCCGCGCTAACGCCCTTTCTTTTGATCAAATTATGCGGCATAAGGGGGCCATCCTTTTCAGGGGGCCAAAATGTCTGATGATCTGATCGCCGGTATCCGTCCCGAACGGCTGGAAAAACTGCGTGCGCGCGAGGCCAAGCGGTTTTCGGCTGGCCGTCCCAAGGCCAAGGCCGCGCTGGACCAAGGCGCAGGCGCTTTCCTTGACGGCGTGCCGCTGCATTGGATGAAAGACTGGCCGATGCCGCATCTGCCGCTGATCTCCAAGGCCAAGGGCGCGCGGATCACCGATGTGGACGGCTACGAGATCGACGATTTCTGTCTGGGCGATACCGGCAGCATGTTCGGCCACTCGCCCGCGCCGGTGGCAAAGGCCATCCGCCATCAGGCGACGCGGGGGCTGACCTATATGCTGCCCTCGGAAGACACGCTGGCCGTGGGCGCGCTGCTGACGGAACGCTTTGGCGATTTCCGCTGGCAGATCGCCACCACCGCCACCGATGCCAACCGCTTTGCCATCCGCGTGGCCCGCGCGATCACGGGGCGGCCCAAGATTCTGGTGTTCAACGGCTGCTATCACGGCACGGTTGACGATGTGATGGTGGAACTTTCGGGCGGCGTCACGCAGAACCGCGCAGGGCTGCTGGGTCAGGTTGCCGACCTGACGCTGGGCGCTGTGGCGTGCGAATTCAACGACTTGGCGGGGGTAGAGGCGGCTTTGGCCAAGGGCGACGTAGCCGCGATCCTGACCGAACCGGTGATGACCAATTCCTGCATGGTGCTGCCCGATGCGGGCTTTCACGACGGGCTTCGCACCCTGTCGCGTCGCTACGGCGCGTTGTTGATCATCGACGAAACCCACACGATTTCCAGCGGCTTGGGCGGCTATACCGGCGTTCATTCGCTGTCGCCCGATATCTTTGTGGCGGGCAAATGTGTGGCGGGCGGGATGCCCACCGCCGTTTGGGGCCTGACGCCCGACACGGCCGCGCGCTATGCTGTGGCCAATGCCGCCCGCGCCTCGGGCCATTCCGGCATGGGCACCACGCTATCGGCCAACCCGATGCAATTCGCCTGCCTGCGCGCCACGCTTGACCATGTGATGACCGCCAAGAATTACGCCCATATGGAGCGTCTGGCCGAACGCCTGTCGCACGGGCTTTCCCGCGCAATCGATGCGCACCACGCCCCTTGGCATGTGGTGCGGGTGGGCGCGCGGGTGGAATTCATCTGCGCCCACGGCCCGCTGAAGAACGGCACCGAGGCCGCCGCCGCCCATCAACCGACGGTGGAATCCGCGCTGCATGTGGCGCTGCTGAACCGTGGCTGCCTGATTGCGCCCTTCCACAACATGATGCTGATCAGCCCCGCCACAAAGAAACGGCAGGTGGATCGCCTGATCGCCGCCTTCGATGAAATCCTGACCGAACTTTTTGCCCGAGATTGACATGACCGACACCACCAGCCCCTCCGGCTCAACCGTAGCCGAAGCCGAAGCCTTCCTTGCCGCCCATCCCGAGATCGAAGCCTTTGACATCGTGCTGCATGATGCCAATGGCATCGGACGCGGCAAGATCATCCGGCGGCATGAATTGCTGGGCATGTTCAAAAGCGGGCGGCATCTGCCGATCTCGATCCTTGGTCTGGATATCTGCGGCGAGGATGTGCATGAAACCGGCCTGATCTGGGATCAGGGCGATGGCGACCGCCGCGCCTGGCCGATCCCCGGCACGCTGCGCGCAATCCACGCCACCAAACCTGCGCGCGGCGAAGTGCTGATGAGCGTCTATGACCTTGACGGCGCGCCGATGACGTCGGACCCGCGCCATGCGCTGCAACGGCAGGTCGATGCCTTGGCTGCCGAAGGGCTGCACCCCGCAGGCGCGTTCGAGCTGGAATTCTTCCTGCTGCAAAACGAGCGCGGGGCAGATGGCAAGATGGTTCCGGCCCGCGATGTGCTGGACGGGCGGCGTAACTCGAAAACCGATGTCTATTCGGTGGACCAGTTGCACGGCATGTTGCCGCTGTTCAACGATGTCTATGCCGATGCGGCGCTGGCGGGGATCAAGGCGGAAACGCTGATTTCCGAATTTGCACCGGGCCAGTATGAACTGACGCTGCATTACCGCGAAGACGTGATGCAGGCGGCGGATGATCTGCTGCGGCTGAAGCGGATGGTGCGCTATCACGCCCGCCAGCACGGCGTGACCGCCTGTTTCATGGCCAAACCGAACGAGGATTACGCCGGATCGGGCATGCATTTCCATGTGTCCATGCTGGACGATGCGGGCAAGAACATCTTCATCGAGGCCGTCGAGGGCCAATATACCGACACCATCCTGCACGCGCTGGGCGGTCTGCGCGCCACGATGGGCGAATCGATGCTGGTGTTCGCGCCGCACGCGAATTCGTGGCGGCGGTTTGCGTCGAACTCCTACGCACCGGTCAGCCCGACCTGGGGGGTGAACAACCGCTCGGTCGCGCTGCGGATTCCGGCGGGCGATATCCGCGCGCGGCGGATCGAGCATCGCCCTGCGGGCGTCGATGCCAACCCCTATCTGGTGGCCGCGACGGTGCTGGCGGGTATCCGCCACGGCATGGCCTTGCGGCTTGACCCCGGCCCCGAGACCACCGGTAATGGCTATGCCGAGGGCGCCGACGCCCCGCCAATTCCGGTGGATTGGCGCTCGGCCATCGAAGCGGCGAAGGCATCCGATTTCCTGAAGGCCGCTTTGGGTGAGGACATGCACCGCACCTTCACCGCGATCAAGGCGGCAGAATATGCGCGGGTGATGCGGACGGTTTCAGAAGTGGATTTCGACCTGTATCTGCATACGGTCTGATCTGTTGCATGGGTGCGTGAGGATCACGCACCCTACCCTTGGCCTTCGGGCCTGCACCTGAATTGACGTGCTCGGTTTTGACCCGCGGGAGAATGCCTCCGGCGGGGATATTTAGGAACAGATGAAATTGGAGCCTGTCAGCCGTGGCGGCAGCCGGTCGCGCAGATCGGCTGGCCACGGCGGATTGCCGCTGCGACAAGTTCGGGCGCGCGCCGGTCAAGACCCAGAGGCGGCAGGATCTTGCCGCGAAAGCCGGCTTGGGCCAGTGCTGCCGGAATATCGTCATTCACATGGCCACCGGCAGCAGCGAAGAAGGGCAGGCAGAGTGACTCGACGTCATAGCCCTGCACCGAAGCAAGGGTAGGGGCTTGTTCGATGAAGGCGGCCTCGACCCGCGACAGGGCCGTTTTGGCGCGGATCACTTTGGCGACATGATGCGCGATATTTGCGGGTGCGGGGCTTTTCGACGACCCATGTGCGGCCACCAAGACCTGTGCGCTTGGGCTGGGCAGCGCCTCGGCCACAATGGTAGCGGCAAGGTCGTGCAGAGCGGGATCGCAGCCGAAAGGCTCCAGCACCCGCCAGCCCACGGCACCAGCATCGGCCAGACGCTTGGGAATGTGGATACGTGTGAACCAGCCGCCTGCCATAAACAGGGGAAAGACCTCGCCCCCTGCTCCCGCCACCGCAGCAGCCTCGGCCAGCGCCCCGGCTTGGGCCAGCGTCGCCGCCAGCACCCGCCGGTCTGGCAGATGTTCGGCCACCTGCGCGGCGAAACCTGCCAACTCTGCCGCCGCACGGGCAGGGTCCGAGGGCTGGCCATGGGCCAGGATCACGACGGGAGGAACGGCATCTTTCATATGATGCATATCTAGGTCACTCCCGAACAGCGGCAAGCCCGATCGCACTTCCGGCATCATCTTGGCCCAAATACTCCCGCCGGAGGCACCCGCATATCCGCGCGCGCAACGGCTCAGGTCTCGTAAGGCCAATTCGCCTGACTGAACACCCCGCCATCCACCCAAAGCGTTTGCCCCGTCACAAAAGCGGCGGCATCCGAGATCAGAAACAGCAGCGGGCCAGCAAGATCTTGCGGGGTTCCCACCCGGCGCAACGGCGTCACGCGCGCCCATGTGGCGCTGTAATCCCCCGCTTCGGCAGCCGTGCGTTCGGTGGCAATCGCCCCCGGCGCGATGCAGTTGACGCGGATGGCATGGGGGCCGAGTTCAACAGCCGCAACCTTGGTGAATTGCTCGATCCCGCCTTTTGACGCCGTGTAATCCACCAGTTTCGGGAAGGCGAGCTTGTTGCACCCAGATCCCAGCGTGATGATCGACCCGCCCTGCCCTGCCGCGATCATGGCGCGGGCCGCGGCCTGGGTGTTCAAAAAGGTGCCGCGCAGATTGGTGGCCATCACCGCATCCCAGCGGTCAACCGACAGATCCAGCAACGAGGACCACGTCTGAATCCCCGCGTTATTGACCATCGCCGAAGGCGCAGTCCCCGCCCAATCTGCGGCCTCGGCATGAAAGGCCGCAACCTGCGCCGCGTCGCTGGCATCGCTTTCCCACGCCTTTGCGCGGCGGCCAAGCCCGCCCACCGCCTCCACCAGTCGGCGCGCCGCCTCGGTGGCACCAAGATGGGTAAAGCCGATGTCATAACCCGCCCCCGCCAAGGCGGTGACAAGCGTGTGGCCAATGGCCGAAGGACCAGCAGTAACAAGGGCCAAGGGGGGCATCGCAACTCCTTCATAGGTGCCAACGGGCGGGGCAATGTGGAGCCGAAGCCGCAGCCATGCAAGAGGGGATCAAGACCGCATGCAGATACAGGTCAGGGTGCAACCATCTTTTGCCAAACCGCGCGGTCGGAGGCCAGCCGTTGCGCCAGAATATCCTCGCCGCAGCGGGTGAAATGGTCGGCATCACGATAGGTAACACACTCTCCAACCCGCAAGAAATCCGGTTCTATCGCAAATGCTTGCACCAACGAGACATAGCCCACCTGCGGCGCTTGCTCTGCGGTCATGCGGGACAGACCGGCATCAAGACCGTCAAACAGCGGGATAGCATTGGGGTTCAGACGAAATTGCGGCGTCAGACCGCCCAGATATTTCAGGCTGACCCGCGCTTCGACATAGGGGCCGATCCATATGGTCTTGACCTGCCCCGCAAGCCCGGCAAGATAGCGCAGCACACCATCCACATCCTCTTGCCGCAGCCTGTTGCGCGCATGGTCGGCAAAGCTGTCGTTGCTGTCCACACGCCCGGCTTTGTCCTCGATCAGATAAGACCCCGACTGATGAAACAGCAGGGCGGCGATATCCTTCGCCTGCGCGTCCACAAAGGCGCGGGCCTCCTCATACTGGCACGCCTCTTTGCCCTGAACAGGGCGGCAACCATGCCACGCCACGCTTGCCACAAAGGGAAACACCCCCGATTTGGCAAGGATGTTGTGCAGGTTCATCGCATGGCTATCCCCGATCAGCAGCACGCCCGGCCCGTATTTCACCGCACAATCGGCAAAGCGCGCTTGGAAGGCTGGGGTAAATTCGCTCTGCCAGAACCGGCAATCGCCGTTGTCCACCATGGTGGCGTCGGGATCATAGTCGATATCATCGGTGACCAGACGAAAGACCGCCAATTCGGCCTTGGAAAGCCTGTTCTTGGTGTAATAATCATAAAAGCCGTCAGTGACAAAACCCAGCGCGCCGATGGCAAACGCAAGGACCGTTGCCGGCGCAAAGATCGCGGCAAGACGGGCGCGGCTGATCCGGGCCTGCGGGCCACGCTGGCGGAACGGCGCTTCGACATAACGCCAACTGAGCCAAGCCAGCAGCAGCGACACCACAAGCGCAGCCGCAGCCAAGGGCGTGGTCAGCGGGCCAAAACCCAGCCGTGCAAAGACCAGAACCGGCTGGTGCCACAGATAGGCGCTATAGCTAATCAGACCGATAAAAACCGCCACTTTGGCCGATAAAAGCCGATGCGCCAACGTGCCGGAATGGGCAAAGCAGATCACCAGAACCGCCCCCAGCGTCGGCAGCAAAGACCACAGACCCGGCAGCGGTGTTGTCTCGTCAAAACGCAAAACAGCAAAGGCGATCAGGCCAAGGCCCAAAGCACTGAAGCCATTTTCGACCACAGGCGCCAGACGCCGTATGGGATTCAACGCCGCCAAGGCACCGATCAACAATTCCCATGCGCGGGCCGAAGACCAATAGAACAGGCCCTCGGTGGCCTGCATGGCCTGCCATTCGGCAAAGCCAAGGCTGGCAAGCCCCACCACCACCAGCAACACCGACAGCCGCCGTCGGCTGATACGATGGAACGCCATCAGGATCAGCGGGAAAAACAGGTAGAACTGTTCCTCAACTGCAAGGCTCCAGATATGCAGCAGCGGCGTATAATCGGCGGAAGGGCCGAAATAATTGATATAGATCGCCGCCAAGACGTTGATAGAAAAGGTGATCACGCCCAAAAGGCTGGCGCTGTAATCCCGAAACTCCAACGGGTTGGACAGAAGGTAAGCCAAGGGAGCCGACACCGCCAGCATCACAAACAGCGCGGGCAGGATACGGCGGGCGCGGCGCTCGTAAAAGCTGGTCAGGGTGAAACGCCCGCGCTCCATCTCTTCGGCGATGGTCTGGGTGATCAGAAAGCCGCTGATCACAAAGAACACATCCACCCCGACATAGCCGCCCTGAAACAGCCCAAAGCCCGCGTGGAACAGCATAACGGGCAGGATGGCCACGGTACGCAGGCCATCAATCTCGGAACGATACTGCAACGCGGAATCCCTGTTTGCGCCCTTGGGGGTTTTACCCGCCTGATTACAGGACGCGTGAGGGCAAGTACAATCGGCTTGGCGGATTTACGCCGTCCACGTCCGATCCAGCAGCGCCAGCCAGTTGTCGCAGCTGATCTTGCGGACCAGATCCGCGCCATAGCCGTGATCCAGCATCGCCTGTTGCAGCGCGGGCAGGCCGGTCACATCGCCAATGCCCTGCGGCAGGGTTGCGCCATCGAAATCGGACCCCAGCCCCACATGATCCTCGCCCAGATGATGCAAAAGGTGGTCAAGGTGGGCCAGCACATCCTCCCACCCCATATCCGCCGATTGCCGCCCGTCGCGGCGCAGGAACGAGGTGGCATAGTTCAGCCCCACCATGCCCTTGCTGTCGCGGATCACGGCAAGCTGGCGGTCGGTCAGGTTGCGACTGCTCGGCGTAACGGCATGGGCGTTGGAATGGGTGGCCACAAGCGGCGCATCGGACAGGCGCGCGATGTCGTCAAAGCCCTTTTCGTTGATATGCGACAGGTCGAGCATGATCCCCAAATCATTGCAGGCACGCACCAACCGCTTGCCCGCATCCGTCAACCCGTCACCGGTATCGGGACCGGACGGGAAAGCAAAGGGAACGCCATGGCCAAAGATCGTGGGCCGCGACCAGACCGGACCCAAAGACCGCAACCCCATGGCGTGAAAGGCGTAAAGGTTGTCGAGACCTTCATCAATCGCCTCGGCCCCCTCCATATGCATGATGCCCGCGATCACGCCGCTTGCCAGACAAGCCTTGATCTCAGCCAGTGTGCGGCAGACCTTGAAGCCGCCGTTTGAGACCCGCTCCATCCATAGCAGATGTGCTGCCATCGAAAAGGCGGTGGGCAGGGCGGTGGGGGCGTCGATCAGGCTGGCCAACGGCAGCGCAAAAGGCGGATTCTCCATCGCCTCCATATAGTCGGGCGCGTCATGCGCCACCGGCGAGGGGATATAGATGGCGAAAAATCCGCCCACGAAGCCGCCCTTTTTCATGCGTGGCAGATCAAGGTGGCCTTGCCCCTCTCCTGTGACCCAGATCGCCTGGCGGTTTTCAGGGTGGGTTTGCAGGCGCAGCAGGATATCGTTGTGGCCGTCGAAAACTGGAAACATGTCAGACCTTCGGTTTTTTGCGGATAGAGCCGGGGCGCTGCCCCGGACCCCGGAGTATTTGGGCCAAGATGAAACCGTCAGCCCTGTAGCATGCGATCAGCCGAGGCGGCGAACAGGGCGCGGGCGTAGTCGGTTTTCATCTGGGCGGAGGCCAGCGCCTCGCGGGTCAGTTCTTCCACCGCGCGGCCATGCTGCATGACCAGCACGCGGTCGCACATATGGTCGATCACCGCCAGATCATGGCTGACCATCAGGAAGGTCAACCCCCGCTCGGCGCGCAGGCGCGACAGCAGATTCAGGGTTTCGGCCTGAACCGAGGCATCAAGGGCAGAAGTCGGTTCGTCCAGCAGCAGGATTTCCGGCTCCAGCATCAGCGCGCGGGCGATGGCCACACGCTGACGCTGCCCGCCCGAAAGCTGGTGCGGATAGCGAAAGCGGAAGGCGGTGGGCAGGCCCACATCCGTCAGCGCCTGCGAAATCCGCTGATCCGTACCGGGCAGGCCGTGGATGGCAAGCGGTTCCGACAGGGTGCGATCGATGGTGTGGCGGGGGTGCAGGCTGGCATAGGGGTCTTGGAACACCATCTGCACCTGACGCGAGAATGCCTTTCCGCGTGGTGTGGCGATGGGTTTGCCATTGATGCGGATACTGCCGCCACTGATCGGCGCAAGCCCGCAGATCGCGCGCAGGATGGTGGATTTGCCAGAGCCGGATTCGCCCACAAGGCCGAAGGATTCACGGGCGTTGACCGACAGTGACACATCCTGCACCGCGCGCACAACGCGGCCCTGAGCGTGAAAGGTGACGGAAAGGTTTTCGATCTCGATCAGCATGTTACACCGCCCACGCTGCATCACGGTCAAGGCTGGGCAATGGCCCACGGTCGCCGCCGATACGCGGCAGGCAGTTCAGCAGACCTTGGGTATAGGGGTGTTTAGCCTGCATCAGATCGCGGGCCGCCAGTTCTTCCACCACCTTGCCCTTATACATCACCAGCACCCGATCACAGAACCGCGCCACCAGCCGCAGATCGTGGCTGATGAAGATCAGGCCCATGCCGCGCGTTTTCACCAGATTATCCAAAATCGACAAAACCTCGGCCTGCACGGTCACATCCAAGGCGCTTGTGGGTTCGTCCGCGATCAGCAGATCGGGGTTGGGGATCAGCATCATCGCGATCATCACGCGCTGGCCCATACCGCCGGAAAGTTCGTGCGGATAGGCCTCCATCACCCGTTCGGGGTCGCGGATCTGCACCGCCGTCAGCGCCGCGATGGCCGCTGCATGGGCCTCGGCCTTTGACACGCGGTCGCGCTGGCGCAGCCCCTCCATCAACTGGCTGCCCACCTTCATCACGGGGTTCAGCGAGTATTTCGGGTCTTGCATCACCATCGCAATCCGCGGGCCGCGCAGGGCGCGCATCTCGCGTTCCGAGGCTTTCATCAGATCGACACCATCAAACATCATCTGATCCGCCTCGATCTTGCCCGGCGGGCGGATCAGGCGCAGCACGGCGCGGCCAGTCATGGTCTTGCCGGAACCGGATTCGCCCACGATGCCAAGCCGTTCGCGGCCCAGATCAAAGGAGACACCGCGCACGGCTTCGACCCGACCGGCCTCGGTATCGAAAGTCACACGCAGGTTCTTGACGGAAAGCTGGCTCATTTGCTGGCGCTTTTCGGATCGAGGACATCACGTAACCCGTCGCCCAAGAGGTTGAACCCCAAAGAGACGATAAAGATCGCAAGGCCCGGCATGGTGGCAACCCACCACTGTTCAAACAGGAATTTCCGCCCGGCCGAGATCATCAGACCCCATTCCGGCAAGGGCGGCTGCACGCCAAGGCCAAGAAAGCCCAGACCGGCGGCAATCAGGATCACGCCCGCCATATCCAGCGTGACGCGGATGATCACCGAAGGCAGGCACATCGGCATGACATGGCCCCAGATCACCCGCACGGCGCCTGCACCTTGCAGTTTGACGGCGGCGATATAGTCGGCGTTCCGAACCGTCAGCGTCTCGGCCCGTGCGACGCGGGCATAGGGCGGCCATGAGGTCAGCGCGATGGCCAGAACGGCGTTCTCCATCCCCGGCCCCAGAACGGCGACCAGCGCAAGCGCAAGGATCAGCTTGGGGAAGGCAAGGAAGATATCGGTGATCCGCATCAGGATCGTATCGGTCCAGCCGCCGAAATAGCCCGCAACCGTGCCGATCAGCAGGCCCACAACAGGCGCGGTCAGGATCACCAGCAGCACGATATACAGCGTGATGCGGCTGCCATACAAAATCCGCGACAGGATATCGCGGCCGAAATCATCGGTGCCAAGGATATTCCCCGGCGTTCCGGGCGGCAGCAGGCGGCGCGAAAGCTCTTGCGTGATCGGATCATGCGGGGCCAGCAGCGGCGCAAAGATGGCGATGAAAACCAGCGCCACAGCAATCGCCAGCCCGATCACCGCCAAAGGGTTCCGCCGCAGCCGCAGCCAATTCAGATAGGCTTGCCCCAGACGGGCCTGCCCGCGCGATTGCGGATTCGGGTCGCGCAGCCAGAGGATTAGCGCGCTCATACCCGCGCCCTCGGATCGACCAGCTTATACAATAGGTCCGACAGCATGTTCAGCCCGATATAGGCCAGACCCACCACAACTGTGCCGCCCAGCACCGCAGGCATATCGGCCACCAGCAACGCATCGGTGATATAGCTGCCCAAACCCGGCCATGCGAAAATCGTTTCGGTCAGCACCGCCCCTTCCAGCAGATAGGCGTAGGACAGCGCGATCACCGTGATCAGCGGCACCATCACGTTTTTCAGCGCATGCACCCAGATCACCCGGCGTTCGGGCATCCCCTTGACGCGCGCGGTCGTGATATATTCCTGACCCAATTCATTCATCATAAAACTGCGGGTCATCCGGCTGATATAGGCCATCGAGATATAGGCCAGCAGGCTTGCAGGCAGAATGATGTGGGAAAACGCATTGGCGAACATGTCCCAGCGCCCGTTCAGCGCGGTATCGACCATGATCATGCCGGTGTATTGCGTCAGCTCGAATTCCATCATCATCTGATAGGATGCATCCAGCCGACCCGGCCCGCCAACCCAGCCCAGATGGCCGTAAAACAGCAAAAGCCCCATCAGACCCAGCCAGAAGATCGGCATCGAATAGCCCATCAAGGCCACCAGCCGCACGAACTGGTCAAAGAAGCTGCCCGGTTTCGTGGCAGCAATCACCCCCGCCGGAACGCCCACCAGCACCCCCAGCAAGGTGGCCAGCGTCGCCAGTTCCAGAGTGGCGGGAAAGCGTGTTGCAACCTCGTCCAGCACAGGCTCGCGGGTGCGGATCGAAGTGCCAAGATCGCCCTGCAAGGTGTTGCCGACATAAATGCCGAACTGCACCCACAACGGCTCGTTCAGACCCAGCTTTTCGCGGGTTTCCTCGATCTGGGCATTGGTGGCGCGCTCGCCAAGGATCGACATGATCGGATCGATCGGCACCACGCGGCTGATCACAAAGGTCACAGCCAAAAGGCCGATGAATGTCACCAAAAGCGTGAAAACGGTCGTGCCGATCTGGCGCAACAGCGATAACAGCCGTGACGGCGGCGCGGGCGGGGCGATGTCTGTCATGGAGAAATGGCGCGCCCCAAATAAAGGGGCGCGCCTTTTGCCTTACTTCGTGACCAGCCAGTAGGCCACCGCATCCACGGCGCCACCGGTATACAGACCCTTGACGTTGGCACGCACGCCGGTCTGGCGGGCCTGCTGGAACATCACGATGAAGGGCGAGGTTTCGCGGTGCTTCATCTGCAACGTCGCATACATCTCGACCCGCTTGGCCGGATCTTGTTCCAGCACGGCGGCCTTGCTCATCCCGTCCATCTCGCCCGGCTCATAGGCGTTGCGCCATGCCAGATAGCCGGTGTTCGCCGCCTCGTCCGAGTTGCCGGGGTTTTCGGCGAAAGTGGACGAGTTGGTATTCGGATCGGGATAATCCGGCCCCCATGTCTGCAGCGTGGCATCATGCAGGCGCGCGCGATAGGCCTTCAACTGGTCGGCCCCTTCGCCCACATCCAGCTCGACCGTGATACCGGCCTGACCGAAGGTGTTCTGCACCGATTGCGCCACATCCATCCGGTCCGCCGCGTTGCGGACCATCAGCTTGACCACAGGATTGGCAACGCCCGATTCCGCCACCAGCGCCTTGGCCTTTTCAATATCAAGGCTGTAGGGCAGATCGTCCAACGCGCCCAGATAGCCTTGGGGCAGGAAGGACTGATGCGGCACAACCGCGCCCTTCATGATGGTGTCTGCCATGCCCTGATAGTCAACAGCCCAGCGCATCGCCTCAAGGAACTTGGGGTTCTTGTATTGCTCGTTCTTCTGGTTGAACGACAGGTAATAGACCTGACCGCCCACGTCCTGCTGGATCACCACTTCGGCATTGCCCGACAGACCTTCAACATCCACCGGTGTCAGCGCCCGCGCCACATCGACATCCCCCTTTTCAAGCTGCAACCGTTCGGTCGCGGCTTCGGGGATGTGCTGGACGAAAATCTTCGCCAGCTTGGCATCGCCGCGCCAATAGCCCGGACGGGCCTCAAGGATCATGCCTTCATTGGGCTTGAAGGATTTCAGCACATAGGCACCGGTTCCGGCCGAGTTGGTCTTCAGCCACTCGTTCCCCATATCGCCCGCAACGTCATTGGCCTTGACCACTTCCGCATCGACGATCGAGGCGACACCCGCCGTCAGGCAGTTGTACAGGAAAGTCGGCGCATAGGGCTTGTCGACCTTGATGGTCAGCGTATCGCCATCGGCGGTGATCATGCTGTCCACATTTTCGGCGGTCCAGCCGAACTGGTTCAGAATGAACGCGGGTGTCTTGTTGATCTTGACCGCACGTTGCAGCGAATAGGCCGCATCCTCGGCCCGTACCGGATTGCCCGACGAGAAAGTAAGCCCCGCCTTCATCTTGAAGGTATAGGTCAGCCCGTCCTCGGCCACCGACCAGCTTTCGGCCAGACCCGGCTCCAGTTCAAGCGTGGTCGGGTTGATCTCGACCAGACCGTCATAGGTGTTGTTCACATAATCGAGACCCGAGAATTCATAGGCCTCATGCGGGTCCAAAGACACGATGTCATCAATGGCGGCAGCGATCACCAGCGTATCATCGGGGGTGGCCGCGAAAAGTGCGGCAGGGGCGGTGCCAAGCATCAGTGCCGCAATGGCAACCGCACCGATCCGACGCAGCGACGGGTCAATCTTCATGGATAACTCCCTGTTTTTATTTGTTATGACAGCAGGACGCGAGTCTGTTTGCCCGATCCTTGACCGATTGGGCAACTTCTGATCCGGCTTGTCAACAGCCGCTTGCAGCGTCAGGTTGGGGCAAAATCGGCACAATGACGGCGGAACGGGCAAAATGTCAGACTTTTCAATCTTCGACGGCCATAACGACCTGCTTTCCTGTCTCTGGAAAGAAGAAACCCGCCCGAATGACGCCGAAAAAAGCAGCTTTTTCACCGGACGCGATGGCGATCTTGATCTGGCGAAATGTCGCGCAGGCGGGTTTGCGGGCGGGTTTTTCGCCGTATGGGTGCCGGGCGATCCCGGCACCTCCCCCGATCCGATGGCGGTGCATCGCGTCTTTGGCCCCGTTGACACCGCCCGCGCCCACCGCGACACCGCCGAACAGATCGCGGTCCTCTTGCGCCTGACCCGCGCGCGCCCCGATGCGATCCGCCTCTGCCGCTCGGTGGCCGAGATCACCGCCGCCCGCGCCGCAGGGGCCATCGCCGCGATCCTGCATATCGAAGGCTGCGAGGGCATCGGCGCCAGCCTTGACGAGCTTTACGTCTACCACGCCGCGGGCCTGCGCTCGCTTGGTCCGGTCTGGAGCCGCCCGAACATCTTCGGACATGGTGTGCCATTCAACTTCCCCGCCAGCCCCGATACAGGGCCGGGCCTGACGCCCGCCGGCATTGATCTGGTGCAGACCTGCGATCGGCTTGGCATTCTGATCGACCTGAGCCACCTGAACGAGGCCGGTTTCTGGGATGTTGCCCGCCTGTCGCAAAAACCCTTGGTCGCCACCCATTCCGGCGCCCATGCCATCACCGCCTCGACCCGCAACCTGACCGACCGCCAGCTTGACGCCATCGCCGAAAGCGGCGGCTTGGTCGGCCTGAACTTCGGTTGCCAGTTCCTGCGGCTTGACGGTCTCAAGAACCCCGCCACCACCGCCGAAGACATGCTGCGCCATCTTGACCACCTTCTCTCGCGCCTTGGCGAAGGCAGCGTGGCGCTGGGGTCGGATTTCGACGGCGCGATGATGCCCGCCTTCCTGCAAGATGCCGCCGGTCTGCCCAAACTGACCGGCGCGATGCAGCAGGCAGGCTATGGCGATGCCCTGATCCGCCGCATCTGCTGGGATAACTGGCTGGATTTGCTGGCCCGCAGCATCGGCTAGCCCCGCAAAAAGACCTCCGGCCCCATCCTCTTTGCATAAATATCCCGGGGGGTAAGGATTTGCCTGCAAATCCTCAAGGGGGGCTGGCCCCCCTTGCCGCCGCCACCGCCGGAACAGTCAGATCCGCGTCACACCCTCGGTCATCTCCCAGATCAGTTGCCCCATCCCCGCAAAGGCCTGCGGATGGGTTTCGGCCAGTCCCTGCCCCTGCGTCATCACCACCGCAATCAGGGGTCTGCGCCCCGCCGCCGTCACGCGGATCATGTCATGTTTGAACCAGCTTGCCTTGGGGTCGCCCGTCCACAGATTATGCCCCGCCTTCGACCAGATCTCGACGCCTCGCGGCAACCCCGCGCCCAGATACTCGGAAAGCTGATAATTCGGCAGAGCGGCATCGGGGTCTTCGACGCTGCGGTGCAGGATCGCCTGCGCCCGCCCCCGCGCGGGCAGCGACATCGGCAACGCGCCCTCGAACAGTTCCCACATCAACCGGGCTGCAGCCAGAGGGGTTAGCGCGTTCAGGTTTTCGCGCGCAGCCCCCGCATATTGCGACTCGCGGCCATAGCGAGTGTCATCCATCAGCTTTTGCGTGATATTGCAGCCCTGCCACTCCGGCCAGCCCAATGCCCAGAACCAGCGGTTCAGCCTTTCGCGCTTGGACACCCAGTCCAGATACTCGGCCCCCTCCAGCAGCGTATCTCCCGTGGTGCCAGTGATCAGATCGATTACATAATTCGTCGCCGTATTCGAGGACCAGCGGATCATATCCCGCATGGCACGGTCCAACTCGGCATGGGCGGCGACACGGCCCTCTTCCAGCGCCGCCATCGCATGCACCAGATGAAAGCTTTTCACCAAGGAACAGGGATAGCAGCGCCAATCGCCACGATAGGCAAAGCCCTCGGCCCCCCGTGGTCCCGAACTGACCAGCACCAGCCCCAAGCCTTGCTCTGCCAAACCCCACTTGCCAAAACGGGCCAGCAGGGTTTCGGTCAACTCGGCCCCGCAGGCAGTCCAATCGGCGGTCTGGGTCAAGAACATCGGCAATCTCCTTTGCCCCACAGCCTAGCGACAGCCCAAGTCGTGCGCCAGAGCCGCAACTGCCCCTTGGGCCAACCTTCAGGCCGTCGGACAAAACCCGAAAAGACGATCCCCCGCGAAACACCAGCGCGTTATGCGTCAGCCTCTGGCGGCCCGCGCGGTGCCGTGCCAATCTCCACCGGAACGGGGGGAGCCAATGTCGAAAATCATCATTTCCTGCGCGATCACGGGGTCGATCCACACCCCCAGCATGTCGCCCTACCTGCCTGTCACCGCCGCGCAGATCACCGCCAGCGCGATCGGGGCGGCAGAGGCGGGGGCCGCAATCCTGCACCTGCACGCGCGCCATCCCGAAACCGGCCACCCGTCCTCTGATCCGGCGCATTGGGCGGGGTTCCTGCCCGCGATCAAGGCGGGATGTGATGGCATCATCAACATGACCACCGGCGGATCGGCGATCATGACGCTGGAGCAACGCCTTGCCGCCCCCAAGGCAATGGCACCCGAAATGTGCAGCCTGAACATGGGATCGATGAACTTCGCGCTTTATCCGATGGCCGCGCGGATTTCCGACTGGAAGCATGCGTGGGAAAAGCCCTTCCTCGAAAACTCGGACGATCTGGTGTTCAAGAACACCCCCCGCGACATTGCCCATGTCCTGCACGAAATGGGCGACCAGCGCGGCGCGCGGTTTGAATTCGAATGTTATGACATCAGCCACCTGACCATGCTGAAGCATTTCGTGGATCGCGGCGCGGTCAAAGGGCCGCTGTTCATCCAGTTCGTGTTCGGCGTCTTGGGCGGCATGGCGGCGGAGCCCGACACGCTGACCCTGCTGAAACGCACCGCCGACCGGATGTTCGGCGACAGCTATCAGTTTTCGGTGCTGGCGGCGGGGCGGATGCAGATCCCGATGGCCACAATGGCCGCCGCGATGGGCGGGCATGTCCGCGTGGGGCTTGAGGATAATCTTTACGCCTCCAAAGGCGTGCTGGCGACCAGCAACGCCCAGCAAGTCCAGCAGATACGCGGCATCGTCGAAGGCTTGGGACGATCCGTCGCCACCCCCGCCGAGGCCCGCGCAATCCTTGGCCTGAAAGGCGCGGACAAGGTGACATTTTGAAAACCCCGACCCTGCGCCGCGCGACGCTTGCCGATGCCCGCACCCTGCAAACCCTGCTGGAAGAACACGTCCATCACCACGGCGAAATCCTTGAACGCGGGGTTCAGGCGCTTGAAACCTACGGTTTCGGCCCCAAGGCGCTGTTCCGCACAATCCTTGCCGAACGTGACGGCGCAGCACTTGGGTTTGCGCTGTATTACCCCGATTTTTCCACCCTGCGCGGTCGGCCCGGCGTGCTGCTGCAAGACATCTACGTCCGCCCCGACGCGCGCGGGCTGGGTCTGGGGCGCAAACTTCTGGCGCAGGTGCTGCAGGATGCACAGGACTGGGACGCGGCCTTTCTGACCCTGATGGTGGACCGCAGCAATGATGTCGCCCAAGCCTTTTACGCCAAACTGGGTTTCACGGGGCGCGGCGATTACGACCTGCTTATTCTGGAAGGAGACGGGCTGACCGCCCTGCAAGACGCATGATCACAGTGTTTGACGACGCCCAGCGCGCCCATGATCCGCAGTTTTTCCTGTCCTCGGGCGCGCAATTCCCCTGCCCCGAAAAGCCCGCCCGCGTTGATGCCCTGCTGGCCGCCGTGCGGGCCTTGGGCTGCCCCATCGTGCAGGCCCCCGACGCAGGCATCGACCCGATCCGTGCCGTGCATCCGCAACGCTATCTGACCTTCCTGCAAGGCATCTACGCGCGGTGGAGCCGTATCGAGGGCGCCTCGACCGAGGTGATCCCGAACATCCATCCCGCCAATCGGACCGACGGCTACCCGAAATCCGCCGTGGGTCAGGCGGGCTTTCATATGACCGACACCTCTTGCCCGATCTCGGCGCAGACATGGGGCGCGGCCTATGCCAGCGCGCAAACCGCGATCCACGCCGCCGATCTGGTGCTGGCAGGGCAGCGCGCTGTCTACGGGTTGTGCCGCCCACCGGGGCATCACGCCTTTGCCGAACTTGCGGGCGGGTTCTGCTATCTGAACAACTCCGGCATTGCCGCGCAACGGCTGACCGACGCGGGGCGCCGCGTGGCCATTCTGGATGTCGATCTGCACCACGGCAACGGCACCCAAGGCATGTTCTATGATCGGGGCGATGTGCTGACGGTTTCGATCCACGCCGATCCCGAACGGTTCTACCCGTTCTTCTGGGGCTATGCCGATGAGGTCGGCACAGGCGACGGGCTTGGCGCGAACCTGAACCTGCCGCTGCCACGCGGCACCGGTGATGACGGCTTCATGGCCGCCCTTGCCACAGCGATGGACGCCATCACCGCATGGGGGGCCGACAGCCTTGTGCTGGCGCTTGGACTTGACGCCTATGAAGGCGATCCCTTTGCCGGACTTGGCGTCACCACAGCAGGCTTCGCCCGCATCGGGCAGGCTGTTGCCGACATGGGCCTGCCCACCGTGATCATACAGGAGGGCGGCTATCTTTGCCCCGAACTGGGCGAAAACCTGAAAGCCGTTCTTGGCCGTTTCGCCTGATGCCGCAGACCAAAATTTTTCGTCCGAAAAATTTTTGGCACGACGCTACTGCCAGTCCCCCGTCAGAATCGTGCGGGTCACCCGCTCGACCGTTGCATCGCGCGTGATCAACCCTGCGACCCATTCGCAACTGCCCGCGTTGAACACCGCCCCCGCGCCGCGCCGATACTCGGCCATACAGCCATTGCCACGGCTGGCGCGGCCCACCGCCTCGGGCGTGACGCCGCCGTAAAGCCGCAGCGCAAGGTCTTCGGCATCCTCGGCCCCGATAAAACGGTCCCGATCCTGCGGGCCGGTGGAATGGGAAAGGGTCGTGGCGGGCGACAGGCCAACGATGGTCAGATCGCCCTGCAACCCCGTCCCTTCAGCGGCAAAGGGCAACCCGTGGGTCATGGTGTAGTCGATTCCATCCACCTCATAGCCGAAAATCTTCGCTGCCGCCCCCAGCACATCGCCATAACCAAGCCCCGACTCGCGCATTGACCAGTGATCGGGGCGATAGATCGCAAAACCGCCTGACCCATGCGCGGCACAGCGGCTCCACCCCGCATAAACCCCCGCCGAACCGGTCAGCCCCAGCGTCGCCACAGCAGGACGACCCACAGCCGGATGATCCCAATAGCTGGTCAGACGGTTGCTGCCTGCCATCGGGTCTGCGGTTTCCGCCGTGGTCTTGAAACAGGTCTGGGTCAGAAGGTCATCTGACAGCCGCGTTTGCCAGAAGAAATTCCCCGCAAACCGCGCCAGCCTGCCGCCCTTGTCCACCCAAGCCTCAAGGTGGTCGCGCATTTCCCAAGTCCAGTATTCGTCATGGCCCACGATCAGCACACGGTCATAGCCATCCAGCGCGCACGGGTCGCGGTGCAGATCGTGCTGGGTGGTATAGTCCAGATCGATCCCCTGCCCTTCGCACCACAACGCAAAAGGCCGCTCGAACGCCGCCCAACCGGACGAGGCGTATTTCTTGGAAATCCCCTTGGCGCGGGCATAGTCCATATGCGGATAGCGCGGTTTACTCAGCAAGGGCGAGGCATAGGGGATACGCGGCGCATCATCCGGCCAGCGCACAAAGCCCTTGGCCCAAGGCCGCAGCAGGCTGACATGCGGGGCGAAATCGCCACCCGATGCGCCGGTAATCCCTTGATAATGGTTCGATCCGCCCCAGTCATTATAAGCGCACCACGTCCCTGTGGCCAAAAGCATCAGCACCTTAGCGCGCGGCTTCGCTGCCCCCGCGCGCAATATGAACATATGTTCCGATTGATGCCCGTCGATGGTCAGCGTGACGATATAGACCCCGCTTTTCCAATCGGGCAATATCAGGCGGAAACATTCGGGCCAGTCGCATCCCTGCACCGAACAAGCCGCAGGCGTCGGCGCGAACGCCGTCTTGATCTCGGTGACCAGCACGGTTTCCGGCACAAGGCCATCCCGCACAATCCGAAGTTGTGCCTTCTCTGCCGATGCCATGGCATGCAAAGTCAGACTATCACCCGGCGCATAGGACAGCGCACCGGTATAGCCCCAGACCTGCGCGCGATCAGGGTCGGGGCTTGCCGTCTCGTAGTAATGTCCGGTGACGGGGTCACCGTCATCATAGGGTCCGGCGACGAAGAAATCCTGCAAAGCCATTCGTTTTCCCCTGAAACCGCCTTGAAACGGCATCGGACACAGTCTTGTCCCTTGCCCGCCGTCAATCTAGCCCATCTGCGACCTTGGCTGCACTGACTTGTCCCTTATCGGATGCAGCCGGATTTCGGCGGTCCGCCGCCGATCCGCCACATCACCAGTGTCCTGCAATCTCCAGCCATGAAAATGCCTGTGGACAACTTGGCCTAAAGGCTTTCCGCCAAAAGGCGAATATCCTATGACCAACCTGCGATTGAATTGAGGGCCGATTGATGCGTCTTGTTCCGTTTCTTCTGTGCGCGCTTGTTGCG
>MHZT01000050.1 GCA_001828855.1 Rhodobacterales bacterium RIFCSPHIGHO2_02_FULL_62_130 | reverse complement strand
GACGGAGGGCTTCGGTTTGCTCATGCATCCCAGCTACCACGCTGGATTCACAGAGTGAATCCTCCATCCCATTTGCGCAACAAAGCCCCAGCTTTGGACAATATTGATGTTCCGCGCGTGGAATACATCTTCGCAAAGTCATGGTGACTGACGTGCTTGTTTTCGTTGATAGCGTCTGGCACCTTGTTACCATTGTTCTGGTATTTGGTTTTGGCGTTTTGTTGGC
Organism: Rhodobacterales bacterium RIFCSPHIGHO2_02_FULL_62_130; assembly: GCA_001828855.1. Taxonomy (GTDB): domain Bacteria; phylum Pseudomonadota; class Alphaproteobacteria; order Rhodobacterales; family Rhodobacteraceae; genus Cypionkella. The sequence goes on along the minus strand of MHZT01000050.1, from coordinate 47,110 downwards.
AATTGCTCAGCGCGGTGTTTTTGGTGTTGCACAAAAGCGCGCACTGTTTCTGTATGCTTGGCACACAGCGTTTTGCATATTCTATTTCTGGTATTCTCTTAGCAATGTCGCAGATTCTACCAACTATTACCTGTTCTCGATCTCGGAGGATGCAAGCCTTACGTTTGGCACGCAGGGTGTGTATCTTCTGACATCTTTGTTTTCGGTTGGGCTTGGAATGTCCTATGGTGGGGTATTTCTTGTTTATAACTTGTTTGGCTATGTTGGGATGCTTGCCTTTGGGTCGGCCCTTCAACAAGTGTTAAAAACATCCGGCCGAACGGCAAGGCGATTGGCATTTTTTTGTCTTTTGCTGCCGGGGTTGAGTTTCTGGAGTGGTTCAATCGGAAAAGATGCGCTGGCATTCATGGCGGCGGGTCTAAGTGTCTGGGCGGCTATGAATCTGGGGAGACGCTATCCCGCTTTTGTGATTGCATCGCTGTGTATGCTCCTTGTCCGCCCCCACATGGCAGGAATCCTGTTGCTTGCTTTCGCTGTTGCACTGGTCTTTGCAAGCCGTTTGGGCCTGCTGAGAAAGTCGGTCCTGACTCTGATTGCTGTGCCACTGGCTGTTATCGCCGCAACTTATGGCGCCGAGTTTGCAGGGCTTGGTGACGTATCGACGCTTGGTGATGTCGATGAGTATTTCTCTTTGCGCCAAAGCTATAATCTGGAGGGTGGAAGCTCTGTTGATATCGCCAGCCTGTCCATGCCCGCAAGACTGTTCACCTTTCTTTTTCGCCCACTTTTCTTTGATGCCTCAGGGCTTTTGGGAGTTGCGGTTAGTTTTGAGAATCTTTTCCAGTTGCTCCTTATGGCGATTGCGATTGCTTTGAGATTTCTAGGCCGCAAATCCAGATTGGACGGATTTTCATTTTGGTTTTGCGCACTCTTTGCGGCTGCGTCATTGTTCGTTCTTGCCAACACGACTGCAAATCTGGGAATTGCTATGCGTCAAAAGTGGATGTTTCTGCCCATGTTAATGATGCTTGCGTTCTCATATCTAGGTAAAGGCAAACGCCCATGACCATCCTTATCCTTGCCTCTCACCCCGGTTCACTGCGTAACTTTCGGGGTGCTTTGATCGAGTCCATGCTGGCAAAGGGTCACAAGGTCCATGTCGCGGCGCCCGGATTGGGGGCAGATGCGCCGACGCGGGCTTGGTTGTCGGGGCGCGGGGTGGTTTGGCATGACGTGCCGATGGCACGCGCGGGGATCAATCCGCTGGCCGATCTTTCCACGTTTCTGGCGCTTTGGCGGCTGATGCGGCGGCTGCGACCCCGATTGGTTCTTGGTTATACGGTCAAGCCGGTGGTCTGGGGCATCCTTGCTGCCCGTCTTGCCGGTGTGCCGCAGCGCGTGGCCCTGATCACGGGGCTGGGTTATGCCTTTACCGGCGATCAGCGCGGCTTTCGAGCCGTGCTGCGCCGGATTGTGCGGGCGCTTTATGGTCTGGCGCTGCGACAGGCGACGCTGATCTTCTTTCAGAACCCCGACGATCAGGCGGATTTCGCGCGCATGGGGTTGTTGCCGGACCATGTTGCGGTTGAGCGCGTTGCCGGATCGGGGGTCGATCTGCGCGCGTTTCCGGTGCAGCCGCTGCCCGAGGGTCCAATTCGCTTTACCCTGATCGCGCGCCTGCTGCGGGACAAGGGCATCGGCGAATATGTCGCCGCCGCGCGGCTGGTCCGCGCGCACTGGCCGCAGGCCGAGTTCCATCTGGTGGGCGGAACGGACCCCAACCCCGCCGCCATCCCCGAGTCCGAGGCTGCCGCGTGGCATGCTTCGGGGGCGATCATCTGGCATGGCCATCTTGCCGATGTCCGCCCCGTTCTGGCCGCGACGCATGTCTATGTGCTGCCCAGCTATCGCGAAGGCACGCCGCGCACCGTGCTTGAGGCCATGGCCACGGGCCGCGCGATCATCACCACCGACGCTCCGGGGTGTCGTCAGACGGTCGTTGCCGAGGAAAACGGGTTTCTGGTGCCGGTCGGGGATGAGCAGGCGCTTGCACAGGCCATGCTGCGCTTTTTGCAAGAGCCAGCCTTGATTGCAGAAATGGGCGAAGCCTCGCGCCGCCTCGCCGAAGCGCGTTTCGATGTGAACCATGTCAACGCACACATGCTGCACGCGATGGGTTTGAACTGAATCACGCAGCGGAGCGAGATGGGGCGGAAACCGGTGACTATGCCTGCAATCTGCCAGAGTTGAAGGGCAGGCTACGACTGGGAAGTCTGCTTTGCCCAAACACGTCGTGTTGCCAGTCGAAACGTTACGGAGAACCGGGCGCTCTGGTGTTTCTGTTCACATCGACAACTACCGAACTTCGACTCTGTTGCACAAAGCGTTTGATGGCCGAGTTGTCCCTGCTGCCAGACTGACCTATCCCACGACCTTCGTGACGGGGATGCCCAGGACGGCGACACGAACCTGGAATTCCGCGACCTGACGATCGAAGTCACGCGCCATCAGGCGCTACCCTGGCAGCTTCACACAATGCATCTTCGTTTCGACACGGCTTCGGCGGTGGTATCCGCTCCATCGTCGCCACAGCGTACGGCCCAGGTATTTTGATACCCGTAGCGCCTCGTTGCGGGCAAACGCCCCGGCGCTCCAAGGCTTGGCGTTCTTGCGAGGTGGAATGACGGCGGCAGCGCCACGTTCGGCAACTGCATCGTGGCACTTGCGCGTGTCATAGGCACCGTCAGCCGTGCTGCTGTCGATCAGCAGGTGCAGCGGCCCCTGTGACCCGCGAAAAGGGATGATCACGGCAAGGGTTTTCTGGCGACGGCTCAAGGTGCTGAAATCCGGAACCGCCCAGTCCAGCCCGATAAGATGCAGCAGGCTCTCCACGAAGCCGGTGGTTTGCCTTAGTGCCATACCGCACAGCACCTTCATCGTGAAGTAGGTTTGAAGGGCTGCGTCGCTATACACGGACTGCCGACCCCGCTTGCCGGTGGGCTTCGCCGCCCACGTCATCTCAGAATCGAACCAAACCGTCAGCGATCCCCGCCGCTTGAGCGCCTTGTTATACGCGGGCCAGTTCAGGGTCTTGTAGCTCAGGGCGTTCGGTCTGCTCATCCACCCCGGCTATCACGCTGGATTCAAAAGATGAATCCTCTCAGGCTGTTTGTGCAACACAGCCGAGGCGAAGAGAAAGGTGTCAAAGGAGAGAGGCCCGAATATGACGGCTGAGAACGGTCCTCGCGTTGGGATGGTTGACGAATGCTGGGGCGTTGCCGAATGGCTGAATCGGTAGAATACTGAAAATGCGCTGCCGCAACGGCATCGGGCGGCCCTCCGCCCTCGACGTCTTTCCGCTGCGCCATATGCGGAGCCGCGACCGAGTGTCCGCTCCAGCCAATTATTGCAGCTGCCATGCTGCATTTGCATCGGTTGGCAAATCGCCCCTTTGCAAAGGCCGCGACTCCCGGAATGAGGAGGCTGCTAGGCGGATGGTCGGGTTCCATTGATCGTGATAGTGCCACAGACGCTACCGCAGTGTGCAACATGGCATCAACCACCGCCATCGCCTATTGAAATCAGCATGCCTGACGCGGTTGGTATTAGCCTGGCACAAAGCCCGGCAGGACGTCTGCGGTCGAGATCATCACGGATTTTGTATCCAGAAACTCTTCCATGCCTTCGATCCCCCATTCCTTGCCAAGGCCCGAGCGTTTTCGGCCTCCGAAGGGCATCATGAAAGAGTATGTCCGGTAAGTGTTGCCCCAGACTGTCCCGGCGTCGATGGCCTTGACCATGCGGATCATGCGGCCCATGTCTTTGGTCCAGATACCTGCGGCCAGACCGAAGTTGATATCATTGGCGATGTGGATGGCTTCTTCTTCGGTGTCGAAGCCGATGATCGACAGGACCGGCCCGAAAACCTCTTCCTGCGCGATTCGCATGTCGTTGCGGACATCGGCAAAGATCGTGGGTTCGAAAAAGCTGCCGCTTGCCAGCCCCTCACCTTGCGCCGGTTTGCCACCGTGGATCAGTAGCGCGCCATCGTGACGCGCAATCTCGATATAGGACAGCACTTTGTCGAATTGCGGGCGGTTCGAGATTGGCCCCATCTGGGTTGCGGCGTCCATCGGATCGCCCAGTTTGACATTGCGGGCGATGGCAAGGATGCGGCGTGTGATCTCCTCTTTCACCGAATTCTGCACCAGAAGCCGCGAGCCTGCCGTACACATCTGGCCTGCCGCGCCGAAGATGCCGGAAACCGCACCTGCGGCGGCCGCATCAAGGTTGGCATCTTCGAAAATGATGTTGGGGGATTTGCCACCCAGCTCCATTGTGACGCGCTTCATACTGCGGGCCGCTTGTTCGTAGATACGGGCGCCCGTCGTGTCCGATCCTGTGAACGTGATCATCGCGACATCGCGGTGATCTACAAGGGCTGGCCCCACTTCGGCCCCGAAGCCACTGATGACGTTCAGCACCCCGTCCGGCAATCCGGCAGCACTGGCGATGCGGGCAAATTCGAGCGAGGTGACGGTTGAAAACTCGGATGGTTTGACGACCACGGCACAGCCTGCGGCCAAAGCGGGGGCGCATTTCACGGCAAGGAACTGGAGTGGGGAGTTCCACGCGGTGATGGCGGCGACGACCCCGACCGGCTCACGGAAGGTAAGGGCGAGCATGTCGGGTTTGTCGATTGGCAGTACGGAACCTTCTATCTTGTCAGCAAGACCTGCGTAGTAGGTCCAGACATCGGCCTTGAAATTCAGACCGCCCCGAATGTCGCCGACCAGCTTGCCGTTGTCCCGCACCTCAAGTTCCGTGAGGCGGTCGATTTCGGTCAAGGTTGCGTCGGCGATCCTTCGCAGGATTTTGCCGCGCTGGGTTGCTGACATTTTTGCCCAAGGGCCTGTCGTCATTGCGGCCTTGGCGGCTGCGACGGCGCGGTTTACGTCTTGCGGCCCACCGCGCGCTATCCTTGCCCAGACTGTGCCACGGTAGGGGTCAGACGTTTCGATCCAGTTTCCACTTTCGGGCGGGACTTCGGCCCCGTTTATCCAATGGCCATAGCTGGGGATCAGGTTTGCGGTCATGCCAGAAGCTCCAATATCAGTGTTGCGTCCTTGGTATCCTGCAAGACGCGGACAAAGCCTTGCGTTTTTGCGATGCGCGCGGGTGCAAGCGGGGTTGCGGCAACGGCGGCACATCCGGCGAATTTGTGACCCAACTCGTCCCATGTCATCGGCCGTTCGGGCGTTCCGGGCACCGCATCCCCCAAGCGCGAGAAGATGCGCCCGTCGGTTGTTTCCACCTCGACCTTGCCGGCAGGCAGCTTCAGGTTCCAATTGAAGGCAGGGTCCGCGATACCTTCGATCTTGTCGGCAAGGGCAAGAATATCCGGATTTTTCAGCGCCTCGGGCGCGAAATCGGTGATCGACATGCGACCCGCAGACAGGGCGATGGCAACGGTGAAGGGCAGAGAGAATTTCGCGTCCATCATCGTGGCAGGCGTTTTGCGTGCTGCGGCGGGTTGCACCATCCGTTCGGCAAAGCTGCCAACATAGACGCGGACTGCCGCGATATCCGCGACGGAAATCGGGTGTTCACGCATCAGTTCGATGGCCGCATGGATGTAGGTATGGGCATTGCCGACGGCGGGCCAGTACTTGTAGGTCATTCCTTGGCAAAGGAAGGTGTTTCCCAGACCGTGCAGCATCTTCTGGCGGTCATATTCGCCGCCGAAATAGACCTTGAAGATTCCCGCCTCGCCTTCGAACAACTGCTCCATGCCAAGCATGCCCTTTTGCGCCAAAAGGGCCGCTGTCACGCAGCTTTGTGCGATGAAGCCAGCATAAAGGCCGCGCAGGTCGCTGCCGGTGCCGAAAATCTGCTGCATCGTGCCGCCCGCATGAAGGCTGACAATGCCCATGGCATGGGCGATCTGTTCAGCATCCAGTCCCAGAAGTGCGCCGCATGCGGCGGTACCGGAATAGACGCCGACGGCGCTGGACAGGTTCCAGTCCATGTTCCAGCGCACGTTGCAGCGCAGCCGGATGAACAGTTCCTGTCCGATGGCAATGGCGGCGATCAGCCTTTCACCGCTGACATCCCCCATACGTTCCGCAAGTGCCAGAAGGGCGGGGATCAGCGAGCTGTCAGGATGTGCGCCCCACGGCGTCTGGCTGTCGTAATCCAGTCCGTGCGCCAAGGTGCCATTGGCAAAGGCGGCAGCGGCAGCGGGAAGGCGAGTACCAAAGCCGATCACGGTGGCCTCGGCCCGCCCGCCGGTTTCGGTCATCAGATCAATGACCGGGCGCACGGCAGGTTCCATGCCACTGGCCCCCAGCATGACGCCCAGCGTATCCAACAGGCTTTTCTTTGCGGACTCGACCGCAGCCTCGGGCAGATCGGCAAAGGTGGTGGTGGCGGCAAATCGGGCAAAGTCGTGGACGATATCACGCATGTATGGCTTTCTGATTATCCGGCAAAGCGGGTTTCGGGCAGGCCCTGCACGCCAAGGCCATGAATGGCAAAAACAGCGCCTGCGTCCGATTGCGTGGTCGGCACGCCGCGCAGGGGCTTGGCCATCGAGGTCACGAAGAGGATGTCAAGCTGTGGCCCGCCGAACATGACAGAGGTCACATTCCGAACGGGCATGTTGATGATTCGGTCGATGCTGCCATCGGGCGCATAGCGGATGATCTGGCCGCCCAGAACCTTGGCGTTCCAAATGAAGCCTTCGCTGTCTACCGTTGCGCCATCGACAGTTCCCGCAAAGCCGTGGTCCGAGATAAACGTGCGCCGGTTGGTTACGTTGCCCGTGGCCATATCGTAATCGCTGGCCCAGATGGTTCTGTGTTCGCTGTCACCGTAGTAGAAAGTTCTGTTGTCAGGGCTCCAGCAGGGGGCGTTAAAGCAGATCATGCCATCGTCGATCCGATGCACCGATAGGTCGGGGTCAAGCCGGAACAGTGGGCCTTGATCACCGGGACTGCGCTGGGTCGCCACGTCGGGGCGGTGGAAATCATAGCCCATCGCGCCCGCGAAAAACCGGCCCGCCCGATCAACCTTGCCATCGTTAAAGCGGTAATCGGGCAGGTCGGCCAGCGGGTTGGCAATCAGGTCGGTTTTCTGGCGGGTGAAGTCGTACAGATGAAAGCCGCTGGCAAGGGCCAGCACCGCGCCCCCGCCGCAGCGCAGAGCCATCGAGCCGATATAGTCCGGCACGTAGCGGGTCTGCACTTCGCTGCCATCAGCGCGGCAGCTCCAGATTTCGCAGGCGGTGCTGTCGATCCAGTAAAGCCGTTCCTCGGCGATATCCCAAAGCGGGTTCTCGCCCAGATGGTTGCGGCAATCGACAAGGGGGCGGATTTCGACCATGGCCCGCCCCGTCACAGGCAGGCGGTCTGGCCGCCATCGACCGATACTACCGCGCCGGTCATAAAGCTGGCGTCATCGGTCAGCAGGAAGACGATGACATTGGCAATCTCCTCGGGTTCGCCAATGCGGCCAATGGGATGGGCGGCGATGATGCGTGCCGCGGCGGCAGGGTCTTTCAGGACATATTCCATAAAGGGCGTGCGGGTGACGCCGGGGGCCACGGCGTTGATCCTGATCCCCAGCGGGCCAAGTTCGGGGGACATGGATTTCGTGATGCCCGTGACGCCGAATTTTGACGCAACATAGGGCAGCCGGTTTGCCACCCCCATCAACCCCGCGCCCGACGAGATATTGACGATCGCCCGCGGGCAAGTGTCTTTTTCTACAGCGCGGACAAAAGCTTGGCACATGTTGATTGTGCCATCGAGATTGACGGCCATTACCTTGTGGTAGGCTTCGGGTTCGACGTCCATGATATTGCCTACACCCGCAATACCGGCGCAATTGACCAGCCCGTGCAAGGCCCCGTGCCGTGCGCGGGCCAAAGCCACACAGTTCAAGGCAGCATCGCGCGATGTCACATCAAGGGCTGCGGTTTCGACGCGGGCGCTGTCGAGAAATTCGGCGGCAAGCTTGGCCAAGGCTTCGGGCGACAGATCGCAGGCAATCACGGTTGCGCCGTCGCGGTAAAGCCGTCTGACAACGGCCGCGCCGATGCCGCTTGCCGCACCTGTGACCATGATCGTCCGGTCGGTGAATTGTGCCATGGGCTGTGTCCCTGTTCTGGTTTGTGTGGTATTTTTAAAAGCCTGTCAGGCCGTGATCTCGCGGCGGGGCAGGGCGTCTTCCCTGATCATCTGCCCGCCTTTGACGCCGATCATGATCGTGGGTGCGTTGGTGTTGCCCGAAGTCAGGTGCGGCATGATCGAGGCGTCCACTACGCGCAAGCGTTCCATCCCGCGCAGGCGCAGGCGGTTATCGACCACCGCCATCGCATCGCTTCCCATTTTGCACGTGCCGCCCTGATGGTGGGCCGAATTGCCGGTCTCGACCATGAAGTTGAAGATATCCTCGTCGGTTTTCACGCGCGGGCCGGGGACTTCTTCGGCCACAACGCGCGACCGGATCGGGTCGGTGTTCATGATCTGGCGGATTTGCTTGATGCCGCTGATCATGGCGGAAATATCGTAAGGGTCGGTCAGGAACTCGGGCGAGGATACCGCCTTGTCCGAGGCGCGGTTTGACCGCAGCGTCACCGTACCGGTGGTCTGCGGGCGCAACTGATAGACCGAAACGCCCATCCCGGGCTGCTTTTCCACCGCAACCGTGCCATCGGGGAAATACTGGAAGGTCATCGGGCGGAAGCTGATCTGCAGATCGGCATAGGGTTCTTCGGGGCTGCTTTTGACAAAGGCCGCGACTTGGGATGACCCCAGCGCAAGATAACCGCGACGGGTCATCAGGTATTTGAAGCCCTCCCAATACTTGCGCAGGCCCGCGATATTGGCGTTGTAGGAGCTGTCCGCTGTCGCCCGCCAGCCGGTATGCATGTAGAAATGGTCTTGCAGGTTCTGTCCCACGCCCGCGCTTTCGTGCAAAACGGGGATGCCGTGCCTATGCAGTTCGGCAGCCGGACCCACCCCCGACAGCATCAGCAGTTGCGGCGTGTTCAGCGCACCGCCCGACAGGATCACTTCACGCGTGGCGGTAAAGCGGCGCAACTGGCCCTTGTGCATCACCTCGATTCCGGTGGCGGCCTTGCCGTCGAACAGCACGCGCTGGACATGGGCTTCGGTCACAACGGTCAGGTTGCGGCGGTGCAGGATCGGTTTGACAAAGGCGGCAAAGGCCGAATGGCGGCGGCCCCCCTTGATGCTGTGCTGCATGAAGCCCACGCCGTCATGCACCTCGCCGTTCATATCGTCGGTTTTCGCATGGCCCAGCCCTGCGGCAGCTTCGATGAAATCATAGCTGGAGGCCGATTTGACCACCGGATCGCTGACCCACAGGGGGCCGCCCTGACCGCGCCATGCATCGGCGCGGCGTTCGAAATGCTCCATCGCCTTGAAGTGGGGCAACACATCGACATAGCCCCAGCCCGCATTTCCCAGATCGCGCCAACTGTCGAAATCCTTGGCATGGCCACGGATGAACACCATCCCGTTGATCGAGGACGATCCGCCCAGCGTCTTGCCACGGGGCCAATACATCCGGCGGTTCTTCAGCCGCGACAGGGGTTCGGTGTTGTAATTCCAGTTCAGCTTTTCGTTGAAGTAAAGCTTGGCCATGCCCGCAGGCGTGTTGATCCAGAAGCGGTCGGCATGGGGCCCGGCCTCGACCAGCAGCACCGAGATGCTGGGATCATCGGTCAGCGTGCGCGCCACGGGGCAACCGGCCGAACCTGCGCCAACGATGATGTAGTCGAAACTGTCCATGGTTTTTCCGATCTGTCCTTGCGCCGCCAGTGTAAAAGTCTGGTCGGGCAGGCGCAGTCGAAAACGCCCCGCGTCGTTGCCGCGGTATAACAAAAGATTATTGCCTGCGCCGCGCCATGCCGATCAGCGATTGCCGCCACCCGTGCTTTTGTCCAATTCTGACCGCCAGCCTACGCGCCGCCCTTTACGCTGGCCGAAAAGGTGTTTTCCGGCCTGTCCGGTATCGCCCGCGCGGGTTGGACCCTAGGGTCCGGCCGATGCAACGAAACTTGCCGCAGACTGCGGAAACGGAAGGAAATGCGATGGCGCAACTTCAGGGAAAGAACGTCCTTATCACGGGGGCTTTGGGGACGATCGGGCAGGCGCTGGTCAAGCGGTATCTTGAAGAAGGGGCCAACGTCATCGCGCTGGACATGCCCGACGCACCGGACGCGCAGGCGCGGTTGGACAAGATCGGCGCGGGCGTGCGCTATATCGGCTGCGATCTGGGCAAGCTGGACGCGCTTGAGTCGATGGCCAAGGTTTTGGGGGGTGAGGTCGGCGGCATCGATGTGCTGGTGAACAACGCGGCACTTGTGATCTTCAAGCAGCACGACGCCTTTTCGATTCAGGAATACGAGGACCAGATCCGCATCAACTCGACCGCCGTTTTCGTGCTGTCGCGGGCCTGCGCCGAACATATGAAGCGCAAGAAGGCGGGCAAGATTGTCAACATCACCTCGCTGACACTGACGGGGCGCTGGGATGGCTATGTGCCCTATATCGCGTCGAAGGGCGCGATGTATGGCCTGATAAAGGGCATGGCGCGCGAGTTGGGCGAATGGCTGATCAACGTCAACGGCATCTCGCCTGGCGCCGTGCTGTCCGAGGCCGAATTCCGCGACCGTGGCGACAAGCGCGAAGAATATCACCAGTGGATTCTGGAAAACCAAAGCATGAAAAAGCGGATCGAGGCGGTGGATATCGCCAATCTGGCGGTGTTCCTGTCCACGCCGCAATCCGATCTGATCACCGGCCAGAACATTCAGGTTGATGGCGGCTGGTAAAAAACTGCGGGTCGGTCTGCGGGCCGGCCCGATACACGGGGGGGGAAGCGATGCGTGACCACAAGGCCGAAAGGCTGGCCGAGGATTTCATTTTCCTTGAAGGTGCCAAATGGCGCGACGGGCGGCTTTGGGTTTCGGATGTGTTCGACCACAAGGTTTACCGGCTTGGCCTGAACGGAGAGCGGGAAAAGATCGCCGAGGTGCCGCACCGGCCTTCGGGGCTTGGCTTTTTGCCCGATGGCACGCCGATTGTCGCGTCCTCCAAGGATTTCCGGCTGTATCGCATCACAGGTGACGGGATTGCGGAATACGCAGATCTGACGCCTTTTGTCGGCGGCGATGTCAACGATTTCACCATCGACCACGCTGGACGGATCTATGTGGGCGATTTCGGCTATGACTATGATGCGGGCGACCCGATCAAGGCGACCTCCATCCACCGTGTCGATCCCGATGGCAGTATTCGCGCGGTGGCGGGGGATATCGAGTTTCCCAATGCCATGGTCATCATCGACGGAGGGCGCACTCTGGTCGTGGCCGAGACTTGGCGCGGCAAGTTGACCGCGTTCGATCTGTCGCCTGATGGCGCATTGGCCAACCGCCGCACCTTTGCCGATCTGGGCCAGCGTCAGCCCGACGGGATTTGCGCCGATGCCAGCGGCGCGATCTGGACCGGTTGTTTCAACACCGGCGAATTTCTGCGTGTGCTGGACGGCGGCCAGATCACCGACCGCATCGCCTTTGACGGCTGCGGGGTGGCCTGCACCATTGGCGGTCCGGAGGGGCATACGCTGTTCTGCACCGTCTATTGCGGCCCCGTTCAGGATCTTGTGGCGGGCAAGCGCAATGCCGCTGTCTTTACGCTGCATGTCGAGGTGGGCGCTGCCTGACATCGCGATTTGAACGCGCGGCGCAAAGATTGTCACCGGATGCTGGTGATACTTGCCGCCCCTCTGGCGCGCTAAACGGGGGAAAGAAAAGGGAGGTTTCATATGCTGCTTAGCTTTGCCGAGGCCAAGGCGCTGGCCGTGGATGTGCTGCACAGCCACGGCATGCCGCGCGATCATGCGGCCACGGTCGCTGATCATCTTGTCGATGCGGCGGGGGCGGGCCATGCCTTTGCCGGACTGCCGCGCGTGATGGCACTGGTCGAACATCTTAAGGATCATCCGGCAGGCAATCCGATCACGGTGCAGGACCGTGGCCCCAGTTCCGCGATGATCGACGGGGCGGGGAACAACGGCTATGTCACGTCGATCATCGGGATCGACAAGGCGGTCGAGCTGGCGCGGGCCACGGGCGTCGGGGTGGTCGGGATCAAGGATACGTGGTTCAGCGGGCGGCTGGCCTATTACGTCGAACGCGCGGCACGGCAGGGTTTTGTGGCCTTTCACACCGCCAGCACGCAGGCGCGAGTGGCCCCTGCCGGTGGCATCGACCGTATTTTCGGGACCAATCCCGTCGCCTTTGCCTTCCCCTGCGATCCTGATCCCTTGGTGATCGATTTCGGCACTGGCATGACCACTTGGGGCAACGTGCTTTTGCGCCGCAAGCTGGGGCAAGAGCTTGATCCTGAGAGCGCGGTGGACCGCGACGGCAACCCGACGCTTGACCCATCAGCGGCGCTGGAGGGTGCGTTTCTGCCTTGGGGCGGGCATCGCGGCTATGGGCTGGCGCTGGTGGTGCAGGTGCTGGCGATGATGGCGGGCGGCAAGATGGTGGCCGAAGAGGTGACCGACAGCGGCTTTTTCTTTCTGGTGCTTGATCCGGCGCTGCTGGGGTCGGCCACCGCGTTCAGGGAAAACGTCACCGCCCTTGTGCAGCATATCGAAGACTCGCGCCCTGCACCGGGGACCGACCGCGTGCGGGTGCATGGGCGGGGCAGTCTGGCCAAGCGCGCGAAAGCACAGGCGGCGGGCATGATTGAGGTGGATCAGGCCGTGTTTGACACTCTGGTTGCCCTGCGGGGCGGGCCGAAAGGAAACTGACATGCGGTTGAAGAACAGGGTCGCCGTGATCACGGGCGGGGCGTCGGGGATCGGCTTTGCAGCTGCCGAACGGTTCGGCGGGGAAGGGGCTGTTGTGGTGCTGGCCGATATCAGTCAGGCCAATATCGACCGCGCCGTTGACGCACTGGCGGCCAAGGGCATCACCGCCCACGGCCAGATTTGCGATGTGACCGATCAGGCCAACACCCACGAGATGGCGCGCGCTGTCGCCGCAAAGCTGGGGCGCATCGACATTCTGGTGAACAACGCCGGTATCAGCCGCTATCGCCCCTTTGCCGAGGCCACGGGCGCGGATTGGGATGCGGTTCTGGGGGTTGATCTGAAGGGCGTATTCTTTTGCGCCCAAGCCGTTGCGCCGCAGATGCGGGCGCAGCAATACGGGCGGATCGTCAACATCTCGTCGGCCTTGGGCACGGGGGCGGCCCCGCATGGCACGGCGGGCAGTCCGGGGGGCAGTGCGGCCTATGCTGCTGCCAAGGCGGGGGTCATCATGCTGACCAAGACCCTTGCGCGCGAACTAGGCCCCGACGGGGTGACGGTAAACTGCGTCGCTCCCGGCACGTTCCTGACGCCGATTTCCGCGTCAAGCCGGACGCCGGAACAGGTGCAGGAACATCTGGAACACCGCAAGAAAACCGTGGTGCTGGGCCGGATCGGCACGCTGGAGGAACTGGCGGACACGATCCTGTTCTTTGCCTCGGACGAGTCCAGCTATGTGACCGGCCACACGCTTCATGTTGATGGCGGTCGTTCGGACCGCATGTAAGGGAAAACTGATGCTTTATTCCGTCTATTGTCAGGATGCCGAAAACACCGCCGCGCTGCGGGAAAAACATCTGGTGGCGCATCGTGCCCATCTGGATGCGTGGCGCGAACAGATCTTTTTCTCGGGTCCGTTGCAGACCGATGACGCTTCGGTGGCGCTGGGCAGCCTGTTCATCCTGAACGTGGCCGACCGCGCCGAGGCCGAAAGGTTCATCCAGACCGAGACCTTCTATAACGCGGGCATTTTCGCTAGCGTCACCATCCGTCGGATGCGCAAAGGACGCTATAATCCCGCGCTGATCGAAGGACTGTGACCGTGCGCCAGACCGTTGGCTATGTCGGCCTTGGCGCAATGGGCGGGGCCTTGGCGCAGCATCTGACCCGCGGGTTTGACCTGCGGGTGCTGGACCGCAACCCTGCAGCCATCGCGGCGCTTGAGGCCAAGGGCGCGCTAGGCATGACCAGCGGGGCCGCACTGGGTGCTGTCTGTCAGGTCGTGGTGCTGTGCCTGCCGCGCAGTTCGGACGTGCGCGCGGCGCTGTTTGATGCGGGCGGTTTGGCCGAGGGCATGGCGGCAGGCTCGCTGGTGATCGACCAGACCAGCGGCGTGCCGGCGCAGACTGCCGCCATCGCCGCCGAACTGGCCGCGCGCGGTATCCTGATGCTGGATGCGCCTGTAAGTGGCGGGGTTCCGGCGGCTGCGGCAGGCAAGGTGACCATCATGGCCAGCGGGCCAGATGCGGCCTGGGCCAAGGGCGCGGCTGTGCTGGAGGGGATCAGCGACAAGGTGTTTCGCTGCAGCGACCGCGTGGGCGACGGGCAGGCGCTAAAGCTGGTGAACAATGCCATCGGCATGGGATTTCGCGTGGCCGCGCTCGAACTGGTCGCCTTGGGGCGCAAGGCGGGGCTGGGGCTGGCCCCGATGGTGGACCGGCTGAACGCTGGGCAAGCCGCGAATTTCACCACACGGCACATGCTGGCAGGGCTGGTCGAAGGGCAGTCGACCACCAATTTCGCGCTGTCGCTGATGGCCAAGGATCTGGGTGAGGCGATGGCGCTGGGGCTGGCAAGCGGGGCCGCGCTGCCCTTTACGGGGGCCGCGCGCGGTCTGGTGCAGACGGGGCTGGCGGTTTTGGGGCCGGATGCCAAGCTGGATGATATCATCGGGCTGACGGGGCAGTTGGCGCAGGTTCAGATGCGGGGGGATGGCGGTTCGGACCCTGAACTGCTGGTGCTGATTGAAACCGGTGTGCTGGTTGGCAATGTGATCGCGGTCAGCGAATGTATCGCGATGGGGCGGCGGTTTGGCCTGCCCGCCGATCAGATGGCGCGGATTCTCAATGTGGGCTCGGCATGGTGCGCGGTATCCGATATGATCCTGCCTGCACTGGCCAAAGGCGTGGTGCCTGACCTGCCCGTCAGCCTTGGGCAGGCCGCTGCCGCGCTGTCGGCCTTGGCCAGCCTGTCGGCACAGATTGGCACGCCCTTTACCTTGCCGGGAATTGCGCTGGCCTTTGTGCAAGAGGCGGTGCGGTTGCATGGCGCGGAGGCCAGCCTTGGTTGCCTGACCTTCGGCTTTGAAGATCAGTCCACACCCGGATAAATCTGCGCGCCATAGGAGGCGCGGGCATCGGCAAGGATCTTGCCGCGCGGGGGCGCATAAGTCAGCCGTTTCGAGGTGAAGGTGCCGGTCAGCGCCTTCATCTGCACCGCCATCTCGGCGGTTTTCACCAGCGCCGTGATGCCGTTCAGCACCGGTGCGCCGTCGATATCCTGCACGCCGGCCTGCAGCAGCACGGCCATCAGGCTGCCACCGGCGGGGATCAGCACTTCGGCCCCCTTGTCCAGCGCGCGCTTGGCCGTTTCGGTGAACTGGGCGACGATTCCATCGCGGGTGGCTGCGTCCTGCAGGGCGATGTCAAAGGTGCCGGGGCGTTCGACGGTCAGCATTTCCACCGACACCATCCGGCCCGCCAGACCCTGCAGGGTGATGCCTTCGACGATGCGGCGGTTGAATTTCGGGTTCACGTTGATCAGGGAAAAGCTGGGCCCCATCAGGCAGGCCATCGAGACCGAACTTTCCGACAGGCCAAGCACGGGGATCGTCAGCAGCTCGCGCAGCTCGTGCAGGCCGGGCTGGAAGAAATTGCCGATCAGAAAGGCGTCATAGCCATCGGCCTGCGCCTTCAGCCCGTTTTCGATCACCTCGGCGGTATCGAGAAATTCCAGATAGCGATACTGGTCGGCCACCGCGCGATGCGGGGCAAGGCCGAAGATGTCGATTGTCGTGCCCGGAGCGACTGCCCCTTCGATCACGCGGCGCAAAAGCTGGCCGTAATGGCCCGACTTCGATCCGCGCGACATGCCGAGGGTTTGATAGTAAAGGCGCATGGGGAAACTCCGCTTCTGGCCAGACTGTGATGGGCTGGCAAAGGGGCTTGCGTCAAGCAGGCCATTTTTGCGCCCTGCGCCAAGATGCTTCCCCTTTGGCCCGGTGTTTCCGCCGTCGCTTCGCCCCTAAGGTCGGCGCAAGCAAG
The DNA here is from genome assembly GCA_001828855.1 of Rhodobacterales bacterium RIFCSPHIGHO2_02_FULL_62_130. GTDB lineage: Bacteria > Pseudomonadota > Alphaproteobacteria > Rhodobacterales > Rhodobacteraceae > Cypionkella. The sequence continues at coordinate 30,935 of MHZT01000050.1, read as the reverse complement.
TTTGCGGGGAAGGATATCTGATGAACGAGGTCATGACTGGGGCGCATAGCGAGGCGCAGGCGGTGATCCAGTGGCTGGCCGCGTTCGAGGCGGCGCTGGCACAGGGGACCGAGGCCGCCTTGGCCGCTGTGCTATGGGAGCGGGAGACGCATTGGCGCGACCTTATGGCGTTAACATGGACGATCACGCCGCATGACACTGCCGCGGCGACGATTGCAGGTCTGGTGGCGGCGCAGCCCACGATCAAGGCGCGCAACTTCCGGCTGGGCGAAAACCGCACCGCGCCGCGTCGGGTGATGCGGCATGGCGTGCCCTCGATCGAGGCGTTCTTCGCGTTTGAAACCGAGACGGCGCGCTGCAGCGGGATCGTGCGGCTGGTCGCGGATGCGCCCGAAAAGGCGTGGGTTCTGGCGACCCAGATCGACGAGATCAAGGGCCACGAGGAACCGATCAACATGCGCCGCCCTGCCGGATCGGCCTATAGCCGTACCTTCGGCGGTGACAACTGGAGCGATAATCGCCGCAAGGCGCAGGAATATGCCGATCACGACCCGACGGTTCTGATCGTCGGCGCTGGGCAGGCAGGGCTGGCGATTGCAGCGCGGCTTGGCCTGCTGGGGGTGGATACGCTTCTGGTCGATATGCGCGAACGCGTGGGCGATATCTGGCGCGAGCGCTATCACAGCCTTGCCCTGCACAATCAGGTCAAGCTGAATCACATGCCCTATCTGCCCTGGCCGCCGAACTGGCCGAAATACCTGCCCAAGGACATGATCGCCGGATGGCTGGAAACCTATGCCTGGGCGATGGAGTGCAATGTCTGGAACAAGACCGCCTTCCTTGGTGCCGATTATGACGATGCGACGGGGCTGTGGACGGTGCGTCTGACCCGTGCGGATGGCAGCGAACGGGTGATGCGCCCGAAACATCTGATCATGGCCAATGGCGTGGCGGGGCGGCCCCTGCTGGCGAAACTGCCGGGGCTGGATCAGTTCAAGGGCACGGTCATGCACACCCACCACTACCGCGAGGGCGCGAAGTGGAAGGGCAAGAAGGTGATCGTGGTGGGGGTTGGCACCTCGGCGCATGATGTGGCGCAGGATCTGCACGGGCATGGTGCGCAGGTGAAGATGATCCAGCGCGGATCGGCCACCATTGCCAGCGTCAAGGCCGCCGGTCTGGTCCATTCGGTCTATTACGAGGAAGATCTGCCGCTGCCCGATTGCGACATGATCGCGGCGGCGTCGTCCTATCCGCTGCTGGTGCGGTCCTATCAGGCGGCGGTCGAAAAGATGAAACAGGTCGACGCCGATCTGCTGGCGGGCCTTACCGCGCGGGGGTTCAAGCTGGACTGGGGCGATGACAACACCGGCCACCAGATGAAATTCCGCCGCAAGCACGGGGGCTATTACCTGAACTGCGGCTGTTCGGAACTGATCGTGGCGGGCGAGATCGGGTTGATCCAGCACGAGGACACCGCGCAATTCGTCAAGGGCGGGTTGCTGATGCAGGACGGGTCTGTCGAGGCGGCGGATCTGGTTGTGCTGGCGACGGGGTATCAAAGCCAAGAGGCCGTGGTGCGTGAAATGCTGGGCGACAGGATTGCCGACCGCGTGGGGCAAATCTGGGGCATCGCGCCGAATGGCGAGATTGCGAACATGTTCGTGTCCACCCCGCAGCCGGGGCTGTGGTTCACGGGGGGCGGCTTTGCGCATTGCCGGATCTACTCGCATTTCATCGCGCTGGGGATAAAGGTGCGAGAAATGGGACTGGTGGCCTGAACCATGCTGGATTTCACCGGAAAGGTGGCTTTTGTCACCGGCGCAGGCTCGGTCGGGGAGGGCTGGGGCAATGGCAAGGCCACGGCGGTTCTGCTGGCGCGGCGGGGCGCGATGGTCTGCGGGCTGGACCTTGATGCAGGGGCGTTGCAGGCCACGACCGACATTCTGCAGCAGGAGGGGCTGGCGCAGAACTGGCTGGCGATCCCTTGCGACATGCTGGACAGCGCAGCGGTCGAGCGGGCGGTTGCCGCCTGCCTTGCCCGCTTTGGCCGGATTGATGTGCTGGTGAATAACGTCGGCGGGTCCGCCCCCGGTGATCCGGTGTCGATGCCCGAAGAGGTCTGGCAGCAGCAACTAGACCTGAACCTGACTTCGGCCTTTCTGGGCTGCAAACATGTCCTGCCGGTGATGGCACGGCAGTTTGACGATACCGGCAAGGGCGGTGCGATTGTGAATATCGGCAGCGTCGGGTCGATGACGTTCCAACTGGGCGGTCGGGTCAGCGCGGGCTATGCGGCGTCAAAGGCGGGGCTGGTGGCCTTTGGGCGGTCTACCGCGATTGCCTATGTGCAGCGCGGTATCCGCGTGAACACGGTGATCCCGGGGTCGATGCACACGCCTTTGGTGGAACACCGGCTGGTCAAGCAACTGGGAACGGTGGATGCGGCGGCGCTGATTGCCAAGCGTCATGCGGCGGTGCCGATGGGGTTTATGGGCGATGCGTGGGATGTGGCCCATGCCGTTGCCTTCCTTGCCAGTGACGAAGCGCGATATATCACTGCCACCCAGCTTGTCGTCGATGGTGGCATGACCGCCGCCCGCACCGCCTGAAAGGTTCGCCATGTCCCGTCCTGTTATCATCAGCTGTGCCGTCACCGGATCGGGTGACACGGTTGGCCTAAGCCGCTTTGTCCCCGTAACCCCCGCGCAGATCGCGGATGATGCGCTGGCGGCCCATGCGGCGGGGGCGGCGGTGGTGCATCTGCATGTGCGCAACCCCGAAAACGGCGGGCCAAGCCGCGACATGGCGCTGTATCGCGATGTGGTCAGCCGCATCCGCGCGGCGGGCACGGATGTCATCATAAACCTGACTACCGGCATCGGCGCGCGCTTTGCGCCGGATCAGGATGATCCGAACCGCAATGCCTCGGCCGGAATGGCCAGCCCTGCCGACCGCATCAGCCATGTGCTGGAGTTGCGCCCCGAGATTTGCAGTCTTGATGTCGCGACGATGAACTTTGGCAAACATGCCTTTGTGAACACTCCCGACCATATCACGCAGATCGCCGAGGCCGTGCGCGCCGTGGGCGTGAAGCCGGAGCTTGAGGTGTTCGATCTGGGCCATATCGCGCTTGCGAAACATCTGGGGGGCAAGGGCCTCTTCGCCGATCCGCCGTTTTACCAGCTTTGCCTTGGCGTGCCATGGGGCGCACCTGCGACCACCGAGTCCATGATGGCAATGCGGGCGATGCTGCCTGCGGGTTCAAACTGGTCGGCCTTTGGTGTCGGCGCGCAGCATTTTGCCACCGTGGCGATGGCGGTGGTGAACGGCGGCCATGTGCGGGTGGGGCTTGAGGATAATCTTTACATGTCCAAGGGCGTGCTGGCCGAAGGCAACGCCCCCCTTGTCGCCCGCGCCGCACGGATCATCCGCGAAATCGGGGCCGAACCCGCATCTCCCGCCGAGGCGCGCAAGATTCTGGGGCTGGGCTAGCCCGTGGCGCGGCTTTCCCTGCCCGAAATCCCGACCCCCGAACAGGAAAAGGTGATTGCCGAGGCGATAGCCGGCAAGCGCGGCAAGGTGCCCGCGCCGATGATCGGCTGGCTGCCCAACCCCGAACTGGCACGGCGGGCGCAGCATTTGGGGGCGCTGCTGCGCTATGACACCTCACTTGAACCGGCGCTGAGCGAGATTGCGATTCTGGTCTGCGGGCGGCACTGGACCTCGCATCATGAATGGAGCGCGCATAAGCGGATCGCGCTGGAGGCGGGCGTTGATCCGCGCACCGTCGCCGATATCGCTGCGCGCAAACCCGATCCCTTTGCCCGCAATGACCGCGAAAGGATCGTGCTGCGGGTGGCCTCGGTGCTGCTGGCGCAGACCAAGCTGCCGGATGCGCTTTATGCCGAAGGGGTGGCGATACTGGGGCTGCGGGGCATGGTCGATCTGGTGGGAATCCTTGGCTATTACAGCCTTGTCGCGCTGACCCTGAACGCGTTCGAACTGGGCCTGCCCGAAGCCCATGCGCCGGAACTCGACTAGTATTCCTTGAACAGCCGCACAAGGAAATCAATGAAGGCCCGCGTCTTGGGCGAGGTTTGCTTTGACCCCGGATACACCGCGTAAAGCGCGATATCCGAATCGGTCGAGCTGACCTGATAATCGGGGAACACGTCCACCAGCGCCCCGCTTTGGATCGAGGCGCGCACCATCGCCTCTTGCAGCATCACCAGCCCCAGCCCGTTGAGCGCCGCTGTCATCAGCACGGCGGAACTTTCGGATTCCAGATTGCCGGACACGCTGACAGAGGTGGTCTTGCCGTCCCTGCTAAAGCGCCAAGAACTGTCATAGCTTTTGGCGCGGTAGACGATGCAATTGTGGGTCTCAAGCGCGTCAGGATTCGTGGGCATCCCGTTGGCGGCAAGATAGCCGGGACTGCAACAGACCAGCCGTTTGCCGGGCGACAGGCGGCGCGCGATCAGGCTGGAATCCTCAAGACTGCCCAGCCAGACCGCCACATCGACGCCCTGCGACACCAGATCCTCGCGCACATCGGTCAGGGTGACATCCAGTTTGATATTGGGATGCTTCTTCAGAAAAGCGGGCAGGGCGGGCACGATAACCTGATTGCCCACCGAATGACGCAGATGCAGCCGGAGCAGGCCCTTCACGTCTTTCTGGAACGACGCAACCTCGCGCTTTACCGAGTCGTAGGTTTGCAAAACCTCTCGGATGCGGGCGTGATAAAGTTTGCCCGCCTCGGTCAGGGACAAGCTGCGGGTGGTGCGGTGCAGAAGATGCACGCCAAGTCGCTGTTCAAGGCTGTTAACCTGTCGCGCCACGGTGGCAACCGAAACCCCGATCTCGGCGGCAGCTGCGGAAAAGCTGCCGCTTTCGACCACCTGCAAAAAGGCGCGGTTGGTCATCATCTCGTCCATCGAAGGGCGCCCCTGCAAACTGCCGTATTCGGGCGATTATCTGCAAAAATCGCAAAGATGCAACCTATATTCGCCTATAAGTCGCTGCTGGTTATTGCATTTCAAGCGCATAGTGGCGCGAGGCGGTACGCCAGAACACATCCTCTTGCGCCTTGGTCGGGGCATCTTGCAGCAGCAGCTTGAAAGCGTTCAGCCCCGTTGCATAACTATAGCTGCCCTTGTCGACCGGAAAGTTGCTGCCCCACATGCAGCGGTCAGGCCCGAACAGATCCAGCGCGGTATGCACCCAAGGCCGCCAGACGGCTGCAAGGTCGGCAGAGCTTGGCGGCAGCGGCGCGTCGTCAAACCCGAAGGACGAAAGCCGCATCCCAAGGCCCGACAGTTTCATCAGCACATTCGGACAAGCCGCCAGCGCCGCCATCCCGCCATGCCACGCCGCAAAAACATCACGTTCAGCATGGGCATGGGCGCGGACAATGCCGCCAAGGTGGTTCACGACAAAGGGCAGGTCGGGAAAGGCGCGGGCCAAGGCGGCGAGGCGGGGCAGTCGCGGATAATAGGCCCAGATTTCAAATGGCAGACCAAGGCTTTGCAGCAGTGACAGTCCCGCCCGAAAGCTGGGGCTGTCGGCCATGTCCTCAGTCGTCGGGTAGGCGGGATTGTAGAGGCTGGCATCGGCGTCCCACGCCAGCGGTTGCCGGATACCGCCAAGCCGCCCGCCATCGCGCGCCAACCCGCCTGCCGCCGCGATATGACGCTGCAGCACTGGCAGCAGCCGCGCGCCCAGCGTCAGATCGACATGCGCCACGATGCGGGCCGCGATGCGCGCATTGCCATAAAGCCCGCTTGCACTCATCGCGGCCTGACCGTTCAGGAATTCCGTCTCGCCCAGAGATGCAAGATCGCGCGGTCCTTCGCTGCGCAGCATGGCGCGCGCCTGAACGGCGACGCTGGCGCGGATGTCATGGCCGCTGTGCAGGTCTGCCAGATAATCCTCCAGCAGATAGCGCAGGCCGGGGCGGTGATACAGGTGATGATGGCTGTCGATCACCGGCAGGTCGGGCGCGATGGCCGGTTCGGACCGCAGGGCCAACCAATCAGGGCGCAGGTCAAAGGCGGTGGGGGGCTTGGGCATCTGCGGGCCTTTGGCTGCCTGTGGGCGGTAGGGGCGCAGCATTTCGGGAAAGGCGGCGTTTGGCAACAGCGGGGGGTGCAAAACTCTGTTGCGCGCGGCTGCTTGCCTGCTTGCGCTTTGCATGACGCGCAAAAGACGTTTTCACCCAAGGCGGCTACTGCACAGGCCACGGGGTGGTAGCGTTTTTGAACCCGCAGGGCTGACGCTTGCGGTGACAGGCGGGCTTACCCCTTGTAGGGAGGCCGCAGAAAGGGCGACTGGGGTGAAGTAGCAGCGCCGTCGCGACACATCGCTACATCAGGGAGGGCGACCAAACCCGCGGGTCAGGTCGCAAGTGGAGGAATAAGAATGAAATTCGCAAACAAGGTCGTGGGCCGTCTGGCCGCAGGTCTGATGCTGACAACCGCCCTGCTTGGCACGCAGGCCTTGGCCGAGGGCAAGACCTTTGGCCTGATCGTCAACAATATGGCCTTCCCCTATAACGTGGTGCTGGCCGACGGCTTTACCGCAGCCCTTGCCGCCAGCGGTGACAAGGCCGTTGTGCTTGACTCGAAGATGAGCATGGAGACGCAGGCGAACCAGATCGACGATCTGATCGCGCAAAAGGTGGATGGTATTGCCTTCATGCCGAACGACTCGCTGGCCGTGACGGCGCTGGTCGACAAGGTGGCCGAGGCCGGTATTCCGATCGTATCGGCGGCGGTTCCGGTGGGCGATCCGAACGTGAACCCCGTTGACTATGCCTATCCGAACCTGAACGCGCTGGTGGCAACGCAGGATGTTCTGGCGGGCCATGTCGCGGGCGTTTATGCCGCAAGCGTGCTGCCGAAAGACCGCGAGGTGAAAATCGCCGTGGTCGAGGGCGCGCCGGGTTTCTCGGTGGTCAAGCAGCGTCAGGAAGGCTTTGAGGCCGCGCTGACCGAAGGCGGCATCCAGTTCAAGATCGTGTCTTCGCAGGCATCGGACTGGACCCCTGAATCGGGCGAGGCGATTTGCCAGAACGCGCTGACCGCCAACCCCGATCTGGACGCGATCTTCAGCCACGCCGACGATATGGCGCTGGGCTGTGCCAAGGCGATTTCGGCTGCCGGTTCGTCGGCACGGCTGATCGCCACGGGCGGCGGTTCGGCCTTGGGCGCGGTGGCGATCAAGGACGGCGAGATCGAAGCCTCGGTCTGCACGCAGCCCGGTCTGATCGGCGATTTGTCGGCCAAGGAGTTGCAAAAGGCGGCGGCCGATCCGGCCAATGCCGCCAAGGGGCAGTATGTAACCTATGAGATGGTGGCCCTGACCAAAGAGAACGTGGATAGCTGCCCGCAGTGGTAAGCCTGCGCTAGGAATGACACAGGGCGGCGCTGGCAACGGCACCGCCCTTTTCTGTGCGCGCTAGTGCAGGTCCTGAAACGGTTTCATCATCATGTCGTCGGTCTGCGGCACGGTCTCGCGTTCGATCATGCGGCGGACATGCGGTTTCTCACCGCGCCGGTTCAGGGCGACAAGCCTGTCAGTCACATCGGCGTCCATGCGGGTGCGGCGCTGGTTGTGGCGCAGGTAATCCGCCCATGTCGGCACATGGTAGGCCTCTTTCCACAGGTTCGGGTTTTCCACATCGCGCAACAGCACCCAATGGCGGGCGCCGTCGCGGATGCGGATGCGGCGGCGGTCGGTCATCACGGCCAGAAAGGCGGGCACATCGGCTTGGTCGATGTCATATTCGATCAGGATAAAGATTGGGCCGCTGCGGGGCTGGATGTCAAGCTGGGTCGGGGGTTCTTGAAACTGGTTCAAGGGATCAAGGTTCTGCGCGCTTAGCGCAGGCAAGCGGAACCGCAACCCGATGGCCGCCCCTGCGACCGATGCCGCAGAGGCCGCATAAAGTGCGGTTGGCACATCAAAGCCTTGCGACAGCGCGCCCCAGATCCAGCCTCCCGCTGTCATCCCGCCGAAAATCGCGGTCTGATAGATCGACAGCACCCGCCCAACCACCCAGCGCGGGGTGGAAAGTTGCACCACCACGTTGAACAACGACAGCGCCAGCACCCAACTTGCGCCCGCAGGCAGCAGCACAAGACTGGTCAGCCAGACTGACCGGCTGATGCCCACCAGACAGGCGGCCAAGCCCATGCCGATGAAGGCAAGCCGCACCACGGCTTCGCTGCTTAGGCGGGCGCGCAGCCAGCCGTTCGCCAGACCGCCAAGGATCGCGCCGATGCCAAACGCCCCCAGCAGGACGCCAAAGACCAAGGCGCTGCCATCGAGCAGGTCGCGCGCCACCAATGGCAGCAGGGCCAGGATGGCCACAGCCGAGACGCCAAAGGCAAAGCCGCGCAGGATCACGATCATCAGGTCGGGCGACATCGATACATAGCGCAGACCTGCCCAGACCGCCCGCGACAGGTTTTCGCGCGGCAAAAGGGCCTTGGGCTGTGCGGCGGGCATCTTCAGCAGCGCAAATACCATCGGCACAAAGCTGAGCGCATTGAAGGCAAAAGCTGCCGCCGCCCCCGCCGCCGCCACGATAAAGCCGCCAAGCGCAGGGCCGACGCTGCGGGTCATATTCAGGCCCATGCTGTTCAGCGTGACCGCCCCCGCGATCTGGTCGCGCGGCCCGATATCGCCAACCGAGGCCTGCCATGCGGGCGTATGAAGGGCGGTGCCGCAGCCCAGCAGGAACGTCAGCGCCAGCAACAGCCAAGGCGTGACATGTCCGGCAACGGCCACTGCCGCAAGCCCGATCGCCACAGCCATCATGAACACCTGCGCCACCAGCAGCACGCGCCGCCGTTCATAGCTGTCGGCGATGGCACCCGAAGGGATCGAAAACAGCATGATCGGCAGCGTCGTCGCCGCCTGCACAAAGGCCACCATGTCGTTCGAGCTGGCGATGGTCGCCATCAGCCACCCCGCCCCCACCGTCTGCACCATGGTCCCAAGGTTGGAAATCACGCCGCCCAGCCACAGCAAGCGAAAGACAGGGCTGGAAAGCGGGCCGGACAAAGACGATTTTGACATCGGGAGATTCCCCCGGCCCCGCGCAGTCGGGCCATTTCAAACGAAGTCGCAGATCGGCCCGCGATCTGCAACGCTTGCCACGCGGGACTCGCGGTGTCTGGCTATAATGCTGACCTATACCAGCCCGACCCGTTTTGATGCGGTTGATTTAGCGCAAAGACCAAGGTTCTCAGGGGCTTTATCCGGCTCTTGCGCCCTTTGGCGATCAAAGTGACAGGCCCTTGTCCTGCCGCGCCGTCGGGGCGTGCAGTGAATGGCATAATACGTAGTTATAACCCCCCTGTCCGCGTCTGGCCGAACCCCTGTATCGGGTAAACTCGCCATGCTACGCCAAGGATGGAGGAACTGCGGTGGGCGCTTCGGAAGGCTGCCGCGAAACATTCAACCAGACCTGGTGGCTGTGGCACAGCAAAGCTGAAGCCAAGACCAATACGGAAAAGCAAGGACGCAGGCGGCAGACCATGCCTTGCCCTGCGCCCCGAGACTTGAACGCTTGTCGATATCAATCGGCCCGCGAAACCTTAACATACTGATCAGGGAGGATCATATGAAAATGACGTCGAAAGGGACTATCCGTTCCGCGCTGATGGCTGCAACGCTGTTGTCGGCAGGTGCCGCCTATGCCGAGGAACTGACCTTCGGCTATGTTCCGGCCAGCCTTGAGTATCCCTATAACGTGCAGACGGCCGAAGGCTTCAAAGAGGCGGCGGCCAAAGCAGGCGTGGCGGTTGTGGTGCTTGATCCGCGCGGCAGCGTGGAAAAGCAGGGCAACGCCATCGACGATCTGCTGACGCAGAACGTGGACGCCATCGGTTTCTTGCCGCTGGACTCGGTCGTGGCCGAAGCCTTCGTGGACAAGATCGACGAGGCGGGCAAACCGGTTGTTGCCATCGCATCGCAGGTCGGTGATCCGAACACCCGCGCCGTTGATGATCCCTATCCGAAACTGACGGCTTTCGTCGCCACCGACAACTTCAAGGCCGGTTACGTTTCGGGCGAAATGGCAGCGGCCATCCTGCCGAAAGACCGCACCGCCAAGATCGCAATCGTGGAAGGTGATCCGGCCTATGCCGTGGTCAAGCTGGACACTGACGGGTTTCGCGCCGCGCTGGACAAGGCCGGTGCCAACTATGAGATCGTTGCCGCCCAGCCGACCAACTGGACACCGGACGAAGGCGAAGCGGTTTGCCAGAACTTCCTGACTGCCCATGAAGATCTGGACCTGATCTTCAGCCAGGCTGACGACATGGCTATCGGCTGCGCCCGCGCCATCGAGGCGGCAGGGTCGGATGTCACGCTGATCGCCACGGGCGGCGGTTCCAAGCTGGGCGCTGATGCCATCATGGCAGGCGAGATGTATGGTTCGGTTTGCACCCGTCCGCGTTATCTGGGCGAGTTGATGTTCCAGGCGATGTATGAAGCTGTCACCAACCCCGACACGCCGAAGGCGCGCTATGTCTCGTATGACATGCCGCAAATCACCAAGGACACCATCGCCGACTGCCCCGAGCAGTGGTGATCGACACGCGGCGTTGACCTGAAGGAGCGGCATAACGCATGGACCAGAACACTCCGATCATGACCCTGCGTTCGGTCGCAAAGACCTTTGGCAACGCCACAGTTGCCTTGCGCGGGGTCGATCTCGACATCGTGCAAGGCAAGGTTCACGGCCTTTTGGGCGCGAACGGTGCGGGTAAGTCTACCCTTATCAAAATTCTGTCCGGAACCTTCAAGGCATCGGGCGGAACCATCATCTGGCGCGGGCAACCCGTAAGCTGGGACAGCCCCAAGGCTGCGAATGATATGGGGGTGGCCACGATCCACCAGCATATCCCTTTGGTTCCCACGCTTTCGGTGCTTGAAAACGTGTTTCTGGGCAGTGGGGGGGCGTGGCGTCTGGCCCGTGCCTCGCGCAAGCGGTTTGACGAGCTGTGCGCGCGGATGAACTATTGGCCTGATCCGGATGCGCTGGTCAGCGATCTGTCCATCGGCGCGCGGCAGATGGTCTGCATCCTGCAGGCTTTGGGAACCGGTGCCGATCTGATCGTGATGGACGAACCTACCGCCTCGCTGGCCACCGACGAACGCGAACTGGTCTACGCGGCGGTCAAGCAGCTTTCCAAGGTTGAAAACAAGGCGGTTCTCTTCGTCTCGCACTTCCTTGATGAGGTGATGGCGCTGACCGATCAGGTGACGGTGCTGCGCGACGGCGAGGCGGTTCTGCGCGCCGAAACCCATACGCTGGACGAAAGCCGTCTGGCCGAAGCCATCGTGGGCAAGCAGATTGTCGAGTTGGAACGCGCGGCACAGGGGCGCAGCGAAGCGGCCTTGGCCGCGGCACCCATCCGGCTGGAACTGCGCGACCTTGCCTCGTCGGGGCGGTTGAAGCCGCTGTCGCTAAAGGTTGCCAAGGGCGAGGTGATCGGGATTGCTGGCCTGCTTGGGTCTGGGCGCAGCGAGTTGATCCATGCCATCTTTGGCGCGGACAAACATGCCACTGGCACGGTTGTGCTGGATGGTCAGCCCGTGCCGATTGGCACGGCGGCGGCGGTCAAGGCGGGCATCGGTCTGGTGCCCGAAGACCGGATGGGGCAGGGGCTGGTGCCGGATTTTGAAATCTGGCGCAACCTGACGCTGCCTGCCTTGCACAGCGTGTCGGTGCTGGGGTCGCTGCCCGTCACCCAACGCGAAAAGGACCGCGGCGAAGAGGCGATCCGCATGCTGTCGATCAAGGCAAGCTCTCCGGATATTCTGGTGCGCGAACTCAGCGGCGGCAACGCGCAAAAGGTCACCATCGCCAAATGGATGTTCAGCGATGTGAAGCTGTTCCTGCTGGATGAACCGACGGCAGGCATCGACATCGGTGCCAAGACCGACATCCTGCGGCTGATCCGTAAACTGGCGGACGAGGGCAAGACCGTTGTGATGGTCTCGTCCGAATTTGAAGAGTTGCTGGCAGTTGCCGACCGGATTCTGGTGATGCGCGACGGCGAATGCACCGCCATTCGTCACGCGCATCAGACCACCGAACACGAACTTCTGTTGCTGGCAGGCGGGCAAGCCACAGCCAAACCGGCCGATGGCCACAATTCAGATCAAGCGGCAGGACATTGACATGACCATGGCAAGCGAGACCCCAATGCAAAAGACCGAATCCCGCGCCGCGCCGTCGGCCACCCCGAAGAAGAATAACTGGGCGCGCATGTTCGGGCTGCGCGAGATGGGCGTCTATTATGCGCTGATCCTGCTGATCTTCGTGCTGACGATGATCACCACCTATACGGGGCAGGACAATTACCTAAGTATCCTGAACATGACCAACGTGATCTATCAGGCATCGCTGATCGCGATCATGGCGGTCGCGATGACGGTGATCCTGATAAGCGGCAACTTCGACCTTTCCGTAGCCTCGGTTGCGGCGATCTCGGCGGCGGTGCTGGTGGGCAATGCTGATGCGGTCGGCTTCTGGCCTGCCGTGGCGCTGGCGATGGCCGTGGCCATGGGCATCGGCCTGCTGAACGGCTCTATCGTGCAGTTTCTGGGCATCAACGCCTTCATCGTGACCTTGGGCACCATGACCGCCGTGCGCGGCCTGATCCTGATCTACACCGACGGGCGGTCGCTTTCGGTCAAGGACCCCGAGGTGATCGCCACCATGAAAGCCTTTGAAGGCGGAAAGTTCGACGTGTTCTGGCTGTTGGTTGCCGCCGGGGTCGCCTGTCTGGCGCTGGGCATCGGCAGCATCCTGAAATCGCGTGCAGCGCAAAAGCAACTGCGACCAGCGGCGGTGGGCACGATCATCGGGGGCGCGGCCCTGCTGGCCTTTGCGACGGCCTCGGGGGGCGAGCTGGTGTTGCGCACGCCGGTTGTCTACATGGGCATCTTTACCACGCTGGTGTGGTTTGTGCTGACCTTCACCATGGTGGGCCGCCGTCTTTACGCCGTGGGCGGCAATCCCGAAGCCGCACGTTTGTCGGGCATCAATGTGCTGCGTTACAAGCTGATGGCCTTTGTGCTGTGCAGCGGGGCGGCGGGCTTTGCCGGTGTGCTGTTCGCCAGCCGCCTGCGCTCGATCAACCCCGCCGGCCTGACGGGGGCCGAGCTGACGGTGATTGCGGCGGCGATCCTTGGCGGCACCTCGCTTTTCGGCGGGGCGGGCAGTGTGATCAAGACGCTGGCGGGGGCGCTGCTGCTGTATTCGCTGACCAACGGCTTCAACATCCTGAACCTTGGGGCAAACTGGCAGGGGCTGATCGAAGGCATCGTCGTGGTTGTTGCCGCCGCCATCTATACCGTGGGCAACCAGGGGCAGGCCAAGGGCCACTGAAAGACAGGCGCCTGCCTGTTAGCGGGCGCTTGCCATTTTTATCGAACGACAAGGACCGATCATGACCACAGCCCCCGTATTCAATTTCTCCGGCAAGGTTGCCTTTGTAACGGGTGCCGGCAGCGGGATCGGGCGGGCCACCGCGCTGGCCTTTGCCGCAGCCGGTGCAAGCGTTGCGATTGTCGATATCTCGGATCGGGGCTTGACCGAAACGGCGGCGCAGATTGCCGCGCTGGGCGGCACATCGCTGTCCCTGCGCGCCGATGTGACGAAATCCGCCGAGATCAAGGCGGCGCTGGACCAGACTGTCGCCGCCTTTGGCCGGTTGGACGCGGCCTTCAACAATGCAGGCATCGAACAGCCCGGCGCGTCGATTGTCGATCTGACCGAAGAGATGCTGGACCGCGTTCTGGCGGTGAATCTCAAAAGCGTGTTCCTGTGCATGAAGCATCAGATTCCGCTGATGCTGGCGAACGGCGGCGGGGCGATTGTGAACACCTCGTCCGGCGCGGGGGTGATCGCCATCCGCAACCAGTCGGGCTATTGCGCGTCGAAGTTCGGGGTGACCGTGGCGTCGAAGGTGGCAGCGCTGGAATATGCCGATCAGGGCATCCGCGTGAACGCGCTGTGTCCAGGCATCATCGACACCCCCATGATCGCCCGCTACACCGGCGGAACCGAGGAAGGCCGCGCGCGCATCATCGAACAGGAACCCGTGGGCCGCATGGGCAAGCCCGAAGAGATTGCCGCCACCGTGCTGTTCCTGTGTTCAGAGTCGGGCGCCTTCATCACCGGCCACGCTCTGGTGGCCGATGGGGCGCAGACCGCTGGCATCTAGGCCAGCGACCGGATCAGATCTGCCGCATCCGCGACGTCTTCCAGCGCCCGTGCCAGTTCGATGGCACGGGCGATCTTGCTTTCCGCGACGGGGGTGATGGCGACACGCGCACATTCGCGGAACTTGGCGCAGACGTCCTCCCAGTCCATAGGGTTGTCGGCATTGCCCGGAACGCCGGTGCCGGTTTTCATCCAAGACCGCCCGTCGTTGGCCACGATTTCGACCCGACCTGCCGGAAGCTCTAGCGTCCAGTCCAGCGCGGGGTCAGACACAAGGCTGATCTTGCGGCCCGCCGCAAGCACCTCTGCATCGCGCAGGCCGGTTTCGGAAAAGTCCGTCACCGCCATGCCTTTGCGCACGATGGCAACGGACACCAGAAACGGCAGGCTGAATTTGGCATCGGCAAGGGTCGCAGGCGCGCGACGCTCTGCCAGCGGCTGGCACATCAGATCATGGTAATCCCCAACATGCAGGCGGATTTCGGCGATCTCGGCCAGCGACAGGTTCTGTTCGGTCACAATGTCGATGGCTGCTTTCATATGGCTATGTGCCGTGCCAACGCAGGGCCAGCGTTTATACAGCGTGCCTGCGCCCAGCATGTCGGTGCCCAGCCCCGCCAGCATGGCCGCGCGGTCATAGCGCCCGCCGAAATAGCTGTTGAAAAAACCGTATTGGCCTTCGAACATCCGGTCGATACCCGTCACCCCCTTTTCCGCCATCATGACCGCCAGCACCGCGCCCTTGGCCGAAAAGCCCGCATACATGCCGCGCAGGTCGCTGCCGCGTCCGGCTATCATCTCCATGATGCCACTGGACTGCATCGAGGCGATGCCGATGGCATGCGCGATCTTTTCGGCAGGCAGCCCCGCCACGCGGGCAGCGGCGGCCGTGGCGGCAAAGACCGCCAGCACGGTCGACAGGTTCCAGTCTTTCTTCCAACCAACATTGCAGCGCAGGCGGGCAAAGATATCCTGACCGATGGCAACGGCGGTGATCAGCTCTGCCCCCGTCACGCCACCGCGTCGTTCAGCAAGGGCAAAGCAAGCGGGGATGATCGAGCTGGCGCAATGCTGGCCCCATGGGGTCTGGTCGTCATAATCCAGACAATGAGCCAAGGCGCCATTGGCAAAGGCCGCCATCAGGGCAGGGGCCTTGCCGCCAAAGGCCAGCAGCGTGCAATCGGGCGCGCCGCCCGTTTCGCGCACGATCTCGATCACCGCCTGCACGGCCGGTTCCATCCCGCTGGCCGCAAGGATCACGCCCAGCGTGTCAAGGATGCTTTGCTTGGCGGCGTCGCGGGCGCTTGGGGACAGATCGTCATAGCGCAGGTTCGCCGCGTGGTCGGCAAAGATGTGAACAAGGTCACGGGTGTCGGGGTCGCGGGAGTCAGACATGGGCTGCGCCTTTGGCTTAATTCTGTGGTGCCAACCTTATAGCCGCTGCAGGGGGCAAGGCCGCAGCAGAAATCAACCAGTCATAACACAAGGTTATATCAAAGGGCCGCGTATGTCCTGCCCCGCGTTGCGCCACCCGTCGCGCGCGGAGTAGTTTGCCCCTGATTTCCCAAGCTGGAAGCCCCTTTCCGATGCCGCCGATCCTTGCCTTTCCCGCACTTGCGGGCATGTCCTATCCACGACTAGAGCCGTTCTGGCAGATCGCGCCCGATGCGGCGGCTATTGCTGCCTTGCCCGTCGATGCGCGTGCCAAGGTGCGCGTGCTGATGACCAGTGCCTCGCGCGGGTGTTCGGCGGCGATGGTCGATCTGCTGCCAAATCTGGCCTTTGTCATCTCGCAAGGGGCGGGGCTGGACAAGATTGACTCGGGCGCATTGGCGGCGCGCGGGATCAGGCTGCGGCCGGTTTCCGAGACGGTGACCGAGGACGTGGCCGATCTGGCGATGGCGCTGACGCAGATGCTGTGCCGCAACCTGCGCAACGCCGATGCCTTTGCCCGCAGTGGCGCTTGGGAGGGGCAGCGGTTCGATCTGGGCGATAGTCTGGTCGGGATGACCATGGGCATCGCGGGGCTAAGCGGGCGGATAGGGCAGGCGATTTCCGCGCGAGCGCGGGTGTCGGGGATGCAGATCGCGGGGCTTGATCGCACCTCGAACGCCGGTTTGGGCGCGCTGCATGATGGCTGGCAGGCGCTGGCGGCGGCATCGGATGTGCTGGTGCTGGCCGTGCCGGGGACCGATGATCTGGCAGGCGTGATTGATTCCGACGTGCTGGCGGCATTGGGGCCAAAGGGACGGCTGGTGAACGTAGGTCGCGGCACTTTGGTTGATACCTTTGCCCTGATTGACGCGCTTGAAACAGGCCGGATCGCGGGGGCCGCGCTGGACGTGCTGGACAGCGAACCACAGGTGCCCGCCCGCCTTTCAGCCCTGAACAACGTCATCCTGACCCCGCATATCGGCGCGCAGACTTGGGGCCAACGCGCCCGCGCCGCCACACTCGCCGAGGCCGAGGTTTTGGCCTTTCTTGACACGCTTTAAGCAGACCGACTGCAAAGGACGCCCGCTATGACCGAACCCACCCTTTCCTATCCGCGCATCGGCCTGTTGATCGACGGTGAATGGATTTATGACCGCCCGACCCTGTGCAACGTCGAAAACCCTAGCACCGAGGCGATCATCGGCACCGTGCCGAAGGCAACCGAGGATGATCTGAACGCAGCACTTGCGTCATCCGCGCGCGGGTTCGAGGTGTGGCGCAAAACTTCGCCCAGCGAACGGGCCGCGTTGATGCGGCGGGCGGCGGCACTGGTACGGCAGCGGGCCGAGGAAATCGCGCCGATCTTTGTGCAGGAATCCGGTCGCACCTTGGCCGAGGTGCGGGCCGAAATCGAACGCTCGGCCACCTTCCTTGACTGGGATTCCGAGGAAATCCGCCGCATCTATGGCCGCATCGTGCCGACCGATCCGCCGATCCAGCAATATGTGATCCGCGAACCCGTCGGCCCCGTTGCCGCCTTTACCCCGTGGAACGTCCCGATGAGCGCGCCGTCGCGCAAGATCAGCGCCTCGCTGGCGACGGGCTGTTCGATAATCCTGAAACCGTCGTCGGATACGCCCGCCACCGCCTGCCTGTTCGCGCAGTGCTTTATCGACGCAGGCCTGCCCAAGGGGGTGCTGAACGTGGTGTTCGGCGACTCTGATCAGGTGTCGCGCACGCTGGTTCTGTCGCCCATCACGCGGCTGGTGACGCTGACCGGATCGATCCATGTCGGCAAGCATCTAAGCCGCCTTGCCGTTGAAACCATGAAGCCCGTGCTGATGGAGCTGGGCGGTCATGCCCCCGTTCTGATCGACGAAAACGTTGATCCCGCCGAGGTGGCGCGGCTGGCGGCGCATTGGAAATTCCGCATGGCGGGGCAGTTCTGTTCTGCCGCGTCACGCTTTCTGATCCATGAGCGCGTCTATGACGATTTCGTGGCCGCCCTGACGCATGAGGCGGAAAAGCTGAAGGTGGGGGACGGCTTTATGGAGGGCGTGCAGATGGGTGCGTTGGCCAATCGCCGCCGTCTGGCGACGATGGAGGCGTTTGTGAAAGATGCCGTGGACCGTGGCGCGCGGCTGGCCACAGGCGGCGCGCGGCTTGGCAATCGCGGCTGGTTCTTCCAGCCCACGGTGCTGGCCGATGTGCCGCCCGATGCGCAGGTGATGACCGAGGAAACCTTCGGCCCGATTGCGCCCTGCATGGCGGTCAAGTCGATGGAACAGGCGCTTCAGATCAGCAACAGCCTTGAGATGGGTCTGGCCGGTTTCGTCTTTACCAATGAAATGGCGACAGCGAACTGGCTGACGCATGAATTGCAGGTGGGGTCTGTAGCACTGAACTGCTTTACCAGCCCCGGTGCCGATGCGCCCTTCGGTGGCTACCGCGAAAGCGGGATCGGGCGCGAGGGCGGCCCCGAGATGTATCAAAGCTATACCGTTGCCAAAACCATCGCCGAGCGTCGCGTTCGGGTATGACTGCGGTTGACGACAGGGCGCTGCCAGCGGGCTTGCCCGCCGGTGCGTTCCCTATACACTCTGCCCTTGCGGCGTGCGCGTTGCCGCAAGAGCAGGACACCGCCGACATGTTCGAGATCGACCCCAAGAAGCTGCTCTATTTCGCAACCGTGATCGAGCATGGCAGCCTGAACAAGGCAGCCAAGACGCTGCATGTCTCGCAGCCCGCCCTGTCCACCTCGATGGATCGGCTTGAGGCAGAAATGGGGATGCATCTGATGGAACGCGGCCCATCCGGCATCGTTCCGACCAGCTTTGGCGAGATTCTTTACTGTCATGCCCGCCTGATCCGCGAGGAAGTCGAACTTGCCAAGCGCGCCCTGCTGAACGCCCGCAACGGCGAGGTTGAATCGATCCGCGTCGGAAGTCTGCCAAGCATGGCAGGCAGCGTCATTCCCATGGCCTTGGGCCGCTGGCGCGCGATGTATCCCGACGGGGATTTGCAGGTTGTTGAAAACGCGCAGTTCGATCTGCTGACGGGTCTGCTGCGGCGGGACTTCGACTTTGTGATCGGCCTGACCGAGGTTTTCGACATGCTGGACGGTTTGCGCCAGCAAGTGCTGTTCCGCGACAACCGCTGCGTCATTGCGCGGCCCGGCCACCCTCTGTTCGAGGTGGAAAATCTGACTTGGGATGATCTGGTGAAACATCCGTGGATCTCGCCGACCTCGCGGCGGTCCCATTCGGTTCTTGAATATGTGATGAAAACCCTGAACGTCGCGGCACCTCAGCAGGTGACGGTCTGCGGGTCTTTGTCCTTGCTGAAATCGCTTGTGGCGACATCGGACTATCTGGCGCTTTTGCCGTTCCATGCCGCCAGTTCGGAATTTGCCGATGGCCGTCTGGTTGCCCTGCCGTTCGAGGACCCGATCCTAAGCCGCAACATCGCGGTGTTTTTCCGCGAAGGCTATGAGATGGACCAGCCGCGCAAGGATCTGGTCGCCTGTGTCAAGGAAGTCGGGCTGGAACTGTCACGCACCGCGCCCGCCCCCTGAGAAAGCCCCGGCGCGGGGAGCGCGCGCCGGGGTGTCGCCGTCAGAACTTCGGCAGCGTCACCGAGAACAGGATCGACTCTGCCTGTGCGGTGATGTCCGTCGGCTTGTCTTCAGGCAGCAACTCGATGCCGGTCTTGTCGCCATAGGTCTTGCCGTCAACGGTAATGCTGCCGGTCCCCAAGAACAGCACTTCGATCTGGTCGCGGGTGCCGGTGTTAAAGGTGGCACCGGCGTCGATCTTGATGAAACGGATCTGGATGTTGCGCTCGGTGAACACGCCCAACAGCTTGGTCGAAACCCCTGCCGTGCCTGTCGGTGCCCAGTCGTAAGCCTCGGCGTCCATCATCACCACGTCATCGTAACGGGCAGGGTGGAACACCAGTTTCTGGCCGGTCGCCTCTTCGAAACAGGCGGCAGAGCCGTCCATGTTGTGCTTCTTGCCCTTGTCATCAACCCAAGTGAAGATGCCGTCCTTGAAGGTGCCCTTGCTTTCCAGCCGTTTGTTCGCGGCCTCGCGGTCGGGGGTCGAAAGGAAGCCCGAACCGCTGGCCCCGCCGAACTGGATCACCATCATTTCAAGCCCCTCGGGGCGGTCTTGCGGGCCGTAATGCACGCTTTCGGGGAAATAGGCGACCGAGCCTTCGCCCATGATCTTGTGCGGCGAGGCCGGATATTTCCCCTTCAGCACATAGCGGATCTGATCAAAGTTGTGACGGTGGCGCGGAGTACCCCAGCCGCCCGAACCGGTCAGGCCCACATTCAGCAGATAGTTGTTCGGCGAGCCTTCTTCGCCCTGCAACAGGAACTTTTGCGACAGCGTCCCTGTCCGCATCGAACCGACATTTCCGCCGTCCGATGTGGCTGCTTCGGAAATACGCATGATCCAACTCCTTTGTGTCTGGTTGCGGTTGACGCCAGTTAAGGCAGGACGCCCCCGCAGCGATATCCGGTAAATTCCGGCCCTATAATGCTAGGTTATTGGCTGCTGCCGCCGCCGCCTGCTGTCGCTTGATCGGCAAGGCAAAGGCCGCCAAGAGTCAGGAAAGGCCACGACTGCGCCCCCAATCGGGCCGGTTCGTCGCAACTCTGTCAGGCACTGGAAGCCCCATGAACACCGCGCCGATCGTTTCGGAAAACCGGATGAAGCAAAGGATGGAGGCGGGCGGTCTTGCCGTCGGCATGATCGTCCGGCTGATGCGCGGGGTCGAGATTGCGGCCATCGCCAAAAGTGCCGGTTTCGATTGCCTGTATATTGATCTGGAACACTGCAGCTTCTCGCTGGAAACGGTCAGCCAGATCTGCATGACCGCAACCGCGCTGGGCATCACCCCGCTGGTGCGCGTGCCGGGGCTGAACGCGGCGGACATTGGCCGCACGCTTGAGGCAGGCGCGCAGGGCGTGATCCTGCCGCATCTGGAAACGCGCGCCGATGCGGTGGCACTGGTGGATGCGGCCAAGTTCCCGCCGATGGGAAACCGGTCGCTGCTGGGACCGAACCCGCACACGCTGTTCCGCGTTGGCCCTGCTGCCGAAACCATGCAGGCGATGAACGACGCCACACTTGTGACGGGGATGATCGAATCCGTGACGGCGGTGGCCAATGCCGATGATATCGCGGCGGTGGACGGTCTGGACATGCTGCTGATCGGCACGAATGACCTGTGCAACTCGCTAGGGGTGCCGGGGCAGTTGGATCATCCGCAGGTGCGCGAGGCTTACGAACATGTTGCGGCGGCCTGTCGGCGGCATGGCAAGCGGCTGGGGGTGGGCGGGCTGAACTCGCGCCCTGAACTGGCGAAAGAGATGATTGCGCTGGGGGCCAGCTATGTTTCGGCGGGCAGCGACACCGGCTTTCTGATGAGCGCGGCAACAGCAACAGCAAAGACATTCAGGTGAGCGTCGGGGCCGGTGCCACGCGCGCACCAGCCGACCTTGCCCACGACATTCTTGGGAGGAAGTCATGAACGAAGTGCAACACGTCAAAGCCCCGCAGGACTCCGGCGTGCCGGAATGGGCGCGTGACTTCAGCGTGAAAGACCGTGTGGTGGTGATCACCGGTGCAGGGCAGGGGATCGGGCGCGAACTGGCCCGCCAGTTCGGCGCTGCGGGGGCAATTCCGGTGGTGGCCGATCTGCTGATCGACAACGCCGCACTGGTTAAAGCCGAGATCGAGGCGCGCGGCGGGCGGGCGATGGCCGTCAAGGTTGATGTCGCGGACGAGGCTTCGGTCAACGCGATGATTGCGGCGGTTGTGGCTGAACTTGGCCGTGTCGATGTGTTGATCAACAATGCGGCGATCTTCGCCTCGCTGGAAAAGCGCAAGTTCGAGCTGATCCCGATGGAGGAATGGGACCGCGTGATGCGGGTCAATATCAACGGCCCGCTGCTGTGCGCGCGCGCTGTGGCACCTGTGATGCGCAAGGCGGGCTGGGGCCGGATCATCAACATCGCCTCGGATGCCGTGCCGAAGGGCGTGATGAACTACATGCATTATGTCACGTCGAAATCGGCGATGATCGGCTTTACCAACGCCATGGCCCGCGAATTGGGCGAGGACGGGATCAACGTCAACTGCGTGCGCCCCGGTGCGGTGGCAACCGAGGTGGACCGCGCGGTGAACCCGACGCAGGATCTGAAGCGCACCCAGATCGCGCAGCAATGCATCAAGCGCGGGATGGAGCCGCCGGATCTGGTGGGGCTGATGATGTTCCTGTCTGCACCCGCCTCCAGCTTTATCACCGGCCAGACCATCGCCTGCGACGGCGGCTATACCCACAGTTCCTGACCGGCACTTGCGACAGAAGGAAATACCATGACGCATTACGGGCAGATATACATTGACGGGGCATGGGTTGATCCGTCGACCGACGCGACTCGCGCGGTGATTGATCCGACGACCGAGGCGGCCTTTGCCTCTGTCGGGCAGGCGGGGGTTGCCGATGTGGACCGCGCCGTTGCGGCGGCCCGTCGCGCGTTTGTGGGCTTTTCGCAGACCAGCGTGGCGGACCGTGTTGCGCTGATCGACAGCATTATTGCCGCCTACAAGGCGCGGGCGGCTGAGTTTGCCGATGTGATCGCGCGCGAGGTTGGCGTTCCGGTCAGCTTTGCCGCACAGGTTAACGGCCCTGTGGGTCATATGGAGGTGGCGCGCGATCTGCTGAAATCCTATGCCTTCGAGTCGCGCATGGGCGATACCATCATCCGGCGCGAACCGATTGGGGTTTGCGCGCTGATTTCGCCGTGGAACTGGCCGATCCAGACTTCGGTCATCAAGCTGATCTATGCGATTGCTGGCGGATGCACATCCATCCTGAAGCCGTCGGATGCATCGCCCCTGTCGGCCATCCTGCTGGCAAAGGTTCTGCACGAGGCGGGCGTTCCGGCGGGGGTGTTCAACCTGATCATCGGGCGCGGTCGGGTGGTGGGCGAAGCCATGGCCGCGCATCCGGGCGTCGATATGGTGTCCTTTACCGGATCGACCGGTGCGGGTGTCAAGGTGGGCGAGGCTGCGGCGCGCAGCATCAAGCGCACCTGTCTGGAACTGGGCGGCAAGTCCGCCAATGTAGTGCTGCCCGATGCCGATCTGGAAAAGGCCGCGCGCTGGAATATCCAGCGGTGTTTCATGAACACCGGCCAGTCCTGCCACGCCCCCAGCCGCATGATCGTGCATGAAGATCAGGTCGAGGCGGTCTTGCCCTTCCTTGCCGACGAGGCCGCGCGCTTTGTCATCGGTGACCCGCGCGATCCGGCCACCACAATGGGGCCTGCGGTCAGCGAGGGGCAGTTTGCCACCGTGCAACGCTATATCCAGTCGGGCATCGATCAGGGCGCGCGGCTGGTCTGTGGCGGGCTTGGGCGGCCCGAAGGCTTTGAACGCGGTTATTTCCTGCGCCCCACGGTCTTTGCCGATGTGCGCCCCGACATGGCGATTGCGACCGAGGAAATCTTTGGCCCCGTTCTTGCCGTGATCCCCTACCGGACCGAGGACGAGGCGGTGCAGATCGCCAACGATTCCATCTTCGGGCTTGGCGGCTATGTCTTTGGCACCGACCGCGCGCGGGGCTACCGCGTGGCGTCGCAGATTGCAGCGGGTCGGGTGTGCTTCAACGGCGCTGCCACCAATTCGCTGACGCCGATGGGGGGGTATAAACAGTCAGGCATTGGCCGGTCGATGGGCGTGTTCGGGCTTGAGGAATATCTGGAGGTGAAGTCGGTTTACGGCTTTGCGCCCGAGGCTGCGGGGTTGCCCGAACATGTGTGACGGTTGCGGAAACTGCCGCGCGGGATGCGCGGGACAGAAGGATACGAAAATCATGAAAGTCGGCGTGATCGGCCTAGGCTCCATGGGCTTTGGCATTGCCGCTTCGCTGTTGCGGGCGGGCCATGCGGTATGCGGCGCGGATGTCAGTGCGGCGGCGGTGGCGCGGTTGCAGGCGGCGGGCGGACTGGCGGGCAACATCGCGGATGAGGCAGCCTCGCTGGAGGCCGCCATGGTGGTGGTGCTGAACGCGGCTCAGGTAGAGGAGGTGTTGTTCGGCCCCAAGGGCATCGCCGCGCACCTGCCGCAAGGGGCTGTGGTGGTCTGTTGCGTTACAGTCGCGCCGGATTTCGCCCGTGCGATGGCCTCGCGCTGTGTAGGCATGGGTCTGCATTACCTTGACGCGCCGATTTCGGGCGGGTCGGTCAAGGCGGCGGCGGGCAAGCTGTCGATCATGGCATCGGGCACGCCAGCGGCCTTTGCTGCTGCGCGGCCCGTGCTGGCGGCAACCGCTGAAACCGTGTTCGAACTGGGCGACAGCGCAGGGATGGGGTCGGCCATGAAGGCGGTGAACCAGATGCTTGCCGGCACCCATATCGCCGCCATGGCCGAGGCGATCACCTTTGGCATGACCCAAGGCATCACCCCCGAGACATTTGTGCAGGTCATTCCGAAATGCGCAGGTACAAGCTGGATGCTGGAAAACCGCGCGCCGCATGTGGTGGCGGGCGACTACACCCCCCATTCGGCGGTGGATATCTGGCCCAAGGATCTGGGGATCGTGCTGGATGCAGCACGCGCGTCCAAATTCGCGGCCCCATTGACGGCCGCGGCCTTGCAGCAGTTCATCGCTGCCAGCGGCATGGGGCTGGGGCGCGAGGATGATGCCGCTGTGGCCAAGGTCTATGCCCGCAACGCGCAGCTTGCCCTGCCCGGGCAGGGCTGACCCATGGCAACCTATTTCGGAGCCATCGCCGATGATCTGACCGGCGCTACCGATCTTGCCGGATTGCTGGCGCGGTCGGGCGTGCCGGTCTCGCTGCGGATGGGGGTGCCGGACGGGCCGCCCGTTGATGCCGCCGCAATCGAGATCATCGCGCTGAAATGCCGGACCGAACCGGTGGCCGATGCCGTCGCCGAAACGTGCGCGGCCCTTGCGTGGTTGCGCCGCGCGGGCGCGCAGCGGTTTTTCTGGAAATACTGCTCGACTTTCGATTCAACGCAGCAGGGCAATATCGGTCCGGTGGCCGAGGCGCTGATGGCCGATCTGGGGGCCTATCAGACGATCTATTGCCCCGCTTTCCCCGAAAACGGGCGCAGCATCTTCATGGGTAATCTGTTCGTGGGCGAACAGCCCCTGGCGGAAAGCCCGATGAAGGACCACCCGCTGACGCCGATGCGAGATTCTAACCTGATGCGGCTTCTGGCACCTCAGGTCACGGGCGCTGTCGGGCTGGCAAACCGTCTGGTCGTGGCCAAGGGGGCGGCGGCTCTGGCGGCGCGGCTTGCCGAATTGCGCGCACAAGGTATCGCGCATGTCTTGGTGGATGCGGTGTCGAATGACGATCTTTCGGTGATTGCCGCGGCTTGTCAGGATATGGCCCTGATGACGGGGGGCAGTGCTGTGGCCATGCCGCTGCCCGCGCTTTGGGCTGCGCAAGGCTTGGTCGCGCGGCGGCAGGGTGCTGGGTTTGCGCGAGTTGACGGGCCTGCGGTGCTGCTGTCGGGCAGTTGCTCGGCAATGACCAACCGTCAGGTTGCGGCGGCACTGGCGGCGGGACGGCCTGCGTTCCGGCTTGATCCGCTGGAACTGGCCGAACGCGGGGCGAGGCCTGCGCTGGATTGGCTTGCGGCGCAGGATATGGCGGCAACGCCGCTGCTTTACGCCACCGCCGAACCCGTTGCCGTGCGGGCGGCACAGGACCGGCTGGGCAAGGACTGCGCGGGCAAGCTGGTGGAAGACGCGCTGGCCGCCTGCGCGGTGCTTGCGCGCGATCAGGGCGCGCGGCGCTTTGTGGTGGCGGGGGGTGAGACCTCGGGCGCTGTGGCCAAGGCTCTGGGCATCAAGCGGCTGGACATCGGCCCCGAGATTGCCGCAGGCGTGCCGTGGTGTTTCGCGCAAAGCGGCGGGCAGGACGTGGCGATCACGCTGAAATCGGGCAACTTCGGGGCCGAAACCTTTTTCGCCGATGCGCTGGAGCGTCTGGCATGACCGAAGAAACCCGCCTCCGCGAGACGATCTGCACACTTGCGAAATCCATGTTCACTCGGGGACTGACCAGCGGTTCAACGGGCAATATCTCGGCTCGCTTGCCCGATGGCGGGCTGCTTGTGTCGCCTACGGGCACCAGCTTTGGCAGGCTTGATCCGGCGCGGCTGGCGCGGTTCGATGCGGCGGGGCGCCACATCGGGGGCGACGCGCCCACCAAGGAAATGCCGCTGCACGCCGCCTTTTACGACACGCGCAGCACGGCGGGGGCGGTGGTGCATCTGCACGCCTGCCATTCGGTCGCCCTGTCCACCCTGCCCGAAGTGGACCCCGACGATTTCCTGCCCCGCATCACGCCCTATGCGATCATGCTGCTGGGGCGGGTGAAACTCCTGCCCTATATGCGCCCCGGTGATCCCGCGATGGGGCAGGCGGTGCGCGGCCTTGCAGGCAAACGCAGCGCTGTGATGTTGGCCAATCACGGGCCAGTGGTGGCGGGCAGGGATGTCGAAGCCGCCTGTAACGCCATCGAAGAGCTTGAGGCAACCGCTCGCCTTGCCCTGGTGACGCGGGGGATGACCCCGCGCCTTCTGACCGACGCGCAGGTGCAGGATCTGGTCACCACCTTCAACGTCGAGTGGGATGCATGAGATTTTCCGCGAACCTTGGCTTTCTATGGGCCGACCGCCCGCTGCCTGCAGCCATCCGCGCCGCCAAGGCCGCAGGCTTTGACGCGGTAGAGTGTCACTGGCCCTATGACACGCCCGCAGCCGACACCCGCGCGGCCCTGCAAGAGACCGACCTTGCCATGCTTGGCCTGAACACGCACCGCGGCAACACCGCCATCGGCGAAAACGGCCTTGCCGCCCTGCCGGGCCGCGAAGCCGAGGCACAGGCCGCGATAGATCAGGCGTTGGACTATGCCCGCGCCATTGACACCAAAGCCGTTCACGTCATGGCGGGCAACAGCAGCGGCCCGCGCGCAAGGGCGACCTTTGTGGCCAACCTGCGCTATGCCTGCACGGTGGCGGCGCAAGACGGGGTGACGATCCTGATCGAACCGCTGAACCCCTATAACGCCCCCGGCTATTTCCTGAACAGCACGGGGCAGGCGGCGGATATCATCCGCGAGGTCGCCGCCCCGAACCTGAAGCTGATGTTTGATTGCTATCACGTCCAGATCATCGAAGGCGATGTGACACGCAGGCTGGCGCATCTGCTGCCGCTGGTCGGACATATTCAGGTGGCCTCTGTCCCCGACCGCGCCGCACCCGATCATGGCGAGCTGGACTATGCCTATGTGTTCGACCGCATCGCTGCCCTTGGCTGGGGGCATCCCATCGGTGCCGAATACCTGCCTGCGGGCGATACCGACAAAACCCTCGGCTGGCTGGCCGCATACAAAGACACACGCGCAAAGGATACCGCCCATGTCTGACAAACCCGTCATCGGCTTCATCGGTCTTGGCTTCATGGGCCATGGAATGGCCAAGAACATTCGCGTCAAAGGATATGAGCTTTGGGTGCGGGGCCGCGCCAACCGCACCCCCGTCGAAAGCCTGCTGGCCATAGGCGCGCATGAGGCGTCCAGCCCCCGCCATATGGCCGAGGTCTGTGATATCATCCACATCTGCCTGTCAAACTCGCCCCAGATCGATGCCACGATGCGCGGGCCGGAAGGTATTTTGGCGGGCGCGCGCAAAGGGCTGATCGTGATCGACACCTCAACTGCCAACCCCGCCTCGACCGAGGCACTGGCAGCCGAACTTGCGGACAAGGGTGGGCATTTTGTCGATGCCCCCTTGGGCGGCACCCCCGTGCAGGCCGAGGCAGGCCAGCTTTCGGCCATGGTCGGCTGTAATGCCGAGGTGTTTGACCGCATCCGCCCCGTTCTGGATACTTGGGCCGCGAAATCCACTCGCATCGGCGAAGTCGGCAGCGGCCACAAGATGAAGCTGCTGATGAACTTCATCGGCCTGTCTTACGGGGCGCTGTTCTCCGAGGTCGTGGTGCTGGGGGCCAAGGTTGGCATCTCGCCCCAGACCATCCGCGAGGTGATCTCGCCCAGCCGCATGGGCAACGGGTTCTTCGAAACCTTCATGGGATATGTGGTCGACCGCAACCGCGACTCGCACAAGTTTTCCATCGCCAATGCGGCCAAGGACCTGCGCTATCTGAACGACATGGCGTCGGATGCCGATGTGATGAACATCATGGCGGGGGCGGCCAAGCACTATTACACCCACGCCATCGCGACGGGGCAGGGCGAGGATTATGTGCCGATGCTCAGCGATATGGTCGGCGAGATGAACGGCATCGACATGGCCGCCGAGGTGAAGAAGGGCGGCTGATGCGGGTCGGCTTTTCCTTTGGTGGACAGTCATTCAGCGTAACGCTTGAGGGCAACCCGACCGCCCGCGATTTCCTGACGCTGCTGCCTCTGGACCTTGCGATCGAGGATTACAGCCACAACGAAAAGATCGCCCGCCTGCCACGCCCCTTGTCACAGCGGTTTGCCGGTCCCTTCAGGGATGAGCGGGTGGGTGATCTTTGCTACTACGCCCCGTGGCACAACCTTGCCTTTTTCCATGCCGGATACCGCTATTCGCCCGGCCTGATCCGGATCGGGCGGATGGATGGCGACATCAGCCCCTTGTTACGGCGCGGCACCTATCCGCTGCACAGCGAGATTTTAACCTGACTCAAAAGGAGACAATCCATGTTCGCAACCGTGCTGCACGGACCGCAAGACATTCGCTTTGAACGTGTTGACGACCCGAAGATTCTCAAGTCGACGGATGCCATCATCAGACTCGCCGCGACCTGCATTTGCGGGTCGGATCTTTGGCCCTATCGGGGGCTGCAACCAATGGACGGCCCGATGCATATGGGCCATGAATACTGCGGCTATGTCGTCGAGGTCGGCTCCGAGGTGCGTACCGTCAAGCCCGGCCAGTTCGTGGTGGGGTCGTTCTGTCTGTCGGACAATACCTGTCCGCATTGTGAATACGGCTTCCATTCCTCTTGTGTTCAGCGAGAGTTCATGTCCGGCGCACAAGCCCCGTTTGCCCGCGTTCCGCTGGCAGATGGGACTTTG
Organism: Rhodobacterales bacterium RIFCSPHIGHO2_02_FULL_62_130; assembly: GCA_001828855.1. Taxonomy (GTDB): domain Bacteria; phylum Pseudomonadota; class Alphaproteobacteria; order Rhodobacterales; family Rhodobacteraceae; genus Cypionkella. The sequence goes on along the minus strand of MHZT01000050.1, from coordinate 2,112 downwards.
GTCGCCACTGCCGAGGCGCCCTCGCCTGACCAGATCGTCGATCTCTTGGCGACCTCAGACGTGCTTGGCACCGGTTGGTATGCCGCACACGCTGCTGGCGTGCGATCAGGATCGACCGTTGTGGTGGTGGGGGATGGGGCTGTTGGATTGATGGGTGTGCTTGCGGCCAAGGAAATGGGCGCTGCGCGGATCATCGCGATGAGCCGGCATGAAACCCGCCAGAAATTGGCAATCGACTATGGTGCGACCGATATCGTAGCCGCGCGAGGCGAAGAGGGGATCGCCCGCATCATGGAACTTACCCAAGGGATCGGTGCAGATTCGGTTCTGGAATGTGTTGGCACCAAGGACTCGATGGATCAGGCAATCGCCGTAACGCGGCCGGGCGGAAGCCTTGGCTATGTTGGTGTGCCACACGGTATCACGCTTGATGGCACGCAGATGTTCTTTGCACAACGCCGGATGCTGGGCGGCCCCGCTCCGGTGCGGCGCTTCCTTCCCGATCTGATGAACCGCGTTTTGTCGGGCAAGATAAAACCCGGCAGGGTCTTTGATCTTGACCTGCCCCTTATGCAAGTGGCGGAAGGATACAAGGCGATGGACGAACGCCGCGCGATCAAGGTTCTGCTTCGCGTGGATGCCTGACGCGGCATCCAGAAGGCAACCGCCCTGCCGGAACGCCGTGCGCTTCGGCAGGACTCTTTACGCGCAACGCATTGACGTCGTTGTCACTGAAGAGGCTGCGCCAGCGGATCGTCAGCAGAACGTTGAGGGGCTTTTGCAGGTCTGCAGCGGCAGAGGCGGCGGCGATGAAGGTCGCTTGAGTGCTGATCGGCAGATCAGCCGTCGCCATCAGGGTTGGCGATTTGCGGACATACGGCAAATGCGTCCCGAGTGCCTCTATATGGGGCTGTTTCCGCAAAGGCGGCGCGATCTGACGGAACAATGGTTGAGATATGTAGCAGGCGCTCGTCAGACACATTGATTGACTCGAAAGGTGCCTGCAATCATGACGTCTGACCAACCGCATCAGATGTTTCGGCGTCCAATGGCAGAGCCAGATGACCGAAAGTAAATGCAGTAAGGTCCACGTGGAGACGAGTTAATGCACGACCGAGACAAGATTGATCGGTTAAATCAGTTGGTGGATGATCTGTTCTCACCGACCGAACCAAAGTACGCTGGTCAGGAGCATCCACCTTTCGCTATTTCTCAGGTTGCCCTTCACAAAACCAAGCATGAATTCTTGGGCGAACTGAAAATTATAGAAGGCACCGTAAAGCACCTGAACGCAGTTCTGAAATTGATCGACGATGGAGACGGCGGGACGGCCCCCAAGAAAGCTCGAATCCAGGAAGATGTGGACATGGCAATTCGCAACGGGACTCGGCGCTGAAGACTTCGCGGCGGTTCATCGCGGGATCTGGCCATTCAGAACATTCGAGAAACTGGTTTCTTTGAAGGTTCCCGCGAAATCTTACGGGATATGGTTCTCGCCTATCAGGCAATCTTGGAACAACTGACTGCTCAAGAGGAAATGTTCTGGAGCATGTCACATCGCCCACCAGACCATTTTGCCCACATCATCGCCCTTCGCTTTGCGCGTTTGTTCCATCGGTACACTGGCAATAGACCTACCCTTGGCACATCCAGTCAGGGTGGTCACTCATCGACCAAATTCGGCCTCGTTTTGGAGGAAATATTCAGAATCTTGGAGATAAAGCGGGACATAAGGCTGCCAGCCGAGCGGGCAATCGCCCAATTCGACAAGGAGCGCCGGGAGCAAGAGGAAAGGGATGCGAAAGAGTATTCTCGCCAATTTTCAATGGGTGTATACCGAGAAGGCCTCGTTAAACCACCGGTGGAAGGCCCAGCCAAAATGCCACTGACACCCAAGTAAGTCACCTCGTCCGCGACCTTACCGCATTCACCTACAACTTTCTGGAGGCATCCGGTCGCCCTAGCCTTTGCTCAAACGGAGCTAAAAGGATCGAAAAATGCCAGACCTCTTTGAGGCTTTGTTGCGCAAATCCCCTGAAGGTCGGAGTGCCCCTTCCCTTGGACAGACCTATCCTGCGCGTTGCGTAACGGGTGTTCCGAGTGCGGTGAAGC
>MHZT01000049.1 GCA_001828855.1 Rhodobacterales bacterium RIFCSPHIGHO2_02_FULL_62_130 | reverse complement strand
CGAGGGAGGCGGCGAAGGCGTGTGCATCTTTGCGGGACATCTGTTTGGCTCCTGTCTTGGAGGCGGGGGACCATCCCCCGCGCGACAGGACCTCGAAGGCCCGAAGACTGGCTGACATCACCGGGTGCGTTCGGCTCGTCCGAATCCACTCGGCGGCACGGGCTCGCCCGTAGTCCGACCCCTTGCGGGTTGATCTCGAAGACGGGATTCGGGGCAAGGAAGGGAATGGCGAGCGGGGGATGGTGCCCCAACGTCAGGAGCCGGATGTCCCGCTGATGCTTGGTATACCGCCAGCCTCCCGGCCAGGGTGTTGGTTGAAGACCTCCGTCTTGGGGGATGGATCCTTCGGCGCCCCGCGGCATTGCGGGACGAAGGTGTGATCGGTGAGAGGCCCGCCCATGGGCAGGCCCCTCACGCATTCTCGGGGCTCAGTTGGCCAGGTCCGCGCCCCCTGCCCTATCGCCGTCCTCGGCACCGACGATCTCGAGTCGCACGTTGCGGTAGCCCTCTCGCGCGATCCAGAGCTCGGCCGCAGTGACGGACTCCGCCAGATGCAGCAATTCAGTGTTGCCCCCGAAGTCGAGGAGCACACGCACCTGCCCGGCCTTCGGTACCTCGGCCACTTCGAAGATCAGTCGGCTTTCCGCCGAATGACTGCGCATGATGGTGACGAGAATGACCCCGTCCGAGGAGAAGTTTCCTTCATGCAGCGTGAAAGAGGCAGGTGCCGTCCAGGTCGGATAGACCCGGGGCGGCTCCTTCTTCACGAGACGACCCACGCCGTTCGATCGCTCCCAGGCGGCAAGCTTCTTGGTGAAACGTGCCGGCGGCTTGGGACTGCCGTCAGTGTAGCGGATCAGAGCTCCGAGAGGGGCTGTGTCGATGATGGTAATTGCAGACATGATTCCTCATCCTGAATGCGAGCGTTCGCATTCATCACATTGATATTGCTGTGTTTTGTGGGGGTGAGGGCGGGTTTCCCCGCCCCCGGATGGCTCAGATCACTCCGCCGCCATCATCGACGTGGCGTTCTCCGGCAGATCGGCGGTCAGGAAGGCCGGGAGATCGACATCCTCGGGCTCGCCCGCATCTGCCTCCTGCCCTTCTGTGATCGCCTTGCCATCGGCTGCCACCAGATCGGCCCGGCGCAGGACCTCCGGCAACCAGCCGCTGCCCTTCAGAAGCCGCTCGGCTTCGATAGCCATCTCACCCTTCTTCAGGTGATCGAGAAGCTGTGCGGTCCCCTCCCCCTTCGCCTCGCGCACAGCCTCAAGGATGCGGGCTTTGGGCACACGGTTGAGATAGCCATCGACGGTCGGCTCCCAGCCCGCCTCGACCATGTCGAGATCGACGGCACGCGCCACCAGATCGGCATGGGCCATGCGGCGGGTCAGACCGCTGGCGGAGATGCCCGCACCATAGGGGTTCACCTTCTCATGGAGCGCGTTGATCCCGAAGCTGAGGCAATGTGCCAGAAGGGCCAAACGACTGCCCTGGTCGAGAACGGTCAGATAGTCCCAGAGCGCCGCGTCATCGCCAAGAGGCAGATCGGCGTCCAAGGCGACGTGACGTTCGTCAACGAGCTTGGCCACCACGCTGTCCTTCAGATCGGGCGCCTGTGCCGACATGTAGACGTGACGCACCGAGGCTTCGAGACAGCTGCCCGTGGCCGAGGAGGTACGGAAGGTGTCCGTCACCAGCTTCAAGAGCAGGAGCGTCAGAGCCACGTCCGGTGACCGCCCGATGGCCTCGCGCAGCGCGAGGGTCCGATGGGCCGTCAGCTCCATGACCAGCCGTTCGGGCAGCGGCTTCAGCGCCCCGTCGTCTTCCTCGTCGGATGCGTCCACGCCGATCGGTTGACCGCCCGAGGTGATGACGGTACCCACAGCGGAGGTCGCCGACGGTTTCCAGCTGGAGCCGCCGACATCATCCCCCTGCCCCATAGCATCCGCGCCATCACCATCCTGGACCGCGGTCTCCTCGCGCGGCTCGTCCTCAGGCCGGACATAGCCGCGATAGACAGCCAAGCTGCCGTCCCGATCCAGCGTCACGAAGACACCCGCGTGCGCAACCTCGGCCGGGTCATAGTTCAGCGGCCGCTGTTCGAGCGCCTCCATCGCCATCTCGAGCTGACCAAGCCGGGCATCGATCTCCTCGGGATATTCGTCCTGGCCGGAGTATTCCTCTTCCAGCGCCCGATACTCGGCGAGAAGCGTCGCGTGGGCCGCGCTTTCCTCGACGGTCATCGGCGCGGGATCACCGGCCAGACGTCGCAGACCGTGGCTGTAACCATAGGGCAGGTCGGTCGCCACCTCGATCCACTTCCAGCCCTCCGAGGCCAGCGCCTCGGCTTCGCCCTGAAGCTTCTCGGTGACCAGCCGGTCGAGCAGGGCAGGGTCCTCGAGCCAGCCACCGTCATCTCCCTGGAAGAGATCGCGCAGAACGACACCGCCTGCCGTCTCATAGGCATCGACACCGACGAAGACCGCGCGGCGATCCGAGGCCCGGACCGAGGTCTCGGTTAACATGCGCCGGATGGCGTAGGGCTCCTTGTTCCAGGAGTTCTTCACCGCATCCCAGACCTGCACCTGACGCGCGTGATCCGGGTTCACCGTGAAGGCCATCAGCTGCTCGAGCGTCATGCCATCCTCGGCATAGACCTCGAGCAGGGCAGGGGCCACAGAGGCGAGCTTCAGACGCTGCTTGACGATCTGCGGCGTCACGAAGAAGGCCGCCGCGATCGCTTCCTCGCCCTGACCCTTCTCGCGCAGGGCCACGAAGGCGCGGAACTGGTCCAGCGGATGCAAAGCCACACGCTGCATGTTCTCGGCCAGCGAGTCGTCCTCGGCCAGAATGTCGGACGCGGCATCCCGCACGATGCAGGGGATCGGTGCGGTCTTCGCCAGCCGTTTCTGCTTCACCAAGAGCGACAGCGCCTGAAATCGGCGACCGCCGGCCGGGATCTCGAACGTGCCGGTCTCGACACCATCCGCATCGAGCACGGGCCGGACGTTCAGGCTCTGCAGGAGCCCGCGCCGCGCGATATCTTCGGCCAGTTCCTCAACGGAGACGCCAGCCTTGATGCGCCGCACGTTTGACTGGCTCAGCACGAGCTTGTTGAAGGGGATGTCCCGCGACAGGGACAGGGTGATGTTCTGGGCAACTTTCGCCATCAGCTGTTCTCCACGACGGGCGCCGGAAGCCACTCTCCCGATCTCACTCACCGTCACCCCTCAAACCCCCAACCTTTCCCTCTGTTCGTTCATCGTCTCGCGACCTGTCATGTAGTTCACAGCTGTGAACTCTCGTCCCGCTCGAGCCAGTTCACAGCTGTGAACATTATGCCGCGGTTCGCCGGGACATCAGCGCCATGATCATCGGCCCGCAAGAGAACTCGCCCGCTGCCGCCTTCGATGTCAGCGCGCGGAGGTAGCCACCGGGCGATCGGATGTCGGCAAAGCGTTCCAGCATGGCCACAACTACGATGGATGCCTGCTCAGGGCCCATGAACCGTTGTGCTTCTTCCCAAGCGGACGCACTGATCCCCATGGCCGGCCGCACATGGCAAGCGGCGTCGAAAAGCTGATGCCAGTGGCGGATATCGCCCTGGTAGAAGGTTTTAAGCGACGGGCAGCCCGCGATCACCAGATGGAGCGGAATCTTTGGCACGCGTCTTGTGTCCGCTTCTTCCACGTCAGCAACAAGTGCATCCGTTTCAGGATCTGGCGCGCCGGCTGCCGCCCCGCCTTTTTCCAAGGCAGGTTCAAGATCTATAGATTCTTCATTTGAATTATGATGATGGCGCTCAAACTGGGCACCATTGGTGTTCATTTCTTCTGTTTCAGGCCCATCAATGACGTTGCGTGCATGATCAAGAAGGGCTTCGAGGTCGATCCGATATGCGGAGAGCTCTTCAAGCGTGAGCTTGCGGCGCAGGGCGCGCGCTGTGAGGACAGCCTTGTCGCGAAACTGATCCCATAGGCCAAGGCCTGGCTGGATTTCCTCTCCAAACTCCGCGAGGGCAGCGAGATCGCGCCGCATCAGGCTCACGACCTCCCGCAGTCGCCGCACACGGTCCTCGGCCTCACGCACGGCCTCTGCGGCCCGTGCAATCTCCTCGGTCCGACAGTAGAGCGGCGACAGGTCGAACCCAAAAGCCACGCGCTCTTCGCCGTGCTTGCGGACATATCGCTTCCCGTTGGGGCTATCGCGACGCATGAGCAAGCCTGCCTCGACAAGGCGCGCCAAGTGTCGGCGCATGGTGGAGCAGGGCATGCCATTCAGGCGCTCGCAGATCGCCTTGTTCGACGGGAAGACGACCATTTCAGCGTTCCCGCCAAGCGCATCGTCCGGGAAGAAGCTGAGGAGACCCTGCATGACCGTCAGATCACGTTCCGTGACCCCAAAGGCCGCTTGCGCCTTGGACAGTTCGCGCAGGAGTTCCCACTTGTTGATGGGCTTGCCCGGAACAGACGCCTCAGGTCGCTCGACCACGCGCAGATGGGCGTGCGAGATCGGCCGCATAAACGGCGAAATCGGTGTGTACTCCATGATGTCAGTTCACGAAGGCATAGAAAGACCGTTCCGCGAATCACATATGACTTGCGGTTTGCGCGCTGGCCCACTACCTTGAAGGTGCTAAGATCAAAGTTGGGGTCTCGTGGAGCGCAAGCTTTGCGGGACCTTTTCTTTAGCCTGTACCGTGCCTCCTTTTTGTTGCTGCTCTGCCTCTCTTCATGTCTCGCGTCTCCAGCGATCATGAAGCTCGTCGAGGACGTCCTGCGCACGGGCGTCGAGCCACTGCGCAAAGGCATCGTCCACATCCGTAAGGTCCAGCCTGACCGCCCGAGCAGACCGCCTTATGGCGCCCGCAGGCGCGCCATCGATCAAAAGAGGCGTCGCTTTGGGTCTCGGCTTCCTGCCAAGAGAAGGACCAGTGGTCTTCTTCACATGGCGGACAACGGCTTCAAATGCCGCGACCGAAGGATCAAGCTGGGGCTCCTCTTCGGCCTGTTCGACTGCAGCCGCTTTGCCTCGGGCATCACTTGCAACACGGCAAAGCTCGTCCATGCCCATGCCGGTATTGGAGAGTTCCTTCGCCAACGATTCCCATCTGGGGCGCCCGATTCCATGAGCCGGTCCAATCGCACGGGCCAAGTCGGTCCCGATCGACTTGGCAACCGAGATCGACATCGACACAGCAGAACGGGTCACATTCAGCACTTCGGCAATCTGAGCCTGCGAACCAAAGCCGCTGGCGAGCAGCTCCTGGGCGAAGAGGGCGCGTTCGATATAGCTCAGATCGCGCCTTCCAGTGTTTTCGGAAACCTGGGCACGCAGCGCGGCCGTGTCGTCCAGGTTCGCGATAAGCGCTCGAACCTTCTTGACCTTGTCGGAGGCACGAATGGCCTCAAGACGGCGGCGTCCATAGACGAGTAGATAGCGATTGGTCTCGGCCGGGTGGCGCCTTACGAGAATGGGGACGGTCTGGCCGTTCTGCTCGATCGACGCACGCAGATCATCCACATCCTTGGGGTCGAGGCGATCCGAATACCTCTCGTCCTCGATCTCGACCGGGTCGAGTTCCCAGACATGATGGGCATCTACGGCATCACGCGCGGAGCGCAGGGCCCGATTGCTTGACATCATGCTGCCCGGGGCAGGGGGCGTCCCCGCTGCTGCCAGACTGTCGAGCATGGACATGCGCTTTTTCTTGCTATCGGTCATCAGCGCCCCCACGTCCTCTGAATGAGCTGGGCAATCTCATCGTTGACGGCATTCAGACTTTCGACTGCCCGGTCATAGGTTGTCCGGGTGAAGGCGCTCCGTTCGACCTCGTACAGGGTCTGCTTTGTCAGGCCGGCATCCGAGATGGCCGTCGACTTGAGCATCGGTGCGTTCAATACCTTGTCTCCGTACATAGTTCGCAGGAAGGCAACGATGCGATTCTGTGGTGCATCCGTCGGCTCGTAGCGGGTCAAGAGATAGCGCATCCAGTCATGCGACATGTCGGCTCCGCTATCGGCGATGACATCCATGAGGTCGGCCGTCATCCTGAGGAACTGGCTCATCGACATCACGTCGAGCATCTCGGGATGGATCGTCACCAAAACGCCCGTCGCGGCAGACAGCGCCGACATGGTCAAGAACCCGAGCTGCGGAGGACAGTCGATAACGACGACATCGTACCGATCATCGACCTGCGCCAGAGCTTCCTTCACGCGGAAGAAGAACAAGCCCGCGTTGCCGCGAGACAGTGCCCGCGGCGTTTCGTGCTCGAACTCCATGAGTTCGAGGTTTCCGGGAATCAGATCCAAGTTTGGTATGTAGGTCTTACGGATGACCTGGGCGATCGGAACAGGATCTTCGTAGCGGATCGCATCGTAGAGCGTGCCGCCGTCAAGCAGGTCAAATTCCGGCTGAACCCCGTGCAAGGCCGTGAGCGAGGCCTGCGGATCAAGGTCGATCGCCAAGACACGGTACCCCTTGAGGGCCAACCTTTGAGCAAGATGCGCCGAGGAGGTTGTCTTGCCGCTTCCACCTTTGAAGTTCATTACCCCGATGATCTGAAGATGGTCTCCAGCACGACGACCAGGCAGGTAATCTCCCGGCTTGCGAGCCGTTTTCTCCAGCAGTATCCGTAAGTTATGAATATCTTCGGCCGAGTAGTGCCTCCTGTTCCCCGATGAGACTTCGGGCGACGGCCCCTTGCCATCAAGGTGAAGCTTTCTGAGGTATGAGTCGTTGACGCCCAGCAGAGCAGCGGCTTCACCTGAGGTGAATTTGCGCATAGTCTTAGAAGCGTCGGGCGGGAACAGGCTCTCACGCTGCGAATGCAGTTGCGCCGCCAGCACCTCGGAATGCTGACGGATCACAGCGTTCAGGTCTTCCTGTGTATCGGCTCTGCTCATCTGCCCTCGCGCGCCCGTGGCGTGTTCACGGAATTTGGCGTTTAGTCGCCCTTTTCCGTGACTATTGCCGGAGGACTCAGATTCGTGCAAGACCTTTCTAAATCTGGTGTCAGCCGCTGCGGGACGCACAAGAGTAGCCCGGGTACGGGTACAAGCTTGTCGGCGCAACCCATTTGATATACATTACAAAACGTAGATCAACGCAGGATGTCACGATGCAGGTCGCAAAATGGGGCAACTCGCTCGCCGTCCGCTTGCCCGCGGAGCTTGTCCGGGAACTTGGCCTCAAGGAAGGCGATCAGATCGATCTGGTCAAGGACGACGGCCAGGTCAGAGTCCGTCGTCTGGCGCGCGCGGATGAGGTGCTTACGGGTCTGCGCCGCTTCCGGGGCAAGCTGCCCGCTGCAGAGCGCCTGAGCCGCGATGACGCGCATGAGCGCTGAGTTCGCGGACACGAATGTCGTTCTTTACCTGCTCGACGATGGCCCAAAGGCCGATCGCGCCGAGATTATCCTGGGGCAGGGGCCCCGGATCAGCGTTCAGGTCCTAAACGAAACGCTGGTGAACTGTCGCCGCAAGGCTGGCCTAAGCTGGGAAGAAGCAAGGGCGTTTCTCGAAGGAGTGCGTGCTTTGTGCCCCGTCGAAGACCTGACCCTCCAGACCCATGACGTCGGCCGTGCCTTGGCGGAACGCTACGGCTTCTCGATCTACGACGCGATGATCGTGGCCAGCGCTTTGGTTGCGGGCTGCACCACGCTGTGGAGCGAGGACATGCAAGATGGCCTGCTGGTCGAAGGCCAGCTTCGCATCATCAACCCCTTTGCGTGAGCAGAGAGTTTCTGAGCATGGCGCTGGCCAAAACATTGTAATCCTTCCATGTCGTGGAGAATTTGCAAGGTATCTCGACTACGCAAGCAGCCCCAGCCTCTCAGCCCTCTCCAGCAGCATCTTCACCGAGGAGGGTTGCCAGCTTGTCCGCCCGCGGGGCGTACGCTCGCGCATCGCTTCCAGTCGAGTGCAGATCGCCTGAAGTGTGATGTCGGGGTCCGCGCCCTTGATGGCGGCGACAATGGCGGGCAGGCGGTCGTCGGTTTCGCGGCGGCCGGCGCGGTCCAGTACCGTGGGCGGTAGGAAGCCGTCCCGCACATAGGCGTTGACTGCGCGCAAAAGGCGGCTTTGCGTCCATTGGCGCTCGCGGGGCAGGGGGCCGTTGACGATGCGCAGCACGTCTTCCCAGGCCATGTCGGGCCGCAGGCGTCGCACATGGGGCACCCAGTCCTGCGCCGTCTCGTTCAGGCGTTCCATGTAGCCGTCCTGCCGCGCCAGCCGGACCTTGCGCAGCGCCGCCGGATCACGGGCGCGCAGGCCCGGGTTACCGCCGACCCTGCCTTTGGTCCGTGCGCTGGCCAGTCCGGCCTTGGTGCGTTCGCGGATCAGGGCGCGCTCGAACTCAGCGGCGGCGCCCAGGACCTGGAGAGTGAATTTGCCCTGCGGGGAGGACGTGTCGATCGGGTCCATGAGCGAGCGGAAGAAGGCGCCCCTGGCTTCCAGCCGCTCGATCACCTCCAGCAGATGCGAGAGGGATCGCGCGAGACGGTCGATCCGCACGACGACCAGCGTGTCGCCCTTGCCGATGCGTTCCAACACCCGCGCAAGCACCGGTCGCGCACGATTGCCGCCCGAGGCCTGTTCTTCATGGATCTCGGCGCAGCCTGCGGATTTCAGGGCGTGCGACTGGGGCAGGGGGGTCTGATCCTCGGTCGATACGCGCGCGTAGCCGATCAGGGGCATCAAAACAGGCCGTTTGCAGTTTCACATGCCACCAATAAACGACCGTTTGTAAACGGAAGCAAGGGCGCTCTTTGTGGTGCCGTTCATCGGAAAGCCCTTGGTTTCCTGAGGCTGACTACGGTCAGAGAGGTCTCGCAGGCCACCGCGCGCACGTGCTATGTATAAGCGTGCACAGGCCCCCCAAGAAAGCCCTTGGGTAAAGTGCAAAATGCACCTATTTTGCACATATGAAGCCTCAAGCATCTGTCTTGCATGATGATTTCGACGAACCTCCCAATGCCGTTGTAGAGGCCGATGAGACGTCAGGCGACGATCTGTGGTTCCTGCCTGTCGCGTTTGGTTCCCGATTTCAATTGAAGCGATTAGCTGAAACCTGAGCGGTCTGGTTGGAGCTTGGCATTTCAGCAAAGGCTCGACGGAAGGGCAGGGGGCTTACAGGCCTGCGGCCTTGGTCAGGTTCACCCGGAACCTGTCGCGGCGTCGCTGGTATCGGCGGGTCATCTCTGCGCTGGCATGACCAAGCTGCTTTTGAACGTAGCGCTCATCAACTTCCGCGCTGCTGGCAAGGCCTGCGCGCAGGGAATGGCCCGAGAACAGCCGCACGCGCTCGGCTTCAGGCAGATCAGGGCGTAGCCCGGCCTCGCGGGCGCAGGACTTGATCAGCCGGGCGACGTGCTTGTCCGACAACCGCTCGCTCGTAGCTTTCAGGCCGTTGCGTGACGTGGCGACGAAGATCGGGCCGAAGTCGATCCTTGCGTAATGCAGCCACTGCGTCAGGGCATGGACCGGGCAGGTCTGATCTGATGAGCCGCGGGCGATTTCGACCTCGCGCCAACCGGTCTTGCCGCGCAGGGTGAGGAGCACGCCGTCCTCCAAGATCTCGACCCAGCCGCCGGAGTCAGGCGTGTCATCCTTGCCGTGGTCGAGGCTGACAATTTCGGACCGACGCAGGCCACCAGCAAAGCCGATCAGCAGGATCGCCCGGTCGCGCAGGCCGCGCAAATCGTGGGGGAGGGTTGCCAGCATGTCGCGCAGGTCTTCCGGCAGAATGGCCTCTTTCTGTGCTGGTGGCCGTGCGTGCTTGCGGCGGATGCCAGCCAGGACGCTGGCAATGTGCCGATCTTTGCGGTCGAGCCGCTCTCCGCGCTGCGCATAGCCCCAGGTCAGGCCAGACAGCCGCCGTTCTATAGAGGAGGCCGAGAGGGCAGGTGCTTTGCCGCTCGGCGCTGCCAGATCGGCGATGTAGAGGCCGATCAGCTGGGACGACGAGGGGAGAGGGTCCGCGCCACGCATCCGGCACCAGCGCGCGAAGTGGGCCCAATCCTTGGTGTAGGCCTTCAGCGTGTTCTCCGACGCCGCCTGACGCGCATAGTCACGCGCCGTTTCGACCAGGCGGTCGAGCGTGCCCGAGCCAGCGACATGGGAGGGCAGGGCGATCGTGTCGCGCTCCGTATCAGCGCTGTCGTCCCGCTCATGGCGATCGGGACGTTCCGGGGGTTCTGAAGGCGATTTCTCGGGCGTTTCGGTCATACCGTCGAGCATACTCCCGGCACGTCCGATAATGCAATCTTATTGGACATTGTGGAGCCGACAAAGCTGCGGCGCTATAGGTGCATTTCTCTGGCAGAAAGCGCCGTCACAGTATAAGCTGCCGACATGGGAAAACCGCGCGCCGAGCCTTTAAAAACCTTGCCGATGCTGCCCCCGCTGCCAGGCTGGATCGTCTCTGCGCCGTCCGAGCCGCCGGAGGCTGCGGCCTTCCGGTCCGGGGCCGCGCTGGCGCATCTGGGTCAGGCAATGGCGTCGGGGGATGTGCCTCTGGCGCTGTGGCGCGATCGTCTGGCCCTGACGGCGGCCGAGAACTGCGCTGCGATGGCGGGGCGAAGGGAAGGGCAGGGCGCCTTGCGCGATGCCCTGCACCTGACGGGACCGGGCGACGACCCCGGCCCGGCGGGGCGGATCGCACGGCAGTGGTCACGCGCGGCGGCGCGGCCGGTTTCGGTCGCGCATCTGGTCAATACGCTGGACGGAGTAACGGCAGAGCGGATCGCGCTTTGCCTTGATGCCACCGGACCGACCCCAGTGGACCGCGCGGCGCAGGTCGTCGAGGCGGTGCTGACCGATAGTCCGCGAGCCGAGGCCGCCGCCCTGATCCTGTCCGATGCCGCGTTGGCAAAAGCGTTGGGGGCAACGCATGTGCTGCCGCTTCTGGCGCTGACGCTCAAGCCCCGCGATATACGCTTGCGGGGCGATGATCTGCGGCTGGCCTGTCACCGCGCCGTTGTCTCTGCCGTTCGGCAGGCGCTGCCGCTGGCCGGCGATCTGGCCCGTGCGGCGGCCCGCCTTCGGGCAGTGGCCCCGAAGCTGCGCGCCAAGGCGGCGGGCCGGGCGGTCGATCTGTTCCTGTCGCGCGATGCGCTGGTGCCGGGGGCATTGGCCTTCATGTCGGATCGGGCCGCGCGACGGCTCTGCGACCGACTGGTGGCGCTCGGCGCCGTGCGCGAACTGACAGGGCGGCACACGTTCCGACTTTACGGGGTCTGAGCATGGGGCGGCGCGAGGACACAGAACTTGACCGCGAATTGGCCGTTCTTCCCCCTGAGCTGCGCTGGCGGGAATGGATGCGTCGGATCGAGGCGGTGCTGTTCGCAAGCACGACCCCGGTGGCGCGCGAGGATCTGGCGCGGGTCGTGGGGCAGGGGGCCTCAGTCGATCTGTTGATCGAGGATCTGGCAGTGGATCTGGAAGGCCGACCCTATGAGGTGGCACAGGTGGGAAAGGCGTGGATGCTGCGCACGCGCGCGGTCTATGCCCCAGCGATCCGCGCCGCGGCGGATGTGGACGGCCAAGCGCTGAACCTGTCGGAATACGATCTGGCCGTGCTGGCGGCGATTGCGTATCACCAGCCGATCAGCCGCGACGGGTTGAAGGACATCTTCGGAAAAGAGATCAGCCGTGACCTGATCGGCCGACTTGCCGAGCGGGACCTGATCGGCACCGGCCCTCGCGAACCCCGCCGTGGCGCGCCTCATACCTTCGTCACCACCGAGGCGTTCTTGGCTGCCTTCGGGATGGAGTCCTTGCGCGACCTGCCAGACCCCGAGCAATTGGACGATGCAGGCCTGGCAGGCCCATCGGGGGCCATGGAAGGTTAGGCGACCGGCCAGGCTTCAGCAGGAAATCAGCGACTTTGGTGAAGCCGGATTGCTGCCCGCAGCAAGGCGGCCAGATCAGGCTCTCTGGAGGAGGAGGCCGGCCCCGGCCCGGCAGTTTCGCCAAGCCGATCTCTGAGCGTCCCGACCAACCCCTTGTGGTTTTCGGAGGCGCGGGCCAGCCCGAGCCAGAAGGTCAGCGGGCCGCGTTCTGTGGGGTCTCTTACCTCGATCTGCCGCTCTGACAACCGCTGGAAGAAATTGTAGCGAACCCGATGCGACAAGAATGGGACCGTTGATGTCGCCGTTCTGACGGGCACTGGGTGTTTCATAAGCTGCACGGCAAGAGACTTCCGGTCGTCCTGCGCGCGCTCAGCGGAATCAAGGCGCAGCAGATCGTCGATCAGCCGCTCGAGGCGCCGGGCGCCCGTGCTTGCCGGGCCAGTCGGTTTTGCGAGAGGGGCGTCGCAGAAGGCGCAGTACTGTTGTGGCACGAGGCGAGCCTGACGAAATGGCGCAAGGCTCTGCCCACAAGACGGGCAACGGTCGCGCAAGCGGCAGCCATGGCGAAAGCAGGACACGCGGGTTGCCAAGGTCCAGCTCCGCCGGAAATAGGGCACCTCGTCTTCCCCCAGGCAGGAGGGACAGAACTGCAACCAACAGGACTGCGCCGTCGATGTCCCTGCATCTTGCGGCCGGGTCCGCAGCCGCAAGCGCAGGGTCGAGAGTGGACTGTTGGCCAGACAAAGACCGTCGATCTCGTCGGGGCAGATCGCCGTATGGTCGAGCAGCAAGCGACGAACAGAATCCGGCAGATGCCGGTCAAGTTGCGCCGACCATGTCTCGCCGGCCACCCCGAGCACCGCTCCAAAATAGCGCGGCGGCACACCATTGGCATGTGCAAGCCGATGCAGCCAGCTTGACAAAAGCTCCCCAGGAGCTGGCCGGACGTCCACCGGCCAGCGATGCCCCGCGGCCACTCTATAGCGGCGGGCCGGGGAGACGGTGATCCTCTGCGCACTGCTGGTCATGTCATTGAATGGCGCAAGGCCGAGTTCCGTCGCCGTGACAGCGGTACATAGCCGAGGGCCATGACGGTGCTGGACGTGATCCTTTCCTCACCGCTTTCAACAGCTGCCACCGCCGTCCGGGTGACGATGTCGACCACCTCGCCAATCAGCCCTTCCGACAGATCATGGATCATTTTGGCCAGGGGAGGTCGTGAGAGGTTTGAGGCATGCGCAAGCGGCATGCTGGCCTCGAGACTGTCGAGAAGCGTGGCGAAGTCTTCGTCGAATCCCCACCGTGACACTGCGACCGTATCGAACCGCGAGCCCATTTCTTCAGTGTCGTGCAATGCATCATAGACAGCGATTTCGCCGACAAGCACGGGCGAGATGTCATGCACGCGTGCGATCCGCCGCAGGAACGAGAAGATTGCCTTCACATCCTGTCGGCGTCCGCGCAGAACACTGTGGAATTCGTCGAAGATGAGCAGGCGCGGCTTGACGCTGTCGAGAAGATGATCGACCTGTTCGCTGGCGCGGGACAGGCTACGCCAGCCGGCAGCTTGCGGGGCGCGCAGTCCGGACAGAATGCTGGCGTAGAAATGCGACAGGCCTGCCCCCTCCCGGGTCTGGATCACCCAGACCCTTTGCCGGTCGGCACGGCGCAGATGTTCGACGGCGAAGCGTTCGGCGATCATGGTCTTGCCGTTGTGATAGGGACCAGCAATCAACAAGCCGCGTGGACGGAGTGATGGCGGGCGTTCCAACAACTGCCGCATCGCATCATGTGCCGCAGAGGCACCGGGATGGCCTATCCAGCGTGGCGCCCGAATATGAGCAATGCGGGTGGCAGCATCCGCATCGAGCAACGCTGAGGTTGATGGTAGGAGATGGTCGGCCATGCTACCAGGTCTCCACAGGAAAGACGCGGCGGGGTCGGTCAGGTTCTGGTCCGGTATGGGTCGCCTCCGAAACCTGCCCGACATTTTGATACGCCTTCGGCGCGTCTGCGGCGTGTCGGGCCCTGGTCATTTCCCGCAGGTGAGCCTTCTTGGATTTGGCCCCGGCGACGGTCGCCGCGATTTCCCGGCGCAGAAGCGTCTTTTCCTGCGCCGGTCGTTGTTGGCTCTCTCGCGTGCGCGCTCGGTCGGCTTCATGCTGCCAAAGGGTGATTGGCATGGTCACCCCATCCCGCCGCTTTACCGGACGCCAGATCCGCGTGTCGGGATCGGCGATGTAGATCCGGCTGATGTCCCGGGGGTCGTAGCATAGATCCAGAGGTGGCAACCGGTCACGGCGGGCGACGAGAGGCCCAAGCCATTGCTCGAAGTAGTCGATGGCGAACAGGCTGACGCCCTGGGGAGAGATGCGGCGTGTTGTGCGGGGGAGAAAGTTGAGCAGGACTTGGTCAGGATCATCGATCGGCCGGTCCGTCGGTGGAAGTCGCAGCTCCCATTCGAGGCGAGGCACAGTCAGCTTGCGCGCGTTCTGGGTCTGGTTGTGATCGACGATTGCCAGGGCGATGCAACGCTCGAGGGCCGCGAAGGTCAGACTTGCCCTCTCATCGGACGAATAGTCGCCGCGATCCGCGATCGACCGTCCGGTCTTGCCAGGAAGAGAGCGAAGCACCGTGTTCACTTTTCCAAGGAGGCGCTCGACAACCCCACCTCGGTGAACTGTGCCCTTGTTCCGGGTTCGGACGGTGATCCCGAAGTCGGCGCATCCTTTCGTAAAGGTACTGCTCTGAAATTCCTTGGCGGAGTCCACGACGATCTGCTTAGGGCGGCCATGCATCACCCACGGGTGCGCGATCCCGCGTTCGGCCAGCCAGTTATCCTTGCTGCATATCGCGTGGGCAAGGCACAAGGCGACCGAGAGCCGGGACGGACGCTCGAGGGTCAGACAGAAGCCGATGATGGCACTCGTCGCCACATCGGCGGCGATGGTCAGATAAGGTCTGCCAACGAAGATGCCATGATCGTCGATCACCTCGACGAACTGGATGTCGGCCGGGGTGGACTGCCCCCATTGAGTGGTCCGGTTTGAATGTTAGTGCATGGTGGGCCTCGGGTCCATCGGGACGGTGGTTTCCGGCGCTGGAGGACGGTA
>MHZT01000048.1 GCA_001828855.1 Rhodobacterales bacterium RIFCSPHIGHO2_02_FULL_62_130 | reverse complement strand
CACCGCACTCGGAACACCCGTTACGCAACGCGCAGGATAGGTCTGTCCAAGGGAAGGGGCACTCCGACCTTCAGGGGATTTGCGCAACAAAGCCCAAAGCTGGTGGTGCCAGCGGCGACGGCCGCTTTTGTGTTCGTCCCAGAGTTGGCGCACGGCGGCGACGTCCAGCAGGCCCTCGGCGCGGATGGCATCCGCAGACAACAAATCTTCGGCCCATGCGCGCAAAGGCCCCGACAGCCAATGCTCGATCGGCACGCCAAAACCCATTTTGGGACGATCGATCAGCGCCTCGGGGACATGGCGATGCAAGACCTGACGCAGCGCCCATTTCGTTTTGCCGTCGCGCAATTTCATGTGCATGGGCAGGCTCCAGGCAAATTCCATCAGCGTATGATCCAGAAACGGCACCCGCGCCTCAAGGCCGACCGCCATCGAAGCGCGGTCAACTTTGGTCAGGATATCGCCGGGCAGATAGGTCAGCGTATCAAGATACATCATCGTCTCGCGGAAATCCGCAAGCGCGGGCCAGTCGCCGGGGCGGGACAACAGCGTTCCGGCCTCTTGCGCGCCCGTGACAAGTTGTGCGGGGCTTTGAAACTGTGAAACAAGCGCGCGATAGAAGGCCGCGCCCTCGGCCTGATCCAGCACGGCCCCCAGCTTGACCAGCCTGTCCCCCAGCGCCGGAAAGCGCATGCGCTGCGGAAGCCGTTGAACCAGCCGGTCAATCGCATGGGCCGGAGCAGCCTGCAACACCCCCGCCAGCGCGCGGCGCAACGGCGAGGGCAAGCGCTTCAGCCGACGATGCAGATTATAGCCCAAGCCATAGCGGTTATAGCCGCAAAACAGCTCGTCCCCCGCGTCCCCCGACAGAGCAACCGTGACCTCGCCTCGGGCAAGACGGCTAAGCAACAGCGTCGGGATCTGCGAGGAATCCGCAAAAGGCTCGTCCCATATTTCGGGAAGATCCGGCACGACAGCCAAAGTCTCGGCCGCGGTGACATAGTGTTCGGTATGCACCGTCCCGAGATGCCGCGCCACGGACGCAGCGTGCTGGGCCTCGTTATAGCCCGGCACGTCAAAGCCGATGGTAAAGGTGTGGACAGGCCGACCGGACTGCGCCTGCATCAGCGCCACAATGGCCGAACTGTCGATCCCCCCCGACAGGAATGCCCCCAATGGCACATCCGCTTCCATCCGCAGCGCGACGGCCTCGCGCAGACGGGCTTCCAGCGTATCGATCAGAACCTTGTCCGGTGCCGTGCTGCGCGGGGACATGACGACCTGCGAGAGCGGCCAGTAGCACACCGGCTCGCGCGGCTGGCCATCGACAATTTCGACCCAATGGGCAGGGGCCAGTTTCTGCAGCCCCCGATAGATGCAATGCGGCTCAGGGACATAGCCGTGGCGAAGATACAGCGCCAGAACATCGCGGTCGATGCTGCCCTGCCAGTCGGGATGGGCGCGCAACGGCTTGAGTTCCGAGCCGAACAGCAAGGTTTCGCCGGCACGGCCATAGAAAAGCGGCTTCTCCCCTGCCCTGTCACGCGCTAGCGTCAGCGTGCGGTCCGCACGATCCCAAACCGCGAAAGCGAACATGCCATTCAGGCGCGGCAGGGTCGCGGCAACACCCCATATTTGCAGCGCGGCCAGCAATGTCTCGGTGTCAGAGCGCCCCCGCCAACCGCTGGCCCAGCCTGCGGCCTCGATCTCGGCGCGCAAGGCCCGATGATTGTAAATCTCGCCGTTGAACACCAGCACCAGCCGCCCGTCGCCCGAAATCATCGGCTGCGCGCCTGCCTCGGAAAGTTCAAGGATCGACAGCCTCCGGTGCCCCAGCGCAAGGCCCGCCGCTGTGTCCTGCCAGACACCCTCGGCATCCGGCCCGCGATGAGCAATCTGCCGCGTCATGGCCTGCACAACGCCGTCACGACAGCCCATCCGCCCGTTCCAATATCCGACAATGCCGCACATCAGGGGCGCTCCCTTTTCAAATTTTCATAAAGCGCGGCGTAACGTGACACGATCGCCTGAATTGAGAATTCCTGTTCTATTCTGGCACGGGCGGCACGCCCCCGTTGCCGCAACGCTTCGGACGGCAAGGACAGGGCTTCATTCAGGGCCGCGGCCAAAGCATTGCTGTCCCGTGGCGCGGCCACCCAACCGGTATCCGCGACGATATTGGCGGCATCGCCCACATCCGTCGTCGCACAAGGCAAGCCCGAAGCCATCGCCTCGCCGATGACATTCGGAAAGCCCTCGACGCGCGAGGACAGGCAAAACACATCGAAAGCCTGCATCAGGCGGGGTATGTCATCACGCTGGCCCGGCAAGATAATCCGCCCTGAAGCTGTGGCAAAGCGGTCAAGGTCGCGCCCGACAGCGACCAATGTCACATCGGGATGCGCCGCAGCGACTTGCTCGAAGGCCGCAAACAAATTGGCCGGATCTTTCTCGGCATGTCCGCGACCGACAAAGCCGATCACGCGACTGGTGTCCTGCAAGCCGAACTCGGCCCGCACCGCGCGCCGGATCACCGGATCGGCAGCCCATTGTTTGGTGTCGAACCCGTTCGGCATGTAATGTGCGCGGGTATCCTGATAGCCAAAAGCCGCGTGCTGCTGACGTGAGCGGGCCGAATTATAAAGAATGGCTTGCGGCCCGTCAGACAGCCAAAGGCCAAACCGGGTCAGCATGCGGGTCGTTAGTTTTGCCTCGGCAAGCCCTTCAAGCGACCAGCGGATATTCCACGCCAAGGCTGCGGGGCGCTGCGTCGTGGCGCGCACCAGCGTTGCCGCAAGATTGCCATGCGTCATCCAGCCCTGAATGATGTCAGCCGGAGCCTCGCGGCAGGCGGCCAGCAAACGCACCAAAGCCAAGGGCGACGGCCGACCGGGGCGCATATTCAAACAGGTCACAGGAATGCCCGCACCCTTCAAAAGCGGCCCGTAATGGCCAAGCCCCATCAAAGAGATCACCCGATTGCGAAATGGCCCCTCAAGACCATTCGTCAAAATCGCATGCAGCGCACGCTCTGCGCCGCCTGCCCCAAGGCCTGTAATGATGTGGGTGATAGAAGGCACTGCCACTACTCGATCCCGCTTCTTCCTTCGACTAAAGTGCTGGCTGCTTCAAAAAGTCGATCAAGTTGATTTTCACGCGAGAGTTCATCCATGTACCTGTCGGAACGCACCCATAAATCATTTCGCAACGCTTGAACAAATTCACCGATTTCTTCTGGAACACGAGATGCTATTCCAAGCCCGTGCCTATTTATGAGGCGTGCAATTTCCGAATTTTTATCAGCAATCGCAACGATTGGGCGCCCCGATGCAACGTATTCAAAAAACTTGCCGGGCAAAAAGGACTGCTCTATCTGGTCTGTCCCAAGCCCAATCAGAAGCACATCTGCGGCACGCTGTGCAGCCAGAGCTTGATCTCTTGATACGCGACCACAGTCTGAGATTTCAATTTCAGAAAATTCACGCTTGTAGTTTGCAATCTGCTCTGCCTCAGATCCATAGAATCTAACGTTCACGTCAATTCCAAGACTTTGAAAAGCGCGCAATGCAGGCCGTAGATCACGCGTCGCGCCGTAAAGGATACCTGTATAAGTCACAACAAATTTTGCACCGCCACCTCCAGCCAAAGCCTTACCTGCTGAAACTTTTGTGTCAGTGCCATTTCGAACATATATGAACTTTTTAGCCATATCCGGGTAGTGAATCTTATATATATCGGACATTGCCTCGCTTATTGCGACCACAAGATCAGCCCTCGCAAAGACTCGGCGCTCAACAAATCTTTCAAGCCAGCACGTTAATGGAACGCGCCGGCGATATGGGCTGCACGCCCAAAAATCGCGGTTATCCAGAATCACCGGGACGTTGAAATCCTTGCCAAGCTGCAAAGCGGAGTTGTGCAATGAAAATGGAAGCGCCGATGAAACAATCAGATCAAACCGGTCTGAACCGCTCGATTCGGACCGCACGGCTCCGTACATGCGCTTCACTGTCGATCGAAAGGGATCAGGCAGCGCAACAACGCGGAGGAGTGCGCTTATGATACGAAGAAGTTTGCCTCGACCCGACTTAAAATTCAAAAACTCAGTGATGCGAGTGTCTGGCACATAGATAACTTCTATTCCATCCAAGCCAACAGTGAAGTCATGGCTAACCGCGTTTGATTTTCCACAAACGACTGTGACACGCCACCCCTTTTTCTCAAAATATCGCGCGATAGCCATGGGCCGTGATGCGCCAATCACATTTGCCGGGGGAAACCAGTATGTGAATATCAATACTCTACGAGTCAATTCCAACCTCACTTGCGGCAGACAATCGACTTGCCATGACACTCAAAATTACACTGGCAGAATTTCCTACACCGTAGAGCGGTGACTTAATTTCCATCACCCCAACACCAACGATGGCATTGCTTATACGTTCCCTGTTTGCTCCAACAAGGATATTAGCCCCCACGTCCACCAACTCCACCCATTCGGTTTCGTCGCGCAAGGTGACGCAGGGTTTGCCGTGGAAATAGGCCTCTTTCTGGACGCCTCCCGAGTCTGTTGCGATCACGGCGCAATGCTTTTCAAGCCAGACCATTTCCAGATACCCCACCGGAGGAACAAGATGCAAATGCGCGGGGGTTGAAAGTCCGAGCGACTCGATCTGCTTTTGGGTTCTGGGGTGGACGGGCAGGATCACGGGCCTTTCGGCGCCAGCAAGCCCCTGTAAAATCCCGGCAAGACGCACAGGGTCATCCGTATTCTCGGCGCGGTGGACGGTGGCAAGAACGTAATCGCCCTCGGAAATTGACAAAGGGTCAAACCACGCGGGCTTGCGCGCCTGCGCGCCGTAAAACAGACAAGCATCATACATCACATCGCCAACAAGATGCATCCGCGCGCGGGGTAGTCCTTCGTTGGACAGGTTCTTCATCGCCGTTGTCGTCGGGGCAAACAGCAGGTCGCTGGCGTGATCGGTCAGGATGCGGTTGATTTCTTCCGGCATCCGCCGATTGAAGCTTCGCAACCCCGCCTCGACATGGGCCACAGGAATGTGGAGTTTCACCGCAGCCAGCGCTCCGGCCAAAGTAGAATTGGTGTCGCCGTAAACAAGGACCATATCCGGTTTTTCATCCAGCAAGACACGCTCAATGGCCTCGATCTGGCGGCCCGTCATCGCCCCGTGGGAGCCTCCGCCAATGCCAAGATGGTGATCCGGGCGCGGGATCGACAACTCGTCAAAGAAGATGTCCGACATGTTCGCATCGTAATGCTGGCCAGTGTGGACGATCACCTCGGTGATGTCCTGTCGCGCGGCAATCGCGCGCGAAACCGTTGCAGCCTTGATGAATTGCGGGCGGGCGCCGATAACGGTGAGGAGTTTCATTCGCAGATAAACCAGACATGATAGGGGTTAAGGGCGAAGCGGCCGCTGCGGACACTGCGGTAGCGGGCGCGCAGGCGCTTCACGATTGCCGCGCGCGTGCAGGCGGCGGAATGGCCGACCTCCCAGAAATGCGGCCCGCCTGCGATGGGGTGCTTCCACGGGATGTTGAAATTCAGATCGAACAGCCTGCCCCCCAGCTTCGGCAGGAACGCAAGCCCCGAGACACCCCAACAGCGATACGCATTCGGCAGGGTCAGGAACAGCCGGTCCCCCAGACCGCGCAGATGGTCAAGATTGGCGTCAAGCTCGGCAAGCGGCATATGCTCCAGAACCTCGCAACAAATCACCAGATCGGCGGGTTGCGCGATGTGGTTGCGAACCTCGCCAAGCGGGGCGCAGATGTCCGGTTCCAGCGCAGGATTGATATCGGCAGTGATAATCGGCACCCCTGCCCGACGCAGATAGGTTGAAACAAACCCATTGCCCAAGCCGATCTCGATGGCAGATTTCGGGCGCATCGTATGAATGAAGTTCAACTGATGGGCAAAGCTGCAAAGCTGCGGCATCGAGAAGTAGCCGTCGGAAAAGTAGGCCTCGCGCGCCAGATCGCGTTCGCGTTCAGTCCCTCGTGCCATGTCAGTCATCATGTTTTCCTTGTGGTCATGCCGTGAGGTAAATCACGGTGGCAAGTGTTGCGGCCAAGATAACCCGCCAATCCCCGAAGGCTTTCAGCAGGTTTGGCAGATCGCGGGGCTTTGCCCCTGCTGCCACCAACACAAAACCCAACACGGTAAGATAGTAGGCGATGCTGCCCACCACGAAGCCCAGCACGGGCGCATTCAAAGAACCTGTCAAAGCGATGGCAACAGCGCCCACCCTTTGCACCAACCCGATAGCGGTCAAGGCCAGCATCGCCCGCTGACGCCCCGTCACATACATGACCATCGACACCGGCGAGGTTATGAATTGCAGGGCCATCCAAGGCACCAGCCAAGCCATAATCTCGCCCGAACGCGCCCAGCTTGGGCCAAAGAGCCAAGGGAAGACATGCGGGGCCACAGCCCCTGCCAGCAACAGCGGCCCTACCCCGACAACCAGCAGACGGCGCATGATCCCCAGCGTGAAGGGGGCAAGGCTGCCTGCGCGGAATTCCTGCGGCGCGCGCGACAAATACACCTGCGCGATTGAACTGCCCAACAAAGCCATTGGTGCAGCCATCACTTGCATCGCCAGAAACAGATATCCGGCTTCGGTCCCGGCATAGGCCGCGATCAGCAGCACAGGGGCCTGCACCCCGACAATGTTCAACAGGGCTTCAGGTGTCGAAAGAAGCGGGTAGCGGCGATTGCGATGCAGGGTTTTGCCAAGGTCTCGAAACCGAATCCCGCCATTGGCCGCAGGGGGGTGCCGCAGGGCGCGGACGGCCAGACTGATACCACCTGCCCCAATATTCAGCACATTGCCAACCAACAAACCAAACGGCGCAAACCCAAGCCAGCCCAGCGCCAGCATCGCGGTCACTCCGGCCAATGCCTGCCCCACCCGCGTGCGGGCGATGTCACCAAAGCGTCTGGCCCGTGTCGTCCAGTATTGCAGCGCCGAATAGCTGCCGGCCATCGCCACGCCAAGCGGAACCAGCCACAGGAAAGGCGCAATGGCCGGATTGCCAAGCCACTGTGCAACCCTGTCAGGTATCAGCAGCGCCGGAACCCCGATCACAATGGCCAGTCCGGCCGTTACCAGCAGCGCAAGGGCCAGCAGATCAGCGGCCTCGGCGTCGGTCTCGACAATCGGAATCGCGATTTCCAGCCGCAGGCAGGCTACGACCGCCAGCGTATTGACCAATGCCAGAAACACCGCCAGCAGCACGAAATCTTCGGGTGCATAAAGTCGGGTCGAAAGCGGCAAAGCCGCCAGCGCGATAAGCCGTCCGGCCAGCGTGCCGAAGGACAGCTTCAGCACATCCCCCAGAAAGCCCCCGCGCAAGCGCTGCCGCAGATCCGCCATCATAGCCTTTGCACCGCCGCAAGCGCCGACAGAATCCGGTCGCGGTCGACCTGCGGCATATAGGGGTGCATCGGCAGGCTCATCACCTCATCCGCAGCCTTGTCCCCCTGTGGCACCTGCGCTTTCGGATCGGCGACGGCGGGTTGGCGGTTCAGCGGTAACGGGTAATGCACCGCCGTGGGAATGCCCGCAGCCTGTAGGGCCGCCTGCACCGCTGCGCGCATTGTCACCCGCACCGTATATTGCGCCCAAGCGCTGACATTGTGATCTGCAATCTCGGGCGGGGCGATGCCGATGGCCCGTAGCCCCGCCGCATAGGCATCGGCAAGGCGCTGGCGGGCGGCAATCTCGTCCTCAAGGATGGCCAGTTTCGGTAGCAGGATCGCCGCTTGCATCGTATCAAGCCGCGAATTCACCCCCAGACGTACGTGCTGATAGCGCCGCTCTTGGCCGTGCCGCGCGATCTGGCGGATCACCTTGGCCAGATCGGGGTCCGAAGTGAACACCGCCCCGCCATCGCCATAGCAGCCCAAGGGTTTCGACGGGAAAAAGCTGGTGCAGGCGATGGTGGTCAGATTGCAGGACTTGCGCCCCTTGTAGCTGGCTCCGAAACTTTGCGCCGCATCCTCGATCACGGCAATGCCATGACGCGCGGCGATGGCGTTGATCGCATCGTAATCCGCGCATTGCCCGTAAAGCGATACCGGCAGGATCGCCTTGGTCCTTGGCGTGATCGCAGCCTCAAGCAGGGCCGCATCCAGCGTATAGGTTTCGGGGTCAATATCGACGTAGACCACTTTCGCGCCCAGCAGCACCGCCGCCTCGGCGGTGGCGATATAGCTGAAGCCGGGGGTAATCACCTCACTACCCGGCCCGACCCCCAGCGCCATCAGCGCGATCTGCAAAGCATCGGTGCCATTGGCGCAGGTGATGCAATACGCGGCCCCGGTATAGGCGGCCAGTTTCTGCTCAAGCTCGTCCACCTCGGGACCAAGGATATACTGGCCATGCGCCAGTACCCGCGCGATCCCCGCCTCGATCTGGGGGCGCAACCGGTCTTGCTGGGCGGCAAGGTCGATGAAAGGGATCATATCACCACATTCTCCCGCGAAAGCCGGTTGCCGGTCAGCCGGTAGATCTCGCCCGTATGCGGGCAGGTGGCGGTGCCTTCGCCTGCCAGCGGCAGATCAAGCTTTTCGCCCCAAGCACTCATCCAGCCGATCTGGCGCGCAGGCACACCGGCCATCAGCGCAAAATCCGGCACATCCTGCCGGATCACGGCTCCGGCGCCGACAAAGGCAAAGGCTCCGATGGTAACGCCGCAGACCACGGTGCAATTTGCCCCCAGAGTCGCGCCGCGTTTGACCAGAGTGTCGCGGTATTCGGATTTGCGTTCGACCAAGGCGCGCGGATTGTAGACATTGGTGAAGACCATCGACGGGCCGCAAAACACGCCCTCTTCCAGCGTCACGTTGTCATAGATCGAGACGTTGTTTTGCACCTTGCAGCGGTCGCCGATCACGACCTTGTTGCCAACGAACACATTCTGGCCAAGCGACACAGACTCGCCGATCCGCGCCCCTGCACAGACATGGGCAAAGTGCCAGACGCGGCTGCCCGCGCCGATCTGGGCGCCTGCATCGACAATGGCGCTGGGATGGATCATCACAGTCATGCCAGCGCCGCATCCAGAAACGGATGCCGCGCGCCATGCGTCACCACGGGCGCGCTGCGGATCTGCGCGACGGTTTCGATGGCCACGCGGTTTTCCTCCAGCCCAAAGCCGCGCCCCGCAAGGATTTCCTGATAGGACAGGGTGTGCAGATCGGTGAAACCGTCCGAGAATTCCACATTCTCGCCATCGGCGGTGATGGCGCGGAAGGTGCGCTTGCCCTTGGCACGCTCAAGCTGCGGCACGTCATTGACATCGATCGACAGGAACCAGCGCACCCTTGCGCGTTCATATTGCAGATAGCCCGCCGCCTTGGTCGGCGTGTTCAGATGCACGATGTTCTCTTGCACGGCCCCGAACACAAAATGCAGCATGTCATAGAAATGCACGCCGATATTGGTGGCGATGCCGCCGGATTTCTTCTCGTCGCCCTTCCAGCTTTGCAGATACCAGTTCCCGCGCGAGGTGATGTAGGTCAGGTCCACATCAAAGATATGGTCCGCGCTGGCCGCGACCTTGTTCCGCAGCGCAATGATCGCCGGATGCAGGCGCAGTTGCAGGATGGTGTTGATCTTGCGTCCGGTGTCGGCCTCGATCTCTTTCAGCGCGTCGATATTCCACGGGTTCAGCACCAGCGGCTTTTCGCAGATCGCCTCTGCCCCCGACCGCAGCGCAAAGCGCATATGGCTGTCATGCAGATAGTTGGGCGAGGCGATGGCGACATAATCGACCCCCTGCCCCGAACGGCGCAGCTTGTCGATATGGCGGTCAAACCGCTCGAATTCGGTGAAGAAATGCGCGTCGGGAAAATGGCTGTCAATGATGCCGACCGAGTCACTCGGGTCCAGCGCCGCGACCAGTTCGTTTCCGGTGGCGCGAATGGCCGTCATGTGGCGCGGCGCGATGTATCCCGCAGCACCGATCAGGGCAAAGCGTTTCATCTTGGTCCCCATCAGGTCAAAGCCGCAGATCAGAGTCGGTGGCGGGCAGGACATATTTCAGATCGTAAAGCACATGCGCGTCCTTGCCATAGGCCCGCAACTCCGCAGGCGTCATGCTGCGGAACTGGTCATGCGCCACGGCAAGGATGATCCCGTCATAGGCGCCTGTGGCGGGACATGCGGTCAGGGCCAGCCCGTATTCATGTTGCGCCGCGACCGGATCGACCCAAGGATCATAAACATCAACCTCGACCCCGAAATCACGCAGTTCTGCGATGACATCAATGGCGCGGGTGTTCCGCAAATCCGGGCAGTTTTCCTTGAAGGCCAGCCCCATCACCAGAACCCGCGCCCCGCGCACATGGATGCGCCGCCGTAGCATCTCTTTGACAAGCTGCCCCGCCACATATGGCCCCATGCTGTCATTCAGCCTGCGTCCGGCCAGAATGATCTGCGGGTGATAGCCGATCGCCTCGGCCTTGTGCGTCAGGTAATAGGGGTCAACCCCGATGCAATGCCCGCCCACCAGACCCGGCCGGAAGGGCAGGAAATTCCACTTGGTGCCAGCCGCCTGCAGCACCGCTTCGGTATCGATCCCCATCTTGTTGAAGATCACCGCCAACTCGTTGATCAGCGCGATATTCAGGTCGCGCTGGGTGTTCTCGATCACCTTGGCGGCTTCGGCCACGCGAATACTGGGGGCCTTGTGCGTGCCAGCCGCAACGACAGAGCCATACAGCGCATCGACGAAATCCGCGACCTCGGGCGTAGAGCCTGACGTCACCTTGGTGATCGTCGGCAGCCGGTGCAGCTTGTCCCCCGGATTGATCCGTTCGGGACTATACCCCGCGAAGAAATCCTTGTTGAACCGCAGGCCGGAGACCCGCTCCAGCACCGGCACGCAATCTTCCTCGGTCGCACCGGGGTAGACGGTGGATTCATAGATGACCACATCACCCCGCTTCAGCACCGCCCCGATGGTTTCCGAGGCTTTGATCAGCGGAGTCAAATCCGGGCGCTTGTGGGCGTCGATCGGGGTCGGAACCGTCACGATATAGACATTGCAGCCCGCCATATCCTTGACCGCACTGCTATAGGTCAGTTGCCGCGCCGTGGCGAGTTCGTCATCATCGACTTCAAGCGTCGCATCGTGTCCCGCCTGCAGGGCCGCGATCCGTGCCGCATTGATGTCAAACGCCACCACGGGCATGGCCTTCCCAAAGGCGACGGCCAGCGGCAGGCCAACATAGCCCAGCCCGATAACAGCCAGTCGCGCGCTCTCAAGCGTCAGATCAAACATACTTGCCTCTCAAATAAACCAGTGAATCCTGCCGCGCCGGCGACACCCTTTGTTTCCGTAGCGCCTGCCGCCACGGCAAACCGCCTCTGGAACCGACCCGCGCATGTTAACGCCCCCGCGACTCGGCCCGCAGCGCATCAAACTCGGTCGCGGGCAGATCTGCCCCGACCTCCTCGATCTCGATCTTGAGCGCCTCATATTCCGCCATCTTGCGGATAATGAAATTGCGCGTCAGCCGCGCCCTTTCGGTAATCCCCTTCGGCGTCAGCACATAGGCGTAGCGCCGCTTGTCGGTCGAGGCGGTGAAATTCCCCAGCTTGATCACGCCCTTGTCCAGCAGCGCAGTCAGCACATAATGGATGCCGCCCGTGCTGACACCGACCGCCCGCGCCAATTCGCGCTGGGTCATCTCGGGGTTATCCTGCAGCAAGCGCAGGATGCGGAAGTTCACATCCTCACGCAGTTTGTCGCGCTGTGTCGTCATGGCATCTGGACTTTCGCTCGGGCAGCTACGCAAGAAAGGGCGGCAACGCCGCAGGGGCTTCGGTTCAATATTCGGTATAAAATTGCAAGATTGCTCTGAGTTGAGCGATATCGCTTTCCAGCGCCCTGCACAAGACCAAAGCCTTGCGGATGCCGATCCGCGGCATGCATCCGCTTGGCTTTACCTTGTCGGATTATGGCCCATCACCAAGGGGCAAAGCCGCCACGGCTTAGGCACAGCCTATCCCGACCTAAGAAGGATACATATTTCCCTGAAGTGCGACCTCTTTTACACCTGTCTTGCAAAGCGGCGCTAGGCGCAGAGATACCAAAAGGGGTGCGGGAATGTCCGTTGAAAAGATCGATACGCTGGTCATCGGGGGCGGGCAGGCCGGACTGGCGGCAAGCGAACATCTAAGCCGCCAAGGCGTGCCGCATCTGGTGGTCGAGCGGAACCGGATCGCCGAACGCTGGCGCAGCGAGCGTTGGGATTCGCTGGTGGCCAATGGTCCGGCGTGGCACGACCGTTTTCCGGGCATGACCTTTGCCAATCTGGACCCCGACGCCTTCGCCTCCAAAACCGAGATTGTCGCGTATTTCGAGGCCTATGCCGCGCAAATCGCCGCCCCGATCCGCACCGGCATCGAGGTGCTTTCGCTGACACCCAAAGCCGATGGTGCGGGCTTTGTCGCCGAAACCTCGGCAGGGGTGATCGAGGCGCGCAACGTGATCGCTGCCACCGGCCCGTTCCAGCGCCCGATCATTCCGGCAGTGGTGCCGGACGAGGCGGGCATCACGCAAATGCATTCGTCGCAGTACCGCAATCCCGGCCAGTTGCCGCAAGGCGCGGTGCTGGTTGTCGGCGCGGGATCGTCCGGCGCGCAGATCGCGGATGAACTGCTGCGCTCGGGCAAGCAGGTTTACCTGTCGGTCGGCCCGCATGATCGCCCGCCGCGCCGCTATCGTGGCAAGGATTTCGTCTGGTGGCTGGGGGCTTTGGGCTATTGGGATGCCAAAACCCGCGAACCGGGGATGGAGCATGTGACCATCTCGGTCAGCGGTGCCTTGGGCGGGCATACGGTTGATTTCCGCCGCCTTGCCGCGCGCGGGATGACGCTGGTGGGCCGCGCGGGGGCCTATGTCGATGGCAGCATCAGCTTTGCCCCCGATCTGGCGGGCAATATCGCGCGGGGCGATGCAAATTACCTGTCGGTGCTGGATGAGGCGGACGCCTACGCCACCAAGAACAACCTTGATCTTCCCGAAGAACCCGAAGCCCGCCAGATCGGCGCCGCCCCCGATTGCGTGAAGAACCCGCTGCTGTCGCTGGATCTGAAGGCGGCGGGTGTCACCTCGATCGTCTGGGCCACCGGGTTCGAGCTGGATTTCGGCTGGCTGAAACTGGATGCCTTCGACGAAAAAGGCCGCCCCGCACATGATCGCGGTGTGTCAAACGTGCCGGGGCTGTATTTCCTTGGGCTGGCCTGGCTGGCGCGGCGGGCCTCGCCCTTTATCTGGGGCGTCTGGCACGATGCCAGCTATCTGGCCGACCACATCGCCGCGCGCAAATAACAAAAGCGCCGGACGCGGGACTTCCCCCCGCGTCCGGCCTTCTGCATTCAGCCAAAGCGATAGCTGGATGCAGTAACACCGCCGAACAGGCCTTCGTCATGGTAGGTGCGGGTGGCAACCTCCCCCTCGGCAGCGCCAAGGGCGGCGAAAAGCGGCACAAAGTGATCTTCTTCGGGGTGACAGACGCGGGCATAGGGGGCTTGGTCCCATTGCTCCAAAGCCTTGGTGCGTGCGGCGGGGTCCAGCGCCAGCGTGCGATCCAACCAGCCATCAAAGGCGGTCGAGGGCTGCTTGGCCGCAGGCCCGAACAGGCGCAGGTTGTGATAGCTTAGCCCCGAGCCAAGGATCAGCACACCCTCGTCCCGCAAAGGTGCCAGCGCACGGCCCAGCGCGAAATGCGCCGCCGGATCATAGCCCGATTGCAGCGAGATCTGATAAACCGGCACATCCGCCTTGGGATACATCACGAAAAGCGGCGCAAAGGTGCCGTGGTCAAACCCCTGCTTGGGATCAAGCCGCGTCGGCAACCCCGCCCCGCGCAACAGATCCGCTGTGCGCGCCGCCAGTTCGGGCGCACCGGGTGCGGGATAGACGATGCTGTAGGTTTCGGGCGGAAAGCCGGAATAGTCATAGACCATCGGCGGGCGCGGCGATGACATCACCGCAAAATCGCGCCCCTCCCAATGGCCGGAAATCGACAGCACAGCCTTGGGAACCGCCGGCAATTCCGACGGAATCCGCGCCAGCGACGCCTCAAGATTGCTGAACATCCGGCGCATGTCGCGCAGCCAGGGCCAAGGCCCGCCGCCGTGAGAAATGAAATAGGTGGGAAAGCGTTGCGACATCGCAAACTCCGTCAAAAACATGGCGGCAATGATCTGCCTCGGGCGTGGCTTTGGCAATCCGCCAATGCCGTCCCCCCTCGCAGAACCGTTGTGCAAATTTGCAAGCCGCCTAGCGCAAGCGCGCCAAAAGCCCGCGCCATTTCCCCACCGGCTTGGCCTGCGGCATGACACCGCCCAGCGCGGAAAGCACCGTTGCATCATCGGGAGCCACCGCGCCCAGACGAGTCAGCAACCGTGGTGGCACCGGCGTATCGCGGCCAAGGCGCAACCGCTCCATCGCGTCATCATAGCCATCCGCCAACACGCGATTGGCCGGGTCCAGCCCCTGCACCAGCAAAAGGCCGGTCGGAAAACTGTCCAGCCATGTCAGGCGCAAGTCGGGGCGCATCTCGGCCAGAACTTCGGCAAAGCGCCAGACATCTCCGGTCCAGGCGCGGGTCTGGCGGATGCGCGCGGCCTGCAACGGGTGGTTCGGCAGCACATCGTCAATCACGATTACGCCCGCAGGGTCCATGAACTGCTCAAGGTTCATGAAATCGCGGTAGACGTTCTCGGCCAGATGCATGCCATCGATAAAGCCCAGACCCACCGGCACATCCAGCGCCGCCGCTGCGCTGTAATGGAAGAAATCATCGCTGGTGCAGCGGTGCAAGCTGGCAAGCGGCGGCAGTTCCTGCACTTCGGGGGCGGGATCAATCGCCACGGCCCTGCCGCGGCAATGCTGCAAGCTATGCCCGTGCCGCACCCCGATTTCCACATAAAGCGCCGGCTGCAAATGGCGGTGCAACAGGTCAAGCACCTCATGCGAGGTGCGCGGCCCCTGCCCCACTTCGGCAGCAGGCAGATCCGCCGGAGTTTCATCGTTTTGCACCGCTACCACCTCGGCCACGGGCGGGGCGGTCAGGCGCTGCACATCACCGCCCTTCTGGAACACACCCACCAGATCGCGCCACATCCCGCGCGGGTCCAGCCAGCAATCCACCAGCCGCAAACCGGCATAATCAGCCAGCGCCGTATAGGCATCGGGATAAAAGCGGTAGTTATCGGTCGGATAGCGGTGGATCGGCCCCGCCGAGGGCGCAATCACAAAGGCCATGCCTCCGGGGCGCAGCACCCGCGCGATTTCAGGGAACAGCCGCCAGAATTGCGGGCAATGCTCCAGCATCTGCCCCGAAACCACCAGATCGACCGAAGCATCGGCCATCGGCAAGACGTAAGGGTCGGCCAACACATGATCCACCCCCGGCCCCGGTTCCAGATCATAGCCGGTATACTGCACACGGGCGGGAAACAGCCCGCGATAACTGCCGTTCACATCGTAAGACCCCAGATCGACAGCCTCGATATGGCCCTGCGGCAGATAGGCGCGGATGCAGCGATCCATATTCTCAAGTGAGGTGTGATGCACGGGTGGTCCTGTCTGTGGAATACTAGATCTGGCGAATGCCAAAGCCCGCGCGCTCGGTCAAGAACGAGGTGATCCGCTCAATCCCGTGCGCCTTCGTGCCATCGGTCAACCCTTTCTCAATTCCCCAATCGCGGTGCAAGTCAATCTTGTCCAGATCGACCAACGCCTCGGGCCGGAACCAATACATCGAGCCTGCGGGGAAATGCGCCCAATCCAGCGGGATGTCGATTTCCTTGGCCAAGGCGGCGACAGAGTCTGTGTTGCAACTCGCGTTGATCGCAGCGCGTCTGAGATAGCTTGACTGCACCACAACCATACCAAGGCGGGGATCACCGGCAAAAGCAGCCGCAAGCGCCGGATCAACCAGTTGCTCTATCAGGGATTTACGGATCATGCCGCCATCGGCCAGATGCGGACTTTTCTTCGAATGAATCTTGCAGACCGCCGTATAGCCCAGCGGCCTGATCCGGCGCAGCAGCGACAGGAAGGGGCGGATGTCGCGGCCACGGTTTTCAACCCATTCGACGAAGGCATCAGGCCGATCAGCCTGCACCAGCGCCACCGTCCTTGCATCGGTGACGCTAACATACAGATCATGTGGCCCAAGCGTGGCCAGCGCCTCGCGGATTTCCGGCCACAGATCTGGGTAATGCAGATGCAAAATCACCGCAAAAGGCGCGCGGGCAACACCGGCACGGGCGGAAGGCTTGCCCTATCAAACGGGGCCAGCGCGGCCCGCGCGGCGGCAAGATAGCCGAACCCATGCTTGCGATCCGGCTCCAGATGCGACCCTTCGGCCCATTCATTCCACGCATTCACAAACACCAGCTTTTCATCCGGCCCATGCGCGGGGCTGGTCATCACCCGATGTCCAAGCGCCAACAGCCATTGCGAAAAGGCGGTCACGCTAAAATTGTGGAACGTATAGGCGCCCTGCTGCTTTCGCGCGGTATTGTCCCAAGACAGCATCGCCGTGCGGAACAGCTTGTACGGCACTTCGGCCCGCGACACGGCATAATCTGCCGCCTGTTCATATTCGACGACATGGCCGCGAAAATCCGGGCGCACATTGCCCAGCTTGGCCACAATATCGGTGGTCGGCACCCCGTGCGGCGGAAATTCAACCGCCGCATCAAAGCCCATTCCGGTCGGATCACCGATCTGGAAGCTTTGCGCCGCCATCAGATAAATCCCCGGAAAGCCCAGCTTTTCCGCCTCGTCCCGCCACGCCGCGACGGTTTCTGCAATGTCGGGAATAATATCGGCGCGGTAGACGATGAACACCGGCTTGCCCTCGATCCGAATATAGCGCGGATCGTTGAAATAGCGCGACAGATGCCGCAACAGCGCAAGGCTGTCCTCAAGCGAATGGCGCTGCGCGATCAGGATGTCATCCTCGGCCCCGTCCCAGCGCCGTGTCCAGTTTTCGTTCGCCCATGTAAAGCAGAACGGCATGTCCACAGCCGGATTGGCCAGCATCGCCTCCAGCGGTTCTTGCATCAGGATTTTGCCGCCGAACCAGTAGAAATAATAGGAAAAGCCGCCGATGCCATATTGTTTGGCAACGCGGGCCTGTTCTTCCATCACGGAAGGCACCCGCAGGTCGTAATAACCAAAGTGGATCGGGCAATGCGGCTGATAATGCCCATCGAAATTCGGCACCGCCTTGCCGACATTGCTCCACTCGGTAAAGCCCTTGCCCCACCACGCGTCATTCTCGGCAAAGGGATGGAACTGCGGCAGGTAGAACGCGATCAACTTGACCGCAGGATCAATCGGCGCGGGGGGATTATACGGCACAAACCCTTCATCCAGCGTCGAGAACGGCAAGCGCAAGATCTTGGCCTTGGCCCTGCGCGCGCGCTGCTGCGGCAGCTCTCCGCGACCCTTGGCAAAACGGTCGGGATCTGCCGGACCGGCCACCCCCTGCAACCAGTTTGCCAAAGGGCGCAGCACAGGACGCACCGCCGCCGCCAGCCCCATAAATCCATAAAAGCGCAAATACCCCAGCAACGGCCAGAAAGGATGCCGCATTGCATAAGTTACCGCTTCAGTGACCAAATTCAGCCGCAGCGCCGCATTCTCGCGCAGCCGGTCCGAAATTGCCCGCTGCACCCGCTCGGCGGCCAGCGCCACTTTGGGAGATAGGATATCCTCATCCCGAGTCACCTCTGGCAGCAACGCCACGGCCGCACGCCGATCTTGCAAGGGCGTCTCAGGCGACTGGTCCGCAAGGAACCGGTCGTGGATTACCGGCGTCAGCGGATCGAAACGGGCGCGGATGGCATCAAGATTTGCCATCGCGCCCGCATCATCGCCATCTTGCGCCAAATGCAACAGGGCGCGAAACGCCTCCATCGCCAAAGGCATCAGATCAGTCACAACGGGCTGCGCCGGATGGATCATGCCCGGTTCAACAAAATCGGGCGGCAAGGTTTCGGGCGCGTGCGGCCATGCAAAATCCAAGCGCGCCGCCACGCGCGCCAGCACCGCCGACGGACAGATGCTGAATTCGGCGGTTGACAGGATCATCCGCGGCAGCCCGCGCGTGTTCCGCTCTGCATCCAGCATATAGCGCAGCCAAAGCGCCACCGCCGCCTCGTCCGAAAAGCCATCGCGGCGCATGATCGAGGTGGCGGATTGCGTTGGCTCGCGCAGCAAGATCACATAGCCCGGCAAATGCCCGATCTGCAGCGCCGCCTTGTGCCACAACGGCACCGTAAGGCTAAGGCGCGGGTCTTTGACAATCTTCAGAGGCATCGGCCCGAAAGCCTGCTCCAGTTTCTCGGCAAAGGCCTGCACCCAGGCCGAGGTGGTGCCAGTGTCCATCGCGTCGGCCGGCCGGCAATCCGACCAACTGCGATCCTGAACGGCCAGACACATGTCATTGCCCGTCACTACATGGACCGGCTCGAAATAGCCTTTGGGATTGAAGGGCGAACTGCTTGGCATCTCAAAGGGGGCCGCCCCGCCCAAAAGCATGGCGCTGCCAGCAAAGGCGCTGGTCCCGCTGCGGTGCATGCCAATAACAAAAAGAAGATCAATCATGCGCCGCACGAACCCTATGACATAACAAAAAAATCAGCGCCCGTTTGCAGCGCTGCCTAACAAAACGCAACCGCCCTTCACTGCCGCAGTCCGGCGACGCCACGCCTAGGCATCCCCAGCGCGCGCCCGATCGGTGATCGAGGCGACATGGCCGAATTGCTTGTGGAACAGGCTGGCAAAGCGGCCGTTGCGCGCCAGCAACTCGGTCAGGCTACCCTGTTCCGTCACTGCCCCGCCTTCGATCACACAAATGGTGTCGGCGTTCAGGATGGTGGACAGGCGGTGCGCGATCACCACCGTCGTAACACCCTGCGATAACCGCTCCAACGCCTGCTGCACCAGCACCTCGGAATCCGGGTCCAGCGCCGAGGTGGCCTCGTCCAGCAACAGGATTCGTCCGCGATGCAACATCGCCCGCGCAATCGCCAGACGTTGCCGCTGCCCGCCCGACAGAAACGCCCCGTTTTCACCCACAAGCGTGTCATAGCCCTGCGGCAGCGCCATGATGAAATCATGCGCCGAGGCGGATTTCGCTGCAGCAATCACCGCCGCCTCATCCGCATCGCGGTCACCGCAGCGGATATTCTCGCGCACGGTATCCGAGAACAGGAACGTATCCTGCCCGACAAAGCTGATCGCGCGGCGCAGGCTCGCAAAGGACACCTCGCGCAGATCGGCCCCGTCGATGCGGACCACACCCGTCACAGGATCGTAAAGCCGCATGATCAGGTTGATCAGCGTCGATTTCCCGCCCCCCGAAGCCCCCACCAGTGCCGTCGTCTTTCCGGCGGCAAAGGTCAGGTTCATCCCCTGCATCACCGGACGCTCGGGATCATAGGCAAAGCTTACATCCTGCAATTCGATCAACCCCGCCCCCTGCGGCAAGGCAATGGGGGTGGGATGCTCGACCATGGTTTCGGGATGATCCAGCAGTTCATACATCATCTTCACGCCGACCATGCCGGATTCGATGCTGACCCGAACCTGCGACAGCCGCTTGGCGGGTTCATAGGCCATCAGCAAGGCGGTGACGAAAGAGATCAACTGCCCCGGCGTCTGGTCCGCCCCGCCCAGCATCTTGAACGCCGACAGGATCACCACTGCCGCGATGGTGATGCCGGACAGGGTTTCCATGATCGGCCCCGCCGCCGCCTCAAGCCGCGCGATGGCGTTTGACCGCTGTTCAACCTGCGACACCGCATCGGTCATGCGGGCCGACATCCGGTCCTCGATGGCAAAGGCCTTGATGATCCGCACGCCCGCCGCAGTCTCCTGAATCACCTTGATGATCTCGGCCATCGAGGCGGCTTCCTTGCGAACGATGCTGCGAACCTTGGTCAGCAAAATGCGGATGGCAAAGATCGCCAGCGGCCCCACG
Source organism: Rhodobacterales bacterium RIFCSPHIGHO2_02_FULL_62_130 (assembly GCA_001828855.1). GTDB lineage: Bacteria > Pseudomonadota > Alphaproteobacteria > Rhodobacterales > Rhodobacteraceae > Cypionkella. The sequence goes on along the minus strand of MHZT01000048.1, from coordinate 299,862 downwards.
ATCAGCGAAAACAGCGCCAGATAGGGCTGCTGCACCACCATCACCGCCGCCAACCCCACCAGCGTCAGCAAATCACGCACGAAAGAGGTAACAATCAGATCGATCACCGACCGCGCCGCCTGCGCGCCTTGGGTGATCCGCATCAAAAGCTGCGAGGATTCCGTCAGATTGAAAAACGCCACCCCCTGCCGCAACAGCTTGGCATACAGCAGCGATTGCTGCGAGGCGACGATCCGGTTGCCCGCCCGCTGCAACGAGATCACCTGAATATAGGTCGCGATCCCCTTGATGATGAAGACCACCGCAATCGACAGCGCCAAGGCCACCACCGCCGCACGGTCCTCGGGGTTTGTCATGGTATCGACGATGCTTTTCATCATCCACGCCATCAGCGAGATCGTCACCGCCTCAAAGCTCATGGCAATCAGCGAGACGATATACAGCAGCCGCTGACGGCGGATGTTTTCGCCCAGCAGACGGCCAAGAATGGAATCACGCCACGTCTGGCGAAGTTTGGAGAAAGAAATAAACGTCACTTGGGCAAATGCCATTATCGTTCCTGTCGCCCCTAATGGCGCCGCTCCGGCGATGGCCGAAGCGCGGCGAAATTACCGCTCGCGGGGCATGCCCGCAATAGCACGCGCAGGATTTGCCACAAGCACCGATGCAGGCTCGGCGGAATTGCGTGCAACTGCGCGCCACCTCTGGACACGCGCCGCCACGGGCCGGATAACGGATCTGTTCCTCTGGCCTGCCCTGACCCGTCATGCAACAACCAGAGGGAGTGCAAAGAACCGAGATGAAGTCATGCCGCGACTAAGCGTTCTGATCCCGGCCTATGAAATGGGCGGCGTGGGGGCGGGCTATCTTGCCCAAGCGCTCGGCTCGCTTGCACAGCAGGATCTGCCTGATTTCGAAGTGATCGTGGCCGACCAATCCGATGACAACAGCCTTGCCACTGTCTGCGCGGGCTTTGCGGGCAGGTTGCGCCTGCGTCGGCTTGATACCCGCGACCTGCCGCGCAGCAGCAGCGCCAATACCAACGCCGCGCTTGAGGCGGCTCGGGGCGAGGTGGTGAAGTTCCTGTTTCAGGACGATCTGCTGATCCTTGAAACCGCCCTCTCGGAAACCCTGACCGCCTTCGAGGATGCGGCGGTGACATGGTTTGCCTGTGGCGGGCGCAGCCTTGATGCCGACGGGCAGTTGCATGGCAGCCAGACCCCGCGCATGGATGCGATGACGGTGATGGGAGTCAACACCGTCGGTCATCCTTCTGTCGTCGCCCTGCGCCGCGCCCGCGCCCCCCGCTTTGACGAACGGCTGAACTGGATGATGGACGTGGATTACTACCACCGCTGCCAAACCACGCTTGGCCCGCCCCTGCTATCGCCGCGCCTGATGGTGGCAACCCGTCGGCACGCACTCCAGCAGACCAGCCTGCTCACCCCGCAGGCCCGCCGCGCCGAGGCACTGCTCATGCAGAAAAAATACCCCGAGGCCCGCAGCATCTCGGCGCAACTGGTCTACCTGAACCGCTATGTCCTGCCCGACTGGGCATCGCGCATCGCCCGCCTTCGCACCCGCGCCCCGCGGCAAATCTAGGGCCGGATGGCCTGCGACAAGACCGATCCGATTGCCGCGCAGGTCTTGTCGATCTCGGCTTCGGTCAGGGTGGGATGGACAAGGAACATCAGACTCGTCTCGCCCAGCGCCTGCGCGACGGGCAAAGCCGTGGCAGGCCGCCACCCCGTTCCGTCAAAGGCCTTTTCCAGATAGACCTCGGAACACGACCCCTGATAGCATGGCACCCCCAAGGCCATGATTTCGGCCACGATCCTGTCGCGGCTCCAGCCCGCCCGCAGATTTTCGGGGCGGACATAGGCGTAGAATTTGTAATTGGCGTGCTGGCACCCTGTCGCAGCCTTGCAGCCCTGACAGCCCGCACAGGCAAAATCCGGCACCCTGGCCGGACCATCCGCATCGGCAAAAGCCCCAAGCGCAGCCCGCAACCGCGCGGCATTGTCCACACGCGCCCGCGTCCAGTCGGCCATGCGCCCCAGTTGGATGCGCCCGATGGCCCCCTGCACCTCCAGCATGCGCCAGTTGGTGCCAAAGCTTTCGTGCAGCCAGCGAAAGCCGGGGGGATGCGCGCGCTCATACACGGCAGCAAAGTCCTTGCCGTGATCCTTGAATGCCCACATCCGCGCCCAGAGGGCCGCGTCGCTGGTTGTCACCATGCCACCCTCGCCCCCCGTGGACATGATCTTGTCCTGACAGAACGACCACGCCCCGACATGCCCGATCGACCCGACCGACCGGCCACGATAGCGCGCGCCATGCGCCTGCGCGCAATCCTCGATCACCTTGATCCCGCGCGCCTCGGCCAGCGCCATGATCGCATCCATATCGCAAGGCCATCCGGCCAGATGCACCGCAATGATGGCGCGGGTGTGCGGAGTCAGCACCTTGGCGATGCTGTCGGCGGTGATATTGCCGCTGTCACTGTCCACATCGGCAAAGACAGGGATCGCGCCCGCATTGACCACACAAGACACCGAGGCAAAGAAGGTGCGCGGCGTCACGATCACCTCATCCGCCGCCAAACCGCCATTGACCGCCCCGACCCCAAGCCCATGCAGCGCCAGATCCAGCGCAACCGTCCCGTTGGCCAAGGCGATGGCATGCGAGGTTCCGACCCAAGCGGCAAACTCGGCCTCGAACTGCCGGCACTCCTGCCCCGTCCAGTAATTGACCTTGTTCGACAAGATCACACGGGCGGCGGCATCCGCCTCTTCCTTAGTAAAGGACGGCCAGGGCGAAAACGCGGTGTTCAACATGGTCAGTCCCTTTTCAATACACGCGCCGGATTGCCCACAACCGTCGTACCGGCAGGCACATCCTTGGTCACAACCGCACCCATGCCGACGATAGCGCCGTCCCCGATACGCAATGGGTGATCTGCGCTGCCCTGACGTAACAGGGCGCCAGACCCGATATAGGCATGGTCGCCGATATGAACATTGCCATTCACATTGGCATAGGGTGCCAATGTGACCCAATCACCAAGAATACAATCGTGATTTACACAACTGTATATATCCCCGAGGAACCCTTTTCCCACCTTTGCATTCGAACCAAGCGTGGCAAACGGCGACACAATTGCCCCTTCACCAAGCGTAACCCCGTCCAATTGAAGCGCCCGTTGGGAAACATGGGTCAACCAGTCCATACCAGCCGCTTTGCATGTTTCCGACAAGCGCTGCCGCGTGCGTGAATCCGCAATCGCAACGGTAAAACTCTTACGCTCGGCATCTTCGCTGTGAAACGCCGCGAAACTCATAACCCGATGGCCGTTTATCTCGGCATTAACTGGATGATCTTCAATAAAGACCAGTTCCACATTCGGGGCTGAATCGCGCAAGTCATCCCGCAGAAACGGCAGCACCACACGACCGCAACCACCTGCACCATAAACGCCGATCAGCCGCGTCATTTCGGGCCGCTTCCCGTAAACTTCGGCATCGTCGCCTCTCCTTCGGCACTTATCCCGTCGCGTTTTATCACCTTGCGGATGGTCAGCCACACGATTTTCAAATCCAACCACAGCGAGCGGTTTTCAACATACCACAGATCCAGCGCGAATTTTTCTTCCCAACTCAGCGCATTGCGGCCGTTCACCTGCGCCCAGCCCGTCACTCCGGGCCGGACCTCATGCCGCCGCGCCTGCTCGGCGCTGTAAAGCGGCAGATACTCCATCAGCAGCGGGCGCGGCCCAACAAGACTCATCTCGCCCTTCAGCACGTTCCAAAGCTCCGGCAATTCATCCAGCGATGAAGATCGCAAAAAGCGGCCTAAACGGGTCAGCCGCGCGGCATCCGGCAAAGGCACACCGCTTGCATCCACTGCATCCCGCATGGTGCGGAACTTGATCATAAGGAATGGCACGCCATGCAACCCCGGTCTGGTCTGCCGGAACAAGACCGGCTTGCCCATTTGCCGCCCCACCAAGATGGCCACAATAATCAGGACCGGCGAAAAGACGATCAAGCCGATACAGGCCGCAAAAATATCAAAAATCCGCTGCATATGAAACGCCCTACAAAACCGCGTCAGACCTGCCGCCAACGCCCTTTCACCTCAAAACCGGCAAAGCCCGCAGATCTGCGGCGAAATTCACTTACCGGAATAATCCCGATACCATTCGACAAAGCGTGCAATACCCTCGCGGAAATCTGTCTGGGGGCGATAGCCTGTCAATGTCTTCAAAAGATCGGCATTGGCCCAAGTGGCTGGCACATCACCGGCCTGCATCTCCATGTAATTGCGCTCGGCCTTCTGCCCCAGACAGGCTTCGATGGCGTCCACGAAATCCAGCAGCCGCACCTTGTCGGAATTGCCGATATTGACCACGCGATAGGGCGCCACGGGGGACAGGCTGTCGCCTTCCGGCACCACACCATCCGCCGGACGTCGGGGAACGGCGTCGATCAGCAGACGGATCGCGCGCACCAGATCATCGACATAGGTAAAGTCACGGTGCATATCGCCATGATTGTAGATGTCGATCGGACGGCCATCAAGGATCGCATCCACGAACTTGTAAAGCGCAAGGTCCGGCCTCCCCCACGGCCCGTAGACCGTGAAAAAGCGGAACATCGTTGTCGGCAGATCATAAAGATGGGCATAGGCATGGGCCATACTTTCATTGGCCTTTTTCGTCGCCGCATAGATCGTCAACTGCGTGTCGGCCTTTTCCGTCTCGACAAAGGGCATCTCGGTATTGGCCCCGTAAACCGACGAGGTCGAAGCCATCAGCAAATGCTGCACCTTCAGGCGGCGCGCGGCCTCCATCACGTTGAAGGTGCCGATCACATTGCTGTCCAGATAGGCGCGCGGGTTTTCAAGGCTATACCTCACCCCCGCTTGCGCCGCGAGATGCACGATCACATCCGGCACGAAGTCATCGGCGACGGTATCAAACAGCCGCTGATCTTCCAGCATCCCCTCGGTCATCGAGAAATTCGGGTTCTGCAACAACATCTGATGGCGGCGCTGTTTCAGCCGGACATCATAGTAATCCGTCATGCCGTCAAAGCCATGCACCCGAAACCCTTCGGCAAGCAGCAAGCGGGCAAGATGAAAGCCGATAAAGCCTGCCGTGCCTGTGACAAGGATGCGTTTCATGACATGCGGCTCCCGGCTGATGGTCCCGAAAGACCGATGCGTCGCCGGATCGCTACTATGGCCGGTTTCATCACGCAAGGCGTCAATCTTGCAGGGCAAGCCTTTGGCTGGCCTGCCTAGTTTGGTGCTACCGCTTGCGGGGGCTTGTCGCGGTCCATCAGGTAAAACCCATCCGCCGCCACGCTTTGCCACTCGCCTGCCAAGCCATCGGGCCAGATCACCCGGACTTCGGCGGTGGCCGCTGCGCCAAGGCCGAAATGCCGCCAGCCCAACTGCCCGCCGGCATGGCCGCCACCGATGGTGATCTCGCGCGATTGCACCCCAGCATCGGTCTTCACCTCGACAAACGCCCCGATCGCGTCGCGATTTGAACCGCCCTGCCGCAGCCACAGCGCCACAGCATGCCCCGCGCCGGTGGTCACATTGCGCCAGATCTGCACAGGCTCACGGCGGTTGACAACGATCAGATCCAGCAGCCCGTCGCGGTTGAAATCGGCCAAGGCCGCCCCCCGCGCCGATTTCATGCTGGCCACGCCCGCCACATCCCCCGCTTCAAGAAATGTCCCGTCAGCGCGCTGCAGCAGCAGATTGTTCGGATCATCCGATGCGAAATCCGGCATGGCATCGACATTGCCCTTGGCCACGAACAAATCCGCCCGCCCATCATTGTTCACATCGTCAAACTGCGCGTGCCATGCCGTCGAAGGCCGCGTCTCGCCCCCCGTATAGGGCCGGTGTGCCGTCACCCCCCGCGCAAAGGCCACATCGGCAAAGGCAGGCTTGGCATCCGGCGTGGCAGGCTGCGCGGCCAATGTTTGCAGCTTGTTATCCGCCATCGAGGTCAGGAAATAATCGGGAAAGCCGTCGCCCGTCACGTCCTGCGACGCAATCCCCATGCCCCAGATGCGCAGCCGCGCCCAGCCCTCGGACTCGGTATAAAGCCGCGGCGGGGTGCCTGCCTCAAGATGCCAAAGCTGTTCCTGCCCGCCCTCGTAATATTCACGGTCATTGGACACCCGCAGGCTGGGCCTGCCGTACCGGTTCCAGTCGGTGAACAGCATCGACAGCGCGCAGAAACTGGGCGTCAGCGGCAAGGGGGCCGCAAACCGCCGCCCCTCGGCGCGGTGCAGCCAGTTGTCGGTGCAAGACCCCCATGGGAAATCTTCCTGCGCGCGGTCGATGTAATTGCCAATCGCAATCGTCGGCCAATCCGCGCCCTTTTCCCATGTCGCGGCAAAGGCGGTTGACCACGCATCGCCGCCGTCAAAGCCCCATTCGGCACTGGCATCCTGAAACCGACACGCACCCAAGCCCCGCAGCAGCCGGTTTTCTCCCACCCGCAGCACCGCCAGATCCATCAGCCCGTCATTGTCCGCATCCAGAGGATAGGCCCCCGTCACGCTGTCCAGCGCCATCCCGTCCACAGGTTCAAACCGCAGCGCCTGCCCCTGCTCGGACACATTGCGATAAAGCTGCGATGGCCCCGCCCCGCCTGCCAGAAACACATCCTCGAACCCGTCAGCGTCGCAGTCAAACACCGCGACCCCGCCGCCCACCATATATTGCCAATCGCCCATATAGCGGTGGTCGATCCCCGCCGTGGTGGTTTCCTCGGCAAAGGCGGGCAGCAGCGGTTCCTCGGCCAAAGCAGGACCGCACAGCATCAGCAGAACGGCCAAAACCCGCATGAATTATCCCCTAGTTTTCAGGGCTATAGCCTGTTCCCCGATGCAGCGCCCCTGCGCCAGCCCGCGTTCGTTGGCCGCCCGGAAATGGATGCCGCCGTAAAGCCGCGACACCGCCGCCTCCTCTGCCGCCGCCCAGAAATCGGGAAAAGACCGCACTGGCAAACCCTCGTTCTCATGCGTGGCATCGTCAAAGGCAAAACCTTCCCCGAACAGATGCGTCAGCACCGCCGCCGCCGCCCCCGACTGGGTGGAATGGCCCGAGGGATATTCAGGGAAAGGCGGCGTGATCAGCAGCGGGTTCCACGTCTTGTCGATCACCCGCCGGATATAGGTGACAGGGCGCAGCAGGTCATGGCGGAATTTCTCGTGCCAGCAACCGATAAAGCCATCCGCCACCGCAATCCCCAGCAGCGCCAGCACCTCGGCACAGCGCGGCGCATCGGCGTGGTCCCGCGCCAGAATCTGCATCGCAATCGAAATCCAGTGGCCGGGTGGCGTGGGCGACAGCATCGGATCATCCGACCAGAACCGCGCGATCAGCTTTTGTTCATCGGTCAGGGTCTTGCTGGTGGTGTAAACCTCCATCGCCTGCGCGTAAAACTCGGATGCCGGATCTTCGGAATACTCCAACGGAGGTTCCAGCCCGCACACCCCGCCATCCGCCATCGCAAAGGGCCGGTTGTTGCCCCAATTCGGCAAAAGCGGCATCTGTTGCTGGCGGACCAGACTTGTCGGCACCCAATGCGCGGCACCTTCGGTCAGGGTGTATTCCAGTGGAAAACCCATGTTTTCCACCACGGCCCCGCCATCGCCCTGCGACCATGCAAAGATATGCGCGGCAATCGCCTGACCCAATTCGGTAGACCGCGCAACCACATCCGCCGCCACGCCATCGGCTGCCCGCGCGCCCAGCTTTTGCGCCATCGCCGCCATCGCGCCCTGCCCGCTGGGGCCGGTATTGCCAAAGAAATTCTGCGTGCTGGCGGTCATCACCGCATGCAGCAGCACCGCGTCGCTATAGTCCTGCCCCGCAGCGCGTGCAGGCACCGCTGTCAGCCCGTTCACCTGCCCCGCCAGCGTCCGCATCCCGCCAGAAGGCGCAAGCGCCTCATAGGCGGCGATGCCCAGATAGGCAAAGGCGCGGCTGGCGACGGGGGGGGAATAGGTGGCGGTATGGCGCACCAGTTGCAGCACCAGCTTATACCAGCGCCCGATCACATCCTCGGGCGTGGCACTGTTGCTGCTGGCCGCCGCACGGGTCAGCGGAAGGGCGGCAAGCCCCGCCGCCATCCCCAGAACCCCACGCCGCGAAATCCCCCCCCGCCCGCGCATCAGATGTAGTAGTTCCAAAGGTTCTCAAGCCGTTCCTGACGGCCCGAGCGCGGCTGCGGGTTGATATTGGTATCCACCACCGCCTGCGCGATCACCTCCAGCGGTTGCGTCAGCATCGCCTTGGCCCCGTCACGCTGCCAACCGGCATAGCGCGCCTCGCGGGCGGCCTCCATGATGCCATCCTCATACAGATAGGCCGCCGCCTTCAGCGCCCGCGCACAGGTGTCCATCCCGCCGACATGGGCAAGGATCAGATCCTCGGGGTCAAGCGATTGCCGCCGGACCTTGGCGTCAAAGTTGGTGCCGCCGGTGGTATAGCCCCCTGCCCGCAGGATTTCATAAAACGCCACGGCTTTTTCGGCATGGTTGTTCGGGAACTGGTCGGTGTCCCAGCCGGACTGATAGTCATTCCGGTTCATGTCGATCGAGCCGAAAATCCCCAGCGCCGCCGCCGTCGCGATTTCATGTTCAAACGAATGGCCCGCCAGAATCGCATGGCCCTGCTCGATGTTCACCTTGACCTCTTTCTCAAGCCCGAAGTCCTTGAGGAAGCCGTAAACCGTCGCCACATCGTAATCATACTGGTGCTTCGAAGGTTCCTGCGGCTTCGGTTCGATCAGGATCGAGCCTTTGAAGCCGATCTTGTGGGCATATTCGACCACCGATTGCAGGAAGCGTCCGGCATGGGCGCGCTCCAGCTTCAGGTCGGTGTTCAGCAGGGTTTCATAGCCTTCACGCCCGCCCCACAGCACATAGTTCTGCCCGCCCAGCTTATGCGTGGCATCCAGACAGGATTTCACCGTGGCGGCAGCGTAGGCGTAAACCTCGGGGTCGGGATTGGTGGCAGCCCCCGACATCCAGCGGCGGTGGCTGAACATATTCGCCGTGCCCCACAAGAGCTTGGCCTTGTGCTTGGTCTGCTTTTCGCCAAGGTAATCAACGATTTCCTCAAGGTTCCGCAGGCTTTCGGCAAAGGTAGCCCCTTCGGGACGCGCGTCGGCATCGTGGAAGGCGTAGAACGGCACACCCAGAATATCATACATTTCAAACGCGGCATCGGCCTTGACCCGCGCATGATCCATCGTCTCGCCGAACCACGGACGTTCAAAGGTCTGCCCGCCAAAGGGATCACCGCCCGGCCATGCAAAGGAATGCCAATAGGCCACGGCGAAACGCAGATGGTCCTCCATCCGCTTGCCCAGCAGCACCTCATCAGGATCATAATGGCGGAAGGCGAATTCGTTGGCGGTTTCCAGACCTTCAAACTTGATCGGCTGAATGTTTTTGAAGAAATCGGTCATGACAGGCTCCTGATGGCGGATTGGGCAGCGCGATAGCGGGCATGTCCCGCATCGAAGGCATCTTTAAGGGCAGGGTCCGGCAGGACCGTGCGGGCGATTTGCGGCAGGGTGGCAATCTCGGCCCCCGCACCTGTGGCGGCCATCAGGCCAAGACGGGCAGCGCCGAACGCCCCGCCGAAATCCCCTGCCACCGGCAGATGCACCGGAATATCCAGCGCGGTGGCAATGGCCGCCAGCCAGTAATCCGACCGCGATCCGCCCCCGACCGCGATCAGGTTTTCCAGCCGCGTGCCGGTTGCCGCCAGCGCATCGCGGCTGTCGCGGATGGCAAAGGTCACGCCTTCAAGCACCGCGCGGGTTCCGGCGGCGCGGTCGGTCGCATGTTCCAGCCCCGTAAACGCACCACGAATGGCGGCATCGTTCAGGGGAGTACGCTCCCCCCCCAGATAGGGCAGAAATGTCGTCTTTCCGGGGGCTTGGAGCGCGCCAAGCCCGCCCGTCAGGCTGGCCGCATCCGACCCTACAAACTTGGCATACCAGTTCAGCGCATCGGTCGCGGCCAAAATCACGCCCATCTGGTGCCACGTATCGGGCAGCGCATGGCAAAAGGTATGCACAGCAGTTTCCGGCGCGGGCTGATAGCCGTCATTGGCGGCAAACAGCACGCCCGATGTGCCAAGCGACACAAATGCCTCACCCGCGCGCACCACACCGACACCCACGCCCGAAGCCGCATTGTCCCCGCCGCCGCCCGCCACGACCACGCCCGCAGGCAGGCCCCAGCGCGCGGCCAGACTGGCCCGCATCACGCCCGACACATCCGAGCCTTCGACCAGCCGCGGCATCTGCGCGCGCGTCAGCCCCGTCGCGGCCAGCAGATCATCCGACCAATCCCGCCGCCCTGTATCCAGCCAAGCTGTCCCCGCCGCGTCCGACATCTCGGCAACATGATCACCGGTCAGCCACAGCCGCAGGAAATCCTTGGGCAACAGCACCTTGGCAACCTTGTCCCAGATCGCGCGCTCATGCGCCCGCACCCAGTCCAGTTTCGGCGCGGTAAAGCCCGGAAACACGATATTCCCCGAAATCCGGCGGAATTGCGGGTCGGCGTCCAGTTCCGCCGCCTCAAGATGGCTGCGGGTGTCGTTCCACAGGATGCAGGGCCGCAGCACCGCGTCCGACGCATCCAGCAGCGTCGCGCCATGCATATGGCCCGACAGCCCGATGCCCTTCACCCCCGCCAGCCCGTGCTTGGCCAACTGGTCCAGCACAATCTCCGCCGCTCCGATCCAGTCGGATGGCGCCTGTTCCGACCAGCCCTCATGCAAGCGGCTAACCGTAAGCGGCGCGCTGGCTTCTGCCAGCACGCGCTGATTTTCGTCGATCAGGATGGCCTTGAGGCCCGAGGTTCCCAGATCAAGGCCGATATACATCTTACGCAACCTTCGCGGGTTGTTTGCCCATGATGATCATGCCCAGAATGTCTTCATCCGTCACCTCGTTGACATTGACCGTGCCGACAAGCTGCCCGTTCTTCATCACGCTTGCCCGATCGCACAGCTTCATCACGTTGTGGATGTCATGCTCGATCAGGAAAATCCCCAAACCCTGCGCCTTAAGCTCTTGGATCAGTTCGGAAACCATCTGGGTTTCATGCGGACCAAGGGCGGCGGTGGGTTCGTCCATGATCAGGATCTTGGCGTTGAAATAGACCGCGCGGGCGATGGCGACCGACTGGCGTTGACCGCCCGACAGCGCCGAGACCGGCACGTTGAACTTGCGGAAGTTCGGGTTCAGCCGCGCCATGATCTTGCGGGTTTCGGCCTCCATCTTGGAGTCGTCCAGAAAACCGCCCGGCCCCACCAATTCACGCCCCAGAAACAGGTTCGAGGCCGCGTCCAGATTGTCGGCCAAGGCCAGCGTCTGGTAGATCGTCTCGATGTTCTGCGCGCGCGCATCGCGGGGCGATTTGATCTGCACCTTTTCGCCGTTGATCAGAATATCCCCCTGATCGGCCTGATAGGCCCCCGACAGGCATTTGATCAGCGTCGATTTGCCCGCGCCGTTGTGGCCCAGCAGGCCCACAACCTCGCCCGGATGCAGATCAATCGTCACATGGTTGACGGCCTTGATCCCGCCGAACGAGATCGAGATGTCGCGCATCTCGACCAAAGGAGTTCCAGAATGTGCCATGCTTTCACTCCTCACTTGGTTTTCTTGCGGTAAAGATTGTCAAGGTAGACGGCCAGCACCAGCGCCACGCCCACCACGATCTTGCGATAAGACCCGTCGCCAAAGCCGATCAGCACCATGCCGGTCTGCAAGGACTGCATCACCAGCGCGCCGATGATCGCGCCATAAATCGTGCCGACGCCCCCCGCCAGCGAGGTGCCGCCGACGACAGCCGAGGCGATGACGTAAAGTTCGTCCAGATCGCCCAGCGCGTTGGTGGCCGAGTTCAGACGGGCCGAGGCCACAACCGCCGCGATGCCCGACAGCATGCCCATCAGAGCGAAAATCTTCAGCGTCACCCAGCGGGTGTTGATGCCCGACAGCGCCGCCGCTTCGGGGTTGCCCCCGATGGCGAACACATAGCGGCCAAAGCGGGTGCGGGTCATCAGGATGGTCATCAGGATGCCGACCACCGCAAGGATAAGCACCGGATAGGCGAAACCATGCGCGATAAAGGCGTCTTCCGGCAGATTCTGCTGCTTCAGGATGCCTTTCGGCCAAGGATAGGCGTTCACCACCAGAACCGCACCGATCAGCGACCCGCAGCCCAAGGCCGCCAAGGTATACTCGGCCCACATCGGGCGCAGCGCGAACCCGTGCGTGCGGCGCGCAATCCGGCCCGAGCGCAAGATCCACAGCACCGCCGCACAGCCCAGAAGGCCGACAGCCCAGCTTCCCGCAGCCCCGATAGACCCCGAAGGCCCGCCGCCCAGCAGCGCGAAAGTCTCATCCACCGGCGAAATCGTGCGCCCGTCCGCCGACAGAAACGCCATCCCGCGCCAGACCATCAGACCGCCCAGCGTCACGATAAAGGACGGAATCCCGCGATAGGCGATCAGCCAGCCATGCAGCGCGCCGATGGCGGTTCCGGCCAGCAAACCGGCCACCACCGTGACAACCCAGATCGCCGGATGCCCAAGCCCCAGATATTGCGGCAGAAACTCCACCTGCAACAGGCCCATCACCATGCCGGTGACACCGACGATAGAGCCGACCGACAGGTCGATATTGCGGGTGATGATGATCAGCACCATCCCCGTCGCCATGATCCCCGTCATCGAGGTCTGCACAGACAGGTTCCAAAGGTTGCGCGGCGTCAGGAACACCCCGCCACCGTTCATCAACGCGCCATAAACGTGAAAGCCGATCCAGATCAGCAACAGCGCGCCGACCATGCCCAGCATACGGGTATCAAGCTCGGTGGCGCGGACAAAGCGGGCAATCGGATTCACCGGCGCTTCGGTCCCCTGCGGGGCGTGGGTGGGGGGTGTGTTTGTCATGTCCTCGTCCAAAATATGAGAGGGCGACGCGGCAGGGGCCAGACGGGCGCGCCAATTGCGCCTGCGGTCCGACAAGGTGCCGGGTCATGGAAAAATCCGGCGTCCACCCAAAGGCAGACGCCGGAGCCTTAACCTAGATCACTGGCAAGCAGCGACGCCTTCCATGGCGCCCTCGCAAGCCTGTTCCTTGGTGATGTGGCCAGCGTCGATCGCAAGGTTCAGCGTGTCCTTGGTGATCGGGGTCGGCGACAGCAGGATCGCGTTCATTTCAACGCCTTTTTCGCCGCCGTTGAACTTCGTCGCGCCAGCGATGGCGTCCAAAGCGGTGCCGGCTGCCAGAGCAGCGGCGATTTCACCGGCTGCCTTGCCAAGCTGACGCGAGTCTTTCCACACCGAAACGGTCTGGGTGCCACGGGCCACGCGGTTGATGGCGGCAAGGTCGCCGTCCTGACCACCCAGCGGAACCACAAGACCCTGAGCCGCCAGCGCAGCAGCAGCGCCGCCCGCCATACCGTCGTTTTCGGCCAGAACGGCGTCAACGGCGTTGTTGTTGGCAGTCAGGATCTGCTCCATGTTCTTCTGGGCATTTTCCGGCTTCCAGCCATCGGTGGTTGCTTCGCCGACGATCTTGATGGTGCCAGCCGCAACTGCCGCGCCGATGACTTCTTCCATGCCTGCACGCAGGAACGCGGTGTTCGGATCGCCGGGGTCGCCCAGAATGATCGCATAGTTGCCATCCGGCTTGGCCTTGGTGACTTCTTCGGCGATGATCCGGCCAACGCCCTTGTTGTCGAAGGTCAGGTAGAAGGTGCGGGCATCTTCGATCAGACGGTCATAGCCGACCATCGGGATACCTTCGGCAGCGGCCTTTTCAATGGCCGGCCCGATGGCGTCCTTGTCCCATGCGTTGATGATCAGCGCGTCAACGCCCTGTGCGATCAGCGCGTCGATGTCCGACAGCTGCTTTTCAGCCGACGATTGCGCGTCAGCCGAGATATATTCGTCGCCAGCAGCTTCGATTGCGGCCTTCATTGCGGCTTCGTCGATCTTCCAACGCTCTTCCTGGAACTGCGCCCAGGACACACCGATCTTCTTGCCTTCCGCCATCGCAGCGGACGAGAAACCAGCTGCGGCGATGACCGCGAGCAGAATTGCATTACGCATAAGTATCCTCCCTATGGATTCGGCCAGCGCATGGCCGGTTAGGCAGATTCGCCTCAACGCGGGAAAACTGACCCTAATAAATTCAGTTGTCAAAATAAAAATGATAGGCCAGACTAAGGTTGCCGCCTTTTTCATCCAAATTCCGCTGCAATGCAGCAATATTTGGTCCCTCAGGGGATGAAAATGCAGCAATTTTGTTAGGAGGCCGAATAAATGGTGGCGCAGCCATCCCCCGACGACGCATCCGAGGCGCGCAAAGGCGTCGGCCCCTTGATTCCGCCGCTGTCCGATACCTTGCGCCCGCTGCGCCAGCAGGTGTTCGAACGCATCCGCGCCGCAGGCCTGATTCCACGCGTGCAATTGGCCAAGGATCTGGGGGTCAGCCCGGCCTCTGTGACCACCATCACCTCGGAGTTGATCGACTCTGGCCTGATCGAGGAAATCGCCGCCGCCCGCGAAGGCGAGGTGGTGCGGGGCCGTCCTGCCGTGGCGCTTGGCGTGCGCGCCTCGGCGCATCGCGTGGCGGGGATGAAGCTGTCAGACCGCGAACATACCGCCGTGATCGTGGATTTTGCCGGCAACCTGATCGCGGATGACGTGATCCCCCGCCGCCCCGGCCCGATGGAGGTTTCGGAACTGATCGACGCGGTGGAAACCCTGCTGGGCCGCGTTTGCGCCAAGGCGGGCATGGACCGCGCCGACCTTTCGGCCATCGGAATCGGCGTTCCCGGCTTTGTCGACAGCGCCGAAGGCATGGTGCTGTGGTCTTCGACCCTGATCGAGCGCGCGGTTCCGCTGGCCGCCCTGACTGCGGACCGTCTGGGCGTGCCGGTCAGCATCGACAACGATGCCAACCTTGTGGCGCTGGCCGAATTGTGGTTCGGCGCGGGCCGCAGCCTGTCGGATTTCGCCGTTGTCACCATCGAACACGGCGTCGGCATGGGCTTTGTGCTGAACCATCGGCTCTATCGCGGCGCGCAGCGCTTGGGGATGGAACTGGGTCACACCAAGGTTCACCTTGACGGCGCGCTCTGCCGCTGCGGTCAGCGCGGCTGTCTTGAGGCCTACGTCGCCGACTATGCCCTTGCGCGTGAAGCGACCACCGCGCTGAACCGCAGCCATCTGGAAAACCCGTCAATCCCCGCCCTGCTGGAAAGCCTCTATGACCATGCAAAGGCTGGAAATATCACCGCGCAGTCGATCTTCCGCCGCGCGGGCCGCTATCTGGCGATTGGCCTTTCGAATGTGGTCAACCTGTTCGACCCCGCGCTGATCATCCTGTCGGGCGACCGCATGCGCTATGACTACCTTTATGCCGAGGAATGTCTGGCCGAGATGGCAAATCTGGTCATCAACACCGGACGCCCCCGCCCGCCCATCGAGATTCACGCATGGGGCGATCTTTTGTGGGCGCATGGCGCGGCGGCGCTGGCGCTTTCCGAAGTCAGCCTTGGCCTGCTTGGTCCCGCCCGCGTGCTGGCAGCCGAATAATCAGTCGCGGTTCACCAGCACCATCGCCACCCGCCGGAATGCGGCGCGCATCCTCTCAACCGCTGGCCCCTTGTGGCCCATATCGGCAATCGCGCGGTCCATCAGCGCCAGCCAATCTTCGGCATCCTGAAGGCGGATCGGCACATGGGCGTGCATCAGACGCACCTCCATCGAGCCGTGTTTTTCCTCGTAATACCGTCGCCCGCCAAGGAAGCCCGACAGGAAGTTGAACTGCTCTTCCCGCACATGCGCCAGCCCGTGGCCGCGGAAATGCAGGCTCATGATCGTCTCGCCCTGCGGATCGGATTCGACCAGATCATAGAACCGCGCCACCAAGGCCCGCAGCGCAGGCTCTCCGCCAATCTCCTCCAACACGCTTGCCATTCCGGCCCCCTAGCTTTGCGGACGGGTTTTCTTCGGATCGTAATGCGACAGACCGACGATCCGCGCAGGCAGGCGTTTCTGCTGGCCGTCCAGCTTGCCCACCTCCACCTCGGTGCCGATCTCGGAATGGGCCAGATCGACCCGCGCCAGCGCGATGTTCTTGCCCAGCAAAGGCGAGCGCATCGACGAGGTGACAACCCCGATCTGCGCGCGCCCCACATGGATGCAATCGCCGTGGCCGACATCGACCGCCGCATCAATGTCCAGCCCCACGAACTTGTCACGCGGGTTTTCCTTGCGCCGGATCAGCGCGTCGCGCCCGATGAAATCATCGGTTTTTCCCTTCAACGGCACGGTGAACCCGATCCCCGCCTCAAAAGGATCGGTCTGGTCGCTGAAATCATAGCCGGCAAAGATCAGCCCCGCCTCGATCCGCACCATATCCAGCGCGGCCAACCCCATCGGGCGCAGCCCCAGATCGCCGCCCGCAGCCCAGACCGCATCGTAAACCGTGCTGCCATCCTTGGGGTGACAGAACACCTCGAACCCCAACTCGCCGGTATAGCCGGTGCGTGACACCACCACCGGCGCGCCATCCGGCCCGCCAATCCGCCCGATGGTGAACCGGAACCAGCCCAATTCCTCAATCGTCGGCTGATGCGGCGCGGTCCAGATCATACGCTTCATGATCTCGCGAGAGTTCGGCCCCTGAACGGCCAAATTGTGCAACTGGTCGGTGGACGAGCGCACCATCACCTTCAGCCCCAGCTTTTCCGCCTGCTCGCGCAGCCAGACCCCGCCGTAATCATCGCCGCCAATCCAGCGGAAGTTATCTTTCCCCAACCGGAACAGCGTGCCGTCGTCGATCATGCCGCCATGTTCATAGCACATGGCCGAATAGACCACCTGCCCCACCGACAGCTTTTTCACATCCCGCGTAAGGGTGTATTGCATCAGGGCTTCGGCATCCGGCCCCGTCACCTCGAACTTGCGCAAGGGCGACAGATCCAGCACCACCGCCTTTTCGCGGCAGGCCCAATATTCCTCGATTGCGCCGTTCGACGAATAGACGTTCGGCAGCCAGTAGCCCTTATACTCCACCATATTCCGCGTCTTGGCGCTGGTGCGGGCATGGAACGCGGTTTCTTTCGTCATCTTCGGCTCCGAATTGGGCGTGGGGCGGTAGGCGATGGACCGCTGGAAGGGTTCAGACCCCGCATAGGTGCGGATATGGATATCCGACAGATACCAGCCATTCGCGGGCGAGGTGTCGTCAGGGCAGGCCGAGTTCACGCAGACAATATCCGTCAGCGCGCGGAACAGCACATAATCCCCGGGGCGCGACCACGGCTCATCCGAAATCAGCACGCCATGCGCGTCGATATTGGTGTTGAAGAACAGGTTGACCGCCATCCAACCGGGCCGCGCGGTCACCCCATGCTTGGACAGCGCACCGTTGAAGTTGTCGGAACAGTTGACATGGCCCGGATAGCCGATCTCGTCATAATATTTCGACGCACAAGCCATCGCAAAGGCATCATGCCGCCCCACGGTATCCTGCACCACCTCGACCAGCGGCACCCAGTCTTGGTCATAATACTTCGAGTGCAGACCCGGCATCGAATAGGCATGGCCCATCAGCGTGCGCGATGTGGTCACATCCAGCGCATGTTCGATTCCCTGATCCAGCTTGCGCGCGGAAAAGCATTGGAAATCCGTGCATTGGCGGCCATCCACGTCGATGATCTGGATATAATCGCCTGCCTTGACGAAATAGGATTCCGCCGTGGCCGACTTTACCCGCAAATCCATCACGGGCGTCGCCAGCGGATCGGGCAGATCATGCTGGCGGATCAGGTGCAGATTGGCGCGCTGGATCACCAGCTCAATCGGGGTGGCGGTATCCTGCGCGTCGGGCGTCATCGGCTTGGCAGGGGCCGCCACGATCAGAACCCCATCCCGCACCACGCTGAAACTTTCCGCAGCCTTGGCGGGGGTGGCTTCATCAAACAGCCGCAGCGCCTGCGCCGCCGCAAGATCAATTCCGCGCCGCTCGATCCCCAGCCGCAACCCGCCCAGACCCGACCCACGCCCCGCCGCCAAAAGCGCCATCAACCCCGCAGGTGTGGCATTTGCCACCGCCCCGATGATCCCCAGATCAACCCGCCCCTGCGGATCGGCGGCCACCATCTCGCAGGGCTGCCCGCCTTCAAGGTTGGCCACTGTCAGCTTGTCACCCGCCCGCACCGGCACCAGCAGCGCACCCTCGCCCGCCACCTCATAGCGTTCGCGGCCCGTCTGCGCCGAGACCGAAGCAGGCGTGATAATCCGGCTGGGGCGCGGCGGGCCGGGGTTCACGCGGGGATAGCTGTCAAGCATCATGGCCTCGTCAGTGTTGCGCGAGCGTAAAATTTGTTTCACAGAAAGAATAGCCAGCGCTTTTGCATCCGACAAGTCTTTCCCGTCAGGACTTGCGAAATCCTGCACCGCGCCGGACAACAGACCTACAGGAGTTCGCATGCTATCACTTCTATTCGGTCTGATCGCAGCCCTTGCCTGGGGCTTGCATGATTTTCTGGTGCGGAAGGTCACGCAGCACGGCACGGCGGCCCCGCTGCTGTTCGTGGTGATGGCCGCAGGCGCGCTGGCGCTGGCTCCGCTGTCGGTTCTGACGGGCTGGCAAGACATGACTCCGCGCGCCGCGCTGATCGCAATGGCCTCGGGGGTCAGTTTCGCGGGGGCATCGCTGGGCCTGTTCCGTGCCTTTGCCATCGGCCCCGTCCGGCTGGTGGCACCGATCTGCGGCGCCTTTCCGATGGTGACGATGGGGCTGGCCGTGCTGCAAGGCCGCAGCATCACCGCGCTGGAATGGATCGCCGTTCTGGCGGTGATCGCGGGCATCGCGCTGGTCGCCCGCCAGTCCGGCGACACCACAGCCAGCCCCAACCGCCGCGCCGCGATCCTGTGGGCCGGCCTTGGCGCGCTGTGCTTTGCACTGACCTTCCACCTTGGCCAGATTGCAGCCGAAGCGGGCGGGGAATTGCCCGCCACCCTGATCTCGCGGCTTGTCGGGCTGTCCTTGGTGACGACCTATCTGCTGGCCAGCCGCACCAGCCTTACCCCCACCCTGCCCTATCTGAAAACGCTGGGATTGATGGGCCTGCTGGATGCCACCGCGCTGACAGCCGTTCTGGCCGCCGGCAGCCTGCCCCACCCCGAATACGCCGCCGTTGCCTCGGCCATCTTTGGCATCATCACCATTCTGCTGGCTTGGCGCTTTTTGCATGAACGGATGCAGCCGATCCAATGGCTTGGCGTAGCCGTGGTCTTTAGCGGCATCGCCACTCTTGCCGCGTGACGGCAATGGCTGAAATGAACGGGCCAATGTCGGAAATGAGAGGGGCCACGCGCCTCTGCCGGGTCCATATTCGCCGGTAACACCAAAGGGGGCTTTCATGCGCTATTCAGGTTTCAGGGTGATCCGCGAGGCCCTAACCGGCCACAAGGGCTGGACGCCCGCTTGGCGCAATCCCGAACCGCAGCCGGCCTATGACTATATCATCGTCGGCGGCGGCGGGCATGGGTTGGCCACCGCCTATTACCTTGCCAAGGAATACAAACAGGCGCGCATTGCCCTGCTGGAAAAGGGCTGGATCGGCGGCGGCAACGTGGGCCGCAACACCACGATTATCCGGTCGAACTATCTGCTGGACGGCAACGAACCCTTCTACGAATTCAGCCTGAAACTGTGGGAGGGGCTGGAGCAGGACTTCAACTACAACGCCATGGTCAGCCAGCGCGGCATCCTGAACCTGTTCCACACCGATGCCCAGCGCGACGCCTATACGCGTCGCGGTAATGCCATGATCATGCACGGGGCCGACGCGCAACTGCTGACCAAGGAGGACGTGCGCGCGCTCTATCCCTTCCTGAACTTCGACAACGCCCGCTTCCCGATCAAGGGCGGCCTTGCGCAGAAACGTGGCGGCACGGTGCGCCACGATGCGGTGGCATGGGGCTATGCCCGCGGCGCCGATATGCGCGGCGTCGATATTATCCAGAACTGCGAAGTCACCGGCTTCCGCACCGAAAACGGCAAGGTTCTGGGGGTGGAAACCTCGCGCGGGTATATCGGCGCGAAAAAGGTCGGGGTGGCCGTGGCCGGTTCCTCCAGCCGCGTGATGGACAAGGTGCATATGCGCCTGCCGATGGAAAGCCATGTGTTGCAAGCCTTCGTGTCCGAAGGTCTGAAACCCGTGATCGACGGCGTGATGACCTTTGGCGCAGGGCATTTCTACGTCAGCCAGTCCGACAAGGGCGGTCTGGTCTTTGGCGGCGATATAGACGGCTACAATAGCTACGCCCAGCGCGGCAACCTTCCGGTGGTGGAGGATGTGTGCGAAGGCGGCATGGCCCTGATGCCGATGGTGGGCCGCGCGCGCCTGTTGCGGATGTGGGGCGGGATCATGGATATGTCGATGGACGGCTCGCCCATCATCGACCGCACCGGCATTGACGGCCTCTATTTCAACGGCGGCTGGTGCTATGGCGGCTTCAAGGCCACGCCCGCCTCCGGCTTCTGTTTCGCGCATCTTCTGGCCACCGACACCCCCCACAAAACCGCCACGGCCTATCGCTTCGATCGTTTCGCCAAAGGGCTGATGATCGACGAAAAGGGCCAGGGCGCCCAGCCGAACCTGCACTAAAGGTCTGACATGATTATCAATCACCCCCTGCTGGGCCCGCGCGATTCACAAGAGTTCGTCTATCTCGGCGATGCCGCCCTGATGAACCGCCCCGATGGCATGGCCGAAGGCGCGCTGGCCGCCTTCATCGACTTCGCCTATCTGCGCGACAACCCCGCCGGTCTGCACCGCGAGCTGTGGTATCACGAACAGGGCGACCGGTCCTGGCTGGTGGTCACCCGCAACACCGTCACGCATGAAATCACGACAGTAGAACTGGCCCGCGATGTGGCCCGCAAGGCAGGGCGCAGCAAATGACGCAAGACAACCGCATCTCCGGCGGCCAGATCGACCGCAGCCGCCCCCTGCGCTTTACCTTTGACGGCATCCCCTACACCGGCCACGCGGGCGACACCCTCGCTTCGGCGCTGCTGGCCAATGGCGTGAAACTGATGGGCCGCAGCTTCAAATACCACCGCCCGCGCGGGGTGATCTCGGCAGGCTCCGAGGAACCGAACGCGCTGGTGGAACTGCGCTCCGGCGCGCGGCAGGAACCCAACACCCGCGCGACCGTGGTGGAACTGTTTGACGGTCTGCAGGCGCGCAGCCAGAACGCGTGGCCCAGCCTGAAATTCGACGCGCTGGCGATCAATGACCGCCTGAACACCTTTTTCACCGCAGGCTTCTACTACAAAACCTTCATGTGGCCCGCCGCCTTCTGGGAAAAGGTGTATGAGCCGATCATCCGCCGCGCCGCTGGCCTTGGCAGCCTGTCGAAACAGGATGATCCCGACGAATATGACAAGGGCTTCCTGCATTGCGATCTGCTGATTATCGGCGCGGGTCCGGCGGGTCTGGCGGCGGCGCTGACCGCTGGCCGCTCTGGCGCACGGGTGATCGTGGCGGATGAAGATTTCCGCATGGGCGGCCGCCTGAACGCCGAAACCTTCGAACTTGGCGGCGCTTCGGGTGCCGACTGGGCCGCGCGCACCGTGGCCGAACTCGCCTCCATGCCGAACGTCCGCCTGCTGCCCCGCACCACCGTGATCGGAGCCTTTGACCACGGCATCTACGGCGCGGTTGAACGTGTCTCCGACCACATCGCCGTCCCCGCCGCTGGCAAACCGCGCCAGATCCTGTGGCGCATCTACACCCGCCGCGCGATCCTTGCCGCTGGTGCCATCGAGCGCCCCATCGCGTTTGAAAACAACGACCGTCCCGGCATCATGCTGGCGGGGGCCTTGCGCGCCTATGCCAACCGCTGGGGCGTCGCCGTGGGCAAGCGCGTGGCCGTGTTCACCAACAACGACGACGGCCTTCGCACGGCATCCGACCTGCGCGCCAAGGGCATCTCGGTTGAAGTGATCGACAGCCGCACAGGGGCCGAAGTCATCGATTCCGTAGGCCGTCTGGGCGTGAAATCCATCACCGTCCGCGACGCACAAGGCACCCGCACGATAGCCGTCGATGCCGTGGGCGTGTCAGGCGGATGGAACCCGAACCTGTCAATCTCGTCCCACCACCGCGGCCGCCCCGTCTGGGATGACGCCATCGCAGCCTTCCTGCCCGCCCCCGACGGCCCTGCGGGCCTGACCTCGGCCGGAGCCGCCGCAGGGCAAATGTCCACCCACGCCGCCCTGACCCACGGCGCGGCCCAAGCCGCCGCAGCCCTGTCGGACCTTGGCTTCACCGCCCCCGCAGCCGACCTGCCGCCGGCCGAGGATGCGCCCGTGTCCATCAAGCCGCTGTGGTTCGTCCATTCCGGCAAGGGCCGCGCCTGGATCGACCAGCAGAACGACGTGACCGTCAAGGACGTCAAACTGGCGCATCAGGAAAACTTCCGCTCGGTTGAACACCTGAAGCGCTATACCACCCTTGGCATGGCCACCGATCAGGGCAAGACCGGCAACGTCATCGGCCTTGCGGTGATGGCGGAACTGACAGGCCAAAGCATCCCGCAAACCGGCACCACCATCTACCGCCCACCCTATACCCCCGTTGCGATGGGCGTGCTGGCGGGACGTTCAAGCGGCAAGGACTTCCGCCCCACTCGGCTCACGCCCTCGCACAAATGGGCCTCCGAACAGGGCGCGGTCTTTGTCGAGGTTGGCATGTGGCTGCGCGGCCAGTGGTTCCCCCGCGCAGGCGAAACCACATGGCGGCAATCGGTTGACCGCGAGGTGCTGCAAACCCGCAAATCGGCGGGCATCTGCGACGTGACCACCCTTGGCAAGATCGACATCCAAGGCACTGACGCAGGCGCTTTCCTTGACCGCGTTTATGCCAATACCTTCAGCACGCTTGGCGTTGGCAAGGTCCGCTACGGGCTGATGCTGCGGGAAGACGGGATGGTGATGGACGACGGCACCACCGCGCGGATGGGGCAGAACGAATATGTGATGACCACCACCACCGCCAATGCCGTGCCGGTGTTCCGCCATCTGGAATACTGCCGCCAAGTGCTGTGGCCGGATCTGGACGTGCAACTGATTTCCACCACCGAGGCTTGGGCGCAATATTCCGTCGCTGGCCCCAACGCGCGGAAACTGCTGCAAAAACTGGTCGATCAGGACATTTCCGACGCGGCCTTCCCCTATATGGCCTGCGGCGAGATCACCGTCTGCGGGGGCCTGCGTGCGCGGCTGTTCCGTATCAGTTTCTCGGGCGAATTGGCCTATGAAATCGCCGTGCCCACCCGCTACGGCGATGCGATGATCCGCGAACTGGTCGCGGCAGGGCAGGAATTCGATGCCGTGGTTTACGGCACCGAAGCCCTTGGCGTCATGCGTGTGGAAAAAGGCCACGTCGCGGGGAACGAATTGAACGGCCAAAGCACCGCCCTGAACATGGGCCTTGGCAAGATGGTGTCGAAGAAGAAAGACGCCATCGGGGTAGTGCTGTCGCAGCGCGAAGGGCTGGTGGCGGAGGGTGGCTATCGCCTTGTCGGTGTGAAGCCGGTTGATCCCGCCAAACCCCTGACCGCAGGCAGCCATTTCGTTGCCACCGGCAAACCCGCTACGGCGGAGAATGACGGCGGCTGGCTGACTTCGGTGGTCTATTCGCCCCATCTGGGCCATTCGATCGCGCTTGGCTATCTGAAAAACGGCGACACGCGGCGCGGTGAAAAGCTGCGCGCCGTCAACCTTCTGGCCGGAACCGAGGTAGACATCGAAATCGTCAGCCCGCATTTCATTGATCCCGAGGGGGAACGTCTCCGTGGCTAACCGTTTGAAAGCACTGACCCCGCTGGGCCACGACGCGCCCGAAACCGTGACAGTCGGCCCGCTGACCATCACCGAAAACACCAGCTTTGCGATGGCCTCGCTGGCCTCGCGTCTGGGGCGCGAGGGCGATGTGGCAAAGGCAGCAGCCGCCGCCGGAATCCCGCTGCCGGGGCCGGGCATGTCGGCCACTGGGGCCACCTATGGCGCGATCTGGCTGGGGGCGGAACAGTGGATGCTGGACGCGGCCTTTGCCACCCATGAAGACATCCGCGCCGCCCTGCTGCCCCTGTTTGGCGATGCGGCATCCATCACTGAACAGACCGACGCTTGGGTGCGCTTTGATCTGACCGCCCCCGATCTGCCCGCCCTGTTCGAACGGCTGTGCAACCTTGACACCCGCGCCCTGCCCGAAGGCGGAACCACCCGCACGGTGATCGAGCATCTGGGCTGCTATGTCGTCAAACGCAGCGCCACCCAGATCAGCGTGATCGGCCCGCGTTCGTCCGCCGGATCGCTGCACCATGCGCTGATTACGGGCGCGAAAAGCGCTTACTGAGCAAGCACGCACCAAGCCCCGCTGGAGGAGCCTCCGGCGGGGATATTTAAGAACAGATGAAATCCCTTAGTCGTTTGGGGGCATTGCCCCGCCAAGGCCGCGCAGCCCGATCAGGCGGCGGCGTTCGTCGTTGGGGTTCACCCCGAACGCCTCGGCATAGTGCCGCGCCATCGGGGTCGAGGAAGCAAAGCCTACAGACTGCGCGATTTCGGTGATCGTGTCGGTGGAATACAGCACCCGCTGCCGCGCCTTTTTCAGCCGCATCAGCCGGTAATATTTCAACGGACTTTGCCCTGTAGCCTGTTTGAAGCACCGCTCCAGATGCCGTTCCGACATATCCACCGCCGCCGCCACATCGGCGATCTGGATCGGATCTTCGATATGCTCGGCAAAAATCTGGATCGCGGCGCGGATGGTTTCGGGCAACAGATCATCGGTGCCGCCCTGCTTGGAAACCGGCACCTTCTGGCTGGCGGTTTCTTCCCGCACGAAGGGATGCTGGAACCAGCAAGCCACCTCGGTCATCGTGTCGCGGCCCAGCCGTTCCTCGATCAGCCGCAGCATCAGGTCGAACACCGCGCCCGCGCCCGAGGCGGTATAGCGCCGACGGTCGCGGATGATGACCGAGGGGCTGGCCTCGATCTGTGGAAACTCGGCCTTGAACGCCGCCTCATAGCACCAGTGGACCGAGGCCCGGTGCGCCTCCATCAGCCCAGACCGTGCCAGCGGAAAAATCCCGCCCGAAAACGCGCCCAGCACCATGCCTGTGCGATCCAGCCAGCGCAGTTGCGCGTTGCCCTTGCGCGGATTCTCAAACCGCGCGGTCGGGCTGGACAGCAGCATCAGGCAATCCAGCCCCTTCACATCCGCCAGCGCCATATCGGGATCAAAGCGCACTTCCGCCGAGGACCGGATCGGCGCAGCCTCTTCGCCCACCAACGTCCAACTGAATTCGCGCCGCCCCGTGATCTCGTTTGCCGCGCGCAAGGGTTCAATGGCCGAGGTCAGGCAGGCCATCGGAAAACCGGGGAAAAGCAGGAAGCCAAGGCTACAGGTTGCGGTGGTCATGGCGCGGAATTTCGGTTTGAGTTGGCAGGAATTTCACTATAGTGAAACAGACCGTGCATTTCAGCGTTTGTGAGGGCCGCGATGACCCAGATTGATCTTCCCGAAGACGACACCCCCGAAGCCTCACTTGCCAAGGGCAAACCCGCCTTCGACCAGGACCCGCACCGCGTCCGCGATATATCCGAGCGCAACCTCGAGGTCGCCATTGGCCGCGAGGTCCGCGCCTTTCGCCGCCAGCAAGGGCTGACCGTGGCCGATCTGGCGGGCATCACCGGCCTGTCCATCGGCATGCTGTCAAAGATCGAAAACGGCATCACGTCCCCCTCGCTGACCACGCTGCAAATCCTGAGCCACGCCTTTTCCACGCCCGTCACCTCGTTCTTCCGCCGGTTCGAGGAACGCCGCGAGGTGCAGCACGTCAAGGCTGGCGAACACGTTGAAATCGAACGCCGCGGCACCCGCGCGGGGCATCAGTATAACCTTCTGGGCCATATCGGATCGAACAGTTCGGGCGTGGTGGTCGAACCCTATATCATCACGCTGACCGAGGAATCCGACGTTTTCCCCACCTTCCAGCACGACGGGATCGAGCTGTTGTATATGCTGGAGGGCGAGGTTCAATATCGGCATGGCGATCAGCTTTTCCATATGAAACCGGGGGATAGCCTGTTCTTCGATGCCGACGCCCAGCACGGGCCAGAGGTTCTGGTGAAACTTCCGGCCCGCTATCTGTCGGTTATTTCCTACCCGCAGGCCTAGCGGTCCGCCCACCAGCCGGGGCTGGTAGGCGCGCCATCATCGAACTGCGCCAGATAGTCCACCATCATCGGCTTGTTGCGCAAAAAGCCCTTATAGGTGGCCAATTCATCCGGAATATCGCGGATCACCCGATGCAACCGGCGCGCCCATTTCGGCTGAGTGGCGATTTCCTCGAACTTGATCAGATAGCAGCGGATCGGGAACACGATGGCGTTCGATCGCGGCAGCCGGAACAGCGTCTGCAATTCCACCCGCAGATGCATCCGGTTGCCCACCGTTTCCGGCGTCAAAGACGCGCGGCTTGGCCCCCAGACCGGATAATTCTCGGGGCTGGTGTCCAGCAGGGGATCAACCGTCATCGTCCAGTTGAACCGCCGCACCGGCGCGCCCAGTTGCAGGTTCATCAGGAATTTCAGCGCGCGGTCGAACACGCCCAACTCATGCGCCACCGGCACCGGCGCGTGCCATTGGTGAAAGTTCATGCCGATGTTGAAATCAAGGCTCCAGTCGGCTTGGGTGGTGACCATGCCAGCATCGACCCACAACGTCTCATCCCGTTGATCCTGCAGGGTGAAATCCCCCTGCGTCTGCCGCGTGATATATTCCATCGGCCCATAAGGCAGGGTGGACTCGTCCATGAAGGTGAACTTCTGATCAATCCCCAGCGGCTTGTTGATCCAGTGCCACTGGTTGCCGTCCTTGGTCAAAGTAAACCACTGCGGATAATCCCGCGCCTTTGACTCCATGATCAGTTCCAGCAGATCCCAGCCCGCCAGCGTCATATGCGGCAAGGACTGGCAACGCAGCGGATCTTCCGCCAACACCTGCGCGCGGTCGCGCATCTCGGCCACGTAATGTTCATCCACATCAAAGGTATGCTCGAACACCGATCCCTTCGGCCCCGGCACATGCGGCTCCATGTTCACCGAATACATGTAGCTGTCTTCGGGGAACGGGAAGGGAAACCGCTTGATCGCCTTATCCGAGTTCTTGAAGGTGAAATCGTTGCGGAACGTCTCAACGTTGAAATCCAGTGACATCGCGGCCCCCTATCGATCCAGAACGAGGGAGGTTCCCTCAAAACGCGACACGCAAGGCATGATCTTCTTGCCCGCTGCCTTTTGCTCGTCCGTCAGCCAATGGTCGTTGTGCTGGATGCTGCCCTCGCAAGAGATCACATCGGTCTCGCACTGGCCACAGGCCCCGCCCCTGCACAGATAGGGCGCATCGACACCGGCCTTTTCAATCGCCTCCAACAACGATTCATGGGTGCCAACGCTGATCGTCTTGCCCGACCGCGCCAGCGTGACCTGAAACACCTTGCCCACAGGCGGCGCCAGAAACTCTTCGGAATGAACCGCGCCCGCAGGCCAGCCCATCGCGGCGGCGGTATTGCGCACCCAAGCAATCATCCCCTTCGGCCCGCAGACATACAGATGCGTCCCCAAAGGCTGGGTGGACAAAAGCGCCTTCAGATCAATCGCCTGCCCCGCCTCGTCAAAATAGCAATGCACGCGCGACCCGTATTTGGCCTGCAACTCGGGCATATAGGCCCCAAGTGCCGGATTGCGCGCGGCATAGTGCAATTCGAACTTTGCCCCCATCGCCGCAAGCTGCGCCATCTGCGCGATAAACGGCGTGATCCCGATGCCGCCCGCGATCATCAGATGCTTTTTCGCACGCCATTCGGATTGGAACAGGTTCACCGGCGGGCTGATCAGCATCTCCATGCCAACCTTGACCGCGCGGTGCATGTACAGCGACCCTCCCCGCCCGGTATCATCGCGGCGCACGGAAATCTCGTAGCCCGCAGAATCCGCCGGATCACTCATCAGCGAATAGGGGTTCAGACGGCGAGTGCCGTTGTCATCCATCTCGACCACGGTATGCGCGCCACCGGAAAACCCCGGCATCTGCCCACCATCGCGGCGCACAAAGCGGAACCGCGTGATCAGTTCATTAACCTTGACAACCTCTGCCACGGTCACGGCAATCTTCGGTGCGCCCACGCTCATTTGAAACGCTCCACAGCTTGCGGCACCACTCCGGGGTCTTCCGCGTCGATACAAACGCCCTGAAAGGCGGCAAGGCGGACCGAGTAATGGTCGCGCACGAACAGATGCAGCCCGCAATGGCTGCACTGGAACGGATCGGTGCGGACGTTCTCGGTGATGCCCTTGCAATGCACGCATTGCACGCGGCGCACGGTCGATCCGCGATGCTCGGTCTGGATACCCGACAGCGGCAACCCCGCCGCCAGAGCCTCGGCCACAACCTGCCCGATCAACCCTTCGGTGCCGGCCAGATAGATCTGCGTCCCCATATGCGCGTCGGCCAGCACCTTTTTCAGACGCGGCGCGGCGGCGGTATAACTCGGGCTGCGATGAAACTGCGCCGCCCCCAAGGCACGCACCTTATCCGTCAGATCCGTGCCGTTCGCCCCCGGCACATAGACGATACGGGCATTGGCCAGAAAACCGGCATCCGCCTTGGCAACCAGATCCGCCAAAGCCTCCCCCCCCTCGCCATCCGCCACCAGCAGATGCGCCAAAGCGGGCCTTGGGGCCAATTCGCCATAGACGGGGCGCGACCGGATCGAGGGTTCGAACTGCGTTTTCGTCATGTCTTCAACCTTTGAACCTGCAAGGCGCGGGATTTCATCTTGGCTCAAATACTCCCGCCGGAGGCACCCGCCCCATCAGCCGAAGCCTCCGGCGGGAGTATTTTTACCAAGATGAAACCGGCCCGATCAGTCTTTGCCCGATCAGCCTTTTACGGTGCGGCGCTTCTTGTCGACGTCGTAGAACGGCATCGAATGGGTGGTCGCTGCAATCTCGCCGTGGGTGCCACAATTGACCACCAGCTTGGTGTCATTGTTGGCGCAATCGACGGGGATGCGCGCGATGGCGATGTTGTGCTTGTTCAGCGGCGAATACATCGCCTGCGTCACCACACCCACCTTCTTGCCGTTCTGGAACACCGGCGCGCCGTTGCCCGGCACATTGGTGCCTTCCAGCTTCAGACCCCAAATCTTGAACCGCTCGCGCCCTTTCAGACGGTAATGCTCTTCCGCGCCCCGGAAGCCGACCTTGCCGGGCGAGACGGTGAAATCAAGGCCCAACTCCCACAGCGTATCGCCGGGGCCTTCGTTCTCGAACGGATACATTTCCGAATTGTCGAAGGGGAAGAACAGCAGATAGCTTTCGGTCCGCAGCATATCCAGCGTGGTAAAGCGGCAGGGGATGATGCCCATCGCGGCACCTTCCTCAAGGATACGGTCCCAGATCATGCCCGCGTCCTGCCCACGGCAGAACAGCTCATAGCCGCGTTCGCCGGTGTAGCCCGTGCGCGAGATCATAACCGGCTTGCCGAAGAGGCTGGTCTGCATATGGCTGAAATAGGCCAGATTGCGGATGCCCTCGACGTGCTTTTCAAGGTAATCGACGGCCAGCGGCCCCTGCAGCGACAGATCGTGCAGGTTGTCGTCAAAGCGGATCGACACATCGCGGCCCGTCGCGGCCATGGTCAGTTGTTCATGCGCGCCCCCCGATCCGTGGACGACCATGAAGGCATTCGGCCCCGTGCGGTAAATCACGCAGTCATCCACGAACTTGCCCGCATCGTTCAGCATGGTGGCATAGACCGACCGGCCCGGCATCAGCTTTTCGATGTTGCGCGTGGTGGCGCGCTCGATGACATGGCTGGCGGCGTGGCCGGTGATATGCACCTTTTTCAGCCCCGACACGTCCATCAATCCGGCCTTGGTGCGGATCGCCATATATTCGGCATCCGGGTCACCGTTATAGGACCAAGCGGTTCCCATCCCGCTCCAGTCCTCAAGGTTAGACCCCAAAGCGCGGTGCCGATCACCCAGTGTCGAGAATCTCCAGGAATTGGTCATATGTTCCCCCTGTTAGAAGATATTGTCTTGTTGGGGGTCAGTCTGAAATCAGATGATGCGAAAAGCAACCTCCATGTGCAAAAAGTTTTCCTCTCAGGCATAAAATTCACCTGCGCCCATAGCAAAGGGGCGGACCTGCGCCCGCCCCTTGCCGATTTGCCTATGCTTTGGGCGTCAGCCCGGAAGCACGAAGAACCAGTTGGCCCACAGCACCACCGCCGCACCCGCGACCAGCGTGACATAGGGCAGAATCCCGGCCTTGCGCTCGCCCAGATCGCCATGATCGGACAGGCCCAGATCCTCCATCGCCTCTTTCGGGAAATGGCCCTTGTCCTGCACATAGTGGCGGAACCAGAACACCGGCAGAATCAGCGCGGCAAAGGCCAGACCGACCCACAGCGCCGAGGAATAGCCCCACACCTTGGCCCCAGCGCCCAAGAACAGCGCGTTCACAAAGGCCAGCACGGTGTTGATGCCGATCAGCACCGCCGGCGCTTTCCACGGGCGCTCGATATGGCCCGAGTCGATGCGGTGAATCCAGCCGGCGTTCAGGTTCAGGAAGTTGAACAGGATGTAGCCGACGTTGGAAATCGCCAGCACATAGAAGTAGCCGCCCGCATCCGAGGCCAAGGCCAGCAGGAACAGGTTGAAGCCGAAGTCGGTCCACATCGCCCCCGTCGGCGCGCCGTTCTTGTTCACCGTGGTCAGGTATTTCGGCAACCAGCCATCCCGCGCGCCCTGATACAGCGTGCGCGAGGAACCGGCCATCGCGGTCATGATCGCAAGGAACAGCGCCATGATCATCAGCACCACGAAGATCTGCGTGACAACCTTGCCGCCGCCCGCCAGACCGCCCAGCGCTTCACCTACGCCAGTGCCGTCCACGATGCCGGTGGCCAACATGCCCTCTTGGCCCAAGACACCTTGGAACGAGTAGGGAATGATAAAGAAGAACACGCAGCACAGCAGACCCGAATAGAAGATCGCCTTGAAGGTGTCGGTCTTGGGGTTCTTGAATTCCGCCGTATAGCAAACTGCGGTTTCAAAGCCATAGGTGGACCACGCCGCGATATACATCGCACCAAGGAACAGCGTCCAGCCGCCAATATCCCAAGCCCCGTCAATGCCCGAATATCCGGCGGTAGGCGGCACAATCGCGGTGACGTTGGCCGACTGGATCGCGCCGGTGAAAATCGGGATCAGGCCGACCAGCAGCAGCGGCACCAGCACGATGATCGCCATCCACTTTTGCGACACAGCGGTCGAGGCAATCCCGCCATGCTGGATCGCAAAGATGATCAGCATCAGGATCGCGCCGATCACGAAGGTCGCGTTGAAATGCAGGTTGCCCAGATAGGGAATCGCAATCTGCAAGGCTTCCCAGTTGCGAATCGCAGGGGTCAGCGCCGCAACACCGTCCGCCGTCGCCACCGCCGTGATCGCATCTGCAGGCGTGGTGCCGGCATTGGCCGCGATATAGTCAACAACGGCCTGCGTCGTCTCGGTGTAATTGGCAAGGTTTGCCGCCACCCACTCCAGCACCGCCGCACTGTCGGCTGCCGGAATCGCAAACAAGGCGTTCAGGATATAGCCCGCCGCAATCGCGCAGCCCAAGGACAGCACGGGCGACCATGCGAACCAGTTGCACCACACCGACAGCGGCGCGATCAGTTTGGAATAGCGCAGCCATGCCGTCGCGCCGTAAACCGAGGCCCCGCCCGACTTGTTGCCGAACATGCCCGCCATTTCCGCATAGGTGAAGGATTGCAGGAACCCCATCACCATCGACAGCATCCACACCACGAAAGCGGCTTTACCCGCCACACCGGCGATCCCGCCGATCGAGAAAAGCACCAGCGGCGGCACACCTGCCGCAACCCAGAAGGCACCCTTCCAATCCAAGGCGCGATGCAGCGCGCCCGACCCTTTTTCGTTTGCCATATCGGCTAACTCCCTTGTTCCCTGTTGAGTGGACGCCCCGCTTAAGGTTTCCCCGCGCCGTCCTTTTGATTTGGGCTTGCAGACCGCCTGTTCGCGTGACGATCCGATCTGTCGCTCTCCTTTTCTGCGGGCCATGCCTTGCGTGACCCAAACACCGCCCCCAGTTTAAGGGGTTGGCAAGTATAGGTGTCACATTGACGCAGGCTTTGGCTTCGGCAAAGCGTTTTTTGCCTGAGAAGAAAAAAGTTTTCCCTTGCGCGGCCAAAGTGCTTGGAAATGCGGCATATGAAGCCGATGGCTCTGCCGCGCCTTGGCCCTATCGGCGGGCGCTGGCATGCCGCCACATCTCGAATCGAATGCGCGCGCGCTTGTAGGCGTCAAAAATCGCCATCGCCCAGACGAACAACCCGCCCGCGAACTTGCCCACCAAGGATACATCGGGGGCGGCGGTTTTCAGGGTATAGGCCCCCAGAAGCACGATGAAGAACACAAACACCAGCCCGCGCACAGGTTCGCGGTTGATCACCTGCCCGCTGCCGGGAAGGATGATCGCCGCCACCAGCACCAGATGCGGGTTGATCGGGGCGGAGGACGGGTCAGCAGGACGGGTATCGTTCATGCGCTGCGCTCCATCGGGGCGGCCAGATCGGCTTGCAGGGCAAGCAGGCTATCCAACAAAGGGCGGATGGCACTGGCGGGCAGCGCCAGCCTGCCCATCTCGGCGTCGCGGAAAAACAGATAGCGGCCCCGATTGGCCTCCTCGGCCAGCCAGACCAGCCGCAGACCTTTCGGTGAAATCACCAGCTCTTTCATCCGCGCATCCTGAAACAGCGGCAGATAACGGCGCAGCAAAGCCTCATCGGGCAGATGCGCCGGATCATCGCTGCGAATGGCGCAATCCGCAGGAAAGCCATCGGGCGGGGTGATCTGGTCGGGCAAGCTATGGAAATTCGAGAACGGCGCCACGCCCCCCGGACGGATCATCAGATCAAAACTCGCGCGCACCGGCATCGGCGCAGGCAGCGTCACCAGCACCCAAAGCGCGGGCAGCTTGCGATAGGTCAGCGTGTCCGGCACCGCCTGAAGATCAAAGGTCTGGCCCTTGTAGCGGCCCGAGATGCGCGGAAATCCGGTCGGCGCAATCGCCTTCAGCCCATCCGAAAACAACACCTTGCACCCGTCAAAGAACGCCGCACGGCTGGCGCTGCGTTGCACGGCCGCCCGGCGCGTTTGCCATAGCAAGGCCAGCGCAGCCACCAGCAACCCCGCCGCCATCGCCCCGAACGCCAGATTGTCCATGCCCGCCCCTTCCAATGGAAAGCGGCCCGCCATCGCAGCGGGCCGCCCTGTTTCAATAGCCCTTGGGCCGCGGCCAAGGCATCGTGAACTGCGCGCCGCGGTTCACAAAGCGATAGCGCCAGAAGTGGAACCACAGCGACACCACGATGTAGAACGCCACCATCGCCACCAACTGCGTGCCATAGCCCAGAAACACCGCGAAATAGGTCACGGAACACAGCGCCAGCAGCACCAGCGCAGGGATCGGGTGGAACGGATGGACATAGCCGCGCTTGATCGTATCCAGCGGCCATTTCTTGCGGAACATGATGACGTTGATCGGCATGAAGGTGTATTCCAGCAGCCCCGACAGGATCGAGAAGGTAATCACCTGATCCAGCGGCGCACCCAGCGCGAAGATCAGCGCGATGGGAACCAGAAAGATGATCGACCGGTAAGGCGTGCGGAATTTCGGATGCACCGCCCCGAACCACGACGGCAGGTAATGGTCACGCCCCATCGCAAACCATGCGCGCGAGGCGTCATTGATACAGCCGTTCGCGCTTGCCAGCGTCGCAAACAGCGTGCCGACGCCCAGCAAGACCACCAGCCACGAACTTCCCGACAACCGCGCGGCATCGAACAGCGGCACACCTGCGCCACCCAGATACTCCCACGGCATCAGGCCCACACACATATACCACGTCAGCGTCGCCGCGATCAGCAGCGTCATGATCCCGGCCAGCGTGCCGAACGGCAAGGACCGCGCGGGCGAGCGCACTTCTTCCGCCGCCTGCGTAGTCCCCTCGATCCCCAGATAATACCACAGGCCAAAGTGCATCGAGGCCAGAACCCCCAGCCAGCCATAGGGCAGATCGGTCATCAACTCGGCATGGCGCATCGGGCTTGCATCCGACCACGGCGCCGTCACCACAAACAGGATCAGGATCGAGCTGAAGGCAAAGGCCGTGATCACCAGATTGAACGTCAGCGTCGCCAGCACGCCGCGATAGTTCAGCCATGCCAGAAACATGATCGACAGGATGATAAAGGGTCGCTGATCCAGCCCCGAATGGCCGGTCATCGCCGCCACCGTGTCCATCAGATAGCCCACGGTAATCGCGTTGCCCGCCTCAAGCATGGTATAGGCGAACACCAGATACAGCCCGACGTTGAACGCCATCAGCGGCCCGACAATGTGCTTGGCCTGCGTATATTGGCCGCCCGCCGCCGCCACCGTCGATGTCACCTCGGAATCGATCATCGCCACGCAGGTATACAGGGTGCCGGCAAACCAGCAGGCGATCAGCGCGGCAAAAGCCCCGCCCTTCGCCACACCAAAGTTCCAGCCCATATACTCGCCGACCAGAACGATCCCCACCCCCAGCGCCCAGATATGCGCCGGGCCAAGAACCCGCAAAAGCCCGACCTTTTCGGGCGCATTCGTTGCAGAAGTTGCCATTCCCGCCCCCTAAAGCTTGTGTTGTTCGGTCATGGCTTCCAACTCGCCCTCGCGGGACGAGGTGAGAACCTCTTCGGAATAGGTGCTGTCGGTCTTGATCCAGTCCAGCACGATATATGCCCCGAAAATCACCGATAGCGCCCAAGCGCCGTATTCAAGAACTGTCCAGATATCCATCATCGGCCCCTTATTTCTCGCCGAACTTCTCCGCGATCACTTCGCGGTATTCGGACTCGGAAAAGCGCATCATCAGCAGGAAGTAGCCAAGGATGACGACCACCATCACGATCAGGCTGGCCCAGCTAAAGCTGTAATCGAACCGCGCCGTGATCATATCGGCGGCCGAGGCCGCATCGGCAAAGCCCAGCTTGTTCCACTGTTCCACCATGGTTGGATTCTGGCCCAACGCCTCCCAGGTCGGGTTTTCCATCGGAACCGGCACTTTGGACGAACCGGCCAGCCCCATCCACAGCGGGATATACAGGGCGCCGACGGCCAGAATCAGCAGCACGATCACGTCGATCAACTGGCCGATCTTGCTTTGGACGGGGGGGATATATTTGGCCATGCCTTACCCCTTCCGCGCTTTGGCGGCATCAATGAAACTGATGTCCAGCCCATACATGAAATCGCGGTCCTCGCGGTAATGCGCCAACATCGCGACGATAGCGGCGGTGTTGAACACCAGCACCATCGCGCCACCGATCAGCAACACGATACGGGCAGCCCCGCTGGGGGCCAGATCCCATGTGGCAATCGCCACAAAGATCATCGCCACCCACAGGCCGATCACAAAGGCCCATGCAATGGCGACATCGCGCTTGTGCATGGACTCGATTCGAGACGTTAGGTCTGACACTTTTTCCCTCCCTATGGGCCTTGTGATGTCGGCGCTGGCCCGATGCGCCCGTTTCCCTTCGCGGCAATTTTGTTTTCCATCAGGAAACGCCCCCTGCGACATTCTGTCAAGAATTGGTTTGAAATTGTGCAGGCCGCACAACCGACAGGCAGTTTGCGAAAACCGCCAGATTTTGCCCTCGGGAACAAAAGATTGCCCTCAGGTTAAAAAAGTTTCTTACCAGTTGAGTCGTTCAATCTTCGGTGCTAGCCTGATTCGAGAATTTGAACGAGGAGTCGAACCCATGTGCGGTATCGTCGGACTTTTCCTGAAAGACCCCAAGCTGGAGCCGCAGCTTGGGGCGATGTTGACAGACATGCTGATCACCATGACAGACCGCGGCCCCGACAGCGCTGGAATCGCGATCTACTCCAGCGGCAAGGCAGATAGCGGCAAGCTGACCGTGCAGTCAGCGACGCCGGATGTGGATTTCCACAATCTGGATGCAGACCTGAAAGATGCCATCGGCAAGCCGGTGCTGATGCTGGTCAAAAGCAGCCATGCCGTGCTGGAAGTTCCGGCAGATCAGCTTGACGCCGCGCGCTCGGCCCTGTCGCATCTGCGCCCCAACGTCAAAGTGATGAGCTCGGGCGAAGGCATTGAAATCTACAAAGAAGTCGGCCTGCCCAAAGACGTGGCCGCCCGCTTTGAAGTGGCCAAGATGCACGGCACCCACGGCATCGGCCACACCCGTATGGCCACCGAATCCGCCGTGACCACGATGGGCGCGCACCCGTTTTCTACCGGCGCGGACCAGTGCCTTGTCCACAACGGCTCGCTGTCCAACCACAACGGCGTGCGGCGCGAACTCAAACGTCAGGGCATGACCTTTGAAACCGAGAACGACACCGAGGTTGGCGCAGCCTTCATCAGCCACAAGCTGAAAACCGGCGAAACCCTTGAGAACGCGCTGGAGGCCACCCTCACCGATCTCGACGGCTTCTTCACCTTCGTCG
Source organism: Rhodobacterales bacterium RIFCSPHIGHO2_02_FULL_62_130 (assembly GCA_001828855.1). Taxonomy (GTDB): domain Bacteria; phylum Pseudomonadota; class Alphaproteobacteria; order Rhodobacterales; family Rhodobacteraceae; genus Cypionkella. Next base: position 263,078 of record MHZT01000048.1, on the reverse strand, counting down.
TCGGCACCAAGAACGGCTTTGGCGTGGTACGCGATCCCATCGCCTGCAAGCCCGCCGTCATGGCCGAAACCGATCAATATGTGGCCTTCGGGTCGGAATACCGCGCGCTGGTCAACCTTCCGGGCATCGAATCCGCCCGCGTCTGGGAACCCGAGCCTGCCACCGTCTACTTCTGGGAACGCTGAACATGCAGACATTCGATCTTGAGGCGCAGGGCCTCCGCGCCCTGAACTCGGCCCTTCACAACGTCAAAGGCCAAAGCAACGAAACCGCATGGGAAGTCGTGAACCCCAAGGGCAGCCACGCGATTGCCGTCGGCGTCGATGCCCCGGTTGACATCACCGTGCGCGGCTCGACCGGCTACTATTGCGCCGGCATGAACAAACAGGCCACCATCCGCGTCAAAGGCTCTGCCGGTCCGGGTGTGGCCGAAAACATGATGAGCGGCACCGTCATCATCGACGGCGACGCCAGCCAATACGCCGGTGCCACCGGTCGCGGCGGGCTTCTGGTGATCAAGGGCAACGCAAGCTCGCGTTGCGGGATTTCCATGAAGGGCATCAACATCGTCGTGCATGGCAACATCGGCCACATGTCGGCGTTCATGGCACAATCGGGCAACCTTGTGGTGCTGGGCGACGCGGGCGAAGCCCTTGGCGACTCGCTGTATGAAGCGGGCCTGTTCGTGCGCGGTTCGGTGAAATCGCTGGGTGCGGACTGCATCGAAAAAGAGATGCGCCCCGAGCATATCGCCCTGCTGGCCGACCTGCTGAAGCAGGGCGAGGCCGACCATCTGGCCAAACCGTCCGAGTTCAAGCGCTACGGCTCTGCCCGCAAGCTTTACACCTTCAATATCGACAACGCGTCCTCCTACTAAAGGCACCCAGATGAGCGATTTTCCCCACACCCCGCCCAAGCAAAGCTGGACCTTCTCGAACGACGTGAACGCCGAGATCCGCCGCGCCGCCGCCACCGGCATCTATGACATCCGCGGCGGTGGCTCCAAACGCCGCCTGCCCCACTTTGACGATCTGCTGTTCCTTGGCGCCTCGATTTCCCGCTACCCGCTGGAAGGCTACCGCGAGAAATGCGCGACCGACGTCTGGCTTGGCACCCGTTTCGCCAAAAAGCCGATCCATCTGGATATCCCGATCACCATCGCGGGCATGTCCTTCGGCGCGCTCTCCGGCCCCGCCAAAGAGGCCTTGGGCCGTGGCGCATCCGCTGCTGGCACCTCGACCACCACCGGTGACGGCGGCATGACCGAAGAGGAACGCGGCCACTCGAAATCGCTGGTCTATCAATACCTTCCTTCGCGCTACGGCATGAACCCCGACGATCTGCGCCGTGCAGATGCCATTGAAGTCGTGGTCGGCCAAGGCGCGAAACCGGGCGGCGGTGGTATGCTGCTGGGCCAGAAGATTTCCGACCGCGTCGCGATGATGCGCAACCTGCCCAAGGGCATCGACCAGCGTTCCGCCTGCCGTCACCCCGACTGGACCGGCCCCGATGATCTGGAAATCAAGATCCTTGAAATCCGCGAGATCACCGATTGGGAAAAGCCGATCTACATCAAGATCGGCGGCGCGCGCCCCTATTACGACACCGCCTTGGCGGTGAAAGCGGGCGCTGACGTTGTGGTTCTGGACGGCATGCAGGGCGGCACGGCGGCCACGCAGGACGTGTTCATCGAAAACGTCGGCATGCCGATCCTTGCCTGTATCCCGCAGGCGGTGAAGGCGCTGCAAGACCTTGGCATGCACCGCAAAGTGCAGCTGATCGTCTCGGGCGGCATCCGCACCGGCGCCGATGTGGCCAAGGCGATGGCACTGGGCGCTGACGCCGTGGCCATCGGCACCGCCGCCCTTGTGGCACTGGGCGACAACGATCCGGCGCTGGAATCGGAATACCGCAAACTCGGCACCACCGCTGGGGCCTATGACGACTGGCACGAAGGCAAAGACCCCGCAGGTATCACCACGCAGGACCCCGAACTTTATGGCCGCTTCGACCCGATCCTCGGTGGCCGCCGCCTGAAAAACTACCTCAAGGTGATGACGCTTGAAGCGCAGACCATCGCGCGGGCTTGCGGCAAGAACCACCTGCACAACCTTGAGCCGGAAGATCTCTGCTCGCTGACGCTGGAGGCTGCCGCAATGGCGGGCGTGCCGGTGGCTGGCACCAACTGGATTCCCGGTCGCGGCGGGTTCTGACGCGATCCGCGTCGCAAACAAAACATACATGGCGTCGGGCGGGGATAAGCTCGCCTGACACACAAAAAACGACAGGGAGCGACCGCAAATGGTCAAGGATCTTGCCAAATATGCCGCCGAAAAGGGCATCAAATACTTTATGATTTCCTACACCGACCTGTTCGGTGGCCAGCGCGCCAAACTGGTGCCGGCACAGGCGATCAACGATATGGCCGTCGATGGCGCGGGCTTTGCAGGCTTTGCCACATGGCTTGACCTGACCGCCGCCCACCCCGACATGATGGCCGTGCCGGACCCGTCCTCGGTGATCCAACTGCCGTGGAAAAAAGAGGTGGCATGGCTGGCCTCGAACTGCGTGATGGAGGGCAAGCCGGTCAATCAAGCCCCCCGTAACGTGTTGATCAATCTGGTGAACGAGGCCGCCAAAGAAGGTCTGCGCGTCAAAACAGGGGTCGAGCCGGAATTCTTCCTGCTGACCCCCGAAGGCGACCGCCCCGCAGACCCCTACGACAATGCCGAAAAGCCCTGCTACGACCAGCAGGCGATGATGCGCCAATATGACGTGATCTCCGAGGTCTGCGATTACATGCTGGAACTGGGCTGGGAGGCCTACCAGAACGACCACGAAGACGCGACCGGCCAGTATGAAATGAACTGGAAATACGACGACGTGCTGCAAACCGCCGACAAGCACAGCTTCTTCAAATTCATGATGAAGTCGGTGGCAGAAAAGCACGGGCTGCGCGCCACCTTCATGCCGAAACCGTTCAAGGGCCTGACCGGCTCGGGCTGTCACGCCCATATCTCGGTCTGGAACCTTGAAGGCACCAAGAACGCGTTCTCCGATGATACCAAGGAGTTGGGCCTGTCGGACCGTGGCCGCAACTTCCTTGGCGGCATCATGAAGCACGCTTCGGCACTGGCCGCGATCTGCAACCCGACCGTGAACAGCTACAAGCGTATCAACGCGCCGCGCACCTCGTCGGGCGCGACATGGGCGCCGAACACGGTGACATGGACCGGCAACAACCGCACCCATATGGTGCGCGTCCCCGGTCCGGGCCGGTTCGAACTGCGCCTGCCCGACGGCGCGGCCAACCCCTACCTGATGCAGGCCGTGATCTTGGCCGCCGGTCTGGATGGTGTCCGCACCCAAGCCGATCCGGGCAAGCGGTGGGACATCGATATGTATACCCAAGGCCACACCGTCAAAGGCGCGCCGAAGCTGCCCTTGAACATGCTGGATGCGCTGCGCGAATACGACAAGGACAAGACCCTGAAGTCGATGATGGGCGAGGAATTCTCGGCAGCGTATCTGAAGCTGAAGCACAAGGAATGGCACAGCTTTGTGTCGCATTTCTCGCGCTGGGAACACGAAAACACGCTGGACATCTGATCCCGCCAAACCTGCCGGAAAGGGCGCTGCAGAAATGCGGCGCCCTTTTCCCATGACCACCGCCCAAAAATTTTTCGACGAAAAATTTTGCGCCCCCACCCCGCGCGCGGCCAATGACACCCGCCGCACTCGGGCCAAAGGTTAACAATACCTAAACGCCAATCCCCAAGCATCTGATATACAACAAACAAAAAAGGTCCCGACTTGGGACCAGCAAAAAGCCCCCGATCTCTCGGGGGCTTTTTCATCAGATCGCCCTGCGGTCAGTTCCGCAGATAGGCTTCCATGCTGTCCTCCAGCGCGTCCTTCCAAGGCGTGTGATGGATCGGGGCCATCGTGCCGGTGATGACCGACCGGTAGGCATGGTTGCGGAACTCCATGATCCCCGCCGCCTTGTGGTCCTTCCATTCGAAGAACGCCTCGCAAGCCCCGTCCACATCAAAGGACGGATAGTCCGTCTCGGCGATCAGCTCTTTCACGTAATCGCCCTGATAGTGGATCGCATCATGGGCATCCTTGCCCGCATCCTCGCCCGCGACACGGTCCGCCACATCCTGCTGCAGCACGGCCTTGTCCGCCGGAATAGCAATCCGCCCCATGATCGCATCGCGCACCCACCACGCCTGCGCGTCGAACATGTTGAAGGTGAACCACTGGTCCTGCATGCCGACATAGAACAGCTTCGGATTGTGAACCCAGGCCACGCCCTTATACAGATCCGCCGCCGCCAGCCGGTTCGCCGTTTTCAGCCGCAGATCATCCGGCAGGAACGGGAAGTGATGCTTGTAGCCGGTGCAAAGGATGATCGCGTCCACCTTCTTCGAGGTGCCATCCTTGAAATAGGCCGTGGTCTCATCCACGTGATCCAGCGCGGGAACCTCTTTCCAGTTGTCCGGCCAGTTGAACCCCATAGGCGCATTGCGGTAGGCCACCGTGATCGACTTGGCCCCGTATTTCCAGCACTGCGATCCGATATCCTCGGCGGAATAGGAAGACCCCAGCAGCAGGATATCCTTGCCGTTGAACTCCATCGCGTCGCGGAAATCATGGGCATGCAGCACGCGGCCACCGAATTTGTCGAACCCCGGATATTCCGGCACGTTCGGGGTTGAGAAGTGGCCCGATGCAACGATCACGTTGTCGAACTCTTCCTCATACATGCTGTCGGCTTTCAGATCATGCGCGGTGACGGTGAAATTGCCCTTGTCGGCATTGTATTTCACAAAGCGCACCGGATGGCGGAAGCGAATCCAGTCACGCACCTGTGCCTTTTTCACACGGCCTTCGATATAGTCGAACAGCACCGCGCGCGGCGGATAGCTGGCGATCTGCTTGCCGAAATGTTCCTCAAAGGAATAATCGGCAAACTCCAGCCCCTCTTTCGGGCCGTTCGACCACAGATAGCGATACATTGAGCAATGCACAGGCTCGCCATATTCATCCAGACCGGTGCGCCATGTGTAATTCCACAGCCCGCCCCAGTTGTCCTGCTTTTCAAAGCAGACAATCTCGGGAATTTCGGCGCCCTTGGCTTTGGCGGACTGGAAAGCCCGCAGTTGCGCCAGACCGGACGGACCCGCCCCGATTACTGCCACACGTTTCGTCATACTGTTCTCCCGGTCAGACTGGCCCAAACTGGCACCTTTTTCATTGGGATTTAGGCTATCGAGACTCATGACTGGCTGTCAAATAATTTTCCCTAAGGGAAATAATTTATCTTCGGCGCAGCAAATGGGTGCTGCCAAAAGTGGCGGCTTTTGCTTGTGACGGGCGGGCGGATATGCCCATCTGCACCAATCCAGACGGAGCCACCTATGTCCCGGACACCCTATCGCCCGCGCGGCAATCGCGTTGACGGCACGGCCCCGAACGCCCCGCCACTTGCGGGCTACGGAGCGTGGCCCGTCGGGGTCACCACGCTTGCGCTGATCCATGCCTGCCAGATCGATGTGCTGGCAACCAAAGATGGCACGCCGCAGCTTTATGACCGCCCGCTGATGGTCGAACTGTGGTATCCGGCCACCGGCCCCACCACTGGCCCCGGCCAAGGCACAAGCTATCACACCCTGCTGCGCGACGGCCAAACCCCTGTTACCCTGCACGGCCGCGCAAGCCGTGATGCGCCTGCCTCGGGCCGCCCGCCCTTGGTGATCCTGTCGCACGGCTATCCCGGAAACCGCTTTCTGATGGCCCATCTGGCCGAAACCTTGGCCTCGCGCGGCTTTGCGGTGGCGGCCATAGACCATACTGACAGCACCTACGCCGACAAAGACGCTTTCACCTCGACCCTGCTGCACCGCCCGCTGGACCAGCGATTTGTGATCGACAGTCTGGCGGCAAGCCATTCCGACCGGATCGACACAGACCGCGCGGCGGTGATCGGCTATTCGATGGGGGCTTACGGGGCGCTGCTGTTTGCTGGCGCAGGACTGTCCAAGGCCGCGCTTGCCTATGGCGGGCCGCAAAGCGACCTGCTGCTACGCCATGTGGAAGGCTCTGCCACACTTGCTGAACTGACAGATCCAAGGGTCAAGGCCATCGTGCCGATCGGACTTTGGGGCGCGCAGCACGGGTTCTGGAGCGCCAAGGCCCTAGCCGCGGTGCAAAAGCCCTGCCTGCTGATCGCGGGCAGTGCGGATACCGTGTCAGGCTATGAAACTGGCATCCGCGCGGTCTTTACGGGGCTGACAGGCACCACCCGCCACCTGCTGACCTTTGACGGCGCAGGCCATAACGCCGCAGCCCCCATCCCCGCACCGGAAGAAAGCTGGAGACCCAGCCCGCATCTCGATTTCCTGCCCGCCGAACATTACGCCGATGAAATCTGGGAGACGCTGTGGATGAATGTGGTCGCCCAGCATATCATCGCGGCCTTTCTTGGCCTGCATCTGCAGGGGCAGTCGGGTCTGGCCGCTTATCTTGCGCCCGACCTGCCCGGCTTTGCCACCGGATCGACCAAAGGCCTGCGGTTTGAAACAATCAAGGGCGGACCTGATTGACCATTGCGGCAAGGTTGGCGCGATTGTCCACGCCCAGCTTGGCATAGATGCTCTGGGTCTGGTTCCGCACCGTCGCCGGAGCCAGCCCCAACAGACGCGCGACCTCTTTGTGGCTTTTGCCATCCGACAAGGCACGGGCAACCTCGCGCTCGCGGTTGGTCAACATATCGACAGGGTTCAGCCGTCGCAGCGTCAACCGCCGCAACCCCATGCCCTGAAAGCGCGGGGGCTGATCCACCAGCACCACCAGATCCCGATCTGGCAGGATATGCTGGCCTGGCAGGTTGATCAGCCGCGAAAGCTGCTCGGGCAGATGATCGCCCTGCCAGCTTGGCCAGATCTCGCCCATCTGCTCGCGCAGCGCGGACAGGCCCAGGATTCCCATGCCGTTTTCATTCACCAGAATCGTAACAGCCCCCGCCGGATTGGGTCGCCCCGGCTCGGTGGTGGTCAGCTTCATCGCCCCTGACAAATGATCGACGGCGCATTGCAGATAGTCGCGCTCTTCCTCGGACCAGGCCCGCCCCGTCGCCCCGACCCGATAGCTGGATAGGTAGAACGAGGTCACCCGCCCCGGACGTCCGTGCATGGCGGTGATAATCTTGGCAAGCCCGAAGGTGTCGGACAATCCCACCATGCCATCCGTCTGCCGCCCCTGCTTGCGATCATAAAGCGCGGTTTGGCCGGGGTTTTCGATCATGCTGCGCGCCAGCAAATCCTGATCCGACATGGTGCGCCAGTAGTCATAGAACCCGTCCGGCAGATTCACCGTGGCATTGGCATAGATCTGCACGCCTTCCGGCAGCAATTGCGCCCAGCCATACCACGCCGCATCAAAGCCCAGCGTCTGCGACAAATCCTGCACCGCCCAGCGCGCCAGCCCTTCGGCATCCTCGGTCCGCACCCGATCATTCATCTGCGCGATGAACCGCGAAAAGCTGGCAATGCCAAGGCTCATGGCCACCCCACCCGGTTCCGAACAATTTGACTCAAATTGTCATCCTCTCTGCCCAAATATCCTCGGGGGGAGGTCGCATTCGCCCGCGAATGTGACCGGGGGGCAGACAGCCCCCCGCTGCTTGCCACCAGTCCGTCCTGCCCCGCCTAGCGCCACAGCTTTTCGTCGCCCGTAAACTGGCTACCCGGCAAATCGCCATCCTTCAGGAAAGCATTTAACACGTTACGCATGATTCGAGCGACGTTGTTTTCGCCGCCCTTGCAGGGCAGGGCCTGTGACCACGCAATCGACCCCGCCGCGAACACCGCACCTTGGTTCGGGGTGGTGAAATAGATCATATCGCCGCGCACCTGCGCGTCCTGCGTGCCGCCCCTGCCGGGAAAAGCATAGGTCACTTCCTCGGACACAAGCGGGTAGTTGTCGGAATGGCCGATGGTCGCCGCCAGCAACAGGGTATGCGGCGGCGTTCCCAAGCCCAGCTCATAGCGGTCCAATTCGATGCCGCCCGCCCCGCCACCGGCAAGGCCGAAATCGCCGATCAACTCCTCGTCGCCAACCCCCTCCATGATCCACGATGCACGGCGGTGGAAACTGTCGGGCATCCGCTCAAAGGGCTGGCTTTCGTCCATGCCCTCGGTGGTGAAACCTAGGCCCACGATCTTTTGCGGCGCGCGGCCGCGGTTGCGCCACAGCCCCGATTTCTGCCCGGTCGAGGCCAGATAGCCCTCGCCCGGTTCGGCCTGCCACGCGCGCGAGCCGCTGTCCAGCTTGCGAACCTCGATGCAATGCGGCGCATCTTCACGGGTGCCGGTCACCCAGTAATAACCGTTGCCGCCCAGATACATGACGCGGCCCCCTGCGGCCAGATAGGCCTCGGTCCCGTCCATCATCTGTTCGGAATAATATTCCGGATGCGTGCCGTTCAGCACCACCTTATAGGGCGCCAGCGCCGCCGCGCCTTCGGCGTGCAGGTCGTGGTCGGTCAGCAGATCATACTCATAACCGGCATGATCCAGCCACCAGATCAGCGACAGATCCGCCGGCAGCGCCCAAGGAAAGTTCATCGCCGGCATCCGGTAACGTGGCCGCATCGAGATCACGGGCCGCCGCCACGACGAATAGCAGCACCCCGCGCCATCGGTGTGGTGGTCGTAGGTGGAAAGGCCGAATTCCTCCAGCTTCTTGTATTCCAGATCCTCGGCCACGATCACCGGCGTATGGGCGGTGATCGCCTGCGCGATGGGGGCCTCATAGGCCAGATGTTCGTTGGCATAGGCCAGATAGGTAAAGGTCGGCAGCAGGAAGGCGATTTTTGCCTTTGGTTTCGCGGGCCGCACAATGAAGGGAATATGGTCCTCGGCCCCGCCACCCCGCAGGCGCAGGCAGTAGACGCCGGATTTCAGGCTGCCCGGCAGGGTCAGGGAATAGCTGACCTGCCAGCCGCAATCGGTCATCGCATCATCATGGTAATGCACGCCGCCAAAGGTTTCCGGCGCAAGGCGATAGCTGTCCTCGCCCTTCCAGTTGAACCCCGTCATGCAACGCACAGGGCGGTTCACCCCCTGCATGTGCAACCCGTGCGGGCCGGTATCGGGGATTGTATCGCCCACGCCCTCGCGGGTCAGGTTGGCGGTCGGGTCCCAATAGGCCAGCAAACCCTGCTGCGACGGGTCCGCCCCTTTGGCCAGCGCCTCAATGTCGGCCCGCGCCAAGGCACGGGTGTAAACGCCGGAGCGGTCGATCTTGCCATTGAACAGAAACGCCCCGAAATGCCCGCGCACGGGGTTAAAGGCGGTGGCCGAAGCCAGTTTGAAGCTGGCAGCCCCCTTGGTCGCCGCCGGAGTCACGCGCAGCGTTTCGCTGATCCATGTGTCGGTTTGCAGCGGCACCACGGTGGAAATCCGCCCGTTCCACGGCGAAACACAGGTGATCACGTGCAGATTGGCCTCGTGTGAGGCTGCGTCATAGCTGGCCGCCACGAAATACCAGCAGCGCGGCACAAGGGTGATCTCGGAGCGGATTTCATCCACCCCCACACCATCGCCCACCCACAGCGCCACATGGCCATCGGGATCAATGCCAAGGCCAAAGCCCTTTGATCCTTCAATATCCCAGCGCCCCATGATCTGCTGGCGTTCCGCTTTGGGCAGGGTCGGGAAGACATGGGCGAACAGGGTGAAGGATTGCAGCCCATCCAGCCGCCCCTCGGGATCAGCGGCGCGGGCGAATGACCCGACTTGTGTGAATTGCCGCGCCACTTTCAGCGTTTTCGGCAGTCCCAGCGGAATGACCTCCTCCAGAAAGCCCGGCCCATCGGGGTTTTCATCGCCATGGAGGGCGCGGACCAGCTCCATCTCAACCTCATCCCGGCCCTCGACCGAGATCATGAAATCAACCGATCCTCCAGCGCGGGCGTTCAGCGGGTCGGCATAGCCGAAAATGCGGGCGTTGGTCATGTCAGCTTTCCATCAAGTCATTGACGCGCAAAAGGAACACGGCGTGATAGGCTTGATTGATGTCCTCGTATATCTTGTCATCGACCAGTCGCGGCGGCGCACCGCGCACACCGGAAAAGGCCACGATCTTGTAGGAATGGAACTGCCCCGGCTGCCGCATGATCGCGTATTTGTCCGCCACCTCGCCGCGCCTAAAGTGGTTCAACACCCGGTTCAGCGCATCGGAATGTTGCCCCAAGGGCCGCTGGCGGTGTTCCTCGATCAATTCGGGCGTGATCAGCGCCTTCAACCGGTCGCGCAGGCGTTTCTGGAACCGCCGGTAGTAGATTTCCTGCTTGTCCGCGAATTCGATGGCTTCCTCGGGCATGACTTCGCCCCCCTTTTCAGTGCGACGCGCGCGCGCCTCGGATTTCTTGCGATTGCGCCAGCCCCGGAATTGCTCGCGGATGCCGACAAGCCCGTTATGGGCCAGAGGGGTCACGGCCAGCATCAGGGCCGCCACCAGAAGAATGCGAATCGGGCCAAGGTTCAGCAGGCCCTTGTCGATCAGCACCACGATGGCGGTGCCGATCACCGCCCCCTCGCTGCGCCCCAACCCGCCAATCACGATCATCGCAAACAGCAGCATCAACTGGTCAAGACTGAAGATCGAAGGCGAGATTGATCCGTAAAACTGCGCGTAAAACGCCCCGATCACCCCCAACCCCGCCGACGAGATCAGGAACACATGCAGCCTTGCGCGGCGGAAATCGATGCCGGTGGCCTCGGCAAAGGCCTCATCCTCGCGCGCGGCTTGCAGCAACATGCCAAGGCGTTCGGAATTGACGATGCGAAAGATCAAAAGCGCCAGCAGCAGGATGACAAAGGCCCCCGCAAAGCCCAACAAAAGGCCGGGCCGCTGCAACTGCCAGTCGGCAGGGATGAAAGAGCCGACATTGTTGATCGACCCGTTTGCAGGCGTCAGCACCTTGAGTTGCTGGACGAACACGCGGCAAATCTCGGCAAAGCCCATGGTCAGCAGCGCGTAATACAACCCGTCCAGCCGCGTCGAAGGCAGCGCCAGAAAGCCGCCCACGATCAGCCCCGCAATACCGCCCGCCACGAACATCAGCGGCCACGGCAGGCCCAACCAGATATTCAGCCCCGCACTCGCATAGGCGCCGATGCCGACGATGGCGAGCGTCGCCAGCGAGAATATCCCCGCCGTGCCGATCACCAGTGTCCACAGCACATTGATCGCCGCAAAGATGCAAAAGATTGCGGCGATGGTCAGCATGGGGTTCGACAGGAACGGCGCGGCCACCAGCAGCGCCCCCAGCCCGATCGCCCACCACAGCGGGCGCTTGTCGGCCAACATCCGCTCTTGTTGCAGGGTTTTCGGATTGGTGCGGCTGCGCCATTTCAGCAGATGGCGGCGGGTCAAGGGCAGGCGCCTGCGCGCCAAGGGGCTATCCCCCGCAGGATGCAGGATGATTTCCGACGGGCGCTGACCGATTTCGTAGAACTTCTTCATTTGCGCGCCTCGTCCAGCAAGCCGCCAATCCCGCGCGGGCGGATGATCAGGACGGTAATGATGAAAACGAAGGTCGCAAACAGCACATAGCGTTGACCAAGGAAGGGGATCGCGCCCACAATCGCCTCAAGAAAGCCGATGATGATGGCCCCCGCCACCGCACCGGGAACCGATCCAAGCCCGCCCAGCAGCGCAATCGTCAGCCCCTTGATCAGCGGCATGGTGCCAGAGGTGGGCGACACGAAGATGGTCTGCGACAGCAAAATCGCCGCCAGCCCCGCCAGCGCCCCCGTCAGCATCGTCACCGGCAGCGCGGTCCAGCGCACGGAAATGCCCGACAGAACCGCGCCCTCGGGGTTCTGCATCATCGCGCGGATTTCCAGCCCCTTGCGCGACACCCGCAGCCAGAAAAGCACCAGCCCAAGGATCACGGTCGTCGCCAGGATGGCCCCGATCTGGTCATAACGGGCCGAGATGCCCAGAACCTCCAGCTTGCCGGTGCCGAAAATCTTGGGCAGGTTCTTTTGCTTTGGCCCGAAATACCACAGCAAGCCCTGCACCGTGGCAAGGTTGATCGCCAGCGTCACGATCAGGCTGCGGACCGGAAAATTCGGTTTGTCATGGATCGGCAGGAAGGCCAGCAGATAGATCACCGCGCCAAACAGCGCGCCAAAGCCCGCCCCCGCCGTCAGGGTAATCCCCGCCATCACGCTTGTGGTCAGCACGCCCTTGCCAAAAGCCGCCAGCACCAGCGCCTTGGTCGCATCCGCCGCCAGCCATGCCGCATAGCCCGAGGCGGCAAAGGTTGCCCCATGCGCCATGTTGATCATTCCGACCGAGGACCACAGCAAGGATATGCCAATCGCCATCAGCCCGTAGATCGCGGCAAGGTTCAACCCGTTGATAAAAGTGACTGAAATATCCATCAATGCAAACTCACATGGCCAACATCGCCGCGGATACGGCCTGCGTGCATCCCCACCATGCGATCCACCCGCCCCGACAGCAGCGCCACATTCTGTTCGGCAATCACCATCGCGCGCCCGTCTTGCGGCAGGGCAAACAGCGCCTCGATCACGCTGGCGCTGATCTTGGGGGCAAGGCCCAGAGACGGCTCGTCGATCAGATAAAGCCGCGCATCCACCATCAGCGCGCGCCCCACCGAGACCATCCGCCGCTCGCCCCCCGACAGCCGCCCGACCAGCGCATGTTCCAGCTTTCGCAGCGGTGGAAAGATGTCGAACACCATATCCCGCCGCGCCTTGCGGTCTTTCCATGCTTTTGGCGTATAGGCCCCGCAATCCAGATGCTGCGCCACGCTTAACCCCGGAAAGATCGCATCCCCCTGCGGAGTCATCGCCAGACCCGCCCGCACAATCGCAGGCGTCCGCCGCCCCGGCCCGGTGGAACGGCTGCCACCCACTTCGGCCCCGTTCAACAGGATCGACCCCGATTGCCAGCCGACCAGCGATGAAATCGCACGGAAAAGCGTGGTCTTGCCGTGACCGTTCAGACCGACAAGCCCCACCCGCTCGCCCTCGCCCACACGAAAATCGATCTCGTGCAGCACGCGCAAAGGCCCGTAGCCCGCGGTCAGGCCGCTGATTTTCAGAATATCAGCCATGCGCCGGCTCCTCGAAATAGGCGGCCAGCACGCGCGGGTTCTGGAACACCTCTTGCGGGGTGCCGGTGGCAATCACCTCGCCCATATCCAGCACCACCGCCCGATCCGCGATGGCCGACAACAGTTCCAGCCGATGTTCGATCAGGATGGCCGCGATATGGTATTCATCCACCAGACGCCGGATGATCAGGTCCAACTCGTCAATTTCCGAATTGATCAGCCCCGAGGCCGGTTCATCCAGCAACAGCACCGCAGGCCGCCGCATCAGCAGACAGGCCAGCAACAGCTTGCGCCGGTCAAACGTGTCCAGTGATCCCGCGATCCGATCCCAAGGCTGCCGGAAATTCGCCAGATGGCAGGCCCATTCGGCCTCCATACGGGTCTTGTAAGGCCTGTAGGCATAGCGCGCCGCGCGAAAGGTTTCGGCAATCGTCATGGCAGACGGCACCACCGGACTTTGATAGGTGCGCGCAAGACCCATCCGCGCACGGTCATGCACCGCCCTGCGCGTCACGTCCTGTCCTTTCAGAAAGACCTGACCCGCGCTGGCCGTGTAGCGACCGCACAGGATTTCAAAAAGACTGGTCTTGCCAGCCCCGTTGGGACCGACAAGACCAAGCACCTCTCCGTGGGAAACGGAAAGGGAAACCTCGCGCAGGATCGCGCGGCCGCCGAAGGATATGCCAATCCCCCGGCAACCGAAGATGCCGTCCTCGGGTGCCATGCTGCGCGCTTACATCCAGGGCGCGGGGCGGAATGCGGCCTCGGCAAAGGCGGCAGGCGCGATGATCTTGTGCGCGCCATCCTGCACCTGAAAAATCAGATGGGCCTGACCTGCCTCGGGATCATCGGTCTGGTTGGGGTAAGAGGTGCCAGAGTTGGTATCATTGGCGAAAGTATAAGTGCCGCAAACCCCGCGATACGTGATCGCTTTGATCGCCGCGCCCACCGCATCAAATTCGGACGGGTCCACCGTGGCCCAGACCTGCGCCAGAATATGCACGGTGTCATAGCCCGACCCCGTGTAAACCATCCCCATCGTGCCGGGGAATTTCTCCTGATAGGCCGCGCGGAAGGCCGCACCCTTTTCATCGGCATAGGTGCCAATCACCGAACCCCAGATAAACCCTTCGGCATTTTCTGCTGCCAGATCAAGGAACTCGGGCTGCGACGGGCCATATTGCAGATAGACCAGCGCGCCCGGCACAGGGTCCAGCACATAGGCATTGGCAAAAGACGCCAACTCGGCCGCAACCCAGTGGTCGATCATGATGACGCCCGCATCCTGCTCTTTCAGCGCCTGAATGACGGGCGACCAATCCTGCACGGGGAACTGGATATCGGTGATCTGCCCCACCTCCCATTCCCCACCCGAGGCCGCAATCGCATCCTGCGTGGCCTTCGAGATCACCTGCGTATAGCCGATCTGCTCTTGCACGATATGGACGCGGTTGTTCTTGGGCGCCCAACCCGCCGCCTTGGCGTCCGAGATATAGCGCACCAGCCCCGCACCATACCACGTCTCTGCCACATCGACCTGAAAGATGTTGCGGTATTTCTGCGGGTCCGATTTGAACAGATCAAGGCTCGCCTGCGAGGTATTGCCATGCAGATAGGGCGTTCCCGTCACCGCCGCCACATCCATCGCAGGCTGCGGAATGATCGCAAAGGAATGCGCCAGCGCGTGAACGCCCTGCTCGGTCAGGCTTTGGAACGCGGCCACCGTGCCTTCCGGCGTCAGCAGGTCAATATCCACCACCCGCGTTTCCAGCATCCGCCCGTTCACGCCCCCCGCCGCGTTGATCTCCTCGACGGCCATGGTGACACCGTTCAGCCAATCCGCCTGATCGGCCACCCCCACCGGCCCCGATTGCGCGGTCGGCACACCGATCAGGATCGGGTCGGCCGCAAAGGCCGGAGCCGAGATCGAGGCCGCAGCCACAGTCGCGGCCGAGGTCAACAGAAAGCGACGACGGTTCAGTTGAAACATGAATTCCTCCCTGGGATTTTCCCAAAGGGAGCGCAAAACGCCAGCATCTGTCTATGATGCAAATGCACTAAACGGCAAAGGAGGAAGAGGGTGAGAGGCTGACAACGACCCAAGCGGGGCTCGTTACGGCTGCTTCCTTCCGGACCTGACCGAGTTGGCGAGGCGCTCACCCGCGCCAACCTCTCAAGCGTCCATATAGGGGGGCCACAGCGGATTCGCAAGGCCGCATCAAACAGCCCCACCCCGCCACCTACGGCAAAAAGCGCCGGTTTCCCCATCCTCTTTGCCCAAATATCCCACGGGGAAAGCCGGATTGGCACAATCCGGCGCGGGGGTGTGAAACCCCCGCCTTTCTTTCAGCACAGCCATTTTCACCCGCGCCGCAGATCATCCTCGATATAGGCCTGAATGATCTGGTCAAAATCGGTCTCGGCCATAAATCCCAGTTCCCGCGCGCGGCTGGCGGCAAAGCGGCGCGGCCAAGTCTGCACAATGGCCCAGACAGCCGGGTCCGGTGCCTCCACGATCAGCGACGCCACCTTTGGCCCCGCCACGCGGGTCAGGGCCGCAATCTGCTCGGCCACCGTCACCGCAACCCCCGGCAGCGTCAGACTGCGCCGATGCCCGATGCGGGCGGTGTCCATCACCGCCGCATGCAGGAAAAACCCCACCGCCGCGCGCGGGCTGGCCATTGTATGCACCCAATCGCGCGCAACCGGCAGATTGGCCACAAGCCCGTTCAGCGGCTCGCGGATGATGCCAGAAAAGAAACTCGACGCCGCACGGTTCGCCTTGCCGGGCCGCACACATATGGTCGGCAGGCGCAGTCCAACCCCGTCCATAACCCCGCGCCGCGTGTAATCCGCCAAAAGCGCCTCCCCCATCAGCTTTTGCGTGCCATAAGAGGACTGCGGCGTCGGCGCGAAATCATCGGGGATGACCTCCGGAAACGGCCCGCCAAAAACCGCAGTGGTCGAGGCATAGACCACCCGCGGCCCATAGCCCGCGCTCCGGATTGCCTCGAACAACGCACGGGTGCCATCCAGATTGACGCTGTACCCAAGCTCGAAATTTGCCTCGGCCTCCCCCGAGACAACGCCCGCCAAATGGAAGATCACATCCGGGCGATGCGCGACCAATGCCTCGCTGGCCCCCCGCGCCGCCAGATCGCCCGCCAGACAAACCACCGGAATAACCGAGGGCAAAGGCAACGGGGCCACAAGATCATGCAAGATCAGCCCCGCAATCGCCTTGCCCCCCAACTGCCCGTCGGCCAGCAACCGCGCCACCAGCTTGGCCCCGATCATGCCAGCCGCACCCGTGATCAAAATCCGCATCATTCCCCCGTTCCAAAGCCCTGCCTTGCGGCCATCAGAACACAGCAGAAACGCGTTTCAAAAGACCAAAGACGGCAGCTCGAACGAAAGGTGCGTGAAATCACGCACCCTACCCCCTGCATTCACCTTGGTTCAAATACTCCCGCCGGAGGCACCTGACCGAAATGCAGGGTGCCTCCGGCGGGGATATTTGTGCAAAGAGGATGGGCGGAACCCACAACACAAGGGGTAGGGTGCGTGATTTCACGCACCTTGGGGTTAGCGCAGCAGGCCTGCGGCACGGGCGCCGCTCAGCATGTCAGGGGCAAGGTGGTGCGCCCACCGGCCTGTGCTTGGGACGACATCCGGCACCTGCACCACGCGACAGCCGGCGCGGAATGCGGCCTCGGCTCCGGTTTCACTGTCCTCGAACACCAGACAGCGCGCAGGCGCAACGCCCAGTCGTCTGGCCGCCAGCAGGTAGGGATCGGGGGCCGGTTTGGGGGCGATGACGTCATCCAGAGTGATCACAAGTTCGAAGGCGTCGGCAATGCCCGCTTTGGAAAGTTTGCGCCGGGCTTCTGTGCGGCTGGACGAGGTGACGATCGCCATGGGGTGCAATCTGGCACCGATCAACTCGGCCACCCCTGCTTTCAGCGGCAGGCCCTGTGCGTCCATTGCCGCCAGAAAGCCCGCCTGCCACATCGGATGCAGGTCTTGCTGGTTCAGCTTGGGCAGCGCCGCGCCGATGATCCCCCCTGCGGTGGGCAGATCGATCCCGACCAGTTGGTGCAGAAAGTCTGCGGTGACAGGATGGCCAAGAGCCTCGAAGGCCACAAGGCCCGCCGCCAGCGCAAGGCTTTCCGTATCGACAAGCGTGCCGTCCAGATCAAAGAGAATGGCATCAAACATCGTGTTTCCCGCGCAGATCGACCGGACGGCCACCGGTCGGGTGCTGATAGCCGATCACAGGTGCAGGCGAAAGCGCTGATACCCGTCGGCTTGCAGGTCCAGCGGTTCGGGGTGCAGGGCCGCCACTTCGGCCAGATGGCGCGCGGCGGCCGGTGCGGCACGCAAGATCGCCGATGTGCCATGCAGCGCGGCAAGTTTCCATTGTGGCGGAGCCATGGGATTTATGCGGATGCTGCCCTTGCGCGCCACATAACCCCGCAAGATATCACTGATGGACTGGGCGCTGCTATAGGCGGGCGGGCCAGAGGTGCAGGCGGGAAAACCTGCACCGCCACTGACACGATAGCTGTTGGTCGCAAGCAGAAAGCTGGCTTTCGGATCGACGGGCTTGCCCTGGTGGCACAGACCGACGATCCGTCGCGCCGCCGGATTGACCAGCCTTCCCTTGGCCTCGAACCGCGCCGGTTGTGACAGGTCGATCTGATAGCCAAGGCCATAGATCATATCGAAATTGAAACTGGGGAAATCGGGATCAACCAGATCGGCATCCCGCGCCCCCGGTGCAATCTGGTGAAAGAGGCTGACCGAACGCTCCAGCCAATCGGCCAGATCCTGCCCCGTCACACGCAAGGCGACCAGCCGGTTGGGGTGCAGGTACAGATCCGCGACATGGCGTTCTGTCACAGAACCCGCCGGAATATCGGTGTAATTCTCTGGCCCGCCGCGACCGCCCGCCTTGAAGGGGGCCACGGCCGATACCAGCGGCAGATCGCCAAGCGTGGTGCCTTGCAGCGACAGGCGCAGATGATCGGCCTGCGCTTCGGCCACCAGTCGCAGGGCGCTGCTTTCGGTAACAAGGGCAAGATAGCTGTGCAAAGGGAACAGGGTCTGCCCGACCACACGATCCCCCTGCGCCTTCAGGGCCGCATGCAACGGGGCTGCGAGATCCTCGATCTCGGGCTGGCCACCCACCAAAGCCACAGCTTGCCCCGAAACCGCATCCCGCCCCGCGATGGGCCGCGCCTCGGCACGATGTGCCACGACTTGCCAACCGGCAGCGCCGCTCTTTTCAAGCGTCAGATCAATCACCCCAAGATGCGAGCCGAAGAAACCCGGCATCACCGCCGGTCGGCCATGCAGCGCCGCAGCACCGGAGTTGATCGGAAATACCTCATGCGTATGCCCGGCGATCACTGCATCGATGCCCTCGACCGCAGCCAAGGCCAATGAGGCGTTTTCATCCCCCCCCGAATCGTCGCCCGTGCCGATCCCCGAATGTGAAAGGGCGATGACCAGATCAACCCCCTGCGCCCGCAGTTCCGGCACAAGGGCCTTGGCCGTGTTGACGATATCCTGCGCTTCGAGTCGCCCTTGCAGATGCGCCCGCTCCCAGATCACCGTTTGCGGTGGCAGGAACCCGATGACACCGATCCGCAACGGGTGCGGCGTGCCAGAGGTGTCGGCCATTTTCCGGTCCAGAATGGCATAGGGCGGCAGGAAGAACCGCTCTTCGCCGTGATGGCGCAAATTGGCGGAGACGACCGGAAATTGCGCAGCCCCAAGGCTTTGGCACAGCAGGTCAATGCCGTGGCTGAATTCATGGTTGCCCAAGGTTGCCGCGTCATAGCCCAGCCGGTTCATCGCCGTAATCATCGGATGATCGGGCCTTGGCACGGCCTGAACCACGAAATCCCCCAGCGGGCTGCCATGCAGGAAATCGCCATTGTCCAGCAAAAGCACATTGCCCGCCTTGGCCCGTGCAATCTCGATCAGCCCCGCCACCCGCGACAGGCCGCGCGTGTCCGAAGGGCGGTCTGCGTGATAATCCCAAGGCAGGATATGTGCGTGCAAATCCGATGTTGCCAGCACCCGCAGACACAGGGTTACCGGCGGCCCCGTTAAAGGCATGGTGGACACGGCCATCTCTGACGGAAGGCCAAGGGCCACAATGGCGGCTTCATCTCGAATTTTCGGACCTCCCATTGCCCGCCGGCCCTTGCCCGCCAATCCGGCCCCGGTCTTGCCTGTTCTGTGTCTCAGCTCATCGCGCATAAATAAAGCAACCCGCACGGCAGGCCCGCACAATTTCCCGTTTAAGTTGCAAAAATCCTTCGCTGTGCAAGGGTTTGCCCCCAAGGATACGACGTGGCATGTAGGTCGGGTCAAAAGAACCAAGCGAGGGCAGCGTGCGGCAGGCGGAAGACGTGACCTTTGGCGGATCAGGGCTGGACCGTGTGGCAGCCTTGCGTGGCGATGGCGCGCGCATCGCAACCCTCTTGGCAGAAGGGACCGTGCTGCCACTGTGGCGGGGCAAGCCGCTGGTGGACAGCGCGGCGCTGGTCTGGCTGGCGGCCGACAGTCCGGTTCTGCAAGGTGCCGGTCCTGCCGTGTTTCTGGGATTGGACGACGGGCAACCCCGCTTCACCCAAGACATCTCGCACTGGTCGCCGGATGAGCCGATTGCCGAGGCTTCGGGTTTTCTTGACCCCAATCTGCAAACCCACCCTGCCCTGCCCGCGCACCATGCGTTCCAAGACCTTCGCAATGTCATGGCCCTGCTTTCGCCGCGGGATGCCGAACTGGCCGCGACCGCCAAGGCCGTGCTGCATTGGCACCACTGCCACGGCTTTTGCGCGGCCTGCGGGCAGAAATCCGATATGGTGCAGGCGGGCTGGCAGCGGTCTTGCCCCGCCTGCGGGGCGCAGCATTTCCCGCGCACCGATCCGGTTGTCATCATGCTGGTCACACGCGGCAACCGGCTGCTGATCGGGCGCAATGCGGTCTGGCCCGAAGGCATGTATTCCCTGCTGGCCGGATTTGTCGAACCCGGCGAAACACTTGAGGCCGCCGTGCGCCGCGAGGTGGTCGAGGAAACCGGTGTCAGGATCGGGGCCGTGCGCTATCTGGCCAGCCAGCCTTGGGCCTTTCCGGCCTCGCTGATGTTCGGCTGCATCGCCGAGGCCACCAGCGACCAGATCACCATCGACCCCGCCGAATTGCAGGATGCGCTCTGGATCAACCGGGAAGACATGGTGACGGTTCTTGCCGGCCAGCACCCGCAGATCAAAGCCGGAAGAAAAGGTGCCATCGCGCATTTCCTGATCTCCAACTGGCTTGCGGACCGGCTGGATTAAGGCCAGATTCCCCGCGCTGGTCGTGGGGGCCGCAGTTGTCGGCTTGGGACAGCTTTAGACGTCATAGGATAGACGCGGCATGAAGTTCAGCACGAAACAGGACATCGAGGCACCGCTTGTCTTTGTCCACCAGACCCTGACCGATTTCGGCATGTGGGAGCGCGCGGCGATGCGGCGCGGGGCCGAGGTCAACCGCACCGATACCCTGCGCCAACCCGCAGCGGGCATGGCTTGGGCTTCGAAATTCAACTATCGCGGCAAAGAGCGGAACATCGCCGTCACCCTGACAGAATGGGACGCCCCGCTGCATCTGGCCTTTGCCGGACATGCCACCACGATCGAGGCACTGGCCCGTATCGAGTTGCTGGAAATGTCGGCCAAGCGCACGCGACTGCTGATCACAATGGAGGTGACGCCCAAAACCTTGGGCGCGCGGCTGTTCCTGCAATCGCTGCGGCTGGCGCGGGCGCGGGTGGACCGCAGCTTTGACCAGCGCGTCGCGCATATGGCGCATGATATCGAACAACGCTTTCGCGGTGTGCGCCGCGCCTAGCGCCGGTTACCCCCGCCGCCGGTCGGCGGGGTAGACCCCCAGAATCTCTACCTGACTGGTGAAATAGGCCAACTCGTCCAGCGCCAGTTTCACGTTGGCATCGTCGGGATGGCCTTCGATGTCGGCATAAAACTCGGTCGCGGTGAAAGACCCGCCGACCATATAGCTTTCCAGCTTGGTCATGTTCACGCCATTGGTGGCAAAGCCGCCCATCGCCTTATACAGCGCCGCCGGAATGTTGCGGACGCGGAAGGTGAAGGTGGTCATCATGTGATCGGCGCGGCGGCGGTGGTCGGGATCGCGCGACATCACCAGAAAGCGTGTGGTGTTGTTCGACTGGTCCTCGATCTCACGCGCCAGCACGTCCAGCCCGTAGATCTCACCGGCCAACTCGCTGGCCAGCGCAGCCTCGGCCGGATCACCCAGCGCCGCCACATCGCGGGCGGCGGCGGCGTTGTCGGTCCAGTTCAGCGTGGCAAGGTTGTGGTCCTTCAGGAATGTGCCGCACTGGCCCAGCAGGATCGACATGCAGCGCACCCGTCGCACCTGATCCAGCGTGGTCCCCTTCACCGCCAGCAGGTTGATATGCACCCGCACAAAGGCCTCGTCGATGATATGCAGCCCGCTTTGCGGCAACAACCGATGCACATCCGCAACCCGGCCATAGGTGGAATTTTCCACCGCCAACATGCCCAGATCGACATCGCCCGACCGGGTGCGGTCGATCACTTCTTCGAAGGTCGCGCAGGGAACCGCCTCCATTTCGGGGCGCGCCTGACGGCAAGCCTGATGCGAATAAGCGCCAAGTTCACCCTGAAAAGCGATGCGGCCAGACATTTCGACATACTCCGTCGCAAAAAGCCCGACATTCGGGCGATTGGTCGCGCTACTACACCTTGAAAGAGGGCGGGGGAAGCGGGTAGATACGGCGCAAACCAAGTCCCGGCCAAACCAGCCGTAAGGAAGGCACGACATGTTCGACACGATGACTTTGACCAAGGTGACCGGCGCCGTTTGTGGATCGCTTCTGGTCTATCTGTTCGGGGCTTGGGCCGCCGAGACCCTGTATCACACCGGCGCGCCCGCAGGGCATGGCGGTGAAGAGGTGGCGCAGGCCTATACCATCGAAACCGGTGAGGCCGCTCCGACCGAAGCCGCCGAGGCTGGCCCCGTGTTCGGCGAGGTTTACGCCGCCGCCGATGCCGCCGCTGGCGAAAAGGTCTTTGGCAAGTGCAAGGCCTGCCACAAGGTTGATGGTGCAGACGGCACTGGCCCGCATCTGAACGGCGTTGTGAACCGCGCCCGTGCCGGTGTTGCAGGCTTTGGCTATTCGGATGGCATGAAGTCGGTCACCGATCCGTGGACACCCGATGCCCTGAATGCCTTCCTTGAAAATCCCAAGGCCGCCGTTCCCGGCACCAAGATGTCCTTCGCCGGTCTGGCCAAGGTGGAAGACCGCGCCAATGTGATCGCCTATCTGGCAACCCTGCCGTGATCTGACAAAATTCCGTTGAAAAGGCCGCCCCGAACCGGGCGGCCTTTTTCATTGCGCGCTGTTCACACATTCGCGCCTTGTGGGGTGGACAAGTTCCGATTTAGCATAAGTTAAGCAAGCTGTGGCACAAGCCATGCGAATTGATGGAGGTCGGGCATGACAAAGCGGACGGGTGGGCGGATCGGGACGCGGGCGTTGGCGGTGGATAATACCGGATTTGCGATCCGCTGCTCTGCGGGCATTCTGGCACTGTCGGCTGCGGTCTTTGCCTTTGCGGCCCGCGCGCAAGATGCGACGATCATCACCTCGCACGGGATTTCGACCTTTGGCGAGCTGAAATATCCCGCGGATTTCAAACATCTGGACTATGTGAACCCCGATGCACCCAAGGGCGGCGAAATCTCGGAGTGGGCGCCGGGCGGGTTTGATTCGATGAACCCCTATTCGGTGAAAGGGCGGGCGGGGGCGCTGGCGTCCTTGCCCTATGAAAGCATCCTCGCTGGCACGGCGGATGAAATCGGCGCCGCCTATTGCCTGCTGTGCAGCACGATGGAATACCCCGAAGACCGGTCCTGGGTGATCTTCAACCTGCGCCCCGAAGTGCGCTTTGCCGATGGCTCGCCGATGACGGCAGAGGATGTGGTTTTCAGCTATAATACCTTCCTGACCAAGGGCCTGACCGATTTCCGCACTGTGTTCGGCGAACAGGTCCAAAGCGCCGAGGCGCTGGATGCCCACCGCGTCAAGTTCACCTTCAAACCGGGCATCCCCACCCGCGACCTGCCCTCCGATGTCGGCGGCCTGCCGATCCTGTCCAAAGCCCAGTATGAGGCGAACAAGCTTGATCTTGAGGAATCCAGCCTGACGCCCTTCCTTGGCACTGGCCCCTATGCGCTGGACAAGATGGTGAACGGCACCACGCTGATCTACAAACGCAATCCCGACTATTGGGGCCGCGATCTGCCGATCAACATCGGCACTGCCAATTTCGACACCATCCGCATCGAGTATTTTGCCGACAGCACCGCCGCGTTTGAGGCGTTCAAGGCGGGGGCCTATACCTTCCGCAATGAAAACTCGTCCAAAAGCTGGGCCACCGCCTATGATTTCCCCACCATCGCCTCCGGTCAGGTGGTGAAGGCGGAATTGCCGGATGGCACCAAGGCCAACGGTCAGGCCTTCCTGTTCAACCTGCGCCGCGAAAAGTTTCAAGACCCGCGTGTGCGTGAGGCTTTGGGCATGATGTTCAACTTTGAATGGTCCGACCAGACCCTGTTCTACGGGCTTTACGCGCGGATCAATTCGATCTGGGAAAACAGCTGGCTCGCGGCCACGGGCGTTCCTGCGCCCGAAGAGGTAGCCCTTCTGCAACCGCTTGTGGACGAAGGCCTTTTGCCCGCCTCGATCCTGACGGATGAGGCCGTGATGCCGCCCAGTTCCGGCACGAACCAGCTTGATCGCGGCAATCTTCGCAAGGCCTCCGCCCTGCTGGACGAAGCAGGCTGGATTGTGGGCGATGACGGCATCCGCCGCAATGCCAAGGGCGAGGTGTTGCGGGTCGAGTTTCTGAACGACAACCCCTCTTTCGACCGCGTGATCACCCCCTATGTGGACAATCTGAAATCGCTGGGTGTCGATGCGGTTCTGACCAATGTCGATCAGGCCCAAATGGAAAGCCGCACGCGCCCGCCAAGCTATGATTTTGACATCATTACCGGAAATGCGCGGGGCGGCTATATCTCGGGGTCCGAGCTGAAACAGTATTACGGCTCGGAAACGGCGGATGTGTCGGCCTTCAACCTGATGGGGCTGAAGTCGCCTGCCGTTGACAAGATGATCGGTGTGGTGATGGCCGCCAAGACCAACGACGAGTTGACGGTTGCCACCAGAGCGATGGACCGCGTGCTGCGGGCGGAACGCTTCTGGGTGCCGCAATGGTTCAAGAACGTTCACACCGTCGCCTATTATGACCAGTATGAACACCCCGAAACCCTGCCCCCCTATGACTTGGGCGAGTTGTCGATCTGGTGGGCCGACCCTGACAAAGCTGCGGCCCTCAAGGCTGCTGGCGTGCTGAAGTAAAGCCGCCTCACCCCGATGGGAGCCTATATCCTCCGCCGCCTGCTGCTGGTGATCCCGACACTGTTCGGGATCATGGTGGTGAATTTTACCCTGACCCAGTTCGTCCCCGGCGGCCCCTTCGACCAGATCGAGGCGCGGCTGGAAGGCGGGGGTGACTCGCTTGACGTGGTGGGCGGGGGCGGCACCGATCCGGGGGCCGAGGGCGGCAAGGATGAGAACGGCTATATCGGCGCGCGCGGATTACCGCCCGAATTCCGCGCCAAGCTTGAGGTTGAATTCGGCTTTGCCCGCTTTGTCTGCGCGCCGGGTTTCACCGGAGAACCGTCCCTGAAAGCCCCCGAATGCACCAAGGAAATGATCCCCGCGGTTGAGCGGTTCTTCATCATGATGGGCAATTACCTGCGCTTTGATTTCGGGCAAAGCTATTTCCGATCCGTCGGCGTGCTGGACCTTGTGGCTGAAAAACTGCCTGTTTCCATCACCTTGGGCCTGTGGTCCACCCTGATTGCCTATATGATCTCGATCCCTCTGGGCATCCGCAAGGCAGTGCGCGACGGGTCGGGCTTTGATGGCTGGACCTCTGGCGTGATCGTCGCCGCCTATTCCATCCCCGGCTTTCTGTTTGCGATCCTGCTGCTGGTGCTGTTCGCGGGTGGCTCTTACTACAAATGGTTCCCCCTGCGCGGGCTGACCTCGGAAAACTGGGCCGAATTGTCCCTGATCGGCAAGGCCGCCGATTACATCTGGCACATCACCCTGCCCGTCGTGGCCTCGACCATTTCATCCTTCGCCACCCTGACGCTGCTGACAAAAAACAGCTTTCTTGAGGAAATCAAAAAGCAATACGTGATGACGGCCCGTGCCAAGGGCCTGTCAGAACGACGCGTGCTGTATGGCCATGTGTTCCGCAACGCCATGCTGATCGTAATCGCGGGCTTTCCGGCGCTGTTTGTCTCGGTGTTCTTTGGCGGGTCGCTGATCATCGAGACGATCTTTTCGCTGGATGGTTTGGGGCAGCTTGGTTTCCGCTCGGCGGTTGAGCGCGACTATCCGGTGATCTTCGGCACACTGTTCGCCTTTGGCCTGATGGGGCTGGTGGTGGGGATTCTGTCGGACCTGATGTATGTCTGGGTCGATCCGCGCATCGACTTTGACCGGAGGGGATAAAGTGGCCCTTTCCCCCCTGAACCAGCGCCGCTGGCGCAATTTCAAAACCAACCGCCGCGCCTATGTCTCGCTGTGGCTGTTCGCCGTGCTGTTCGGCCTGTCGCTGTTTGCCGAGGTGCTGGCCAATGACCGCCCGCTTCTGGTCAGCTATCGCGGCGAGGTTCACACCCCCTTCCTGACCTTCTATTCCGAGGCCGATTTCGGAGGCGATTTTCGCACCGAGGCGAATTACAAATCGCCCGAGGTGCAATGCCTGATCGTCACCGGCGGCTTGGTCGATTGCTTTGACGAGCCCGAAACCATGGTTCAGGCGGTCACGCTGGACAAATTCGCCCCCGAAACCGAAGGCTTTCACAAAGGCTGGATCATTTGGGCGCCGATTCCCTATTCCTTCAACACGATCAATGATTTGGGCGGGCAAGCGGCCCCGTCGGCCCCCGATGCAGACCACTGGCTTGGCACCGATGACACCTCGCGCGATGTGCTGGCGCGGGTGATCTACGGCTTCCGCCTGTCGGTGACATTTGCCCTGATCGTCACGCTGATCACCTCGGTGATTGGCATCGCGGCGGGGGCGGTGCAGGGCTATTTCGGCGGGCTGACCGACCTTGTGTTTCAGCGCGTGCTGGAAATCTGGGGATCAACGCCTTCGCTTTACGTGATCATCATCGTGGCCGCGATCTGGCGGATGAACTTCTGGCTGCTGGTTTTACTGATGGTGCTGTTCGGCTGGACCGGGCTTGTCGGCGTGGTGCGGGCTGAATTCCTGCGCGCGCGCAATTTCGAATATGTCCGCGCGGCCCGCGCCTTGGGCGTGCCGGACCGCATCATCATGTTCCGCCATGTGCTGCCGAATGCGATGGTTGCCACGCTGACCATGCTGCCCTTTGTGGTGTCGGGGGCAATCGGATCGCTGGCGACGCTGGATTTTCTGGGCTTTGGCCTGCCCGCCGATCTGCCGTCTTTGGGAGAGTTGACGCAGCAGGCCAAGCAAAACCTGCAAATGCCCTCGCTGGCCTTCACCGCTTTTTTCACCTTTGCGATCATGCTCTCGCTGATGGTGTTCATCTTTGAAGGCGTCCGCGACGCTTTCGATCCGCGAAAGACCTTTCGATGACCACGGTGCTGCAAGTCGAAGGTCTGGGCGTGCGCTTCCGGCAGGACGGGCGCAGCATTGATGCGGTCAAAGGCGTCAGTTTCACCGTGGATCGCGGGGAAACCGTGGCCTTGGTGGGCGAAAGCGGGTCTGGAAAATCCGTCACCGCCCTGTCCACCGTCGGCCTTTTGCCCGATAGCGCCGCCGTTTCCGGCTCGGTTCGCTATATGGGGCGCGAGATGGTGGGCGCCTCCGAAGCCGATCTGCGCCGCGTGCGCGGCAATGACATAAGCTTTATCTTTCAAGAGCCTATGACATCGCTGAACCCGCTTCATTCTATTGAACGGCAGTTGGGCGAAAGCCTGAAACTGCATCAGGGGCTGGACGGCGCGGCGGCCCGCGCGCGGATTCTGGACCTGCTGCACAAGGTCGGCATCCGCGACGCCGAAAGCCGTTTGTCCGCCTATCCGCATCAGCTTTCGGGCGGGCAGCGGCAGCGCGTGATGATCGCGATGGCGCTGGCCAATGGTCCCGAACTACTGGTCGCGGATGAGCCGACCACCGCGCTTGATGTGACGATTCAGGCGCAGATTCTGGACCTTTTGGCCGATCTGAAACGCTCGGAAAACCTGAGCCTTTTGTTCATCACCCATGATCTGGGCATCGTCCGCCGCATCGCCGACCGCGTTTGTGTGATGCAGGGCGGCGAGATTGTCGAACAGGGGCGCACGGCGGAAATCTTCGCCAATCCGCAGCATCCCTACACCCAGAAACTGCTGGCAGCCGAGGCGAAAGGTCTGCCAGACGCCGTGCCTGTGGACGCCGCAGAAGTGCTGCACACCGATCATCTGCGGGTCTGGTTCCCGATCCAGCGCGGTTTCCTGCGCCGCACCGTGGGCCATGTAAAGGCCGTCAACGACGCCAATCTGTCGGTGCGCGCGGGCGAAACCCTTGGAATTGTGGGCGAAAGCGGGTCTGGCAAAACCACGCTGGCGCTGGCGATCTTGCGGCTGATCGGGTCCGAAGGCGGCATCCGCTTTCTGGGCAATGACCTGTCGCACCTGTCCGGCGGCCAGATGCGCGCGCACCGGCGCGAGATGCAGATCGTGTTCCAAGACCCGTTCGGCAGCCTCTCGCCCCGCATGACGGCCGAGGAAATCATCGCCGAGGGTCTGGGCGTTCACGGGCTGGAACCGGGCCGCAACCGGCGTGACATGGTGGCCGAGATCATGGCCGAGGTGGGTCTCGATCCGGCCAGCATGTCGCGCTATCCGCATGAATTTTCCGGCGGGCAGCGCCAGCGCATCGCGATTGCCCGCGCGATGATCCTGCGGCCAAAGCTGGTGGTGCTGGACGAACCCACCAGCGCGCTGGACATGACGGTTCAGGTGCAGATCGTCGACCTCTTGCGCGATTTGCAGCGCAAATGGGGGCTGGCCTATGTCTTTATCAGCCACGATCTGCGCGTGGTGCGGGCCTTGGCGCATAAGGTCATCGTGATGAAGGATGGCGATGTCGTCGAAGCGGGTGCTGCGTCAGCAATCTTTGCCGATCCGCAATCCGCCTATACGCGCGCGCTTATGGCGGCAGCCTTTGGTCCTGCACCGTGAAGGTGCTGTTTATCCATCAGAACTTTCCCGGCCAATTCCTGCATCTGGCCCCCGAACTGGCCAAGCGCGGGCATCAATGCCTTGCGCTGACCAATGCCAAGAACAACCGCGCTTCGGCGATTCCGGTGCTGCGCTATAAACACGACACACCGGAGGTTGACCCCGCCGCCACCCGCTTGGGACGCAATTACACCCTGATGAGCGATCGTGGTGTCTCCGTGGCACGTGCCGCGCGACAGTTGCGCGACGAACGCGGCTATACGCCGGATGTGATTTTCGGCCATTCCGGCTGGGGCGAGACTCTGTTTCTGAAAGAGGTCTGGCCTACGGCCAAGCTGATTGTCTATGCGGAATTCTACTACAAGGGCGTGGGCGCGGATGTGGGGTTTGACCCCGAATTCAGCACGGCGGGTTTCGATCAGGTGATGATCGCACAGGGCCGCACCGCGCATCTGGGGCAGGCCTTGCTGCATGCCGATGCTGGGGTGTCGCCGACAGAATGGCAGGCCTCGACCTACCCTGCGCCCCTGCGCCGGATGATCTCGGTGATCCATGACGGTGTGGATACCGATGCGTTGGCCCCCGACCCTGCCGCCCGCTTTGCCCTGCCCGATGGCCGCGTCTTGCACGCAGGGGATGAGGTGCTGACCTTCGTGAACCGCAACCTTGAACCCTATCGCGGCTATCACATCTTCATGCGCGCCCTTCCGGCGGTTCTGAAGGCGCGACCCGAGGCGCAGGTTGTGATCGTCGGCGGAGACGAGGTCAGCTATGGCGTTGCCCCCAAAGGTGAAAAGGGCTGGAAAGAGCGTATTCTGACCGAAGTGCGCGATCAGTTGGACCTGTCGCGCGTGCATTTCATGGGCAAAGTGCCTTATGCCAACTTCCGCGCGCTGCTGCATGTCAGCCGCGTGCATGCCTATCTGACCTACCCCTTCGTGCTAAGCTGGTCGATGATCGAGGCGATGGCGGCGGGCTGTCATATCGTGGCATCCGACACGGCGCCGGTGACCGAGGCGATCACCGATGGCCAGAACGGCACGCTGGTCAACTTCTTTGACGTGGCCGCATGGTCGGAAAAGCTGACCGAAGCGCTGGCAAACCCCGCGCGGTTTCAGCCCCTGCGTGACGCGGCCCGCCAAACGGCCTTGGCCCGATATGACCTGCGCCGCCACTGCCTGCCGCGCATGGTCGATTTCGTCGAAGGCTTTGCCCCGCGCTAGACCGCAGCCGAGTGTTGTGCCTTGCTCTGGTCATAGGCATCGAAGGCCCGTGCGATCATCCGCGTCAGCGGGCGCGCATGGGGTGGAATCGCCAGCCCGTCCTGATTCAACACCATCATCTCGGGAAAGGCGCGGCTGGCGGTTGCAAACATCTGCTCCAGCCGTTCCGCCGTTACCGCGTAATCGCGCAGGATTTCCGCACGCGACACGAAGAAATCGCACATCAGCGCCTCGATGATACGGCCCCGCAGCTTGTCCTCGGCGGTAAAGATGTGGCCGCGATGGGTGGAAAACTGCCCTGCCCGCACCGCCCGCGTATAGTCCGCCGTGCCAGAGACATTCTGCGCGAACCCCTGCGGAAAGCGCGAGATCGACGAAGCCCCCAGCCCGATCAGCACCGGAGAGGTGTCATCGGTGTAGCCTTGGAAATTCCGCCGCAGCGTTCCGGCCTTGGCGGCCTTGGCCATGCCATCGCTGGGGCGGGCAAAATGGTCGATGCCGATTTCGTCATAGCCATCGGCAAGGAAAAGCTGCCGTGCGGTTTCAAACAATGCCAGCCGTTCTTGCGGGGTGGGCATGGCGTCCGACGGGATCATCTGCTGGCGGCGGCTCATCCACGGCACATGGGCATAGCCGTAAAGCGCAACCCGATCCGGTGACAGCGCCAGCAATTTCTGCACCGAATCCGCGATGCGCGCATTGGTCTGATGTGGCAGCCCGTAAAGAATATCGGCGTTCAGGCTTTTCACACCGCGCGCGCGAATCATCTCGGCTACATCGCGGGTGACCTCATAGGGTTGCTCGCGCCCGATGGTGCGTTGAATTTCCTCATCGAAATCCTGCACCCCGATCGAGGCCCGGTTCATCCCGGCATCCACCAGCGCATCCAGCCGCGCAGCATCAATTTCGCAGGGGTCGATTTCCACCGAAAATTCACCGCCCTCTGCCATCGGCACGGCGGCGAAAATTGTCTCGGCCAGATCACGCGCCAGATCGGCGGGCAGCATTGTCGGGGTGCCACCGCCCCAGTGCAGCCGCGAAAGCTTCACTCCGGGGGCCAGATGCGCCTTCATCAGCGCGATCTCGGCTTTCAGCACCTTGGCATAGGCCCGCACCGGATCATCCGAGGTGGTGCCTTGGGTGCGGCAGGCGCAAAACCAGCACAGCCGCCGACAGAACGGCACATGCAGGTAAAGCGAGATCTCTGACCCCGCCGGAACCGCCTCGATCCATTGGGTAAACTCGGCAGGCCCGACCGATCCGCCAAACTGCGGAGCCGTGGGATAGCTGGTATAGCGGGGCACGCGCGCGTCAAAAAGACCGAGCCGCATGAGTTGCGAATGGACTGTCATGCAGGTAGTCTTACCTCAGGTTGTGGCCTGTGCCTTGACCCAAATCAAATGGAAAGGCCGGCAATGTCGCATCACGACCTAAAGCTGGGCGCGCCCGACTGCGGGGATTGCCCCATTCGTCACCGGGCCGTCTGCGCGCGTTGCGAATCGGATGAATTGAAGCGGCTTGAAGAGATCAAGTATTACCGCAGCTTTCAGGCTGGTCAGACGGTGATCTGGTCGGGCGACCGGATGGATTTTGTGGCCTCGGTTGTCACGGGGATCGCAACACTGACCCAGACGATGGAGGACGGGCGCCGCCAGATGGTCGGCCTGCTGCTGCCGTCGGATTTCGTGGGGCGTCCGGGGCGGTCTGCGGCAGCCTATGATGTGACGGCAACAACCGATCTGGTGATGTGCTGCTTCCGCAAAAAGCCGTTTGAAGAGCTGATGTCCACAACCCCGCATATCGCGCAGCGGCTGTTGGAAATGACGCTGGACGAACTGGACGCCGCGCGCGAATGGATGCTTTTGCTGGGCCGCAAAACCGCGCGGGAAAAGATCGCCTCGCTGCTGGCCATCATCGCGCGGCGCGATACCAGCCTGAAGCTGAAATCAGCCAAAGGGGCGTTCACCTTCGATCTGCCGCTGACCCGCGAAGAGATGGCCGATTATCTGGGCCTGACTCTGGAAACCGTCAGCCGCCAGATGAGCGCGCTGAAACGCGACGGCGTTATCGGGCTTGAGGGCAAGCGCCACATCAACGTTCCGAACTTTGACAGGCTGATGGAAGAAACCGGCGATGACAGCGATGGCGGCATGCTCGGCTAGGGCTTGATGCAGGTCAAGGCGGGCGGTGTCGGGGCGCAATAGTCTTGCGGTCGCCGGACAGGCTCCGGCCATGCCGAGGAGAATGCCATGACCAGCAAGGTTCTATGCCCCACCGATGGGGCCGCCCATTCCGCCCAAGCCGTGATCACCGCCGCCGAATTGGCCGCCAAATTCGGGGCAGAGCTTTATATCTGCGTCGTCAATGTCGCCCACGGGGGTGGGCGCGGGCCTTTGATCCATCACTGGCCGGACGCCGAGGCGCAGCAGATTCTGGATGTCGCCACCAAGCTTGCCGCGGATCACGGGGTAAAGGCCGCCCATACCGCCATCGTGATCGACCGCGAAGCGGCGTCGGGGATCGTCGGCTTTGCCGAGACCCACGGGATCGATCATATCGTGATGGGGACCGGCGACAAGAAAGGCATATCGCGGTTGATGCTGGGGTCGGTCGCGGCAGATGTGTCGGCGCGGGCGCATTGCTCGGTGACAGTGGCGCGGTAGGGTTTTTAGGGGGGGTGGGCAAGGGCAGAATCTCGCCAAACCTTAAGAATCCCTTAACGCGGCACAGCTAACACATTGTAATAAAAAGAACAAAAAAGGTCCCGAGCTAGGACAGGCGCTGCAAAGGCTGCCAGCCCCCCGGCGGGGCCTGTCGCCTCGTTTGCCACAGATCGTCCGGTGTAGGGTGCGTGATTCCACGCACCCTTCTTTTTGATCAGCGGCTGAACCGCTTGTATTTCGCCCGCTTCGGTTCCAAGGCATCCGGCCCCAGACGCCGGACCTTGTCCTGCTCGTAGGCCTCGAAGTTGCCTTCGAACCATTCCACATGGGCATCGCCTTCAAACGCCAGCATATGCGTGCAAAGCCGGTCAAGGAAGAAGCGGTCGTGGCTGATGATGATCGCGCAGCCGGCGAAATCTTCGATGGCGGATTCCAGCGCCTGCAGGGTTTCCACGTCCAGATCGTTGGTCGGTTCGTCAAGCAGCAGCACGTTCCCGCCCGAGCGCAGCAGTTTCGCCATGTGGACGCGGTTACGTTCCCCGCCCGACAGCAAACCGACCTTCTTCTGTTGGTCCGTGCCTTTGAAGTTGAACGCGCCGGTGTAGACGCGGCTGTTCATCTGCATGTCGCCCAACTGGATGATTTCCGATCCGCCCGAGATTTCCTCCCAGACGTTCTTGTTCGGATCAAGCGCGTCGCGCGACTGGTCGACATAGGCCAGATGCACCGTGTTGCCCAAGGTGATCGTGCCTTCGTCGGGCGCTTCTTGGCCGGTAATCATGCGGAACAGCGTCGATTTGCCCGCGCCGTTCGGACCGATCACACCGACGATTGCCCCCGGCGGGATGGTGAAGGACAGGTTCTCGATCAACAGCTTGTCGCCCATGTGCTTTTTCAGGCCTTCGACCTCAATCACCTTGGACCCCAGACGTTCACCATTGGGGATGATGATCTGCGCGGTCGAGGCGCGTTCCAGCACGGTCTGGCCAGCCATCTCGTTATAGCGCGCCAGACGGGCCTTGCCCTTGGATTGCCGCGCCTTGGCACCAGAGCGAATCCACTCCAGTTCCTTTTCCAGCGCCTTCTGTTTGGATTTGTCCTCGCGGGCTTCTTGCTGCATCCGCTTGGCTTTCTGGTCCAGCCACGAGGAATAGTTGCCCTCGTAGGGGATGCCGCGGCCACGGTCGAGTTCCAGAATCCACGAGGTGATGTCGTCAAGGAAATAGCGGTCGTGGGTCACGATCAGGATCGTGCCTTTGTAGGCGATCAGGTGCTTTTGCAGCCAAGCGATAGATTCGGCGTCAAGGTGGTTGGTCGGTTCGTCCAGCAGCAGCATATCGGGCGCTTCGAGCAGCAGTTTGCACAGCGCGACGCGGCGGCGTTCACCGCCCGACAGGGATTCCACATCGGCGTCATCGGGCGGGCAGCGCAGCGCGTCCATCGCCACGCCGACGGATGCCTCAAGCTCCCACAGGTTGCCTGCGTCGATCTGGTCCTGCAACTGGGCCATCTCGTCGGCAGTCTCATCCGAGTAGTTCATCGCCAGTTCGTTATAGCGTTCCAGAATGGCGGTCTGCTTGGCCACGCCCAGCATGACGTTGCCTTTCACATCCAGCGCCGGATCAAGGTAGGGTTCCTGCGCCAGATAGCCAACCTTTGCGCCTTTGGCGGCCCAAGCCTCGCCCTTGAAGTCGGTGTCCATGCCCGCCATGATTTTCAGCAGGGTGGATTTACCCGAGCCGTTCACGCCGACCACACCGATCTTGACCCCCGGCAGGAAGTTCAGGTGGATATTCTCAAAACACTTCTTGCCGCCCGGATAGGTCTTGGAGACGCCTTCCATGTGGTAGACATATTGATACGAGGCCATCTGATCGCTCCATGCGTTGTTGGGGGCTATGTAGCGATTGTTGTGGACAAGGGCAACGAGGGCGGGTCAGGTTGCGTCCGGTTTTGGAGGCGGAATGCGGGCTGGTTTCCCAATTGCAACGCGGGGCATGGTGATTGGCCTGCTGGGCGGGTCTTTTGACCCCGCGCATGAGGGCCACGCGCATATCACCCGCGAGGCGATCAAGCGGATGGGCCTTGATCGGGTGTGGTGGCTGGTCAGCCCCGGCAATCCGCTGAAGGCACGTCAGCCTGCACCGATGGCCGACCGGCTGGCACGGGCGCAGGCCGTGATGGACGATCCGCGCGTGGATGTGACGGACCTTGAAGCGCGGCTTGGCACGCGGGCGACCTATGACACGCTGCGGCGGTTGCAGGCGATCTATCCGGGGGTGCGCTTTGTCTGGCTGATGGGGGCGGACAATCTGGTGCAGTTCCACCGCTGGGGCCATTGGCGCGATATTCTGCGCGCAGTTCCGGTAGGGGTACTGGCGCGACCCGGCGCGGGGGTGACGGCGCGGTTGTCGGTGGCGGCGCAATCGTTTCGCGTGCATCGGGTGGCGAGGGGCGAAGGTTTGGGGGCGCGATCGGCTCCGGCATGGTGTTTTGTAAACCTGCCGATGCATGGGGCCTCATCCTCGGCGATCCGTGCGCGGGGGGAATGGCGCAAGTAGGGGGCTTACCGCCCCCGTCCGCGATTGCATCGCGGCCTCCCCCGTGGATATTTGTGCGAAGAGGATGTGAACGGGGTTGGTCTTGGGTCAGGTGGTTGGTCGGCGGTTTGTGTTGGGGGCAATGCTGGCAGGGGTCGCCCTGCCCGTCTGGGCGGATGCGCCTGCGACCTCGCCGCGCCCTGTCACGCGCGGGGGGTTGGATCGCGGCGCGGATTCGGAAGTTGCACGGCTGATCGAGGCGGCCAAGCTGGGCGGGGCGGTCGGGTTCTGCGTGGCCGATGCGGCGACGGGCGTGATGTTGGAGTCTGGCGGGGCAGATCAGCCGATGGCTCCGGCCTCGGTGTGCAAGGCTGTGACCTCGTTATATGCGCTGGAAAAGCTGGGTCCGGTGCATCGGTTCACCACGCGGGTGATGCGGGTGGGGGCGGTGGTGGATGGGCGTCTGGAGGGCGATCTGATCCTTGCGGGGGGTGGCGATCCGACGCTGGACACTGACAGTCTGGGCGATCTGGTGGCGGCTTTGGCGGCAACGGGCTTGCGCGAGGTGACGGGGCGGTTTCTGGCCTATGGTGCCGCGATCCCCGAGCGTGAGCGGATTTCGGCGGATCAGCCGGATCATGTCGGCTACAACCCCGCGATTTCGGGGCTGATGCTGAATTTCAACCGGGTCTATTTCGAGTGGAAGCGGGCCAATGGCGATTGGGCCTTGGGCATGGACGCGCGGGGCGAGCGGTTCGTGCCGCCGGTGCATATGGCGTCTGCACGGCTTGCCAAGCGCGAGGTGCCGGTTTTCACCTATGAGCGGGGCGAGAAGGAAGACCGCTGGACGGTGGCGCAAAGTGCCTTGGGGCAGGATGGCAGCCGCTGGTTGCCGGTGCGGCATCCGGCGATCTATGTGGCCGAGGTGTTTGCGACCCTGTGCCGCGCGCAGGGGATTGTGCTGAAAGAGGCCGAAGTGGTGACGGTTCTGCCGGAAGGGGCAGTGCAGATGGTGGCGCATGACAGTGCGGTGCTGACGGATCTGTTGCGGAGTATGCTGAAATTCTCGACCAACCTGACAGCCGAGGCGGTAGGTCTGGCGGCATCCGGCGCGGGGACGTTGGAGGGGTCAGCGGCAGCGATGACGGATTGGGCGCGCAGACGGTTCGGTATTGCGGGGCGCTTGGGCGATCATTCGGGGCTGGGGCCGAACTCGCGGATCACGGCGGCGGATATGATGCGGGTGATGATCGGCGCAAAGGCCACGCAGACCGGCAAGCTGCTGGGCGGGCTGATGCGCGATCACGGGCTGGTGGACGCGGAGGGCAACGAGCGCAAGGACAGCAGGGTGCGGGTGCGAGCCAAGAGCGGCACGCTGAATTTCGTGTCCTGCCTGTCGGGCTATATCGGTGCGCCGGAAGGACGAGAGCTGGCTTTTGCGATTTTCACAGGCGACCTGCCACGACGCGACGCGATTCCGATTGCCGAGCGGGAAACGCCCAAAGGCGTCAAAAGCTGGGTCAGGCGGTCGCGCCGCTTGCAGGGGCAGTTGATTGCCCGCTGGGCCGACGCCTATCTTTAAGGCTTCATATGCCGCACCCGCGCGCCCCATTCGATAGCGGCGGCGTGCAAACGATCAAGATTCAGCTCTTCGCGCACCTCTTCCAGCATCCGCAATTCCACCTCGCGCAGATTGCCATCGGCGGAAACCACATCGCAGGCCAGCGCATAGGCGGTTTCGTGCAGCCGTTCGGGCAGCGCATCGCGGATCAGGCCGAACAGGGCGTCCAGACCGTCCTCGACCTCGAACAGATCGAACACGGTCTGCGCGATGGTGCGGATACGGTCGAGATCATAGGTGCCGAAGATCGGCATATGGTTGACCATGCGCTGAATCGCCACCAGCTCGGCTGTCCGCATCTGTTCGTCCGAGGCCGAAACCGCAATCATCACAGCAATCAACGCGTCTTGGGGCGAAAGCGAAGGGGGGGTATCCGGCACGGTGGCTCTCCTATTGTTGCGGTGCAGAATATTGACCCCGCGCCTTCGCGGCAATAGAGGAAGGGCTTCGGGAAAACATGGGGTTTTCACGATCAGGAGACTGCCGCGATGACTGCTTTGCGCGATGCCGGGATGAAATCGAAAGCTTGGCCCTTTGAAGAGGCCCGCGCATTGCTGAAACGGTATGAGAAAAAGGCGCCGGAAAAGGGCTATGTGCTGTTTGAAACCGGCTATGGTCCGTCGGGTCTGCCGCATATAGGCACCTTTGGCGAAGTGGCGCGCACGACGATGATCCGCCGCGCCTTCGAGGCGATTTCGGATATTCCGACGCGGCTGATCTGTTTCTCGGATGACGTGGACGGCATGCGGAAGGTGCCGGAAAACGTGCCGAACCGCGAGATGCTGATCGAAAACCTGCAGCGCCCGCTGACCTCGGTTCCCGATCCGTTTGGCGAGTTTGACAGCTTTGGTGCGCATAACAACGCCATGCTGCGGCGGTTTCTGGACACGTTCGGGTTCGAGTATGAATTCATCAGCGCGACCGAATTCTACAAGTCGGGCCGCTTCGATGACACCCTGCGGCTGGCCACCGAACGCTATGACGCGATCATGAAGATCATGCTGGCGTCCTTGCGAGAGGAACGCCAGCAGACCTATAGCTGTTTCCTGCCGATCCACCCGGAAACCGGGCGGGTGATGTATGTGCCGATGAAGAACGTCGATGCGGTGAACCACACCATCACATTCGACGACGAGGATGGCCGCGAGTGGACGCTGCCTGTCACCGGCGGCAATGTGAAACTGCAATGGAAGCCGGATTTCGGCGCGCGTTGGGCCGCGCTGGATGTGGATTTCGAGATGTATGGCAAGGATCACTCCACCAACACCCCGATCTATGACGGGATTTGCGAGGTTTTGGGCGGCAAGAAGCCGAACCACATGACTTATGAGCTGTTCTTGGACGATCAGGGCCAGAAGATTTCCAAATCCAAGGGCAATGGCCTAACGATTGACGAATGGCTGACCTATGCGGCCTCGGAAAGCCTGTCCTATTTCATGTATCAAAAGCCGAAAACCGCCAAGCGGATGCATTTCGATGTGATCCCGCGGGCGGTGGACGAATATCACCAGCAGTTGCGCGCCTATCCGACGCAGGACGTGGATGCACAGGTGAACAATCCGGTCTGGCATATCCATCAGGGCAAGCCGCCTGCATCGAAAATGGTGGTGCCATTCTCGATGCTGCTGAACCTAGCATCGGTGTCGGCGGCGCAGGATGCCAAAGGGCTGTGGGGATTCATCAAGCGCTATGCCCCCGAAGCCTCGCCCGAAGGCAATCCCGATCTGGATGCAGCGGCGGGCTTTGCCGTGCGCTATTTCGCCGACAAGATCGCGCCGACTCGGGTGTTCCGGCTGCCTTCCGATCAGGAGCGGGCCGCTATGGAGGATCTGCGCGCAAGGCTCCAGAAGTTGGCTAGAATGACCAGTGGCGAAATAGAAGGCATCCCTGCGAACGCAGCAGAACTTCTTTCCGAAGATGGCATCCAATCCATGGTCTTCGCGGTGGGCAAGGATCACGGGTTCGAGCCACTGCGCGACTGGTTCAAGGCACTGTACGAGGTGCTGCTGGGCGCAAGCGACGGGCCGCGCTTTGGCGGGTTTGTGGCGCTTTACGGGGTGGAGGAATCCATCGCGTTGCTGGATCGCGGCTTGAAGGGCGAATTGGTGGCGTAGAGAAACAGGAAAAATTTTCGACGAAAATTTTTGGCCCCGGCGGATGCGTCGGGGCTTTTTCTTTAACGATTGGGCGCTATCGTTTTCATGGGGACGTAAAAACGGGGGAAGTCATGCGGCTTGGCCTTTACGGACTATTGATGGCGGCGGTTTTGGCCGTGCCAGCACAGGCGCAAGAAGCGCCGATCCAAAGCACGATCCAATCGCAACTGGATGCCTTTATAGCCGATGATGTCGCGGCGGCGTTCAGCTATGCCTCGCCCACGATCAAGGGGATTTTCGGGTCGGCCGAAAATTTCGGTGCGATGGTGGCGCAGGGTTATCCGATGGTGGCGCGACCTGCGGCGGTGCAGATGCTGGACCTGCGCGAGGTGGCGGGGAACCTGTGGCAGCGGGTAATGATTACCGATGCCGAAGGCCGGACGCATCTGCTGGATTATCAGATGATCGAAACAGCCGAGGGCTGGCAGATCAATGCTGTGCAGCTTTTGCCCGAGGCGGGGGTGGGGGCGTGAGGGAGTCGGGGTGAACCCCGACCTACTTGGGGCGGTGGGCTTTGATGATCGCGGGATCGGTTTCGATCCGGCCCGCGCCGATCAGATCAAGGCAGTAGGGAACGGCGGCGAAGATAGCCTCAAGGCTGGTGCCGATGGCGTTGGGGCTGCCTGGAAGGGTGATGATCAGAGTGCGGCCCCGCACCCCTGCGCCTTGGCGTGACAGGATGGCGGTGGCCACCACGCGGCCATTGGCGGCGCGCATCTGTTCGCCGAAACCGGGAAGTTCCATGCTGATCACATCGGCCATCGCCTCGGGCGTCTGGTCGCGCGGCGCAGGGCCGGTGCCGCCGGTGGCAAGGATCAGAT
The DNA here is from genome assembly GCA_001828855.1 of Rhodobacterales bacterium RIFCSPHIGHO2_02_FULL_62_130. Taxonomy (GTDB): domain Bacteria; phylum Pseudomonadota; class Alphaproteobacteria; order Rhodobacterales; family Rhodobacteraceae; genus Cypionkella. The sequence continues at coordinate 223,540 of MHZT01000048.1, read as the reverse complement.
CGGCGGCCCATGTGTCGGCCAGATCGATCAGCGCAGCGCCAACCTCGGCGCGGCCATCCGGCGTGATCCGGCGCAGGATTTCGACCGGAGAGGTGACAACACGGCGCAGCCAGTCTTCGCAGGCGGGACCGCCACGGTCTTCATATTCCCCACGAGAGGCGCGGTCAGAGACGGTCAGAACGGCAATGCGTGCCATGGCTTTTCCTTTTTTGACACAGGTTTGGGACGGATTGGCGCGGGGATCAAGCCCCCGCTGCCCCTTTCGGTTTACGCGGCACGCGGGGCGGCTTAGTCTGCCCCTTGAACCGAATCCTGCGAGGCATGATGTCTGACGCGCCCGAGCAAGGCTATCAAGTCCTTGCCCGCAAATACCGACCCGCGACTTTTGCCGATCTGATCGGGCAAGAGGCGATGGTTCGCACCCTTAAAAACGCCTTCGCGGCGGACCGGATCGCGCATGCCTTTGTAATGACCGGCGTGCGGGGGGTGGGCAAAACCACCACTGCGCGGATCATCGCCAAGGGGCTGAACTGCATCGGGCCAGATGGCAAGGGTGGCCCTACGACCGAGCCTTGCGGATTGTGTGACCCTTGCCGCGCCATTGCCGAGGGCCGCCATGTTGACGTGATGGAAATGGACGCGGCCAGCCGGACAGGCGTGGGCGATATACGTGAAGTTATTGATTCTGTTCACTATCGCGCGGCCTCGGCCCGCTATAAGATCTATATCATCGACGAAGTTCACATGCTGTCGAACGCGGCGTTCAACGCGCTGCTCAAGACGCTGGAAGAACCTCCGGCCCATGTGAAATTCATTTTCGCCACCACCGAAATCCGCAAGGTTCCGGTGACGGTACTGTCGCGCTGCCAGCGGTTTGACCTGAAGCGGATTGAACCTGAGGTGATGATGGCGCATCTGACCCGCATCGCGGCGTTGGAGGGGGCAAGCCTTGCGCCGGATGCGATGGCGCTGATCACGCGGGCAGCCGAAGGCTCGGTCCGTGACGCCATGAGCCTGATGGATCAGGCGATTGCCCATGGCGCAGGGGAAACGTCGGCAGCGCAGGTGCGGGCGATGCTGGGACTGGCCGACCGTGGCCGCGTACTGGACCTATTCGATCTGGTGATGAAGGGCGATGCGGCGGGGGCGCTGTCGGAACTGTCGGGGCAATATGCCGACGGGGCAGATCCAATGGCGGTGCTGCGCGATCTGGCCGAGATTACGCACTGGATTTCTGTGATAAAAATCACACCCGAGGCGGCGGATGATCCGACGACTCCGCCCGATGAACGCGCGCGGGGGCTTGATATGGCGACCCGCTTGCCAATGCGGGTGCTGTCGCGGATGTGGCAAATGTTGCTCAAGGCGCTGGAAGAGGTGCCGCTGGCCCCGAACGCGATGATGGCGGCAGAAATGGCACTGATCCGTCTGACCCATGTGGCTGATTTGCCCGACCCCGAGGCGCTGATCAAACGCCTGCAATCGCAGCCTGCGCCCGTGATGGGCGGCGCGCCTGCGGGTGGCGGCGGTGGCACAGTGCATGCGCCGATGATGCGGATGGCCCCTGCCGCGCCGATGCGGGGGCCGACCATGCAGGGCGGGCAGGCCTTGGCGCTGGCCGAGGGGCAGTTGACGGTTTACGCCACCTTCGAGCAAGTTGTTGAATTGATCCGCGAAAAGCGCGACATGCGATTGCTGCTTGAGGTAGAAACCGGTGTGCGGCTGGCAAAATATGCGCCGGGTCGGATCGAGTTTGAACCGGCACCGGGGGCAGCCTCCGATCTGGCTTCGCGGCTTGGGCAGCGCCTGCAGGGTTGGACAGGCGCGCGTTGGGGCGTGTCGGTGGTGTCCACCGGCGGCACGGCCACGATTGCCGAGGAGCGTGACAAAGATGCCGCAGCGGCGCAGGCCGAGGCTCTGCAAAACCCGCTGGTGATGGCAGTGATGGCGGCGTTTCCGGGGGCAAGGATTGCGGAAATCCGCACGCCCGAACAGATGGTGGCGCAGGCCGCGATTGAGGCGTTGCCAGAAGTCGAAGACGAATGGGACCCGTTCGAGGATAGCTAAGGAGTTGATATGCTGAAAGGTTTGGGCGGTCTTGGCGATATGGCCAAGATGATGAAGGCCGCGCAAGAGATGCAAGGCAAGATGGCCGAGCTGCAGGAAGATCTGGCGCGGACGGTCGTGATCGGCGAATCCGGTGCCGGTCTGGTCAAGGCGCGCTGCACTGCCAAAGGCGAGGTGACGGGGCTTGAGATCGACGCTTCGATCCTTGTGCCATCGGAAAAAGAAGTGCTGGAGGATCTGATTCTGGCTGCCGTCAAGGACGCGCAGGCCAAGGCGGCACAGCGCAGCACGCAGGAATTGTCGCGGCTGACGCAGGCGCTGGGGCTGCCTGCGGATATGAAACTGCCGTTCTGAGGGCGCAATGACCGACACCCGCGACATCGAAACGCTGATCGAACTGATGGCGCGGCTGCCGGGGCTTGGGCCACGATCAGCGCGGCGGGCGGTGCTGGCGCTGCTGAAAAAGCGCGGACAGTTGATGGCACCTTTGGCGCAGGCGATGGCGGGGGTGGCGCTTTCGGCCAAGGATTGCACGGTGTGCGGCAATATCGGCACGGCGGATCTATGTCCGATTTGTGCGAATCCCGAACGGGAAACCGGCGAAATTTGTGTGGTTGAAGACGTGGCTGACCTCTGGGCGATGGAGCGGGGCGGAGTTTTCAAGGGCCGTTATCATGTGCTGGGTGGCACGCTGTCAGCGCTGGACGCAGTGGGACCGGATGAGTTGGGCATCCCGCGACTGGTGGCGCGGGTGCGCGAAAGCCACGCCAAAGAGGTGATTCTGGCGCTGAATGCAACCGTCGACGGCCAAACCACGGCGCATTACATCGCAGATGCGCTGGCGGTTACAGGGGTGCAGATCACGTCGCTGGCGCAAGGTGTGCCGATTGGCGGCGAGTTGGACTATCTCGACGATGGCACCATCGGGGCGGCGTTGCGCGCCCGCAAGCGGTTCTAGCCACGCCCTGCCCTGCCTGATCTTACGCCGCAATCTTGCCAAATTCGTCTGCAACTTTGAAAAAATCGGCTGCAGGAGGGGATCATGGCCGGAATTTCTTTGCTGTTAGGGTCTGTTATCGGGTTCACTTTGGCCCTTGCCGCCTTCTTTCTTATGGGTGTCAGCCTGCTGGCAGCCTTGGCGCTATGGTCGCTGATCGGGACGGGCGCGACCGCTGTTCTTGTCGGTTTCATCGCAATGCCGCGTCCCGAAAGCCGCGCCACACCGCTGGCGGAAAACACCTGAATTCCAAATTTATCTTGATCTGAGGCCACATTGTCCCGATATATATCCTGCGATGTTATCTCTACTCGATCTCTGTCTCCGATTTCGGCCACAGCATTCGACCACAGCTGACTGAGCCGGGCCGCCGCAATCTCGCGGGCGGCAATACTAGAGGAGACTTCACGATGGCTAAGGGCACCGTGAAATGGTTTAACGAAACCAAAGGCTACGGCTTTATCGCCCCGGAAGGCGGCAAAAAGGACGTGTTCGTTCACATCACCGCGCTGGAGCGCGCTGGTCTGCGTTCGCTGAAAGATGGCCAGCCGGTTACGTTCGACATCGAAGCAGGCCGTGATGGCCGCGAATCGGCCACCAACCTTGCGCTGGCCTGATCATTTCGATCACTGAATGGAAAAAGGCAGGTCCGCCGACCTGCCTTTTTCCTTTGCTGCACCTCTAGGAAAATCGCAGGGCAAATCTGTCGCGCAACGCGTGTTCAAGGCCTACCCGCGACGCAACTGCCGAAAAGGGGCGCACGCAACAGGGTCGGTGCGCTGTGGCCTTCGGGGAAGGTTTGCGTGGCGCATTCGGTGCTGACCAGAATCACAGGCAGGCGGCGCGCAGTTTCGCCCAGTCTGTAAAACGCCTGCATTCCTGCCTGAATGCCGCCGATCGAGTCGCAATCCAGCACCATCAGCCCATAGCCTGCCGGATCGCCGATCACCGTCGAAAGGCCTTCGAACAGGTCATGGGACAGTTCAATCACCCCGCCCAGACCCGCCAGCCTGCGTGCGATCCCCCCCGTATCGTGTTGCTTTGTGACCAGCATGACGCGGATGCCAAAGCCAACGAGGGCGGCGCTTTCCTGCCCGAAATATCTGACGCGTTGCATGTTGCTCCTTTGACGAAACTGCAAATCCAGCATGCACAGCGGATGCGGCGGAAATACGAGAAACCCCCGACATTCCCGTTCGAGATTGCTGCACAGGATTGGCGTTGCGGCAGCAGGTGTTCCTCTGCAAGATGGCTTTGACCAGCCGCAGGATCACCATGACAGCTCCGGATTACCAAACCCTTATCGACGCCGAGACCTGGGCCTTTATTGCGCGCACCGACGCCTGCTATCCGCCCGATACGGCAAGCATGGGCATTGCGGATCAGCGACGGATTTATGATGGCATGTGCCGCCTGTTCCATCAGGGCTATCCGGCGGGGATCGGGGCGCAAGACAGCCTGATTGCGGGAGTGCCGTGCCGAAGCTATGCCGGCGAGGGTCTGGCGAAAACGGGGCCGAAGGTGCTGTATCTGCATGGCGGCGGGTTTGTCGTGGGCGGGTTGGACAGCCACGACGACGTGTGCGCCGAGATTTGCGCCGAGACGGGGCTGACTGTGGTTGCCGCCGATTACCGCCTGTCGCCCGAGCATGACCATCCCGCCGCCTTTGACGACGCCATGGCTGTGGCCTGTGCGCTGGGGGAGCCGATCCTGCTGGTCGGGGATTCGGCGGGGGGCAATCTGGCGGCGGCAGTCGCGCACCGCTTGCGCGGGTCGGACGTGCGGGTGTTGGGGCAGGTTCTGATCTATCCGGGTCTGGGTGGAGATACGGGGCGGGGCAGCTATCTGACCCATGCCCATGCACCGATGTTGACCCGTGACGATGTGCTGTTTTACGCAGGCATCCGGCATTCCGGTGTCGTGGTGCAGGGTGATCCGACGGTATCGCCCCTGCAGGACAGTGATTTCAGCGGCCTTCCCCCGACGGTTGCGATCAGCGCCGAATGTGACCCTTTGGCCGACGACGCCCGTGATTACGCTGCCGCAACCCGTGCCGCCGGTGGCCTTGCCATATGGTTGCAAGAGCCGGGGCTTGTTCACGGCTATCTGCGCGCGCGCCATTCGGTTGCCCGCGCCCGCCTCAGCTTTACCCGCATCTGCACCGCCATTTCCGCCCTGTCAAAAGGCGAGTGGCCCTACGACACGGAGCCAAAATGACCTTACATCACAACATGACCCATTGGGCCGAGCGGGTGGACATGGCCGCCGCCTTTCGCTGGACCGTCAAACTGAACCTGCATGAAGCGGTGGCCAACCACTTCAGCCTTGCGACAAATGCGGAAGGCACGCGGTTCCTGATCAACCCGAACGGTCGTCATTTCGCACGGATCACGGCCTCGTCGCTGGTCGAGATCGACGCGAATGATCCCGACACAATGAACCGGCCCGATGCGCCTGACCCAACGGCTTGGGGCCTGCATGGGTCGATCCACCGCGCCCTGCCCCATGCCCGCTGTGTGATGCATGTCCATTCGATGCATGCCACCGTGCTGGCCAGCCTTGCAGACAGCTATTTGCCGCCAATCGACCAGAACTCGGCCATGTTCTTTGGCCGTCAGGTGGTAGACGACCATTATGGCGGCATGGCCTTTGGCGACGAGGGTGCGCGTTGTGCGGAAATGTTGCGCGACCCCAAGATCACCACGATGATCATGGGCAATCATGGCGTGCTGATCATCGGTCGGACGGTGGCCGAAACCTTCAACCGGCTGACCTATTTCGAGCGCGCCGCCGAAACCTATATCCGCGCGCTGCAAACGGGGCAGCCGCTGCGCGTGCTGTCGGATGCAGTTGCCGAAAAGACCGCGCAGGAATGGGAGAATTACCCCGGCTTTGCCGATTTCCATCTGCGCGAAATCAAGGCCTTGCTGGATGAAGAAGGCGCAACCTACGCGATGTAAGACAAGAAGATTTTTCGTCCGAAAAATCTTCGGTGGGACCGAAAAATTTTCGGACGAAAATTTTTCTAGGGCGGGTCAGGTGAAAAAGGGCTTTGCCTTCATGCTGTCCGGCACGGCCACACCCATACGGGTCAGGATCGACGGGGCCAGCGCAAGCTGGTCCAGTACCGTGTCTTTGGACGGCATCTCGGCGTCGCCGAAGTAGTAGAAGGCGAAATCCTGCTGCAACTCACCCGTGCCGCCATGATGCCCGCGCGCATCCTGACCGTGGTCGGCGGTGACGATCACCTCATAGCCTTGGGCGCGCCAGCGATGCACCCAAGGGGCCAACATCGCGTCCATCACATAGCAGGCGTGGTCCATCTCTTCGCTGTCGTGGTAGAAACGGTGGCCCATGCTGTCCAGCGTGCAGGTGTGCAGCATGCCGTAGTCGATGCCCTTGTATTCACAAAGCCGCGTCAGCGTGCCGAACAGATCTACATCTGATGGCGTCATCTGATTGATGTTGCCATAGCCGGTCATGGTGTGAAAGCGGCCATGGGTGATCGGGCTTTCGGGTTCATCGTATTCGATATCGCGCACCACATCAAAGGGCGCACGGTTGAAAAATTCTGACCAGAAGCTGTGCGCGACCGCACCGGTTTTCTTGCCCGCTTTGGACAGTTCCGAGAACACATCGGGCAGTTCCAGCCTTCGGATATACTCGTTGCCCCAGACCCGATGCACCTGCGGCGGGGTGCCGGTGTGGATCGAGGCATAGCAGGAGGCGCTGGTGGACGGCAGCACCGCGCGCATGCGCCAGACCCGCGCCTCGCCGGATTGCACCCAGCCTTCAAGGTTGCCAAACAGTCGGCGCCAGTTGGCGTAGGGAACGCCGTCAAGGATGATCAGCAGCAGTTTACGCATAGCGTGCCTTTGGTTTTGCCGGAGGCGTGGGGCCTCCGGCGGGAGTATTTATGCCAAGATGATGCGGCTAGTTTCCGGCGCTTTCCATCTTGCGGGTTTTCAGCACGTCTTCAAGCCAGCCGAGTTTCATTTCGGGAACCGAAGACAGCAGCAAGTCGGTGTAATCATCGAAGGGCGGGGTCAGCACATCGGTCTTGCTGCCATAACGCACGACCTGACCGCGATACATCACCGCGATGCGGTCGGCGATGGCGCGGACGGTGGCCAGATCATGGGTGATGAACAGGTAGGCCACGCCTTCGCGGGCTTGCAGGTCCAGCAGCAGTTTCAGGATGCCGTCGGCCACAAGGGGATCGAGGGCCGAGGTGACCTCGTCGCAGATGATCAGTTTGGGTTTGGCGGCCAGTGCGCGGGCGATGCAGACGCGCTGTTTTTGGCCGCCCGACAGTTCGGCGGGGTAACGGTCGATGAAACCGGCGCCCATTTCGATCTGTTCGAGCAAGTCCTGAATCCGTTTGCGTTTCGCCTCGCCTTTCAGGCCGAAGTAGAATTCCAGCGGGCGGCCGATGATGGTGCCGACGGTCTGGCGCGGGTTCATCGCGGTGTCGGCCATCTGGTAGATCATCTGCAACTCGCGCAGGTCATCCTTGCTGCGGCTGGCAAGATCGGGCGAGAGTTGGCGGCCTGCGAAGGTGATGCGGCCATTGGCGGCGGGCAGAAGGCCGGTGATCACGCGGGCAAGGGTGGATTTGCCCGATCCGCTTTCGCCCACGACGGCCAGCGTTTGGCCGGGGGGCAGATCGACGGTGACGTTTTTCAGCACGTCGAAACTGGTGCCTTTGTAGCGGGCGGTCACATTGGCGACCGACAGCACGGCGGGGGCGTCGGACTTCTCGACATGGTCGATCGAGCGGACCGAGACCAGCGCCTGCGTGTAGGGCTGTTGTGGCGTATTGATGATCTGGTCGGTGGTGCCGTATTCGACCTTCTTGCCGCCACGCAGCACAAGGATGTCGTCGGCCACCTGCGCCACCACGGCAAGGTCGTGGGTGATGTAAAGCGCGGCCACTCCGGTGTCGCGGATGGCGGCCTTGATCGCCACCAGCACGTCAATCTGTGTCGTCACATCCAGCGCGGTGGTGGGTTCGTCGAAGATCACCAGATCGGGCTTGGGGCAAAGCGCCATCGCCGTCATCGCGCGCTGCAACTGACCGCCCGACACCTGATGCGGATAGCGGGTGCCGAAGGTTTCGGGGTTGGGCAGGCCCAGTTTACGGAACAACTCGACAGCGCGGGCCTCGGCCTCGGGGCGGGACATCACCCCATGGTGCAACGAGGTTTCGATCACCTGCTCCATCAGCCGTTTGGCCGGATTGAAGGCGGCGGCGGCGGATTGGGCGACGTAGGTGACCTCGCGGCCCCGCAAGCTCCGCAGGGCGGTGGCAGAGGCGCCGCGAATATCGCGGCCCCCCAGCAGGATTTGCCCCCCCGTGAGCCGAACGCCGCCCCGGCCAAAGGCCATGGCCGACAGGCCGATGGTGGATTTGCCCGCGCCGGATTCGCCGATCAGGCCAAGCACGCGGCCCTTTTCGACCGAGACCGAGACATCATCGACCAGCACCACCTCGCACGGGGGTTCGCCCGGCGGGTAAGAGGTGGCCTCGATCCGCAGGTTCTTGATTTCGAGAAGGTTAGGCACCGCGGCCCCCTTTCAGACTGGTGGTGCGCGACAACACCCAGTCGGCCACGAGGTTGACGGAAATGGCCAGCGCCGCGATGGCAAAGGCGGGGATCAGCGCCGCCGATTTGCCATAGACCAGACCAGCCGAGTTTTCCTTGACGATGCCGCCCCAGTCGGCCAGCGGCGGTTGCACGCCAAGGCCAAGGAAGGACAGGGTTGAAATGAACAGCACCGCGAAGATAAAGCGCAGGCCCAGTTCGGCCACCAAGGGCGACAGGGCGTTGGGCAAAATCTCGCGGAAGATGATCCAGCGCCAGCCTTCGCCACGCAGACGCGCAGCCTCGACATAGTCCATCACGGTGATGTCAACTGCAACCGCGCGCGACAGGCGGAACACGCGGGTGGCATCCAAAAAGCCCATCACAAGGATCAGCGTGGTCAGCGTGGCGGGCATCACTGAAAGGATCACCAGCGCAAGGATCAGCGACGGGATCGCCATCAAAAGATCGACAAAGCGCGACATCGCCTGATCAATCCAGCCACCCATCGTAGCGGCCAGAAAGCCGAACACCGATCCGGTGCCGAAAGAGATCATCGTGGCGGCAGCGGCGACAAGGATCGTGGTCTGGCCGCCGTAGATCATGCGGGTCAGCATGTCGCGGCCAATGGTATCGGTGCCGAACCAGTGGTCAGCCGAGATCGGTTCCCACACGTCACCGACGACTTCGGCCATGCCATAGGGGGCAATGAAATCGGCCAGCAGGGCCGAGAGGATGAACGCGCCGGTCAGGATCATCCCGATAATGGCGGAAAGCGGAATGCGCCTCATTTCGGGTGCCTCAGTCGCGGGTTGGCAAGGATCGAGATCACATCAGCAAGGATGTTCAGCCCGATATAGACGGCGGCAAAGACCATGCCGACGGCTTGGACGACAGGAAGATCGCGCTTGGCGACGTGATCGACAAGGTATTGACCGACGCCGTTATAGGCAAAGACCACTTCAACCACGACAACCCCGACCACCAGATAGGCAAGATTCAGCATCACCACATTGACCACCGGCGCAATCGCGTTGGGCAGGGCGTGGCGGGCGATGACGGTCATCGGCGACAGGCCTTTGAGTTCAGCCGTTTCGATATAGGCCGATTGCATCACGTTCAGGATCGCGGCGCGGGTCATCCGCATCATGTGGGCCAGGACAACCAGAACCAGCACCAGAACCGGCAGCATCACGGTATAAAGCCGCTCAAACAGCCCCATGCCGGGGAAGGCCATCGCCATGGGCGGGAAGATTTGCCACTTCACACCCAGAAAAAACAGCAGGATATAGCCGACCACAAATTCCGGCAGCGAGATCGTCGAAAGGGTCACCCCCGAGATCAGCTTGTCCGGCCAGCGCCCGACATAGCGCGCAGCCACAAGGCCAAGGATGATCGCAAGCGGCACCGAGATCACGGCGGCCCAGAAGGCCAGAAACAGCGTGTTGCCCAGACGCTTGCCCAGTTCGGACGAGATTTCCATGCCATTGGTCAGGGCAACGCCCAGATCGCCGGTCAGGATACCGCCCAGCCAGCCGAAATAGCGGGTCAGCGCGGGTTGATCGAGGCCAAGTTCGGCGCGCAGGTTCGCCAAAGCCTCGGGCGTTGCGGATTGGCCCAGAATGGCCTGCGCGGTATCGCCCGGCAAAGCCTCGGTCCCCAGAAAGATCAGGACTGAAACCGCCAGCAGGAGAAGCAGGCCCAGCGCGATACGCTGGGCCACAAGAGTTACAACCGGATGCATACGGCGATCAGGCGTTCAGCCAGCAACGTGCCAAGGCACGGCCATTCATCAGCTCGCCATTCGGATCAGGCTCCCAGCCGCCGACTTCTTCGCGCTTGGCTTCGACGAAATCGTTGAACATCGGGCAGATAAGGCCGCCGTTGTCGCGCAGATTGTTGGCCAGTTCCGAATACATCGCCTTGCGCTTGACCGGATCAAGTTCGGCACGCGCCGCGATCAGGGTTGCATCAAAGGCAGGGTCTTTGAACTTGGTGTCGTTCCAGTCTGCGGTCGACAGATAGGCGGTCGAATACATCTGGTCCTGCACCGGACGCCCGCCCCAATAGGACGCGCAGAAGGGCTGCACGTTCCACACATCCGACCAATAGCCATCATCAGGCTCGCGCTTGATTTCCAGCGGGATACCGGCAGCGGCTGCCGATTGCTGGAAGAGTTCCGCCGCCTCAACCGCGCCGGGGAAGGCCCCTGCGGCGGTGCGCAGAACGATGGGCGAGCCATCATGGCCGGACTTCTTGTAATACTCTGCGGCGGCAGCCGGATCATATTCGCGCTGCGCGATGGTTTCATCAAACAGCGGATAGGCCCCGTTGATCGGGAAGTCGTTGCCAACCGAACCATAGCCACCAAGGATCTTGTCCACCATCTCCTGACGGTTGATCGCCAGTTTCAGCGCCATACGCAGGTCGTTGTTGTCGAAGGGGGCTTTGTCGACGTGCATGATGAACACATAGTGGCCACGGCCCGCCACATGCTCGATCGAGATGCCGGGGGCACCTTTCAGCAGGTCGATGATCTTGGGGTCAACGCGGTTGATCATATGGACTTGGCCAGCCTGCAGCGCAGCGGTGCGGGCGGTGTTGTCGTTGATGACGATGATTTCGACCTGATCGGCATGGCCCATGGTCGTGTCGAAATAGTTGGCATGCTTTTCAAAGGCATGACGCACGCCCGGCTCGTTCGAGACCACCTTGTAGGGACCGGCACCGATGCCAGCAGCCTCGGCACCCACACCGCCACCGGGCTGGATGATCAGGTGATAGTCGGCCATCAGGAAGGGAAGGTCGGCGTTGCCGGCGGCCAGTTTCAGGGTGACCATGTCACCCTCGGCCTTCATTTCGGAAATGCCCTGCACGATGCCCAGCGCGCCCGATTGCGATTTCTCGTCCGTGTGGCGTTTCAGCGTGGCAACCACATCTTCGGCGGTGACGGTCTTGCCGTCATGGAATTCGACGCCCGCACGGATCTTGAACTTCCACTCGGTCGCATCGGCCGAGGCACTGATTTCTTCGGCGATGCGGTAATCGATCTCGCCCTTGGCGTTCACATCGACCAGCATTTCGCCCCAAAGCATGTTCACGGCAAACGGCACTTCGGATGCGGCCAGTGCCGGGTCCAGCGTGTTGGTGGATTCACCACCCTGCATACCAGCGCGCAGCAGACCGCCCTTGACCGGACCTTCAGCCCGCGCCGCCGTGGCCAACATGCTGCTGGCAACAGCGGCCGACACGCCCAGCGCGCCTGCACGGCCAACAAATTCACGACGGCTCATCAGCCCGCGCGCGGCCCGCTTTAGCAGATAGTTCAGTTCGTTAGACATCCTAGTCTCCCTGTTTGGCCACTGGCCTTTATTGTTGATTACTGAATCAATAACCCGCGACTTTCCCGTCTGGCAACGATTCTTGCCCTCAGGTCGGCACGGGGTCAGACAAAGCGGCGCGGCACCTTGTCATCGAAACTGCGGGTAAAGATCACCTGATCACCTTCCCATGCGGTCAGAGTGGCCTTCATGTTCAGATGTGTGGCGCTGGCGGTCATCTCGGCATTGGCATAGGTTTTCACCGCCCAATCCCCGCGCGACAGGCGCTGCTCCCATGTATGCACGGCGCGGGCGGACAGCGGGTCATCGGGGTGGATGTACCACAGTTCCGACATGGTTTCACCGGTGCAAAGCCCGTGGGTCAGGTTTTCGGCATCACCCAGATCGTCATTCACCACCAAGGCCACGCGGCCCGTGATCAGATCGGTCTCGATCTTGCGGGTGGTCTTGCCCGCACGGATCACCCGATGCGCCCAAGGCTGAGCCCCTTCGGACGGCGGTGGCGTCCACTCATTGACGCTGCCCTGATGCACTGGCAGGTCCAAGGCCCCGCCCGTGATCGTCAACTCCCCCGCCTCGGGCGAGGGCCAGACAAAGGGCCAATAGCTGTTTGACAGCGCCAGCCGCAGCCGATGCCCCGCCGCCAACCGATAGGCCATGTGGTCGATGGCAAAAGACACCTCCACCTCTTGCCCCGGCAGCATCGGCGCAGGCTCTTCCATGCTGTCGCGGTGGCACAGGTTCAGCATCCCATGCGCGATCCGCACCGATGATCCATCGGGGGCCACATCATTCAGCCGCGCCACCACAAAGCCCAAAGGCTTGTCGCTGGAAACCAGCAGGGTCAGCCGCGCAGCCCCCAGCAAGTCCAGATCAGCCGCAAGCACATCGCCGTCAAAGCAAACCGACAGCGCATCATCCCCCGCCTGATCGCCGGGCATTTCCGCGTTCAGCCCCATCGGGAAAAACTCGCCCGTGTGCATCCCCAGATGCTGAGGCGTCGCCAGTTTCACCTGAAAGGCTTCCCCATCCTCTTCGCGCAAATATCCTCGGGAGGGGTCCGGGGAGGGCAGACGGCCCTCTCCGGCGCCCGCCCCAAGCGCCAAGACATGCCGCGAAACCCGCGCGCTCGGCCATTCCGCCTCAGCCACCCAATGCCCGGCGCGATGCCTTGCCGAAGCATCGGGGGCCTCGGAATGGATCATGTAGGCGCGGTAGGCCGGATCAGCCTCGGCCCCGTTGTCGATGCCCTTCAGCCAGCGGTCCCACCAGCGCAGCGCCTCTTGCAGAAAGCCGACCTGCGGGCCGGGAACGGCAGTGTGCGGGTATTGATGCACCCAAGGCCCGACGATGCCCTTCACAGGTGCAGGCACGTTTTCCACCAGATGCGACACCGTGTTCATATAGTTGTCGGCCCAGCCGCCCCATGACAGCACCGGAACCGTCATACGGCTGTAATCTTCACAGACCGAACCGTGCTTCCAATAGTCATTGCGCTCTTGCATGTCGGCCCAGCGCGGGGCCAGCCATGGTTCGGCCTCAAGCCGCCGCAGCCAGTCTTCGCGCCAGTCCGCCCGCAGGGCCGGATCGGCAGGGCGGCTGGAATAGGACAGCATCACCGCCCCCCAGCCGAAATTCTCGCCCAGCAGACAGCCGCCCTTGTAGTGGATGTCATCGGCAAAGCGGTCAGTGGTCGAGCAGACCGAGATCACCGCCTTCAGCGCGGGCGGTTGCAGGAAAGCGGTTTGCAGGCAGTTGAACCCGCCCCAGCTTTTCCCCATCATCCCCACCGCGCCCGAGCACCACGGCTGCGCTGCCAGCCACTCGATCACCTCGCAGGCGTCGGCCAGTTCCTGAATGGTGTATTCATCGGCCATCAGCCCTTCAGAGTCACCATTGCCGCGCATGTCGACCCGCACCGTGGCATAGCCATGACCGGCCACATAGGGGTGCATGATCTCGTCCCGAGGCAGGGTCCCGTCGCGCTTGCGGTAGGGGATATATTCCAGCACGGCTGGCACGGGATTGATGGCGGCGTCTTCCGGCATCCAGACTCGCGCCGACAACCGGCAGCCATCGGAAAGCGTGATACCCATATCGGGCGTCTCGACCACCGCGTGGGGAAACTCTGTCACAACCCGCATCTGCGCTCCTTTTTTCTTCGTGCCATCAGGCCCGCCCGCAGACGTCAAGCCTATCGTGAATGCGGCGCTTTGCCACGCGATAACGACGCCCGTGCCACAGTTGTGAAAATGCCCTCTTGCCCTGTCCCTCGACACGCTGCACCCATATTGCAAACGCACCCAATCCCGCAGGAGCCTGCCCGTGACCGACCGCCCAAATATCCTGATCCTGATGGTTGACCAGTTGACCGGCACCCTGTTCGACGATGGTCCGGCGGCATTTCTGCACGCGCCGAACCTGCGGCGGCTGGCGGATCATTCGGTGCGCTTTGCCAATGCCTACACCGCCTCGCCGCTCTGCGCGCCTGCGCGGGCGGCCTTCATGTCGGGTGCCCTGCCCCGTCGCACAAGGGTCTATGACAACGCCGCCGAATTCGCATCGGATATCCCCACCTACGCGCACCATCTGCGCCGCGCAGGCTATCAGACCGCCCTGTCGGGCAAGATGCATTTCGTCGGCCCCGACCAGCTTCACGGCTTTGAAGAGCGCCTGACCACCGACATCTACCCCGCCGATTTCGGCTGGACCCCCGATTACCGCAAACCGGGCGAACGCATCGACTGGTGGTATCACAACATGGGATCGGTCACCGGCGCAGGCGTGGCCGAGATCACCAACCAGCTGGAATATGACGATGACGTTTGCCACCAAGCCGTGCAGAAGATCTACGATCTGTCGCGCGGGCTGGACAAACGCCCGTGGTGCCTGACTGCCAGCTTTACCCATCCGCACGACCCCTTCGTCGCGCGCAAGAAATACTGGGACCTCTACGAAGGCGCACCGGAACTGGAGCCGCCAACGCCGCTGGCCTACGAGGATATGGACCCCCACTCCAAACGCCTGATGGACGCCTGCGACTGGCGCGGACTAAAGGTGACGCCGGAGCATATCCGCCGCTCACGCCAAGGCTATTTCGCCAATATCTCTTACGTCGATGACAAGATCGGCGAGATTTTCGCGGCGCTTCAAGCCTCGCGCCAGGAGGCGGTCGTGATCTTCGTGTCCGACCACGGCGAGATGCTGGGCCGCAAGGGCCTGTGGTTCAAGATGAACTTCTTCGAAGGCTCGGCCCGTGTGCCGCTGATGATCTCGGCCCCCGGCCTTGTGCCGCAACGGATCGAGACACCGGTTTCGACCATCGACCTGACGCCGACACTCTGCGATCTGGCAGGGATTTCGATGGACGCGGTGATGCCATGGACCGATGGCGAAAGCCTTGTGCCACTGGCCAAAGGCACCCCGCGCACCAGCCCCGTGGCGATGGAATACGCCGCCGAAGGCACCATCACCCCCATGGTCGCCTTGCGCGAAGGCGCATGGAAATACATCCACTGCCCTGCCGATCCGGACATGCTGTTCGACCTGAACGCCGACCCCGAGGAAAATACCAACCTCGCCACCGATCCCCGCGCCGCCGAAGTTCTGGCCCATTTCCGGACCGAGACCGCAAAGCGCTGGGACATCCCCGCCTATGATGCCGAAGTCCGCCAATCCCAAGCCCGCCGCTGGGTGGTCTACGAAGCTCTGCGCAACGGTGCCTATTACCCGTGGGACCACCAACCCCTGCGGCTGGCCTCGGAACGCTATATGCGCAACCACATGGATCTGAACGTGCTGGAAGAAAACAAACGCTTCCCCCGCGGCGAATAGGCCAAGGTGCGTGAAATCACGCACCCTACCCCTTTCCTGCAGGCAGCATCCGCGTTGCAAGCGTGGGGCCTCCGGCGGGGATATTTATGCAAAGAGGATGTGCGGAACCGCGCGCGGTACTGCACTGTCCATCCAAGGGGAAAACCCATCCGGCCCCATCCCCTTTGCACAAATATCCCCGCCGGAGGCTCCTGTCGACGCCACTTACCCGACCTGTCCGGCACATCCCGCGGAAGCGCCGCACTTGGCCCCCTCGATGGGGGCAAGGGCGGCTCAGCCTTGTGGGGTCAGCGGGCGTCAGCCAGAATACGCTCGGCCCCCTTCCAGCCCATAAGGATCGAGGGCGCATTGGTGTTGCCTGCAATCAGGTTGGGGAAGGCGCTGGCGTCGATGACGCGAAGGGATTGCAGCCCGTGGACGCGCAGAGATGCGTCAACCACCGAGGTTACGGCATCGCGGCCCATGCGGGCGGTGCAGGACGGGTGGTAGACCGTGCCGGAGCGTTGGCGGAAATCGGCGATCAGGTCGGCGTCGTTCTGTACTTGCGGGCCGGGGCGGAGTTCTTCTTCGATCAGTTTGGCGAAGGCCGGTTGTGCCGCGATGTGGCGCAGGTATTTCACGGCGGCCAGCATTTCCTGCACGTCATGGTCGGTGGAAAACGCATTGGCGGTGATGGTCGGATGCGCCAGCGGGTCGGCGCTATGGATGCGGATATGGCCTCGGCTGGTGGGGCGGCAGTTTGACAGGCCCAACGACAGTCCGGGGAAGGGATCGGGGGTCAGCAGTGGGCGTTCGCCTGCCTTGGGCAGCAGGGTGGAAAACGCCTGCATGTAAAGCTGCATGTTGGGGCGGTCCAGCGCGGGGTCGGTGCGGAAGAACCCGCCGCCGTGGTTGATGGATTTCGCCAGCGGCCCGCCTCCGGTCAGGAAATATTGCATCCCGACCAACAGCTTGCCCCACCACGGGCGCAGCAGGTTGTTATAGGTCGGCACCTTCATTCGCCATGTGTAGTTGATGCCCTGATGGTCGTTCAGGTGATCGCCGACATTGGGATTGTCCAGCACCACCGGCAGGCCTAGACCAGACAGCAGCCGTGCTGGCCCCACGCCGGAAAGCTGCAGCAGTTGCGGCGAGTTGATCGCGCCACCCGACAGGATCACCTCGGCGTTGCAGCGCAACTCGTGCCGCTGACCGTCCTTGATGTATTCGACCCCGACCCCGCGAGTGCCGTCGAAGATCACCCGCGTCACCTGCGCGCGGGTCAGCACGCGCAGATTTTCGCGTTTCATCGCGGGGCGCAGGAAGGCGCGGGCGGTGGAATTGCGACGGGCATTCTTGATCGTCATCTGGTAGGTGCCGGCGCCTTCCTGCTCGGCACCGTTGAAATCGGGGTTATAGGGCAGACCGGCCTGCCCGCAGGCGGCGATATAATCCTGAACGATCCAGTGCAGGCCCTTGCGGTTCTGGCTGATGAAAAGCGGGCCGCCCTTGCCGCGCCAGGCGTCGCCGCCCGCCTCGGTATCTTCGATGGCCTTATAAGCGGACAGGCAATCGTCCCAGCCCCAGCCTGCGTTCTCGGCGCCCCATTCGTCGTAATCGGCGCGGTGGCCCCTGATCCAGACCATCGCGTTGATCGAGGAAGAGCCGCCCAGAATCTTCCCGCGCGGCCAGTGATCCTGCTGGCCTGCCAGACCCGGATCGGGTTCGGTTTTGTACATCCAGTTCACCGCCGGATCGTAGAACAGCTTGCCATAGCCCAAGGGCAGATGGACATAAAACCGCGCATCGCTGCCGCCTGCCTCGATCAGGGTGACCTTGTGTTTGCCGGAATCGGTCAGGCGATTGGCCAGAACGCAGCCTGCCGAGCCTGCGCCTACGATGATGTAATCGGTGTCGGCCATGGCGGATTTATCCTTGTGGCCTCCGGGGCGCTGCCCCGGACCCCGGAGTATTTGGGCCAAGATGAAACACGGGGCGGAGTTGACCCTATAGGCGCGGGGTTATCGGCCCGCGCCCGTTTCCGACAAGATTTGTCGCGCGTGGAGGATCAGCGGCCCTTCCAGACCGGATCACGCTTTTCTGCGAAGGCACGTGCGCCTTCAAGCTGATCTTCCGAGGAATAGAGCCTGTCCACCGTGGGCAGCAGGCGTTTGGTGACGCGGTTCAGCGCGTCTTGGAAGCGCATGTTTTCGGCCTCGCGCACCACTTCCTTGATGGCGGCGTAGACCAGCGGCGGGCCGGATTCGAGCAGGCGGGCCAGATCCCATGCCTTTGGCAGCAGGTCTTCGGAGGTGGTGATTTCCTTGACGATGCCCCAGCGATGCGCTTCCTCGGCGTCAAACCAGCGGCCTGTCAGCAGCAGGTCCATGGCGACGTGATAGGGGATGCGTTTGGGAAGTTTGATCGAGGCCGCATCGGCCACAGTGCCAGAGCGGATTTCGGGCAGCGCGAAGGTGGCGTTGGCCGAACACAGGATAAGGTCGGCCGACAGCGCCAGTTCCAGACCGCCGCCGCAGCAGATGCCGTTCACCGCCGCGATCACCGGCTTGTTCAGGTTGGGCAGTTCCTGCAAGCCGCCGAAGCCGCCCACCCCGTAATCGCCATCCACCGCATCACCCTCGGCGGCGGCCTTCAGATCCCAACCGGGGCAGAAGAATTTCTCGCCGGCGGCCCGCAGGATACAGACGCGCAAGGAGTCGTCGTCGCGGAAATCGCGGAACACCAGTCCCATCACACGGCTGGTTTTCAGGCTGATCGCATTGGCCTTGGGGGCATCAAGCGTCACCTCAAGGATCGCGCCTTCGCGGCGGGTCTTGATCGGGCCTTCGGTCCGCATTTCCATATTAAGCCTTTCTGATAAGAGCATCGACCGCGACAGCCCCTTGGGGCCGCACGAGGATCGGGTTGATTTCGATTTCTTCAAGGCTGCCGTCGGCCAGCATCAGATCGCCCAACTGCACAGCAATCGCCGCCACCGCCGCCATGTCGGCCTTGGCCCGCCCGCGATACCCGTCCAGCAGCGGCCAAAGCCGCAGGCCGCGCATCGCATCCAGAATTGCTGCGGCGGTCGCAGGCAGGATCAGGGTGACGGTATCGGCCAGAACCTCGGCCGTAACACCGCCCATGCCAACCGTCAGGCTGATGCCGTAGACCGGATCGCGTCGCAGGCCCAGCAGGATTTCCCCAACCGCGCCCGTGACCATTTCTTCGGCCAGATAACCGGTGGCACCCGCCATTTCGGGCTGACCTTCCAGAGTGGTCAGGCCAAGGCGCACGGCACCGGCTTCGGTTTTATGGGCGAAACCTAGACCTTTGAGGGCGAGGGGAGCGGTCAAATCGGCGGATTTCGCGGTGACTTCGGCCAATGTCGCCCCCGTGACCGCACGCGGAACCAGTACGCCCGCCGATGCAAGCAAGGATTTGCCCTCGGCCTCGGTCAGCATATGGTTGTCGCGCGGGGCAATCGCCGCAGCCGGACGCCAGCCAAGTTGCGCGGGCGCAGTCTGTGCCGCCTTGATCGCCGCCAACGCGGTTTCCAGCCCCATCAGCGTGACCACGCCCTGATCCATCAGGCGCAGGGCATAGGCTTCGTCGAAATTCTCGGGCATCGAGGCTACTGGGAAGGCGGGCTTGCCGGTGCTGGCTTGGGCCGCGACAATGGCATCCAGCGCAGGCTGATAGCCAGACGGATCGCAGCGGTCATTGCGGGGCGGGTCGATGATGTAGATACCCGCGTCATAGCCCGACAGCATGGTTGTAAACACATCCGTCGTGCGAGGCCCGTCTCCCCAGATAAAGGTGTGATAATCCAGCGGGTTGGCCACCGTGACGATCGATCCGAGGATTTCGTTCAGTCGGGTTTTAACATCCACTGGCACTGGCGGGAAGTCGATACCAAAGGGTGCGGCCAGATCGGCCACCAGACCCGCCTCTCCGCCAGAGCAGGACAGGCTGCACAGGCGGGCACCAATCTGGGGGCCGTGGGTGTGGAAGATCTTCAGCGTCTCGATCAGTTCGGATGGCGTGTTCACCTCGGCCACACCGATCTGGCGCAGGAAGGCGGATGAGGCCGCGCCGCCGCCTGCCAAAGACGCGGTATGCGAGGCGGCGGCGGTGCGCGACAGCTCGGTCTTGCCGGATTTGATGCAGACCACGCCCTTGCCCATGGCGCGTGCGCGCTCGGCCAGCGCGGCAAAGGCAGGGGCGTCGTCGATGCCTTCGATATACATGCCAAGGGCGGTGACGCGTGGATCATCCAGCAGCGCGCCCGCCAGATCGGCCAAGCCCACAACGGCGGCATTGCCCAGACAGGCGACATAGGCCACCGGCAGCGCGCGTTTCTGCATCCCCAGATTGATCACGATGTTCGAGGATTGGCTGACCAGCGCCACGCCCTTTTGCACCGGCACCCCGCCATGCTGATCGGGCCACAAGAGCGCGCCGTCCAGATAGTTGATCACGCCATAGCAGTTCGGACCAAGGATCGGCATGTCACCCGCGGCTGCGACCAGTTTGGCCTGCAACTCCGGCTCTCCGGCTTCGGTCCAGCCCGAGGCAAAACAGATCGCCCCGCCCGCCCCCATTGCAGCCAGTTCTGCCACCACGTCGATGGTGGCAAAGCGGTTCACGCCGATGAAGGTCGCATCGGGGGCATGGGGCAGATCGGCAAGCGACGGATAGGCCCGCAACCCGCCGATCTCGGCCTTGGTCGGATGCACGGGCCAGATCGGGCCGGTGAAGCCCATCTTGCGGCACTGCTCGATCACGTTCAGCGCCCAGCCCGCGCCCAGAACGGCGATGGATTTCGGGCGTAGCAGGCGGTTCAGGTCTTTCATCCCCGACCTCCGCGCGCTTGGGCAGCTCCGGGGGTTTTCCACCCCCGCGCCCGAATTTTCCCAAGGGAAAATTCAGGCTTCCCCGAGGATATTTGAGAACAGATGAAATGGCTGGCAAGACGCCCTGCCCCGATCGAACGAGGCAGGGAATCTTCACCTGTTACCGTCATCGGGGTCCCCCCCTGTTCGGTAGATCCGTTATGGAATCGAATGATTAACATCCCGTTACCTTCATCTGTTCCTAAATATCCCACGGGGGAGCTTGATTTCCCCTAGGGGAAATCAAGCCGGGGGTGTGAAACCCCCGCTGCCTGCGTCATGCGCCCAAGGGGCGGAGTAACTCGCGGCTGATGATATGGCGCTGGATTTCCGAGGTGCCTTCCCAGATGCGTTCCACCCGCGCGTCGCGCCAGATGCGTTCCAGCGGCAACTCGTCCATCAGGCCCATGCCGCCGTGAATCTGGATCGCCTCGTCCGCGATCATGGCCAGAACTTCTGTCGCTTTCAGTTTCGCCATCGACATATCGGCTTCGGTCACGCTGCCTTGGTCGTATTTCCAAGCGGCCTCGCGCGTCAGCAATTCGGCGGCCTTCAATTCCATGGCCATATCGGCAAGCTTGAAGCTGATGCCTTGGAATTTACCGATCTGCTGGCCGAATTGCTTGCGCTCCGCAGCGTAGGAAATCGCGTGGCCAAGCGCACGTTCCGCACGGCCAAGGCAAGTGGAGGCGACTTGCAGGCGGGTGGCGCCCAGCCATTTGCCCGCCACTTCAAAACCCTTGTGAACCTCGCCCAGCACCTGCCGCTTGTTCAGCCGGCAATCGTCAAATTCGAGGATCATGTTGTTATAGCCGCGGTGGCTGACGTTGCGATAGCCGTCGCGGACAGTGAAGCCCGGCGTGCCTTTATCGACCAGAAAGGCCGTGATCAGCTTTTTCGGGCCGCGTGGGGTGTCTTCTTCGCCGGTGGCCACCCAGACGATGGCGAAATCGGCGACATCGGCGTGGCTGATGAAATGCTTGGTGCCGTTCAGGATGAAATCATCGCCATCCGCCCGCGCGAAAGCCTTCATCGAGCGCAGGTCAGACCCCGATCCGGGTTCGGTCATGGCTTGGCAATCGTGCTTTTCGGCGCGGATGCAGGGGAACAGGTATTGCTCGCGCTGTT
Source organism: Rhodobacterales bacterium RIFCSPHIGHO2_02_FULL_62_130 (assembly GCA_001828855.1). Lineage (GTDB taxonomy): Bacteria > Pseudomonadota > Alphaproteobacteria > Rhodobacterales > Rhodobacteraceae > Cypionkella. The sequence goes on along the minus strand of MHZT01000048.1, from coordinate 201,714 downwards.
CCGGCGTGCAGGCCAACAGGATGTTCGAAGGCCGCGCCACGCAGTTCCAGTGCAGCGCGTAATTGGCCTTGCCCAGTTCCTTTTCGTAAAGCAGCCAAGTCAGCGTATCCAGCCCCGCGCCACCCACGTCTTCGGGCATGTTGGCGGCATAAAGCCCTGCCGCCACAGCCTTTTGCGAGATTTCCTTCAGCAACTCGCGGCGCAGGACGCCGGTGCGTTCCACCTCGGCCTCATGCGGGAACAACTCGTTCTCGACAAAGGCGCGGGTGGTGTCGACGATCATCTGCTGTTCTTCGGACAGTCCAAAGTGCATGGCTCAGGCTTTCCTTTGACCGACGTAGCGGCCAGCGGCCTCGGGGCGCGGCAGACCTGCATGGGCGGCGGCGATGGGCATCAGGCGGTCGAGCACGGATTGGGCGGCGGTGCAGGTCTTGCCCTTGGCCATATCGACATGCAGCAGCATCTGTTCGATGGTCGCCACAGGTTCGCCGTCTTTCAGGATGCGAATGAACAGATGCAGGCGCTTTTCATCCGCCGCCAGCACTTGCAGCGTGCCGATCAGACGGTCGCCCAGCTTTGCCTCATCCAGATGCATGATGTGGTTTTCAGCGGTGTAATAGCTGTGGCCGCCCTTCACATAATCCATATCCGCCCCGATCAGCCGCAAGAAGGCATCGCAGGTTTCCGAGGCCGCAAACAGATAGCGGCTTTCGGTCATGTGGCCGTTATAGTCGATCCAGCCGGGCAGCACCTGCATCTGCGCCATGACCATTGGCGCGCCTTCTGCCCCACGGCCTTCCTCGTGGAAGGCGGTGCGGCGGCGGTCGTCATGTTCGCGCAACACCTTGCCCGCGCCCCAGTTGCGATCCTTCAGCGCGCGCAGGAAACCGATCAGGTTGCTGTCACGGATACGCTCTAGTTCGCGGATCGTATGGTGGCCGGATTGCGCGTCGGACTGGCCTGCAATCAGGTCCACCAACTCGTCGTTGAATTCCGGCACGTCCATCAGCTTGGTCCAGGGCCACGTCAGGCAGGGGCCGAATTGCGCCATGAAATGCTTCATGCCCGCCTCGCCGCCCGCGACGCGGTAGGTTTCAAACAGGCCCATCTGGCCCCAGCGCAGGCCGAAACCCATGCGGATCGCCTCGTCGATTTCCTCGGTGGTGGCGACACCGTCTTTCACCAGCCAAAGCGCTTCACGCCAGACGGCCTCAAGGAAACGGTCGGCGATATGGGCGTCGATTTCCTTGCGGACATGCAGCGGGAACATGCCGATCTCGCGCAGGATCTGCTTGGCGTTCTCGATCACGCCTGCGTCGGATTTCGCGGACGGCACTACCTCGGCCAGCGGCAAGAGGTAGACGGGGTTGAACGGGTGAGCCACGAAAATCACCGCCGGATTGGCGGCACCTTCCTGCAATTCGGACGGCTTGAACCCGCTGGTCGAAGATCCAATCGGCGTGCCAAGTTCTGCCGATTGTTGGATTTGTGCAAAGACGCGATGCTTCAGATCCAGCCGCTCGGACACGGATTCCTGAATGTAATGCGCGCCTTCCACGGCCTCTGTAATCGTCTGCGCGAAGGAGAGCGCGCCCTCCTTCGGCATCGGAATATCACTAAGCGCGGGAAGCGCGGCGCGGGCGTTGGCCAGCACTTCGCTGATCTTGCGCTCGGCCTGCGGGTCGGGGTCGAAGACCGAGACGTTCCAGCCGTTCAGCAGGAAACGTGCCGCCCAACCGCCGCCGATAACCCCGCCGCCAATGATTGCTGCCTTGCGTGTCATGCTCATTTCCCCAGCGGTGCCCGCTTTTCAAGTTTCAGTTTGGCCCGCACCTCGGCAGGGGTGATCACCCGCGCGCCAAGGTTTTCGATGATGCTGGCTGCGCGTTCGACAAGCTGCGCGTTGGTGGCCAGAACGCCCTTGTCCAGCCACAGGTTGTCCTCCAGCCCGACGCGAACGTTGCCACCGGCCAGCACAGAAGCCGCCACATAGGGCATCTGGTTGCGGCCGATGGAAAATGCCGACCAATGCCAGTCGGCAGGCACATTATTGACCATCGCCATGAAGGTGTTCAGATCATCCGGCGCGCCCCACGGCACGCCCATACACAACTGCACCAAGGTCGGCGCGGGGATCACGCCTTCTTTCGCCAGTTCTTTCGCCAGCCACAGATGGCCGGTGTCAAAGGCCTCGATCTCGATCCGCACACCCGCGGCCGTCATCCGCCGCGCCATATCGCGCAACATGCCGGGGGTGTTGACCATCACATAGTCGGCCTCGTTGAAGTTCATCGTGCCGCAATCAAGCGTGCAGATCTCGGGGCGGCATTCGACGACATGTGCCACCCGTTCGGTCGCCCCCGCCATGTCCGAGCGCGGACCCATGCGGCCCATATCCTCGGAGCCTTCGAAGTAGATGTCGCCACCCATCCCCGCCGTCAGGTTCAGCACCACATCGGTGCCGGAGTCACGGATACGCTCGGTCACTTCGCGGTAAAGGCGGCCATCGCGGCTGGGTTTGCCGGTTTCGGGGTCGCGCACATGGCAATGCACCACGGCGGCACCGGCCTTGGCGGCATCGATGGCCGATTTCGCAATCTGCTCGGGGCTGCGCGGCACATGCGGGCTGCGGTCCTGCGTGCCGCCCGATCCGGTGACGGCACAGGTGATGAAAACTTCGCGGTTCATGGCCAAGGGCATGGGAATCCTCCTGAGTGGTTGCGCGCAGCATAGCGGGCTTGCGCGCTTACGCTTGACGATATACGCAATATTCATGGCAAAAAGCGCAACGATCTTCGCTGCATCGCGGCAACCGCTAACCCTCGCCCTGCTGGTGCTGCCACAGGCCTCGATCCTTGAGGTCGCCTCGACGCTGGACCCTTTGCGCGCCGCCAACCGCCACCTTGGCGCGGATATTTACCGCTGGCGTGTGGTGTCACCCGACGGGCGCGCGGTGCCACTGACCTGCGGGATTTCGCTGCCCTCCGATGGCCCGCTGTCCGCTGCCGAAGGGGCCGAGGCGCTGATCGTGATCGCGGGCTTTCGCCAGTCCGAGATGGCCACCGCCCCCCTGATCCGCGATCTGGCCCGCATGGCCCCGCGCTTTGCCGCCATCGGCGGGATTGATGCAGGCGCTTGGGTGCTGGCGCGGGCGGGCCTGCTGAACGGCCACCGCGCCACCGTGCATTGGGAGGATCACGAGGATTTCGCCTCCGCCCACCCCGCAGTTGATGTGGTGCCCGACCGCTTTGTGATCGACCGCGCGCGCTTTACCGCAGGCGGGGCCGCCCCCGCCGCCGATCTGATGCTGCACCTGATCCGCGCACGGCACGGGGCGGCGCTGGCGCTGCAAGTCGCGGCCAGCTTCATCACCACCGCCCGCGACGGCAATGAGCCGCAGGTCAGCCCCGCCAAACCCGACCCGCGCCTTGATCCGCGCGTGGCCGCCGCCATCGCACGGATGGAATCCCGCCTTGATACCCCCGAAACCAGCGCCGAAATCGCCGCTACCTTGGGTCTGTCCCGCCGCCGTCTGGAGCAAATCTTCCGCGAGAATCTTGGCCTGACACCTGCCGCCTACGCCCTGTCCCTGCGCCTTGCCGCCGCACGCCGGATGATCACCGACACGCGCCACCCCTTGGCCGAGGTGGCGCTGCGCTGCGGATTCTCCTCCCCCTCAACCCTGTCACGCGCCTTCCGCACCGCCTTTGGCCACCCGCCCAGAAACCTGCGCCCCTGACGGTTTCATCTTGGCCCAAATACTCTGGGGGGGGAGTCTGTGTTTTCTTTCAGAAAACACAGACTAGGGGGCTAGCCCCCGCCTTTACGCCACGTCCAACAAGCCCCGCCCTTTCAGCAAAGGCTCTACCCCCGGCATCTTGCCCCGGAATTTGGTGTAAAGCGCATCGGGCTCTTCTGATCCGCCTGCCGACAGGATAAACCTCTCCAACCGCTGCGCCACAGCCGGATCAAAGGCATCACCCGCCTCCTCAAACGCGGCAAAGGCATCGGCATCCATCACCTCGGACCACATATAGCTGTAGTAGCCGCTGGAATAACCGTCTCCCGAGAACACATGCGCGAAATGCGGCGTCGCGTGGCGCATGCGGATCGCACGGGGCATGCCCAAGCCCTCCAGCACTTCGGCCTGCTTCTGCATCGGATCGGCGGGCGGCGTGCCCTCGTGGAACGCCAGATCGACAAAGGCCGAGGACAGGAATTCCACCGTCGCAAAGCCCTGATCGTAAGTCCCAGCCGCCAGCAACCGCTGCAACATATCGGCAGGCATCGGTGCCCCCGTCTGCCAATGCCGCGCGTGTTTCTCCAGCACCTCTGGCACTTCCAGCCAGTGTTCATATAGCTGACTGGGCAGTTCGACGAAATCCCGCGCGACCGAGGTGCCGGAAATGAACCCGTAGGTCACATCCGACAGCATCTGGTGCAGCGCATGGCCGAATTCATGGAACAGCGTGCGCGCATCGTCATAGGACAGCAGCGCCGGATCGCCTTTGGCAAAGTTGCAGATATTCACCACGATGGGCCGCACCTCGCCGCCCAGCTTGCGCTGGGACCGCATCGCAGAACACCACGCTCCCGAGCGTTTCGACCCGCGCGCAAAGTAGTCGCCTATGAACACCGCGATATGCTGGCCTGCGCGGCTCACCTCCCAAGCGCGGGCGTCGGGGTGGTAAAGCGGCGTGTCCAGCGGGCGAAACTCCAGCCCGAACAGGCGGTTGGCGCAATCGAAGCAGGCAGCCAGCATCGCCTCCAGCCCCAGATAGGGTTTCAGGACGGACTCATCCAGATCATGTTCGGCCACGCGGCGCTGTTCGGAATAATAGCGCCAGTCCCACGGCTCCAACGGCCCTGCGATGCCATCGGCATGCAGACGCGCCTCCAGAATGGCGGCATCGGCCATAGCCTTGGCCTTGGCAGGCGTCCACACTCGTTGCAGCAGATCGCGCACGGCGGCGGGGGTTTTCGCCATCTCTGGCTCCAGCTTGTAATCGGCAAAGCTGGCATAGCCCAAGGCCTGCGCCCGCTCATGGCGCAGCGCCAATATCTCGGCGGCAATGGCGCGGTTGTCATTGGCGTCGCCATTGGCCCCGCGCGCCACCCACGCCTCATAGGCCTTTTGCCGCAAGGCACGGCGGGGCGAGAATTGCAGGAACGGCACGATCAGCGACCGCGACAGTGTCACCACCGGCCCACCCGCGCCCTTTTCCTCGCCCGCCGCACGGGCGGAAGCCACGACGAAATCGGGCAGCCCCTCCAGATCAGCCTCGGCCAGCGGCATGAACCAAGCCCGTTCATCCGCAAGCAAATTTTGGCTGAACTGCGTCCCCAGCACCGCCAGTCGCGATTTCACCGCCGTCAGCCGTTCCGCCGCAGCCCCCTCCAACAGCGCGCCAGATCGCACGAACATCTGCCGGTAAAGCTGCAATACCCGCGCTTGTTCTGCCGTCAGACCCAAGCCATCGCGCCCCTGCCACAGCGTTTCAATCCGAGAAAACAGCGCGCGGTTGTTGGTGACCTCGGATGAAAACGCGCTCATCTTCGGGGCCAGATCGCGCTGCAACGCCTCGCGCGCAGGGGTGCTGTCGGCTCCGGCAAGGTTGTAGAACACCCCTGCCACACGGTCGAGCAGCCCTTCGGCCAGTTCCATCGCCTCGATGGTATTGGCAAAGGTCGGTGCCTCCGTCGCCCCTGCAATCACCGCGATATTCGCCCGCGCCTCTGCCAGCGCCGCCTCAAAGGCCGGTCCGAAATCCTCATCCGAAATCGCGGCGAAGGGCGGCAGGCCAAATTCGCCGGTCCAATCCGAAAGCAAAACATTCATCGCAAGTCTCCTTTGCGGCAAACCTAGGCAGCGTTGCAGGATAGGTCCAGCCCGCGCCCTTCATCTTGGCCCAAATACTCCCGCGCGGAGCGCATCCGACGCTAGCGTTCAGAGCGCGCTTTCAGACGAGTTTCAATCCGCCGCAGCACCAGCGACAGCGTGATCGTCATGGTCAGATACAGCAGCGCCACCACATTATAGGTCTCGAAATAGCGGAAATTCCCCGCCGCCGTAACCTTGCCGAGCTGGGTGATATCCGAAACCCCCAGCACCGACACCAGACTGGAATCCTTCACCATGGCAACAAAATCATTGCCCAAGGGCGGCAGGATCATCCGGAACGCTTGCGGGAACACGATATGGCGAAAACGTTGCCAGCCGTTCAGGCCCAGCGCCTGCGCGGCTTCGATCTGGCCTTTGTCGACGGCCTGAAGGCCCGCGCGGAAAATCTCGGCCAGAAAGGCGGAATAGGCCATGGTCAGCGCGATCACCGCCCGCCACAAAAGCGGAAAGTCCCGCGTCTTCAACGGGTCAAACCCCAGCGGCCCCGTCACCCAGTTAAAGGCATAGACAAAGGCGGGCGACACCACGAAGGCGACATAAAGCAGCAGCACGATGATCGGCACGCCGCGGATCACCTCGATATAGAACCGCGCCAGTTGCCGCAGCACCACAAAGCGCGACAGCCCCGCCATCGCCAAAGCCAGCCCCAGCGCGCAGGCCATCCCGTAAGCCACCAGTGTGACAACAACCGTCAGCCAGATGCCCTTGGACAGCGTCGCCATCGCTTGGGAATAGACGTCGCTGGCCCATACCTCATAGAACAGCCACGCAGCCGTGGTGGCCAGAATAACCAGCCACCACGGGAAATCCGCGTCATGTTTCGGGTTGGGCGTCATCGGTAAAATGCCCCAAGCCTGCGCTTGGGGCGAAAGCCATTACTGGCCCATCTTGTAGTCAAGGAACCATTTCTTGTTCAGCGCGTCGATGGTGCCATCGGCCTTCATCGCGGCAATGCCAGCGTTGATCGGGGCCACCAAGGTCGAGCCTTTCGGGAAGATAAAGCCGAAATCCTCGACCCCCAGTTTGTCGCCAACGATCTTCAGCCCGCCTGCCGACGCCTCGACATAGCCCGCGCCTGCGGTGCCATCGGTCAGCACCAGATCCACATCGCCCGCCTTCAACGCCTCGACCGTTGCGCCAAAGGTTTCGAACAGCTTGATGCGCGGGTTAGCCTCGTTGCCGTCCAAGATTTCATAGACGGCGGTATAGAAGGGCGTCGTGCCGGGCTGTGCGGCGATCAGCAGTTCGGGATCGGCGGCAAAGCTGGCGGCATCGGTAAAGCGCGCCTCGTCGCCCTTGACCAGCATCACCATTTCCGACCGCATATAGGCATCCGAGAAATCGACCTGTTCCTTGCGGTCGTCGCGGATGGTGATGCCGGTCATGCCGAAATCAAACTGGCCTTCCGACACCGCCGGAATCATCGCATCCCACGAGATGTTTTCGTATTTCACGGTAAAGTTCAGCCGCTTGGCCAGTTCGGCCACGGCATCATATTCCCAGCCGATGGCCGCGCCGGAAGCATCCAGAAATTGCAGCGGCGGATAGGCGTTTTCGGTGACGATCACGATTTCCTTGCCTTCCAGATCCGGCAAGGCTTGGGCAAAGCTGGCGGTCGCGGCAACGGTCATGGCCAGACCGGCAAAGGCAGCAGTCAATTTCATCGGTGAACTCCCTGTCACAAAGTAATCGTGCAGACTATGGCCCACGCTTCGGGGCGGTTGCAAGCACCCCTGCGGGCCAAAGATCAGTGCAGCCCGCCACATGCCTCGCATCCGTCGCGTCGCTTGATGCCAATCACCCGCGTTTCGGCATAAAGCGCGTCATGGATCATCAGCCGCCCGCGCAAGGTCTGACCCGCGCCGGTGATATGCTTGATCGCCTCCATCGCCATCATCGACCCGATCACACCCGGCAAGGGCGCGGCCACGCCCGCCTCGGCACAGGTCGGCACCATGCCATCGGCAGGGCGCACGGGGAAAACGCAGGCATAGCAGGGCGCGCCACGGGCGGGATCATACAGCGAAAGCTGCCCTTCCCATTGGGTGATCGCAGCGGAAATCAGGGGCTTGCCCAGCTTGGCGGCAATGCGGTTGACCAGATAGCGGGTGTCGAAATTGTCGGTCCCATCCAGCACCAGATCATAATCGGCAATCAGCGCCTCGGCCATGTCTTCGGTGAGGCGGCGCTGATAGGGGCGCACTTGCACAAAGGGGTTCAGCGCGGTCATGGCAATTTCCGCAGATTGCACCTTTGCCATGCCAAGCCGTTGATCGCTATGGATGATCTGCCGCTGCAGGTTGGATGCATCCACCGTGTCGTCGTCGATCACGCCAATGGTGCCAACCCCCGCCGCCGCCAGATACAATAGCGCGGGTGATCCAAGCCCCCCCGCCCCGATCACCAGAACCTTCGCCGCTTTCAGGCGCTTTTGCCCCGGTCCGCCGATCTCGCGCAGCAGGATATGGCGGGCGTAACGGTCCAGCTCGGCCTCGCGGAAGCTGCCCGTCTGGGCAGGGGCAGCAACCGGCGTCGCCCGCGCGCGCAGACGCGCCAGCCCCGCGCGATAGCCAAGGCCCAGCGCCACCACGCCGCCCAGCACCGCCCAGACCCGCGCATCACCGCCCGTCGCCACGCGCAGCGCAGCGCCTTCCGGCAGCACCAGATGCGCCAGCACCACTGCCGCCCACAGCGCCGCAACCATGCCCCAGCGCAGCCGCGCGGGCGCGCCAAAGCCCCAACCCGCCCCCCACAGCGCCAAAGCCATCCCGAAAACCAGCATCATTTCCGCCCCGTCGAGCCGAACCCGCCCGCACCCCGCGCAGTATCGCCCAAGGCCTCCACCACCTCGAACCCCGCCTGCACGACAGGGGCCACAACACATTGCGCGATGCGGTCGCCATGATGGACCGTGTAGGGTTCTGCCCCAAGATTGACCAAAGCCACCCCCAAAGGCCCGCGATAATCGCTGTCGATCGTTCCCGGACTGTTGGGAATGGAAATCCCGAACTTCACCGCCAGCCCGGATCGGGGCCGGATCTGCATCTCGAAGCCAGCCGGGATTTCCACCCGGATGCCTGTCGGCACAATCGCCCGATGCATCGGGTCCAGCACAAAGCCGCTGTCCCGATCTTCGGGGCGCAGATTGGCGCGAATATCCGCCCCCGCCGCCCCCGCCGTTTCATAAGAGGGCAACGGCAAGGACCGATCCGCCCAGTCTTCCCAGATCACCCGCACCACCGGTTCCATCGCCATCCTCTTCGTTCAAATATCCCCGCCGGAGGCCAATGCCTGCGCCCCGAACCGGCCATTATCCTTCGGAACAGCCCCGAAAATTCTTGCATCAAGAATTTTTCAGCGCCTCGCCGATGCGAAGCGCCAGTTTCCGTGCAACCTCGTCCTTGCCCATACGCGGCCAGACCTCGGCCCCCGCCTCGGTGATCACTGTCACCGCATTTTCGGCACCGCCCATTATGCCGGTTTCGGGCGAGACATCATTGGCCACGATCCAGTCGCAGCCTTTGCGCGCGCGCTTGGCGGTGGCATGGGCCACCACGTCCTGCGTCTCGGCGGCAAAGCCCACCACCAAGGCAGGGCGCGCGGCCCCTTTCGAGATCGTCGCCAGAATGTCGGCGTTCTCGGCAAATTCCAGCGCCGGAGCCTTGCCCGTCCCGTCTTTCTTCATCTTCTGCCCGCTGGCATTGGCCACGCGCCAATCCGCCACAGCCGCTGCCATCACCGCCGCGTCAACCGGCAAGGCCGCCAGCACCGCTGCCAGCATATCGGCGGCAGTTTCCACCCGCACCACCTGCACACCCGCAGGCGGTGGCACGCTTGCAGGGCCGGTCACGAACACCACTTCGGCCCCCACATCGCGCAGTGCCGCCGCTATCGCGGTGCCTTGCGCGCCGGATGAGCGGTTGGCGATATAGCGCACCGGATCAATCGGTTCATGCGTCGGACCAGAGGTCACCAGCACCCGCCGCCCTTTCAGCGGACCATCGGCCAACAGCGTCGCAATCGCGGCCATGATCTCATCCGGTTCTGCCATACGGCCCGCGCCAAATTCACCGCAAGCCATCTCGCCTTCGTTCGGGCCGACAAAGCGCACAGCGTCCGCCTGCAATTGCGCCACATTCCGGCGGGTCGCGGCATGATCCCACATCCGCACATTCATCGCAGGGGCCACAAGCACGGGCGTATCGGTGGCCAAAAGCAGGGTCGAGGCCAGATCATCGGCCCGCCCGCCCGCCATTTTGGCCATCAGATCCGCCGTTGCAGGGGCCACGACCACCAGATCGGCCACGCGGGAAAGCTGGATATGACCCATCTCGGCTTCGTCGGTCAGATCGAACAGGGCGGTATAAACCTTTTCCCCCGCCAGCGCCGACACTGACAGGGGCGTCACAAACTCGGCCCCCGCCTTGGTCAGAACTGGTGTCACTGCAGCCCCTGCCCCGCGCAAAAGCCGGATCAGCGCCAAGGACTTATAGGCCGCGATACCGCCGCCGATGATCAGAAGAACACGCTTTGCGGCCAGCATGGGCAGGCTCCGTTCTGGGGTGGCCTACAGGTGTAGGGGCCAGCACCGGCTTTTGCAACGGGCCGCAACGCCGGTGCCTAGACAAGAAAGTGGTGCAACTCCGACGACTGGCCTTCAAGATGGCGGCGCAGCTTGCCGTAGGCGGCGGCTTCAAGCTGGCGGATACGCTCTTTGGAAAGGCCCATCTCGGCCCCCAAGGATTCCAGCGTGCGCGGCGTTTCCAGAAGACGGCGCTGCCCCACAATATACCGCTCGCGCGCATTCAACGCCGCCATCGCCTGCGCCAGCCAACCGCGCAGCGTCGCAGCATCATGCGCGGCCTCGACAGTTTCGGCGGCCTGCGGGCTGTCATCCTCCAGCGCATCAATCCATTCGCGCCCGTCCTCATCCGCCGCCTGCGTCGCATTCAAAGACGCATCCGAGCCGGACAGCCGCCCCTCCATCATTTCGACCTCGGCCATGGTCACGCCGATTTCGTGCGCGACCTTTTCGCGCAACTGGAAGGCATCAAGCCGCTCCCCCGCCGCTGCAGCCTCGCGCTCCAGCTTGGCCTGCACACGTTTCAGGTTGAAGAACAAGGACTTCTGCCCGCTGGTCGATCCGGTCCGCACCATTGACCAGTTCCGCATCACATAATCCTGAATCGAGGCCTTGATCCACCAAACCGCATAGGTCGAAAACCGCACACCGCGATCAGGGTCGAATTTCTCGGCCGCTTTCATCAGGCCCAATGAGGCCTCCTGAATCAGATCATTCATCGGCGCGCCATAGCGGCGGAATTTGGCCGCCATCGAGATCGCAAGCCGCATATAGGCCGTGATCAGCCGATGCAGCGCAGCCTCGTCGCGCTGGTCACGCCATGCGTAAGCCAGCCGCAATTCGGTTTCTGCATCCAGCAATTCTGCCGCGCGCGCTTGGCGCGGCAAGGTTTGGTCGGTATATCCGTCAAGCGCCATAGCTTCCCCCTGACGGGCCTGTGTCATCTGCCTTGCGCTGGCCCTAAATGAGATACGCGAGCCAGTTGTGATCGGATCATCCCGCATAGATATTTCTTTACCGCAGCTTTCCCTGATCCTTGGCGGTGCGCGGTCAGGCAAATCCGCCTTGGCGGAACGGCTGGTCCGCGCCACCGCACGCCCGCGCCATTACATTGCCACCGCCGAGGCTTGGGATGACGAAATGCGCGCCCGTATCGCGCAACATCAGACCGACCGGGGTGCGGATTGGATCACTGCCGAAGCGCCGCGCGACCTGTGCGCTGCCCTAGCCGCGATTCCGGCCGGTGCCGTGGTGCTGGTCGATTGTGCAACCTTGTGGCTGACCAATCATCTGCTGGCCGAGGCGGATATCGAGGCCGAGACAAGCGCCCTTTTGGCCGCGCTGGCGGGCTGTGCCGCCCCCGTCGTGGTGGTCTCAAACGAGGTGGGCTGGGGGATCGTGCCTGAAAATGCACTGGCCCGCGCGTTTCGGGATCATAAGGGGCGGCTGAACCAAAGGCTTGCGGTGCAGGCGGGTTTGGTGGTGGGTGTCATGGCAGGGCTGCCGATGGTGCTGAAAGGCGCAATCCCCGAGGGCGTGCTATGATGACGCGGCTTTGGCTGGTGCGCCACGGCCCGACCCATGCCAAATCCATGATCGGATGGACCGATCTGCCTGCCGATCTGTCCGATGCCGCCCAGATCGCGCGGCTTCACGCGCATCTACCCGCGGGTGCCGTGCTGCAATCGTCAGACCTGATCCGCGCCACCGCCACCGCCGACGCGCTGGCGCAGGGCCGCCATCGCCTGCAGCACGATCCGGCCCTGCGCGAGATCCATTTCGGCGCATGGGAGCAGCGCAGCTTTGCCGAGATTGACGCCGAAGCCCCCGATCATATCCGCGCCTTCTGGGAAACGCCGGGCGATGTTGCAGCACCCGATGGCGAAAGCTGGAACGACCTGCGCGCCCGCATCGGCGCGGCGATCACCGCGCTGACCCAAACGCATCAGGGCGATATCATCGTGGTTGCCCATTTCGGCGCGATTCTGGCGGCGGTTCAGCATGCCACCGGCATTTCCACCGCCGAAGCGCTGTCGCACAAGATCGACAACCTCTCGGTGACGCGGCTTGATCTTGGCCCCTCGGGGTGGGCGCTGCATCAGATCAATCATCTTCCGTGATGATCGCCCGCACAAATCACGATTTTTCTTGATGTAACCGCGCGCCTACCCTGTCGCAAACTTGGAAGGACTGCCCATGACCTACGATCTTGCCATCGGTGACCGCGCCTATTCCAGTTGGTCCCTGCGCGGCTGGCTGTTGTTCGATGCCTTCGGAATTCCGGTAAAAACACATCTCGCGCGGCTTTACACCGATGAATTGCCGAACCTTCTGAAAGACTTCTTCCCCGGCAAGACCGCCCCCACGATGCGGACGCCCGACGGGGTGGTGGTTCCCGAAACCATCGCCATTGCCGAAGAACTGGCCTCGCGCCACCCCGACGCCGGGCTTTGGCCAAGTGACCCGTCGGCCCGCGCTACCGCCCGCGTTCTGGCCGCCGAGATGCATGCAGGCTTTGGCGCGCTTCGCAACCATTGCCCGATGAACCTGCGCGTCAGCTATACCGGTTGCGAACCGCCTGCCGAGGTTCTGGCCGATCTGTCGCGGCTTGAAACCGTCTGGGCTTGGGCGCGCAAAGTGACGGGATCACAAACCCCGTGGCTGACCGGCACCTATTCGGTGGCGGATGCGTTTTACGCCCCCGTCGCGGCCCGCATTGCCAGCTATAACCTGCCCGTCAGCCCCGAGGCCGCCGCCTATGTGCAGGCGCATCTGGCGCACCCGTCCTTCCGGCGCTGGCGTGCGATGGGGATGGTCGATGGCGCGGATCAGGATTTTTACCGCCGCCCCTATCCGCGCCGTCCTTGGCCCGGCCCCGTGCCGTTGCCAGCCCGCCCTGTAGATGGGACGCAGGCCGAGAACACCGCCTGCCCCTATTCGGGCAAGCCCGTCACCCATGTGCTTGAACTTTCGGGCCGTCGTTTCGGCTTCTGCAACGCGTTTTGCCGTGACAAGACTGTTGCGGACCCCGAAGCTTGGCCAAAATTCATGGAAATTTACCACTCGTAAACCATTGCAGCCTACCCGTTAACCAACTGGCAAGCGGGGGGACAATGGTTGCGCGGTCTTACACGGTGGCATTCGAAGGCGTCGAGGCCCGCATCGTCGAGGTGCAATGTGCGATTTCCGCAGGCATGCCGGGCTTTGCCGTGGTGGGCCTGCCCGACAAAGCGGTGTCCGAAGCAAAGGAACGGGTTCGCGCGGCGATGAATGCGATGTCGATCGCGCTGCCTGCCAAGCGGATCACCGTGAACCTCTCGCCTGCGGATCTGCCCAAAGAAGGCTCGCATTTCGATCTGCCCATCGCGCTGGCGCTGCTGGCCGCGCTGCAAATCATCCCGAAAGATGAGGTCGAGGCGACGGTTTCCCTTGGTGAACTGTCGCTGGATGGACGCCTGATTCCCGTGATCGGCGCGCTGCCCGCCGCTATGGCCGCCGCCGAAGAAGACCGCGCCCTGCTTTGCCCTCGCGCTTGCGGGGCCGAAGCGGCTTGGGTCGGCGCAACTCAGGTGCTGGCCGCCGGATCGCTGGACGAGGTGGTGCGTCATTTCACCGGCCAAGCCCCGATTACCCCCGCCGAGGCAGGCGAGGTTCTGGCCCCCCCTTTGGGCCGCGACATGCGCGAGGTGAAGGGACAAGAACGCGCCAAACGCGCGCTGGAAATCGCCGCCGCAGGCCGTCACCACGCGCTGATGGTGGGAAGCCCCGGATCGGGAAAATCCATGCTCGCCGCCCGGTTGCCGGGGATCTTGCCACCACTGTCGGCGCAAGAAGCCCTTGAAACATCGATGATTCACTCGCTTGCGGGGCTTTTGTCCGAAGGGGGTATTTCCCGCACAAGGCCCTTTCGGGAACCCCACCACACCGCCTCGATGGCCGCCATCGTAGGCGGTGGCAAGGGTGCCAAACCCGGAGAGATTTCGCTGGCGCACAATGGCGTGTTGTTCATGGACGAATTCCCCGAATTTCCGCGCACCGTGCTGGAAACCCTGCGCCAACCGATAGAGACGGGCGAAATCATGGTCGCCCGCGCCAATGCCCATATCCGTTATCCGTGCCGCTTCTTGCTGGTGGCGGCCGCCAATCCCTGCAAATGCGGCTATATGTCAGACCCCGCCCGCGCCTGTGCCAAGGTGCCGGTCTGCGGCGAGGATTATCTGGGCCGCATTTCTGGCCCGCTGATGGACCGGTTCGATCTGCGCGTCGAGGTGCCACCCGTGGCCTATACCGACCTTGATCTGCCTGCCTCGGGCGATAGTTCTGCCACCATCGCCGCGCGGGTTCAGGCCGCCCGCGCCCGGCAAAGCACCCGTTTTGCACAGCATCCGGCCACCCGCGTGAATGCCGATATGGAGGGGGCGCTGCTGGAAGAGGTAGCGGCCCCCGATCCCGAAGGCCGCGCCCTGCTTGCCAAGGTGGCCGAGCGTTTTGGCCTGTCAGCACGCGGCTATCACCGCGTGCTGCGCGTGGCGCGCACTATCGCCGATCTGGGTGGCGCAGCACAGGTCCGCCTGCCACATGTCGCCGAAGCGGTCAGCTATCGGCTGGCTGTCGGGGCAAAATCCTGATTCCGCGCCGAAAACTTGGCCGACAAGTCGCCGCTACTGCCCCCGCTTGGCCTCGATCACCTGCCAGATACGTTCGGCCGTGTTGGTGCCGTCAAACCGCTCCAACTCTTGAATCCCCGTGGGCGAGGTGACGTTGATTTCGGTGAGATAATCGCCGATCACATCGATCCCGACGAAAATCTGGCCTTTCTCTTTCAGAACCGGACCAATGGTCGCGCAAATCTCAAGATCGCGAGGGGTCAGGCCAATCTTCTCCGGTCGCCCGCCCGCGTGCATGTTCGACCGCGTCTCCCCCGCCTGCGGCACACGGTTGATCGCCCCGACGGCTTCGCCATCCACCAGAATCACCCGCTTGTCGCCCTTGGACACATCAGGCAGGAACTTCTGCACGATCATCGGCTCGCGGTTCATGCCGGTAAACATCTCGTAAAGGCTGGCCAGATTGCGGTCATTCGGGTCCAGCCGGAACACCCCAGCCCCGCCGTTGCCGTAAAGCGGCTTGAGGATGATATCGCCATGCCGCGCCTTGAATTCCCGGATCGTCTGCAAATCCCGCGCAATCGCGGTGGGCGGGGTCAGCTGCGGAAAGCGCAAGACCAACAGTTTTTCGGGATAATTCCGCACCCAGAACGGATCGTTGACCACCAGAGTCTTGGGGTGAATTATATCCAGCAAATGCGTGGTGGTGATATAGCCCATGTCGAAAGGCGGGTCCTGCCGCAGCCAGACCACATCGAATTCGCCAAGATCAACCTCGGTCTCTTCGCCATAGGTCACGTGATTGCCAGGTTCACGGCGCAACTCGATCGGAAACCCCCGCGCCATCACGCGCCCTTCGACAAAGGCCAGTTTGTCGGGCGTATAGAAAAACAGGGAATGCCCTCGCGCCTGCGCTTCCAGCGCAATCCGGAACGTGCTGTCGCCGTTGATATTGACCAACCCGATCGGGTCCATCTGAAGTGCTACCTTAAGCGGCATGTGTCTCTCCCGAAATCACTTGCCTCTTGATGGCGCAACTGTTGGCGGGATGCAATTGATCAGGCCGCGTAAGCGTTTTCCAGCACTTCGATCTGACCGCTCCCATCGACCAAGGCGATGTCAAAGCGCACATCGGTCGAAAGCCCATTCGGTTCACCCGCAAGAAATTCCGTTGCAGCGTTATAAACCCGGCGCATCTGCCGTTCGGTCAGATGTTCTGCCGCCCGCGCATGGGTTGAACTTTGTTTCACCTCGATAAAGATCACCTCGGCCCCGTCCCGCGCGATCAGATCAATTTCACCGGATTGCCCGCGCCACCGCCGCGCGCACACGGCACGTCCGCTGCGGCTGTAGTAAAGCGCCACCGACTCTTCGGCGGCAAGCCCCGCGTGATAAGATCTGATCCCGCTCATTTCCCACTCCGCTGCAAGGCAAGCTGATAGACTTCGCGGCGCGGCAAACCATAAGCTTCGGCCACCGCCGTTGCTGCATCTTTCATGGTCATTTCCCCCATCGCCTTGTCCAATGCCTGTTCCACCGTTGCCGCATCTGCCACCTGTTCCGGCGCGCGATCAATCAGGACGACGATTTCGCCCTTAACATCACGCTCGGCAAAAGCCGCCGCCAATTCGCCCAAGGTTCCGCGCGACACTTCCTCGAATCGCTTGGTCAATTCCCTGCACACTGCAGCGTAGCGGCCTTCGCCCAGACATTGCACCAAGTCTTCTAACAGTTGGTTAATACGCTTCGGACTTTCATACAGGATCAGCGTTGCCTGCACTTGGGCCAGTTCTTTCAGGAAGGTTTGGCGCGCCGATTTCGTAGCGGGCGCGAATCCGGCGAACATGAAGCGGTCGCTGGGCAGGCCCGAGACCGTCAGCGCGCACAGCACCGCCGAGGGGCCAGGGGCGGACAGCACGGTCAGGCCTGCGGCAATGGCGGCCCGGCCCAACTGGAAACCGGGGTCCGAAATCAGTGGCGTTCCTGCTTCCGAGGCATAGGCCACCGATTTGCCCTGCTCCATAGCCGCAAGCAACCGTGGCAAAGCCTGATCGTTGTTATGTTCGTGATAGGCCACCAGCGGGCGGTCGCCCAAGGGGATGCCGTGGATCTCCATCAAATGCCGCAAGGTGCGCGTGTCTTCCGCCGCCAGCACATCGGCCGATGCCAGAATATCCAGCGCGCGCAGGGTTATATCGCGGGCCGCCCCAATGGGCGTCGCCACAAAGTGCAGCCCTGCCGGAAGGGGACGCTTTTCCGCCCCCGCTTTGCCAATGGTCACGCCCGTTGCCTCCTTGGCAAGTTTACTTCCGTCCCCGAACCGCTTAGGTTTGACGCTATTGTCTGCGCCCCAGAGAGTGAGGAATTCCTTATGTTGTCCGTTTTGAGCAAGGCCCGCAAGTCGCTGGGCAAAGTTGTCTTTGCCCTTTCGGCCCTTGCACTGGCGGCCTGTACGCCCACAACCACGCCAACCGTGCAATCGGGCAGCGGTGCGGTGCAGGTGGCTTTGCTGGTTCCGGGCGGATCGGGGCAGGCCAGTGACGAGTTGCTGGCGCGGTCCCTGCAAAACGCGGCGCGGATGGCGATTGGCGATCTGGCAGGTGTGAAGATCGATCTGCGGGTCTACAACACCGCAGGATCGCCCGCTCAGGCCAAAGCCATGGCCGAGCAGGCCGTCGCCGAAGGCGCGCAGGTCATCCTTGGCCCCGTCTACGCGCAAGAGGCCAATGCCGCAGGCGTGGCCGTGGCGGCATCGGGCGTCAATGTGCTGGCCTTCTCGAACAATCCGGACATTGCCGGAAACAACGTTTTCGTGCTGGGGCCGACCTTTCAGAACACCGCCCAGCGGCTTGCTTCCTATGCTGTGAAAAACGGCAAGGGTAAGATCATGATCGTGCATGATCAGAACACCGCAGGCGCATTGGGCAAGACCGCGATCGAGCGGGGTGTGGCGGCGGCAGGCGGTTCCGTCGTAGCGGTGGGCAGCTATGAGTTCAGCCAGAACGGCGTGGTGCAGGCCGCCCCTGCCATCGTGGCTTCGGCACGGTCCAGCGGGGCTTCGGCGATTTTCCTGACCGCGGATACCGCAGGGGCGCTGCCACTGATCAGCCAGATGCTGGCTGACAACGGGCTGTCGCCTGCCACCACCCAATTCATCGGCCTGACGCGCTGGGATATTCCCAGCGCGACGCTGGGCCTTCCGGGGGTGCAGGGCGGCTGGTTTGCGCTGCCGGACCCTGCGCTTTATGCCCAATACCAGTCGCGCTATTCCGCCGCCTATGGCGAGGCCGCGCATCCGATTTCTGGCCTTGCCTATGACGGTATCGCCGCAATCGGTGCGCTGGCGCGTCAAGGTTCGGCAGGACCGATCTCGAAAGTGGCACTGACCCAAGGCGCGGGCTTTGTCGGGGTGAACGGCATCTTCCGGCTGCGGGGCGATGGCACCAATGAGCGCGGGCTGGCCGTGGCGCAAATTCGCGGCGGGCAGGTTGTCGTTGTGGATGCCGCACCGCGCAGCTTTGGCGGGGCCGGTTCCTGATCCGGGCGGCTCTCCTGCGATGCCCGCCTCCCGATATTTGACTGTGGCTCCGGCGTTGTCCGGGGCCGACACCCTGATACCGCCAGCCGATATCATCGACGGCGGCCTTTTGCTTGCAGGCATTGCCGCAGACATCGCCGCCAACCCCGAGCCCCGCAGCATCCGCGCCACCGCCGTCCGCCATATGACCGAGGCGAAGACAGCCGCCAGCACCGCCCTGTCCGCTGCCTTTCTGGAACGTCCCACCGATGCCCGTTTGCTGGTCCGCGCGCAGGCCTATCTGACCGATGTGCTGGTGATCACCGCTCTGAAAGTAGCCTGCACCTACCTGCACCCTCTGGCCAACCCCACAGAATCCGAACGGATCGCCGTGCTGGCCGTGGGCGGCTTTGGCCGCGCCGAGATGGCCCCCCATTCCGATGTCGACCTGCTATTCCTGACGCCGTGGAAAACGACGCCCTGGGCGGAATCCGTCATCGAATCCATGCTCTATATGCTGTGGGATCTGAAACTGAAGGTCGGCCATGCCAGCCGCACCGTCAAAGACTGCATCCGTCTGGGGCGCGAGGATATCACCATCCGCACCGCCCTGCTGGAACACCGCTATATCGCAGGCCATGCGCCCTTGGCGGACGAGCTGGACAAAAAGCTGTGGTCCGATCTGTTCCGCAACTCCGGCCCCGAATTCATCGAAGCCAAACTTGCCGAACGGGCCGAACGTCACAAACGCCAGGGCGGGCAGCGCTATGTGCTGGAACCCAACGTCAAAGAGGCCAAGGGCGGTTTGCGCGATTTGCAAACGCTCTACTGGATCGGCAAATACCTGCACCGTGTGCCATCCGCCGCAGGGCTAGTCGGCGCGGGCCTGCTGACCCGCGAGGAATACGATACGTTCGAGCGCGCCGAGAATTTCCTGTGGGCCGCGCGCTGCCATCTGCATTACATCACCAACCGCGCGATGGATCAGTTGACCTTCGATCTGCAGGTCGAGGTTGCCGCCCGCATGGGTTACCGCGACAGCGCGGGGCGACGCGCGGTCGAACATTTCATGCAGGATTACTTCCGCCACGCCACCCGCGTCGGCGAGTTGACCCGCATCTTCCTGACCGAGCTTGAGGCCCGCCACGCCAAGCCCGAAGCCAGCCTGATGGGCTTTTTCACCCGCAAACGCGTGCGCGCAGGCTTCAAGCTGCGCCAAGGCCGCATCGACGTGGCCGACCCCGCGAAATTCCTGCAAGACCCGCTGAACCTGCTGCGCGTGTTTGAAGAGGCGTTGCGGACGGGCTATTTGCTGCACCCCAATATCATGCGGCTGATCGCCTCCAACCTGGACCTGATCGACGAAGACCTCCGCCATAACCCCGAAGCCGTGCGCCTGTTCATCGACCTGCTGCTGAAACACGGCAACCCCGAACGATCCCTGCGCCGGATGAACGAACTGGGCGTGCTTTCGGCCTTTATCCCCGAGTTTGAAAACATCGTCGCGATGATGCAGTTCAACGTCTATCACCACTACACGGTGGACGAACACATCATCCAGACCATCTCTGTGCTGGCACAGATCGAACGGGGTGAGTTGGTCGAGGAATTGCCAGTAGCCTCCGGCATCCTCAAGGCCGGCATCAACCGCAAGGTGATGTATATCGCGCTTCTGATGCATGACATTGGCAAGGGCCGCCCCGAGGATCACTCGATCATCGGCGCACAGATCGCGCGTCGGATCTGCCCGCGCCTTGGGCTTGATGCCGAGGAATGTGAAACCGTCGAATGGCTGGTGCGCTATCACCTGCTGATGTCCGACATGGCGCAAAAACGCGACATCGGCGATCCGCGCACGGTGCGCGACTTTGCCAAGGCGGTGAAGACCCGCAAACGACTGGACCTGCTGACGGTGCTGACGGTCTGCGATATTCGCGGCGTTGGCCCGACAACATGGAACAACTGGAAGGCCATGCTACTGCGCCAGCTTTACAGCCTGACCGCCGAGGCGCTGGAAGACGGGCTTGAAAACGTCAACCGTGACAAGCGCGAGGACGAGGCCAAGGCCGCCCTTGCCGCCCGCCTGACCGACTGGCCCCCCGAAGCGATTGCTGCCGAAAAGAACCGCCACTACCTGCCCTATTGGCAGGGCCTTTCGACCGACGCGCAGGAAATATTCGCCCGCCTGCTGCAAGGTCTGGGCGATGACGAGATTCGCATCGACCTGCACCCCGAACCGCAGCGCGACGCCACCCGCGCCTGCTTTGCCCTTGCAGACCACCCTGGCATCTTTTCACGCCTTGCCGGAGCTTTGGCGCTGGTAGGCGCGAACGTCGTCGATGCCCGCACCTACACCTCAAAGGATGGCTACGCGACGCCGGTGTTCTGGATACAGGACAGCGACGGCAAGCCCTACGAGGTCGCCCGCCTGCCCCGCCTGCGCGGCATGATCGAGAAAACTCTGAAGGGAGAAGTCCTCCCGCGCGAAGCCCTTGCCGGACGTGACAAGGTGAAGAAGCGCGAACGCGAATTCCGCTTTCCCACCCATATCACCTTCGACAACGAAGGCTCGGAAATCTACACCATCATCGAGGTCGATACCCGCGACCGCCCCGGACTGCTTTATGACCTGACCCGCACGCTGGCCGCCAACAACATCTACATCGCCAGCGCCGTAATCGCGACCTTCGGCGCGCAGGTGGTGGACGCCTTCTACGTCAAGGATATGTTCGGCCTGAAACTCCACGCCAAACACCGTCAAGAGGCGCTGGACAAAAAGCTGCGCCAAGCCATTGCCGAAGGTGCCGAACGCGCGCAAAACGCAAGCTGACCGCCACTTTCATCTTGGCCCAAATACTCCACGGGGGTGCGGGGGTGTGAAACCCCCGCCGCCTGCCACGAAAGACCTGCCATGAAACCCATAAGCCTGTTCCGCTCTATCCTGACCGTCGGCGGCTGGACCCTGCTGTCACGCGGCGCGGGCTTTGCGCGCGACATGATGATGGCGGCTTACCTTGGCGCGGGGCCGGTGGCCGATGCCTTCAACGTCGCGTTCTCCCTGCCCAACATGTTCCGCCGTTTCTTCGCCGAAGGTGCCTTCAACATGGCCTTCGTGCCGATGTTTGCCAAAAAGCTTGAGGGCGGTGAGGACGCCACCGGTTTTGCCCGCGATGCCTTCAACGGGCTGGCAGCGATTCTGATCGTGTTCTCGGTGATCGGAACCCTCGCGATGCCGTGGCTGGTCTGGGCCATGGCCTCGGGTTTCGCGGGGGATGTTCGGTTCGATCTGGCGGTGACCTATGGCCAGATCGGCTTCAACTATATCCTGTTCATCAGCCTAGTCGCCCTGCTGTCGGGAGTTCTGAACGCCTATGGCCACTTTACCGAGGCCGGAGTCGTCCCCGTTCTGATGAACCTGATCTTCATTGCCGCCATGTGGCTGGCGGCGTGGATCGGCTGGGACATGGGGCTGACGCTGGCGTGGTGTGTGCCGGTGACGGGGGTGGCGCAACTGGCCTTTACATGGGTTTCGGCCCACCGTCTGGGCCTGCGCTTTACCCCGCGCCTGCCGCATTTCACGCCTGACTTGAAACGTCTGGCGATGATCGCTGCCCCTGCCGTTCTGGCAGGCGGGGTGGTGCAGATCAACCTGCTGGTGGGCCGTCAGGTCGCCAGCTACACCGAAGGTGCGGTGTCGTGGCTTGTCTATGCCGACCGGCTTTACCAACTGCCCTTGGGCGTGGTGGGCATCGCCATCGGCACAGTCCTTCTGCCCGACCTGTCGCGCCGCCTGCGCGCGGGCGATGCGGAAGGTGGCCGCGCCAGTTTCAACCGTGGCACCGAATTTGCGCTGGCACTGACCCTGCCTGCCGCCGTGGCATTGATTGCCATCGCGGAGCCGCTGACGTCTGTGCTTTATGAACGCGGAGCCTTCGGGGCGAATGACACCGCCGCCACCGCGCTTGTGCTGGCGATCTATGGCGCGGGCCTGCCCGCCTTCGTGCTGCATAAGGTTTTGCAGCCCCTATACTATGCCCGCGAAGACACCCGCAGCCCGTTCCGCTTTGCCGTGGTGTCGATGGTGCTGAACGCCGCGATTGCGGTGGGGCTGATGCCACTGATCGGCTTTGCCGCCGCCGCCCTTGCCACCACCCTTGCAGGCTGGATCATGGCGGCACAGCTTTGGATCGGATCGCGCAAGATGGGGGATGAGGCGCGGCTGGACGACCGTTTCCGCACCCGCGCGCCGCGGATCGTGCTGGCCTCTGCCCTGATGGGGGCGGTGCTATGGGGCGCGGCCAGCCTGATGGGCGATATTCTGGCCAGCCCCGGTTGGCGCTATGCGGGCCTTGCGGGGTTGATCGGTTTGGGCATTGTCACCTATTTCGGCACAGGTGCCATGATCGGGGCCTTCCGGCTGTCCGATTTCAAAAGGTTGCGGCGTCAGCGCTGACGGATACGCTCTACCATATGTCGCCAGCCCCCCGGGCTGACCACGGAGGACAGCACGAATCCGGTGGCAAAGCCTACAAAATCAGCAACCCATTCATAGCCACCACCGAACAGCAACCCGAACAGCAGTTGCACCACCATCAGAAAACCGATCATCGAAAAGGCGCGGAACTGGCTTGTTCCCGTACCTGCCAGCTTGACCCACAACAGAAACGTGAACGCCCCGATCAGACCGTAATCCCCCGGATAGGCCCCGAACAGCGGCGGGCGGATCGCAGGGATCGAGGCATAGACCAGCCCCCCCGCGATGGCGCTGGCAAAAAACACCACCAGCACCGCCCACCACCGAAAAATCTCGCCGACAAACTTGCCCAAGGCCAGCACGATCACGATGGCAAAAAGCGCCTGCGACAAGCTGATGTGCAGGAAGGGATAGGCGATGAAACGCGCCAGCAGCTCGAAATCCAATGCCCCCAAAGCATATTGCTCGCGCCAGTAATCCGGCCAGACCCCGAACTGTTCAATCGCGGCATTGCGCCAGCCGATCGCTTGCGGCCCGCCCACGACGCCCGCCGCGCCAAGGCTGAAGGCCACCTCCAGCACGATCATCGGCAGCGCCAGCAGCCAGACCACGGGGGGCAGCGGGTTCAACGGGGGTGCATTCCGGTCTTGCATCTTGCCTCTTTCCGGGCGCCTTCATTGACGCCCCTTCCTTGCAGCGATAAGCCCTAAGCGCAGCATTTTCCAGATGGAGTTCCCCATGTCCGAGCCGGTCCAAACGCCTCAGACCTTCCCGACCCGCATTTTCTCGGGGATTCAGCCCTCGGGCGGGTTGACCCTTGGCAACTATCTTGGCGCCCTGAAACGCTTTGTCGAAAAGCAGGACGAGGGGATCGAGACGATCTATTGCCTTGTGGACATGCACGCGATCACCGTCTGGCAAGACCCGGCCAAGCTGCGCCACGCCACGCGCGAAGCCGCTGCAGGCTTTATCGCCGCCGGCATTGATCCGGCGCGATCTGTGCTGTTCAACCAGTCGCAGGTGACGGCCCATGTCGAATTGGGCTGGATTTTCAACTGTGTAGCCCGCATGGGCTGGATGAGCCGGATGACCCAGTTCAAGGATAAGGCGGGGAAGAATTCCGAAAACGTGTCCTTGGGCCTGTTTGCCTATCCCGCTCTGATGGCCGCCGACATTCTGGCCTACAAGGCCACGCATGTGCCAGTGGGCGAAGACCAGAAACAGCACCTTGAGCTGTGCCGCGACATTGCGATCAAGTTCAACAAGGACTTCGGGGTGAATTACTTCCCCGTTGTCGAACCTGTGATCGAAGGGGCGGCAACGCGGGTGATGTCTTTGCGCGATGGCACCTCGAAGATGTCGAAATCCGATCCCTCGGATCAGTCGCGCATCAACCTGACCGATGACGCCGACACCATTTCCAAGAAAATCCGCAAGGCCAAGACCGACGCCGAACCGCTGCCCGAGCATCTGGACGGCCTGAAAGACCGCCCCGAGGCGAAAAATCTTGTGAATATCTATGCAGCCCTCGCAGGCCATACCCCCGCGCAGGTCATCAAGGATTTCGCAGGCGCACAGTTCGGCACCTTCAAACCGGCGCTGGCCGATCTGGCGGTGGCAAAGCTGTCGCCGATCACCTCCGAGATGACCCGCCTGATGAAAGACCCCGCCGAGATCGACCGCATCCTTGGCGAAGGCGCCGCCCGCGCCGACGCCATCGCCCGCCCCATCGTGGACGAGGTCTACGAGATCATGGGCATGATCCGCTCGCGTCATATGTGAGGTAAGGCCCCTCCGAGTTGTCGGGCGGGCTTCATTCTTAGGACAATGCTGATGTCCAAGCACTTTGCTTATGTCGTTTACAGGATCACATTTCCCAACGGGAAAATTTACATCGGCAAGGACGTCGGAAGCGGCGGTCACTCACTTCGCTATTTCGGGTCTTGGAACAACAAATTGGTTGAAGAAGACTTCAGCAAAGAAGAGTTGTTAAGCCTTACTTTGAAGAAAGACATTCTTTTTGAGAGTGACAACGTGGGTGACGTGTCTCGCATGGAAGGCGTCTTGATCGTCGAACACGGATCAAATGATCCTATGATTGGCTATAATCGTACTCATCGCAG
Source organism: Rhodobacterales bacterium RIFCSPHIGHO2_02_FULL_62_130 (assembly GCA_001828855.1). Lineage (GTDB taxonomy): Bacteria > Pseudomonadota > Alphaproteobacteria > Rhodobacterales > Rhodobacteraceae > Cypionkella. The sequence goes on along the minus strand of MHZT01000048.1, from coordinate 176,509 downwards.
GCAGAGTGGCATGATCCGCTCGCGTCATATCTGATGCGGCGGCTGGTCCGGTTGGGGATGCTGGTGGTCCTGATCGGATCGCTTGCCGCGACCGGAGTTAGCACCCTGCGCGTGTTGTCGGACCCGACGCTGACGGCTATTCGAACGGCCGCGGCGGATGAGATCATCGCGGCCACAGATGCCGTGCTGGCCACCGACGCCACACCCGAACGGCTGGCGGCGCTGATCGAGACGCGGCTGCAGGAAACGCCGCGCAATTGGCTGGCGCTGGATGCGCTGACAGATCTGGTGGCCGAGCGCGGCATAGCCCTGCCCGTCAGCCTGTTGCGCCGCCTATCCGAGGCGCGCGCCGATGACTTCAGCCTGCTGTCGCAAGCCAGCGCCTGCGCCCTTTGCGCCTATGACCCGGCGCAATGCTCGCTGTCGCAGGGGATGATGTGCCAGGCTCCGGTCGCGCTGACGCCCGTTGGCGACATCGCCGGAGTGACCCGCGCAGGCGTGGCCTATGTCAGCGGCGACCCCATCGACCAGATCGACTTGGCGCTGTCGGTGGTGGGCTTGGGGGCCACGGCGGCGGTGCTGGCCTCGGGTGGAACTTCGGTGGTGGTGAAGGCGGGGGCAAGCCTTGCCAAACTGGCGCGGCGGATGGGGAGGGTGTCGCCAAAGCTGGCCGATATGGCGATTGCGGCGGCGAAAGAGGGGGTCGATTGGGCCGCCCTGCCCGCCGCGCGCTCTGTCGATGATATATCCGCCGCCATCCGCGCCGATGCCTTCGCCCCGCTGACCGCCACCCTGAGCGATCTTGAACGCCTGCGCGCCGCGACCGATGCCACCACCGCCCTGCACCTGCTGCCGCTTGTCGATGATGCCAAAGACGCCCGCAGCCTTGCCACCGCCGCCGAAGCCCTTGGTCCCCGCCTGATCGGTCGGGCCGAGGTCTTGGGCAAAGCCCGCCTGTTCCGCACCACCTTGCGTGTGTCCGAAACGGCATGGATGCTGATTTCCGGCCTGTCTGGGCTGCTTATGTCCATCGCGGCGCTGATGGGATCGGCTCTGCAATCCTATCTGTTCCGTCGCCTGCGCCGCACAGCAAAAGGTGCGTGAAATCACGCACCCTACCCTTTCCCGTCACGGAATCGTTGCTTTGCGCTGGCATGATGGGACCAAGCGGCATCCATTGCGCCGCCTACCCCCAACTGCTGCCGGGGCCGCTCTATTTGGCCCATCATTTTGTCTAGCCCCCGGACCAGTCCCCCGGTCCGGGGGTCTTTTCTTGCCCGCCCGCGCAAGCGATGTGCATTTACACCCAGTAGAAAACTCCAGCGCCGTGGTTATGTTCAGCCATGAACAAACCATAGGCCCAAGGAGGCCATTATGTCTGCCATCCATCCCGACACCCGCGTCGGCCACGTCCATCTGAAGGTCGCGGACCTTGAGCGTGCCATCGGCTTTTACTCCGGCATCCTTGGGTTTGCCGTCACCCAGCGTTACGGCCGGCAGGCGGCTTTTCTGTCGGCGGGTGGCTATCACCACCATATCGGGCTGAACACCTGGGAAAGCAAAGGCGGCACCCCACCCGGCCCCGGCCATACCGGGCTTTATCATACCGCCTTTCTGTTCGCCGACCGCACATCGCTGGCCCAAGTGCTGAAGCGGTTGGTCGAGGCGGATTATCCACTGGATGGTGCAGCGGACCATGGCGTTTCCGAGGCGATCTACCTGACCGACCCCGACGGCAACGGCGTCGAACTTTACCGCGATCGCGCCGAGGCTGACTGGCCCCGCAACGCTGATGGAAGCCTTGCCATGTCAAACGGTGCGCTGGACCTGCACGCCCTGCTGGCCGAGGCTTAAGGCAACGGCGGAACCCTGCCCAAACGGTCCCGCAGCTGGCAAGGTTCCGCCCGTCCGGCCCCATCCTCTTCGCCTAAATATCCCCGCCGGAGGCAAAAAACTTCTTCCTGCCATACCCTTGCGAAGAACCCGCCGAAGCCCGCTCTCCCCCCTTTTCCCCGCAGCGACACGGTGGTTTACTCGCGCCCAACTTAGGGAGAACAGCATGGCCTTCGGAACTTCGACCCGCACCTTCTGGGATGGACGCTGGCATGACGGCGATGTGGCCGTGATGAAGGCCGCCGATCATGGCATCTGGCAGGGCAGTTCCGTGTTTGACGGCGCGCGCTATTTCGACGGCATGTGTCCCGATCTGGATCTGCATTGCGCTCGCGTGAACCGCTCGGCCGAGGCCTTGATGATCACCCCCACCTGCGCGCCCGAGGATATGGCGGCGATCATCCGCGAAGGCTTGGCAGCTTTCGGTCCCGGTCGCGCAGTCTATATCCGCCCGATGTATTGGGCGCTGCACGGGTCCGATCTGGGGATCGCGCCGATGGCGGGGGCCACCGGCTTTGCGATCAGTCTGGAAGAGGTGGCAATGCCCGATCCCGGCTTTGCCACCACCGTCACCCGCACCCGCTTTCGCCGTCCGGTGCTGGAAGATGCGGTCTGCAATGCCAAGGCGGGCTGCCTTTACCCGAACAACGCGCGGATGCTGGTCGAGGCGCAGGGCAAAGGCTATGGCAACGCCCTTGTTGCCGATGCAATGGGAAATCTGGCGGAAAGTGCCACGGCCAATGTGTTTCTGGTCAAGGATGGCGTGGTGTTCACGCCGATCCCGAACGGCACATTTCTGGCGGGCATCACCCGCGCGCGGCATATCTCGAACCTGCGGGCAGATGGGTTCGAGGTGCGCGAGACGGTGCTGACCTTTGAAGATGCGCATGCGGCGGATGAGATTTTCCTGTCGGGCAACTTTGCCAAGGTGACAGCGGTGAAAGAATTTGACGGCACGATGTTCGCCTCGCGGCCCGTTACGGAACGGGCGCGGCGGCTTTATTGGGATTGGGCGGCCTCGCAGGGATAACCGCGCGGCTTGCCTTCGCGGCCCGACAGCGGCATGATCCGCGCCGAAGGAGTGACCCTGATGCGTAAGTTTCTGGTTGTGCTGGATGACAGCCGTGAATGTCTGAACGCGATGCGGTTTGCGGCGCTGCGGGCGGCGCATACGGGGGGGGGCGTGCAGGTTCTGTCGATCATCCCGCCCGAGGAATATCAGCACTGGATGGGCGTTGCCGATCTGATGCGGGCCGAAGCGCGTGAGCGGATCGAGGCGCATTTCGAGGTCTTTGCCAAGTGGATGCGGGACAAGCAGGGGGTCAACCCTGAACTGGTGATCCGTGAGGGCGACCCCGTGCAAGAGATTCTGGCGCAGGTTCGGGAAGACCCGCAGGTCGGCGTTCTGGTGCTGGGGGCTGGCACGGAAAAATCCGGGCCGGGGCCTCTGGTCACCCAGATGAGCCGCAATTCCGGCAACCTTCCAGTGCCGATTACGATCGTTCCGGGGGATATGTCGAAAGAGCGGTTGGAGAGCATCACCTGATGGTCCCAACGCGGGACCATTTTTAATTTATTAAAATCAAACACTTAATGATGCCACTTAATCAAATCTTAACACTTTCACAAACTCTGCGCGTTACCGCGAAGGCCCAGACGATGCAACTGCCTGCCCAAGTCATGCTTGTCGCCCCGCGCGCACAACTGGCCTATCTGGATTGCCAAAGCATCCGCCTGCCGCACCCGATCACGCCGTTGCAGGCGTGGCGGAAAGTGATGGCGCGGCCGCTGCCGGGGATGAAAACCGCGTTCCGTCTCCGCGATGCCATTTCGGCCCGCTTCGGGGTGGCACGGATTGGCGGATTTTCGGGTGCAGTGCAGGACGCCCCGCAGGTCGGCGACAGGCTGGATTTCTTTCTGATCGAGCATCTGTCCGACGCGGTGCTGACCCTGACCGCCCGCGACCGCCATCTTGACGTGATGATCTGCATCACCACCGATGCCGGCCGCTTGGCGATCACCGCATCTGTCATCACGCATAACGGGTTCGGGCGGGCCTATATGCTGCCGGTCGGCCCGGCGCACCGCCTGATCGTCTGGGCCATGCTGCGCCGCTTTGCCTAGCCACCCATGCGCCCCGCGCATTTCGCACTTGCAGCATCCGGCCTTTTCTGCGGCGCAGCACCGGCCCATATTGGCCGCAGGGAGAGATGATCGGAGTTTGCAATGAAACGTCCTGCCCCTGCCAAAATCAGCCCGCTGCGTCTGGAAGACCCGCTGGCCTATTTCGCCCCTGCGCCCTATGTCGCCCAGCGTCCCGCGCGCGCGGCAGGGCCGATGCTGGCGGTTGATCTGATGTATGCCTATTATGGCACCGAATAGGGCCGCATCCGCGTTTTAGAACGGTTCCAAACTTGACTTCTGCCCCCGTCGGGCGCATATCCGACTGGAATAGTCGGAGACTTATGATGTTCATCCAGACCGAATCCACGCCGAACCCCGCCACGCTGAAATTCCTGCCCGGTCAGACCGTGCTGGAGCTTGGCACCGCCGATTTCCCCAGCCTTGAGGCGGCGGAAAAATCGCCCTTGGCCAAGCGCATCTTTGCGACAGGGCAAGTGGCGGGCGTGTTCTTTGGCACCGATTTCGTGACCGTGACCAAGACCGAGGCCGCCGAGTGGCAGCATATCAAGCCCGCGATCCTTGGCGCGATCATGGAGCATTACCAGTCCGGCGCCGCCGTGATGGACGGCGAGCAGGCCGCACATGCGACGCATGACGGGCCGGATGGCGATATTGTGCGCCAGATCAAGGAATTGCTGGATACCCGTGTGCGCCCTGCGGTGGCACAGGATGGCGGCGACATTACCTTCCACGGCTTTGACCGCGGTGTGGTCTACCTGCATATGAAGGGGGCCTGCGCGGGCTGCCCGTCCTCGACGCTGACGCTGAAGATGGGGATCGAGAACCTGCTGCGCCACTATATCCCCGAAGTGCTTGAGGTGCGTCCGGTTGCGGCCTAAGGCACTTCTGGCATTCGACACATCGGCGGCGCATTGCGCCGCCGCTTTGCTGTGCGACGGGGTGGTGTCGGTCAAATCCGAGTCGATGGACAAGGGTCAGGCCGAACGGCTGATGCCCTTGCTGGAAGAAGTCCTTGCCGAGGCTGGCCTTGACTGGCACGATCTGGCGGCGGTTGCGGTTGGCACGGGGCCGGGGAATTTTACCGGTGTGCGGATTGCGGTGGCGGCGGCGCGCGGATTGGCCTTGGGGCTGGGGATTCCGGCGATTGGCGTCACGCGGCTTGAGGCGCTGGCCTATGGCCTGCCGCGCCCTCTGACGGTGGTGGAAGACGCCAAGCGCGGCGAGGTTTATGTGCAGTTGTTCGGGCCGGAGGGCGCGGGGCAGGCATATCTGGACAAGGCGGGCGCGGCGATTGACGGTGCTGTGACGGGTTCGGGCGTGGCGGACGGTCTGGCGGCATCGGTGCCGCTGGTCGAGGCGATTGCGCGGATCGGCTTTGCGCAGCTTGGCACGGATCAGCCGCGCCCTGCCCCGTTCTATCTGCGCGGGGCCGATGCCGCCCCGCCTTCGGACCCTCCGCCGGTTATCCTGCCATGACGCCCGCCGATATGGCGGCGATCCATGCCGCCTGTTTCACCATGCCGCGCCCTTGGTCGGCAGCCGAGATCGCGGGTCTGCTGGACAGCCCGTTTTCTTTTGCAATCAAGGCGCAAGGTGGTTTCCTGCTGGGCCGCGTGGTGGCCGGTGAGGCGGAACTGTTGACCGTGGCTGTGGACCCTGCCGCGCGCAGGCAGGGCATCGGCACAGGACTGGTGCGGGCGTTTCTGGACGAGGCGGCGGCGCGCGGTGCCGAATCGTTTTTTCTGGAAGTGGCAGAGTTTAACACAGCCGCCCGCGCGGTTTATGCCCGCGCCGGATTTGTGGAAACCGCGCGGCGCAGGGGCTATTACCATGCGCCCGATGGCCGCAGCGTTGATGCGGTGATCATGGCGCGCGCAATTTCCCCACGATTGCAGGGCTAAAACCTGACCAAGCGATCCATTTTTTATCATTGGATCAAACGTCACGCCTCCGCGATCAGATTCCTGTTGACCCTCTGGCAATCCTGAACGCTAAATCGGCGTACGATCTGCCCGCGAGAGCCAAGGCTTGGACAGGGCAGAGGACGCAATTCGTAACCGGGAGACTGACATGACCCTTTTGAAACACCTGCTGGGTGCCGCGGCGACGCTGGCGCTGACCTCTGGCGTTGCGCTGGCGGAACCGGCAATCATTTTCGACCTTGGCGGCAAGTTCGACAAATCCTTCAACGAAGCGGCCTTCAATGGCGCGAAGAAGTGGGCCGATGAAACCGGCGGCACCTTCAAGGAGTTGGAAATGCAGTCCGAAGCCCAGCGCGAGCAGGCTTTGCGCCGTCTGGCTGAATCGGGCGCGAACCCGGTTGTGATGACCGGCTTTGCCTTTGGCGACGTGCTGAATCAGGTCGCCCCTGACTTCCCCGACACCAAGTTCGCGATCATCGACATGGTGGTGGACCAGCCGAACGTGAAGTCGGTCGTGTTCACCGAAGATCAGGGTTCGTATCTGGTCGGTATGGCGGCGGCGCTGGCCTCGAAAACCAACACCGTCGGCTTTATCGGCGGCATGGACATCCCGCTGATCCGTCGCTTTGGCTGCGGCTATGCGCAGGGCGTCAAGGCTGTGAACCCCGATGCGACCGTGATCCTGAACATGACCGGCACCACTCCGGCGGCATGGAACGATCCGGTCAAGGGCGCGGAACTGGCGAAATCGCAGAAATCGCAGGGCGCGGACGTGATCTATGCGGCGGCTGGCGGCACCGGTGTGGGTGTTCTGCAGGCAGCGGCGGATGAAGGCATCCTGTCGATCGGCGTCGACAGCAACCAGAACGGCATGCACCCCGGCAAGGTTCTGACCTCGATGGTCAAGCGGGTCGATGTGGCTGTCTATAACGCGTTCAAGGAAGGCACCGATCTGGTTCCCGGCATCAACGTGCTGGACCTGAAGGGCGAAGGCGTTGGCTATGCGATGGACGAAAACAACGCGGCGCTGATCACGGCAGAAATGCAGGCAACCATCGACGCCGCAGCCGAGAAGATCAAATCGGGCGAGTTGGTGGTTCACGACTACATGTCGGACAACACCTGCCCGGCGGCGACGTTCTGATGGCGGCACAAGCCAAAGGGGGGCGGCAGGCAACTGCCGCCCCCACTTCGCCCTATGCCATTGAACTGAAAGGCATATCCAAGGCTTTCGGGCCGGTTCAGGCGAACAAGGACATCAATATTCAGGTGCCGCGCGGCACCATCCACGGCATCATCGGGGAAAACGGCGCGGGGAAATCGACCCTGATGTCGATCCTTTACGGTTTTTACCGCGCGGATTCCGGTCAGATCCTGATCAACGGCACCCCCACCGCCATCCCCGACAGCCAGAGCGCCATCCGCGCCGGTATCGGCATGGTGTTCCAGCATTTCAAGCTGGTGCAGAATTTCACAGTGCTGGAGAACGTCATCCTTGGCGCCGAAGATGGCCCGATGCTGAACTCCAGCCTGACCAAGGCGCGCAAGGTTCTGGCGGACCTGTCGCGCGAATACGAACTGGATGTGAACCCCGACGCACTGATCGAAGACCTGTCGGTGGGCCACCAGCAGCGGGTGGAAATCCTGAAGGCCCTGTATCGGCAGGCCGACATTCTGATTCTGGACGAGCCTACAGGTGTGCTTACACCGGAAGAGGCCGACCATTTGTTCCGAATCCTCAAAGGCTTGAAGGATCAGGGCAAGACCATCATCCTGATCACCCACAAGCTGCGCGAGATCATGGAGGCCACCGACCACGTCAGCGTGATGCGGCGCGGGACGATGGTGGCGACGGTGAAAACTGCCGAGTCATCCCCTGAATCGCTGGCCGAGTTGATGGTGGGCCGCAAGGTTCTGCTGGAGGTCGAGAAGGGGCCAGCCAAGGTTGGCCAGACCGTGCTGACGGTGGAAAACCTGTCGGTGAAGGACGAACACGGGGTTGTCCGGCTGAAGGGCGTCAGCTTCGAGATCAAGGCGGGCGAGATTCTGGGCATCGCAGGGGTGGCCGGAAATGGCCAATCCGAACTGCTGGAGGCTTTGGGCGGCATCGCGCGGGCGTCGGGGCGGATTGCCCTGAACGGGACCAACCTGCCGCTGACGGGGGCAAAGGCCAACGGGCAGACGCGCCGCGCAGCGGGAATCTCGCATGTGCCGGAGGATCGTCAGGCCCTTGGTCTGATTATGGATTTCGCGGCGTGGGAGAATGTGGCCTTTGGCTATCACAACGCGCCGGAATACCAGAAAAACCCTCTGATCATGGATAACGCTGCGATCTGGGCGGATACGGAAAAGAAGATGGCGACCTATGACGTGCGCCCGCCGATCCCGTCGCTGCCTGCCAAGTCTTTCTCGGGCGGGAACCAGCAAAAGATCGTGGTGGCGCGCGAGATGGAGCGCAATCCAGACCTGCTGCTGATCGGTCAGCCGACGCGGGGCGTCGATATTGGCGCGATTGAATTCATTCACAAACAGATCATCGCGCTGCGCGATCAGGGCAAGGCGATCTTGCTGGTCTCGGTCGAGTTGGACGAGATCATGTCGCTGTCGGATCGTATTGCGGTGATGTTTGACGGCCAGTTGATGGGCTTCCGCGACCCCGAAACCACCAACGAGCGCGAGCTGGGCCTGATGATGGCCGGAATGAACGGAAAGGCCGCGACATGACCAAATTGCCAACTTGGGCCGATGTGGTTCTGGTGCCGCTGATCAGTCTTTTGCTGGCGGCGATTGTGTCGGCGGTGGTGCTGCTGTCCATCGGACAAAGCCCGATGGAGGCGCTTTCGGTGATGGTCGAAGGATCGGTCGGATCGGCCTATGCCTGGGGCTATACGCTGTATTATGCGACGAGTTTTATCTTTACCGGCCTTGCGGTGACGGTGGCCTTTCACGGTAGCCTGTTCAACATCGGCGGTGAGGGGCAGGCGCAACTGGGCGGGCTGGGCGTGGCGCTGGTTTGTCTGGCGCTGCCTTGGCCGCATTGGACGCTGGCGCTGATGGCGGCGATGATCGGGGCTGCGGTGTTTGGCGCGGCTTGGGCGGCGATTCCGGCGTGGTTGCAGGCCAAGCGGGGCAGCCACATCGTGATTACCACGATCATGTTCAACTATATCGCGGCGGCGTTGCTGATCTATCTGCTGGTGAACGTACTGCGGCCTGACGGGCAGATGGACCCCGCCTCGGCCCGTTTCCCCGAGGGGGCAAAGCTGCCGCAATTTGCCGATATTCCGCTGTTGCAGAACCTGTTTGCGAAATACGGGCCGGATGGGGCGGTGAAACTGGGTAAGGACGGGCTAGCGGTTTACGAGCAGGTTCCGGCCAATGTGACCTTCTTTATCGCCGTTGCGGCGTGCTTTGCGGTCTGGGCGCTGATGTGGCGCACCCGGTTGGGCTATGAGATCCGCGCCTTTGGCAAATCGGAAAAGGCGGCGCGTTATGCGGGGATTTCGCCCTTCAAGATCATCATGGTGGCGATGCTGATTTCGGGCGCGCTGTCGGGGATGATGGCGATCAACAACGTGATGGGCGAGTCTGAACGGTTGTTGCAGAACTCGGCCGAAGGGGCGGGGTTCATCGGGATTGCGGTCGCGCTGATGGGGCGGAACCATCCGGCGGGGGTGTTTCTGGCGGCGATCCTGTTCGGGATTCTCTATCAGGGCGGGGCGGAGCTGGGGTTGTGGACCTCGATCCCGATCGAATTGCGGACGGTGGTGCAGGGCTTGGTGATCCTGTTCACCGGCGCGCTGGACCAGATGGTGCGGATGATGCTGGGCGTGTTTTTCCGGCCTAACCGGAAAGGGGCCGCGTGATGGATTACGCAACGCTTTTGCAGATGCTGGACGCCACGCTGCGGCTGGCGACGCCGCTGCTGCTGGCTTGCCTCGCGGGGCTTTATTCGGAACGGGCGGGGGTTTTCGACATCGGGCTGGAAGGCAAGATGCTGATGGCCGCGATGAGTTCGGCTGCCGTGGCCGCGCTGACCGGATCGGTTTGGGTCGGGCTTTTGGCCGGTATCGGCGGGTCGCTGCTGTTTGCGCTGGTGCATGGGGTGGCGTCGATCACCTTCCGCGGCAACCAGTTGATCGCGGGCGTGGCGCTGAACTTTGTGGCCTCTGGCGTGACGGTGCTGATCGCACAGGACCTGTTCCAGCAAGGCGGGCGGACGGCGGCGCTGACGGGCGCGGCGCGGTTTGCCCAGATTGATCTGCCCTTTGCGGAAAGCCTGCGGGCGGTGCCGATCCTTGGGCCGTTTTATGCCGAGGTGCTGTCGGGGCATACCATTCTGGTCTATGTGGCGCTGCTGCTGGTGCCGCTGACGTGGTGGGTGCTGTTTCGCACGCGGTTCGGGTTGCGGCTGCGGGCAGTGGGAGAAAATCCGGCCTCGGTTGATACGGCGGGGGTGTCGGTGGTGCGGCTGCGCTATACGGCGGTGCTGATTACCGGCGTTTTGTGCGGGTTGGCGGGGGCCTATATGGCCACGGGGTTGCAGGCCGGTTTCGGGCGCGAGATGACGGCAGGGCGGGGTTATATCGCGCTGGCGGCGCTGATCTTCGCCAAGTGGCGGCCTTGGTATTGCCTGTATGCGACGCTGCTGTTCGGGTTCTTGCAAGCCTTGGCGCTGCGGCCTGATGTGATTGAACGGGTGGTGGGCGTGAACGTGCCAATACCGGCGCTGGATGCGCTGCCCTATATCCTGACGGTGGTGGTGCTGGCGGGTCTGGTGGGCAAGGCCACCCCGCCGCGCGCAGGGGGCGAGGCCTATGTCAAAGAGCGTTGAGGATCTGGTTGCACTGATCCAGTCCCGCGCGGGGGAGGCTCCGGTGCGGCTGGGGCTGATCCTTGGGTCGGGTCTGGGGCATCTGGCGGGGGCGGTGCAGGGGGTGTCGATCCCCTATGCCGATCTGGACGGGTTTCCGCATGTCGGGGTTTCGGGGCATAATCCGAACCTTGTGATCGGCGATCTGGAAGGCGTGCGCGTGGCGGTGTTCGGTGCGCGCGAGCATTATTATGAGAACGGCAATCCGGCGGCGATGCGCCTGCCGCTGACGGTGCTGAAGGCGCTGGGGGCCGATAGCCTGATCGCCACCAATGCGGCAGGGTCGTTGCGGGCGGATATACGGCCCGGCGATCTGATGCTGCTGGGCGATCACATCAACTTTTCCGGCCTTAACCCGCTGATCGGCGAGAAAACCGATGCCCGCTTTGTGCCGATGACAACGGCGCATGACCCTGATTTGCGCGCAGGCTTGCGCGACAGTGCCAAGGCGGTGGGAGTCGCCCTGCCCGAGGGGGTTTATGCGTGGTATTCGGGACCGTCGTTTGAAACGCCTGCCGAAATTCGGGCGATCAAGATCCTTGGCGGCGATGCAGTGGGCATGTCCACGGTGCCGGAAGTGATCCTTGCCCGCTTTCTTGGGCTGCGGGTGGCGGCGATTTCGACCATCACCAATATGGCCGCCGGCATGAGTGACGAACAGATCAGCCACGAACACACCAAGGCGATGGCCCCCTTGGGTGCGGCGAAACTGGAACAGGTGTTGCGTCATTTTCTGCGCGGGCTGCGATGAGAGCGGCAAGGGTTTGACATCGCAGACAAAGGCGCTCATGCCTTAAGAATCACCAGCCTTCGAACGGGCCTTTGGCCATGCAGCTTTACCTCCCCATAGCCGAGGTTTCGGTGGACGCCTTCCTGCTGTTGGGGCTGGGGGGAATGGTTGGATTTTTATCCGGCATGTTTGGTGTGGGCGGCGGTTTCCTGATCACGCCGCTGCTGTTCTTCATCGGAATCCCGCCCGCCGTCGCGGTTGCCACCGGCGCAAATCAGGTTGTTGCCTCGTCGATTTCGGGTGTTCTGGCGCAGCTCAAGCGGAAGGCCGTCGATTTCCGCATGGGGATCGTGCTGATGCTGGGGGGCTTTGCGGGATCGGCGCTTGGGGGCTGGGTTTTCGCATGGATGACGCATCTGGGTCAGATCGATCTGTTCGTGCAACTGTCCTATGTGCTGTTTCTGGGCCTGATCGGCGCGATGATGTTTCAGGAAAGCCTGCGGGCGCTGTGGCGGGCGCGCAGGATGGGGGCGGCGCCGGTGCGGCGCGCGCATATCCATACTTGGGTGCATGGCCTGCCGCTGAAGATGAAATTCCGCGCCTCGGGGCTGTATATCTCGGTGATCCCGCCTTTGCTGGTGGGGGCGCTGGTGGGTTTCATGGCGGCGATCATGGGCGTGGGCGGCGGGTTTATCCTTGTGCCTGCGATGATTTACCTGCTGGGGATGCCGACAAAGGTGGTGGTGGGAACATCGCTGTTCCAGATCATCTTTGTGACCGGCTTCACCACGCTGATGCATGCGATCACCAACCAGACAGTTGATATGCTGCTGGCGCTGCTGCTGATTGCGGGCGGCGTGATCGGCGCGCAGATGGGAACGCGGGTGGGGGTGCGGCTGCGGGCCGAACAGTTGCGGATTCTGCTGGCGATTCTGGTGCTGGCGGTGTCGTTCAAGATCGCGCTGGACCTGCTGCTGCAACCGTCGGAGCTTTATTCGATTACACCGGGGCTGCTGCCATGATCCGCGCTTTGGCCTTGGCTTTTGGTCTGGCCGCCCTGCCCGCATTGGCCTCCGAGGAAATCGTGTCCGGCCTAAGCCAGAACCGCGTGGCGATTACGGCCAATTTCGACGGGTCCGAGATTCTGATCTATGGCGCGGTCAAGCGCGACTCCCCTGCCCCGGAGGACAAGGGCCGGATGGAGGTAATCGTGACGGTGGAAGGGCCGGCGACGCCACTGGTGATCCGGCGCAAGGAAAAGATCGCCGGAATCTGGCTGAACCGCGATGCGGTGACCATCGACAAGGCCCCCAGTTTCTACGCGGTGGCCACGACCGGTCCGCTGGAGGAAATTCTGTCGGGAACCGAGGATTTGCGCCATTCCATCACCTTGCCGCAGGTGATCCGCGCGGTGGGGATCAGTGCCGAAGCCTCGGACCCGCAAGATTTTGTCGAGTCGTTGCAGCGTATCCGGCTGGCCGAGGATCGCTATCGGGTGGCGGAAGGTTCTGTGCAGTTTCTGGAGGAAACGCTGTTTCGCGCCGATGTGGTGCTGCCCGCGAACCTGACCGAAGGCAATTACAATGTGCGGATTTTCCTGACGCGCAACGGGGTGGTGGTGGACAACAGTGCCGCGATCATCGGGGTGCGGAAAACCGGGCTGGAGCGGTTTTTGTTCCGCATGGCGCATGACCAGCCCGCGCTATATGGCGCGGCGGCGCTGCTGCTGGCGGCTTTTGCAGGCTGGCTGGCCAGTTTCGTGTTCCGCTTTATCCGCAGCTAACTATTCCGCAGGCTCGCCCGGCGCGGGTGGCATCAGGAAATGGCCGGTGGCTTGGGCGTAAAGCCTTTGGCGGTTGTCCTGCCACGCCTCGACATGCACCGAAGCATAGCGGCGGCCAGAGCGGTTCACCCTTGCGCGGGCATAGGCATCACGGGGCAGGCCTGCGCGCAGGTAATCCACGGTGAAATCGATGGTCTTTGGCAGGCGCGGCGGGTGGTCGGGGTTCGGATTGCCGCCCTCCATCTCTTCCCAAAGCAAAGACCAGCTGAGTTCGATGATGGCTGTGACTTCGAGAAAGGCCGCCGTCACACCGCCATGCAGGGCGGGCAGCATGGGGTTGCCGATCAGTTTGGGATCAAAGGGCAGAACGGCGGTCAGCTCATCGCCGCGACGGTCGAACTGGATGCCGAGAAAGCCGATATAGGGAACGTCATGCACCAGCCGCGCAAGGGCGGCGTCGCGGCGGGATTTGATGATCTGAACGGGTTCGGGGCGTCTCATTCCACACTCCCAGCCGGGCGGTCCAGCGTAAAGGCGCCGGTGCCGGTGGCGACGGGGCGGGATTCGTCTTCGTCTGTGGCGGTGACGCGGATGAAGGCGACGGATTTGGTGACATGATAGCATTCGGCCCGCGCGGTGATGGTCTGGCGCGGCGTGGCGGGGCGCATGTAGTCGATCCGCAGGTCAAGCGTGGCGGTTGATATGGGCGCGGCCGGATGGCACATCACCGCAGCCCCGCTGGCCGTATCCATCAAGGCCGAGACCGCGCCGCCATGCAAAACGCCGGTGGCCGGATCGCCCACAAGCCGCGCGTCCCACGGCATGGTGATGGTGGCGCGGCCTTGTCCAAGCTCGGTCAACTGCATCCCGAGCGCCTGGGCATGGGGAATGGCTTCAATGAATTGTCGGGCGATGTGCAGGATGTCGGTCATGGCTGCCATAATCGCCCGCTTGGCGGCAGACGCAAGGGGCCGCGCGCTATTCTTGCGCCCGTGCGGCGCAACCCTTAGGTTAGCCGCAGCGGAGGATCTGACATGGCTGATGTTCGGCTTAGCTTCAAAGAGATGTGTGCCAAGTTTGATGTGACCCCACGTACGCTGCGCTATTACGAATATATCGAACTGCTTTCCCCCGAAAAGGAAGGCCGTGCGCGGTTCTATGGCCCGCGCGAGGTGGCGCGGCTGACATTGATCCTGCGCGGGCGGCGGTTCGGCTTCAGCCTTGAAGAAATCCGGCAATGGCTGCTGATCTATCAGCAAAAAGGCACCAAACCGCAGTTGGAGCATTGGCTGATGCTGGCCGACCGGCAACTGGCCGATCTGGAACGGCAGCAGGCCGAACTGGCCACCACCATCGCCGATCTGCGCGCCTTGCGGGCCACGGCGGTGGCCGAGATCGCCCGCGAAAGCTGACTTCACGTCACGGGAATTTCTGACGTGACGTTACATTTACGTTAACGTCAAGCGCTCTACTATGATGATCCGGAACCCACCATGTTCGGATCACCCCTGATCCCATGAGAGCGCCATGAGTCCCATCCCGTCCACGACCGACACCCTGACCATCCGCGAAATGTGCGAGGCGTTTGCTGTCACGCCCCGCACGCTTCGGTTTTACGAGGCAAAGGAACTGCTGTTCCCGATCCGCAAAGGCACGGCGCGCTTGTTCACCAAGCAAGACCGCGCGCGGCTGCTGCTGATCCTGCGCGGCAAGCGGTTCGGGTTTTCGCTGGAGGATATCCGGCAGCTTCTGGACATGTATGACCGCGACGGATCGAACGAGGCGCAGCTGCAGCGCACCTATGATCTTGGGTGCGACCGTCTGGCCCAGATGGAAGCCCAGCGCGCCGAGCTGGACGAGGCGATTGCCGATCTGAAAATTCAACTCGCAGAAGGGGCGGCTAGTCTGGCCGCCTTCCGCCGCGCCGCCGCCGAATAACAGGAGCCGCCATGACAACCTACACCGCCCCCGTGAAAGATATGCAATTCCTGCTGCATGATGTGCTTGCTGTATCTGGCGCGGATATTCCCGGCTATGCCGATCTGGATGCGGGCTTTACCGCCGCCGTGCTGGACGAGGCGGGCAAGGTGGCAAGCGATGTGCTGGCCCCCCTGAATGCGGTGGGCGATAGGGAAGGCTGTGTTTTGGAGAACGGTGTGGTGCGGACACCGACCGGATTCAAAGCGGCATTCGAGGCGATGAAGGCAGGCGGCTGGACCGCGCTGGACTGCGACCCCGACTACGGCGGGCAGGGCCTGCCCTATCTGATGGGAACGGCGGTGGGCGAGATTTTCGTTTCGGCCAATATGGCGTTCAACATGTATCAGGGCCTCACGCATGGGGCCTATTCCGCGATCCGCGCACATGGCACCGCCGAACAGAAGGCGACATACCTGCCACGGATGGTGTCCTGCGACTGGACCGGTACGATGAACCTGACGGAACCGCATTGCGGCACCGATCTGGGCCTGATGCGGACGCGGGCCGAGCCGCAGGCGGATGGCAGCTATCGCATCACCGGCACCAAGATTTTCATCTCGGCCGGTGAACATGATCTGGCCAAGAATATCATCCATCTGGTGCTGGCCAAGGCTCCGGGCGGGGGCGAAGGCACCAAGGGGATTTCGCTGTTCATCGTGCCGAAATTTCTGGTGAAGGATGACGGGACTTTGGGCGCGCGCAATGCGGTCAGCGTCGGCAAGGTTGAGGACAAGATGGGCATCCACGGCAATGCGACCTGTGTGATGAATTATGACGGGGCCACCGGCTGGCTGTTGGGCGATCTGCACAAGGGCATGAAGGCCATGTTCACCATGATGAACGAGGCGCGTCTGGGTGTGGGCCTGCAAGGCTATGCCGTGGCCGAGGCCGCCTATCAGAACGCGGTGGGATATGCGCGCGACCGTTTGCAGGGCCGCGATGTGACGGGGGTGAAGAACCCCACCGGCCCCGCCGATCCGCTGATCGTGCATCCCGACATCCGTCGCAACCTGATGGATCAGAAAAGTTTCGTCGAAGGCGCGCGGGCGTTTACCTTCTGGGCGGCGCATCTGATCGACCGCTCGGTGCGCTTGGGGGATGAGGCTGCCGAGGGGCTGGTTTCGCTGCTGATCCCCGTGCTGAAGGGGTTCCAGACCGACAAGGGCTTCGAGATGGCCGTGCAGGCGCAGCAGGTCTGGGGCGGGCATGGCTATATCGAGGATAACGGCGTCAGCCAGTTCGTCCGCGATGCGCGGATCGCGCAGATCTACGAAGGCGCGAACGGCGTGCAGGCGTTGGACCTTGTGGGGCGCAAGCTGGGCGCCGATGGCGGCAAGCATGTGATGGCGTTTTTCGAATTGGTGAAGGGGTTCATCAAGGAAAACGAGGGCGATGACCGGCTGCGCGGCTTCCTTGATCCGCTGAAACAGGCGTCAAAAGACTGTCAGGCGGCAGGGATGTTCTTCATGCAGAACGCGATGAAAAATCCGAATGCGGCGCTGGCGGGGTCTTATGATTTCATGACCATGATGGGGCATACCTGCCTTGGCCTGATGTGGGCCAAGATCGCCAAGGCCGCCCTTGCGGGGCTGGATGCCGGCGGCGATGCCGATTTCCTGAACGCGAAACTGGCGACGGGCCGCTATTATATGGCACGACACCTGCCCGCGACTGCGCTGCATCTGGCGCGTATCCAAAGCGGCGCCGATCCGGTGATGGCGCTGCCTGCCGAGGCGTTCTAGTCTATCAAGAATTTTCTGCGAAAATTCTTTACCGCACCTGGAGACACCGATGCCCAAACGCTTTCGCCTGACCCGCCGCTTTCCGGTTGCGATGACCGAAGACGGCTACCGCCGCCTGAAACGCTTTGCCACCGAGGCCGGTCTGGATGAGGGCGAGGCGCTGTCGTTTCTGTTCGAGAATTTCACCAGTGTGATTGATCAGGACAACCTGAGCCACCGGCTGCGGCTGTTCAACGCGGATCTGGAGGCGCGCAAGACATGAGCCTGATCATGGCGCAGCGGCAGGGCCTCCGGCGGGAGTATTTGGGCCAAGATGAAACGGCACAGGCACACCCTGCACCCGAAGCTCCGCCGGTTTGGCTATCCGGTATGTCGGGCGCAGGGGCTTCACCTTGGGTGGCCATCGGCTCTCCAGCCTGTTCCACGAAACGCAGTCTGGCACGCAAAGGTTAAGACTTCGTTTTTCATCTTGGCGAAAATACTCTCGGGGGTCCGGGGGTGGAAAACCCCCGGCGCTTGATCCGGGAAACGAATTTTGGAGTTAGGCGATGACAGCGAAACTTTACTGTTTTGGCGAATCCGGCAACGCCTACAAGGCGGCCTTGGCGCTGACCTTTTCGGGGATGGAGTGGGAGCCGGTCTTTGTCGACTTCTTCAATGGCGCCACCCGCACGCCGGACTTCCGCGCGCTGAACGAAATGGGCGAGGTGCCGGTTCTGCAGGACGGCGATACCACACTGACGCAATCGGGCGTCATTCTGGATTATATCAGCTCCAAGTCCGGCAAGCTGGGCGGGCGTTCGGCGGCAGAGCGGCGCGAGGTTTTGCGCTGGCTGTTCTGGGACAATCACAAGCTGTCCACCCAGATCGGCACGGTGCGGTTTCTGGCGAATTTCGTGCCCGAAGCCAAACGTCCCGCCGGTGTGATCCCGTTTATGCAGGGCCGGTTGAAGGCGGCTTATACGGTGTTGAACGACCACCTTTCGGCGCGCAAATGGATCGCGGGCGAGGCGATCACCATCGCCGATCTGTCCTGCTGCGGGTATCTGTTCTACCCCGAGCCTTTCGGTTTTGACCGCAAGGACTGGCCCCATATCGACGCTTGGCTGGACCGCATCGCCGCCCAGCCCGGCTGGAAATCCCCCTATGATCTGATGCCCGGCAACCCTGCCGACCGCGCCTGAGGAGCCATTATGACCGACGCCTTCATCTACGACGCCGTGCGCTCGCCGCGTGGCAAGGGCCGCCCGGACGGGGCGCTGCACGAGCTGACCTCGGTTGCCCTGTCGGCGAAAATTCTGGATGCGATCAAAGACCGCAACGGGCTTTCGGGCCATGCGGTGGAAGATGTGATCTGGGGGAATGTCACGCAGGTGGGCGAACAGGGCGGCTGCCTTGCGCGCTCTGCCGTGCTGGCCTCGGGGCTGGACGAATCCATTCCCGGGCTTGCGATTAACCGCTTTTGTGCCAGCGGGATGGAGGCGGTCAATCTGGCGGCCAATCAGGTGAAGGGTGGCGCAGGGTCGGCCTATATCGCGGGCGGGGTCGAGATGATGGGCCGCGTTGCGATGGGCAGCGATGGGGCGGCGATTGCGGTCGATCCCTCTTTGGCGATGAAGACCTACTTTGTACCGCAGGGGATTTCGGCGGATATCATCGCCACCGAATACGGCTTTACCCGAGAGATGGCCGATGCCTTGGCGGTGGAATCGCAAAGGCGGGCAGCACAGGCTTGGGCCGAGAACCGCTTTGCGCGGTCTGTGATCACCATCGGCGACCAGAACGGCCTGCCGATTCTGGCGCATGACGAATATATGCGGGCGGGCACCGACTTGGCGACTTTGGCCGCGCTGAAACCCGCATTCAAGGACATGGGCGAGATGATGCCCGGTTTCGACAAGGTGGCGATGATGAAATATCCGCATCTGGAGCGGATCAATCACATCCACCATGCGGGAAATTCATCGGGCATCGTGGACGGGGCGGCGGCGATCCTGATCGGCACCAAAGAGTTCGGCGTGGCCCACGGGCTGACGCCGCGCGCGCGGATCAGGGCGACCTGCAAGATCGGCACCGATCCGACGATCATGCTGACAGGTCCGGTGCCTGCGACGCAAAAGATCCTGCGCGATGCAGGGATGACCATCGCCGACATCGACCTGTTCGAAGTGAACGAGGCCTTTGCTGCCGTCGTCCTGCGGTTCCAGCAGGCGTTCAACGTCGATCCTGCCATCGTCAACGTCAACGGCGGGGCGATCGCGATGGGTCATCCCTTGGGCGCATCCGGCGCGATCATCATCGGCACGCTGCTGGACGAGCTGGAACGCAGCGGCAAATCCGTGGGCCTTGCAACGCTGTGCATTGCAAGCGGCATGGGGGCAGCCACAATCATCGAGAGGGTGTGATGGGCTTGATTGATAAAGACAAAGTTCCGGTCAAGACGGGTTCGATCTATCCCGCCCCTTACGCCGCGATGATGACGGGGCGCAGCAGCCTGCGCTTGGGCGACGCGGGTGGGCTGACGCAATTCGGCGTCAATCTGGTGACGCTGCAACCCGGGGCGCTGTCATCCTTGCGGCACTGGCACATGGCCGAGGATGAATTCGTGATGGTCACGGCGGGCGAATGTGTGCTGGTGCAGGACGCGGGCGAAACCGTGATGCGGGCGGGCGATTGCGCGGCCTTTCCGGCGAATGTGCCGGACGGGCATCACTTTATCAACCGCAGCGTGGCACCTGCCAGCTTTCTGGTGGTCGGGTCGAAATCCACGCGCGAGGTGGCGACCTATTCCGATGTCGATCTGGTGGTGACGATTGACGCGGGCAAGGCCGCCTTCACCCGCAAGGACGGCGCGCCCTATATCGCGCCCGAGACCTAGATGCCGAAAATCGCCCCGCCCCCGATTGTGACCGAGACCGGCTATAGCCACCCCGTTCTGGGGGCCGGCACGGGGGCCTATTCCTATCAGTTACTTAGCGATCCGGGCGGGCTGTCGCAGTTCGGGGCCTTTGTCGAAATCCTGCCGCCGGGGTCCAAATCCAGCTTCAGGCACTGGCACGAGGCCGAGGACGAGATGGTCTATATCCTGTCCGGCGAGGCGGTTCTGGTGGAAGACACCGAAACGCTGCTGCGCGCGGGCGAGGCTGCGGCTTGGCCTGCGGGCATGGCGGTGGGGCATTGTCTTGAGAACCGGTCGGGGGCCGAGGCGCGCTATCTGGTGATCGGCACGCGCGGGCCGCGCGATGTAATCCACTATCCAGACCATGATCTGGTGACCCACAAAGACGGCGCAACCCGCCGCTATACCCATGCCGATGGCCGCGAAAGGAGCGTCTGAATGCCTGCGCTGCAACTGCTGCAATCCTATCTGGATGAAATCGGCACCGCCGTTCTGGTGGGTGACTGGGAGACCTATCGCAACCATGTGCATCTGCCTTTCACGCTGATTACCGAAACCGCAACGTTGAATGTCACCACCGAAGCCGATCTGAAGCTGGGCTTTGACAGCTTTCACAACATGCTGAAATTCCAGAAGGTGACGGATTATGTCCGGCTGGCGGAATCGGCTGTGGATATCAGCGATCACCTGATTTCGGGGCGCTATGTGTCTCATTTCATTGCCGGATCCCAGCGGATCGTGCCGCCGTTCCGGTCTACCATGACGCTACGGCTGATCGGGAACACGTGGCGCGCGGTGGCGATTACCAACTCTATATCGAACATGCGCTGGCCCATTCAGGTGCCGCGCGTGGACCAGCCCCTGAAAGGAGCAGACGAATGACCGATTTCACCTATGCCGTGGACGGCGACGGCGTGGCCACGATTGCTTGGGATGTGGCTGGCAAGTCGATGAACGTCATGTCAACCGCGGCCTTCGCGCTGCTGTCCGATCTGGTGGATCAGGGGTTGGCCGATGCGGGCGTGAAGGGGATCATCATCACCAGCGCGAAGAAGGATTTCGCGGGCGGGATGGATCTGAACGTGATCGCCGAGATGCGGGCGGGCGGGGCGCAGGCGATTTTCGACGGCGTGATGATGATGCATGGCGTGTTGCGGAAGATCGAGCGCGCGGGGATGGACCCGAAGACGCTAAAGGGTGGCAAGCCGATTGTGGCGGCGCTGCCGGGGACGGCGCTGGGGATCGGGCTGGAACTGCCGCTGGCCTGTCACCGGATCATCGCGGCGGATAATCCGAAGGCGAAGATCGGGTTGCCGGAGATCATGGTTGGCATCTTTCCGGGGGCGGGCGGCACAACGCGGCTTGCGCGCAAGCTGGGTGCGATGATGGCGGCACCGTTCCTGCTGGAGGGCAAGCTGTCGGACCCGAAGGCGGCGAAGGCTGCGGGCTTGATCGACGAGGTGGTGGCCCCCGATCAGCTTCTGGCGCGGGCGAAGGAATGGGTGCTGGGCGCGGCGGATGCCGATCTGGTCAAGCCGTGGGATGCCAAGGGCTACAAGATGCCCGGCGGCGCGCCCTATCATCCGGCGGGATTCATGACCTTTGTTGGCGCAAGTGCGATGGTGCATGGCAAGACGATGGGGGTTTATCCCGCAGCCAAGGCGCTGTTGTCGGCGGTTTACGAAGGGGCCTTGGTGCCGTTTGACACCGCGCTGCGGATCGAGGCGCGGTGGTTTACCTCCGTTCTGCTGAACCCGTCCTCCTCGGCGATGATCCGCAGCCTGTTCATCAACAAAGAGGCGCTGGAGAAGGGTGCGAACCGGCCCGACGCGCCGGATCAGTCGGTGCGTAAGGTCGGCGTGATCGGCGCGGGGATGATGGGGGCGGGGATCGCCTATGTCAGTGCCAATGCCGGAATTGATGTGGTGCTGGTCGATGCCACGCAAGAGGCGGCAGAGCGGGGGAAATCCTATTCCGAGGGCTTGTTGGACAAGGGCGTGCAGCGCCGCAAGGTGACGCCCGAGAAGAAGGCCGAGGTGCTGGCGCGGATCGAGGCGACGACGGATTACACCGCCCTTGCGGGGTGTGATCTGGTGGTCGAGGCGGTGTTTGAAGACCCGAAGGTCAAGGCCGAGGTGACGGCAAAGGTTGAGGCTGCGGTGGGGGTTGATTGCATTTTTGCCTCGAACACCTCGACCCTGCCGATTTCGATGCTGGCGGGGGCGAGTGTGCGGCCTGACCAGTTCATCGGCATCCATTTCTTCAGCCCCGTGGACAAGATGAACCTTGTCGAGATCATCAGGGGCAAGGCCACAGGGGCGCGGGCGGTGGCCAAGGCGCTGGATTTCGTGCGGCAAATCCGCAAGACGCCGATTGTGGTCAACGACGCGCGCTTCTTTTACGCCAACCGCTGCATCATTCCCTATATCAACGAAGGCATCCGCATGGTGGCCGAAGGGGTGGAGCCTGCGCTGATCGAAAATGCCGCGAAACTGGTGGGGATGCCTTTGGGACCGCTGCAACTGGTGGATGAGACCTCGATTGATCTGGGGGTCAAGATCGCCAAGGCCACGCGGGCGGCGATGGGCGAGGCCTATCCCGATGGCGCGGTGGATGCGGTGCTGTTTGCGATGGCCGATCAGGGGCGGTTGGGCAAGAAATCCAGCGCGGGTTTCTATGCCTATGACGCCACGGGGCGGCGCGAGGGGCTGTGGGACGGGCTGGAGGCGGCCTATCCGGTTTCCGCGACCCAACCGGAGTTGGGCGAGGTGCAGCACCGTTTGCTGATGGCGCAGGTGCTGGAGGCGGTGCGGGCGCTGCAGGACGGCGTTTTGACCGATATTCGCGAAGGCGATGTCGGGGCGATCCTTGGCTGGGGCTTTGCGCCGTGGTCGGGCGGGCCGTTCTCGTGGCTGGATATCATCGGCGCGGCACGGGCGGTCGAGATTTGTGACGGGCTGACAGCGCGGTTCGGGGCGCGGTTTGCGCCCCCTGCCCTGCTGCGCGAGATGGCGGCCAAGGGAGAGACCTTCTACGGGCGCTTCGCGGCGCGCAAGGCGGCCTAGGCCGGATCAAAGCCATAGCCGAAGCGGGCGATGTCGGCCTCGGCTATGTCGGCAATCAGGGCAGCGTCGGCGTCGCTGTAGAAGGGCCGCCAATCGGGGGGGCGGTCTGACGGGTTCGCGCGGGGCAAGGGGGTAAGGCGGAAGCCGAGATGCGCCTCGAACGGGGCAAGGTCTTCGGCCAGATGCTCCAACCGCGCGAACAGGCTGGCGCGCTCAATGCCGTGGCGGTCGCGCAGGTAGGCGGAATAGGGCCAAAGCCGCAGGCTTGTCACGGTTTGCGGGTGGTTCAGAAAGCCGCTGAAGCCCTGGGCCTTGGCCAGACCCACGGCGGGATGGGCAAAGCTTTGGTCGCGCAGCCAGTGGTAGTAGCTGACCGCGCGATCCCACGGGTTGCGGACAAGGGCGAGGGTGAAGAAACTTTCAATCTCGGCATCGGTGGCGAGGCCCGCGATATCGGCAAGGGTCGAATGTTTCCAAAGCCGCCCTTGGGATTTGACGCCATGCAGGCGGGCCTTGCGGGCGCGGGCCTTGGGCGTATCGCCGATCAGCACATCGTCTTTCATCGCGCGGGCTTCGAGCGCAAGGGACAGCGCGGTGCCGCCCGTCTTGGGGATATGCACGAAGATATATTTGCGCCCGCGCGACAGGATCATGGTTTGACCTGTCGGGTAGTGCCGTCCTTGGCCCCGTCGAGGGGCCGCGGACGGCTTTGGCGCTGCGGCATTAGCGGCGGTTTGGCATGGAGGCGCGGTGTGGCTTTTGGGGTAGATGCCTCCGGCGGGAGTATTTGGCCAAGGTGAATGGGCATGCGCTAGACCGGATTAGGAAGGGGGCGGCCTTCCAGATGGGCGATGAGGTTGGCGACGGCCATATGGCCCATGTTTTCGCGCACTTCCAAAGCGGCGGTGCCAAGGTGGGGCAGCAGGGTGACGTTTTCCAGTGCCATGAGGGTGGGCGGGATATGGGGTTCGTGTTCGTAGACATCGAGACCCGCGCCCGCGATCTGGCGCGATTGCAGAGCAGCGATCAGCGCGGTTTCGTCCACCACATCGCCACGCGCGATGTTGATGAAGATGGCATGCGGGGCCATGTGGCGCAGGGTTTCGGCGTTGATCAGGTGGCGGGTTTCGGCGCCGCCGGGGACGGCGGTGACGACGATATCTGCAGCCATGGCTTGCGCCAGCGGGACTTGGCGGGCGTAGGGCGTATCGGTGACGGGCGAGCGGTTGTGGAACACCACCTGCATGCCAAAGCCGTAGTGGCAGCGATGGGCGATGGCTTTGCCAATGCGGCCCATGCCGATGATGCCGACGGTGCGACCCGTGACATGCATGCCGAGCATTTGCACGGGATGCCAGCCGGTCCATGCGCCTTTGCGGACCAGCCGTTCGCCTTCGCCTGCGCGGCGGGCGGTCATCAGGATCAGCGTGAGCGCGATGTCGGCGGTGGCGTCGGTGACGGCACCGGGGGTGTTGGTGACGGCAATGCCTGCGGCGCGGGCGGCGACGGCGTCGATATGGTTGAAGCCAACCCCGAAATTGGCAAGGATTTTGGCGCGCGGGGTGGGGGTATCGGCAAAGACATCGGCCTGAAAACGGTCGCCCAGCGTGGGCAGCACGGCATCGAAATCGCGCAGGGCGGCGCGCAGTTCATGGTCGGTCAGCGGCGCGGTGCTGTCGCGCAGGGTGACGTCAAAGCGGGCGCGGGCGGCGGTCAGCACGGTTTCGGGCAAAGGACGCGTGATCAGCAGCTTTTGCATCAGAACAGTTTACCCCCCAATGGCACCTCATGGCCCGGACCGATCAGCACCACCTCGCCCTCTGCATCGGGCAGGCCCAGTACCAGCACTTCGGACAGCACCTTGCCGATCTGGCGCGGCGGAAAGTTGACCACGGCCAGCACTTGCCGCCCGATCAGCCCTTCGGGCGTGTAGTGCTTGGTGATCTGCGCGGAAGAGCGTTTTTCGCCAAGATCGCCGCCGAAATCGACCCAGAGTTTGTAGGCAGGTTTGCGGGCCTCGGGGTAGGGTTCGGCGCGGGTGATGCGGCCCACGCGGATATCAACCTTTTCGAAATCGGGATAGGTGATCATGCGCCAAGCTCCCGCCCGCGGTCGGCGGCGGCTTTGATCGCGCGTGCCATCAGGGGGGGCAGGCCGGTTTCTGCTTCCATCAGAACGGAAAGCGCCGCAGCAGTGGTGCCACCGGGCGAGGTGACGTTTATCCGCAGTTGCGATGCCGTGTCCGGGGATTGATGGGCCAACTCCCCTGCCCCGCAGACCGTGGCGCGGGCCAGTTGCATGGCGACTTCGGGCGACAGGCCTTGCGCCACGCCGCCTGCGGCCATCGCCTCGATCAGGTGGAAGACATAGGCGGGGCCAGAGCCGGAAACGGCGGTCACGGCGTCGATCTGATGCTCGCCCTCCAGTTCAACCACCTGCCCGACGGCCTGCATCAAGGCAGCGGCCAAGGCCAGACCTTCGGCCCCGGCATGGGCATTGGCGCAGATGCCGGTGATGCCGCGCCCAACCATAGCGGGGGTGTTCGGCATGGTGCGGACGATCGGGGTGCGGTCGCCCAGCGCCTGTTCAAACGTCGCAATCGAGGTGCCGGCGGCAATCGACACAAACAGCGTTTTCCCGTTGCCCAAAGCCTGCAGCGCGGGCAGCGCCGCCCCCATCATCTGCGGTTTGACCGCCAGCAGCGCCACGGCGGGCGCAGGCGGAATGCCTTCGTTCAGATGCACACCGCTGGCGCGCAGCCAATCGGTCGGTTGCGGCTCGATCACCCAGACCGAAGCGGGCGGAACCCCTGCCGCCAGCCACCCGGTCAGCAGCGCGGTTCCCATCTTGCCGCAACCCAGCAGCACCAGCCCATCACGGGCCACCCCATCAAGCGTCATTCGAACCTCCGGTTTTACGGCAGGTTAAAGCGGATCGCATTGCTTTTGAATTGATATTCGCCCCAAGCTGCCGGCGAATTTGCAGGGGCAAGATCAGCGGCCCGCCTCAGGCGCGGCCATAAGCCTCGGCAATAGCGACATTCATCGCTTCGGCGGGGGTTTTATTGGCCCAAGCCACCATCTGGAACGCCGGATAGAACCGTTCGGCCGCCATTACCGCGCTGGAAATCAGCCGGTCGATCTGCTCTGGCCCCGCCGTCTGCCCGCCCGCAAGGCACAGGCCATAGCGCCAGACCATCAGCTTTTGCTCGGACCAATAGGTGAAAGCGCCGGTCCAGACCATGTCATTGCAGCGGTTCAGCACATCATAGAGATCGCCCAGCTTGTCGGAAGGCGGCTCCATTTCGAAGGTGCAGATCAGCCGCAGGGTTTCGTCCTGTGCAGACCACGCCAAAGTGAGGGAATAGGTGCGCCACTGACCTTCGACAGCCATGGCAATCTGATCGTCGGTAACGCGGTCAAACTCCCAATCATGATGGGCGGCCAAGGTTTCGACGATGTCGATGGGATGCAGATCATCCGTTGACATAAAATCTTCAGAAAGCGACATTCCCCGGCCTCACTATAAAGCCTCAGGCGGGCCGCGACCCACAAGAGACTGGGTGTCTGGCAAGGATCAGCGTCTGCCCGACGCCTCCCTTACTAAATATAGTGTGCCTGTGGGGGAAGCCTGTAAAGTGTTTTCTGGGTAAATCTTCTGTGGACAAGTGTGGTGTGTGTGGCTCGCCACCAGAGTTGGCAGAGTTTGACAGCAGAGTTTGCAGCAGACAGCATTTGGCGGCTTGCAAGGAAACGGGACAGTGTTACGGTACTATTGCGGGTGCGCCGGGGCCTTGGTGCTGCATGCTTAAGACGTGCTGCGGGCTAGTCGACGGTTGGACTTCGGATTTCAGCCTATCGCGACGTGTCAACACAAGCCGGGACCCGCACCCCAATCTCAGCGAAACCGAAGTGCGGATGCACGGCGCATCAGTGTACTAAGCCTTGTGGATCGGCTTCTCCGATCCGAAACCGGATGGCGGTTGCACTGGGATAGCGTTCGCGGGCGGAGCGGAAGGCTGTTGGCAGCCACGGATGATGACATCGACTGCGCCACGCCCTTCATCCTCGCTGCTGCGGCCAAGCCTGTAGCCAAGATAGCCAGCGGCCAGAACGGCGATGGTAACAAGTAGCAGGTTCAACACTTCGTGTAAGGTGGTCATGCAGGGTGATCCTTGCTGATTTCCGCGAATGTAGCACAGCAAGATTCCCCACCAAAAGCACCTGCTAAAGGGGCAAGGCGAAGGTCTAGGTAAACCCAATCAGGTTAGCCAACCTAAGGACTAAAGCTTTTCGACTATCGATACGGGTTTAACTTCACCAAAGCCCTGCTTTGCTCCGAAGATCTTCTGGATGCCATCGGCAGATGGGACGTTTTCAGAAATCTTACGTCGCGCTTCGTCGACTGCTATATGATGCCGAAGCTCCAGCGCCTTCAAAATGGATTTTGGCACCAATGAAAACTGAGCCAAAGCAGCTGCCGAAGCATATCCCACAGCGAATTGCCCAGCACCTTTCAGCACGTCTGGAAGCGAACTGAAATCGAAGAGAATTCCAAACGGCTCGTACGTTCCAAACTGATAATTGATGTCAGCGGAGGCGACAGCCAGACCGACGATTGCGACCATGGTCCATCCAAGCACAGAGAACAGTTCCCCGACTAAGTGAACAAATTCATCGTGCAATTCGTTGATGCCCTTGACCGATCGACCCGTAGCCGACATCGAGCCAACGATCAAAGAGATCGTCGGAAGTATGCTGGCGGCAAGCAGTCCAAGAAAAGTTGTGACGATCCTACCGATATCACCGGCCAAAATGCCACTCGGCAGAAGGGACACGAGGCTCCCCGCCAAGCAAAACACCGGCCATGATCTCAACCAAATTTGCAATCGATCTTCCCAGATGACGCCCATTCCTTAAGGGCTTCCACTATCTGCAACATAGCATCTGTTGGGTCCAGAAGCTGCCCCTTTGTTTTGACAGATCGCGGCGTTGACAGTTTCACAATACCGTTCTTCTCGGAACCCTCGCCCCGTAGGCCAAGATCTGCCGGGTCAATGTTACGGAGCGCCTCCTCGATTGTAGCTCTCGAAATTGGTCTCTTTGCCCGATTTGCCTTGATTACGACCTTGAAGAACCCCTCGATCCATCCACCCGAAGGAATGTCTTTCTTGAGCCTTTCTATCGCCGTTCTATCCCAGCCTAAGGTAGCCAAAACGTCAAAAACGGTATGACCTGCTTCTTTTGCCCTTGCGGCCTCCCGTTCGACAATCTCATGAATCCCTTGCGCGCCATCTTGGGATGAAGCTTTCACCGGCGCAGCTCGAACTGTAACCTCTGTAGGTGCCTCGAGAGCCTTTCCATCTCCGCTTGCGAACTTTGCTGTCAGGATCACGGGCGTCCCTGCCTCTAGTCGAGCAGCATCCTGCAAAATTCTCGTCAGATAGCGCTCCAGCGTACGACTCTTTACGCTTTGCCCCTCGATTAGAGCGACGTGGTTACCAACAATCGCAAAATACATCGCTCCCTTGAGGATCTGTGTCTGCTCTCCAAGTTGTAGATTTTCGAGCAAGAACTCATCTGTGTCATCATCAAGGGATTGGGTAACAGCGGGTAGAAGTGTTCCCAGTTCGAGCTGTATGAGTTGCCCGGCGAACACCGGGCCTACCCAACTACTGGGATCAGAAATCTTGTTGAGAATTACTACACTACCATCCTGATCGAGATCGATTTTCCGCAATTTCGCACTCTGAGAAAGACTCCGTCCATCTGCCTGCGATCGCAGAAGCGCCTCAACTATCAGAGACTTTAGATCAGACTTTGTGCCGAGATTTTCTGTCTTCAAGTGGCGATACTGGACTGAACTTGTCTTACTCATGCTTACTCCCGTTGCAACTTTCTACCCAAGATTGTTCGCCCAAGGAATTCAGGCAACGATTCTTGCATTCCCCGCAAAAAGGAACCGTGTAGCCTGCAGTCAGCCACGAAGGCATGGCAGAGGCCGTACCGTCACCGATCCGGCCCCTTCCTTCACCCGAGATCATAGTTCGAGATCAGCACTTCGGCCCGTTCGGGCTGCGCGCCTTTTCCGGCGATGGTGTAGGTGGTTTTCACCTCTTGGAACCGGAAGCCCTTGAAGGTTTCGCGCACACCGGGGACGTCGTTTAAAGACAGGATAAAACGCCCCTTTAACGACCCCAGCGAGGTCGCCAGTTCCTCGAAGCGGTCACGGCTGAACAGGGCTTTGCCGTAGTCGTTCTCGCAGCCCCAATAGGGCGGGTCGAGGTAGAAGAGCGCCCTTGGCCCATCCACCCGGCGGATGAACTCGGCGAAGTCGAGGCACATGATGGTCACCCCCGACAACCGGCTGTGCAGCGCCTCCAGATCAGGCTCCAGCGTGGTCAGGTTGAACCGCGCGGGCCGGTCGTTGGCGAGGCCGAAGTTGCGCCCCGAGACCTTGCCGCCGAAGGCCAGCCGCTGCAGGTAAAGGAAGCGCGCGGCGCGCTGCATGTCGGTCAGGGTTTCGGGATCGACGCCGAACAGCCGGTTGAAATTCGCCTGCGTGGTGATCTGGAAGCGCAAGAGATCGAGGAAGGCCACGTAGTGTTCCTGAATCACCCGGAAGAGGTTGTAGACGTCGCGGCCCCGGTCGTTGATGAACTCGGCCTGCGCGCGCTGCGACCGGCGCAGGAAGATCCCGCCCATGCCCACGAAAGGCTCGGCATAGGTGCGGTGGTCATCGGCATCGATGAGGGCGCAGATGCGCTTTGCAAGGTTGCGTTTGCCGCCCAGCCAAGGGGCGACGGGGCGGGCTTTCTGGTCTGCCGTTAAGCTGATGTTCATTCGAATCGCTGCCTATTGGGCCTGCCCGGAAACGGGCGGTGCGGCCATAAGCGGATGCTGGTCGATGGGGGCGGTGATCTACCTTTGCCCCGTGTTGGGGGGTGTTTCCAGCACCCCCCGGCCTCCCTTTCGGGGGGCCGGATATGTCAGACCGCAACCTGCATGGCGGCCTCGAACAGCGCGTCCATCCGGGGGGCGTCATATCCCAGCAGATAGCCTAGCTCGTCAATGGTCTGGCTGGACCGCCGCCATTCGATGGCCCCCGTGATGGTCTCGCGCATGGCCCAAGGCGTCGCGGGATCTGCGGCCATGGCATCCAGTGCCGCGCAGACCTCTGCCCCCAGCGTCAGACGCCCCTGAAGGCGGCTGCACTTGGCCCCTGCCCGCCATGCGGCAAGCTGCTCTTCGGGCGACGGCTGGCGCACCATCCGGCTGTCCAGAAAGGCCGCTATGACCTCGGGCGTATGGGCCTTTTCGCAGGCGGCAAACACTGCACCCTGTTCGCCCGAATAATCATCACCCGGCAGGATGGTGCGGCGGTGAAATCGGCCGTCAATCGTCTCGCGGATCATCACCGTTCCGTTTTCTACAACTTCAATTTTCAGCATCATGCGGCCTCGTATGTGGCGGTGAAGTTCAGGGTGCAGGCTGCATCGATTGACAGGGAAACATAGCCTGTCGCAGCGGTTGCCAGTGAGTTCATGGAAATCCAGCTCTCATTCGGGCCGATGAAGCCGACGGCAAAGGACGAGGCCGGAACGGTCAGGCTCAGGTACAGGATGCTGGCGACGGTCTTCATGTTGGCGACGTTGGCGGTCGTGAACGGCAAGCCGCCGATGATCATCTGGCCCGAGCCTGTGTGGGCGGTGATCGTGACCGCGCCCCAGATCGTCACGACTTTGCCGACTTTGACATAGCGGCCCGTCTGCAGCGTATAGGTGCCAGCACCACTGACACCGGCCCCCGAGATCGTCGGGGTGAACGACCCTTCCTCGTAGTCATCAAGGCTGTTCGCATCGGCGGTATCGCCGTTGAACTGGATGCCACCAGCGGCGAGGCGCAGGTAGTTCCCGTCAAACCGCGCCCGCTCCACCCCGTTGATGGCCACGCCAAGCAGGTTGTTCGCAGGGTTCCAGAACCCCGTATCAAGGTCAGCCGAGAAGGTGAGAGACGGCAGAGCAGCCGACCCTGAGGCAACCGACACCACCCCCGTAAATGCGGGCGAGGCCAAGGGCGCGGCAGCAATGGCCGTGCGCCCCGCCGCCGCGTCAACCGCCACCATCAGCGCTTTGCCAACCACACTGGCCCCGATCGCGGTTTGCGCCGCAGCCGTGCTGGCGGCGGTGAACACAGCATCCCCCACGGCGGTTGCGCCAAGCGTCGTGCGGGCCGCTGCCGCAGTTGCTGCGGTGAACAGGCTGGCCCCCGTTGCCGTTGCGCCCAGATTGGTCAGGGCCGTGGTCGTGTTCAGCAGACCCGAAAGGTTGCCGGATTTTGCCAGATAGAGCACGGGATCAAAGGTGGCCGCCGCCAGCGCCGAGGCCGCCGCCGCATCCGCTGCGGCTTCGGCGGCAACCACCAGCGCCTGAAACTCTGACAGCGCGGGCAGATCGAGGGTCTGGTCGATGCAGGCACCGATCTCCGCCGTCGCCGCGTTCGGCACCGCGATGCCTGCCGTGGCCGTGCCATCCGCCGTGATGACATGCAGGATGTAATAGCCCGGCACCAGCGCGATGGACCCGGCACCCGACCCGTCCGATGTCGCCTCGGCCCGCGCAGGCACATAGAGGACGCCCACCGCCCCGGCGAGGGACAGGGCATCACGCGGGATGAACACCAGTCGCGCGGCGGCGAGTGTCACGAACTGGAAATCGCGGGCGGTCCAGCTGACGGTGCAAGTGTCGACCATCGTGTCTTACTCCTCTGGATATGGATAACGGGCGCGGATCGCGGCGACGCAGGCGGCGTATTCGGCTTGGGTCGCCTCGCCGCGCAGCAGTTTGAAGGCCAGCGGATCGGCCTCGGCGGCGAAGGCGGCACGGCGGGCCTCGCGGATCGGGGCGCGGGCGGCCTCGGCTTCGGCACGGGCGAAGGCGCGGGAGGCACAAGCGGGGCGGCGGATCACCTTCATGCCAGCACCAGATTGTCAGTGCGCCCGAGCCATGGGCGCGGGGCCGTGACCTCGAGCTGGTAGCGGCCAGCCTCGGCCAGCACGAAGGCCAGCGCGCCTGCCGAGGCATCGGCACTGCCCAGCCAGCCCAGATAGGGGTCGACCACATCACACACGGCACCATCGGGCGCGGCAAATTCGATCACCCAGCCTTCCGCGCTGCGCGTGACGGTCGGGGCGGCAATGGCAGGCCGCGCGACCCATGCGCCATCCGCCAGCATCATCGCAATCGCCACTTCTGCCGCCGTTCCGGCAGGCAGCGCCAGCCAGCCTTCCAGCGGGCTGGACCGCAACTCGACCGGATAGACCCCGCTGTCATCCATTTTGGCATAGAGTGCTGTCATGATTTCACCACGTTGACGGCTGTCATGTAGACATTGCGAAGGCTCTGAACGCGGGTGCCTGCGTTTGACACCACCGACAGACGGAACTCGACATCCTCGTATTGGCCCGCGAAGCCTGACGAGATGCCATCGACGTCCCAAGCGACCGCAGTGACTGTCACGGTCCCCTTTTGCACCCACGCCGACCATACCCCGGCAAACTTGTAGCGCTGCTCGAAGGCAAGGATCGCATCGCCGGGGCCGCCGCCGTTCTTCCTGACCTCGGCAGAAAGACCGGAGCGCCACAGGTGATGCGGCGAGATTGGGCCGGTCGACATGCTCAGAAACACGTAGCCAACCGTCGTGGGAATATCGACCGGACCGACGAGAACCGCCTTGACCACCGACCCGTCCAGATCGATCTGGCCCAGTTGCACCGCCCCCGTTGTCGCAACGTCCCATGCCGTCCAAGCCACCGGTCCCGCCACCACGGGGCGCATCCGCGCCTCATAGGCGGTGGAGGGCAGTATCCCTTCGGCAAGGATCAACGCGCCTGCGCCCACGTCAGTGATCGCGCCGCGCTTGACGACAACCGCCGTTGCTGCCACCCGCACTTCGTATTCGATGGCCGTCACGCCATCCTGCTCTGCCCCGTTCCACAGCAGCTTCAGGGCCGGGCGGCGGTCGAGCGCGCCCGCATCCGTGATGGTATGGGCCTGCAGATCGAAGGACTCGACGGTCTGGCTGGTGAGCGGGACCGCAATGCTCGACGCGGTCGAATAGGGCAGTTCCAGTGCGGTGGACCAGCTGGCGTCGGTCGGGTCGACTTCGCGCAGGGCAACGCCTTGCAGCAGCGTCCGCACATCATCCTGCACTTCCGTGACGTCGAACAGCTTCGACGTGTAGCCGTTGCGCGCAGAGGTCCAGCTGATCGTGTCCAGCGGCTCAAGGATCGCGGCATCGGGCGGCAGCGTCAGGTTGTGGCGGCGGAACCGGCGGTCATCGGCGATATAGCCCTTCATCACCCGCTGCACCTGATCGGGATAGGGGCAGGCAGGCAGATCGAGGCTGGCGACGCGGCGCTTGTTGCCGTCCTCGGCCTCCCATGTCGCATTGTAGCGGGGCGGAGCGGCCTTCGGCTCCCAGCCGGTGCCGGGGTCGGGAAAGCGCGCATCGATGCCATTGAAGCGCTGGTCCGAGGCCGGAAAGGGTTCGTAATCCTGCGGCTTGGTCACGATGATGTCGTCGTCGGTGACAAACATCACCGGCAGGCCCGCCCCGCCCACGCGCAGCTTCCACTGGCCCCCGACCTCGGCCACCTGCCCCAGACAGGCCCGCAGCAGATCCTCGATCACCGCCGCCGGTTCCTTGTCGACCGTCACCTCATAGCCCGCCCGATAGCGCGGCTCGGTGCCGCCTGCAGCCAGAGCTTCGGCCACATCGGCCTCGTTCATGCCGGTGAACCAATTGGCCAGCGGCAGATCCGCAGCCGCCGCATCGCCGCCCCAGATGCCCAAGCCCGGCAGGCTGATGCCGCGCTTGATGTTATAGGCCATCACGGCGGGGTTGTTGGTCGGCTCCCATGTCGCCGGATTCGCCCAGCGATGCGCGCCAGACCCGCCCACCGTGCTATCCTTGCGCGGGTCGTAAAGCTTGATCCCGTCGATCTCGAAGCGGCAGCGCGGGAAGCTTTGATAGAGTTCGCGGTTATAGCGGAAGGTCAGGATCGCATAGCAGATGCCGGTGCCGACCATGTCAGAGAGCCACGGGCGTTCCGGGTAGCCTGCATATTTTGCCAGCAGCATCGGGTCGGCCACGACTTGCGTGCCGTCATAGTATTTGATCCAGGCATAGCCTGCGAGGCGACCCGTCGCGGGGGTGCCATAATCGGCATGGGCGGCCCCTGTGAAGGTCGTGTATTCCCCGTCGATGATCACCCGCGACAGGGTCTGGCCCGCGATGTCGCCCAGACTGATCACATAGGTCAGGTAGGCGTTCGGGGTCTTGTCCGCCTTGCCATGCGTCATCGGCGGGCAGACCTCGTCGCCTTCGGTGGCATAGCGGCCAAGGAGGAAGGACGATGGATTGACGCCGCCGGAGCGGATGGTTTCGGTGGTGATGCCGGGGGTCGCAGGCTTCATCAGCGCGGCCTGCAGCGCCGACAGCGCCACAGCCCCAAGCAATCGCCCGAGCAAGGTCTGCGTCAGGAAATGGCCAAGCGTGGTGGCGGCAAAGGCGGCACCCACCCCTGCACCGGCAGAGAGCGCGGCGACAAACACCGGCCCCGCATGGGCGGGTGCGGCAAAGGCCAGCAGCGCCGCAATGCCGGTCAGGATCAGGGAGACAAGCTGCACCATCACATCACCCGAAAGGCGCGGGTGGCCCCCGGCATTGGCATGATGCCAAGCCGGTCCACGGTCAGCACATAGACGCCTTCGCCCTGCACCACGCCCATGGCGGGACCGTCGGGCGTCTCGATCACGGCCAGATCGCCGGGGGCTGCAAAGGCGGGTGCGATCTCGGGAAACCATGCGGCGGCAAGGGCGATGTGATCGGCAAAGCCCGCTTCGCGCAGCATCCGCACCCCACCTTTAAGGGTCGTATAACGGCCCTTGAACGGGCGGGCATAATCGATGCCGGTCATCGCCTCGACCGCCCCTGCGGCAAAGAGCGCGCAGTCATGCTGGCCCGGCTGGAACGGGGTGCGGGCGGCCTCGCCCAGATACTGCATCAGGCGCAGTTTCCAATCAGGATGCCGCATCATTGACCTGCCTTCTTCTCGCCCCAGACGGTCGACACCTTGCCGGTGACATCCTGATAGCGGCGGAACCGGTCCCCGCCGCGCAAGGACTGCACCGCGTCCGATTTGGTCAGGCTCAGCCCTTTGGTCAGCGCCCGCGCCGCACTTGCCAGTGCCACATCCACCGTCGATTGCCCGCCGATCTCGGCGGTGTGGATCGGGGCGGTGTCGATCACGCCTTTCCACAGGCGTTTGGGTTCCGCGATCAGATCGCCGCTCATCGGGTCAAACAGGGCGCGGTGGATCTCGGCAGGGGCAAGGCCCGCGTCGTAGCCCCGCAGCATCTGCGCCACTTCCGCCGCGATCGGCGCCAGCGACACCCGCTGCATCCGCACCGTCAGGCCGGTCTGCATCACGATCTGGTCCAGCCCCAAAAGCGCGCCCGCCCCGTGATAGGTCCGCGTTCCGCCCTCGATACTGAAATCGCGGTCCTCTTCGCCGGTCCACAGGCCCATGGTCTCGGTCGCACCCGTCGAGCGGTTGCGCGCCTGCACCCACATCAGCCCCCGCGCGACAAAACCGTTGCGCGAGGAAAGATAGGCTGTCTACGGTATCAGGGCATCACTTCAAACTTGTCCACATCGACCATGCCGTGATCGGTGATTTTCAGGTGCGGGATCACAGGGAGGCAGAGGAAGGCCAGTTGTAGGAAGGGTTCTTCCAGCACCACGCCAAGGGAACGGGCGGCGGCGCGCAGGGCGATCAGGTCTTGGTGGACGGTCTCGAAGGGGTTCAGGCTCATCAGCCCTGCCACGGGCAGTGCCAGTTCGGCCAGAACCTTGCCGCCTTCCACCACCACAAAGCCGCCCTCGATCTCGCCCAGACGGTTCGCGGCCAGCGCCATGTCGGCATAATCGGCCCCCACAACGGCGATGTTGTGGTGATCGTGGCAGACGGTCGAGGCGATGGCGCCGCGTTGCAGGCCAAAGCCCTGCACAAAGCCCGTGGCGCGGTTGCCGTTGACGCCGTGCCGTTCGATCACGGCGATTTTCACCAGATCGCGCGCGATGTCGGGGCGCTTGTCGCCATCCTGCGGGGCGATGTCGAAGGTCAAGTGCTGGGTGATGATCTTGCCGGGCTGGATGCCGATCACGGGGGTTTCGGTGCGGTTGCCAGAGGTGCGGAAGTGGTGCGGCTCTACCTTGGTCGCCTTGACCGAATGGCGTGCGACGGGGGGGATTTCGGCACGGGCGGCAAAGGCGGCATCCGTGATTTCCACCCCGCCTGCAAGAACGGTCGAGACGTTACAGCCCGCAAGCGTGTCGATCACGGCGATGTCGGCGCGTTTGCCGGGGGCGATCAGGCCGCGATCTTTCAGGCTAAAAGCCTCGGCGGCAGACAGCGAGGCCGCGCGGTAGACGGCCAGCGGTTCCGCGCCAAGGCTGATCGCGGTGCGGATCATGTAGTCCAGATGGCCATGTTCGGCGATGTCGAGCGGATTGCGGTCATCGGTGCAAAGGCACAGGTAGGGGGCAAAGCGTTCGGTCAGCAGCGGTGCCAGCGCATGCAGGTCTTTCGACACCGAGCCTTCGCGGATCAGCACCCGCATCCCCTTGCGCAACTTTTCCAGCCCTTCGGCGGCAGTGGTAGCCTCGTGTTCGGTGCGGATACCTGCGGAAATATAGCCGTTCAGGTCATTGCCGCGCAGCAGGGGGGCGTGGCCGTCGATGTGGCGGCCCTGCCATGCCTGCAGTTTGGCCATGCAGCCTGCGTCTTTGAACAGCACACCGGGGTAGTTCATGAACTCGGCCAGACCGATCACGCGGGGATGATCCATCAGCGGGATCAGATCTGCCGCCTCAAGCCGTGCGCCGGTGGTTTCCATATGGGTCGAAGGCACGCAGGACGAAAGCTGCACGCGGATATCCATCAGGGTGCGGGTCGAAGCCTCAAGGAAATAGTTGATCCCTGTCAGCCCGCAGACATTGGCGATTTCATGCGGATCGCAGATGGCGGTGGTAATGCCGTGCGGGGTGACGCAGCGATCAAATTCAAAGGGTGTGACAAGGCTGCTTTCGATATGCAGATGCGTGTCGATGAAACCGGGGACAAGGATGCGGCCCGAGACGTCAATCTCGCGCTTGCCCTGATAGCTGCCGAAGACGCCCACGATGGTATCACCGCAGATCGCCACATCGGTTTCCACCAGAT
Source organism: Rhodobacterales bacterium RIFCSPHIGHO2_02_FULL_62_130 (assembly GCA_001828855.1). Lineage (GTDB taxonomy): Bacteria > Pseudomonadota > Alphaproteobacteria > Rhodobacterales > Rhodobacteraceae > Cypionkella. The sequence continues at coordinate 139,191 of MHZT01000048.1, read as the reverse complement.
CACCCGTGATCAGATCGAACACGCGGCCCCCTTTCAGCACCAGATCGGCGGGAGTGATGCCGCGGCCTTGGTCGATGCGGGCAGACAGCGGGGCTGAGGGCATGGGAATTCTCCTTTGCCATAGGGAACAGCAAGAGTGCGGGGGCGGCAAGATATGATTGTGGGACTTGTATCGTCGGGCGAAGGGTGATCCATCTGGGGCAATCCAACGCGAGGCTTCCCATGCGCCCTTTGCGCGGCATTGCCCTGAAACTGGCATCGGTTCTGGTGTTCATCGTGATGTCATCGCTGATCAAGGCGACAGCGCAACATGTGCCTGCCGGTGAGGCGGTGTTCTTCCGGTCTTTCTTTGCGATTCCTGTGATTGTGGCATGGCTGGCGATGCGGCGGGAATTGTCGAGCGGATTCAAGGCGGTGGCACCCTTGGGCCATGTCTGGCGCGGGTTGATGGGGACGCTGGCGATGGGGATGGGCTTTGCAGGGCTGGCCTATCTGCCGCTGCCGGAAGTGACCGCGATCGGCTATGCGGCGCCTCTGCTGACCGTCATCTTCGCTGCGATGTTTCTGGGCGAGGAAGTGCGGGTGTTTCGCATCGCCTCGGTCATCTTGGGGTTGGTCGGCGTTTTGATTGTGCTGTCACCGCGCCTGACCGTGCTGCAGGGTGCTACGGGCCATGCCGAGGCTTTGGGCGCAATGCTGGTGCTGGGTGGCGCGGTGTTCGCGGCCTTGGCACAGGTGTTTGTCCGCAAACTGGTGCTGACCGAACGCACGCCCGCCATCGTGTTCTATTTCTCGCTGACCGCCACCACGCTGTCGCTGGTGACGTTGCCGTTTGGCTGGGTATGGCCTTCGCCCTTCGAAGCGGCGCTGCTGGTGGCGGCGGGGCTGCTGGGCGGGGTGGGGCAGATATTTCTGACCTCCAGCTACCGCGAGGCGGATGCGTCTTTGGTGGCCCCGTTTGACTATGCCTCGATGCTGTTTGCGCTGGGGATCGGCTATTTCGTCTTTGCCGAGGTGCCAACATGGACGATGATGGCGGGGGCGGTTCTGGTGGTCACGGCGGGCTGTTTGATCATCTGGCGCGAGCGCAAGCTGGGGCTGGAGCGCGCGCGGGGCCGCAAAGCCATGACACCGCAGGGCTAATCCGTGCCGATGTCGCTGCCCAGATCGGCATCCTGATAGACCAGACCGGCATTGCGGACGGCGCGTTCGGCGCTGCGGTGGGGGCCGGGGTCGGGAAAGCGGCGGGCATCCCAAACGCTGTGCAGGATGGGAAATCGGGTGACATAGGGCTGGGTGCCACGGCGCTGACCGTCGATGGTCATGCAATCCACGGTGTAGACGCCCTGTTCCTGCCGCGTCAGAAAATCATACAGCGCGGCGACGCCTGTGCGGGTCAGGCTATAGGCGTGCAGGCAGAACACCGGAAACCGACCCAGATCGCCCAAGGCCCGATGGGGTTTGGCGGCAAGCCCAAGCGGGGCGCAGACAGTCTGGGCTAGGCGGGCCATGCGGTTTGCGGTGCCAGTTGCAGGCTCGATCTGCGCACCCATGTAGATCATATCGGCGCTGCGGGGCGTGGCTTGCAGGAATTGCGGGGCAAGGCGAGCGAAATCGCGGTGAAAGCTGATGTCATCCTCGAAAATATGCACGAATGGCAGGTCCAGATCGCGGGCATGGCGCAGGATGGCAAGGTGCGACAGCATGCAGCCCTGCTTGGCTTTGGAAGTTACGAATCCCTGATCATGTGCGCCCAAGGTTGTAATGCCGTGGCTGGCAAAAGCGGCGGGCAGATCGGCGGTTTGCCCGTCAATCGCGGCAAAGCGGTGCTGGTTGGTAAAGCCTGCGGCGGCGAGCGCTTGGGCCGTGCGGGCAAGACGGTCGGGGCGGCGATCAAGGTTCAGGAAATAGGCGGGGTGCGCCAGAAAGCGGGTCCAGTCTGTATCAATACCCATATGTCCGATCCGCAAAGCTATGCCGCTTTGATCGGGCAAGTCCGTCGCGGGTGCAAGCCTTAGCCGTGGCGCAGCACCAGATCGGCGGGGCGGCTGTTTTGCGTCACACGGCGGATGTTGGGCATATCATTCCCGTCGATCCACGCCCGCGCCTGCTCCGGCGTCTTGCCAAAATGCGCCCAGCGGTCCATCAGGCGGCGGTCAAGCTCGGACTCGGCCACGTCGATCCAGACGGTCAGATCGAAAAGCGGGGCCGCGTCAGGCCACGGCGCTTCGTTCAGCAGCAGGTAATTGCCTTCGACGATCAGGATGCGGTCATCGGCGGTGACGATATCGGCCCCCGCGCGGCTGATTTCCAGATCGCGGTCGAACAGGGGAATGGCGACCTCATCCTCGACCCGAAGGCGGCGCAGCAGGTGCAGAAAGCCTTGCACATCAAAGGTATCGGGGGCGCCTTTGCGGTCGCGCGCACCACGGGCGATCAGAACGCGGTCGTCATAGTGAAAGCCGTCCATCGGAACGGCTTTGGCGCCTTGGCCCAATGCCGCAACCAGTTCGGCGGCGAGGGTGGATTTGCCAGCACCCGGAGGGCCAGCAAGGGCGGTCAGAAACCGCCCCTGCCCTGTTGCCTTCTGGCGGATAACCTGTGCCAGTTCGGCGGGCGTCATACCGGCTCCGTCACGCCTTCGGGCAGTTTCGCGCCCGTCATGAAGGCCACCGCGTCGGACATTGAGTAATCGTCCGGTTTGACCACACACAGGCGGCGGCCAAGGCGGTGGATGTGGATGCGGTCGGCCACTTCGAACACATGCGGCATGTTGTGGCTGATCAGGATGATCGGAATCCCGCGCGCGCGCACGTCGCGGATCAGTTCCAGCACGCGGCGGCTTTCCTTGACGCCCAGCGCTGCGGTGGGTTCGTCAAGGATCACAACCTTGGAGCCGAAGGCCGCAGCCCGTGCCACCGCCACACCCTGACGCTGACCACCCGACAGGGTTTCAACGGCTTGGTTGATGTTCTGGATGGTCATCAGGCCCAGTTCGGACAGTTTATCGCGGGCGAATTTCTCCATCCGCGGGCGGTCCATCTGGCGGAAGACCTTACCCATGATACCGGGTTTGCGCCATTCGCGGCCCAGAAACATGTTGTCGGCAATCGACAGCGCCGGCGACATGGCAAGGTTCTGATAGACCGTCTCGATCCCGACGTCGCGGGCATCGTCGGGGCTACGGAAATGCACCGGCTTGCCGTCCAGCAGGATCTGGCCGTGGTCGGGGGTTACGGCCCCCGACAGCGCCTTGATCAGCGTGGATTTGCCTGCGCCGTTGTCACCGATCACGGCCACGATTTCACCCGGATACAGATCGAAATCGGCCCCGTTCATGGCGACAACCGTGCCATAGCGCTTCATCAACCCGCGCGCTTCGAGGATGGGTTGAACAGTCGTCATTGCGAAGCCCTCCGCAGCCATTGGTCAAGTGCGACAGCGATGATCACAAGGCAGCCCGCCGCGAACATCTGCCAGTAGTCGTCAACGCCCGCCAGCGACAGGCCGGTGTTGAACACGCCCACGATAAAGGCCCCAAGGACCGAGCCGATGATCGACCCGCGCCCGCCGAACAGCGAGGTGCCGCCGATCACCACAGCGGTGATAGAGCCAAGGTTCACCGTATCGAACGCGATGGGCGAGACCGAACCGACGCGACCGATGGCGATCCATGCCGCAAAGCCACAGATCAGACCGGCAACGGCGTAAACCGAAATCAGGGTGCGGTCGACCTTGATGCCCGACAGCATGGCCGCATCAGGATCATCGCCGATGGCATGGACATGACGGCCCCAAGCGGTGTGGTTCAGCACATACCACAGCACCGCCGCCAGCAGGATCAGCGTGATGCCGCCATAAGACAGGCTGGCCCCGCCGACGTTGAAGCCCTTGCCGAACCACAGCAGGCCCGAGGCTTTCTCTTCAATGTCGACGTTGCGGATGGATTCAGACTGCGAATACCACAGCTTCAGCGCGTTGAAGATCGACAGGGTGCCAAGCGTCACGATGAAGGGCGGCAGTTTGACCCGCGCGACCAGCACGCCGTTCACAAAGCCCATCAACCCGCCGAAGAAGATGCCGATGAACACCGCCAGCAGCACCGGCAGGCCCGAGATCACCGCCAGATTGCCCATGATCAGCGAGCAGACCACAAGGATCGCGCCGACCGACAGATCGATACCGGCGGTCAGGATGATCAGCGTTTGCGCCAAGGCGACAAAGCCCGTCACCGTGACCTGCTTCAGAACGGTCGACAGCGCCCCCATGCCCAGAAACCGCGGCGCAATGATGCTGAAGGCCGCAACCGACACCAGCAGCACAAGGGCCGGAATCAGTGTTGGATAGTTACGCAGATAGCCGCGCAGCACATGGACAAAGGTTTTGTCGTCCTTTTCGAAGGTCGCGACCGCCTTGTCAGCTTTGGTCAGCGTGGCCTCGTAATCGGAAATTGTTTTGGTAGGTGCGTCTTCTGCGCTCATCGCTTCGGTATCCCCCCGTGATGATCCCGAAACCCGTTCGGGGTTTCGCCTATGAAGAAGGGCGACTGTAAAGCCGCCCTTCCGTTAATCAAGCCAGTTCTAAGACTGGATCAGCCCCAGCAGAGTTCGGTGCCTTTGGTGCTGTCGAGCGACTCGACACCATCAACCGGCTGGTCGGTGATCAGGTTCACGCCGGTGTTGAAGAAGGACAGACCTTCCGAAGCGGTCGGCTTGGTGCCGTCTTTTGCGTAGGTGGCGATGGCTTCGATGCCCTTGGATGCCATCAGCAGCGGGTATTGCTGCGAGGTGGCGCCGATCACGCCCGACTTGACCGAAGCGATGCCGGGGCAGCCGCCGTCAACCGAAACGATGATCGCCTGACCTTCTTTGCCAGCGTTCTTGAGCGCCTGATAGGCACCTTCAGCAGCCGGTTCGTTGATGGTGTAGACCACGTTGATGTCGGGGTCTTTTGCCAGCAGGGTTTCCATCGCGCGCAGACCGCCTTCGGGGTTCGCGTCCGAGGATTCGTGGCCGATCACGCGAGCATCGGTTTCCGAACCCATCACAGCCAGATCCGGCACTTCGATGCCGAAGCCGACGAGGAAGCCGGTGTCACGGGCAACGTCAACCGAGATATTGTCCTTGTTGATGTCCAGCATGGCGATCTTGGCGTTTGCAGCCTCGGCGCCCAGTTTGGCAGCAGCCCATTTGCCGATACGCAGACCAGCTTCGAAGTTGTCGGTCGCGAAGGTCATGTCCTGTGCTTCGGTATCCGCCAGCGGGGTGTCGAGAGCGATGACAAGGATGCCAGCCGCGCGGGCTTCTTTCAGGGCCGGACCGACCGAGTCGTTCGACGCGGTGATCAGGATGCCCTTGGCACCGGCAGCGACGCAGTTTTCAATCGCGGTGATCTGCGGGGCAGCGTCGCCGTCTTTTTCGCCAGCGTAGGCTTGGAAGTCCAGACCAGCGGCGGCAGCAGCAGCCTCTGCACCCTCTTTCATCTTCACGAAGAAGGGGTTGGTGTTGTTCTTGGTGATCAAGCAAGCCAGATCGGCAGCCGAAGCCGAGCCTGCGATCAGCGCAAGAGCCGTCGCGCCCAAAAGGGCTTTCGCGTTGAGTTTCATGGTATTCCTCCCAAGGATTTAGGGGATTATTCCCCCATTCGAAGCGTGTCGCCCAGCCATTCAGCCTTGCGATGTGGCAGACAAAACCTGATTCGGGCCTTTGCGTCAAGATAAATAAATCAGAGTGATTTATTATTGACAGCGACCCCGCTTCGCTTTCAACCTGTGGCAAATGACATCGGGGGTGCGGGCGGAATCGCCCTGCCCTCGCTTACACAAGGCACGTCACACCATGCTGATCGGTATCTCCCCGCTTTTGGGTCCAGACTTGCTGCATACGCTGCGCGCGATGGGGCATGGCGACGAGATCGCGCTGGTGGATGGCAACTATCCGGCGGCGGAACATGCGCGCCGCCTGATCCGCGCCGACGGCATCCACCTGATGCCGATGCTGCGGGCGATTCTGAAAATTTTTCCGGTAGAAGCCGCGTTTCGGGCGTCGTTGAACAATGATCCGGCCCAGCGGGGTGTGATCCATCAGGCGCTGGATGATCTGTGTCACACCTCGGCGCAGGACTTTAGCTTGACGCCTTTGGCCGGAGAGCAGTTGTATCCGCGCATCCGTTCGGCCTATGCCATTATCGCAACCTCCGAGCCGGAGCTGTTTGCGAATGTGATCCTTCGCAAAGCGGCCTTGGCTCCCTCGTCCACCGAATAGGAAACAACCATGCCCTTGGGCGCCGAAATCTTGACGGACCGCAGTGCAGAGGACGTTGGCCTGCGCGGATCGAACCAGTCGGGGATGCGGGCGCATAATGAACGGCTGGTGCTGTCGCTGGTGCGCCAGCATGACGGCTTGGCGAAATCGGATATTGCGCGGATCACAGGGCTGTCGGCGCAAACCGTGTCGGTGATCATGCGGGCGCTGGAGCAGGACGGCTTGCTGCTGCGCGGGGAACCTGTGCGCGGGCGGATCGGGCAGCCGTCGATTCCGATGCATCTGAACCCCGAAGGCGCGTTCTTTCTGGGGCTGAAGATCGGGCGGCGGTCGGCGGATCTGACCTTGGTGGATTTTCAGGGGCAGGTGCGCGGCACAGAGCGCATGGTCTACAAATACCCGACGCCGGGGGCGGTGGTGGCCTTTGTGGCGCGGGCCTGGCCAGAGCTGGTGGCCACCCTGCCGCCTGCCGCGCGCGACCGGATCAGCGGCATGGGCGTGGCGATGCCGTTTCAGTTGTGGAGCTGGGTGCAACTGATCGGCGCGCCGCAGTCCGAGATGGACGCATGGCGCGACCGCGATATTCAGGCGGAACTGGCCGCACTGACGGGGATGCCGGTCTATGTGCAGAACGATGCAACCTCGGCCTGCGGGGCGGAACTGGTGTTCGGCACGGGCGAAAAGCCGCGCGATTTTCTGTATTTTTACTTCGGCTACTTCATCGGTGGCGGGCTGGTGCTGAACGGGCAGGTTTTCCTTGGCCGCAGCGGCAATGCGGCGGGGGTTGGTCCCTTGCCGGTTCCGGGGCCGGATGGCCGGATGCGGCGGCTGTTTGCCTCGGCCTCGATGTCGAAACTCGCCGAAGCGATGGAGGCAGCGGGCGAATCCTCGGATCACCTCTGGGAGCGCCCCGATCACTGGACGGTCAGCGAAGGCGTGCTGTCGGCATGGATGGACAGCGCCGCCGAAGGTCTGGCTTGGGCCGCGTTCTCTGCCGCCGCGCTGATCGAGATCGAGGCGGTGATGATCGACGGCTGGATGCCCGTGGAAGTGCGGGCCGAAATCACCCGCCGCACCCATGCCGCCTTGCACCGGCTGGAGCTGGACGGGATTGATCCGCCGCAGATCCGTGAAGGCACCTTGGGCGCGCAGGCGCGGTCTTTGGGGGCGGCGGCGATCCCGCTTTCGCAGCGGTATCTGATCGACCAGAACGCGGCTGGCCGCGAAGTATAGGCGGTTTGTCGCGGCCGTTCCGGCCTTTAGGCTTGAACAAAGCGGCCTGATCCTCACATTTAGGGGCAGTCACAAGGATTTGCCCGCCCAGATGTCGCTTGCCCTGATTGCCGCCCTGCCCTTTCTGGGCGCCCTTTTGCCGGGGCTGACGATCCGCGCGGGGCGGAGTGCCTGCGCCTTGGGGGCGGGCGTTTTCACCGCGCTGGCGCTGGGGATGGTGGCGCTGCACGCGCCTGCGGTGCTGCGCGGCGAGGTGGTGCAGACCCGTATCGACTGGCTGCCTGCGCTGGGGCTGAACGCGAATTTCCGGCTGGACGGGTTGGGATTGCTGTTCGCGGGGCTGATCCTTGGGATCGGGCTGCTGATCATCCTTTACGCACGGTTCTATCTGGACAGGGCCGATCCGATGGGGCGGTTTTACACCTTCCTGATGCTGTTCCAAGGCGCGATGCTGGGGATCGTTCTGTCGGATAACATCCTGCTTTTGCTGGTGTTCTGGGAGCTGACAAGCCTGTCGTCCTTCCTGCTGATCGGCTATTGGCGGCATCTGCCCGAAGCCCGCCAAGGCGCGCGGATGGCCTTGGCTGTTACAGGCGGCGGCGGGCTTGCGCTGATTGCGGGAATGCTGATCCTTGGCCGGATTGCGGGCAGTTTTGATCTGTCTGATATTCTGACACAGCGCGAGGCAATTCAGGCCAGCCCGCTTTATCTGCCCGCGCTGATCCTGATTTTGCTGGGGGCCTTTACAAAATCGGCGCAGGTTCCGTTCCATTTCTGGCTGCCACATGCGATGGCCGCCCCCACGCCCGTGTCGGCCTATCTGCATTCGGCGACGATGGTGAAGGCGGGGCTGTTCCTGTTGGCGCGGCTGTGGCCGGTGCTTTCGGGAACCGAAGTGTGGTTCGTGCTGGTGGCGGGAACCGGGCTGCTGACCATGCTGTTCGCGGCCAAAGTGGCGCTGTTCAAGGACGATCTGAAGGCGATTCTGGCCTATTCTACCGTCAGCCATCTGGGGTTGATCACCTTTCTGCTGGGGATTGGCACCAAAGCGGCGGCGGTGGCGGCGGTCGTGCATATCGTGGCCCATGCCAGTTTCAAGGCGGCGCTGTTCATGCTGGCGGGGATCGTCGATCACGCGGTTCACACGCGCGACATCCGCCGTTTGGGCGGGTTGCGGCGGTTGATGCCGGTGACTTTTGGGTTGGTGGCGGTCGCCAGCCTGTCGATGGCTGGGGTGCCGCCGCTGAACGGGTTCTTGTCCAAAGAGATGATGCTTGAGGTGGCAGCCCATACGCCGGTTCTGGGCAATGCGTGGATTTTGGCGCTGCTGGCCACGGCGGGGGCGATGCTGTCGGTGGCCTATTCGCTGCGGCTGCTGGCGCATGGGTTTCTGGGGGCCGAGCGGGGCGATTATCCGGCACGGCCGCATGATCCTGTAGTTGCGCTGTGGGCCGCGCCTGCGGTGCTGGTGGCTTTTGTTGTGGCGATGGGGCTTTGGCCAATGCCAGTGGCGGGCTGGCTGGTGGATGCAGCGGCGGGAGCGGTGACGGGCGCGGCGGTGCAGACCCATCTGGCGCTGTGGCATGGGCTGCAATCGCCCGCGCTTTGGATGTCGCTGTTTGCCTTTGGGGCCGGTCTGCTGGTCTATGCGGCTTATCGCCCGTTGCGCGATTTGTGGGAGATGGTCGTTCGGCCCGAGGGCAAGGCGATGTTCGACGCCTGTCTGGGCGGGCTGGGTGCTATGGCGCAAGGCATAACCGCGCGGCTGCATGATGGCGCACTGACGCGGTTCATCGCGATTGCGGTGGTCACAATTGTGGCGGCTGCGGGCTATGGCTTTGCAACGGGCGGGTATGTGGCAGGGAGCCGTGTGCTGACGCCGGTCGAATTTGCGCCCTTGGTGGCGTGGGGATTGCTGGTGGCGGCGATTGCAGGCGCGGTGGTGCTGCACCGGCAGCGGGTGCTGGCCTTGCTGCTTGTGGGGGTGATCGGGCTGATGATCTCGGTCGGGTTTGCCTATCTGGCAGCACCCGATCTGGCGCTGACGCAGATCACGGTCGAGGTGGTGACGGTCGTGCTGATGCTGCTGGCGCTGAATTTCCTTCCCGCACTGACGCCGGTGGAAAGCGGGGCTTGGCGGCGCTGGCGGGATGGGGTGATCGCGGGGGCGGCGGGCTTGGGCGTGGCGGGGTTGGCCTATGCGCTGATGATCCGCGACGCGGCCTATCCGGCGATTTCATGGTTCCATCTGGCACAGTCGAAACCCGGCGCGGGCGGGACCAATGCGGTCAACACAATCATCGTCGATTTTCGCGGCTATGACACCTATGGCGAGATTATCGTGCTGGGGATAGCCGCGCTGGTGATCTTTGCGCTGGCCGAGGCGCTGCTGGTTCCAGGCCCCGCCAATGATCGCCTGCTGGCGCGCAACCCCGGCGAAGGCGATGCGGGCGATGTTCACCCGATGATGTTCGTGGTGGCGACGCGGCTGATGCTGCCGATTGCGATGATGGTCGGCACCTATATTTTCCTGCGCGGCCATAACCTTCCGGGGGGCGGGTTTGTGGCGGGGCTGGTTTTTGCGATTGCGCTGGTGATGCAATATCTGGCCTCGGGTCAGGGCTGGACGCAGGCGCGGCAGCGGATCGACTACCATGCGATGATCGGCACGGGGGTGCTGATCGCCTCGGCCACGGGGGCGGGATCGTGGCTGGCGGGGCGTCCGTTCCTGACCTCGAACTATGGCTATGTCCACCTGCCGCCTCTGGAGGAGTTTGAGCTGGCGACCGCCGCCCTGTTCGATTTGGGGGTGTTTTTCTGCGTGCTGGGCGCGGTGATGCTGGCGCTGTTTTCGCTTGCGCGGTTGGCGCAACGGGGCGGTGACCGCGTGCAGGCCCGCGCCTTTGACGCGCCCTTGCCGGAGGATCATTGATGGAGGCGCTGGTTGCCATTGCCATCGGGCTGCTGACGGCAGGCGGGATTTACCTGATGCTGCGGCAACGCACCTATCCGGTGATCCTTGGGCTGTCGCTGCTGTCCTATGCGGTGAATATCTTCATTTTCGCCGCAGGACGGCTGGCCCCCGGATTGCCGCCGATCATTGACAAGGCTCAGGCCGGATACACCGATCCCTTGCCGCAGGCGCTGGTGCTGACGGCGATTGTGATTTCCTTTGGCATGACGGCGGTGATCGTGCTGATGGCGCTGGGGTCATTCCTGTCTTCGGGCGATGACCGCGTGGACGGGGGCGCGGAATGAGCCATTGGATCATCGCGCCGGTTGTGCTGCCCGCCGTGCTGGCGGCTCTGATCGTGCTGTTGGCACGGGGCAATCTTGCGGCGCAGCGGGGGATTGCATTGGTGGGCGCGGTGGTGCTGCTGGCGATTGCGGCGCTGCTGCTGCTGGCCAGCACTGCGGGGCCAGAGGTGTATCGCTTGGGCAATTGGCCTGCGCCCTTTGGCATCGTGCTGGTGCTGGACCGGCTGTCGGCGCTGATGCTGGCGCTGGTGGCGGGGCTGTCGGTGCCGGTGCTGATCTATGTGATCGGCACGGGTTGGGATGCGCGCGGGCGGCATTTCCACGCGCTGTTCCTGTTTCAACTGATGGGGCTGAACGGGGCGTTTCTGACCGGCGATGCCTTTAACCTGTTCGTGTTCTTCGAGGTGCTGCTGATCGCCTCTTATGGCTTGATGATCCACGGCGGCGGGCGGGATCGGCTGCGGGCAGGCGTGCAATATGTGGCGTTCAATCTGCTGGGATCGACGCTGTTCCTGATCGCGCTGGCCACGATTTACGCGGTGACTGGCACGCTGAATATGGCCGATCTGGCGGGCAAAGTGGCTGCTTTGCCGGAGGGTGAGGCCGGGTTGATCCGCGCGGCGGCGGTGATGCTGATGCTGGTTTTTGCGGTGAAAGGCGCGCTGGTGCCGCTGCAATTCTGGCTGCCCGGCACCTATGCCAATGCGCCAGGGCCAGTGGCGGCGCTGTTTGCGGTGATGACCAAGGTGGGCGCCTATGCGGTGATCCGCATGGGGACGCTGGTGTTTCCGGGGCTGTGGCCGCTGATCGGTGGGATGCTGGAGCCTGCGGCGGTGGCCACGATTGTTCTGGGCGCGCTGGGGGTGCTGGGCAGCCGCAATCTGGCGCGGCTGGTGGCTTTTGCGGCGATTGGGTCGATGGGGCTGCTGTTTCTGGCGGTGTCGGCCTTCAGCGTGCAGGCCACGGCAGCGGCGCTGTATTATCTGATCCATTCGACGCTGGCAGCGGCGGTGCTGTTCCTGCTGGCCGATCTGGTGCTGGAACGGCGCGGGGGGCTGGCCTTGCAGGCGGGTGCGCCGATGTCGCAATTGGGGTTGATCGCGGGGCTGTTCATGGCGGGCGCGGTGGCGATGGCGGGGATGCCGCCGCTGTCGGGTTTCGTCGGCAAGCTGCTGGTGATGCAGGCGATGCCTGCGGCTTGGGTCTGGACGGTGATTTTGCTGGCGTCGTTTGTGACCATGCTGGGGCTGGCGCGGGCGGGATCGGTGCTGTTCTGGAAGGCGCATGAGACGGGCGAGATGGCACCCCATCCCGCACAGCCGCTTGCCTTCGGCGCGGTGGGGTTGTTGGTGGCGGGGCTGATCGGGCTGACGGTTTTTGCAGGGCCGGTAACGGCATGGCTGACCCTGACTGCCGAGGCCTTGCACGCCCCCGCCGCCTATATCGCGGCCAACGGGTTGGAGTCCCCATGATGCGGCGGCTTTATCCCCATCCTTACCTTAGCTTGCTGCTGGTGATGGTCTGGCTGCTGCTGGTCAATCGGCTGGCCTTGGGCAGTCTGGTGATGGCAGCGTTTCTGGCCACGGTGATACCGTTGCTGACCTCGGCCTATTGGCCCGCGCGGCCCCGCCTGCAAAGCCCGATGCGGCTGGTGGCTTATGTCGCGCTGGTGGTTTGGGACATCATTCTTGCGAATATTCAGGTGGCTGTGATCGTGCTGTTCAAGCCTGCCGATCAGATCAGATCGGCGTGGATCACCGTGCCGCTCGATCTGACCAGCCCCGAGGCGATTACCCTGCTGGCAGGCACCATCACCATGACGCCCGGCACGATTACGGCGGATTTCTCGGCGGACGGGCAGGCGCTGCTGATCCATGCGCTGCATGCCCCCGACCCCGACGCGGTGCGGGATGACATCAAGGCCCGCTACGAGGATCGGCTGAAAAGGATTTTCATATGATGACAGCCTATGCCCTGTCCTTTGCTATCGGTTGTTTCGCACTGGCCCTGTTGCTGAACCTGTGGCGGTTGATCACTTCGCCCACCCTGCCCGACCGGATTCTGGCGGTGGATACGATGGTGGTGAATGTGATCGCGCTGGTGGTGCTGTATGGCATCAAATCCGGCACCGGCCTGAACTTCGAGGCGGCGGTGTTGTTCGCCATGACGGGCTTTATCTCGACCGTGGCGTTCTGCAAATACCTGCTGCGCGGGAGCATCATCGAATGATCTGGGATCTGCTGATCGCGGCGCTTCTGGTTATCAGCGGGTTGTTCGGGCTGATCGGAGCTTTCGGGTTGCTGAAACTGCGCGCGCCGATGCAGCGGTTGCATGCGCCGACCAAGGCGACAACGGTGGGGGTTGGCGCGGCACTGCTGGCCTCGGCTGGAACGGCAGTTTTGGTCGGCGATGCGCCGTGGCAAGAGGCGATGGTGGCGGTATTCCTGTTCCTGACCGCCCCTTTGACCGCCCTTTATCTGGCCAAGGCACATCTGCATGGCACGGTGGATCGCAAAGGCCTTCCCCCGACGGGAACCGGAAGCGATTGGGCTGGGTTCACGCCCCCACCGCAAGAATGATTTGACCAAGTGATAAAATAACCGACGCACGGCCTTGTCAGAGGCAAGGCTGCCATGCAAACCTGCCACGTTGTCACAACGGCGGAGCGCGCCCGATGCAGACCCTTGATCCCGTAAAGACCCAACTGCCGCAGGTGGCGCATGCGCGCAATCCCGGCATGCCGCTTGATCTGGATTGGGTGGCCTCGGTACAGGCCAATACCTCGGCGATCGAGCGGCGGGTGGCGACGCTGGGCGGGCGGCGCAGCGTCAAGAAGGAATATCAGGCGGCGTGGCTTTTGAAGGCGATTTCGCTGATCGACCTTACCACGCTGTCGGGTGATGACACGGCGGGACGGGTGCAGCGGCTTTGCGCCAAGGCGCGGCAACCCGTGGCACCTTGGATGCTGGAAAAGCTGGGGCTGCCGGGGCTGACCACCGGCGCGGTTTGTGTCTATCACGAGATGGTGGAAACCGCCGTTCGCGCGCTGGAAGGCACGAATATCCCTGTGGCGGCGGTATCCACCGGCTTTCCGGCGGGCCTGTCGCCTTACCGCCTGCGGATCGCGGAAATTGGCGAAAGCGTGAAGGCGGGGGCGAAAGAGATCGATATTGTCATCTCGCGCCGCCATGTGCTGACGCAGAACTGGCAGGCGCTTTATGATGAAATGGCAGAAATGCGCGCGGCCTGTGGCGAGGCGCATGTAAAGGCCATTCTGGCAACGGGCGAGCTTGGCACCCTGCGCAATGTCGCGCGGGCCTCGTTGATCTGCATGATGGCGGGGGCGGATTTCATCAAGACCTCGACCGGAAAAGAGCCGGTGAACGCCACTCTGCCGGTGTCCTTGACGATGATCCGCTGCATTCGGGACTATGAGTCGCGGACGGGCATCAAGGTGGGTTACAAGCCTGCGGGCGGCATTGCCAAGGCCAAGGATGCGCTGGTCTATCTGTCCCTGATGAAGGACGAATTGGGCCATCCGTGGCTGCAACCCGACCTGTTCCGGTTCGGGGCGTCGTCGCTACTGGGCGACATCGAGCGCCAGCTTGAACATTACCTGACCGGCCACTATTCGGCCGCCAACCGCCATGCGATGGGGTGATCCATGACCGTTCGTGACATCTTTGACAGCATGGCCTACGGCCCCGCGCCTGAATCGAATGCCGAGGCTTTGGCATGGATCGCCAAGCATCAGGGCCGCTTTGGCCATTGGATCGACGGGGCGTTTACCGCCGCCGGTGATACGTTTGAAACCAAGAACCCCGCTACAGGCAAGGTGCTGGCAGCGGTGACGCAAGGCTCGGTGGGTGATCTGGATGCAGCCGTTGCGGCGGCGCGCAAGGCGCAACCGAAATGGGCGCGGCTTTCGGGGCATCAACGGGCGAAATATCTGTACGCGCTGGCGCGACTGGTGCAGAAACATTCCCGCCTGCTGGCCGTGCTGGAAACGATGGACAACGGCAAACCGATCCGCGAGGCGCGCGACATCGATGTGCCGCTGGTCGCGCGGCATTTCTATTATCACGCGGGTCTGGCACAGCTTTTGTCCTCGGAACTGCCCGATCAGGAGCCGCTGGGGGTTTGTGGCGCGGTGATCCCGTGGAACTTCCCGCTGTTGATGCTGGCATGGAAAGTCGCCCCGGCCTTGGCGGCGGGCAATACGGTGGTGCTGAAACCGGCGGAGTATACGCCGCTGACCGCGCTGCTGTTTGCCGAGATCACGCGCGAGGCGGGTCTCCCCAAAGGCGTTCTGAACATCGTCACCGGCGATGGCGAAACCGGCGCGGCGCTGGTCAGCCATGCGGATGTGAACAAGATCGCCTTCACCGGCTCAACCGCCGTAGGCCGCAAGATCCGCGAAGCCACGGCAGGCAGCGGCAAGGCGCTGACCTTGGAACTGGGCGGCAAGTCGCCCTATATCGTCTTTGACGACGCCGATATCGACAGCGCCATTGAAGGGCTGGTCGATGCGATCTGGTTCAATCAGGGGCAGGTCTGCTGCGCGGGTTCGCGCCTTCTGGTGCAGGAAGGCATTGCAGATCGCTTCCATGACAAGCTGAAACGCCGGATGGACGGGCTGCGGCTGGGCGATCCGTTGGACAAGTGCATCGATGTGGGGGCGATTGTCGATCCGGTGCAACTGGCCACGATCACGGGGCTGGTGCAGGGCTGCAAGGACGGGCAAGTTTACCACGCAGCCTGTGATGTGCCTGCGGGCTGCTACTATCCGCCGACGCTGATCACCGGACTGTCTGCGGCCTCGCCCTTGATGCAGGAGGAAATCTTCGGACCGGTTCTGGTGTCGATGACCTTCCGCACTCCGGTTGAGGCGGTCGATCTGGCGAACAACACCCGCTACGGGTTGGCAGCCTCGGTCTGGACGGAAAACGTCAATCTGGCCTTGGACATTGCGCCCAAGATCAAGGCAGGGGTGGTCTGGGTCAATGCGACCAACCTGTTCGACGCGGCGGCGGGCTTTGGTGGTGTGCGCGAAAGCGGATTTGGCCGCGAGGGCGGCTGGGAAGGGCTGCTGGCCTATCTGAAACCAGCGGGCAAGACCAAGGCTCTGGCCCCTGCCAAGGCGGTGGCAGAACCCGCGCTGGCCGAGGTCGATGGTCTGGACCGCACTGCAAAACTTTACGTCGGGGGCAAGCAGGCGCGGCCCGATGGCGGCTATTCCCAAGCGGTCTGGTCGCCCAAAGGAAAACTGCTGGGCCATGTCGGGCTTGGCAACCGCAAGGACATCCGCAACGCGGTCGAGGCCGCCCATGCCGCCAAAGGCTGGGGCAAGGCCACCGCGCATAACCGCGCGCAGATCCTGTTCTACATTGCCGAAAACCTGTCGGCACGGGCAGATGAATTCGCCGCCCGCCTGCGCGACCTGACCGGAAAATCCGGCGCGGATGAGGTCGAAGCCAGCATCCAGCGTCTGTTCACCTATGCTGCTTGGGCCGACAAATACGATGGCGCGGTGAAATCGGTTCCCCTGCGCGGCGTGGCGATTGCGATGAATGAGCCTTGCGGCGTGATCGGTGCGCTTTGCCCGGATGAAGCGCCTTTGCTTGGCCTGATCTCGGTCATGGCCCCCGCGATTGCGATGGGCAATACCTGCGTGTTGGTGCCGTCACAAACCGCCCCCTTGGCTGCGACCGATCTTTATCAGGTTCTTGACACCTCGGACCTGCCTGCGGGCGTGGTGAATATCATCACCGGCAACCATGCCGAACTCGCCAAACCCTTGGCGGGGCATCTGGATGTGGATGCGGTCTGGTCCTTCTCTTCCAGCCCGATCTCGGCGCTGATCGAGAAAGAGGCGGCGGGCAACCTGAAACGCACATGGGTGAACCATGCCCGCGCGCGCGACTGGTTCCGGGCGGATGGCGAAGGCCGTAGTTTCCTGCGCCACGCCACGCAGGTCAAAACCGTCTGGGTGCCTTACGGCGAATAGATTGCGGCTTCATCTTGGCTCAAATACTCCCGCCGGAGGCTCTGCCGTTGCGTCGGGTGCCTCCGGCGGGAGTATTTAGACCAAGATGAAACCGCCCAAGATCAGGCGCGGCCAGGAACCGTCAGCCCTTTGACCACGGCGGGGCGGGCAAGGAAGCGGTCCAGATAGGCCAGAACATTGGCGCGCTCGGGCAGGCGGGTGATCTCGCCCGCTTTGTAATGGTCGCGCAGGTTGCGGACCCAAGGCGCGATGGCGATGTCGGCAATCGAATAGTCGCCCGCGATCCACTCACGCCCCTCAAGCGCGGTATCCAGCACGCGCAGCAGGCGTTCGGATTCGGCGCGGAAGCGTTCTTTCGGGCGCGGATCTTCGATGTCCTTACCAGCGTAGATATGGAAATAGCCCAACTGGCCGAACATCGGACCGATGCCACCCATCTGGAACATCAACCATTGCAGCACTTCGTAGCGGTTCTCTGAGGGCAGAAGTTTCCCTGCCTTTTCTGCCAGATAGATCAGGATCGCCCCACTTTCGAACAGCGCGAGCGGTTTGCCCCCCGGCCCGTTCGGATCGATGATCGCGGGGATTTTGTTATTGGGGTTCAGCGAGAGGAACTCGGGGCTGGTCTGGTCATGGGTGGCAAAATCGATCAGGTGCGCGTCATAGGGCAGGCCCAATTCTTCCAGCGCAATCGAGATTTTGACGCCATTGGGGGTAGCCAGCGAATAAAGCTGGATCGCATCGGGGTGACGCGGAGGCCAGCGTTTGGTGATCGGAAAATCGGACAGGTCGGTCAAGGGGATGCTCCTCTGAGGGTCACAATTGACTAGATAGCCGAAAATTCCCCGTGAAAAAGCACCGTCCTTGTGCAACCCTTTGCGCGCGTCTGTGCGTTTGTGCAGATGAAACCCGCCCGAAGTGGTGGACGTAGAAAAGGGACAGCATAATGCTTAATGAATTCAAAGCCTTCATTGCAAAGGGCAATGTCGTTGATCTGGCAGTTGGTATCATCATTGGCGCGGCGTTTACCGCCATTGTCAATTCTTTGGTCGGGGATCTGATCAACCCGATCATTGGTCTGATTACCGGCGGGGTTGATTTCTCGAACCTGTTTATCGACCTGTCCGGGACTGCACCCGCGACATTGGCGGCGGCCAAAGAGGCAGGCGTGCCGGTGTTTGCTTATGGTGCCTTCATCACCGCCGTGATCAATTTCCTGATCATCGCCTGGGTGGTGTTCCTGCTGGTGAAGGCGGTGAACAAGCTGAAAGACGCCACCGCCAAGAAAGAGGCTGCCGCCGCGGCGGCGGCAGTTCCGGCGGGGCCGACCGAGTTGGATCTGCTGAAAGACATTCTGGCGGCCTTGAAGAAATAAGCGCCGAAAAGAGGCGGCCCCCCGGATGCGAGGGGCCGTTTTGCGTCAGGCGGTCCGCAACGGGCGCACCCGCAGATAGGTCCACCACAGCCGATACAACGTCAGGGCGGCCAGCGGCGCGAAATGCACCGCAGCGGGCGGCCAGCCGTTCCAGTTATGCAGGCTGGCCCAGTGCAGCAGCGTCAGCACTGCCGCCGCATAGGTCCAGCGTTGCACCGGCTTCCACCATGTCCCCAGCGCCCGCACGGCGTAATCCATCGAGGTGGCTACCAGCGGGATAAAGATCAGGAAGGCCAACCATCCGGTTGCCATATCAAACCGTGTGGCTTCTGACAGGATTTTCGCCACCGAAGCCTCGCCCAGCACATAGGCCAGCGTATGCACGGCGGCATAGGCAAAGGCTGCCACACCGAAATAGCGGCGGTTGGCGCGCAGCCAGCGGGCAAAGCGGCTGCCTTTGGTCAGCATCAGAAGTGGCGTTGCCATCATCGAGATAATCATGAAACGGGCGGCAAACTCGCCCGACCCATGGATCACACCACGCAGGGCGCGGGTGTTTTCGTCGAAAAACGGAGAAATCATTCCCAAGGCGGGAAGGGCAAGCACCAGCCAAAGCCAGTAGGGGGAAATCCGCGCGAACATATCATCCTCGGTGTTGTGTCGAAGGTGATACGTCCGCGCGGCGGTTTTCCGTCGGTTAGATTTTCAGAGCGTCGGCGGCCGAGATCGTCGGCAACCCAAGTGCCACGCCGACGGCGGCATAGGTCAGCTTGCCGGCATGGGTGTTCAGGCCCGCCAACAGATGTTTGTCGTCAGCGCAGGCCTTTTTCCAGCCCTTGTTGGCGAGTGCCAGCATGAAAGGCATGGTCGCATTGCCAAGGGCCAGCGTCGAGGTACGGGCAACCGCCCCCGGCATGTTGGCAACGCAATAATGCATGATGCCATCGACCTCATAGATCGGGTCTTGGTGCGTGGTGGCACGGCTGGTCTCAAAGCAACCGCCTTGGTCAATCGCCACGTCCACAAGCGCCGCGCCGGGTTTGAGTTCGGAAAGCTGCGCCTTCGAGATCAGCTTCGGTGCAGCAGCACCCGGAATCAGCACCGCGCCGATGATCATATCGGCCTGACGGGCAAGCTCGATCGTGGTCGCGGCATCGGCATAGGCATTCTTGAACTGGCCACCGAAGACATCATCCAGATAGCGCAGACGGTTGACCGAGCGGTCCAGAACCGTCACATCCGCGCCCATGCCTGCGCTGATTTTCGCGGCATGGGTGCCGACCACCCCGCCCCCGATCACCAGAACCTTGGCTGGCAGAACCCCCGGAACGCCGCCCATCAACACCCCGCGCCCGCCATTGGCCTTTTGCAGCGTCCACGCCCCGACCTGCGGTGCCAGACGGCCCGCAACCTCGGACATCGGGGCCAGAAGCGGCAGACCGCCGCGATCATCGGTCACGGTTTCATAGGCAATCGCGGTCACGCCCGAGGCCAGCAGATCGGCGGTTTGCTCGGGATCGGGCGCAAGGTGCAGATAGGTGAACAGAAGCTGGCCTTCGCGCAGACGCGCACGCTCGACCGGTTGCGGTTCCTTGACCTTCACGATCATCTCGGAAATCGAGAAAACTTCCTCGGCAGTGGCGATGATCTTGGCCCCTGCCGCGACATAATCGGCATCCGAGAACCCGGCCCCAACCCCGGCCCCGGTTTCGATATAGACAGTGTGGCCTGCATTCACGGCCTCACGCGCGGCGTTGGGCGTCATGCCGACGCGAAATTCCTGCGGTTTGATCTCTTTCGGGCAACCGATTTTCATAGCTCTCTCCCTGATGGACTTGCTGTCCTTACCGCAAAGCGTGGCGCAGTTTCGTTGCAGATGCTTTGAAATTTCTGTGGCCTGATAGACTGCCTTTGATATATTCAAGCGTCAAAGCCCCTATTCATCGAAGAAATCACCATGACCTCGGATCTTGACGCCACCGACCGCCGCATTCTGGGTGTGCTGCAAAAAGATGGCCGCATCACCAATGCCGATCTGTCGGAGCGGGTGAACCTGTCGCCGTCGGCCTGTCACAGACGGGTGCAACGTCTGGAGGAGGACGGGTTTATCGCGTCCTATGTGGCGCTGCTGGATACGCGCAAGATGGGGCGGCCCACCACGGTTTTCGTGGAAATCACTCTGCAAAGTCAGGCCGAAGACCTGCTGGACGCCTTTGAGCGCGAGGTTGCGCGCGTGCCGGATATTCTGGAATGTCACCTGATGGCAGGGACGGCGGATTACCTGATCAAGATCATGGCGCAAGACACCGAGGATTTCGCCCGCATCCACCGCCAGCACCTCTCGCGCCTGCCCGGCGTGCGGCAGATGCAATCGTCTTTCGCGTTGCGGACAGTGGTGAAGACCACAGCGCTGGCGGTCTAAAGAAAAACCCCCGACCAATACAGGGCGGGGGTCAATCGGGTTGGGTATCGCTACCCCAGTGTCGCAAACGTCTTAAGCTTTCGCTTACGTCTTTCGCAGCAAGCTGCAAAAACGATTAAAGACCGCCTTCACGCTGAAGCTTTTTGCGCGCAAGTTTCCTTGCACGGCGAACGGCTTCGGCTTGCTCACGGGCTTTTTTGACGGAGGGCTTCTCGAAATGTTGCTTGAGCTTCATTTCGCGGAACACGCCTTCGCGCTGGAGCTTTTTCTTGAGGGCCCGAAGGGCTTGCTCGACGTTATTGTCGCGGACGCTGACCTGCATGTGGTTGTCACCACCTTCCTAAGTTAGAGTTGCACTGAATGTGCAGGCTCGTGGCCCATAGCAAAGGGGCGCGGGCTTGTCTACGGTTCAGGCGGAGAGGGCAGGAAATGCAGAGCGAAAACTCTACAGAGCGGGCAAAAGACCTGATTTTGGATGCAAGTCTCGGCCACGCGCCCTTTGACGGCTGGTCGGCGCTGACCTTTCAGGCGGCGCTGGCTGATTCGGGGGTGGCAGCGGGGTTGGGGGCTGCCCTGTTCCCGCGCGGCGGCATCGATCTGGCCGTGGCCTATCATCTGCGCGGCGATGCTGCGATGCGAGAGACCTATGACCGCATCGACAAAGCCGGGCTGCGGATCAGGGACCGGATTGCGCTGGCGGTACGCCTGCGCTTGCAAGTCGCGGATAAAGAACTGGTGCGGCGCGGATCGGCGCTGTTCGGCCTGCCCAATCATGCGCTGGAAGGCAGCCGCCTGATCTGGGGCAGCGCCGATGCGATCTGGGCCGCATTGGGTGACAGCTCGCGCGATCTGAACTGGTATACCAAACGCGCCACCCTTTCGGCTGTCTATGCCGCCACCGTGCTGTTCTGGCTGGGCGATACCAGCGAGGGCGATGCCGACACATGGGCCTTTCTTGACCGCCGCATCGACAATGTGATGCAGATCGAGAAGGCCAAGGCTGGCCTGCGCGACAATCCTTTGGGCAAGGCGCTGCTGCGCGGCCCGCTCAAGATTCTGGAACGGGTTCATGCGTCGGAACAGCGCAACGACCTGCCCGGCCATAACGCGAACTGAAAGACCCGTCCCATGACCCTGACCTCGTCCATGCTGGCAATGGAAATCTCGGCCCCCGGTGCGCCGGATGTGCTGAAACCTGTTTCGGTGCCGGTGCCTGTTCCCGGCCACGGCCAGATCATCATCCGGCTTGCCTATGCAGGTGTAAACCGCCCCGATGCCCTGCAACGCGCAGGCTCCTATGCGCCGCCCGCCAGTGCCTCGCCGCTGCCGGGGCTGGAGGGGGCAGGAACGGTGGTCGCCACGGGTCCGGGCGTGACGCGCTGGCAGATCGGTGACAAGGTCTGCGCCCTGCTGCCCGGTGGCGGCTATGCCGAATACGCTGCCTGCCACGAGTCCCACGCCCTGCCGATCCCCGAAGGCCTGTCGCTACGCGAAGCGGCCTGCCTGCCGGAAACCTGCTTTACCGTTTGGTCCAACGTGGTGATGCGCGGCGGATTGAAGGCCGGAGAGCGGTTCTTGGTGCATGGCGGCTCCTCCGGCATCGGCACAACCGCCATCCAGATCGCCCGCGCCCTTGGCGCCCGCGTCTTCGCCACCGCCGGCACCGATGACAAATGCCGCGCCTGCGAGGCGCTTGGCGCGGAACGCTGCTTCAACTACCGGAGCGAGGATTTTCTGGACGAGGCGAAAAAGCTGGGCGGTTTCGATCTGATCCTCGATATGGTCGGCGGCCCCTATCTGCCCCGTAACGTCAAGGCCTTGGCCGATGATGGCCGCCTTGTGCAGATCGCTTTCCTGCAAGGCCCCAAGGTTGAACTTAACTTCGCCGAAGTGATGATGCGCCGCCTGACCATCACCGGATCAACCCTGCGCCCGCAATCCGATCAGTCCAAGGCCCGCATCGCGGCAGAGGTCGAACGCCACGTCTGGCCGATGATCGCCCGCGGTGCCTTCAAAGTGGTGATCGATAGCGAATACCCCCTCACCGAAGCCCCCGCCGCCCACTGGCGGTTGGAAAGCTCGGGCCATGTCGGCAAGATCGTGATGAAGGTCGAAACCTGACCCTTCATCTTGGCCGAAATACTCTCAGGGGGTGAGGCGCGCCGCGCCGAGGGGGCTGAAAGCCCCCTTCCTTCGCTCTTCAAAAAGCAATGGCGCGCCTGCGCGCCGCCGCTGGATCACCTTTGCGGGCGTCAATCGCCCAGCTTGGCGTGAACCTCGTCCAGATCAACCTCGGACTTCGGCAGCTTGTTGCCCGGATTGTCGAAATCATATTTGAACAGTTGGAAATCGCGTTTGTAGATTTCCCACATCAGATGCATCGACAGATCGTCGAAATAATCTTCCACCGGATGCAGCCGTTTCGGCCCGTGGCCTTCGCTTTCGTTGAACCTGGGGATCTTCTTCAGATCGACCTTGTGCTTGGTCTTGATCTTTTTCAGCACCCGCCCCATGCCCTCATCGAACTTCTCGGTGAAGAAAATGTCGTCATAGCGCCCGCCATTGACGATAAAGGTCGAGACATGGCCCGCCATCGCCGACCAGTGGATATCGGGGTCCATCGGCTTCTTGAAGCGGATGGTGTCACGCGCAAACAGAAGGAACCGGCGAAAGGATTTGATCTGGTCAAACTCTTGCTTGCCGTCATCGCCGCCCACTTCGATGCCGTATTTCTGGATCAGCAAAGGCACCATATTGCCACGATAGCGCCGCCCGTTGCGCTGGATGCCGCAGATCTTGTCGAAGAACGACGACAGAATCCGCGTGTAAGGGTTGCGGACGCAGGAAAACGCATAGGATTTATGGGCTTTCACATTCGCCTCGATCAAAGGCTGGCTCGCCTCCATCGCCCATTTATGCATGCCGGCGGTGGCATCATGGATATCGCCGTCAAAAAATGTGCCATGATCCGAGTAGAACATGATCTGCCCGATGGTCGAGCAGGCGCATTTCGGCACCACGCGGTAAACCACACTTTCGCTTTCCGTCATCCATGTGCCGGGGAAGCCCATACTGATACTCCATTTTCGCGCCGCCTGCTTTCAGGACGTGCAGGATCATTGGCGCATAAAAAAGCAAACAAACTCTGTCTTTTCAATGTCCCTTAACGGTATCAAGGGAAACAATGACTCGTTTATGATCTGAATGTTTCCGAAATGGCAAGAATCGCCTATATCCTGCTCTGCCACAAAGACCCCGAGGGGATCATCGCCCAGGCCCAGCGCCTGACGGCGGCAGGTGATTTTGTCGCGATCCATTTTGACGGCCGCGCCAGACAGGCAGATTTTGACAAGATCAGCACCGCGCTTACGGCCAACACCTCGGTAACCTTCACCAAGCGTCGCGCCAAATGCGGCTGGGGTGAGTGGTCTTTGGTCGAGGCGACGCTGCTGGCCGTGCGCGCTGCGGTCGATAGCTTTCCGCGCGCGACCCACTTTTACATGCTGTCGGGCGACTGCATGCCGATCAAATCCGCTGAATTCGCGCATGATTTTCTGGATCGGGAAGAGGCTGACTACATTGAAAGCTTTGACTATTTCAACAGTGACTGGATCAAGACCGGCATCAAGGAAGAACGCCTGATCTACCGGCACTGGTTTAACGAACGCAACAACAAGGCGCTGTTCTATGCCTCGATGAAATGGCAGGAAAAGCTGGGGCTTGCCCGCAAGGTTCCCGCCGATATCGCCATGCAGATCGGCAGCCAGTGGTGGTGCCTGCGCCGCCGCACCATCGAATCCGTCCTTGATTTCTGCAAGAAGCGCCGGGATGTCATGCGGTTTTTCCGCACGACATGGATTCCCGATGAGACATTTTTTCAGACCATTGTGCGCCATCTGGTGCCAGAGCATCAGATTCAGACCCGCACGCTGACCTTCCTGATGTTCACCGATTACGGCATGCCGGTGACCTTCTACAACGATCATTACGATCTTCTGCTGTCGCAGGATTACTTGTTCGCCCGCAAGATCAGCCCCGATGCCAAGGATCTGAAGGACCGTCTGGGCAAGTTATACGCGGCCGAAGCCGTGCGGTTCGGCATCTCGAACGAAGGGCGCAGCCTGTTCAAGTTTCTGACCGGGCGGGGCCGGATTGGCCGGCGCTTTGCGCCGCGTTTCTGGGAGACCGAAAGCAGTCTGGGGCGCGAACGCACGCTGATGATGGTGACGTGCAAGAAATGGCATGTGGCCAAGCGGTTGGTGGAACGGGTGCGGCAAGTGACGAACCTGCCCGCGCTGGACTATCTGTTTAACGAGGAAACCACATGGCTGCCCGATCTGGGCGGCATCCAGTCCACGCTGGAAAAGCGCACGCGCCACCGTCGTGCGCTGGTGCGGATGCTGTTCGATTACTGGCAGACAGATCGGCTTATCTTCTGCATCGACCCTGCGATGGTCGATCTGATGCAGGATTTCTACAACGACAAGGCCAAGGTCCGCCTGCTGGAGATCGAGTGTGATTTCACGGATGACTACCTGATCGGCCATGCCAAGCGGGTGGGTCTGGCAGGCGAACGCACGCCACAGGAAACCATCGACAGATTGCTGCCCACGATCCGCTATGACGTGAAGTTTGAAGGCGACCGCATCAGGGATGCCGGTTTCCCGAACCTGTCGCGCATCCGGCAAAGCGCCAGCGTGGGCGAAAACACCGTGCCTTTGGCCGAGTTTCTTGATATTCCGCTCGACAAGGCGCGCGAGATTGCCGCCACCGATTACCTGTTCGCGGATTGATCCCATGGCCCATGACTACGACTCCACAAACATCTTCGCCCGCATCCTGCGCGGTGAAATTCCCAACAAGACCGTGATGGAAACCGATCACACGCTGGCCTTCCATGACATCAAACCTGCCGCGCCTGTGCACGTGCTGGTGATCCCCAAGGGGCCTTATGTGACCTTCGACCATTTCGCGGCTGCGGCCAGCGCCGAAGAGATCACCGATTTTCACCGCACGGCGGCGGCGGTTTGTGCGTTGGTGGGGGTCGCTCCGGGCGAGGGCTATCGTGCCATCACCAACGCGGGCGCGCATGGCATGCAAGAGGTGCCGCATTACCATCTGCACATTCTGGGCGGCCGCGTGCTTGGCCGTCTGATCGAACGCGCCTGATTCCGCAACTTTCGGGTCGATTGCTTGGGTCAGCCGTAGGCAGGGTAAGGCTTTGCAAGGAGCCTTCAGATGACACCACGTTTCACCCCGATCCCCACGGAAACCGTCCGCGCCTATCAGGCGGGCGGACCTGATGCAAACGGCCAAGCACCCGAGCGCCATATCTCGGACGGCGGCGGCAATCCCTGTCGGCATTGTCTGGCGATGATCCCCAAAGGGGCGCCGATGCTGGTTCTGGCGCATCGTCCCTTTCCGCAGCCGCAGCCCTATGCCGAGCTTGGCCCGATCTTTCTATGCGCCGATGCCTGCACGGCAGCCGGCGGGCGTGATCTGCCTGCCATGCTGGCCTCGCCCAGCTATATCCTGCGCGGATACGGGGCGGATGACCGGATCGTTTATGGCACGGGGGCTGTGGTGGCGACGAGCAGTTTGCGGACCGAGGCGGCTGCGCGTTTTGCCGATCCGCGCGTGATGTATCTGCATGTCAGATCGGCGCGGAACAACTGTTTCCAGTGCCGGATGGATCAGTAGGGCTGCTCGCCCCGCGCCAATGTCTCGATAAAACCGGCAATGCGCTTGGTGCGGGTTTCGGGGCGCTTGGCGGTGGTGAGGCGGTAATAGATCGCAAAACGGCTTCTGGCGTTGATGGTCTGGAAGGTGATGCGCGCGGTCTCGGATGCCATAGCCAAGGCATCCAGAAAATCCTGCGGCAACTCGGTCGGGGCCGCACCGGAATAGGCGGCGTCCCAGCGCCCGTTTTCCCGCGCGATCTGCACCTGCGCCAGCCCCGCGGGCTGCATACGGCCTTCGGCAATCAGGCGTTCGGCATGGGCACGGTTGATCTGCGACCACGAGCTGCCAGCCTTGCGCGGGGTGAACCGCTGGGTCCATTCTGTCGGGCTGACGGTGCGGCGTACCCCGTCAATCCAGCCCCAGACCAGCGCCTCGACCACGGCCTGCTGCCAGTCGATTGACGGAGTGCCGGACCCCTTGCGGTGATACAGAACCCAGATTTCCTTGGCGGTGGAATGGTTTGCGGCCAGCCAGTCGTTCCAGTCCTGCGGGGTGGCGAAAGGGAGGGGTTCGGTCATGTCCGCGCATCCCAATCGCGCAAAAACCGCTTGGGGGCGGCATCGCGCCATTGCTGCACCAGCCGCGCCTTTGCCCAATCGGGATCAATATGGCCCGCGCGCACCAGAACCAGTTTGTGCGGCGCATAGTGGGGATGCAGAAAGAAGGTTGCAGGATCGGCCTGCATCAACATCTCGCGTTCCTCGAAACCGGCTTTGAACACGGCGGCATCTTCGTAATAGGCCCAATAGCACCACAGCTTGCCAAAGGCCTTCAGCACCTCATGCCCCCAAGGGGTTGCAGGTGTGACTTCGGGCAGGCCCAGCGACAGGGCCAGCGCGCGCAGGCTGGCCCAATCGGCGATCAATGCGCTGCGGCCCAGCTTGCGCCCTGCCCTGCCTCAACCGTCAGCGGCACTTTCAGATGCACGGCAGGATGGGCGGCACCCTCCATCACTTCTTTGGCGCGGGCGGCTAGGGTGTCGGCGGCGTCGGCGTCCACCTCGAACAGAAGTTCGTCATGCACCTGCAACAGCATGGTCGCGGGCAGGTCGGCAATGGCGGCGGGCATGCGGATCATGGCGCGGCGGATCACATCGGCAGCGGTGCCTTGTATCGGCGCGTTGATCGCGGCACGCTTGGCAAAGCCCGCGCCCGGCCCTTTGGCGTTGATTTCCGGCGTATTGATCTTGCGGCCAAACAGCGTCTGCACAAAGCCGTTGGCTTGGGCAAAGGCCACCGTCTGCGCCATATATTCCTTGATGCCGGGGAAGCGTTCGAAATAGCGGTCGATGAACCCCTGCGCCTGCGCGCGCGGAATCCGCAGGTTGCGGGCAAGGCCAAAGCCGGAAATGCCATAGATCACGCCAAAGTTGATCGCCTTGGCCTGACGGCGGATATCGCTGGTCATCTGATCGAGCGGCACGTTGAACATCTCGGAGGCGGTCATGGCATGGATGTCATGACCATCCTTGAACGCCTGCTGAAGTGCCGGAATGTCGGCGATATGCGCCAAAATTCGCAACTCGATCTGCGAATAGTCCAAGGAAACCAGAACCTTGCCCTTGGGCGCCACAAAAGCCTCGCGGATGCGGCGGCCTTCCTCGGAGCGCACAGGGATATTCTGCAAGTTCGGATCGGTCGAGGCCAAGCGCCCCGTATTCGCCCCCGCGATGGAATAAGACGTATGCACCCGCCCCGTTTCGGGGTTGATGTGGTCTTGCAGCGCATCGGTGTAGGTCGATTTCAGCTTGGCCAACTGCCGCCAATCCAACACGCGGGCAGGCAACTCGTGTTCGGTCGCCAGATCCTCAAGAATATCCGCGCCGGTGCCATAGGCCCCCGTCTTGCCCTTTTCGCCACCGGGCAGGGCCATCTTGTCGAAGAGAATCTCGCCCAACTGCTTGGGCGAGCCTACGTTGAACTTCTCGCCCGCAAGGTTCTGAATCTCGTCCTCAAGCTGCGCCATCTTTTGCGCGAAGGCGTTGGACATGCGCGACAGGGTATCGCGGTCAACGGTGATCCCCGCCATCTCCATCCGCGCCAGAACCGGCACCAGCGGGCGTTCCAGCGTTTCGTAAACGGTGGTCACACGGGCGCGGTGCAGTTGCGGCTTGAACAACTGCCACAGGCGCAGGGTCACATCGGCATCCTCGGCGGCGTATTTCACCGCATCCTCGATCCCCACGCGGTCAAAGGTCACTTGCGCCTTGCCGCTGCCCAGCAGGGATTTGATCGGGATCGGCTGGTGGCCCAGATATTGCTCGGACAGCGCATCCATGCCATGCCCGTGCAAGCCCGCATGCATGGCATAGGACAGCAGCATAGTGTCATCGAAGGGCGCGATTTCGATGCCGTGGCGGGCGAAGATCTTCCAGTCATATTTCATGTTCTGGCCGATTTTCAGAATCGCGGCGTCCTCAAGCACCGGCTTCAACGCGTCGAGAACCGTTTGCAAAGGCAGTTGCCCCGCCACCAGTTCGGATGACCCGAACAGATCGCCGCCACCCTGTTTATGCCCCAGCGGGATATAGGCCGCGCGCCCTGCATCCACACACAGCGAAATCCCCACCAGTTCCGCCCGCATCTCGTCCAGCGAGGTGGTCTCGGTATCCACCGCCACATGGCCGATGTCGCGGATATGGGCGATCCACTTGGCAAGCTGTTCAAACGTATTGATATTTTCATAGGCTGCATGGTCAAACGGCAGCCGATCCGGCGCGGGGGCGGCGTCATGCGCGCCTTCAACGTGCATACCCTTGCTGTCCTCCAGAACCGGTGCATCCACCTTCAACCGTTCCGCCACACGGCGGGTCAGGGTGCGGAATTCCATCGCGTTCAGGAAGGCCATGCAGGTTTCGGCCTCGGGCGTTTTTAATTCCAAAGTGTCCAGAGACACATCCAGCGGCATATCGCAATCCAAGGACACGAGGCGTTTGGAAATGCGGATCAGATCGGCATTGCCCATCAGCGCCTCGCGCCTCTTGGGCTGCTTGATCTCGCCCGCGCGCTCCAGCAGGGTTTCCAGATCGCCATATTCCTGAATAAGCAGGGCGGCAGTCTTGATCCCGATCCCCGGCGCGCCCGGCACGTTATCAACCGAATCCCCCGCCAGTGATTGCACATCGATCACGCGGTTGGGGGCGACACCGAATTTTTCGAATACCTCGTCCGGACCGATGCGCTTGTTCTTCATCGGGTCCAGCATATCGACGCCATCGCCGATCAACTGCATCAGATCCTTGTCCGACGAAATGATCGTCACCGTCCCCCCCGCATCCCGCGCGCGGTGAGCAAGGGTGGCGATGATGTCGTCGGCCTCATAGCCTTCAACCTCGATGCAGGGCACGTTGAAGGCGCGGGTCGCTTCGCGCGTGAAGGCGAATTGCGGGCGCAGGTCCTCGGGCAGTTCTGGCCGGTTGGCCTTGTAATCGGGGTAGATATCGTTGCGGAAGGTCTTGGACCCCGCATCAAAGATCACCGCGATATGGGTCGGGGATTCCTGACTGCGGGTGGTGGTAAGTTCACCCCACAGCAGGTTGCAGAAACCCGCCACAGCGCCAACCGGCATCCCGTCGGATTTGCGCGTAAGCGGGGGCAGCGCGTGATAGGCGCGGAAGATGAAGGCAGAGCCATCGATCAGGTGCAGGTGGTTTCCCTTGCCGAAGGCCATGCGTCTCTCCTTTATATGCGGGATGATATTTGCATGATCGGGGCCGCGCTGCCAGACCTGCGCGATGGCGCAGAGAGGCGAAACGCGTTAGGCTACCCGAAACACGGGGGCAGGCATGGGCCGGATCATCTTGTGGGGTTTGGGAGGGCTTGTCCTTGGGCCAATCATCACGCTGGCCCTTGCCACCGTGGCGATCCCGATCTTTGACATATCGCAGATGGAAGGCGCCTATGCGATGGGCGTCGTCTTTACGCTGATGCCCATCGGCGCGGTGGTCGGCCTGATCGCGGGGATTATCTGGGCAATCGCGCGCCGACCCTAGTGATCGTCATGCGCGTGGGCGCGGTCAATTTCGAACCGCTTGTCGCAATAGCCGCATTCGACAAAGCCGGTATCGGCCGGAATGGTCAGCCAGACGCGCGGATGGCCCAAAGCCCCTTCACCGCCATCACAGGCAATTTTCCAATGGGTGACGATTTGGGTTTCAGGCGCTTTGATCGTCATATCGGGGGAATCCTTGGTCTTGTCCGGTTTCGCCTATTCTAGCGGATTGCCAAAGGTGCGTGCAAGCACACACCCTACCCCAATTCGGACAGGTTTCGTTTACATCCTCTCTGCCTAAATATCCCCGCCGGAGGCACCCGACGCCGGCGCAAGGAGCCTCTGGCGGGAGTATTTGGGCCAAGATGAAAGCCTAGACCCCGATCAGGCGTGAGCGGGCTTTCAGCGCGCCCAGCCATGCCAGACCATGCACTGTGGCGCGGGAGGGGCGGTATTCGGCGGCGACCCAGCCTTGGTAGCCGGCGTCATCCAGCTCAGCACACAGGCCAGTCAGATCGAAGCCCCCGCCGCCGGGTTCGTTGCGGTTGGGGAAGCCTGCGATCTGGATATGGGTGACATGGTGTTTGTGGCGCGCCCAGACCAGCGCAGGATCGCCGTGGATACGCGCGGCGTGCCACAGGTCGAACTGGATGCCCAGATTGGGCAGGGCAAGATCGTCCAGAATCCGGCCCGCCTGATCGAAGTCATTCAGGAAATAGCCCGGCATATCATCGGTGTTCAGGGGTTCGAGGCAGATCTGTTGATCGGGGGCCTGGGCCACCGCCCATGCCAGATTTTCGGCATAGGTTTGTTCGGCCAGTGGGCCGCGCGCGACTCCGGCCATCACATGCAGGCGGGCGGCACCAAGGCGGGCGGCCATATCCGCACCGCGCAGGAAGGCATCGCGGAAGCGGGTTTCCTCGCCCGGAACAGCGGCAAATCCACGATCTCCGGTCGACCAGTCGCCGGGGGGGGTGTTGATCAGCGCCACGGGCAGGCCTGCCAGTGCCGCCTCCCAATCCTTGGCGGGAAAATCATAGGGGAACAGGATTTCGGCCCCGTCAAAACCCGCTTGGGCCGCAAGGCCCGGTCGGTCCAGCGCTGCCACCTCGGTAAACAGCATCGTCAGATTTGCGGCGAATTGAGGCATCAGGGCAAGTCTACCGAAGGAATCACCGGAAAGAAACAGCCTTCGGACCATAGGCCGAACCAGCTTTGGCCTTGATGATCGTGATGGCAGCCCAGATCAACCAGCCGGTAGAAGGATTTGCGGTCAATCAGCGCCCATAGGCCCGCGCGAACATGGACATAAGGGGCCGGTTCGCCCGTTTCGGGGTCACGATCGATACGGAGCGGGTTTTCGGCGCTGGCGGTTACTTCGTCTTCGGTTTTGGTGACAAAGTGCAGGGATTGGGTGGGGCCGGTTCCGCTGGCGTGGAAATCCACGGCCAGAAGGGGCGCGTCATCGACACGGATGCCCACTTTTTCCACCGGCGTGACAAGAAAATAGGCGTCACCTTCGCGGCGCAGGATCGAGGAAAACAGTTTCACCAAGGGGGCGCGGCCAATCGGGGTGCCAAGGTAGAACCACGTCCCGTCCCGTGCGATCCGCATGTCGATGTCACCGCAGAACGGCGGGTTCCACAGATGCACCGGCGGCGGGCCTTTCTTCGCGGCCGCCGTCACCGAGGCGGCCAGCCCCTCGGCCGAGGGTTTCACGATCATTTGTCCGCTCATGCTTTTTGCCATTTGTGCCGGATGCCATACTTGGCTCATATACCTTCATATAACCGCTTTGCGAGGAATGTCATGGCCGATCCTACCCAGCTTGTTGCCGAGATCGAAGCGCTTGGCGCGCGGTTGGCCGAGGCGAAGGTCTCGATCAATCGCAAATTTATCGGGCAGGACAAGGTTGTGGATCAGGTTCTGGCCGCCATGCTGTGCGGGGGCCATGCGTTGCTGGTGGGCTTGCCGGGCTTGGGCAAGACCATGCTGGTCGATACTTTGTCGACGGTGATGGGGCTGAAAGGTAACCGCATCCAGTTCACCCCCGACCTGATGCCCGCCGATATTCTGGGGTCGGAGGTGCTGGAGACGGCGGCAGATGGCACACGGGCGTTCCGCTTTCTGGAAGGGCCGGTGTTTTGTCAGCTTTTGATGGCGGATGAGATCAACCGCGCAAGCCCGCGCACCCAATCCGCGCTGTTGCAGGCAATGCAGGAGCGCGAGGTTTCTATCGCAGGCCAGCATCGCCCCTTGGGCCGCCCCTTCCACGTTCTGGCCACGCAAAACCCGATTGAACAGGAAGGCACCTATCCGTTGCCCGAGGCGCAATTGGACCGCTTTTTGTTGCAAGTCGATGTCGAATACCCCACCCGCGCAGTCGAGCGTGATATTCTGATTGCCACCACAGGGGCCGAAGAAAGTGCCGCGCATCAGGTGTTTAGCGCCGATGAATTGCTGGCCGCGCAGGCGGTGATCCGGCGGATGCCGGTTGGCGATCAGGTGGTCGAGGCGATTCTGGATCTGGTGCGCGCCTGCCGTCCGTCGGAACCCGAAGGGCGCGATCTGGCGGGCAGTCTGTCTTGGGGGCCGGGGCCGCGGGCCGCGCAGGCACTTATGCTGACGGTGCGGGCGCGGGCGCTGCTGGATGGTCGTCTGGTGCCTTCGGTGGCCGATGTGGCAGCGATGGCGCGGTCTGTGTTGGTCCACCGGATGGCGCTGTCGTTTGCGGCGCGGGCGCGGGGGGAAAGCCTGTCGGGGCTGATCGACCGCGTGGTGACGCGCAGCCTGCGGCTTGAGGCCGCCGCGTGAGCCTTGCGACCGATCTGCGATCCCGGGCCGAGACGCTTGGCCAATCCTTGCCAGCCCTGCTGGCCGAGGCCGAGCATTTGGCCGCGACGCTGATGTTGGGCGAACACGGGCGCAGGCGGGCCGGTCAGGGGGATGAGTTCTGGCAATACCGCCCCGCGCATCAGGGCGATGCGGCGCGGTCGATTGACTGGCGCAGGTCGGCGCGGTCTGACGCGCATTTCGTGCGCGAGCGCGAATGGCAGGCGGCGCAGTCGGTTTCGCTTTGGGTGGACGGATCGCGGTCGATGGGGTTTTCGGGGGCCAAGGACCGCGCCCCCAAACTGGACCGCGCGCGGGTATTGGCGTTGGCGCTGGCCGTGCTGTTGTTGCGCGGAGGCGAGCGTGTGGGGATTGCGGGCCTGCCGCCAAGGCCGGGGCGGGCGCAGATCATGGCCTTGATGGATGCTTTGGAGCGCGATCTGGCGACCGATGACTATGGCAGCCCGCAAGTCGTCGGCATGGTGCCGCATGGCCGCGCGGTGTTCCTGTCGGATTTTCTGGGCGATCTGGACCCGATTGAAACTGCGCTGACAGCCGCGGCAGATCGCGGGGTAAAGGGTGTGATGGTGCAAGTGCTTGATCCGGCAGAGGAAGACTTTCCGTTCGATGGCCGTACCATCTTTGAATCCATGGGCGGAAGTCTGCGGCATGAAACGCTGAAGGCGGGCGATTTGCGCGGGCGCTATCTGGACAGGCTTGCCACCCGCAAGGCGCGGCTGGCCGATCTTGCGCGTGCGGTGGGCTGGCATTTCCACACCCATCACACCGGAGAACCCGCCCAGATGGCGCTGCTCTGGGCCTATGGCGCGCTGGAGGGCGGGCGGTGATTAGCGGTCTTGCATTTGCCGCGCCCGCGCTGCTGCTGGGTCTGATCGCGCTGCCGATCCTGTGGCTGCTGCTGCGGGCGGTGCCGCCTGCCCCGATCCGGCGGCGGTTTCCGGGGGTGGCGCTACTGCTGGGCTTAAAGGACGCCGAGGCAGAGACCGACAAGACTCCGCTGTGGCTATTGCTGTTGCGGGCGCTCGCGGTGGCGGCGGCGATTGTCGGCTTTGCGGGGCCGGTGCTTAACCCCGTGCCAAAAGCCGAAGGCACGGGACCGCTTTTGGTGCTGTTCGATGGCACTTGGGCCGATGCGCGCGACTGGCAGCGCAGGGTGGATCGGGCGGCGGTGGCGGTGGCCGATGCGGGTCGCGCTGGCCGCCCTGTTGCCGTGGCTGTGTTGACCGACGCGCCAGACGCACCCGATTTCCAGACCGCCGAGGCTTGGGCCGCGCGGCTTGCGGGCCTGTCGCCAAAGGCATGGGTGCCGGATGCGGGCTGGGCAAAGGCGCTGCCCGAGGGGGATTTCGACACGTTCTGGCTGTCGGACGGGCTGGATCATGCGGGCCGGGCCGATCTGTTGGCGGCGCTGTCGGATCGCGGCGCGGTGCGGGTGTTCCAGTCGCCCCGTCCGCTGTTCGCCCTGCATCCGGCGCGATTCGAGGACGGCGCGGTGCAGATCAGCGTCAGCCGGCTGCCTGCCGGACCGGAAACCGAAATCGAGGTCATCGCGCGCGGTCCCGATCCGGCAGGAATCGACCGCGAGTTGGCCCGCGCCAAGCTGACATTTGCGGCCGGTGAGGCGCGGGCCGAAACCGCCCTGACCCTGCCGCCCGAATTGCGGAATCGCGTGCAGCGTTTTGAAATCCTTGGCCAGCGCACGGCGGGGGCGGTCAGTCTGACCGATGACAGCCTGAAACGTCGCAAACTGGCGCTGATCGGGGATGGCGCGGATAAGGAAGGGCTGCAACTGCTGTCAGCCATGCATTATCTGCGGCAAGCCTTGGCCCCCGTGGCCGATCTGGTGGACGGCGGTTTGACCGATGTTCTGGCCGCAAAGCCCGATGTGATCGTGCTGGCCGATGTGCCGCGCCTGACCCAGACAGAAACCGATGCCATGCTGGATTGGCTGGAGGCAGGGGGGCTTCTGCTCCGCTTTGCGGGGCCAAAGACGGCGGCTGCCGATACGGGGCTGGACGGTGACACTCCGCTGATGCCGGTGCGCCTGCGCCAAGGTGGCCGCAGCGTTGGTGGCGCGATGAGTTGGGGCGAGCCGAAATCGCTGGCCCCCTTCCCCGAGACCTCGCCCTTCTTCGGGCTGGTGGTGCCAGAGGATGTCACAGTGTCGTCGCAGGTGCTGGCGCAACCTGACCCGGATCTGCCGCAGCGCACTTTGGCGGCCTTGGCAGATGGCACGCCGCTGGTGACGCGGCGCGAGATCGGGGAGGGCCAGGTTGTGCTGTTCCATGTGACCGCCAATGCGGAATGGTCCACCCTGCCACTGTCGGGCCTTTTCGTGCAGATGCTGGAGCGGCTGACAGTTTCGACCCGACCTGCAACGCCCAAGGCCGAGGATCTGGCAGGCCAGATCTGGGTGCCAGAGCGGGTGCTGGATGCCTATGGGCAGGCAGTGGACGCTGGCGAAACGGCGGGGGTTCAAGGTTCTGAACTGGCAGTGGCCTTGACAGAAGGGCCGGTGGCGGCGCGGCCTCCGGGGTTATATGCAGGGGCAGAGCGGCGGGTGGCGCTGAATGTGATCGGGGCGGAAACCGTGCTGGCGGCGGCGGCTTGGCCCGCGACTGTGCCTGTCGAAGGGCTTGATGCCGCCCCCGAGCAAGATCTGAAAGGCGGGTTGCTGGCGCTGGCGCTGGTGCTGTTGGCGGTTGATATCATTGCAGCCCTGTGGATTTCGGGGCGGCTGCGGGCGGCGGGCAGCGCGGCGGTCATGCTGATTGCGTTGGGCCTTGGCGTGCCAGAGGCCCACGCGCAGGATGATTTTGCGCTGACTGCTACCACAGGCGTGGTGCTGGCGCATGTGCTGACAGGCGATCCGCAGGTTGATGAAATCGCGCAAGCGGGGCTGGCGGGGCTTGGCGACCGGCTGCGCGAACGCACTGCGGTCGAACCTGACCCGCCGATGGGTGTCGATATAGAAACCGACGAGTTGGCATTTTTTCCCTTTCTTTACTGGCCCATAACCGCCACGCAGGGGCAACCTTCTGACGCGGCCTATGCAAAGTTGAACCGCTATCTGCAGACGGGCGGGATGGTTCTGTTTGATACCCGCGATGGTGATATGGCAGGTTTGGGCGGGGCTACGCCGGAAAGCGAAACCTTGCAGCGCATCGCATCGGGGTTGGATATTCCACCGTTAGAACCGATACCTAACGACCATGTTCTGACCCGCAGCTTCTACCTGCTGCAAGATTTCCCCGGCCGCTACACCGACAGTTCAATCTGGGTCGAGGCCGCACCAGCGGACGCGGAACTGAGCGAAGGCATGCCGTTCCGCAATCTGAACGACGGCGTCACACCGGTGATTATCGGCGGCAATGACTGGGCGGCGGCTTGGGCCGTGGATCAAAGCGGGCTGGCAATGTTTCCCGTCGGGCGCGGCTATGCAGGTGAACGGCAGCGCGAGATTGCCAACCGTTTCGGCATCAACATCGTGATGCATGTGCTGACTGGCAATTACAAATCCGATCAGGTCCACGTGCCTGCCCTGCTGGAAAGGTTGGGCGAATGAACCGCACGATCCTGTTTGATCCGTTGTTGCCGTGGCCGATCTTGTGGGCGCTGGCGGCGTTTGCCGCTGTGCTATTGGCGCTTGCGATCTGGCGCGGCTTGCGCGGCTGGCCCTTGCGCGGGCTGGCTGGCTTTGTGCTGCTGGCGGGGTTGGCCAATCCGGCGCTACAGGTCGAGGACCGTAAGCCACTGACGGATATTGTGATTTTGGTCGTAGATGAAAGTGCGAGCCAAAAGCTGGCAGATCGCGCGGCCCAGACGACACAGGCCATTGACGCAATCCGCGCGCAGGTGGCAACGCTGGAGAATACCGAACTGCGCGTTGTCAGCTTTGCCGACGGGGCCGAGGATGCGGGCAGTCTGGCGATGACCGCGCTGGCCGAGGCTTTGGCCGCCGAACCCCGCGCACGGGTGGCAGGGGCCATCCTGATCAGTGACGGGCAGGTGCATGATCTGGGTCTTGCCCCCGATCTGCCCGCGCCCTTGCACGTGCTGCTGACCGGCACCGTGCAGGATTGGGACCGCCGACTGATCATCACCGACGCGCCCGCCTTTGCGATCTTGGGCGAGGAATTCATCCTGAAACTGAAGGTCGAGGATCAGGGCGCAGTGCCTGCCGCTGCGGGGGCCGAGGTGGAATTGACCATCGCACTGGATGCCGAACCGCCGGTGTCCTTCATGGTTCCGGTCGGGCAGGATCTGGAACTACCCGTAAACCTGCCGCATGCAGGGATGAACGTGCTGCAATTCTCGGTCGCCCCTGCCGATGGCGAATTGACCGACCGTAACAATGCTGCCGTGGTGCAGATCAACGGCGTGCGCGACCGGTTGCGGGTGCTGCTGGTATCTGGTGAACCCCATGCGGGCGAAAGGGTCTGGCGCAACTTGCTGAAGTCGGATGCTTCGGTTGATCTGGTGCATTTCACCATCCTGCGCCCGCCAGAAAAGCAGGACGGGATTCCGGTGGATGAATTGTCGCTGATCGCCTTTCCTACGCGCGAACTGTTCGTGGAAAAGATCAGCGAATTCGATCTGATTATCTTCGACCGCTACCGGATGCGGGGCATCCTACCGATGGAATATATTGATAACGTTGTGCAATATGTAAAAAACGGCGGCACGGTGCTGGTCGCGGCGGGGCCGGAGTTCGGCGCGGTGGATAGCCTGTGGCGCTCGCCCTTGGCCGAGGTTTTACCGGTGGAACCCACCGCCCGCGTGATCGAAGAAGGCTTCCGGCCCAAGCTGACCGATCTGGGCAAGCGCCATCCCGTGACCGAAGGGCTTGAGGCTTTGGCCCCCGAAGGCGGCTGGGGTCGGTGGTTCCGTCAGGTCGAGGTGGCGCAGTTGCGCGGGCAGGCGGTGATGTCCGGTCCCGATGACAAACCGCTTCTGGTACTGGATCGGGTGGAACAGGGGCGCGTGGCGGTTCTGGCTTCGGATCAGGCATGGCTGTGGGGGCGCGGCTATGAAGGTGGCGGGCCACAGTTGGAACTGCTGCGGCGGCTGGCGCATTGGATGCTGAAGGAACCCGACCTTGAGGAAGAGGCGCTGACCGCGACCGCAAAGGGTGATGTGCTGACCATCACCCGCAGGTCCGTGGCGGAAACGCCGCCGCCCGATCTGACGATCACCGCGCCCGATGGCATTGTGACCACCCTTCCAATGCCCGAAACCGCGCCCGGCCGCTATCAGACCACATGGCAAGCGCCGATGCTAGGGCTTTATCGGCTGGAACAGGGCGACTTGACCCGCGTGATCGCCGTTGGCCCGTCGGCCCCGCGCGAGTTTGTTGAAACGATTGCCAGCGGTGACGGCTTGGCTCCGATTGTCGCGCTGGATCAAGGCGGGATTTTACGGTTGCAAGACGGCGCGCCAACGATCCGCACCGTCCGCGAAGGCCGTCCCGCAGCGGGTCGCGGCTGGATCGGCATTACCCCGCGCGGCGCCTATGTGACGGAAGATTTGCGCATCACCCCGCTTGCACCAGCATGGTTGCTGTTGCTGCTGGCGGCAGGTATGGCGGTGGGGGCTTGGCTGGCCGAAGGACGCAGCCCTAAACGTCGCGCAGGATGATCTCGCGCGAGGCCGAGGCAAACTCGCGCCGGATCAGCACTGATCCGGTCAGCACTGCCGCGACACACAGAGCTGCGGGGCCAAGCAGCCAAGCCAAAGACCCCAGAGCGAAATATATCGAGCGCAGGCCACGGTTGAAGCTTTTGGCGGCGGTGATGTTGATTTCCGCCGCCTGTGCCGCGCGATGGCTGGCAAGCGGGTCTTCGGGGTCATTCGGCACAGCGGCCATCAGAATGGCGCAATAGCCGAACAGCCGATGCGCCCAGATGAATTTCAACAGCGCGTTGGACAGGAATGCCACCACCAGCAAAACCCGCAACTGCATCCCCGTAGCATCGGTAGGCAGGGTCAGATCGCGCGCAATCCCCAGCACCACCGCTGGATTGCCGATCAGGGCAATGCCGCCCCCGATGGCGATCATCGAGGCGCTGGCGAAAAACGCCGTGCCTTGGCGCAGGTTGTCGATCATGGTGGCATCAAAGATGCGCGGCTGGCGGGTCACGAATTGACGCATCCATTCACGCCGGTAGTCTTGCATCAACAGGCTGACCGAGGGGCGGTTTTTCGGCGGGTGCTCGATGAACCAGCCAATCAGAAGCCAGACCGCCAGCACCACACCAAGGGCAGCGGCATCAGGCAATCCAAAGGGGCTAAGACGGATCAGGGTTTCCATCGGCACAGGCTAGGGCCAAGCCGTTTCGGGGGGAAGGGGGAAGTTGGCTTGCCCACTCGCGCAGAATTGGTTATATTTTCTTACCAGAACAAGGAGGCCACGATGGAAATGCCCCTGCCCGATGCCGCGATCCTGTCGCGCAAGGCCGAGATCGTCGCGCGGCTTCTGGGTGTTCTGCCCACCGATGCGGTGATCCATGATCCTGCCGAAACGCGGGCCTATGAATGTGACGCGCTGACCGCCTATCGCTGCGCGCCCTTGGCCGCCGTGCTGCCGCGCTCGACCGATGAGGTGGCCGCGGTGCTGCGGATCTGTCACGAAATGCGGGTGCCGGTGGTGCCGCGCGGGTCGGGGACCAGCCTTGCAGGCGGGGCGCTGCCGACCGCCGATTGCGTTATTCTGGGCGTGGCGCGAATGAATGCGGTGCTGGAAACCGATTACGACAACCGCTTTATCCGCGTGCAATCGGGGCGCACCAATCTGTCGGTGACGGGCGCGGTCGAGGCCGACGGGTTCTTTTACGCCCCCGACCCCTCCAGCCAGTTGGCCTGCGCGATTGCGGGCAATATCGCGATGAATTCGGGCGGGGCGCATTGTCTGAAATACGGGGTGACGACGAACAACCTGCTGGGTGTGACGCTGGTCCAGATGGATGGCACCATCGTGACCGTCGGCGGGCCGTGGCTGGATGCGGGCGGGATTGATCTGCTGGGCGTGATCTGTGGGTCGGAAGGGCAGTTGGGGGTAGTGACCGAAGCCACCCTGCGCATCCTGCCCAAACCCGAGGGCGCGCGGCCTGTTCTGGTGGGCTTCAATTCAAACGAGGTGGCGGGGACTTGTGTCTCCGACATCATCAAGGCCGGTATCCTGCCTGTGGCGATCGAGTTCATGGACCGCCCCTGCATCCGCGCGACCGAAGCCTTTGCCCATGCCGGTTACCCCGATTGCGAGGCGCTTTTGATCATCGAAGTCGAGGGCAGCCCCGCCGAGATTGACGAGCAACTGGCCCGCATCAAGGCCATCGCGCTGACCCATGATCCGGTCGAATTCCGCGAGGCCGCCGACGAGGATCAGGCCCGCCGCATCTGGCTGGGCCGCAAATCGGCCTTTGGCGCGATGGGGCAGATCAATGATTACATGTGTCTGGATGGCACGATTCCGGTGTCCAGCCTGCCTTACGTCCTGCGCCGGATTGGCGAGATGGGCGCGGAATGTGGTCTGGACGTGGGTAATGTCTTTCACGCGGGCGACGGCAATATGCACCCG
Organism: Rhodobacterales bacterium RIFCSPHIGHO2_02_FULL_62_130; assembly: GCA_001828855.1. Classification (GTDB taxonomy): domain Bacteria; phylum Pseudomonadota; class Alphaproteobacteria; order Rhodobacterales; family Rhodobacteraceae; genus Cypionkella. The sequence continues at coordinate 98,472 of MHZT01000048.1, read as the reverse complement.
CTGATCCTGTTTGACGCCAACAAACCCGGCGATCTGGAACGCTGTGAGGCGTTCGGGGCGGACATCCTGAAACTTTGTGTCGAGGTTGGCGGCTGTCTGACCGGTGAGCATGGCGTGGGGATCGAAAAGCGCGATCTGATGTCTGTGCAGTTTGCACCAGCCGATCTTGAGGCGCAGTTCCGCGTCAAGGATGTGTTCGATCCCGCGTGGCTGCTGAATCCGGCGAAGGTGTTTCCGTTGGAGGCAACGGCCAGTCGGCGGGCGGGGTGATGTCGGGGGTTTCACACCCCCGCGCCTGATTGCCCCAAGGGACAATCAGGCCCCCGTGGAGTATTTTCGCCAAGATGAAAGGGGCATCGGATGCGGCCCGCAAGTGAAGCTGAAGTATGTGACATGGTGCAGGCAGCGGGGCCGCTGGTGATCCGTGGCGGTGGCACGCGCGGGATCGGGCGGGCCGTTGGGCAGGTCCTTGAGACCTCGGGGCTGGCGGGGATCAGCCTGTATGAGCCGGGGGCGCTGACACTGGTGGCGCAGGCGGGAACGCCGCTGGCCGAAACCGAGGCCATTCTGGCGGGGGAGCGGCAGCGGCTGGCCTTCGAGGTGCCGGACTTGCGCCCGTTGTTGGGGCGGGGCGGGGTTTCGACGATTGGCGGCGTGGTGGCGGCCAATGCCAGTGGGCCGCGCCGCGTGCAGGTGGGGGCCTGCCGCGATGCGCTGCTGGGGGTGCGTTTTGTCGACGGGCGCGGCGAGGTGATCAAGAACGGCGGGCGGGTGATGAAGAACGTGACCGGCTATGATCTGGTCAAGTTGCTGGCAGGCTCGCACGGGGCCTTGGGGGTGATTACCGAAGTGTCCTTCAAGGTGCAGGCGATGCCCGAGGTTGAGACGACTTTGGTTGGTGATTTGGAGGAAATGGCAGGGCTGGTCGCGCTGCGGGCGGCGTTGCGGTCTCCGTTTGATGTGTCAGGGGCGGCCTATGCGGAGGGCCGCGCGATGATCCGGCTGGAGGGCTTGGCGGGATCGGTCGGCTATCGGCGGCAGGCTTTGGCTGCGGTGCTGGGTGGCGATTGGGATGTGATGGAAGGCGCTGCCAGTGCCGATCTGTGGCGGCGGGTGCGGGATGTGGCGGCCTTTGCCGATATGGCGGGCGCGGTATGGAAGCTGTCGGTCAAACCCAGCGATGCGGCGGAAATCGTGGCAAGTCTGGCAGCGCTTGAGGTGCAGGCGATCTATGATTGGGGCGGCGGGTTGGTCTGGCTGCTGGTGCCGCAAGACGATGCGGGTGCGGTGCGGGTGGCTGTGGCGGCCAAGGGTGGCCATGCCACATTGGTGCGGGGCTTGGCGGGGATGACGGCGGCGGTCTTTCCGCCCGAACCGGCTGGCGTTGCGGCGCTAACCGCAGGTCTGCGCGCGCAATTCGACCCGCGCGGTATTCTGAATGCAGGGATCATGGGCTGATGCAGACGCATTTCACCGAAGACCAGTTACGCGACCCCGCTTTGGCCGAGGCCAACAAGATTCTGCGCTCTTGCGTGCATTGCGGCTTTTGCACCGCGACCTGCCCCACCTATCAGGTTTTGGGTGACGAGTTGGACAGCCCGCGCGGGCGCATCTATCTGATAAAGGAGATGCTGGAAACCGGTCGCCCCGCCGATGCGCGCACGGTCAAGCATGTCGATCGCTGTCTGTCCTGTCTGGCCTGTATGACCACCTGCCCGTCGGGGGTGCATTACATGCATCTGGTTGATCAGGCCCGCGCCTATATCGAGAAAACCTATCGCCGCCCGATCATGGACAGGGCGCTGCGGGCGGTTCTGGCGCGGGTGCTGCCCTACCCGACGCGGTTCCGGCTGGCGCTGCTGGGCGCCAAGATCGCGCGACCTTTCGCGCCGCTGATCCCCGATGCACGGCTGCGGGCGATGTTGGCGATGGCGCCGAAGGTGATCCCGCAGGTCAGCCGCAACGATGATCCGCAGGTGTTTCCGGCGATAGGCGCGCGCACAATGCGGGTGGCTCTGATGACGGGCTGCGCGCAGAAGGCGCTGAATACCGATATCAATGACGCCACGATCCGGCTTTTGCGCCGTCTGGGCTGTGAGGTGGTGGTGGCCAAGGGTGCTGGCTGTTGCGGGGCGCTGACGCATCACATGGGGAAAGAGGATCAGTCCCACGCGGCGGCGGCGGCCAATATCCGCGCCTTCATGGCCGAAAAACGGACGGGGGGGCTGGACGCGATTGTGATCAACACCTCGGGTTGCGGGACGACGGTGAAGGATTACGGCCATATGTTCGCGCATGATCCGCTGTCGGGGGATGCCGCCGAGGTGGCAGGGTTGGCGCTGGATGTCAGCGAACTTCTGGCGCGGATCGGGTTGCCGCAGGGCGCGGCAAAGGGGATGCGCGTGGCCTATCACGCGGCCTGTTCCTTGCAGCATGGTCAGCAAGTCCGGTCTGCGCCCAAGGATTTGCTGAAGCGGGTTGGATTTGAGGTGGTTGAACCTGCCGACAGCCATCTGTGTTGCGGCTCGGCTGGCACCTATAATCTGCTTCAGCCCGAGATTTCGGGACAGTTGCGGGCGCGCAAGGTGGAAACGCTGATGGCCAAATCGCCCGATGTGATCTCGGCGGGGAATATCGGTTGCATGATGCAGATTGGCGCGGCGGCGGGGGTGCCGGTGGTGCATACGGTGGAATTGCTGGACTGGGCAACAGGGGGCCCACGGCCCGCCGCCTTGGGGTAGGGTGTGTGCTTGCACGCACCTGCCGTTTGCCCAAGAATTGCCGCAATCCGTGACTAATGCGGCAAAGGACCGGAGACACCATGCGCGCCCTTCTTGCCGCCCTGACCCTTCTTGCCGCCCTGCCTGCCCAAGCGCAGGAAACGGGGTTGGTCAGCCTTGAAACGGCGGATGCGGGGCGGGACTGGCAGGCGGTGGGGCGGCTTGATCTGGGCAGTCGCGGGTTTTGCACCGGCACGCTGATTGCCCCCGATCTGGTGCTGACCGCTGCGCATTGCTTGTTCGACAAGGAAACCGGCGCGCGCAACGATGTCGCCTCCATCGAGTTTCTGGCCGGTTGGCGCAATGGCCGTGCCGAGGCCTACCGCAACATCCGTCGCGCCCTGCCCCATCCGGATTACGTTTATGGCGGTGAGGTGGGCGTTGATCGCGTTGCCTACGACCTTGCCTTGCTGCAACTGGATCAGCCGATCCTGCTGCCGTCGATCAGGCCGCTGCCAACTGCCGCCGCGCCGGTTGTGGGCGGCGAGGTGGCGGTGGTCTCATACGCGCAAGACCGCGCCGAAGCACCTTCGCTGCAAGAGGTCTGTCATGTTCTTGATGGCAGGCCAGACATTCTTGTGCTGAATTGCGATGTCGATTTCGGAGCCTCCGGTGCGCCGATCTTTGCTGTGCAGGACGGCGTAGCGCGCGTGGTGTCCGTCATCTCGGCGAAGGCCGATGTCGAGGGGCAGAAGGTGGCGCTTGGCACGGTGCTGGATGGGCCGCTACAAATCCTGCGTGCAGAAATGGCCGCCGGTGACGGTGTGGCGCATGTGTCGTCATCGGGTGTGCGGATATTGTCGGGCGGGGCTGCCAAAGGCGCGAAATTCATCAAGGTGCAACCCGCGACGCCCTGAACGGGGGGGCTTGAACCGCGCAAATCGCTTCCCATATCGGTGGTGTCGAAGGTGCCGCAATCGGGTCTTCGGCGCAGAAACCGCCTGTCCCAGAAGGGAAGGCTTTGAACCATCGCTCGAAGGAGGATGCTATGCGTAGCTTTGATCTTGCACCGCTTTACCGTGCAACTGTTGGGTTTGACCGTATTGCCGATCTGATGGATCGCGCGCTGACCGCCGATGTCGCCCAGCCGACTTACCCGCCCTACAACATTGAAAAGATTGCCGATGATGCCTATCGCATCTCGATTGCCGTCGCAGGCTTCGCGCCCGAGGATCTGACGGTCGAGGTGAAGGATGGCGCGCTGCATGTTACCGCGCGCAAAGCACCCGAGGCGGCAGAAAAGACCTATCTGCACCGTGGCATTGCCACCCGCGCCTTTGATCGCCGCTTTGCTTTGGCCGATCATGTCCGCGTCACCGGAGCCACGCAGGAACACGGGATGCTGCACATCGACCTGATCCGCGAAACGCCCGAGGCGCTGAAGCCGCGCCGCATCGAAATCGGTCGCCCCGCCGCGATTGAGGCCAAGGCGCTGGAAAACGCGACGGTCTGAAGCCAGTCCCAAAACGACAAAGGCCCGACATCGCGTCGGGCCTTTTGCATTTTACGGTGCCGACAACGCCTTGGCCAATCGCATCAGGTTCACCGCCTCGATCCGGTAGCCAAAGGCATCCTCCCCCCGCGCCGACAGCGCCAGTTCAATCGCCTGATCCCAGCCCCAATCGCCCAGATAGGTCGCCCCCGTCAGCAACTGCCCGAACCCCGCCACGGCGGCAGCAAAGCGCGCGTCATCATCCACCGCGCCCCCCGCCATGATCGGCGTTTCCTGCAGGCTGCTGACCGTTTCCCCCGGAGCCACCGAACGCAGACGCAGGAATCCCAACTCGTCCGAGCCCTTGACCGCCGCCGCCGTTCCATAGCGCAACGGATCATTCCGCAAGGCAGGGCTATCGGGTGCCGTGATCTCGTAAAGCGCGGTCACAGCGGTTCCGGCCCCGATTTCGCCCGCGTCAACCTTGTCATTGTTGAAATCCTCGCGGCGCAGGCTGCGGGTTTCATAGCCGATCAGCCGATATTCCGCGACTTGGGCGGGGTTCCATTCAACCTGTATTTTCACATTATCCGCAATCGGATAAAGCGCCCCTGCGACCTGATCGACCAGCACTTTGCGCGCCTCGGACAGCGTGTCGATATAGGCGGCGGTGCCATTGCCGTTCTGCGCCAAGGCCTGCATCGTTGCATCATCCAGATTGCCGCGCCCAAAGCCCAGCACCGACAGATATACCCCAGTCTGCCGCTTTGCTGCGACATAGTCCTTCAGCGCCTCGGGGTCCGCCAACCCGACGTTGAAATCGCCATCAGTGGCCAGCAGCACGCGGCTGACCTCGCCTTCCGCCGCCATGCTTTCCGCCACCTGATAGGCGAGCGCCAGCCCCTCGGCCCCCGCCGTTGAGCCGCCAGCGCCAAGCCGGTCCAGACTGGCCATGATCGTGGCGCGATCACTGGCAAAGGTGGGGGCCAACACCTGCCCCGCCGATCCGGCATAGGCGACGATGGCCACCTGATCCTGTGCGTGCAACTGATCCAGCATCAGCGCCAGTGATTGCTTCAGCAGGGGCAGTTTGTTCGGCTCGTCCATGCTGCCCGAGGTGTCGATCAGGAACACAAGGTTCAGCGCGGGACGATTTTCCACCGAAACGCTGGCCCCTTGCAGCGCAATCCGCACCAGTCGCGTATCGGGGTTCCACGGCGTCGGCATCACCGCAACCGCGGGGCGGAAGGCCTGCCCCGCCTCTGGTGCAGGGTAGGCGTAGGGGAAATAGTTGACAATTTCTTCGACGCGGACCGAAGCCGGATCGGGCAAAAAACCGGTGTTCAGCGATGACCGCACCACCGCGTAAGAGGCCTTGTCAATGTCGATGGAAAAGGTGGAAATCGGCTCTTCGGCGGTGATCTTGACCGGATTAGCCGGAGCGTTGGCAAAGCTTTCGGTGCTGTCCGGTGCGGGCGCAGGACTGTCCGCAACCATCCCGGACAATTCGGAAACGGGCGCGGCCTTGGGCGCGGCAAGGGTGGGCATCGGGGCTTCGGCCACCGTTGCGGTTTCCTCCATCTGGATTTCAGCGATCACCGTATCGGTCTGAACCGGAGCCACGGCATCAGGCGCAACCTTGCGGGCGGTCTGGGGTGCGGCGGTTTCCGCCTTGGGGGGCTGCACGGCCAAGGGCGCGCGTGAAACCGGCCCCTGCCCCGTCAGCGGCAGGATCACCACCAACCCAAGACACAGGGCAGCAACAGAGGTTGTCGCCGCCAGCACGGGGCGGCTGTTGAAAGCTTGAATCATGGCACGAACTCCATTCAGGAACCCCGCCCTTTTCGGGCGGTCCTGAGTAGGACGCAGGGCAGCATCCGATCCTTGGAGCCGGTCAAAATTTTCCATCGCCAGCCGGATGGCAGCCTCTTTTGCGGCGGCATCGGGCGCAGGCGGGCGCAGGGCAGTCTTCAGGGCAGCAAGGTCATCCATCATTTCGCCTCCTCTGCCGCCATGGCCCGCAGGCGCTTTTTCACCTCGGACATGCGCCACGCGATGGTGCCTTCCGACACACCCAAGATCGTGCCAGCATCGGCTTGGGTCATCTCTTCACCCAAGACCAGCGCAACGGTGTCGCGCAGTTCCACCGAAAGCCGCGCCATAGCCTGCGCCAGCCAGTCCTGCGCCTCGGCTTGCACCGTGATTTCGTCTTGCCGTGCGATTTCCCAATCGCCCCAGCCAGTTGCCGCCCGCACATGTGTCGCCTGCCTGCGGCGGCGATCATGCGCGGCGTTCACCACCACGCGATACAGCCAAGTAGTGAATCGCGCCTCGCCACGCCAGTGCTGCAGCTTGGCGGGCAGGGCCGCGCAGATGTCTTGGGTCAGATCCTGTGCCTCGGCCCGCGCGCCGGTCAGCCTGTAGGCAAGGCCAAACACCCGGTCATAATGGCGCTGCACCAGCACCGCAAAAGCGGCCCTGTCACCGCCCGCTGCGGCATTTGCCAAAATCTCGTCAGGGGTGCCCATCAACATAGCCTAGATCAGACGCGCCAGCCCTGACACTCCTTGGGGCTGGCGCGTAAATTTTTCGCAAAATTGGGGGATCAGTAGATCAGGCTATCAAATATGCCGTAGGCGTCACTTGTCGAACCCAGATATCCCCGCATACCTTCGTCATCGGCATAAGCCACAATCGCAGAATAGGTGCCGGGACCGAAAGAGCCGTCAATCCCGCCACGATAATAGCCAAAGGCCGAGAGTCGCCGCTGGATAAGCCGCCGTTCGCTGGACGAATAGCTGCCAAAGGCCCGCGCGACAGGTGTGCGGTAGATGCTGGTGGTCGCACGCGGCTGATAATAATCGGGTTGAGCATAAACCGGCTGTGCATAAACCGGCGGCGGCGCATAGGCGGGCTGGCGGTGATATTTCTTGCCTTCGCGGATGATGCCCTGCACCAAGAGGGTGCCGACAACCCCCTTCAACACATCCTGCTCGCTCTGGCCCCAAGCAAGGGCGGGGGCAGCCGGCGTGGCAGCGATGGCAAGGGCGGTCAGAGTGGCAAGAGCAGTGCGTTTGACAGCGGGCAGCATGTCGTGTCCTTTCATGGTGGTCGGCCCATTCGTCAGGGCGATGGGACAGCAATGCGCCACCCCACCGCGCTAGGCAAAATCGGCGGAATGTTATCGGATAGCAGGGGCGAAAATGGCGGATTTGCAGGGGGCGGTGGCGCTTGTCACAGGCGGATGGCGCGGGATCGGGCGGTCGGTGGTGGACAGTTTGCGGGGCGCGGGCGCGCAGGTCTGTTTCACCTATCTGGACGGGATAGAGCCTTTGGACCAGATCAGCGCTCTGTGCGCCGCCGATCCGATGCTATCGGCGCTGCCGCTGGACCTGCGCGATAAAACCTCGATCCGCGCCTGTCTCGATCAGGTGGTGCAGCGTTTCGGCGGTATTGATATTCTGGTGAACAACGCCGCCGTCGGATCGGCCACAGTTGCCGGTTTTGCCGATGATCCGTCGGACCAAGACGATCTGATGCTACAGATCAATGCGGGTGGAACACTTGCGATGTGTCGTGGCTTTCTGGCGCGACCGGCGACAGGAACGGCGCGCAAGATCATCAATCTGTCCTCGGTCGGGGGTGGGGTTGCGGTTTTTCCGGGCTTCTCGCTGTCCGACGGCATGAGCAAAGCAGCCGTTGCCCACCTGACACGCCAGCTTGCGGCCGAACAGGTGCAAACGGCGGTCGATGTGTTCGCGGTCTGCCCCGGAGCCACCAACACCGCGATGTTCCAGCAATCGACGTTGAACCATCTGACAGCGCCGGAACGCGTGCAGTTCCTGTCTGGCCTGCCCAAAGGCCGCCTGATCGAACCTGATGAGATTGCGACGATCGTGGCGTTTCTGGCAGGCTCACATTCCACCGTGCTGCATGGTGCCGTGATTGATGCCTCGATGGGGTTGGGGGTGCGGCCCGGTCTGATGTCGGAAACCCGGCACTGACCCGCAAATGCAAAACGGCGGGGTCTCCCCCGCCGTTTGCTGTCGAAATCGCCTGATGTCAGATCGACAGGCAGACGTATTTCAGTTCCATGTAGTCATCGATACCATGGGCCGATCCTTCGCGGCCAAGGCCAGACTGCTTGACGCCACCAAACGGGGCCATCTCGTTCGAGATCAGGCCGGTGTTTACGCCAACCATACCGTATTCAAGCTGTTCCTGAACCCGCGTGATGCGGCCAATGTCACGAGCGTAGAAATAGGATGCCAGACCGAAGATCGTGTCATTCGCGCGGCGGATGACCTCTTCTTCGGTATCGAACTTGAACAGCGGTGCCAGCGGGCCAAAGGTTTCCTCGTTGGCCACCATCATGTCGGGGGTCACACCGGTCACAACGGTCGGCTGGAAGAAGGTGCCGCCCAGTTCATGCCGCGCTCCGCCCGTCAGAACCTTGCCACCACCGGCCAGAACGTCGGCGATATGCTCTTCGACCTTTTCAACCGCATCTTCGTTGATCAGCGGTCCGGTGGTGATGCCGGCCTTAAGCCCGTCACCGATGGCCAGCTTCTTGACCGCCGCCGCCAGCTTTTCGGCAAAGGCATCATAAACGCCCGCCTGCACATAGATGCGGTTGGCGCAAACGCAGGTCTGGCCGTTGTTGCGGAACTTGGAAATCATCGCGCCTTCGACAGCCGCATCCAGATCGGCGTCATCGAACACGATGAACGGCGCGTTGCCGCCCAGCTCCATCGAGCATTTCAGCACCTGATCGGCGGCCTGACGCAGCAGGATGCGGCCAACTTCGGTCGATCCGGTGAAAGTCAGCTTGCGGATCGCCGGATTCTCGCAGAATTCCTTGCCGATCTCGGACGACCGCGACGAGGTGATCACCGAGAACACACCAGCAGGAACACCGGCCCGTTCGGCCAGAACCGCCAGCGCAATCGCCGACAGCGGGGTTTCCGCCGCAGGGCGCGCCACAAAGCCACAGCCCGCTGCCAGCGCGGGGGCTACTTTGCGGGCGATCATCGCGTTGGGGAAGTTCCACGGCGTGATCGAGGCACAAACCCCGATCGGCTGTTTCAGCACCTGAATCCGCTTGTCACGCATATGGCCGGGAATAATCTCGCCATAGGTGCGCTTGGCCTCTTCGCCAAACCATTCAATATAGGCCGATCCATAGGCAATCTCGCCCTTGGCCTCGGCCAGCGGCTTGCCCATTTCGGCGGTCAGGATGGTTGCCAGATCTTCCTGCGCGGCCATGCACAGATCAAACCACTTGCGCATCACCTGAGCGCGTTCCTTGCCAGTCCGTGCTGCCCATTCACGGCGGGCCACGTCTGCGGCGGCAATGGCACGGGCCGCATCGGCGCGGGTCAGGTCGGGAACGGTGGCAATGACATCGCCGCGCGCGGGGTTGGTGACGGCAAAGGTCGCGCCATCGGCGGCATCAACCCATTCGCCCGCAACATAGGCTTTGTTCGGCAGCAGGCCGGGGTCTTTCAGGATAGAACGAAGATCGGTGACGGAATCGAGCATGTGGGCCTCCCATTTCTCGGGTGTCCATGCAATGCATGGGACAGGCGGAAAAGTCCAGTTCCGACAGAGACAGAAATGAATTAACTTAACGTGTGAAGAAAATGTGCAATCCACTTGATCCAGATCGCGCCTATGCCAATTCGACGTTTATCCCGGGGTCCGATACATTACCGGCCTTTTGGACACAGAAGGCCGCCGCTTTCCGTGCCGGACTGGGCGCTCGGGCGCGGCTGGATCTGCCTTATGGTCCACTGCCGCGCAACAGGTTCGATCTGTTTATGCCCGTCGCGGAACCACGGGGGTTGATGGTTTTTGTCCACGGCGGCTATTGGATGGAGACAAACCGCGATCTGTGGTCCCATCTTGCGTCAGGCGCGCTGGCGCGGGGCTGGGCTTGCGCCATGCCGTCCTACACGCTTGCCCCCGAGGCCCGCATTTCCGGGATGACCGCCGAAGTGGATGCGGCCATTGTCGCGGCCTGTGACCTGATCGCGGGGCCGGTTGTGGTAACCGGCCATTCTGCCGGTGGCCATCTGGCTGCCCGCATGGCCTGCACCGATCGCAGCGGCACAGTCGCGGCGCGCGTCAACCGTGTGATCCCGATTTCTCCCATTGCAGAACTGGAACCGCTGCGGGCTACACAAATGCAGGACACCCTGCACCTTGACGCTGCCGAAACCAAGAGCGAAAGCCCTGCACGCCACGCCCTGCGCGCAGGAGTTCAAGCCCATGTCTGGGTCGGCGGACAAGAGCGCCCTGCGTTCCTGTGGCAAGCCCGCACGCTATCGGAAAGCTGGTCCTGTCCGTGGACCGTCGATGCCGGCACCCACCACTTTGACGTGATCGACGGGCTTGAAACGGCCGACTCATCGCTGATGCAAACCTGCCTTGACGGGCTATGAATGACGGCCAAGCGCCTCAGTTCAGTTTACGCCCCGCACCGACCATAGGCCCATCCTCTCTGCACAAATATCCTTGCGGGTGAGCGCACCGCACGAGGGGGCAGACAGCGGCCGTGCTGCCGCGCAGGAAAATCGTCAACTGTTGGCGTGCATCCGCTCGATATAGGCGCGCATTTCCTCCGCCTCGTGGCGGGCATCGCGCAGGCCTTCCATCGCGGCCCGCAGCTCGGCCTCGGTCTGGGCGATCTGGTTCAGCAATTCTGCCTCGCGCTGTTCCAGATAGATGATCGCCTGATCCCGCACCTCTTCCGCCTCGTGCAGCGATTGCGCCAGATTGTCCAATTCGGCCATGTCGCTTCCAGCCACGCGGGTAAAGCGGTGCATGAGCCAATAGGTGAACCAGCCCAGCGCAAAGGCCAAAAGCAGGATGATCGCGGTGGCGATGATAAATTCCGTGCGGTTCATGGGCGCATCCTGCCTGTCGTCACTTCAAATCTTTGGGCCGCGCCTTGGGGCGCAGCGTCATCTCTTGCGGGGCCACCGAGGGGCGGTCATCGTCCACAGGTGCTGCCTCTGCCACTGCTGTTGCGTCTTGCGGTGAAGCCGCAGGTTTTGCCGCCGCAGACACCAGCGTAAATTCGATCCGCCGATTCGCCTCGCGTCCCGCTTCCGACCCGTTGTCGGCAATCGGCACCGTCTCGCCATAGCCCTTGGCAACCATGCCCGACACATCGACCTGCCGCCCTTGCAGCGCTAGCAACACCGCCTCGGCCCGTGCTTGCGACAACGACAGATTGCCCTGATCCGAGCCTTGCGAGTCGGTATGACCCGCGATTTCGATCCTGATCGCGGCACAGCCCTTCAAGGCCGAGGCCAGCGCCGACATCACAGAACCCGCCGAGGCGTCCAATTCGGCAGATCCCGGCGTGAAGGTAATCTTTTGCTTGGACAGAACCGCATCCACATCCTGCACACATTCTTCCGGCGTCGGGATCGATGCAATCGGGTCCAGCGCCTTGTCATAGCGCACGTTGACCTTAAAGGTTTTTCCCTTGCCCAGTTTTCCAGAAAGAATCTGCGAAATCCGTGCTTTGGCCCCCTGCGAGCCAGATACGCCTGTCACCTCGACCGTATCGGCCCGCACCAGAATCGCACCGTTGTCCAACTGTGCCAGCGCTTCCAGCGCGGCCAGAACCCGCACCGGCCAGCCGTCCGGCAGATCCGGATCAAAGCGGGTGGCGACATAGACCTTGCTGCTGCCAAACCGCGCACGGGCAAAGCTGTCAACGGCAGCGCGCTGCATTTCATCCGTCAGGCGGCCACGCAATTCCACCTTGCCGGTTTCAGGTGCCAGAACAGCCGTAAACTCGGCTGGCCCCTGCGCCACGCCCGAACCCGGCTTGGGCGGCGTCGCGTCGAGCGAAAACACTGCGGGCAACGCGGTCTGCAATTCACCCACAACGCGGTCAAAAGCGGCTTGGCTGACGCCTTCGGCGGCCAGCAGGGTCACATCGGCATCGGAAAAGGTAATTGTGCCTGCGCCCAGCGCATCAATCGCGCGGATACCGGCCTCGACTGCTTCGGCCCAACTGGGGGTCGGAACGCCCAGACCTATGGTGCAATTTGCGCGCCCGTCCACGCCAGCCGCTTGCGCTGCGGCCAGAATCCGCGTCCGGGCCTTTTCACTATCGGCCGAACAGGCATCGAACCGCGCACCTTCTGCATCTTTCACAAAGCGCAGCGTGAATGGGGTCAGAACGGGGCGCGGCGCCGAGATATCGACCTTGATCGCAATGCCTTCGGGTTTGATGCGGGTCAGTTCGGCCTCGAACAGCCGCTTTTCATTATCGCTGGCAGCAATTGCGGTTACATCAACATGATCCGCAGCAACCGAAATCTTTGAGCGCGGCAATAATTTCAGTGCCGCGACACCATAGGCAAAGGCTTTGTCCCAGCCTGCAGGGGCAGCATAGCCTGCGGTTTCCAGCATGTCCGACAGCGGAATTTCCGGGGTCAGCGCCTGCGCGTCGCTGGCCAGCAGATCACGTTCAGCCCCTTCGGGCAGCAGGCCGATCAACTGAATCCCGTCATCATTCCGCAGCATCTCGACCGAAAAGCGCGGGGCTTCGACGGTTTTGGCCGGAGCAACCTCCAGCTTGTCGCGGATGCGTGAGGATTCGATGATGCTGCCGGTCAGGTTCACCACGCGATAGCGGGCGGCCTCGTTCGGGGCGGTGCCGATCAAGTGGATTTGCAACCCGTCTGGCTGCACCTCGACCCATGTCAGCCCCTCGGCCAGAATTCGTGAACGCACCATCGCCGCAGACCGGCTTTCAATCAGCAGATCCGCCGCAAAGGCGATCAATGCCGAAACCAGTGCTGCCATGGCAAAAGCCGCCACGGCCAGCATGTTTTGGGTTGGGCGGTAGGCGCGCAGACGGTCTAGCACTGGGTCAGATCACTTCGGTCGGGCAAAGGTGATGGCTTGCAAGGGATTCCCGCAGGCTTTGTCTGCATAAGGCCCATGCGGCGCAGGATCAATCAAAGCCAAGCCGCCATGGCAAGAAACAGCGCAGGGATCAGCCCCGCATCACGGTTGGCCCGAAACACCCGCAGGCAAGACGCCGGATCGTCCAGATCAAGCCGCCGCATTTGCCATGTCATATGCCAGCCAAAGGCCCAAACCCCCATCAATGCCAGCAAAAGGCGGGGCAGATTGTCTTGCGGCAACAGCGCCACAATGACCGCCGCCGCCAGCAACAGAACAGTCAGCGCCTGAAATCCCAACAGCCAAGGCCGTGTCTTCGCGCCGAACAGCCGCGCGGTGGATTTCACCCCGATCAAGGCGTCGTCCTCTTTGTCCTGATGGGCATAGATGGTGTCATAGAACAGCGTCCACGCAATGCCACCGGCATAAAGCAGCACCGCAGGCAGGCCCACAGAACCGCTATGCGCCGCATAGGCCAGCACGGCCCCCCAATTGAAAGCCAGCCCCAGAAACGCCTGCGGCCACCAAGTAAACCGCTTGGCAAAGGGGTAGACCGCGACCAAGGCCAGTGACGCTATGCCCAAGCCTATCGCCAGACTGTTGTAGGAAAACAGGATCAGCGCCGCGATACCCGCCTGTGCCACCATCCAGACCAGCGCCCCCTTCACCGTTACCTGACCCGAGGGCAGCGGTCGGCTTTTGGTGCGCGCAACGGCTGCATCGAAATCGCGGTCGGTGATGTCGTTCCAGGTGCAGCCCGCGCCCCGCATCAGGAACGCACCCGCCCCGCAAGACAGGGCCAGCCAGACATCCCAAGCCCGGAACCCGTCGGAAAGCGCCGCCAGCGCAATCCCCCAGAAACACGGGATCAGCAATAGCCATGTCCCGATCGGCCGATCCGCCCGCGACAGCCGCAGATAGGGCCGCGTTGCCAGTGGCGCAAAACGGTCCACCCAATTGCCCTTGGGAGCATCGGAAACCATCGCGGCCTCTGGCATTTGCGGTTGGTCAGACATAGGTTCACGCTCATGACAGAAGCAAAGATCAGACTCTATGTAGATCAGCCATTGGGCGCGGGGCAAGCCGTGGCCGTGAATGCCGATCAGGCGAATTACCTGTTCAACGTGATGCGGCTTGGCAAAGGCGCGCCCGTAGCCCTGTTCAACGGGCGTGATGGCGAATGGCTTGCCCTTGTCGAACAGGCGGGCAAGCGCGGTGGCATCCTGATATGTGACCGCCAGACAGCGCCCTTGCGACTGCCGCCCGATCTGTGGCTGATCTTTGCGCCGATCAAAAAGGCCCGCACCGATTTCATCGTCGAAAAGGCGGTCGAGTTGGGCGCCGCGCGCATCCTTCCCGTGCAGACCCGCCACACCAATTCCGAACGCATCCGCCAGGATCGCTTGCAAGCCCACGCGCTTGAGGCCGCCGAGCAATGTGGCGCGACATTTGTGCCAGAGGTGGCGGACCTGGTCTCGCTCGACAGGCTGCTGGCCACCTTCCCGGCTGATCGCAAGCTTTTGTGGTGCGACGAGGCGATGGTAGGCCAAGCCCCTGCCTTGTCCGGCGCGCGCGGGCAGGCTTGGGCCATCCTGATCGGTCCCGAGGGCGGATTTTCGGCGGATGAACAGGCGCGTTTGCGCGCGCTGCCGCAGGTGGTGCCGCTGGCGCTTGGCCCGCGCATCCTGCGGGCGGATACCGCCGCCGTTGCGGCCCTGACGCTCTGGCAAGCCGCTTTGGGCGATTGGGCATGAGCCTGATCCGCCCCGAAGTCACCGCCCTGATCACCCGCGCCTCCGAGGTGATCTGGGCCACCGTCATGACGGGTTTTGGCCTGTGGCTGATCTGGTTGGGGGGCTATCTGCTGATGCCGCTTGGCGCAGGGGTAGCAGCGCTTGGGCTTGGCTGGGGCATCATGGCCTTGCGCCGGATGCGCTTTGCCCAAACCATAGCAGCCCCCGGCATGGTCGAGGTGGATGAAGGTCAGGTCGGCTATATGGGGCCAACTGCGGGCGGATTTGTCAGCCTGCCGGAACTGACCGAATTGCGCCTGATTACGCTACGCGGCCGCCGCGTCTGGCGATTGAAACAGGCCGATGGACAGGCGCTTCTTGTTCCTGTGGATGCGGAAGGGGCAGAAGGGCTGTTTGATGCCTTCACCAGCCTGCCCGGCATGGACACCGCAGCCCTTGTCGCAGCCCTTGGCGGAGCCACCGGCAGCGGTGAAACCCTACCCACCAGCCACGACACCCCCGATATGCAGGTGATCTGGCGACGGCAAGGTGCGGGGGTTGTGGCGCGCAACTGAACTCTCTCCGCAAGGCCCCTACCCCGACCATAAATTCGCATGCTGACAAACAAAGATGCGGCCTTGCAGCGTCAGCCCGCTTGACTTAACCCCGACGCCGCGACACCTGTTGGCGTCCTGATGCACAAAGAAGGGGCAAAGCCCGATGTCTATTCCTCAGTCCGGCGGTGGCCCCATCGAAGATTTCGCGCAACTGGCCGAGTTGCTGGCCTCGGGCTGCAAGCCCAAGGCGGATTGGCGCATCGGCACCGAGCATGAAAAATTCGGCTATCTGACCGATACGCACGCCCCACTTCCCTATGCGGGGGATCGGTCGATCTCGGCGATCTTCGCGGGGCTTGAGTCGCGCTTTGGCTGGACGCCGGTGCGTGAGGCCGAAAATATCATCGGCATGACCCGCAACGGCGCGAATATCTCGCTTGAACCCGGCGGGCAGTTCGAACTGTCCGGCGCGGCTCTGACCGATATGAACGCAGGCGCCGCCGAATTGCAGAACCATCTTGACGAGGTTCACGCCATCGCCGATCCGCTGGGGATCAAATTTATGGGGCTAGGGGCTGCGCCGGAATGGCCGCATGACACCATGCCCGTGATGCCGAAGGGCCGCTATCGGCTGATGACCGATTACATGGGCCGCGTTGGCACGCATGGAACACAGATGATGTATCGCACCTGCACCGTGCAGGTGAATCTCGATTACGCCTCCGAGGCGGATATGGTGAAGAAGCTGCGCGTGGCGCTGGCCTTGCAGCCGGTTGCGACGGCGCTGTTTGCCTCCAGCCCGTTCTTTGACGGCAAACTGAACGGCCATAAATCATGGCGCTCGCGCATCTGGCGGGGGCTGGATGACAGCCGCACCGGCATGCTGCCCTTTGCCTTCGATCAGGGTTTCGGCTTTCAGGCCTATGTCGATTGGGTTCTGGATGTGCCGATGTATTTCGTCTACCGCGACGGCAAATATATCAACGCCCTTGGCCAGTCCTTCCGCGATTTCCTGAAGGGTGAACTGCCCGCCCTGCCCGGCGAAAAGCCCACGCTTTCGGATTGGGCCGACCATATGACCACCGTTTTCCCCGAGGCCCGCGTCAAGAAATACATTGAAATGCGCGGGGCCGATTGTGGCGATCAGGCCCATATCAACGCGCTGCCCGCCTTCTGGGTCGGGTTGATGTATGACCAGACTGCGCTGGATGCGGCATGGGATCTGGTCAAGGGTTTCGATACCGAAACCCGCGAAGCCCTGCGGGTGCAGGCCTCGGTCAAGGGCCTTCAGGCCGAGGTCGATGGCGTCAAGCTGATTGATCTGGCACGCGCCGCTGTTGGCCTGTCCCATGCGGGGCTTGCCGGGCGCGGCTTAGACGAACAGCGATTCCTTGCGCCCTTGGTGAAGAACCTTGCCAGCGAAAAGACGCAAGCGGACCGTTGGCTTGACCATTTCAACGGCGACTGGAACGGCGATCTGGGCCGGATCTACGCGGCCTCCAGCCTGTAAGGCCGCATTCCGGTTTGCCGGAGGCATCCGCTTTTGCAGCGCGCGCCTTCGGCAAAGACCTATCGGGCTGCCGCCGATACAAACTGCTCGCCGTCCCATGTCACGGCCAGCACGCAGGGGGCTGCGCCATAGGTGTTGCACGCACTGCCATGCTGCCCCAGCAACAGCACACGCACTGCGTCCTGCGTGGTATCCTCGGCGAAAAAGGCGATGTCCTGCACCAACCACGCGCCTGCAAGCCAGCTTTGCACCTTGTCGCCAACGACGGCATGGATCATGAATCCGCCCGATCCGCCCAGATAGCCATACTCCGGCCCGCAGAACGCACCTTCTTCCGAGACGATGGCATCCTTGATTCCGTCTCCGGTCAGGTCGATCAGCGTGGTTTCGCCTTCGGGAACCTCCAGCGTACCGCCCTGTTCCACGCAAAACGCACGGGATTCGGCAAGCGCCAGATCGGCCGGCCCCGCCAGAACTGGACCTGCCATCAGCATCAGCATTACCCCTGCGCGGATCATGCTTTCTTCGCTCCGATCTTGGGTTCCGTCCCTGCCTTGATGCGCTGCAAATTCGCCCAGTGCCGGATATAGACCAGCACCGTCAGTGCGACGACCAGCAGCAGCATTTGCCCCCGATCAAAGACCAAAAGCCACAGCGAAGACAGCGCCGCCGCGACCAGTGCCGACAGCGAGGAAATCCGCGAGATCACCGCCACCACCAGCCACGTCCCACAGGCCGCCAGACCCACCGGCCAAGCCAGCGCGATCAGGGTGCCCAGAAAGGTCGCAACCCCCTTGCCGCCCTTGAACCCCAACCAGACCGGAAAGAGATGCCCCAGAAACGCGGCAAGGCCCGCCAGTTGTGCCGCATCCTCGCCCACCGTCGCCCGCGCGATCAGCACGGCGATGCCGCCCTTGGCCGCATCAAGGATCAGCGTGGCCAGCGCAGCCCCCTTGTTCCCCGTCCGCAGCACATTGGTTGCGCCGATATTGCCCGACCCGATCGCGCGCAAATCTCCCAAGCCCAGCGCCCGCGTAATGACAATGCCGAAAGGGATCGAGCCGAGAAGATAGGCGAGAAGTGCCACAAGGGCGAGCAGTTCTAACTCTGTCTGAATTATTGGCATTGCCGACTCCTATCTAGTTCCTAGTGGTCAGAATTACATCTTGCCAGCTAAATCAAACAGTGCAGCCACTAAAGGGTAGATGATTGACAACCCGACAATTCCACCAAGAATAACAAAGAGGGTGTCATCAACTCCCTTAGCACTAGCGATTATAGATCCGACGAACATTCCAAAAATAACAGAAATAGTCAGAGCGGGTAAATTCAGTACAGTAAAAAGGAAGCCCTCTTGAAAAGTTCCACCTCTCATCAACTCCATTACACCAACGCCAATACCAAAAACAAAAATCAGTACAGCCAAACCAAAATAATTCTTCAAATTCTTCATTTAGGCTACCCCAGCCACAAATACCTGCATCCCTGCGACATAGGTTGCCAGCACCTTACCCTCCATCCGGCAGCCGTCAAACGGCGTGTTCTTGGATTTCGACTGCAACTTGAAGCGATCCAGCAAGAAGGGCGCATCGGGATCGAACAGCACCAGATCAGCAGGCGCGCCAACCGCCAGCCGCCCCTGCGGCAGCCCCAGCCGACGCGCTGGGTTCAGCGACATGGAGCGGAACAGCGTCGGCAGGTCGATATGGCCCGCGTGATACAGCCGCATCGCGGCGGGCAGGAAGGTTTCCAGCCCGACCGCGCCCGAAGCCGCCTCCTCGAAGGGCAGGCGCTTGGATTCCTCATCCGCAGGGGTGTGATAGCTGCTGATCACGTCGATCAGGCCGGTTGCCACCGCGTCCACCATCGCCAGCCGGTCCTCTTCGGACCGCAGCGGCGGGGTCAGCTTGAAGAAGGTGCGGTAATCGCCCACGTCCAACTCATTCAGGGTCAGGTGGTGGATCGACACGCCCGCCGTCACGTCCAGCCCATTGGCCTTGGCGCGTTCCAGCGGCGGCAGGCTGCGGGCGGTGGTGATCTGGTCGGCGTGATAGCGCGCGCCGGTCATCTCGACCAAGCCCAGATCACGGTCCAGCCCGATGCGTTCCGCCATGGGCGACACCGCAGGCAGGCCGCGCAAGGAGGCAAACTTGCCGCTGGTGGTCGCGGCCCCTGCCGAGAGGCCCGGCTCCTGCGGGTGGCCGATCACCAGCGCCCCCAAAGATCGCGCATAGGTCAGCGCACGGGCCAGCGCCTTGGTATCGGTGCTGACATTGTAGACATCGCTGAAGGCAATCGCGCCCGCGTCCAGCAGAAAGCCGATCTCGGTCATCTCGCGCCCCGCGCGACCCTTGGTCAGGGCGGCCATGTGACGGATGCGGACAGGGCTTTCGGCGGCGCGGCGGGTCACGAACTCCAGCACTTCGGGCGTATCAATCGCGGGCGTGGTGTCGGGCCGCGCAATGATGGTGGTCACACCACCCGCCGCCGCCGCAAGACCGGCCGAGCGGAAGGATTCCTTATGCCTCTCTCCCGGCTCGCCAATCTTGACGCCCCAATCGACGATCCCGGGTGCAAAGCAGTGCCCGCCGCACTCGGTCACCACCGCCCCCGCAGGTGCGGCTTCGTCCAGCGCCACGATCACGCCATCCGCAACGGTCAGCGAGCCAACTGCGTCTGTCCCCGCCTCGGGGTTGATAAGGCGGGCGTTTTGGAAATGCTGGATCATGCGGCACCCATGGGCGGGAAGGTTGCGGTCAGGGTCATGGCTTTACCCCGCTGTCAGAACGAAAATCACGGTAAAGACCGCCAGAAACACAAGAACAGCGGTGGCAACCATGCCGCCGATGCGGGCGTCAGACTTGGGGGGCTTGCGGTCGGGATCGGTCATTTGCGCGCGGCCTTGGCTTTGGTGATCGCGGCCACGACCGAGACCGCATCAAGCTGATACTTCACCAGATGCTTGTCGCCGCCTTGGGTGACCAGTTGCACCGCGCCAAAGAACGGGCGCACCTCTTTCAGCGAGGACAGCGGCACGATCCGCCCCGCAGGGCCAAGCATGCGGCGGTTGGTCAGACGCCAGACCTCGCCCAGCGCCTCAGACCTAAGGTAGGCGGCGCGCAGGCCGATGGCCAGAACCGCGCCCAAAGGCCCGACCCAAGGCGCGGGCTGCTGCATCACCACCAGCGCAACACCCGCAAGCCCCGCGAACACCACCGCCATAACACCATTGCTGCGCCAGTAGACGCCCGCATCCGGCGTCAGGCTGGCCAGCAGGCGTTCGTCGCTGTCCAGCGGCACAGTGACACCAAAGATCGAATCGCGGGGAAGTTCAGACATAGGTGCCAACCGCCGCGCGGCCGCGTTCAGCCCGCAGATTGCGCGCCAGCAGGTCCATGCAGGCCATCCGCACCGCCACGCCCATCTCCACCTGTTCCTGAATGACCGAGCGGTTGATGTCATCGGCAATCTCGCCGTCGATCTCGACCCCGCGGTTCATCGGGCCGGGGTGCATCACGATGGCATCGGGCTTGGCGAAGGACAGCTTTTCGGCGTCCAGCCCATAGCGGTGGTAATATTCGCGCTCAGACGGGATAAAGCCGCCGTCCATGCGTTCCTTCTGAAGCCGCAACATCATCACCACATCCGCGCCTTCCAGCCCCTTGCGCATGTCGTCGTAAAGCTCGCAGCCGAAATGCTCGACGCCCGAGGGCATCAGGGTGGGCGGCGCGATCAGGCGCAGGCGGTTTTCCATCTTGCCCAGCAGGATCAGGTTGGAACGCGCCACGCGGCTGTGGGCAATGTCGCCACAAATCGCCACGGTCAGGCGCTGAATCCGGCCCTTGGCACGGCGGATGGTCAGCGCGTCCAGCAAGGCTTGAGTGGGGTGTTCGTGCCGCCCGTCGCCCGCGTTCAGCACCGCGCAATTCACCTTCGACGCCAGCAGGTTCACCGCCCCCGACGCGCCGTGCCGCACCACCAGCAGATCGGGGTGCATCGCGTTCAATGTCATCGCGGTGTCGATCAGCGTCTCGCCCTTCTTCACCGAGGACGAGGCGACCGACATGTTCATCACATCCGCACCCAGCCGCTTTCCGGCCAGTTCGAAACTCGCCTGCGTGCGGGTCGAGTTCTCGAAGAACATGTTGATCTGCGTCAGCCCCGCCAGCACATCGGACTGTTTCACCGTGCGCCGGTTCAGATCGACATAGCGATCCGCCAGATCCAGAACGGACAGAATTTCCTGCGGCGAAAGCTGCTCGATCCCAAGAAGGTGGCGGGCGCGGAAGGTCATGTCTGTCTCCGTCGGCAGCGATTTGATGCGCTTATAGAAAGCAAGGGCTGCGGGGACAAGTCGGGTTGTCCATAGCCAGTGTGAAGCCTACCCTAGGCAGATGGGAATCGCAGAAGACATCATGGCCCCCGAAGGCTGGCACGCCGCCCTTGCCGCGCTTGCATGGCAGGTTGATCTGGGCGTGGCCGAAGTGGTCGGCGACGGCCCTATAGACCGCTATGAATTGCCAGAAACCTCGGCCAATCCGCTGCCCAAGCTTGCCCCCGCCCCGGCGCGGTCAGCCCCGACACCGGCACCGCCAATGGCACCAAGCGGTGACGAGGCTGTGGCCGCTGCCCGATTTGCAGCGGAACGTGCCGCCAATCTGGATGACTTGCGCCAAGCCCTTGCCGCTTTTGACCACTGTGAATTGAAAAAGGGCGCACGCAATCTGGTGTTTTCCGATGGCAACCCCAAGGCCCGCGTTCTGATCCTTGGCGAAGCCCCCGGGCGGGAGGAAGATCTTGAAGGGCGGCCTTTCGTGGGGCGTGCAGGTCAACTTCTGGACCGCATGTTTGCGGCAATCGGCCTGTCACGCAGCAGCCCCGATCCGGCGGCGGCGGTCTACATCACCAATGTGATGCCTTGGCGCCCGCCCCAGAACCGTGACCCCGAAGCAAACGAGATTGCGATGATGCGGCCCTTCGTCGAGCGTCATATCGCCTTGGTTGATCCTGATGTGATCGTGCTTGTGGGAAACACACCTTTGCAAGCCATTCTCAACACCAAGGGCATCCTGCGCGCGCGCGGCACTTGGGCTACGGCACTTGGCAAGCCGGTGCTGCCGATGACACACCCCGCCTACCTGCTCCGCAACCCTGCTGCAAAACGCGAAGCTTGGGCAGACTTGCTCAACCTTAAGGCCAAATTGCGCTAAGCATTTTCATCTTGGCCAAAATACTCCCCGCGGAGCGTCAATTGCTGTCAGCAAGAGCCTCCGGTGGGGATATTTGCACCAAACTGAAATTCACGGCGCAGGGCAGCCGGTGATTTCAACCGCGCGGCCCGCACCCAGCACAGTAACCTTCACCGCCGAACGATCCAGCGCAAAGGGTGCGCCAGAGCTTTCAACCATCTCGGCCACCGACGTCAGAACACCACCTTGACGCGAGCTGGCCGCTTCGGAAACCCAGACCGAAGTGTTTCCAGCTTCAAAAACAACCACCTCCTGCGGGCCGCGCGTGGGAAGGGTCAGGGTTGCGGTCAGGCGCAGGCCATCGGCAATCGGATCAAGGACACAGGCAATTCCTGCCAGACCCGCCTCTGCACCACTGTTCGGAAGCGCTTTCAGTGCCGCGCGAATCGCCTCGTCCGGTTTTCCCGGTGCGGTCAATTCGGCCTGCAACTGAACGGCGGCAGGCATGCAGATGTCTTTGCAGACGCCCAGATCCACTTGCGCGCGCAGGAAAATCGGCTGCCCCGGATCGCGCGGGGTTACTTCGACCGGCAGGACCAGTTTATCGCGATAGCCCACGGTCTGCATGCCGTTGGTGTGAAACACCTGCGGGCTGGGCCAGTGGATCGTCACCGCTTTTACATTCTGCGAGCCGGACCAATCAAACAGCGGCGGAATCCCCGCATCCCCCGGCGCACGCCAGTAGGTTTTCCATTGCGGCGCAAGCGTCAAGCTGATCGCAGCCATGTGGTGACCGTTTTGCATCTGCCAGCCCGGCAGAATGGCTGCGGAAAGCACATCCTCTTGCGTCGTAGCCCGCATCGGGGCTGCAGCACAAAAAGCAAGGACGGAGATAAGAAGAAGGCGCGGGAATTGTGTCATGACCTGAAAATAGGCAATCACGCGCCGATGGGAAATCACGTTCCGGCGACGAACCCATGATCTGTCCGGCACTGTGGCATCAGGGCTTGAGAACCAAGCCCTTTGTCCCCATCTTCAGCTAACGCAATTAAAGGCGCGGTGCGATGGACCTGAGCGGTAAACTTCTGGTGGCAATGCCCGGCATGGGCGACCCGCGCTTTGAACATTCCGTGATACTGGTCTGCGCCCATAGCCCCGAAGGCGCGATGGGGTTGATCATCAACAAGCCGGTGCCGGACCTGTCCTTTGGAAATCTGTTGGAGCAGTTGAATATTCCGCTGGGATCGCAAGGCCGCGATATCCTTGTGCATTTCGGCGGTCCGGTCGAGCGTGGGCGCGGCTTTGTGCTGCATTCCTCGGACTACGACAGCAATCAGGCGACAATGCCCGTGGCAGGCGGGCTTGGCATGACTGCCACAGTTGATGTGCTTGAGGCGCTGGCGCGTGGAAATGGCCCGGCTTTGGCATTGCTGGCGCTTGGCTATTCCGGCTGGGGTCCGGGGCAGTTGGAGGCCGAGATCGCCCGCAATGACTGGCTGACCGTCGATGCGGCCAAGCCGCTGATCTTCTCGCAGGCAAATGGCGGGAAATGGACCGAAGCCCTGCGCGCCATCGGAGTTGATCCGCTCTCCCTTTCTTCCAAGGCGGGCCGCGCCTAGGGCTTGGGCCTATCGTCCCAGTCTTTCATCAGGATGCGGTTCGCGTCGCCGCTTGGATCTTCGAATTGCTTGGTTTTCATCGCCCAGAAAAAGGCAACCAAGCCAACTCCGCCAAGGATGAGCGATACGGGAATCAGGATTGTCAGGATTTCCATAGGCCTACTTCAATCGCAGCGCGTTCAGTGACACCGTAATCGAGGAAAGCGACATCGCCAAGGCCGCCGCCAAAGGCGTGGCAGACCCGACCAGCGCCAGCGGCACAGCGATGACGTTATAGGCCCCCGAGATCGCAAAATTCTCGACCATCCGCCGCGTCGCCTGCCGCGCGATCCGTGTGGCGTCGCCAATCGGGGCCATATCCTGCCCCAGCAAGACGATATCCGAAGCCGTCCGCGCCGCATCCAGTGCCGTAGCAGGCGAAATTGACACATGCGCTGCAGCCAGTGCCGCCGTGTCATTCAACCCGTCACCCACCATCAGCACCCGCCGCCCCGACAGCGTCAAGGACCGCACCAGCGACACTTTCTCGGCGGGCAGCGCACCGGAAATCCAATCGGAAATCCCCAAGCGACCCGCCAGATTGGCGACCGCCCCCTCGGCGTCGCCGGAAATCAGCCGGATCTCCTTGCCCTGCGCCTTGAGCGCCGCAATCGCGCTTTCCGCCCCCGAACGGATACGATCCTCGAACGTGAAGGCGCGGGGTTTGCCGTCGCCCGCCGCAAGATAGGTCGCGGTCTGGTCCAATGCATCGGCTCCGACCCAGACGGCACGGCCCAAGCGCACCGGCTGGCCCCGCCACTGCGCCTGAATGCCATAGCCGGGAACTTCTTGCACATCGGTCAGATCGGCGGGTGAAATTCCCGCGGCGCGCGCGCCTTGGGACAGGGCCATCGCCAGCGGATGCGACGAGGCCGCAGCCAAAGCAGCAGCCACTTCAACCGCAAGGCGCGGGTGATCGGCCAGATTGGTGACCTCGGGCGTCCCCATGGTCAGGGTGCCGGTCTTGTCAAAGACCACTGTGTCCACTTCGGCCAAACGCTCCAGCGCGGTGCCGTTCTTGATCAGCAGCCCCTTGCGGAACAGCTTGCCAGAGGCCGCCGTCACCACCGCAGGCACAGCCAGACCCAGCGCACAGGGGCAGGTAATAATCAGCACAGCCGCCGAGATATTGACGGCAAAGCGCACGTCGCCACCGGTTTGCCACATCCAATAGCCGAAGGCGCTGAAGGACATGATATGCACCAAGGGCGAATAAAGCCGCGAGGCACGCTCGGCCAGAGAGGTGTATTTCGTCTTGGCGCTTTCGGCGATGGCCACCAGATCGGCCATGCGGTGCAGCGAACTGTCCTTGCCTGCCGCCGTAACGCGCAATGTCAGCGGACCGGTCAGGTTCACTTCGCCCGCCGAAACCACCGTACCTACACCGGCGAAAACCGGAAGGCTTTCGCCCGTCAGTAACGACCGATCCACTTCCGAGGTGCCTTCGACAATCACGCCATCCACCGGCATACGGCCACCGGGGCGCACCCGCACCAGATCGCCCGCGATAACTTCGGAAATCGGACGCACCATCTCGGCCCCGTCCACAAGGACGGTCGCGCGTGGCACTTCCAGCGCGGCCAGTTCCTCGGCTGCGGAACGGGCAACGGCGCGAGTGCGGTGGTCCAGATAGCGGCCCGCCAGCAGAAAGAACGACAGCATGACAGCGGCGTCAAAATAGGCGTGGTGGCCGGAATAGATCGTCTCGAACAGGGAAATCGAGGCCGCCAGAATCAACGCCAGCGAGATCGGCACATCCATCCCCAGCCGCCCCACCCGCAGCGCGGCCCAAGCCGATTTGAAGAAGGGCTGACCCGAAAAAATCACCGTCGGAATCGCAATCGCCGCCGAAATCCAGTGGAACATATCGCGTGTTGCCGCCTCGGCTCCTGACCAGACCGCAATCGACAGCAGCATGACGTTCATCATCGAAAAGAACGCCACACCCAGCCGCATCAGCAGATCGCGGCCTTGCTTGTCGGTTTCGGTGGCTGAAAGCAGACCTGCATCCAGTTCGTGCGCCTCATAGCCGACACCCTTTAGTGCCGCGATCAGTTGCGGCGCGGTAACGGCGGGGTCAGCATCTACCGAGACCCGTTTCATCGTCAGGTTCACCCGCGCAGAATGCACTCCCGGAACGGCCTGCAGCCCGGATTCGACGGTAGAGATACAGGCCGCGCAATGCGCCATCGGCAACGAAAACATCAGCCGCGCATCCTTTGGCGGCGCCATTTGCGCGATATTCTGGGCAGAGGGTGCCGCTATGCAGGCGGGGCAGGCCGACATCTGGGCATGGCCCATATCAAAACTGTCCTGATCAAGCGGCCCCACGATGGTCATAGCCTAGCCTTTCACAAAAAGGTTGATCCGTTGGCGAAACAGCGTGCCATCCATCGCACGCGCTTCGACATGCATCATCCATTTGCCGGGCTGTAATGCCGCCTTGGCAACATAAACCCCGGCTTCGCGGGCGAATTCTGGGCGGGTGTCATCTTTAGCTTCGGTGGTGCGGCCCAGCAGCACCGTCAGATCTGCCACAGGCGCGGGTTGGCCCTTGGAATCTGTAAAGGCCAAGCGCAATTCGCCGCGACTGGCGTCGTAGATCGGGTCCAGCGTCCAACCCAAAGCCATTTGCGCTGTCTTTTCGGCATCAAAACCCTGACTGGCAACATAAGAATTCGCCACCTCAAGCCCGGGAAAGGTTGAAACCGCCTTATAGGCCAGCACCAAATTCACCCCGATGATCACAGCAAAAGCGGTTACTGTGATCCCAAGCACATGACGTCCGGTAAGTTCGCGCATCAGTCATCTTCCTTGCCATAAAACAGCGTGTCATGGTGAACGCGGTCGGTGCCGGGGGTGGCTTCGGTCCCCATATCCTCAACCCAAAGCCGAACCTCTGTGCGTTCATGCGTCGCGGCATAGGACTCGGCAGGTGCCGTCACATAAAGCCGCTGGGTCTTGGTTTCATTGGCCGGAACCAGCACTTTCAACCCTTCCTCGCCTTCAAGCCCCAGAACAAACAGACCATCCGACGTGGCCGAGAAGGTAAACCAGCGATCCTCGCCGTGTTTGTTCCGCAAGCGCAAATCGTAGGTATTGCGGATCGAGCCATCGGACAGGGTCACAAATTGCGGATTCCGCACTGGCGTCACATTGATGTCAATCTCGGTCCGCAGGAACAACGCCACGACAAGGGCAATCCCGACCGCACTCCACAGGGTCGTGTAAAGCACGGTGCGCGGGCGGAAGACGTGTTTCCACACCGACTTGGCAGGAAGCCCGCTCCGCTCGCGGGTTTCGTCGGTCAGCGCCATGTAGCCGATCAGGTCACGCGGCTTGCCGATCTTGTCCATCATGTCATTGCAGGCGTCGATACACAGGCCGCAAGTGATGCAGGCAAGTTGCTGGCCATTGCGGATATCGATCCCCATCGGGCAGACGTTGACGCAGGCCATACAATCGATGCAATCGCCGTTGCCAGCCACGTTCTGCTTGCCGCGCGGCTCTCCACGCCATTCGCGGTAGCCGATGGTCAAGGTATCCTCATCCATCATCGCGGCCTGAATACGGGGCCACGGGCAGGCGTAGATACACATCTGTTCGCGGGCAAAGCCGCCGAAGGCAAAGGTCGTCGCGGTGAGAATCCCGATCGAGGTATAGGCAATGGGATGCGCCGTGCCGTTCAGCAGATTGACCAGCAACGTCGGTGCGTCGGTGAAATAGAACACCCATGCCCCGCCTGTCGCCAAGCCGATCAGCAACCAGATCGACCATTTGATCGCGCTTTTGCGGATCTTTTCAGCATCCCATTTCTGCCGGTGCAGACGGATACGCGCGTTCCGGTCGCCTTCGACCCAGCGTTCGACAAGGATATAAAGATCGGTCCAGACGGTTTGCGGGCAGGCATAGCCACACCACACCCGCCCCGCAGCCGAGGTGAACAGGAACAGCCCCAGACCCGCCATGATCAGCAGCCCCGCGACGAAATAGAATTCATGCGGCCAGATCTCGATCATGAAGAAGAAGAACCGCCGCCCCGACATATCGATCAGCACGGCCTGATCCGGCAGGTTCGGGCCACGGTCCCAGCGGATGAATGGTGTCAGATAATAGATCCCCAGCGTCACCGCCATGATCCACCACTTCATCGTGCGGAAAGCGCCCTTCACACGGCGCGGAAAAATCGGCTCGCGCGCGGCGTAAAGGCTGGGCGGTTGGGTATCGGGATTTGACACGGGGATTCTCCGGACTTCTTGTCTTGTGATCAAGCCTGCGCCCCGTATCGGCCCAAACGGGCAGAGGCACATTGACCTGCATCAAAAAGATATTCGCAATGCAAGTTTACCATGCGGCATTGCAGCGCGGTTGGGCTATTTGCAGCCCCCTGAAAGGAAATTCGGGCCAGCCCCGCAAAGGTCCGGCCCGAATTCCAGAATATAGCACCGGCGCCCCCAGGAAACGCGCGAACAGGATGGGACGCCGGTGCAGGATCGTGCAGGAAACTCAGTTCCTGCACGATCTGTCCGGTTTATTCACCGCCACCAAGGCTGTGGACGTAAACGGCCACGGCGCGGATTTCGTCTTCCGACAGTTTCGGAGCCCATGCCGGCATCACACCAAAGCGCGCCTTCGAGATCGACTCGGTCAACGTTGCTTCGTCACCGCCATAAAGCCAGACTGCATCGGTCAGGTTCGGTGCGCCAAAGTCACGCAGGCCTTTGCCGTCTTCGCCGTGGCAAGCCACGCAATTCTCGACAAACACCGTGGCACCGGCCGTTGCAGCCGCTGCGTCATGGTCCTGACCCGAGATTTGCAGGACATATTGCACGACCGATCCGATCTGGGTTTCGTCCAGCAATTCATCAGTGCCGAATTTCGGCATCTCGGAATAGCGGGCGTCGGGATCGGTGGTGTTGCGGATGCCATGGGTGATGGTGGTGTGGACAGAAGCCACATCGCCGCCCCACAGCCAATCATCGTCCAGCAGGTTCGGATAGCCCTTGCCCTGAACCCCTGCAGCCCCCGAACCGTGGCACTGGGCGCAGTTGTTCTTGAACACCGACGCCCCAGCCGATGTTGCAAAGCCCTTCAGTTCTTCGTCACCGGCAATTGCGGTCAGATCAGCCGCGATCAGCTTGGCCTTGATCGGGGCATTTGCGTCGTCAAACCGCTTGATCTCGGCAGCCACGTCAGCACGGGTCGAGGCCCCCAGAACGCCCGGAGTGGCCCCGTTGATCAGCGGCCATGCCGGATAGGCAATGGTATAGCCGATGCCCCAGACGATACAGGCGTAGAACACCCAGACCCACCAGCGCGGCAGCGGGTTGTTCAGCTCTTCGATACCGTCCCAGGAATGGCCCGTGGTGCCAACGTCCTGACCGGATTTCTTAACTTGCTTGGCGCACATGGATCACGCCTCCTCGGGTTGCCGCAGGGACGGGGCGCGCTGGTCGCGCATCCCCTCCGCAGCGGCGGGTTTCTTGTCATGGCGGAAGATCGAATTTGCCGCATCCTGATGGATCGGGCGCGATCCGGGGCGGAACGCCCAGAACACCACGCCGATGAACAGCAGAAAAATCGCCAGCATCACCCAGCTATCCGCAAGCTGGCGCAGGAAGGTATAGGTTTCCATATCCCCCCCTTACCGGCTTGCGTCGGGCGTGAAGGTCGAGAAATCGACCATCGTGCCAAGGACTTGCAGATAGGCGATCAGCGCGTCCATCTCGGTCAGGGCAGCCTGCCCGTCAAAGTTGGATACGTTGGTCTTGGCATAGCGCTCTTGCAGGCCGGTGCTGTCGGCATTCGGATCGGCCTGCGCCTTGAAATCCTCGACCGCAGCTTCGATCATTTCGGTGGTGTAAGGCACACCCACAAAGGCATGGGTAGACATCACATCCGCAATATAGCGGCCATCGATCTCGGCATTCGCAAGGAAGCTGTATTTCGGCATCACCGATTCCGGCACAACAGCCTGCGGGTTGATCAGGTGATCCACATGCCAGCTGTCCGAATACCGCCCGCCCACACGCGCCAGATCAGGACCGGTGCGCTTGGAACCCCATTGGAACGGATGGTCATACATCGATTCCGCCGCAAGGCTGTAAGGCCCGTAACGCTCCACCTCGTCACGCATCGGGCGGATCATCTGGCTGTGGCAGACATAGCAACCCTCGCGGATATAGATGTCGCGGCCAGCCAGTTCCAAGGGCGTGTAGGGACGAACGCCCTCGACCTTTTCGATGGTGTTCTCAAGGTAGAACAGCGGAACGATCTGAACCAGACCGCCGATCGTCACCACAAGAAAGCTAAGGACAAGCAGCAGCGTTGCGTGCTTTTCGATAGCGGCGTGTTTGTCAAGAAAAGCCATTTTCCTGCCCTCCGATCATTCAGCAGGAACGAGCGAGTTGTTCACGGCCTTTGCAGGCTGCGCACGCACCGTCATCCACAGGTTATAGGCCATGATCAGCGCACCGGTCAGGAACAAAGCCCCGCCCAATCCACGGACCACATACATCGGGAACTTTGCAGCCACGGTGTCGGCGAAAGCGTTCACAAGGAAGCCGTTCGCATCCACTTCGCGCCACATCAGGCCTTCCATGATGCCGGTCACCCACATCGAGGAGGCGTAAAGCACGATCCCTATGGTGGCCAACCAGAAGTGCCAGGACACCAGCTTGAGGCTATAAAGCCCGTCACGGTTCCACAGTTTCGGCGTCAGGAAATACAGCGCGCCGAAGGTGATCATGCCGTTCCAGCCAAGCGCGCCGGAATGGACGTGACCGATGGTCCAGTCGGTATAGTGCGACAGGCTGTTCACGGCCTTGATCGACATCATCGGGCCTTCAAAGGTCGACATGCCGTAAAAGCCGATGGACACCACCATCATACGGATGACCGGATCGGTCCGCAGCTTGTCCCATGCGCCCGAAAGCGTCATCAGACCGTTGATCATGCCACCCCAGGACGGCATCCACAGGATCACCGACATCACCATGCCAAGGGTCGAGGCCCAATCCGGCAGCGCGGTGTAGTGCAGGTGGTGCGGGCCAGCCCAGATATAAAGGAAGATCAGCGCCCAGAAGTGGATGATCGACAGCTTGTAGCTGTAGACCGGACGTTCGGCCTGCTTCGGCACGAAATAGTACATCATGCCAAGGAAACCGGCTGTCAGGAAGAAGCCCACAGCGTTGTGGCCATACCACCACTGCACCATGGCATCCTGCACACCCGCATAGACCGGAACCGATTGCGACGAGAAGATCGACACCGGAATCGCAAGGTTATTGACGATGTGCAGCATCGCGACGGTAACGATCATCGACAGCAAGAACCAGTTGGCGACGTAAATATGGGGCTCTTTGCGGTTCCACAGCGTGCCGATAAAGGCCAGCAGGAAGGCAACCCAGACCACCGCAATCCAGATATCGATATACCAGACCGTCTCGGCGTATTCCTTGCCCTGCGTGCCGCCCAGAACGTAAGACGTAGCCGCCATCACGATCATCAACTGCCAGCCCCAGAACACGAACCAGCCAAGGTTGCCGCCGAACAGCCGCGACGCCGAGGTGCGCTGCACGATGTAGAAGGCGGACATGATCAGCGCGTTGCCACCAAAGGCAAAAATCACCGCCGAGGTGTGCAGCGGCCGCAACCGGCCAAAGTTCAGAATGCCAAAGGCATGATCGATGTTCAGTTGCGGAAAGGCCAACTGGAATGCGATCACGACGCCCACTAGAAAACCGACCACACCCCAAAAGGTTGTGGCGATAACGCCGGCGCGCACCACGCCATCGAAATATTCATTTGCCGGGTAAACCCGTGCCTCGCCCGTGTGACGCAGCGCATAGACAAACGCGATAGCAGCCGCGAGCATCACAACGATGGCATTCACCTGATAGGCAAGGTCATGCGCGTAATTGGCCGCAATCGCGGCAAGTACCGCGACCGCGCCCAGCACGACCAATTTTATGTAGTCCCACATTTTGCGTCCCTTCGTCTTTTGTCTTGATCCTAACACCAAAAAGCGGATTCGGCGCCGGTCAAAAGCTTGTCGACTCTCCGCTTTTTGCAGGTGCAGCGCAGCCAAGCCTTGATCCATGTCAACACAGGCGTATCCTCTCCTTGATCAAGGTCAATGCGTCACACTTGCCGCAGTGCAAGGATTGCCCCGTGACCCTTGGAGGGAGAAACTGCCATGGCCTATAAATCTATCCTCACCATCCTGACCAACCCTGACACGGCCGAACTGGCAATAACTGCTGCCGCGCGCTTGGCGCAGGCACAGGATGCCCATCTGGATGTGCTGGTGCTGGGCGTTGACCGAACCCAGGTGGGGTACTCCTATATCGGCACCGGAGCCGTTCTGATGCAGGTTGCCTTGGACCGCGCCGAGGCCGATGCCCGTGCTCTGGAGGCCGCCGCCAAAGTCGCGCTGGCCGAACAATCACCCGATCTGCGCTATTCGGTCGAGGCTGTCGTCACCCAGCTTGGTGCGCTGACGGATGTTGTCGCCTCGCGCGCGCGCTTTGCCGATCTGGTTGTCCTGCCACGCCCCTACGGTCCCGGCCAAGGTGCCGAAGCCGAAGCCGTGGTCGAGGCCGCCCTGTTTGAAGGCAAAGCCCCGGTTCTGGTGCTGCCGGAAAAGGGATTGGGCGAAAACACTTTGCCCAAGCGAATCATCGTGGCTTGGAACCAAAGCAGCGAAGCAATGGTGGCCACCCGTCAGGCGCTGCCGCTGCTGAAAGGGGCGGACAAAGTCAATATCACGGTGATCGATCCGCCCACACAGGGCGAAGAGCGCTCTGATCCCGGTGGGATGCTGTGCCAGATGCTGGTACGGCACGGCGTTCATGCCGAGGTTTCGGTTCTGGCGCGCAGCCTGCCGCGCGTTTCAGACGTGCTGGCCCGCCATATCTGGGACCAGAATGCCGATATGCTGGTGATGGGGGCATACGGCCATTCCCGCTTCCGCGAGGCGATTCTGGGCGGTGCCACCCGCAACATGCTGGAAAAGGCCGAGGTGCCGGTGCTGATGGCGCATTGACGCGCAGGTCTTGCACCTATCGCCAGCCAACAAAAAACCCCGGTCGAAGGACCGGGGTTTTTTCTGCTTCGTGCAGGATCAGCGACGGATATCGTCGTCTTCATCCTCGTCATCATCATCGCCATGCGGCAGGTTGAAAAAGCTGTCGGCATCCGAGAAATCGGCAGGCTTTTCTTCCCGCTCGTCCCGCGAGAACTGCGACAGATCATTCTCGATCTTGCCTTCGGTCCCCATCGACAGCGACTGCTCGGTCGAGACAAGCTTGCGGCGCTCGTCATCCGTCATCACAGTGCCTTCAGCGGCCTTCTTGCGGGCAGCCGCCTGCACGGCGGCATCCAGTTCGGACTGCTTGCACAGACCCAAAGCCACCGGATCGATCGGGGTGATGTTGTTGATATTCCAGTGCGTCCGCTCACGGATGGCCTGAATGGTGGGCTTGGTGGTGCCTACCAGCTTGCCAACGGCACCATCCGACAATTCCGGGTGGAACTTGACCAGCCAGAGGATCGAGGCAGGGCGATCCTGACGCTTGGACAGCGGGGTATAACGCGGACCACGGCGTTTTTCTTCCCCAACAGCCGCCGAATTGAACTTCAACTTCAGTCGGTAAAGCGGGTCTTTCTGACCCTTTTCAATCTCGCCCGCATCAAGCTGGTTGTTGGCGACAGGGTCAAAGCCCTTCACTCCGGTGGCCACATCGCCATCGGCGATGCCTTGCACTTCCAACTCGTGCATCCCGCAGAATTCGGCAACCTGACGGAAGGTCAGAGTTGTATTGTCCACCAACCAAACGGCAGTGGCCTTGGACATAAGCGGCTTGGACATCGGACAATCCTTTCGGCATATACCCGCAATCGGGCGGGCCTTTACAAATCTCTCCCGAGCCGGGAAAACGGCTGCGGCCTTGACCGCGACTTCCACGTTTTCAGGAAATTCTCGGCTCATATAGTGCTGTTTCGTGTGAAGGGGAAGTGAAAATGCGCCTGTGGATGCTGGCCGTGGCGGCGAGTTGCCTGTTCACCCCTGCCCCCGTGCAAGCCGAAGGCGAGCAAGCCGGAGATTTCGACTATTATGTGATGTCGCTTGGCTGGTCGGCCAATTGGTGCGCGCTGGAAGGCGATGCGCACAACGATCCGCAATGCGACAGAGGCCGCCGCCTGACATGGACCCTGCACGGGCTTTGGCCGCAATACGAGGAAGGCTACCCATCCTACTGCCACACCACCGCCCGCGACCCCGCCCGTACCGAGTCTGAGGCAATGGCCGATATCATGGGGGGCGCGGGGCTTGCGTGGTATCAGTGGAAGAAACATGGCCGCTGCGCCGGTCTTTCCGCCAAGACCTATTACGCCACGATGCGGCAGGCCTACGCATCCGTCACAATCCCGCCCCTGTTCGCCAATGTGAGCAAGGACTTGCAGGTTCCGGCCGAAGTCATCGAAAAAGCATGGCTGGAAAGCAACCCTGACCTAAGCCGTGACCAGATCACCGTAACCTGCAAAGGCGGCATGATCCAAGAGGTCCGCATCTGCCTGACCACCGACCTCGCCCCCCGCCGCTGCGGCCCTGATGTGATCAGGGATTGCGCCTTGAAGGATGCCGACCTGAACGCCGTCCGCTAGAAAAGGTGCGTGACAAGCACGCACCCTACCCCTGATGCAAAAGTCGGTGCCAGACCTGCACCATGGTGCAGCACAGAGAACAGAGCCTCCGGCGGGAGTATTTGGGCCAAGATGAAGCTCCGGTTCAATCCTCTCTGCATAAATATCCCCGCCGGAGGCCCTATATCCGCCTAACAAGCGACACCACTACAAGGTGCAGCACAGGCCACACCGCTATGGGTAGGGTGCGTGCTTGCCACGCACCTGCGCGGTGGGTCAGAGCAGGCCTTCCTGAACAAACAGGTCACGCAGGTTGGCTTCGGGCCGGGCGCCGAAGTGGCTGATGACTTCGGCGGCGGCGATGCAGCCCATGCGGCCTGCGGTTTCCAGCGAGCGCCCTGTGGACAGGCCGAACAGGAAGCCGGCGGCGAACTGGTCGCCCGCGCCGGTGGCGTCCACAGGAACCACGCGTTTCACCGGCACCACGG
This sequence comes from Rhodobacterales bacterium RIFCSPHIGHO2_02_FULL_62_130, assembly GCA_001828855.1. Taxonomy (GTDB): domain Bacteria; phylum Pseudomonadota; class Alphaproteobacteria; order Rhodobacterales; family Rhodobacteraceae; genus Cypionkella. Next base: position 63,547 of record MHZT01000048.1, on the reverse strand, counting down.
CGCGGTCGGAGCCGCGAATCACAATCACCTCGTCGCCCGAACGCGTGCAGACCACCAGTCCCGAATCCTGTGCCGCCTGCTCCAGCGCCGCATCAAGATCGGTTTGGTAAAGCGACGACCATTCGTGTTCGTTGCCGATCACATAGTCCAGGTCCTTGACCAGACGGCGGAAGTCGTCGCGGTGGCGGTCTACGCAGAAAGGGTCGGACAGGGCGATGCCTGCCTGCCCGCCCGCAGCTTGGCACAGTTTGGCGGCACGCTCGAAGGCGGCTTTGCCCTTGGGCTTGTCATAGAGATAGCCTTCAAGGAACAGCACGGACGCCTGTCCCGCCACATCGTCGGAAACATCATCTGGTCCGAGTTCGGACGAAATCCCCAGATAGGTGTTCATCGACCGCTCACCATCCGGTGCCACAAAGATCATCGACCGTGAGGTGGGCAATTCTCCCCCCGCCACGGGCGCGTTGACGAAATCAGTGCCGCCTGCGGCCATGGACGACGCATAGAACCGCCCCAGCGCATCGTCATGCACGCGGCCGATGAAGGCGGTCGTCAGGCCCAGATTGCCGATACCTGCAAGCGTATTGGCCACCGACCCGCCCGGAGCCTGCACGCGGTCTTTCATCGCGGCGTAAAGCAATTCGCCCCGCTCGCGTTCGACCAGTTGCATGATGCCCTTCTCGATGCCCATCAGCTCTAGAAAGCTGTCATCGGCCTGGGTGAACACATCGACGATGGCATTGCCGATGCCGACAACCTGATAACGCTTCATTCGGTCTTTTCCTCATACTGGCAGTCATCGCGGATCGGGCAGATGCCGCATTTGGGCTTGCGCGCGACGCAGATATACCGCCCGTGCAGGATAAGCCAGTGGTGGGCGTGCTGCTGGAACTCGGCGGGCACGTTATCCTCGATGGCGCGTTCGACCGCGACCTCGTCCTTGCCCACGGCAATGCCGGTGCGGTTGCCGACGCGCAGGATATGGGTGTCCACCGCCTGCGCGGGCTGGTGGAACCACATGTTCAGCACCACATTCGCGGTCTTGCGCCCCACACCGGGCAAGGATTGCAGCGCGGCGCGGCTGGAGGGCACCTGACTGTCGAACTTTTCGATCAACAACTGGCACAGCTTGATTACGTTCTTTGCCTTGTTGCGGAAAAGGCCGATGGTCTTGATATGCTCGATCACACCCTCCTCGCCCAAGGCCAGCATCTTTTCCGGCGTGTCGGCGATCTGGAACAGGTGCTTGGTGGCCTTGTTCACCCCGACATCCGTTGCTTGGGCGGAAAGAGCTACGGCCACCACCAGCGTAAAGGCGTTGGTGTGATCAAGCTCCCCTTTCGGCTCGGCCTCGGCCTGCTGAAAGCGGGTGAAGATGCGTTTCATCGCGGGGTAATCGAGTTGGCGTGCCATGCCCTTGTATGCAACGGCGCGGCCCGCCCCACAAGCCGCAGGAAACGGGTCGCGCCCGCCCGCGCGCCGCCCTATCCTGCGTGCAAGGAGACCGCCATGACCGATCAATCCGCCTATCATTATGCCGTCATTGCCCGCGCGCTGAAGATCATTGATGCGGCTGGCCCTGCCCTTACGCTTGATGATCTGGCAGCGCGCATGGGCATGAGTGCCGCGCATTTCCAACGGGTGTTCTCGGCTTGGGTCGGTGTCTCGCCCAAACGCTACCAGCAATATCTGACACTGGATCATGCCCGCCGCTTGCTGGCCGAACGCTTCACGGTGCTGGAAACCGCCCATGCGGCGGGGCTGTCAGGCGGCGGGCGTCTGCATGACCTGTTCCTGACATGGGAGGCGATGTCGCCGGGCGCCTATGCGGCGGCGGGGGCTGGTCTGGTGATCCGCTGGGCCTATGTGCAAACCCCTTTTGGCGAGGCGCTGGTGATGGCCACCGATCGCGGCATCTGCGGGCTGGGGTTTACCGAGGAATTCGGGCGCGACTGGTCGATGCAGGATTTGACGGCCCGCTGGCCAAAGGCGACCTATGTCGAGGACGCAAGCATTGGGCCGATGGCGCTGGCCGCGATGGGTGGCCGGGCGCATCTGCATCTGATCGGCGCGCCGTTCCAGATCAAGGTTTGGGAGGCGCTGCTGCATATCCCCTCCGGCCATGTCACCACCTATTCGGAACTGGCGAGTGCGGTCGGCCATCCTTCGGCACAGCGGGCCGTCGGCACCGCTGTTGGACGTAATCCGATCAGCTTTCTGGTGCCATGTCACCGTGCCTTGCGGAAGTCGGGGGGCTTGGGTGGCTATCACTGGGGCTTGCCGATCAAGCGCGCGATGCTTGCATGGGAATCCGCGCGGGATGACGCGCTAACCGCAATGTGATGGGCGGAAACCTGCCGCCATCCGGCGGACCCTGTCCCGATGCAAGCGGCAGTGCTATAAAACGCGCCAAGGCTCGAAGTGGCCCGCCATGCAAAACGAGGCAGTAAAATGATGTTGAAGACTCCGGTTCTTTTCTCGGTCATCTCAGTTATGGGCCTGACCGCCTGCGTTGATCCCAATGCATACCCTGACGATCCGAATGCCCGCGCCAAGAATGGTGCCATCATGGGCGGGTTGATTGGCGCTGTCGCAGGTGCAAGCCAAGGTGGCGACAACCGGCTTGGCAATGCCGTGGTCGGCGGCGCTTTGGGTGCAGCTTTGGGCGGTGTGATCGGGGCGACGCTGGACCAGCAAGCGGCAGATTTGCGCGGCTCGATTGGCAACTCGAACATTTCTGTTGTGAACAACGGCGATTATCTGGTCGTCAATATGCCGCAAGACGTGCTGTTCGCCACCGACAGCGCCAACCTGCGCCCTGATCTGACCCGCGACATCAAAGCCGTTGCCGCCAACCTGATCCGCTATCCGAACAGCACCATCGAGGTGATCGGCCACACCGACAACTCCGGTTCTGCAGCCTACAATCAGGATCTGTCGCAGCGCCGTGCTGTATCCGTCGCCAATGTGCTGCGCGAAAGCGGCGTGCCGAACGCCCGCATTGCTGCCTATGGGCGCGGCGAAGATCAACCGATTGCCTCGAATCTGACGCCAGAAGGCCGCTCGGCCAACCGTCGGGTTGAAATCATCATTCGCCCGACCCGCTGATCTGGCCAAATGCCTCAAAGGGCCGGACACTATGTCCGGCCCTTTGCCATTGACCGGCCCAAGATTGGTCATATGTTCAAACCAATCTGGAGCCATGTCATGCCCTTTCAGAAAATCGACGCTGGCAAGCTGTCTCAATCCGTGGTGCATCAGATTGAACTTCTGATCCTGCGTGGCATCTTGCGCCCCGGCGAACGCCTGCCGTCCGAGCGCGAGTTGTCGGAACGGCTTGGGGTCTCGCGGCCCTCGCTGCGCGAAGCCGTGGCTGACCTGCAAGAGCGTGGGCTTTTGGACAGCCGCCCCAACGCGGGGATTTTTGTGGCTGACGTGCTGGGATCGGCATTTTCACCAGCCCTGATCGGCCTATTCTCAAGCCATGAAGAGGCGGTGTTCGATTACGTGGCCTTTCGCCGCGATATGGAAGGGCTGGCCGCCGAGCGCGCTGCCAGATTTGCCTCGGACACCGATCTTGCCGTCATCGCCACCATCTTTGCCAAGATGGAAGCCGCCCACCAAAAGCGTGATCCGGCGGATGAATCCGAGTTGGATGCGAATTTCCATATGGCGATCATCGAAGCCAGCCATAACGTCATCATGCTGCATATGCTGCGGTCTATGTATGATCTGCTGCGGCGCGGCGTGTTCTATAACCGTCAGGTGATGTTCAAGAACCGCGCGACTCGGGACCAGTTGCTTGACCAGCACCGCGCAATCAACGCGGCGATCCAGTCCCGCGATCCGGCTGCCGCCCGCAGTGCTGTCGAAGCGCACTTGACCTTTGTCGAGCGATCCATGGCAGACCAGATCAAAGCCACCCGCAACGAGGCCGTTGCACGTCAGCGACTGGATCACGAGAACACCCGCTGAAATGAAAAAGCCCGGTCACTGACCGGGCTTTGTTCCTTGGGCTTGCCAGCTTTAGTGCAACTTGGCTTCAACCTGTGCAATCGCCGCATCGATCGAAGCAGCCTGCGATGCCGGGTTGGCCTGCTTGGCCAGAACTTCACCCGCAACAGCAACGGCGACAGAGATCGCCTGTTCGCGCACCTGACGGATCGCCGAGGCCTGCGCCGAAGACAGTTGGTCATCCGCAGCAGCCAGACGGCGCGCAATGGTGACTTTCAGGTCGGCCTTGGCCTGCGCCGCAGCGGCTTCTGCTTCTTCCTTGGCATTGGCAACAATGCGTGCGGATTGCTCCTGCACTTCTTGTTGCTTGCGCTCATAAGATGCCAGAAGCTCTTTAGCTTCGTCCCGCAGTGCGCGGGCTTCGTCGAGATCAGCTTTGATCTTGACAGCGCGCGCGTCCAGCAGACCTGCAATCTTGCCCGGAGCGCCTGCTTTCAGCAGGATACCAACGAACACGATAAAGGCCAGCAGCACGACAAAGTTGGTGTTGTGCAGCGAGAAGAACGGACCGCCAGCAGCAAATGCAGGCGATGCGGACAGAAGTGCCAGCGGAAGGATCAGTTTTTTCATACGCCTTACCCCTTCAGCCGAGCGGAAACTGCGGCGGCAACCGCTTTGGCATCGTCAGAACCACCCAAGGCAGCAACCAATTCCTTGGCCGTGTTCTGGGCAACTTCCTTTACAGCTTCAACCGCGCCCGCACGAATTTCGGAAATCGCTTTTTCCGATTCTGCAGATTTGGCAGCAATCTCTGCATCAGCCTTGGCCGTAGCGACGGCCAAATCCTGCTGGATGCCGGTTTTGGCTTCGGCCACGATTTTCGCAGCTTCAGCCCGCGCCTTGACCAGTGCGTCATTGTAAGCTTTTTCAGCCGCAATGGCCTTTTGCTTCAACTCTTCGGCAGCCGACAGATCGCTGGTGATCGCACCGGCACGCTGGGCAAGAACCCCGCCGATACGCGGCAAAGCAATGCGCGACAGGACAAAGTAAATCACGAGCAGCGTGACGACGAGCCAGAAGATCTGGTTCGGGAAAGTCGAGAAATCCAGCTGCGGCATACCTGCCTTTGCTGTCTCGTGCGCGACTTCCGCCGCGGCTTCGGTAGTTGTGGTGGTGGTCGTCATTTTGCCCTCCGTCGGACCCTTTTGGAAGTTCAAGGATGCCGCGCAAAGGCGACACCCTTGACCGTAAGGATGCGAGCGTCAGATCAGACGGCGAACATCAGCAGCAGAGCGACGAGGAACGAGAAGATCCCCAGAGCTTCTGCAAAGGCCAGACCGATGAACAGGGTCGCGGTCTGCGAGCCGGCTGCCGACGGGTTACGCAGGGCGCCAGCCAGGAAGTTGCCAGCAACGTTGCCAACGCCGATTGCGGCAGCGCCGGAACCGATAGCGGCCAGACCAGCGCCGATGAATTTGCCGAGAGCGGCTGCGGTTGCGAGATCCATGATATTCTCCTTACGATGGAATTTGGATAGGTGTCAGAGACAGGCGTTAGTGGCCCGGATGCAGCGCATCCTTGAGGTAAACGCAGGTCAGGATGGTGAAGACGTAGGCTTGGATGAAGGCCACAAGAACCTCCAGCGCATAGATGGCGGTGATCGCGAGGATCGACACCGGCGTCACCAGCACACCGATCCCGGAAATCAGGATCATCGGCGCGAAGGCGGCGAAAACTTTCATAACGGCGTGACCGGCCATGATGTTGCCAGCAAGACGGATCGAGTGGCTGACAGGGCGGACAAAGTAGGAAATCACTTCGATCACGGCGATGATCGGGCGCAGAACCAGCGGCGCATCCGACATCCAGAACAGACCGAGGAAGTGCAGACCGTGCTTGTAAAGACCCAGCAGGGTAACGAACAGGAACACGCCAAAGCCCAGAACAGCCGTCACGGCAATGTGGGTGGTGGGCGTGAACGAACCGGGCAGCAGACCCAGCATGTTGGCAAACAGGATGAAGACGAACAGCGTCATGATCAGCGGGAAGTATTTTGCGCCGTCATGGCCCGCGACATCCTCAACCATGTTGTGAACGAAGCTGTAGGCAACCTCACCCACCGACTGCAAACGTGTCGGGATCATTTTGCGCGCCGAAGACCCGACAACGAACACGAAGATGATCGCCACGGCAGCAAGCGCCAGCCACAGCGTGACGTTGGTGATGGTATACCATTCGATCGGACCATGCCCGAACAGGGGCTGAACCTGGAACTGATCCAGCGGATGGAACGCCAAACCACCTTCGCTCTGTGCTTCGCCTGCCACGTCAGTCTTCCTCTTCATCATCGGCCACCGGAGTGGCTTTTGGTTGCTGGTCAACCGCCGCAGCGGTTGCTTTGTCCTGCATCTCTTTGGCAGACCGCAGCATGGTTTTCACCCCCGCCGCAAAGCCCGCCAGAATAAACAACACCAGAAACACCGGCATGGTTCCCAACAGGAAATCCAAAGCGTATCCGATGCAGAAACCGATCATCAGACCGGCCACAAGTTCGATCACCATCCGCCACGCAAGCTGCGCTTGGGAATGGCCATCCGCCTTCGGGTTTCGCTTGGGCGCTGCCGCCCCCTTCGCCTGCGAAATCCGCTTTTCCAGCGCTTCTAGCCGCGCGCGATCAGCGTCCGTCACCATGGCAAAAGCCCTCAGATGGTTCGGGGGATACCTACGAAGGTGGGGCTTCTGAGTCAAGCACCGAAAAAGGGGGCGCGTCGTCAGGTAAGCCATTGTTTTATTGATACTTTCACAAGGTGCGTGAAATCACGCACCCTACCCTTTACCGCCGATGCCAGTGCTTTGGATATTCAACCAAACGGTTGACGATCAACCGCCCCGCCATGATAGTTGCGCCATGACCCATCCGCTTGACCCCGTATTCTCGGCCCTTGCCGACCCGACGCGCCGCGCAATCCTGACCATGCTTTTGGAGGATGACATGGCGGTGACGGATGTGGCCGAGCCGTTCCAGATGTCTTTGGCCGCGATTTCCAAGCACCTTGGCATCCTTGCCGATGCGGGGTTGATCACCCGCGAACGTCGTGGCCGCGTGATCTGGTGCAAGCTGGAGCCAGACGCCCTGCGCGCGGCATCGGTCTGGATGCAAGGGTTCGGGCAGTTCGAACCCGTCGATCTGGACGCGTTCGAACGGTTTCTGGAGACAGAGCTTTCAGATCCGCCCGACGCGGGGCCGGACAGGTCAGACCAAAGTAGCGATGATCGCGCGTAGGGTTTCGATCCCGTCGCCCTTTTCGGAACTGGTCACGACGATTTCAGGGTAGGCTGCCGGATGTTTCGCCAACGCGCCCTTGACCTGCTCGATCACGGCGTCGCGCTCGGCCTTGGATACTTTGTCGGCTTTGGTCAGCACCGCCTGAAACGTCACGGCCGAACGATCCAGCAGTTGCAGGATTTCCTCATCCACGGCTTTGACGCCATGCCGCGTGTCGATCAGCACAAAGGCCCGACGCAACGTCTGCCGCCCCGCCAGATAGCTTTTCAACAAAGCCTGCCATTTGGCGACGATGGCCACCGGCGCCTCGGCATAGCCATAACCGGGAAGGTCCACCAGAAAGCGAGAGCCGCCCAGATCGAAGTAGTTGATCTCTTGCGTCCGCCCCGGCGTGTTTGACGCGCGGGCAAGGCTTTTGCGGCCCGTCAAGGCATTGATCAGGCTGGACTTACCGACATTTGAGCGGCCAGCAAAGCAAACCTCCAACCGGTCGGCGGGCGGCAGGCCCGACATCGCCACAACGCCTTTGACGAAATCGACCGGCCCCGCGAACATCAACCGGCCCGCCTCGCGTGCTTCGAATTCGGGTTCGGGGGAAAGGGTGAATTGCAGGCTCATATCAGGCTCCATTCATCGCCGACCGCGATGGGTCCGCCTTCTATCACAACAGCATAGACACCGAAATCCTGATGGCCAAAGGCCTGATCCAGCGCACCCAAAGTGTCGCCCGCCACAAGCCCGGTTTCCGGGTCAACCGTGGTCGCCTTGCAGCGTGTTATACGTTCTTCGAGTCTCAGAACTGCCCCGCCGATCCGCAAGGTCCGGCCAATCCAGCCGAACTCGGCCCAAGGTTCCGCCCCATCAAGCCACAGATTGCCCCTGAACCTGTGCGGGGACAGATCCTGCCCCATCCGCACCGAGAGATCAGCCAAAGATGCCGTCGACAGAACGGAAATCGAGGGGAAATCGCTGTCGGTCATGCCACGTCCGGCGCTGACGATCTGCACCGGTTGCGCACGGTCTTGCGGGTTCAAAGGTCGCACCCAATCCAGAAAGCGCGGCAAATCCTGTGCGGCATCGGGGTCAAAGCTGATCTCGCCCCGGTCAGGATGGGCCAAAGTGACCACGCCGCTTGCCTCATCCAGACGCGAGGTGATCGCCATCAATGCAGGGGCCTTCGCCCCCCGCGCAAAATTCACGCAAGGGTTCCAGCCATCCTGAATCTGCGCAGCCTCATGCGCCACAGCCCAATGCCTATCCCACGGCAGACACTCCCCCGCCAAAAGACGAACGGACGCGAGGTCTTCGCGTCCGTGTCCCTTGATCGGATGGCGGCAAATCTGCGCCAGCCGCCCTGTCATTTCGACTTGCCCTTCGCGATGGGCGCAGCCTTTTTCTTGAAGCCTGATCTGATGTTACCAAAAAGGTCCGGCTTATGCCCGTGGCTTCGCATGATCAGATATTGCTGGATGAAGGTAATCGTGTTGTTCGTGATCCAGTAGATGACCAAGCCGCTTGCAAAGCTGCCCAGCATGAACATGAAGACCCACGGCATCCACGCAAAGATCTGCTGCTGCACCGGATCGGCGGGTGCCGGATTCAGCTTTTGTTGTAGCCACATGGTGATGCCAAGGATGATCGGCAACACGCCGATAAAGATCGTATGCGTCAAGCTGCCCGCCATCGGGGCATCCCACGGGAAGGCGCCAAACAGGTTATATAGCGAAGAGCTGTCAGGGGCCGACAGATCGTTCAGCCAGCCAAAGAACGGCGCGTGGCGCAATTCGATCGTGACGAAGATCACTTTGTAAAGGCTGAAGAAAATCGGAATCTGGATGAAGATCGGCAAGCAACCGGCAGCCGGATTGACCTTCTTTTCCTTGTACAGCGCCATCATCTCGCGCTGCATCTTCTGTTTGTCTTCGCCAGTCCGCTCTTTCAGCGCCTCGATTTCAGGCTGCAATTCTTTCATGCGCGCCATCGAGACGTAGGACTTGTAGGCCAGCGGCAGCACCAGCACTTTGAGGATGAAGGTCAGCCCGATGATCGCCAGACCCATGTTGCCGATCAGGCCATGGATAAAGTGCAGCACGGCAAAGATCGGTTTGGTCAGGAAGTAGAACCAGCCCCAGTCAATCGAATCGATGAACCCCGGGATACCTTCTGAATTCTGATAGCCGCGGATGGTTTCCCATTCTTTCGCACCCGCAAACAGGCGGGTCGTGGTTTCAGCCGAAGCTCCCGGCGCAATCGCCATCACGGGCTGACGTACCTCGGTCTGATAGATGTCAGCCTCGGGGACGTATTTCGTAATGGATTTATAGGGCTTGCCCTGTTCGGGGATCAGCGTCGTCATCCAATAGTGGTCGGTAAAGCCAATCCAGCCATCGGTCGTCGCCTCGATCACCTCGGCGGGATAACCTTCGTTTTCGTCCTTGGACAGGCCGGAAACCGACGAATAATCATTTTCTTCCAGCGTACCATCCGTGCGGCTGACCACACCTTCATGCACCACATAGATATTCTGCAATTCCGGCAGGCCATGGCGGGCAATGATGCCATAGGGCGCAAGGCGCGCTTCGGCGGTGCCAGTGTTCTGCACGGCGTCTTTCACAGTGAACATGAAGTCAGCATCTACCGCGATGGTGCGGGTAAAGATCAGCCCCTTGCCATTTTCCCAGCTCAGCGTGACCGGATTTTCCGGGGACAGGGTCGCACCCGAGACGATCTTCCATTCAGCCTTTGCGCCCGGAACGTCATCCGCAGACAGCCCGTTGCCAGCAAGCCAGCCAAACACGGCATAATAGGGATGCTCTTTGCCAACCGGCGACAGCAGTTGCACATTGGGCGAATCTGCATCCAGCGTCTCGCGATAGGTTTTCAGCGACAGATCATCGATCCGCCCGCCCAGCATCGAGATAGATCCCTGCAGCTTGGGCGTATCGATCGACAGGCGCGGCGCATCCGGCTGCGGCTCGGTTTCAACGGCTGCGGCAGTCGGGGCAGGCTCTTCCGCAGCAGCAGGTGCCGCAGCATCGCCGGTTGCAGTGCCAGTCGTCAGGGCCGTTTCCTCGGGAAACCATTGCGGGAAAAGCATGGGGCCGGCCACAAACCAACCCAGGATCACCAGGAAGCTAAGCACGGTTGCGAGGATGAGGTTCTTGTTTTGATCGTCCATAGGGACCACCACCATTCCTGTTCAGGGTCAGCGGTGGTTCAACAGAAGGGGGGCGGAAAGGTCAAGCGGTTTTCCCCGATTGTCCGCCCTCCCTGCCGCTATTGTCACAAAACTCCGCGCCAATGGCCCAACCATGCCGCAAATTCCTATCTTGCCCTTTGACCGATACGCGGAACCACACTTTGCCGCGCGCGATGGTTGATGATCCAATCCACGGTTTCCTCGACAGGCATCGGATGCGCGATACCGAAGCCCTGCACGTCACCGCAGCCCAATTGCGCCAGCATCGCATGTTCGCCCGCTGTCTCGACCCCTTCGGCAAGAGTTCCCAGCCCCAACTGTTCTGCCATCGACAAAATCGCCCCGAGCATCTTCTGCTGCTCGCGGTCTTCATCCACATGGGTCACAAAACTGCGGTCAATCTTGATGCGGCCCACGGCAAAGCGGCGTATTGACGTGATGGACGCATGGCCTGTCCCGAAATCATCCAGATCAATCCCACATCCCAAGCGGGCCAGCGCTGCGATGTTCGAAACGATGACGTCATTCTCGGTTTCGGCCACCACATTTTCCAGCACTTCTATGCACAGTCGCTGCGGCTCAAGATTGAAGCGGTCCAACTCCCATTTCAATTTCCCCGCAAGCCGCGGATTTCGCAACTCGCAAGCCGAGAAGTTCACCGACACCATCGGAACAGCCATGCCAGCCTTGTCCCACTGCGACAAGGCGGCCAGCGCGTTATAGAGCATCACTTCGCCCAAACGCTCAGACAGACCGGCGTCTTCCAGCACCGGCAGAAATTCAACCGGAGCGATCAGCCCCCGGTCAGGATGATGCCATCGCGCCAACGCCTCAAAGCCGGTGATGGCACCTGTAACCGTTGAAACCTGTGGCTGAAAATGTGCGCGAATCTGGCCCTTGTCCAATGCCTGCTCCAGGTCTTCGCGCAGCGCATCCCGATCAGCAGACCGGCGGGCCATGTCGGGGGCAAAGGCACGAATCGCCCCCGGACCGTTGCGAAGCGCCTCATCCGCAGCAATCTGTGCTGCGTCCAGCAGCGCGCTGCCCTGCGCCTCGGGCGCGCGGGACGCCAGACAGAAGCCAATCGAGCAGCTTGTATAAAGCCGTGTCGCGTTCACACTGGTCGGCACAGCCACCGCGGCCTGCAACCGCGCGGCCAATTGCACCACGGTTTCCAGATCAAGGCGGCGCACTGCGGCCAAGGCCACGGCAAAGCCCCCCCCTTCCAGGCGGGCCACAGTGTCACCGTCCCGCAGCGCCGCGCATAACCGTTCGGCCGAGCGCGCCAAAACTTCGGTCTGGGCGGCGCGTCCGTGGCGATCAAGAAGAACATCCGCCTCGTCGAACTGCACAACAAGACAAGCGGTTGTGCGTCCACTGACCGGCGCATCGCGGAACACTTGATCGAGTATCGTAACAATATGACTTCGCAGCGATGGCGCAGCGGATGCATCCGCTAAAGCCGCAACAGCCAAGTCACCAAAGCGGAAAGCCCCCGCGATGGCAAAGATCAGCGGTGCCCCAAGCGCGGTCAGAATCAGCACCTCTTCCCCGCCAAGCCAGAACGCAGCCAAGGTGGCCGCAGGAAGAAACACCATCAGTTCCGGCCGTCGCAGTTGCGCCGCACACCACCGCGCCGCCAAGACCGCATCGGACAAAGAGTTGATCCGCATCAGACATAGCCCCGCCAAAGTCCGGGAACCAAGCCCCGTCCTATCCAGACTAGGTAAAACGCCTGAGGGGAGTGTTAATCCACATCCTTAAGTTGCGGAGGATTTGTCGAAAACTCGAACGATCCGCGCATCAAACCGGCAAAGTCAAAAATCCCCGGATCAGCAAGATGCGACGGCCGCACATTCATCAAAGACCGGAACATCACCTGTCGGCGACCGGGGGTACGCGCTTCCCATTCATCCAGCATCTTTTTGACCTGAACCCGCTGCAGCCCTTCTTGGCTGCCACAAAGATCACAGGGAATAATGGGGTAATTCATGGCCTTGGCAAAGGCATCGCAATCCGCCTCGGCAACAAAGGCCAAGGGGCGATACAAGAACAGATCGCCCTCCTCGTTCACCAGTTTGGGCGGCATCGTTGCCAGCCGCCCGCCATGGAACAGGTTCATGAAAAACGTCTCGAGTATGTCGTCCCGATGATGCCCCAGCACGACCGCCGAGCAGCCTTCCTCACGGGCAATCCGATAAAGGTTGCCGCGCCGCAAGCGCGAACACAGGCTGCACATCGTTCCGCCGGGCGCAATCTTTGAGGTCACGATCGAATAGGTGTCCTGATATTCGATCCGGTGCGGCACCCCCATCTTTTCCAGAAAGGCAGGCAGGACAGTGGCCGGAAAATTCGGCTGCCCCTGATCCAGATTGCAGGCCAAAAGATCGATAGGCAGCAAACCGCGCCACTGCAATTCATGCAGAATCGCCAGCAGGGTATAGCTGTCCTTACCCCCTGACAGGCAAACCAGCCACCGCGACCCGCGCTCGATCATGCCATAGGTTTCGATGGCATCGCGCACTTCACGCAAGATCCGCTTCCGCAGCTTCCTGAACTCGGGGGTCGCGGGTGCGCCGTGAAACAGCGGATGAATGTCGTCGCCGATATCGTCGTCCAGCATGGGAACCCCCTTCGTTGCACGTGGATATGCCAGAGCGGGTGCCAGATTGCAAAACCTCGCTGGGATGTGGGCGGGGCAGGCTTTCATCGTGGTCAAAATACTCCCGCCGGAGGCTTCGCCCCATAGGCAAGGTGCCTCTGGCGGGAGTATTTAAGCCAAGGTGAAACGCTTAGGGCCGGTTCTTGTCGAATTCGGCATCGGCACCCGGCACCGGATCGTAACCCGCCCCGCCCCACGGGTGACAGCGGCAGATACGATGCACCATCAGGGCGCTGCCCTTGACCGCACCGTGCCGCTCTAACGCTTCCATCGCATAGGCCGAGCAGGTGGGCTGAAATCGGCAGCCATTTCCGACCCATGGCGACAGCACCAAACGGTAGGCGCGCACGGGAAGCGCCACAAGCTGCGCCAGCGGGGTCATGCGCGATCCTTGTGGACAGAGCGCAGGGCGGTGGCCAGATCGGCCAGCATTTCCTTGAAATCGCGTGATACGGTCGCATCAGGCTTGGCGACCAGAACGTAATCCCAGCCTGCACGCGCCAACTCTGGCAAAAGCGCGCGCGCCAAAGCACGCATCCGCCGCTTGGCGCGATTCCGTGCCACAGCGTTGCCGATCTTCTTGGATGCCGTAAACCCGATCCGCACTAGGCTGCGGTCATCATTGCGCGGGCGCCCTTGCAGCAGAAAACTGCCCGTGCCTTGCCTGCGCCCCTGCGCGGTTCGCAGAAAATCGGGGCGGTGCTGCATCGTTTCGACAACGCAAGAAGAAACCGCCGAGGGCGCATCGGACGCTTCGGCGATCATGCCAATGTCCGAACCCTTCGGCGGTGTCATTTCATCACTCCTGCGTCTGATCCCGAAGGATCAGTCAGAGATCAGGCCGACAGCTTTTTGCGGCCCTTGGCGCGGCGGGCTGCCAGCACAAGACGGCCGCCTTTGGTTGCCATACGGGCGCGGAAGCCGTGGCGGCGGGCGCGAACCAGGTTCGACGGTTGAAAAGTGCGCTTCATCGCGGTCTCCATCAGACGGGTGCATCGAACCCACAGGATTCGAAGACGTAAACTTGAAGCCCGTCCTTTAGGGGGGGAATTGCGACAAGTCAACGGAACCGATGCGAGAATTCTGCAACAATTCCCGATCCGCACAGGCATGCACCCCGAAACCACGTCACCGCTTGGGCGGCGACACGCGCGGATCACAGGCGGGGTCTATTTATGCGCGAAACTCTTTGATATTCCAGCCTCAAGGCGGCACCGTGGCGGAATAGCAGTGCAACAGGGATGACAAAAGGCGTGGCAGTCAGGCGGGGCGGATTTCTGAACACCCTGTCGGGGCGGTTCCTGATGCTGACAATCGGTTTTGTCATGCTGACCGAGGTGCTGATCTTTGTTCCCTCGATTGCCCGATTCCGTGCCGATTTCCTGACGATGCGGCTGGAAAAGGCCCAGATTGCAGCTTTGGCCCAGCTTGCAGCCGAAGATATGGTGACTCCGGCGCTGGAAAAGGAACTGCTTGCCAATGCCGAGGTGTACAACGTCGTGCTGCGCCGCGACGAGGTGCGGCAATTGGTGCTATCTTCGGAAATTCCCCATCCGATTTCGGACACTTTCGATCTGCGCGAGGCTGGTCCGTGGGAATTGATCCGTGATGCCTTCATTTGTCTTGCCGATCCCGGCGAGCAGATTATCCGCGTGATCGGCTCTCCGGTGCAGCAGGCAGGCCTGCTGATCGAAATCACCATGGAGGCCACCCCGCTGCGTCATGCCATGCTGGATTACGGTGTGCGAATCCTGTTTTTGTCGGCGCTGATCTCGGTTGTGACGGCTTTCTTCCTATTTCTGGCCGTGCAGCGCCTGATCGTTCTGCCGATCCGCCGCGTGGTGCTGCACATGAAGGCCTATGCCGAGGCCCCCGAGGACGCCCGCCGCGTGATCGCCCCAACGGCCAAGGTGATGGAGCTGCGTGCCGCAGAAGAGGCGATGCAAAGCATGCAGCAGCAGCTGACCGGCTCGCTGAAGCAAAAGGAACGGCTGGCCCAGCTTGGCGGTGCTGTGGCCAAGATCAGTCATGATCTGCGGAATATCCTGTCCACCGCCCAGCTTTTTGCCGACCGCATCGAAAGCAGCGCCGATCCCGTCGTGGCACGGGCAGCGCCCAAGCTGGTCGCCTCGATCTCGCGCGCGGTGTCCTTGTGCGAATCAACGCTGACCTTCGGGAAGGCAGAAGAGCCGCCCCCCACCCTGCGCCCCGTCGATCTTTCGGCGTTGGTTGACGATGTGGCCGAGGCGGAGGGATTGGCAGGCGACGGCGATGTGACCTGCCTGATCGAAGTGCCGCAAGGCATGGTTCTGCGCGCGGATGGCGAACAGTTGTTCCGCGTCCTGTCCAACCTGATCCGCAACGCGCGGCAGGCAATCGAAGCAACCGGCACAGGCGGCACGATTGAAATCAGCGCCGGGGAAAACCCCGTCGAATGGTGGATTCGCATTGGCGACACTGGCCCCGGTCTGCCGGAAAAGGCGCGCGAGCATCTGTTCGAGGCGTTTCAGGGCGGCGCACGCAAGGGCGGCACCGGACTTGGGCTTGCCATCGCCGCCGAACTGGTGCGCGGACATGGCGGCATTCTGGAGCTTGCACGCTCTGACAGCGAAGGCACGGAATTCCTGCTCCGCCTGCCAAAAGCTCAAGGTCCGGCAGAACCTGCATAATCGTGTTTTTTCGCCCTTGCATTGCCGCGCGTGGGGGGCTAAACCCCGCCGCAAGATGGATCCATAGCTCAGCTGGATAGAGCATCAGACTACGAATCTGAGGGTCGGGCGTTCGAATCGCTCTGGGTCCACCATCTTCTCCCTTGCAGGAAAATGCGAACGATAAGCGGCCTTTACCGCTTTCACGCGTTCAGCAGGACGACATCCTTTGCCGCAACCGACAGGTTCAACATCTGCCCCAAAGCGGGAAGGTTGGTTGTGTCGCGGTTGAAACGGTCAACAAGCAGAGTCTGCGGCCCGATCTGGGCCTGTATCCGCAGGATCGAGCCAAGAAATTCCACGTTCTGAAGTATGGCTGGCAGGGCGATATGGCCAGATGGCAAAGCCGCGCCAGTGGCATGCAGGTCCATTGCCTGCGGACGGATCGCAAGGGTGACACTTTGGCCGTCTCTTGCGGGAATCACGCGATCAAGGCTGACAGGCCCAAGCGAAGAGGTCAGCCGCCCCGTGCTGGCATCGGCCACCTGTGCCTCGACCAGATTAAGCGTGCCGATAAAGCCCGCGACAAAGCGGGTGGCGGGGGTGTCATAAACTGCGGCAGGGGTGCCAATCTGCTCGGCCCGGCCATCATGCATCACGACCACACGGTCCGACATGCCCAGCGCCTCTTCCTGATCATGCGTCACGAACAGCGTCGTGATGCCCAAGGCACGCTGGATGGCGCGAATCTCGGACCGCAGTGCCACACGGATCTTGGCGTCCAGGGCCGACAGCGGCTCGTCCAGCAGCAGCACGCGCGGGCGCGGGGCGATGGCGCGGGCCAAGGCAACCCGTTGTTGCTGGCCGCCCGACAGTTGCCACGGATAGCGCGCCGCAAAGCCGGACAGCCCCACCATCTCAAGCATTTCATCAACGCGGCGGCTGGTTTCATCGCGCGCCACACCGGCCACCCGCAGCCCGAAAGCTACGTTTTCGGCAACGGTAAGGTTGGGAAACAGCGCATAGCTTTGGAACACCATGCCGATCTTGCGCTGTCGCGGTCCAAGGCCCGCCATTGACTGCCCGTCAATGCGGATCTCGCCGCGATCTTCGGTTTCGAAACCCGCAACCATCCGCAGCACAGTGGTTTTGCCGCAGCCCGAAGGGCCAAGCAGCGACACAAACTCGCCCTTCTCCAAGGTCAGGGAAAAATCCTTCACCACACGGGTATTGGCGAAAGATTTCTGAAGGTCGGTCAAGGTGATAAAGGGCATCAGCGCGCAGCCTGTCTGGAAGGGGAAAAGCGGGACAAAAGTTGGATCAGCCCCATCGCGCCCCAAGTCAGGGCAAAGGCCATGACGGCAAGGGCGGCAGGTTCATAGGCGCGGTTGCCGCCCATCCAGACCATCCACGGTCCGAAGGCAGGACGGTTCAGCAGGGCCGCCAGCACATATTCGCCGATCACAATGGCAAAGGTCAGGAAGGCTCCCGACAGGATGGCCACCGTCAGATTGGGTAGAATCACCCGCACCAGAATGATACCCCAGCCCGCGCCCAGCGATTGCGCGGCCTCGGTCAGCGCGCGGATGTCCAGCGTTCGCAGGCCGGTGTCGATGGCGCGGTACATATAGGGCAGCGACAGCGTGGCATAACCGCAGGTCAGCAGCAGATCGGTGCCAAGCGAGGTGCCGGTCAGAGGCAGCAGGGATGAGGTGTTATACATGCGGATATAACCGAACACGATCACAATGGGCGGGATCACCAAGGGTAGCAGGGTGATAAACTCGACCACCGGCCGCAGGCGCGGCAGCTTCAGCCGCACCCAGAACGCCGTGGGGGCGACGATCAGCGCGCCAAGAATCACCGTCAGCACCGACAGGATCGCGGAATAGCCCAGTGTCTGATGGAATTGCGGGTCGGTGATGACGTTGCGGTAGGCGTCCAGCGAATAGACACCGCGCCGTGCGCGCAGCGAAAACTCGACCGTGCCGATAAGCGGCAGCAGAAAGAACGCGGTGCCAAGACCAAAGCCGATCCATGCGGTCAAACGTGCAGGCTTCATTTCTGCCCCCTTTCGGCGCGGGCGCGCAGCAACACATAGGCAAGGTTCGAAAGCCCCGTGATCACAATCATGCCAAAGGCCACGGCATAGCCCAGATGCGGGTCTTGCAGCACATCGCCGCGGATCTGCGCGAACAGGATGATCGGCAGCAGTGACAGGGACGATCCCGTCAGCGCCATCGCCGTGGCCACCGCGCCAAAGGCATTGGCAAACAGCAGCGCAAAGGTGCCAAGGATCGCAGGCCACAGCACCGGCAGCGCCACCAGCCGCCAATATTGCCCACCCGTAGCACCAAGGCTTTCGGCAGCCTCGCGCCAGTCGCGGCGCAACCCGTCCAGCGCAGGCGTGATGATCAGCACCATCAGCGGAATCTGGAAATAAAGATAGGCCAGCGTCAGGCCGGTAAAGCTGATCAGATTGAAACCGCTTGCCATCAGGTTGATGCCGAACAGATCGCGCAGCAGCACCGTGACAAGACCCAGCCGCCCAAGCGTGGCGATAAAGGCAAAGGCCAGAGGCACACCGGCAAAGTTCGACGCGACACCCGAAAAGGTCATCGTGATTGCCCGCAGCGGAGCGGGCAGACCACCTTTTGTAACGGCAGCGGCAATGCCAAGACCCGCAGCACAGCCCAGAACCGCTGTCAGCAGACTAAGCTGCAAGGAAAGCGACAGCGCCTTCAGGATCGGCCCCTGCCACAGCCCCGCGATGTTCGACAGCGTAAAGCCGCCCGTCCAGTCCCGAAATGCGCCCAGCACGATATATCCGGTGGGCAGGATCAGAAACAGCAGGGCAAAGGCAAAGAACGGCACCACCCCCGCCCATGTGGCCAAGGGCAGGCTGCGCCGAGGTGGCAAGGATTGGGACATGCGGGGGATTCCGTCAAAAAAGAATCCCCGCCCGGGGGAGCGCCGGGCGGGGATCTGGGTATCAGGGCTTATTCAGCGACAGCAGCGCCGACAACACTATCCCACTGGCCAGTCACAACGGCCTTGTTGGCCTCTTGCTGTTCCACCGACGGGAATACGGCGCGGGTATAGGCGTCAGCCGGAGGCAGCGCGTCCAGCAACTCTTGCGGAACCTTGCCTGCTGCAACCATGCTGTTGAAGCGTGCGGTGTGGCAGTAGCCCTTCACATAACCATTCTGGCCTTCGTCCGAGAACAGATGCTCCATCCACAGTTTCGCGGCATTCGGGTGCGGTGCATAGGCGCTGATCGCCTGCACATACACGCCTGCCAGAACCGGACCTTCGGGGATTACGACTTCGACCGGCGGGTTGCCTGCCAGAGCGTCACGCCATGCCAGCAGGTTATAATCCCATGCGGCAACGATCGGGGTCTGGCCTTGGGCGATGGTGCCCGACTTGCCCGAAACCGGCACGAAGTTGCCTGCCTTGTTCAGCTCGGCCATGAACTCCAGACCCTTGGTGCCCGACGCTTCGCCAGCTTCGGCACCGCGCGACAGACCTGCCGACAGGATCGCCAGAATGGCTTGGTTCGAGGCGCGCGGATCACCGGTCAGCGCGAAAGAGGCCGCATATTCCGGCTTCAGCAGATCGTCCCACTTGGTCGGGACGGTCGGCACCAGATCGGTGTTCACACCGAACGCCATCACACCATAATACGAACCAGCCCAAAAGCCGTCGGCATCCTTGATTTCGGGGGCAATTTCGTCCCATGCCTGCACTTTGTAGGGCTGGATCAGCCCTTCGGCCTTGGCCTGAGGACCAAAAGCCAGACCAACGTCGATCACGTCGGGGGCCTGCGGGCCGGTGTTGGTGGCGTTGGCGCGGATAGCTTCCAACTCGTCAGCGGAACCCGCATCGGGGTTCAGTTCATTCACGGTGATTTCGGGGTATTTGGCTTTGAAGCTGGCGATGATCTCGCCATAGTTGCACCAGTCATGCGGCAGCGCGATGGTGGTCAGCATACCTTCCGCCTTGGCCGCGGCCTCGATCTCGGCCAAGGTTTCGCCCAGCGACATCGTGGGGGTTGCAGCGGCGGCAAGCATGGCGATCAGGCTGCTGCCCGATGCAAGGGCTTTAAGGGTATTCATATCCGTCTCCTGTCATGGCTGTGCCATATCCACGGCATCACCCTCGCTGCGCCGCCTTGCGAAAGATCGCACAGCGCACGGGGCGACCACCCGGATCGCACAGGGCGCTAGCTAGGGGCCGCGTGTGACGCTGGGCTGACAGTTTTTTGACGATTTGGTAAAATATCATGACGATGGCATAGATCACGCCCGATCAGCGACCGTCCCCCACCACCACAAACGGTGCCCACACCATCGGATGCGCCATGCCGGGTTTTTGCATCAGATCCAGCATCGAACGTCGCAGCGCATCGGCCTGCCCGACGCCCCTGCCTCTGGCCGCAACCGCCGCTTGCGTCAGCGCTGCGGCGGCATCGTCGCGAACCGGCCAATGGCTGACCAACAACCCGCGCGCCCCCGCGTAAAGAAACGCCTGCGCCAGCCCCGACAGCCCCTCGGCCCCCGGAGTGCCATCCGCAGCGGCGGTATTGCAGGCCGACAGAATGACCCAATCCGCCCGCAGCTTTAGTCGCGCGGCCTCGGATGCGGTTAGCAACCCGTCATCCAGCGGGCTTGGAACGGCAGGCGGCGTAAAGGCCAGCGCCGGTTCGGCCAATCCCGTAATCTCGCCTGCAAGCAAACCATGTGTGGCAAAAGCAATCACCGCAACCTCTGACAGATCAGCACCGCGCACCGCCGCTTCGGTCGCGTCTGCCCCAAGGCGCAGGTCGGCCGCATCGGCCCCCAGCGCCCGCGCCAGACCCCGGAGTTCGGTGCGTGTGGCGGGCAATGGCGCAAGCCCTTGCAGCGCCGCCGCACGCGCAAGCGCGCCATCGAAAAATCCTGCCAAGGCAACGGGTTGCGAGGTTCCACCGAAATCCGGCGCCCCAAAGCCCGCAAAGCCACCCCGATCCGAAGGGGCCACACGATCCCGCAGCCCCACCAAACTCTGCACGCCCGGCAGCGTGGCAAAGGCATAGCGCTTGGCCAACCATTCGGTATCTGTCAGCGCCTTCGGGTCGCCGTCATCCCCCTGTGGTTGTGCCCCGACAAGCAGCGCAAGCGGCAGGGATGCGATTGGTCCATCGGCCACCACCAGCACCCGCGACGCCTCTGTCAACACTGGCTGTACCGGCGCAACCAGACTTTGATACAGCGCAAAAGCCGTCCCACGATCAAAACTCGGGCCAGTCTTGGGCGCGTCATCCGTCAGGGCCGCAGCGCTGCGGGTTTGCTGCGAGGGGTCAAGATCGGCGCGCAAAGCCTTGATCTGCAAGGACATCGCCTCTTGCCCCAGATCTGTCCGGTGCCACACAGCCGCCGTTGCCGAAACCACGAAAACATAGCTGGCATCGACCGCCGGCACGATCATCAAAAGCGCCTCGTCAGGACCAAGCAAAGCCTGCGTCTCGGCCAGTGTCAAAACATGCTCTGACACCAAAGCCTCGTATTGCGGATTGGCTGCCAGGATTGCGGCTTCGGTTTGCGCGATCCGGGCGTCGATCTGTGCCATCTCGGCCTGAACGGCCGCACTATCCGCCCCGCGCGCCAGCCTTTCCAACAACTCGGCATCCTTGGCAGACCACAGATCGACCAGATCCTGTTTGGCCCGCACCACCTGCCCCAAGGCATCGTCCTCGCTGGCAAAGCGCGCCACCATGCGCCGCGTCGCACGTGCGGCTTTGCTGGCGGTGGCCCATTGCGCGGCCTGAAACGCCTCGTCCATCAGGCCGACGGGGTCCACCTCATAGGCGGCATCGACCAGTGCCAGAACCTGCCGCCGCATATCCGGTTCTTGCGCGGCAGCAATGGTGGCATCCGCGCCCACCCGCCCCGCCTGCGCGGCAAAACCCGCCAAGGCGACCCGCGCAAGGGACAACGCTTCGGGTGCTTGCCCCTCGGCCAAACCGAGCCATGCCGTCGAGAACCCCGCCCGCACCAGATCGGGATGGTCCTTTGGCAGAATCGCCTGCAAATCGGCCAAAGCTGCCTTGGCCCGCGCGAAGCCCGGCTTGCCCAGCGCCGCTTCTGCCGCCCCCAGCGCTAGCGCCGCCCGTGCCAGCCGCAGACCATCATTCCGCTGCGCCAACAACGCGACCGCCCGCGACAATGTCTGCTCCGCCACTGCAAATTCGCCCGCGCGCAGCAGCGTCGCACCAAGTGTTGCAAACGAGGCTGCGACCTGAGGGTGATCTTCGGGCAAAGCCGCCAACCGCAGATCAAGGGCTTGCCTTTGCGCCTGCCAAGCGGCCTGCATGACGCCCTGCGCAGCCAAAGCGGCCCCCAACCCGTCCAGCAAGTTCGCCGCGACAGCCCCCCCTTGCGCGCCAGTCAACGCCTGCCGGAACAGCGGCTCTGCCTCGGCGGCACGGCCTTGACGCAGCAACATCGTGCCAAGATTACCCAGTGCCACCGCCTGATCTTGGGGTCGCCATTCCGCGCCAAAGGCCAGCCCTGCCGAAAGCGTCAACACCTGCCGGTAAGCCGCCTCGGCCAGTTCGGGCCGCCCCATAATGGACTGAACCCGACCCAGCCCCGCATAGACCGCCACCGCCTGCGAAGGCGTCATTTGCGGCAAATACGGCTCCAGCTGCCCCAAAATCTGCATGGCAGCCGCAGGATCGCCCAGCAAAGCCGTAAGTTCGGCCAATGCCGCCATATCCTTTTCCAGCGAAACGCGCGGCACATTGGCATCGTTCAACTGCGCCACTACCGACGCCTCGATCAGCGCCCTCGCCTCGTCCAACTGCCCCAGATCGTGCAGAATTGTTCCCAGCAACCGCTCGGAGCTGGCGATGGCACCGGCCTCGCCCAGGCGTCGCCGGATATCCAGGGCAGCACGCGCCATCGCTTCGGCTTGAACAAACTGCCCCAGATCGGCGCGCACCGCAGCCAGATTGTGCAAGGCCGCAGCCCGTGTCAGTGCCTCGTCGGGCAGATCCCGCTCAACCAAAGCCAAGACATCGGCAAATGCCGCCTCGGCCCCCGCCAGATCACCGGCTGCCAGCAACTCTTGGCCCTGCTGGGTCAACTGCCACAAAGCGGTGTAGGCAGCCTCTTCGGTTGCGGTCATCTCTTGGCCGATAGCGGGCGCGCCCAGCATCATCAAAACCGCCATCGTCGCCGCCAAGCGCATGACATCCCTCCTCTGGGTCCAAAAAGGATACCCAAGCCATCAAAGCATCAAGCCTAAACACCGTCAGCTTGCGGGGTGATCTGACAGAAGACCTAGCCGCCGATCATCACCGTTGGCAGCCCCACCACAATGCTGCCGCCATGCGCAGTCATATCCCCCAAGCGGGCGGCGGGCATTCCGGCGATTTTTACCGTGGCCGACCCCTTGGCAATCGAATCCGGCGGCCCGACGCAAACGCATGTATCCCCGATCCGTGATGCCGGTATTTTGCCGATCAGGACATTCGGTGCGCCCATGACGACCGGACCACCCACATGCGGAATCGGTGGCGTTCCGGGTGTGACCTGCGGGCAGGTATGCATATCGCCAATTCGCGCGGCAGGAGGCATGGCTGTATTCCTTGGATTCAATAGACCCAGTGCAGCGCGTTCCCGGCCTTCTGTCAAGCTTTGGCTGTCACGCCCCTGCCCGCAGTTTCATCCTTGAGCAGCAGGGCCAGCGCAACAACGGTAAGCACCACGCCACCCGAAACCTGCAGGGGCGGCGCACCCCGACCCAATGCAAGCTCCCACAGCGTCACCCATGCCGGAACCAGATAGGTATAGGCCATCACCTTGGCCGCAGGCAGGCGCAGCGTGGCATATTGCAACAGAACAAAGGTCATCGCACTGGCCGCAACCGAGACATAGATCAGACATATCCAGACAATCCGCGGCAGGTTTGCCCAATCGGTTTGCACGACATCACGCCAGCCCCAAAGCGTCAGCAGACCCAATCCAGCAACCATCATGCCAAAGGTAAACACCACCGCAGGTTCTCCACGGTTCAGCTTTCGCACCATCGGCGCATAAAGCGCATGGGCGATACAGCCGAAAAAGTAGATCACCTCGCCCCGTCCGACCTCAAGCCGCAACGCCGCCGCCAGATCGGCGCGAAAGATCACCCACAGCGCGCCCATCGCCCCCACCACCAGCGCAACGGCCATCCGCACCGTCGTCACCTGTCGCAGCAAAAGCCAACCGAACCCTGCCGCCATCACCGGTGTCAGCGTGAACACCGCCGCCGCAGGAACCGCCTCGGCCGTTCGCAGGCCTTCAAACATCAGCACGAAATAGGCTGCCAGCAGCCCGCCCAACACCACATAGCGCCACGGAGCCTGCCATGCGCTGCGCGGCAATCCGGTCGTCGCCAGCGCCGCCGCCCCCACCAGACTGGCCGCCAGCGCAAAACGCAGCACCGTCAGCGCCGAGGGCGACACATAGGGCGCGGCCATCGCCCCCAAGGAAAACGACCCCGCCACCAGCGCAGAAAAGCACAGCATCGCCAGATGCCCGCGCTGCACTTGGGTCACTTGCAGCTCCAGCCCGCAGCGGCCTGTTTCAAGGCGGCAAGAAAGCTTTGCACCTTCAACGTGCGGTGCAGATCGACATGGGTGACGATCCACAACGGCGATTCCCATTCCGTCAGCGGCGGCATCACCTCGATCAGATCAGGGTCGCGCGTTGCCTCCCAGACGCCATGAAAACCGATCCCCAGCCCTGCCCGCAACGCCGCCTCGGTCGCGGCGGATTCGGTGACGCGGTAGGTGATGCAATCAGCAGGCACGTTCTCGCGCAGCCAGCGATGGAACGGCGCGCGGCTTTCGGGGCTATCCGCCCCGATAAAGCGGTGTTTGCGGAAATCTTCCGGTCCCGATGGCAGCCCGTGCTGCTCTACATAACGCCGCGACGCATAAAGGCCCATCCGCATGCGGAGCAGCGGTTGCACCACGTTGTCAGGCTCTTGTGGCGTTCCGCCTGCGCGGATGGCGACATGCGCCTCGCCGTAATCCAGCCGGAACAGCCGCATATCGGTCAGAAAGCGGATCACAACCGCCGGATGCTGCGCCTGAAACTCGGCAAAAACCGGTGTCAGCAAGGCTTCGATTCCGGTGATCGCGGTGACAACCAATTCTCCTGCCACCGTCTCGCCCTGCCCTTTGATCCGGCTTGCAAGCTGGCCAAACTGTTCTTCGGTGGTCTGCGCCACCAGCAACAGATCACGCCCGGCCTCGGTCGGGGTATAACCGCGCGCGTGGCGCTGAAACAACTTAGAGCCAAGCCGCTTTTCCAGCGCATCAATATGCCGGATCACCGTGGCATGGTGAACGCCCAAAACCTCGGCCGCCCCCGAAACCGTTCCCATCCGGGCCACCTGATAGGCCGTGCGGATCTCGTCCCAGTTTTCAAGCCCCACCGATGCGCTCCTTCTCTTGCCTGCCCCAAGCCTGTCTGCCCAAGGCTGGATTTGCAAGGCCACGATTGATAAGGACACGATTGATAAGGACACGCTTGCAGGGATGCGCGCGGAATACCCTGCGCGGGCCGCATTGCCGCCAAACGCTTGACTCCTGCCATGATCGGGCGTATCCGCGCCAGAATTCCCCGGAGGCCATTCGCTTCCGGTCCCTTGGCTTATGCCGGGATCGCCACCTGTCAGCGCGTTGCGCCCACAGGTGCCGTTGCCCATTGGCCTTGGGAAACCCGTCAACCTGCCCGCAAGGGCGAAACGAAGCCTAGGAGCGCGCGATGTTCGAAAGCCTTTCAGAACGCCTTGGTTCTGTCTTTGACCGACTGACCAAACAAGGCGCGCTGTCCGAGGCCGACGTCGATACCGCCCTGCGCGAAGTGCGGGTGGCCCTGCTTGAGGCCGACGTCTCGCTGGATGTGGCGCGCAACTTTGTAAAAGCCGTCAAGACCCGCGCGATTGGTCAGGCCGTCACCAAATCCATCACCCCCGGTCAGCAGGTCGTCAAGATCGTGCATGACGAATTGGTGCGCGTTCTGGCGGGCGATGACGAACCCGAAGCGCTGAAAATCGACAACCCGCCTTCGGCCATCCTGATGGTCGGCCTGCAAGGTTCGGGCAAAACCACCACCACCGCGAAACTGGCCAAGCGCCTGAAAGAGCGGAACGGCAAGCGCGTGCTGCTGGCGTCCTTGGACACCAACCGCCCCGCCGCTATGGAGCAGTTGGCGATTCTGGCAGGCCAAGTCGGCGTTGACAGCCTGCCCATCGTCAAAGGCGAAACCGCCGTCCAGATCGCCAAGCGCGCCAAGACTCAGGCGTCTTTGGGCGGCTATGACGTGCTGTTCCTTGATACCGCAGGCCGTTTGCACATCGACGAAGTGTTGATGGACGAAATTCAGGCCGTGCGCGACATCGCCCAGCCGCGCGAAACTCTGTTGGTCGTCGATGGCCTGACAGGCCAAGACGCCGTGAACGTCGCTGCCGAATTCGACGGCAAGGTCGGTATCTCGGGCGTCGTGCTGACCCGTATGGACGGCGATGGCCGTGGCGGTGCCGCCCTGTCGATGCGCGCCGTGACCGGCAAGCCGATCCGCTTTGTCGGTCTTGGCGAAAAGATGGACGCGCTTGAGACCTTTGAGGCCGACCGCGTTGCGGGTCGCATCCTTGGCATGGGCGACATCGTGGCCCTTGTCGAAAAGGCGCGCGAGACCTTTGAGGCCGAACAGGCCGAACGCATGGCCAAGCGGTTCGCCAAAGGTCTGTTCAACATGAACGACCTGCGCAGCCAGCTTGAGCAGATGATGAAAATGGGCGGCATGCAGGGCCTGATGGGCATGATGCCGGGCATGGGCAAGATGGCGAAACAGGCCGAAGAGGCCGGTTTCAACGACAAGATGCTGAAGCACCAGATCGCCCTCATCAACTCGATGACCAAGAAAGAACGCGCCAACCCCGATCTGCTGGCCGCCAGCCGCAAGAAACGCATCGCCGCCGGTGCTGGGCTTGAGGTGTCAGAGCTGAACAAGCTTCTGAAACAGCACAAGCAGATGGCCGACATGATGAAGAAGATGGGCAAGGGTGGCATGATGAAACAGGCCATCAAACAGATGATGGGCAAGGGCGGCGCGCCCGATCTGGCCAATATGTCCCCCGAAGCCATGGAAGCTGCGGCCAAGGGCATGAAAGAAGGCATGGGCATGGGCGGCGGCTTTCCGGGCATGCCGCGCGGCCTGACGCTGCCGTCGGGCCTGTCGGGCCTGATGAAGAAGAAATGAGTGCCGCGATGACCGACGCCATCACCCGCGCCGCCGAGGTGCTGAAAGACCACCGCGAAAGCATCGACCGGCTGGATGCGATCCTTGTCTACACGCTGGCCGAGCGCTTCAAGCGGACGCAGGCGGTCGGGCGGCTGAAGGCCGAACATGATCTGCCGCCGTCAGATCCGAACCGCGAGGCCCGCCAGATCGAGCGGCTGGAATGGCTGTCGAAAGAAGCTGATCTTGACCCCGAATTCGCCAAGAAATTCCTGACCTTCATCATCTCAGAAGTCATCAGGCATCACGAGAAACTACAGAAATAACCGAAACCATGGCGGGGTGAACCCCGCCCTACCAAATACCCAAGGAGACTAAACTCATGTCCATGAAAATCCGTCTGGCCCGTGGTGGTTCCAAGAAGCGCCCGCACTATTCGATCGTTGCCACCGACAGCCGCAACCCGCGCGATGGCCGCTTCCTTGAAAAGCTTGGCACCTACAACCCGCTCTTGGCCAAAGACAGCGAAGAGCGCGTGAAGATGAACGTCGAGCGCGTCAAGCATTGGCTGGGCCAAGGCGCACAGCCGACCGACCGTATCGCACGCATGCTGGAAGCTGCTGGCATTCTGGAAAAGAAGGTCCGTAACAACCCGAAATCGGCCGTCCCCGGCAAGCGCATGGCCGAACTGGCCAAGAAGAAAGCCGCCCGCGCCGAAGCGCCTGCTGCTGAATAATCCGGGCAGCCCGGCGGTGAATGGTACTTTTTCCGACAGCTTCCGGGCGGACCTGCGCGACCTGATGCGGTGGCGGCGCGATGTGCGCCGTTTCCGCACCGATCCAATCGAGGCAGCGGTGCTGAACCGCTGCCTCGATGCATTTTCACTGGCCCCTTCCGTGGGCCTGTCGCAGCCGTGGCGTGTGATCAAGGTGACATCCGATCAGGCGCGCGCGGCAGCGATTGCGAATTTCATGGCCGCAAATTCCGATGCCTTGGCCGGATACTGCGACGAAAAAGCCAGACTTTATGCGGGTCTTAAACTGTCAGGCATGTGTGAAGCCCCCATTCATCTGGCGGTATTCTGCGATGATGCCACGACCAAAGGCACGCAACTGGGTGCGCGCACCATGCCCGAAACCCGCGCCTATTCCGTGGTCAGTGCAATCACACAATTCTGGCTGCTGGCCCGGGCCGAAGGGCTGGGAGTCGGTTGGGTTTCCATTCTTGATCCGGCGCGGCTGTGTCAGGACTTGCAGGTTTCTCCCGACTGGCGTCTGATCGGCTATCTCTGCGTGGGCCTGCCTGAAACGCTGGACGATACGCCGGAACTGGAACGCGCGGGCTGGGAAATCCGCGACAACACCCTTTGGATGGAGAGCCGCTGAATGACCCCTGACCGCATCTGTGTCGGCGCAATCGCAGGCTCTTTCGGGGTGCAGGGCGAGGTGCGGCTGAAAAGTTTCTGCACCGATCCCGAAGCCATCGCCAGCTATGGTCCGCTTTATACCGAAGACGGCAAGCGCAGCTTTACCGTCAAGCTGACCCGCCCCGTCGCGGGGGGCCTTGGCGCGCATGTGTCAGGCGTTGCCACCAAAGAACAGGCCGATGCCCTGCGCGGCGTCAGTCTTTATGCCGACCGTAGCAAGCTGCCCTCGTTGCCCGATGACGAGTTTTACCACGCCGATCTGATCGGGCTTGAGGCCCGCGATACCGGTGGTGCCGTGATTGGCCGTGTTCATGCTGTGCATAACCACGGCGCGGGCGATCTGCTCGAGATCACAGGGGCGGGGCTGAAAACCGCGTTGCTGCTACCCTTTACGCTGGCTGTGGTGCCGACGGTGGATCTGGCCGCGGGTCGGATCGTTGTCGATCTGCCCGAGGGGTTGGAATAGCCTACCGCTGCCGCCCCGCAAAGGATAACCCGATGCAAACCAGACTGCGCCTGCTGATGGGGGCCACGGCCCTGCTGTATCTGGGTCCGCTGCTGGCGGGTCTTGGCGGCTTTGGCTGGGCAATGGTGCCGCTGTTTGTGGCGATTTTCGTGCTGTGGCTGTTTATCTTGCGCCCGCATCAATGGCCGCGCACGGCGGCCGAATGGCGCAAGCCTTCGGTTCTGGGCGTAGCGATAACGCAGGTCTTGGTGCAGGTTTTGCTGGTGGCCATCCTGTTTGGCATCGGGCGCGGGCTGGGTGGCGGGCTTGGCCTGCTACTGCCCTTTCCGGCGCTGCTGCCGCTTGCGATTTCCTTCCTGTCGATACCGCTGTCGCGTCTGGTCTGGAACCCGTGGAAGGCCGCACAGATCGATCAGTTACTGGATCAGGCCCTGCGCCAGATCCACGCCCCGCCTCCCGCCTACCACAGGGGCCGAATCGCGCTGGCGCAACAGCGGCTGGCACCCCTGTTTGCCCTGCCCGATGACACGCCCGAGGCAGAAATCTGCCGCCAGTTGGACGCCATTGGCATGGCCACCGACGAGACCGCCGTTCGCGCCGCCCTGCTGGACCGCGTCAATGCCGAACTGCCTTCGCAACTGGAACTGCTCGCGCTGATCCTGCATGCCACAGACGGGCGATTGATCGAGATCGTTGGCGGCGATGGCCCGACCGTTGCGCTTGCGGCGCTGACCTCGAAAGGGGCCGCACCGGAGCTGATCGCACTTTTCGCCCGCCGCCTTACCGCCGCACTCGATGAGGATCATGACCTGTGGGGACCATCCCCCTCGGTCAGCCGGCTTGAGGAGGTGCTGGAAACATATGCCGGAACCGGAGCCGAACAGCCGCTCCGCCATCTGATTGATGCCACCAACCGCGCCGCGCCCGAGGACGGGCTGAATTGACAATCCGCTTTCCTGCCCCGCCCTGCCCCTGTAGAACCGCCCCATGACCGATGAAGCCCCCAAAACCCTGAAATCCCATGGCCGCCTGTCAATTTCCGCCAGCCTGAAGCCGCGCGATCTGATGGAAGAACCTTTCCGCGTCAAAGGCGCGTGGAAGGCCAAGATCATCACGCTGTTTCCCGATGCTTTTCCGGGCGTGCTTGGCCTGTCGCTGACCGGCAAGGCGCTGGACATGGGGCTTTGGGCGCTTGAGACAATCGACCTGCGGCCCTTCGGGATCGGCAAGCATCTGAACGTCGATGACACCCCTGCGGGCGGTGGCGCGGGCATGGTGCTGCGCGCCGATGTGCTGGACGCAGCGTTGACCAAGGCCGCAGAAGGCACATCGCAAGACCGCCTGCGTTGGCCGATCATCTACTTGTCGCCGCGCGGTCGGCCCTTTGATCAGGCCATGGCGCGGCGGTTTTCCAAGGCCGACGGGCTGACAATGCTGTGCGGCCGCTTCGAAGGCGTGGACCAGCGCCTGCTGGATCACCACCATATAGAAGAGGTCAGCCTTGGCGATTTCGTCCTGACCGGAGGCGAAATTGCCGCCACCGCCCTGATCGACGCCACCGTGCGGCTGCTGCCCAAGGTGCTGGGAAATCAGGCGTCAACCGAAGAGGAATCCTTCTCGCACGGGCTGCTGGAGCATCCGCAATACACCCGCCCCGCCGTGTGGAACGACTTGGCCATACCCGACGTGCTGCAATCCGGCCACCACGGCGAGATCGCCAAATGGCGGCAGACGCAGGCCGAAGAGATCACCAAAACCCGCCGTCCAGACCTCTGGCAAGCCTACCTGCGCCGCAAATCGTAAATCCGGCAAATCCTCCACACTGCCTCCGTAGGTCGGGGTTCACCCCGACTCTTCCCGCTCTGTGCTGTCGGGAGAACCGCGGCAAGACCCACCTTCACTACACAGCGTAGGTCGGGGTTCACCCCGCCTCTGCCACCGCCCCCTTGACCCACCCGCCCCGTCCCCCTATACGCCCCCTGTCAGGGGTATCTTTACCCGTCTGGCCCGATTCCTTTTTGCCGATACGTCTGGCTCTTCCCCCGACGTGGCCTGCAGGATCGGCCAAAGAAACGCAGGCCCAACCTTTGGCGGGCTTACCTTTGCAGGTAGGGACCCGATGAAGACTAAAAGCTCTGGGGCGGCTTCATCTTCGGGGAAAACCCCGAGCAACTGAAAGGACTTGCGATGAACTTGATCGCACAGCTTGAGGCGGAACAGATCGCCGCGCTCGGCAAGAAAATTCCGGATTTCAAAGCCGGTGATACCGTTCGCGTCGGCTACAAAGTGACCGAAGGCACCCGTTCGCGCGTGCAGGCCTACGAAGGCGTCGTGATCGGCCGCAAAGGTGGCGCGACCATCTCTGCCTCGTTCACCGTCCGCAAGATTTCGTTCGGCGAAGGCGTGGAGCGTGTGTTCCCGCTCTATTCGACCAACATCGACAGCATCGAAGTGGTCCGTCGTGGCCGCGTGCGTCGCGCCAAGCTGTACTACCTGCGCGATCGTCGCGGCAAGTCGGCCCGTATCGCCGAAGACACCACTTACAAAGCCAAAGCTGAATAAGGACCGGACCGATGAAACAGGGCATCCACCCCGATTACCACCTCATCAACGTCAAGATGACGGATGGCACCGTGTTCCAGACCAAAACCACCTGGGGCAAAGAAGGCGACCAGATGGCGCTGGACATCGACCCGCTGGCGCATCCGGCATGGACCGGCGGCTCGGCCAAACTGATGGACACCGGCGGCCGCGTGTCGAAGTTCAAGAACAAATACGCCGGTCTGGGTTTCTGATCCAACCGCTGCGTTACGGAAAAGGGCGTGCCATCGGCGCGCCCTTTTGCTTGGCAAAGGAGCAATCCGCCCCCGCGCCCGCCAGCCCATTCGTGCTTTCCTCGGCCCGCGCAGGACCGTATAGAAAGTCCCATACTTGGACTTACAAAGGCAGCACCACATGGCGCATATCATCGTTGTTGGCAACGAAAAGGGCGGGTCGGGCAAATCGACCACCTGTATGCATGTGGCAACTGCACTGTGCCGGATGGGCCACCGCGTTGGCGCGCTTGATCTTGATCTGCGGCAGAAAAGCTTTGGCCGCTATATTGAAAACCGCCGCGCCTATCTGGCCCGCGCGGGGTTGACGCTGCCGACCCCCGATTACCGCGACCTGCCCGAGGCCGAACCCGCCGCCCTGCAACCGGGCGAAAATCCCTTCGATCACCGCCTGTCCACGGCGATTGCTGCGCTGGAACCGGTATCGGATTTCATCATCATCGATTGCCCCGGTAGCCACACCCGCCTGTCGCAGGTGGCCCATTCCTTGGCCGATACGCTGATCACGCCGCTGAACGACAGTTTTATCGACTTTGATCTGCTGGCCCGTGTCGATGCCGAAACCGGCCGCGTCAAAGGCCCGTCGATTTACTCCGAGATGGTCTGGAATGCGCGGCAGTTGCGCGCGCAGGCGGGGCTAAAGCCGATCGACTGGATCGTTTTGCGAAACCGCCTTGGCGCGCAACAGATGCACAACAAGAAGAAAGTCGGGGCCGCGCTGGAAGAACTGTCCAAGCGCATCGGCTTTCGCGTCTCGCCCGGTTTTTCCGAGCGTGTGATCTTCCGAGAGTTGTTCCCGCGCGGCCTGACCCTGCTTGATCTGCGCGACACTGGCGTTGATCAGTTGAACCTGTCCAACATCGCCGCCCGTCAGGAAGTCCGCGACCTGATGAAAGAGTTGCGGCTTCCGGGCGTTACCGTCAACTTCTGAACAGGGTCGATTGCACCGCGCGCCGTTGCTCGCGCGTGGTGTGCTTTTGCAGGCGCAGTTCGAACATATCGGGGGCAGGCTCTTTGCGGGCGAACAGCCCAAACCGTGCAAACAGGGCAATTCCGAATTTCATGTCACTCTCCTGTTTGGTGTGTTTTCGACAGGCACAAGATCGCGGCGAACCGCGGCAGGAAAGTGACGCACACGCGGAGTTTGCGCGACACAGGCGACGCTTTCGGAAACAGCACGTTTCCAAATGCTTGAGCGGCACACGCGCGCATGCCAAAAAGACACATCCCTTGGAGACTTCCATGCCGAACACCCTGTTTGACGCGCTTTTCGCGCCGCTCGCCTCCCGCCAAGACCGCCTGCTGATCCTGCCCGATGGCAGCAGCCTGTCGGGGCAGGATTTTCTGGCACTGGTCGCCCGCGCGGCCCATGCCTTGCGCGCGGCGGGGGTTGTGACGGGGGATCGCGTTGCGGTGCAGGTCGCAAAATCACCAATGTCCTTGGCGGTTTACGGCGCTTCGGTGGCCTTGGGTGCAGTATTTTTGCCGCTGAACACCGCCTATACGCCGGACGAGGTGGACTATTTCCTTGGCAATGCCACCCCGAAGGTTTTTCTCTGCGATCCGGCCAAAGCGCAAAGTCTAGCACCGGTCGCCACTCGTCACAGCGCGCATCTGCTAACTCTGGATGGCAATGGCGTGGGCAGCCTGCCCGATCTGATGGCTGGGCAGCCCGACCGGATTGCGCCCGCAGATCGCGGACCGGATGATCTGGCGGCGATCCTTTACACCTCAGGCACCACTGGCCGGTCCAAGGGTGCGATGCTGACCCATCGCAACCTGCTGTCCAACGCCGAGGTTCTGGCCGATCTGTGGCGCTTTACCAAGGACGACGTGCTGCTGCACGCTCTGCCGATTTTCCATACCCACGGGCTGTTTGTGGCCTCCAACATCAGCTTGCTAACCGGCGGGGCGATGATCTTTTTGCCGACCTTTGACGCGGACACCGTGCTGCGCCTGCTGCCACAGGCCACGGCAATGATGGGGGTGCCGACCTTCTACACCCGCCTGCTGGACGCACCCGCCTTTACCCGCGATCTGGCGGGGCATATGCGGCTGTTCGTGTCAGGCTCGGCCCCGCTTCTGGCGGAAACCCATGTGGCGTTTCAGGCCCGCACGGGTCACCGGATTCTGGAACGCTATGGCATGACCGAAACCAACATGAACACCTCGAACCCCTATGACGGGGATCGGCGGGCCGGGACGGTGGGTCTGCCGCTGCCGGGGGTAGAGGTGCGGATCGTGGCCGAAGGCGTAGAAGTGCCGCAAGGCGCTGTGGGTGTGATCGAGGTGCGCGGGCCGAACGTCTTTGCCGGATACTGGCAGATGCCCGAAAAGACCCGCGAAGAGTTGCGCGAGGATGGCTGGTTCATCACCGGCGATCTGGCGACGCAGGATGGCGATGGCTATGTCACCATCGTGGGCCGCGCGAAGGATCTTGTGATCACCGGCGGCTTCAACGTCTATCCAAAAGAGGTCGAACTGCTGCTGGACGAGGTGGAGGGCGTGCTGGAAAGCGCGGTGATCGGCCTGCCGCATCCTGACTTTGGTGAAGCAGTTTTCGCCGTGCTGGCCACGCGCAAGGGGGCGAATTTGTCAGCCGATGCGGCGCTGGCGGCGATCCGCGACAGGCTGGCGCGGTTCAAGCAGCCAAAGGCGGCGGTGGTGGTGGATGATCTGCCGCGCAACACGATGGGAAAGGTGCAGAAGAACCTGCTGCGGCAGACCTATGCGGATTGGTTCAAAGGCTAGCCGTTCCGGTTCAAACGTGCTGGGCGCCGTTCACTTCGATCTCGGCGCCAGAGATATAGCTGGACTGGTCGGAACACAGGAACCAGATCACGTCAGCCACCTCTTTCGGCTGACCCAGACGCTGCATCGGCAGCTTTTCGACGATCTTGTCGGTGCCGGGCGACAGGATTGCGGTTTCCACCTCACCTGGGGCAATCGCGTTCACGCGCACGCCGAGGGGGCCGAAATCATGCGCCATCTCGCGGGTCAGGGCGGCGAGGGCGGCTTTGGACGTGGCATAGGCGGCACCCGCAAAGGGATGCACCCGCACGCCTGCGATAGAGGTCACGTTCACCACCGATCCTTTCGCGGCGGCCAGTTCGTGCTGCAGACCACGGGCGAGGATGACCGAGGAAAAGAAGTTCACATGGAACACCTGCCCCCATGTCCGCAGATCGGTTTCCAGCGTGTTCAGGCGCTTGCCGCCCTCGCCTTTCGGAGAGATTCCGGCATTGTTGACCAGCGCGTGCAGGCGGCCGTTGATCTTTGACTTGATCGTGGCAATCGCTTCGATGGTCTTGTTGGGGTCGGCCAGATCGATCTGGATGTGGTTTTCCTCGCCTCCCGGCCAGGGGCAGCGCGGGTCGAAAGGCTGGCGCGAGCAGGTCAGAACCCGCCAGCCCTCGGCTGAAAAACGCTTGACGGTGGCGTGGCCGATTCCCCGGCTTGCTCCGGTCAGGACAAGGGTTTTCTGCTCGGACATTCTGGCCTCCACTTCAGGGACGCAGGCTGCGGCTTTTGGGCGGGGATTGCAAGGGCGCTTTGGGGCGGCCCCAACGCGGGACCAATTTTTGTTACATGATTTCAACATTATAGATATGCCCTTTTTACGAAATCTTAACACTTCGCCGCAAACCCACAGATTGCTTGGCACAGGAGCGCAAAGGGGCTAGGAACGCGAAAATCCTGCGGAGTCCCCCCATGAAACAGCAGACCCTGACCATGACCGACGCTTTCACCACCGCCAAGATGCTGTCCGAGGCCCTGCCCTACCTGCAACGCTATTCCGGCGCGGTGGTGGTGGTGAAATTCGGCGGTAACGCGATGGGTGACGATGCCGCGATGGCGGAATTCGCGCGCGATATCGTGCTGATGCGGCAGGTGGGCGTCAATCCGGTTGTCGTGCATGGCGGCGGCCCGATGATCAACGAGATGCTGACCAAGCTGGGCATCAAATCGGAATTCGTGCGTGGCAAGCGGGTGACCGACAAGGCCACCGTGCAGGTGGTCGAGATGATCCTGTCGGGTCTGGTCAACAAGCGCATCGTGCAGGCGATCATGGATGCAGGCGGGCGCGCGGTGGGGATTTCCGGCAAGGACGACGATCTGATGGTCTGCGTTGCGGATGATCCCGAACTCGGTTTCGTCGGCAAGCCGGTGGAAATGAACGTGCAGGTGCTGCGCGATCTTTACAACGCGGGCATCATTCCGGTGGTCGCGCCCGTCGCCACCGGCATGGCGGACAACGAGACCTTCAACGTCAACGGCGACACCGCAGCGGGGGCGATTGCGGGGGCGTTGCAGGCGGACCGTCTGTTGCTGTTGACCGATGTGTCGGGTGTGAAAAATGCCGAAGGCGTGGTGATGACCCAGATCACCCCCGAAGAAGTGCGGCAGATGACAGCGGATGGCGTGATTGCAGGCGGGATGATTCCCAAGACCGAAACCGCGCTGATGGCCTTGGATCAGGGCGTGCGGGCGGTGACGATCCTTGACGGGCGCATCCCGAATGCCTGCCTGCTGGAGCTGTTCACCGATCATGGCGCGGGGTCGCAGATCCGGTCCACCGAGCCGCGCGTGAAACCGAAGGTTAAGCGCTAGTAATCTGGCGTGGCGCGCTTATGTTCAAAGAGATGAATATAAAGGTGCGCCATGCCGAATGAGGCTTTGATCCGGTTATCCGTGTTTCTGGGGCTGTTCGTGGTGTTTGCCGCGCTTGAGGCGCTGGCCCCGCGGCGGGCGCGGGTGCAGCCGCGCGGCGGGCGCTGGATCACCAATATCGGCTTTACAGTGCTGAACACGCTGGCGCTGCGGGCCTTGTCGGTGGTGCTGCCCTTGCTGGCCATCGGCGCGGCGCTGGATGCGTGGCGGATGGGCTGGGGGCTGTTCAACCATCTGGCCTGGCCTTGGTGGGTTGAGGTGGCACTGGCCCTGTTGCTGCTGGATTTCGCGATCTGGGCGCAGCATCTGATCACCCACAAGGTGCCGCTGTTCTGGCGGTTTCATCGTGTTCACCATGCCGACCGCGATATGGATGTCACGACGGCGGTGCGGTTTCATCCGGTTGAGATTCTGGCCTCGATGGCGGTGAAAATCGGGCTGGTCTATCTGCTGGGGCCACAGGCGATTGCGGTGCTGCTGTTCGAGGTGATCCTGAACGGCACAGCTTTGTTCAATCATTCGAACCTGCGGCTGCCCGCGTGGTTGGATCGGGCGGTGCGGCTGGTGCTGGTGACGCCCGACATGCACCGCGTGCATCATTCGGTGCATCGGGCCGAACATGACAGCAATTACGGCTTTGCTTTGTCGGTCTGGGACCGCATCTTTGGCACCTATGTGCCGCAGCCTGCGGGCGGGCATGATGATATGGTGGTGGGGCTGCAATGGCAGGACGAGAAACCGGCACGGCTGGGATGGGCGCTGTGGCTGCCGTTCCGGCGGTAGATCTGGCGCAGATCACGGCGATGGCGGCGGCGCATCATCTGGCGGTGCTGGGTGGCTTTGCCTGTGACGGTGAGGCGGGGTTGCCCGCAGGCACGCGCACCGTGCTGATGCTGGGGCCAGCCGAGCCGGGATACTGGGCGCATGTGCGGGCGCAACCCGAATGGGGCGGGGTTGATCCGGTGGACCGCTGGTCGCGGCGGGTGATCGGGGGGATGGCCTGCGATCTGGGCGCGAAGGCGCTGTTTCCCTTTGGCGGGCCGCCCTATCATCCGTTTTATCAATGGGCGCTGCGGACGGGGCGGGTCTGGGACAGCCCCGTGCGGCTGCTGGTGCAGGCGGAACAGGGGCTTATGGTCAGCTTTCGCGGGGTGCTGGCACTGAAACAGGTGATCGAGGTGCCAGCGGTGGCGGCGCGTCCCTGTGACAGTTGCGCCAAGCCCTGCCTTGCGGCCTGCCCTGCGGGCGCGCTGGGGGCTGCGGGCTATGATGTGCCGGCCTGTCATGGGTTTCTGGACAGCGCGGCGGGTGCCGATTGCATGAATTTCGGTTGTGCGGTGCGGCGGGCTTGCCCGCTGTCGGCTGCTTATGCAAGACTGCCAGAACATTCCGCCTATCATATGGGACAGTTCCACAAATGAAGCGTCTGATCCTGACTCGCCACGCGAAATCCGCCTGGGACGACCCTCTGACCCCCGACCACGACCGCCCCCTGAACGAGCGTGGCAAGGCCGCCGCCGCCGATCTGGGGCAATGGCTGGCCTCGCGCGGCTATGTGCCGCAAAAGGTGCTGTGTTCCGATGCGGTGCGCACGCGGCAAACATGGTCGGGCATCGCCCCCGCCCTGCCCGCCACCCCGCTGATGGAGCTGAAACCGGCGCTGTATCATGCAGGGCCGGATGTGATGCTGGCGGTGCTGCGCCACGCGCAGGCCGATACGGTGATGATGATCGGCCATAACCCCGGCATCGCGGAATTTGCCGCGCGACTGGTGGCGCATGCGCCCCTGAACCCCGAGTTTGACCGCTATCCCACAGGGGCGACGCTGGTGGCGGATTTCATCATCGATAGCTGGGAAGAGGTTGGC
Source organism: Rhodobacterales bacterium RIFCSPHIGHO2_02_FULL_62_130 (assembly GCA_001828855.1). GTDB lineage: Bacteria > Pseudomonadota > Alphaproteobacteria > Rhodobacterales > Rhodobacteraceae > Cypionkella. The sequence goes on along the minus strand of MHZT01000048.1, from coordinate 25,258 downwards.
TTCGGCATGGGCGCCACCGTCGATTTCATCATCCCGCGCGAGATTGTGGTCTGAACGCAAAAGCCCCCGACAGGTGCGGGGGCTTGCAAGACGGGTGTAGGGTGCGTGGTTTCCACGCACCCTTTGCTTTTAGTGGCCCAGAATCTGCGACAGGAACAGTTTGGTGCGGTCCGACTGCGGGTTGTTGAAGAACTCGCGCGGTTCGTTCTGCTCGACGATCTGGCCTTGGTCCATGAAGATCACGCGGTTGGCGACGGCTTGGGCGAAGCCCATTTCATGCGTCACGCAGATCATCGTCATGCCTTCTTCGGCAAGCTGGATCATGGTGTCCAACACCTCTTTGATCATCTCGGGGTCCAGTGCCGAGGTGGGTTCGTCAAACAGCATGATCCGTGGCTTCATGCACAGCGACCGCGCGATGGCGACGCGCTGTTGTTGGCCGCCGGACAACTGCCCCGGATATTTGTGGGCCTGCTCGGGGATTTTCACCTTTTGGAGGAAATACATCGCGGTTTCCTCGGCCTCGCGCTTGGGAACCTTGCGGACCCAGATCGGGGCCAGCGTCAGGTTTTCCAGAATCGTCAGATGCGGGAACAGGTTGAAGTGCTGGAACACCATCCCGACTTCGGAGCGCACCTTGTCGATGTTCTTCAGATCGTTGGTCAATTCGGTGCCATCGACGACGATCTGGCCCTGCTGATGTTCCTCCAGCCGGTTGATGCAGCGGATCAGCGTCGATTTGCCCGACCCTGACGGGCCGCAGATCACGATACGCTCGCCCCGGTTCACCGTCATGTTGATATCGCGCAGCACGTGGAAGGTGCCATACCATTTGTTCATCGCGGTGATCTGGATCGCCACCTCGTCCAGAACCTGCATTTTCTTTTGTGCGTCTGCCATTCTGGCCTCCTTAACGGTGATCTGTCTTCAGCTTGCGCTCCAGATACATCGAGTATCGGGACATGCCGAAGCAGAAGAGGAAGAAGATCGCGCCGACGAAAATGAAAGGCTCCCAGTAGATGCCCTTCCACGCGATGTCGGCGCGCACGATTTTGGTGATGCCTTGCAGCGGATCGGCCAAGCCCACCAGCGCGACAAGCGTGGTGTCCTTGAACAGACCGATGAAGGACGACACGATGCCGGGGATCGAGATTTTCAGCGCCTGCGGCATGATGATCAGCCGCTGTGCCTGCCAGTAATCAAGGCCCAGTGCATCCGCCGCCTCATACTGGCCGCGCGGCAGGGCGGCCAGACCGCCGCGGATCACCTCGGCGATATAGGCCGAGGCGAACAGCGACACGAGGATGATCACGCGCAGGATCAGGTCGAAATTGGTGCGCGGTGGCAGGAAGTATTGCAGCAGCAGCGAGGCCGTGAACAGCATGGTGATCAGCGGCACGCCCCGCACAAACTCGATAAAACCGACCGACAGCGTTTTGATCAGCAGCATGTCGGACTGCCGCCCCAAGGCCAAAAGGATGCCGATGGGAAGCGAGGCCGAAATCGCCGTCACCCCGATGACAAAGGCCAGAAGGAAGCCGCCGAACTGGTCAGAATCAATCGCGGTCAGACCCAAGGGCGCGATGCCGTGCAGGGCCGTCGTGACCGAAGTTTGCAGCACAAGCCACCACAGGCTTGCCGCCACAAGACCGATTGCCGCCGGAACCACAACACCAAGACGGGATTGCAGCACAAGCCAGATCGCCACCCAGATGCCAAAGCCGAACAGGGTGCCAACCGGACCCCAGACCGACCCGCCCCACAGCAGGAAAAAGCCGACCGCCGGAAAAACCAAAGTCACCCAGACCAGCTTTTTCGGCATGATCGCCGCAACGGCAAACAGGCCCAGCATCACAGCCGCCACCAGCGCGTCATGCCAGCCGTCGGTTTGCACCAAGGCCAAGGACAGCACGGCAAGCACGCCAACAGTCCCGACCATCAGCATCGCGGCACGCCGCAGCCCGTAGTAAAGCACCGGAGTCAGCGCCACGAACATCAGAGCAAAGGACAGGATCGGACGCCAGTAATCGGTCTTGGGGTAGAAGCCGAACATGAACTGGTTCCAGCGCTGTGCGATCATCGCCCAGCAAGCCCCCGATGCGCCCTCGCCCGCCGTGGCTGCGATGATGGTGCGACATTCACCCAGCGAATTGGCCTGCCAGACCCCGTTCAACAGCCAAGGCAAGGACGCCTGGACGATCCAGAACAGCACCAGCAGGCCCAGGATGGTCAGCACAGAGTTGCCGATACTGGAAAACAGGTTCTCGCGCAGCCATTTCACCGCGCCGCGTTCGGTGACGGGGGCGGATTGCGGGGCCAGCATGTCGCGGCGCACGAAGGACAGCGAAGATTTGGTCATCTTAGCGCTCCTTCAGTTTCACGGCAGTGTTGTAGACGTTCATCCCCGAGGAAATCAGCAGGGACAGGATCAGATAGATCAGCATCATCAGCAACATACACTCAAGCTCGCGCCCCGTCTGGTTCAGGGTGATGCCGCCCAGCGTGCCTTTGAGGTCAAGATAGCTGATCGCAACGCCCAAGGTGGTGTTCTTGGTGATGTTCAGGAACTGGCTGATCAGCGGCGGGATGATGACGCGCAGGGCTTGCGGCAGGATGATCAGGCTCATGGTGCGACCGGGGCGCAGGCCAAGGGCATAGGCCGCCTCGGTCTGCCCGCGCGAGATGGCAAGGATGCCCGAGCGCACGGCCTCGGCGATATAGGTGCCGTGATACAGCGACAGCGCGATCAGCAGCGCGGTGAAGGAATGGGCGACATTGATGCCGCCGACAAAGTTGAAGCCTTTGGATACGCCGTTTTCACCCATCGGAAAGGCCGGAACCTCAAGGTGGAAGCCCATGGCGATCAGCAGGGCAAGGGTGGGCGCGATCAGGATCAGCAGGCTTTTCCACCATGTGACGGGGCGGATGCCGGTGTCTTCCTGAACAGCCTTGGCGCGGCGGCGGACAAGGTAGTTGACCCAGATCGATCCGGCGATCACCAGCAAGGTGGCCAGCACCGAAAAGTTGATCGGCACGCCAAACGCCTCGGTCCCGCCCAAGGGGCGTTCCAGCAGCGGGGCCGGAATGTTCGTGCCGCGATTGGTGATGGCTACGCTGTCAAACAGGATCATCTGCGCGGCAGGGGTGGTGCCAGCGTCAACCATTGCTTGCGTGGTTTTGAAATCCTTCGGCTCGGGCATGGTTTCCGAGAAGATCACGAAGGCGAGCAAGATCCACAGAAGCAGGGGGACGTTGCGGAACACCTCGACGTAGACGGTCATCAGGCGGCCCACCAGCCAGTTTTTCGACAGGCGCAGCACGCCCGCGAAAACCCCGATCAGGGTGGCGAAGATGCAGGCGAAAAACGCCACAACCAGCGTGTTCAACAACCCGATCACCAAGGCGCGCCCGTGGGTGCTGTCATTGGTGTAGGGGATCAACTGCTGGTCGATGTCGTAACCGGCGCGGCTGAACAGGAAGCTGAAGTTGATGTCCTTGTCCTTGGCGGCCAGATTCTCGATGGTGTTGTTGACCAACCATCCGATCCCCAGCAGCACTAGGATCAGCACGATCACCTGAATGGTGATCGCCCGGAACCGGGTGTCGTATATAAGCATACTCAGCCGAAAGCTGTCTTTCGGCGTGTCAGCGGCAAGTGCCATTCAAAATACCCCCTGTCCTGACCGCGCGCTGGCCTTTGGCCAATCTATCGGGGTCTGCGCCCCAGCGGTTCAGGCTATTGTTCGGTGCAAGACGAAACGGGCGCAGCTTTCGCTGCGCCCGGTCCTTCGATCAGATCAACGGAAGGGCGGTGCGTATTGCAGGCCGCCTTGGGTCCATTGCGCGTTCAGACCGCGCGCCAGACCGATCGGGGTTGCAGCGCCGATGTTGGCTTCAAAGATCTCGCCATAGTTGCCGCTGGCGGCAATCGCGCGCTTGGCCCATTCGGCATCAAGACCCATCATCGCGCCCATGTCGCCTTCAAGGCCCAGAATCCGCTTTACTTCCGGATCGGTGGTCGAGGCAGCGATCTGGTCAATATTGGCTTTGGTGATGCCTTTTTCTTCGGCAGCGACCAGCGCGTAATAGGTCCAGCGGACGATATCGCCCCAGTTGTTGTCGCCATGACGCACGACCGGGCCAAGCGGCTCTTTCGAGATGATTTCCGGCAGGATGATGTGGTTTGCCGGATCGGCCATGGCGGTGCGGTTCGAGGCCAGACCCGAAGCGTCGGTGGTGAAGGCGTCGCAAGCGCCGGCTTCATACTGACGCTGGGCTTCGGAATCGTCGCCGACGGTGACGGGGGTGTAGCTGATGTTGTTGGCCTTGAAGAAGTCGGCCAGATTCAGCTCGGTCGTGGTGCCGGTCTGGATGCAGACGGTGGCGCCATCCAGCTCTTTGGCGGAGGAAACACCAAGGTCTTTTTTGACCATGAAGCCCTGACCGTCATAGTAGTTCACTGCGACGAAATCGAACTTGAGGTCGGTGTCGCGCGAGTAGGTCCAGGTCGAGTTGCGGATCAGAACGTCAACTTCGCCCGAGGCCAGCGCGGTGAAACGGGTTTCGCCGGTGGTCGGAACATATTTGACCTTCGAGGCATCGCCCAGAACTGCGGCAGCCACGGCCTTGCACAGATCAACGTCAAAGCCGACATAGTTGCCTTCGGCATCCGGCGCGCCAAAGCCGGTCAGCGCGACGTTCGCGCCACAGATCAGTTCGCCCCGTGCCTTGACGTCTTCCAGCGTGCCGGCGGCAGCAAAGCCTGCCAGCATGGTGGTCGCGGCAAGGGTGCCGAGGAATACGGATTTCTTCATACTTACCTCTTCCTGTTCACCGCCCTTGGTGGCGGTGGTTTTGATGCCCTGCGTGGGTCGCAGGTGCGATACCGGTGACGACTTTTGCCGCCAGTGTCGGGCAGTTTCGGTCAAAGCGGTTTGTTTGGTCAAGCGAAACCACTGCTCTGCGAAATCTTTGCGTAATCGCAACGTTTTGACAGCGGGCAATGTAAGATTTGCCCTGCCAACCCGTGTCGCTGTGAAAGATTGTTACCCGCACAATCCGAAGAATCGGGCCGCCTCGTGCAGAGCGGCGCATTTGCTGGCTTCGAGCAAAGCGGCTTCGTCATCGACGCCCCAAAGTTCGGCCTGCCACGTCTCATCGATTCGGCTTAGATCCCATGCCTGATCGGCGGAAAGATGGGCTTCGGTGACCGCCAGCGCCAGAATAAGCGAGCCGGAAATCGCCACAAGATCGTGGAAAGCCGCCAACTGGAACGGGGAAAAGCCGCGCACGAGGGTGGAAAGGCGGTCAAGGCTGGCTTGCGGCTGATCGACATGCACGATGCCGGTGGTGACGTTCAGCGGGGCGGCCAAAGCCTGCGCCGCCCATTCCAGCACCGGAGTCCACCCCGCCGCCTGCCGGTCGATCAGACCTTGCGGGCCGGTGGCGCGGTAACACAGAAGATCGCTGGCCCCATAGGCCAGCAGCAGACCCGCCACCTCGTCAAACTGCATAGACACCTTGTCCAGCGCGGAATTGGCGGCGCGGGTGACGGGCATTGTATCGGGCTTGACCAAGCCCTGTTGCGCGTCCCATTCGGCGGCGATGGCCTGCGCCATCGCAAGCGTCGGCACCACCAGCAAACGTTTGGCGGGCGTTTTAACCGCGCGGCCATCGAGTTTGACGGTGAAACCGCCCTCACAAGCCTCGGCCGTGGCCTGTTTCCAGAACCGTTTTGCTTTCCACGCGCTCATTCAGCATCCCCGAACGGGTCAAGCGGCACATCTTTTTCGCCCCAATCAAGGGTCTTCCACGTCCGCGCCATATGGTCCGGCAGAGGGGCCACGAAGGTCATCATTTCCTTGGTGATCGGATGCTGGAATTTCAGCATCCGCGCATGCAGGTGCAGCTTGCGGCTGATGTCGCCGCCAATGCTGGCCCCCCAGCCATCACCCATATTCTCGACGCCGGAACCGCCATATTTGCCATCACCCAAGATCGGGTGACCCATCTCGGCCATATGGGCGCGAAGCTGGTGCGTGCGGCCCGTGACAGGTTCTAAGGCCATCCACGACAGACGATTGCCAAGGAACCACAGCACGAAATAATCGGTCTGGGCGCGTTTGGCATCGGGATAATCGCCCACCTTTGCGGGGTGGATGCACATCATCTTTTCGCCTTCGCCACCGCGCCCATGCCCCGGCGCCTTCATCAGCGCATATTTGATCGAGCCTTTGCGCGGGTTCGGCACGCCTGCGACGGCGGCCCAATAGATCTTGCGGGTATTGCGGTGGCGCAGGGATTCCGACAGCGCCCGCGCAACGCGATCGGTGCGGGCCAGCATCAGCAGGCCGGAGGTGTCTTTATCAAGACGATGCACCAACTTGGGCCGATCTTTATAGCCGAATTTCAGCGCCTCGGTCAGGCCATCGACATGGCGGTCGCCTTGGCCCGAGCCGCCTTGGCTGGGCAGGCCGGGAGGCTTGTTCAGGATGATGATATGCTCATCCTTCCACAGCACGGCGTCCTGAATCATCTTGGTGTCGGCGGGGCTGACGCCACCTGCGCGCGGACGCGAGGGGGCTTCGGTATCAGGCAAGGGCGGAACACGGACGGTCTGACCCGGAATGATCCGGTCGGACGCCTTGCAGCGCCCGCCATCGACGCGCACCTGCCCCGTGCGGCACATCTTTTCCACCGCCCCTTGGGTGACATGCGGAAAGCGGCGCTTGAACCAACGGTCAAGCCGCTGCTCGCCCTCATCGGCGGATACGGTCAGAAGTTTTACGTCGCTCATGCGAAGGCTCCACGGGCTAGGGCTGCGCCAAGGGCTATGGCAACAAGGGAAAGAAGGACCGATCCGGCGATATAGGCCAGCGCGGCGGGGGTCTGGCCGGATTGCCAGAGCTTCAGCGCATCAAGGCTGAAGGCGGAAAAGGTGGTAAAGCCGCCAAGGATGCCGGTCATCAACAGCGGTGACAGCGCGGGGCGGCTGGACAGCACGACGAACAGGATGCCCATGACAAAGCTGCCCGCCACGTTCACAAGGAACGTGCCAAGCGGGGCGCTGACGGCTGAGACGGTCAGGTAGCGCAGGACAGAGCCGATTGCGCCGCCAAGGGCGACTTGCGAGATAGTCCAGATCATTGGGTTTCTCTCTGCCCGAAGGCGGATTTTGTCAATGCTGCTTGGGTAAAGAAGATTTTTCATCCGAAAAATCTTGGTCCCTCGGCGGCGTTCAGCTTTGCCGTTTGGCGCGGAGTTTGCTGAAATAGTCGATGCGTTTTTTCAACTCGCGCTCGAACCCGCGTTCGGGCGGGTTGTAGTAGATCGGGCGCTTCATGCCTTCGGGGAAGTAATCCTGCCCCGAGAAGGCGTCCTCCTGATCATGGTCATAGGCATAGCCCGCACCATAGCCGATGTCTTTCATTAGCCGCGTCGGCGCGTTGCGGATGTGCAGCGGGGGCGGGTGGCTGCCGGTGTCGCGCGCCGCCGCCCGTGCGGCCTTGTAGGCGGCGTAAACCGCATTGGATTTGGGCGCGAGTGCCAGATAGACAACGGCCTGCGCCAAGGCGAGTTCGCCCTCGGGGCTGCCAAGACGTTCATAGGTCTGCCAGCCTTCAAGACAGACCTGCTGCGCCTGCGGGTCGGCAAGGCCGATATCCTCGACCGCCATGCGGGTGATGCGGCGGGCCAGAAAGCGCGGGTCTTCGCCCCCCTCCAGCATCCGCGCGAACCAGTAAAGTGCTGCATCCGGGTCGGACCCGCGCACGGATTTATGCAGGGCCGAGATCAGGTTGTAATGCTCTTCGCCGGATTTGTCGTATTTCGCGGCGCGGCGCATCAGGCGGGTGGAAAGCTGATCGCGGGTCAGCGGTTTGTCCACGCGCCACGCCGCCACCTGCTCGATCAGGTTCAGGAGGGCGCGGCCATCGCCGTCGGCCATCTCGATCATCACCTCGCGCGCGTCGCCGTTCAGGGGCAGAGCGCGGGCCAGCTCCTTTTCGGCACGTTGGGCAAGGCGTTCCAGATCGACCAGATTAAGCCGTTCCAGAACAATCACTTGCGCGCGTGACAACAGTGCCGCGTTCAATTCAAAGCTGGGGTTTTCGGTGGTGGCGCCGACCAGAAGGATGGTGCCGTCTTCCATATAGGGCAGGAAGCCGTCCTGCTGGGCTTTGTTGAAGCGGTGGATTTCGTCCACGAACAGCAAAGTCCCCTGCCCGTTCTGACGCCGGATTTTAGCGGATTCAAACACCTTTCGCAGTTCCGGCACGCCGGTAAAGATCGCGGAAATCTGCACAAAGGCCAGATCGGTTTCGGCCGCCAACAGCCGCGCGATGGTGGTTTTGCCGACACCGGGCGGTCCCCACAGCACCAGCGACGACAAGCTATGCGCGGCCAGCATCGCCCCCAACGGGCCTTCGGGAGACAGCACATGGGTCTGACCGATCACCTCGGACAGGCTGCGCGGACGCAGGCGGTCGGCCAAGGGGCGCGGCGCATTGGGCTGGGCGGTGGGGGGCGTGTCGAAAAGGTCGGCCATGGCAACAGACTACGCGGGCAGGTGCGGCGGGGAAAGCCGGATATGAAAAAAGCCCGCCGTTAGGCGGGCCTTTTCCGGAACGGTGTCGAAAGGCTTATGCCTCGGACGCGTCTTCGGCAGCGGTGCGGGCGTGGTCAGCAGCGCCTTTGGCCGAGGTGTCGCGATCCACAAACTCGATGATCGCCATCGGAGCCATGTCGCCATAGCGGAAGCCAGCCTTCAGAACGCGGACGTAACCGCCCTGACGCTCTGCGTAGCGCGGGCCAAGGATGGCGAACAGACGCTCGGTGTGGATGTCTTGCTTGAGCTGGGCATGGGCCTGACGACGGGCGTGCAGGTCGCCGCGCTTGGCCAGCGTGATCAGCTTTTCGATGATCGGACGCAGTTCTTTGGCCTTCGGCAGGGTGGTCTTGATCTGCTCATGCTCGATCAGCGAACCGGCCATGTTGGCGAACATCGCTTTGCGGTGTTCATGGGTACGGTTCAGTTTACGGTAACCGGAAGAGTGACGCATTGGAATCTCCTATCGCGTGTTTTGCTTTGTCCGGCAGGGCCTACGATTGGTCCCGCTCACCTTGGGGTCAGATGACCCATGTTTTCCCCGGATGACCGGGCATTTTGCGTTTGGCGGGGTGAACCCCGCCAGACGCGGTATTTTTGGGATCGTCAGTCGGGGTGAACCCCGACCTACGTTCGGCGGATGCGGTAGGTCGGGGTTAACCCCGACTCCCCCATCAGAACTGGTCTTCGAAACGCTTGGCCAGATCTTCGATGTTTTCCGGCGGCCAATCCTCGACTTCCATGCCAAGGTGCAGACCCATGCCCGACAGCACTTCCTTGATTTCGTTCAAGGACTTGCGGCCGAAGTTCGGGGTGCGGAGCATCTCGGCTTCGGTTTTCTGGATCAGGTCGCCGATGTAGACGATGTTGTCGTTCTTCAGGCAGTTGGCCGAGCGGACCGAAAGCTCCAGCTCGTCAACTTTCTTCAGCAGCAGCGGGTTGAATTCCAGACCCGCATCCACTTCGCCCTTGAGCGCCGATTCCGGCTCGTCGAAGTTCACGAAGATCGAAAGCTGGTCTTGCAGGATGCGCGCGGCATAGGCCACGGCGTCTTCCGGCGTCAGCGAGCCATCGGTTTCGATTTTCATCGTCAGCTTGTCATAGTCCAGCACCTGACCTTCGCGGGTCGGCTGCACTTCGTAGCTGACTTTCTTGACCGGCGAATAGATCGCGTCGATCGGAATAAGGCCAATCGGCGCATCTTCCGGGCGGTTCTTGTCGGCGGCAACATAGCCTTTGCCGGTGTTCACGGTCAGTTCCATGAACACATCGGCGCCGTCATCAAGGTGGCAGATGACGTGATCTTTGTTCAGCACTTCGATGCCGTTGGTTTCCGAGATGTCGCCAGCGGTGACAACGCCCGGACCCTTGGCGGAAATCGACAGGCGCTTCGGCCCGTCCACGTCCATCTTGATCGAAACGCCTTTCAGGTTCAGCACGATGTCGGTGACGTCTTCACGCACACCGGCAACCGACGAGAATTCATGCAGGACGTTGTCGATCTGCACCGAGGTGATGGCCCCGCCCTGCAGCGACGACATCAGAACGCGGCGCAGCGCGTTGCCCAAGGTCAGACCGAACCCACGCTCCAGCGGTTCCGCGATGACGGTGGCGGTGCGTTGTGCATCGGCCCCCGGCTTCACGACCAGCTGCGTCGGTTTGATCAATTCTTGCCAATTTTTGTGGATCATGTGACCGCCTCCATACTTGTCTTCTGCTCATGTCCGATCGCAGAGGACGCCCGAGGTTCAGAAATGACGAAATCGGGCCGCGCGACATCGCACGGCCCGACAATAGAAAAGAAAGTCAGACGCGACGGCGCTTCGGCGGACGGCAGCCGTTGTGGGCCAGCGGGGTCACATCACGGATCGAGGTGATGTTGAAGCCGACAGCAGCCAGCGCGCGCAGAGCCGATTCACGGCCCGAACCCGGACCTTGCACTTCGACTTCCAGCGTTTTCACGCCATGTTCCTGAGCCTTGCGGCCCGCATCTTCGGCAGCCATCTGGGCGGCGTAGGGGGTCGATTTCCGCGAACCCTTGAAGCCCATCGTCCCCGAGGACGACCAGGAGATAGCGTTGCCCTGAACGTCGGAGATCAGGATTTTGGTGTTGTTGAACGAAGAGTTAACGTGCGCCACGCCAGCGGCGATATTCTTGCGCTCTTTTTTCTTCGTGCGGGACGATTTGGTATCGCGTGCCATATCTAAACGCTCCCCTTATTTCTTCTTGCCAGCGATGGCTTTTGCGGGGCCCTTGCGGGTGCGAGCGTTCGTGTGCGTGCGCTGACCGCGGACGGGCAGACCTTTACGGTGACGCAGGCCACGATAGCAGCCAAGATCCATCAAACGCTTGATGTTCATCGAGGTTTCGCGACGCAGGTCGCCTTCCACGGTGACGTTTGCGTCGATGTATTCGCGGATCGCCAGCACTTCGGCGTCGGTCAACTGGTTGACGCGACGGGCGCGGTCGATGTTGATTGCTTCGCAGATCTGCTCAGCAACGAAGGGGCCGATACCGGTGATGTAGGTCAGAGCGATCGGGACCCGTTTCGTGGTCGGGATGTTGACGCCAGCAATACGTGCCAAACGTGTCTTCCTTATGGTTGCGGTTCCGTAGCGCCAGAACCTTTTTTCACAACTCTGCCCCGTCGTGGGACAGACCGAATCCCCAATAGGGGAACCCCGCAAGACGATTCCGCTGCAGGACGCCGTGCATTAGGGGCTTTTCCCCCGCCCGTCAAGGGCAGGGAGAAAGATTTCACGCCTTGTCAAGCACTTTGGCGATGGCCGCTGCGACGGCATCCATTTCCGCCAAGCCATCAACCGAAGAAAGCCCGCCCTTGGCGTAGTAGTAGCCGATCAAGGGCGAGGTCTTCTTGTAATATTCCATCAGACGGGTTTTCAGGGCGTCTTCGTTGTCGTCGGCGCGCCGCCGCAGATCATGGCTGCCGCAGACATCACAGGTGCCGTCCACTTTGGTCGGGCGGGTGCTGTCGTGATAGACCTCGCCACACTGGCCGCAGGTATAGCGGCCGGTGATGCGCGCGACCAAGGCCGCGTCATCGACCTGCATCTCGATCACGGCATCCAGACCCTGCCCCGTGCGCGCCAGAAGGTCGCCCAAGGCATCGGCCTGTTTCAGCGTGCGCGGGAAGCCGTCAAAGATAAAGCCGCCACCGGCAGCGCCGGTCAGCTTTTCCTCGATCAGACCGATCACGATGTCATCGGTGACAAGCTCGCCCCGCGCCATGACCTCGGCAACCTTGTTGCCCATGGCAGTGCCAGAGGTCTTGGCTTCGCGCAGCATATCGCCGGTGGAAAGCTGCACCATGGCGCGTTCGTCAACCAGACGCTTGGCTTGGGTGCCTTTGCCGGCCCCCGGTGGCCCGAGAAGGATGATATTCGCCATGTCTGCCTCAGCGCCGTGCGGGGGCTTTGGCCCCGCGCTTTTTGCCGCGCAACTGCGACTTTTCGATCAGGCCTTCATACTGGTGCGCCAGAAGATGCGACTGGATCTGGTTAATCGTGTCCATCGTCACCGACACAACGATCAGCACCGAGGTGCCACCGAAGTAGAAGGGGATCGCAAACTGGCTGCGAAGCACTTCGGGCAGAAGGCAGACCGCAGCAAGATAGGCCGCGCCAAGCACCAGAATACGCGTCACCACGTAATCTAGGTAGTCTTGGGTCTTTTTGCCCGGACGGATGCCCGGAATAAAGCCGTTCTGGTTCTTCAGGTTCTCGGCCACTTCATCCGTCTTGAACGACACGTTCGCGGTGTAGAAATAGGCGAAGAACACGATCATCGACACGAAGAACAGCAGATACAACGGTTGGCCGGGGCCGAAATAGGCCAGAATCGTTGACATGATCGGGCCGGAGTTGGCCCCCGAAAAGGTCGAGATCGTGGTCGGCAGCAGCAGCAGCGACGAGGCGAAGATCGCCGGGATAACGCCCGCCGGGTTCACCTTGATCGGCAAATGCGACGAGCCGCCGTCATAGACCTTCATGCCGACCTGACGGCGGGGATACTGGATGTGGATTTTCCGCAGCGCGCGCTCCATGAACACAACCGCCGCAATCACCGCAACCACCATCACCAGCACGCCGATGATGACCGGAGTCGAGATCGCACCTGCGCGGCCTTGGCTGAAGAACTGCGCCAAAGCAGCCGGAATCTCGGCCACGATGCCGACGAAGATGATCAGCGAGGTGCCGTTGCCGATGCCGCGTGCGGTGATCTGCTCACCCAGCCACATCAGGAACATGGTGCCACCGACCAGCGTGATCACGCAGGCCGCGACAAAGAAGAAGCCCGGCGTGTGCGCCAGACCGCCCGCCTCGATCGATTTTGCAATGCCGAAGCCTTGGAAGGTGGCCAGCGCGACGGTCAGATACCGCGTCCACTGGTTCATCTTTTTGCGGCCCTGATCGCCCTCTTTCTTCATCTGCTCGAAAGCGGGAATCATCGAGGCCAGAAGCTGAATGATGATCGAAGCCGAGATATAGGGCATGATCCCCAGCGCGAAGATGCCCATGCGGCTGATCGCGCCGCCGGTGAACATGTTCAGCATGCCGCTGAGACCAGCGCCCGCATTGTCCATAAACTCGCGCAGCGCGGTGCCATCGATGCCCGGAACCGGGATGTAGGTGCCAAGCCGGTAAACCATCAGCAAGCCGATGGTGAAGAAGATGCGCTGACGAAGATCAGTCGCCTTGCCAAGCGCACCCCAGCTGAGGTTCGCCGCCATTTGCTCTGCAGCAGATGCCATGCCCAGTTCTTTCTGCGTAAACCCGTTATGGGAAGCGCCGCCAAACCGTTTCCGGTTGGCGGCGCGGGAAACTTACGATGATGTAAGCGGTCTAAAGCCCGCTCACAATCCCTTATTAAGCCTTACGCACCGACTTGCCATGCGGCGCCAGCACCGGAGCAACGGTCAGCGTGCCGCCAGCAGCGGCAACAGCCTCAACCGCAGCAGCCGAAGCGCCGGTCACGTTCAGTTTGACAGCCGACTTGATCTCGCCCTTGTTCAGGATGCGGATACCGTCACGCTTGTGGCCGGTCAGGCCCGCGTCAACCAGCATATCCTCGGTGATTTCAACCGAAGCATCCAGCTTGCCCAGACCGATGAACTTTTCGATCAGGCCAAGGTTGATCACGGCGAAACGATCCTGGTTCGGCTTGTTGAAGCCGCGCTTCGGCAGACGCCGATAGAGCGGCATCTGGCCGCCTTCGTAGCCGCCAATAGCCACGCCCGAACGCGATTTCTGACCCTTGATACCACGGCCAGCGGTTTTGCCCTTGCCCGAACCCGGACCACGCGCAACGCGCTTTTGCTTCTTGGCCGCACCGGGATTGTCGTGCAGTTCATTCAATTTCATGTCGCATACTCCTATGCCGGAACTGCCCTAGCTGCGACGGCGGGGGCAAACGCGGCGATTATGATTCTTGTGGCCATAGGCGGCCACTGGCGGCGTATAGAGGCAGCAGCCAAGCGGATCAAGGCTTCATCTTGCTTGACGCGGGACGAAGCGGTGCGAAACTTTCGCGGAAACCGGCCGGAGTGTGCCATGGAACTGCTGAGTGTCGAGAACCCCGTTTTTCGCGTCTATCTGATCGCCGTTGCGCTGACGGTCCTGAAAGTGATGGGCCAAGGCTGGATGACCGTCTACCGCATGATGCGGGCGAAAACGGGCTGGGCCAGCCCCGAGGATCTACGACCGGGGCTTTACAACCCCGCGCCGGACCCGAGCCAGCTTGATCTGAGCGATTATGTCGACCGCTCACGCCGGATGCACCGCAATGATCTTGAGAATATTCCGGCCTTCTGGGCGGTCGGTTTCGCTTTTGTGGCCATCGGCCCGCCGCTCTGGCTGGCGCAACTGCTGATGTATGGTTTCGTGGCCGCCCGCGCCTTGCATGCCCTAGCCTATGCCACGCGGCAAAGCCATGAACTGCGGTCGGTGTTTTATACTGTGGGGTCGCTGATCGTGATGGCGATGGCCGTGCAGGTGCTGGTCGCGGTGGTCACCTTTGCGGGGTGAGCGGGCGTCGTTGGTCACAGATTGGCGGGGTCGGGGTGAACCCCGACCTACAGCGCGTGGTGTGGCCCTTATCGGGCTGTAGGGCGGGGTTGACCCCGCCGCTACGCGCGCGATTGGTGGGGTGAACCCCGCCCTACTTAGGCGCCGGCGGGCCAGACGAACTCGGGGCGCAGGCCTTCGAACACCGGGCGGCCATCTGTGGGCTTGGCGTAGCCTTTGCTCTCGTCCCAGAACGCATGATAGGTGGCCTTGGGGAAGGCCGCGTCGTCATAACCCATCACGTTCGGCACGGCGACACGGATGCGGTGCTGTTTGTCGTCCAGCATCAGAACCGCGCCGCAATCGGTGCAGAGGCAGATTTCCAGCGGGCCGTCGGGGTTGTTGGCGTTGAACGGCACCCGCTTCATCTTTTCGGGATGATCGGCCTTCAGATCGCCATAGTTGAAAAACGCCACATGCGTGGTGTGCTGACCCGTCACGGATTTGCAGACATTGCAGTGGCATTCGTGGTTGTCGATCGGTTCGGCAGCGGCGGTGACATGCACATGGGCGCAGCCGCCGGTGTATTTTGCAGTCATAATTTCCTCCCTGAAATGCCCCTCTCCCGGGGGGCTGTCGGAAGATTAGCATGACATTTTCGCACCGGAAGAAAATGTTTCACACAAAGCAAAACGCCCCACCTTGCGGCGGGGCGTTTGTTGCAGAGTCGGGGTGAACCCCGACCTACGGGATTAGCCGCGCTCTTCGATGATCGTCACAAGATGCGAGATCTTGCGGACCATGCCACGAACCGAAGGCGTATCTTCCAGTTCACGGGTGCGGTTCATCTTGTTCAGGCCCAGACCCTTGAGGGTCGCGGTCTGCACAGCCGGACGGCGGGCAGCCGAAGCCACCTGCTTGACGACGATGGTTTTCTTTGCGGTCATGATCAGGCCTCCACGACTTCAGCGGCGGGCTTGTTCAGGATCTCTGCCACCTTCTTGCCACGGCGTGCCGCGACTTGACGGGGAGAGGTCTCGGACTTGAGACCGTCGATGGTGGCGCGGATCATGTTGTAGGGGTTCTGCGAGCCGATGGACTTTGCCACCACATCCTGCAGGCCCAACATTTCGAACACAGCGCGCATCGGACCACCGGCGATGATGCCGGTGCCCGCGACAGCGGCGCGCATCACGACTTTACCGGCGCCATGACGGCCTTCCATGTCGTGGTGCAGCGTACGGGAGTCTTTCAGCGGCACGCGGATAAGCTGGCGCTTGGCCTGCTCGGTCGCCTTGCGGATCGCTTCCGGAACTTCCTTGGCTTTGCCCTTGCCGAAGCCGACGCGACCGCGCTGGTCGCCCACAACCACCAAAGCTGCAAAGCCAAAGCGCTTGCCGCCTTTTACGGTTTTGGACACGCGGTTGATCGCCACCAGACGGTCTGCGAATTCCGGAGTTTCTTCCGGACGGTTGTCCCGACGGTCGCCGCCACGCTGGCCACGGTCATCACGACGGTTTTCACGTTCTGCCATTTTTCAACTCCTCAGAACTTCAGTCCGCCTTCACGGGCAGCGTCGGCCAAAGCCTTGATCTTACCGTGAAAGAGGAAACCACCGCGGTCGAAGTAGCACTCTTCGACACCGGCCTGCTTAGCCCGTTCGGCGATCGTCGCACCAACCTTGGTTGCTGCTTCGACGTTGTTCTTGCCGACGAAACCCAACTCTTTTTCGAGAGTGGATGCCGAAGCCAAGGTCACGCCTTTGACGTCGTCGATCAGCTGAACGCTGATGTTCTTGGACGAGCGGTGAACCGACAGGCGCAGGCGCCCGTGGGATGTTGCCTTGATTTTGTTCCGGACGCGCTGGCGGCGCTTGAGGAACAGATCTCTCTTGTTGTTCGCCATGATTGCGCCCCTTACTTCTTCTTGCCTTCCTTGCGGAAGACGAACTCGCCCTTGTAGCGGATACCTTTGCCTTTATACGGCTCGGGCTTTTTCCACTCGCGGATGTTCGCGGCGACCTGGCCAACAAGCTGTTGGTCAATGCCTTCCACAACGATTTCAGTTTGTTTCGGGGACGTCACGGTGACGCCGGCCGGAACCTCGAAGTTGACTTCGTGGCTGTAGCCGAGCGACAGCTTCAGAATGTTGCCTGCCATCGCAGCGCGGTAACCCACGCCCTGAATTTCAAGCTCTTTTTTGAAGCCGGTGGTCACACCCTGGATCAGGTTTTCCACCATCGAACGGGCCATGCCCCACTGCTGACGGGCGCGCTTGGAAGTGCCGCGCGGCGTCACTTTCACAATTTCGCCGTCGATCGTGAGGGTCACGTCGTCGGTTGCGGTGAAGCTGCGGGTGCCTTTCGGACCCTTCACTTCGATGGTCTGACCGGAGATCGACGCGGAAACGCCTTTCACCAGTGCGACGGGCTTCTTGCCAATACGAGACATACCGCCCTCCTCAGAACACGGTGCAGAGCACTTCGCCACCAACATTGGCGGACCGTGCAGCTGCATCAGACATAACGCCTTTCGGCGTGGAGACGATGGAAACACCAAGGCCGTTGCGAACGGTCGGGATTTCCTTGACGGACATGTACACACGACGGCCCGGCTTGGACACGCGCTTCAACTCGCGGATCACGGGGGTGCCTTCGTAGTACTTGAGGCTGATCACCAGCTCGCCCTGACCGTTGTCGGTCTTGGCACGCTCGTAGCCACGGATGTAGCCTTCAGAGGCCAACACGTCCAGAACCCAGGCGCGCAGCTTCGAAGCGGGGGTCGAAACGGTCGACTTGCCACGGAGTTGTGCGTTGCGGATGCGGGTAAGCATGTCGCCGAGAGGATCGTTCATCATCATTTTGCGACCTCCTTACCAGCTCGACTTAACCATGCCCGGGATCTGACCGAACGAGGCCAGTTCACGAAGCATGATCCGCGAGAGTTTCAGTTTGCGATAGAAAGCATGCGGACGACCCGTGAGCTGGCAGCGGTTGTGCAGCCGGGTCGCGGACGAGTTGCGGGGCAGCGCAGCGAGTTTCAGAGTGGCCTTGAAGCGCTCTTCCACCGGCTTGGACTGGTCGTTGATCACCACTTTGAGAGCGGCGCGCTTGGAAGCGTGCTGCTTCACAAGAGCTGCCCGCTTCACTTCGCGGTTCACCATGGATTTTTTTGCCATTGTCAGGTTCCTCGCGCGATCAGGATGTGAAGGGCATGTTGAATTGCTTCAACAAAGCCTTCGCTTCCGCATCGGTCTTGGCGGTGGTGCAGATGATGATGTCCATGCCGAGCACTTCATCGACTTTGTCGAATTCGATTTCGGGGAACACGATTTGCTCTTTCAAGCCCATGGCGTAGTTGCCACGGCCATCGAACGAGGTCGGCTTCACGCCGCGGAAGTCGCGGACGCGCGGCAGCGCAATCGTGATCAGACGGTCCAGGAATTCATACATCCGGTCGCCACGCAGGGTAACCTTGCAGCCCAGCGGCATCTGCTCACGCACGCGGAACCCGGCGATCGAGTTCTTGGCGTGGGTGATCACAGCCTTTTGGCCCGCGATCAGCGACAGCTCTTCAGCGGCCTGCTTGACCTTCTTGGTGTCCTTGACGGCTTCACCAACGCCCATGTTCAGGACGATCTTGTCCAGACGGGGCAACTGCATCGCGTTCTTGTAGCCGAACTCTTCCATGAGAGCCGGACGAATCCGGGCCACATAGTCAGCCTTCAGACGCGGAGTGTAGGTGGCTTGGTCCAGCATCAGATGGCCTCCCCGGTGGTCTTGGCGAAGCGGACCTTCTTGTCGCCTTCCATACGGAAGCCAACGCGGGTTGCTTTGCCCTTGGAGTCGATCAGCGACAGGTTCGACAAATCAATCGGCATGGCTTTCGCCAGACGACCGCCCTGCGAGGCTTGCGACTGCTTGGTGTGACGGATCGCGATGTTCACGCCCTCGACCACGGCTTTGTTGTCCTTGGGTGCCACAGACGAAATCTCGCCCTGCTTGCCCTTGTCCTTGCCGGCCAGAACGATAACCTTATCGCCTTTTTTCAGCTTAGCGGCCATCAGAGCACCTCCGGAGCCAGCGAGATGATCTTCATGAAGTTCTTGGCGCGGAGTTCACGCACAACCGGCCCGAAGATACGCGTACCGACCGGTTCACCCTGGTTGTTCAGGATGACGGCAGCGTTGCGGTCAAAACGGATCGAGGTGCCGTCTTCACGGCGAACTTCTTTTGCAGTGCGAACAACAACGGCCTTACGGACGTCGCCTTTTTTCACACGGCCTTTAGGAATAGCTTCCTTGACGGACACAACGATAATGTCGCCAACGGATGCATAGCGGCGGTGCGAACCGCCTAGAACCTTGATGCACTGAACCCGGCGAGCGCCCGAGTTATCAGCAACATCCAGATTGGTCTGCATCTGGATCATTTGGTTTCTCCCGACCTTTGGGCATCATTGCCCAGGGTTTCGTAATAGTGCTGGATAGAAGTTACGGCCTTAGGCCGCGACAACCACCGTCCAGCGTTTGGTTTTCGAGATCGGCGCGCATTCTTCAATGCGAACGGTATCGCCGGTCTTGTAGGTGTTGTTCTCGTCATGCGCGCGATACTTTTTCGACTTACGCACGGTCTTTTGCAGCAGCGGGTGCTTGAAGCGTCGTTCCACCAGAACGGTGATGGTTTGCTCGTTCTTGTCCGAGGTCACGACGCCTTGCAGGATACGTTTCGGCATGGGTCTACTCCTCAGTTCGCCGCCGCAGCAGCGGCTTTCTGGTTCAACACGGTCTTGATACGCGCAACGTCACGACGGACGGCACGGATGCGGGCGGTGTTTTCCAGTTGGTTGGTCGCAGCTTGGAAGCGCAGGTTAAACGCTTCTTTCTTCAGAGCCACCAGGCTGTCACGCAGCTGGTCCGGCGTCTGGGTCAACAGTTCTTTGGCGTTCATGCGCCTTTTCCTTTTCTCAATCACCAGAGCGCCCCTGCCACGTTTGCAGGGTTACACTGAACCCGGTGGATCAATGATGAACCAGCGAATCCCGTTGCCGGAATCCGCTGGATGGGGGTCAATAGCGGAGAGGGGGCAGAAGGGCAAGGAAAAGATTCACCCTTGCTGCACACGCTGAAACCCTGCGGCAAGGCTGTAGCCATCGGTCACCCGCGCGGTCAGCGACGAGCCTTTCAGCCAGTCTTTGATCTGGCCCGTCATCTCGCCCAGAAAGGTCACTTCGTGCAAGACCGCGACAGTATGCAGGGCAGCCATTTCCGGCCACGACATCGCAATATCATGATGCCCGATCCAAGCCGCCGCATCGGCATAGTCGATGACGGCGCGCGCCTTTCCATCAGTTTCGCTGACGAAGAAGCGGTAAGACAAAACGCCGGAGTGACCCTCGGCCTGCACACGTGCGGCCAAAGCGCGGATCGCGGTGCGGAAATCCTCGGGGGTTTTCTTCAGCTTGTAGGTGTTCAGAACCGTCAGAGTGATAGCAGACATTCCCATGGGCCTTTCACCATATGAAAAAGCCCCCGCCGTTTCCGGCAGGGGCCATGTAGGTCGGGGTTATGGCCCGAATTTTGCGATGCAAAATTTGGGCTACCCGACTCTGATTACCAGTCTTCGCGGGCCACAACGCGGGTGGTGACCGGAAGCTTCATCGCACCCAGACGCAGGGCTTCACGCGCGATCGATTCGGCAACGCCGTCGATTTCGAACATGATGCGGCCCGGTTTGACCTTGGCTGCCCAGTAGTCGGTCGAGCCTTTACCCTTACCCATACGAACTTCGGTGGGCTTGGACGAGACCGGGACATCCGGGAAAATCCGGATCCAGACACGGCCCTGACGTTTCATGTGACGGGTGATCGCGCGGCGGGCCGCTTCGATCTGACGGGCCGTCACACGCTCTGGCTCGGTAGCTTTCAGCGCAAAGGAGCCGAAGTTCAGCAGGAAGCCGCCCTTCGCTTCGCCGTGGATACGGCCCTTGTGCTGCTTGCGGAACTTAGTCCGTTTCGGTTGCAACATCTTCTTCTACTCCCTTACGCGCGTTCGCGGTCGCGGCGAGGCGAACGCGGTGCTGCGCCTTCTTGCGCTTCGGCAAGACGGCGATCATGGGCCTGCGGATCATGCTCAAGGATTTCGCCTTTGAAGATCCACACTTTCACACCGATGATGCCATAGGGCGTCATGGCTTCGGACAGCGCATAGTCGATGTCAGCGCGCAGGGTGTGCAGCGGCACACGGCCTTCACGATACCATTCGGTCCGTGCGATCTCGGCACCGCCAAGACGGCCAGCGACGTTCACGCGGATGCCAAGGGCGCCCATACGCATCGCATTCTGAACGCCACGCTTCATGGCGCGACGGAAAGAAACCCGGCGTTCCATTTGCTGTGCGATCGACTCGGCCACCAGCTGAGCGTCAAGCTCGGGCTTGCGGACTTCGACGATGTTCAGGTGCAGTTCCGACTTGGTGAACACGGAAAGCTTCTTGCGAAGGCCTTCGATGTCAGCACCTTTTTTGCCGATGATGACGCCCGGACGTGCGGTGTGAATGGTCACACGGCACTTCTTGTGCGGACGCTCGATGATGACGCGCGACACGCCAGCCTGCTTGCACTCTTCGTGGATGAACTCGCGCATACGCAGATCTTCCAGCAGCAGATTGCCGTAATCTTTCGATTCAGCGAACCAACGGCTATCCCAGGTGCGGTTGACCTGGAGGCGCATCCCGATGGGGTTAACCTTCTGACCCATTATGCAGACTCCCCAACTTGACGGACCGTGATGGTCAGCTGGCTGAACGGTTTCATGATCTTGCCAAAGCGACCACGAGCCCGCGGACGGCCCCGCTTCATCACCAGGTTCTTGCCAACATAAGCATCGGCGACGACAAGGCTGTCGACGTCAAGGCCGTGGTTGTTTTCTGCGTTGGCAATGGCCGACTGCAGGCACTTCTTCACGTCGCCAGCGATGCGGCGCTTGGAGAAGGTCAGATCGGCAAGAGCCTTTTCCACCTTCTTGCCACGGATCAGGCCCGCAACAAGGTTAAGCTTCTGCGGCGAGGTGCGAAGCATACGCGCAATTGCCTGCGCTTCGTTTTCGGCCACGCGGCGCGGATTTTTATCGTTTGCCATGGCTTACTTCCGTTTCGCTTTTTTGTCGGCGGCGTGACCGTAGTAGGTGCGCGTCGGCGAGTATTCACCAAACTTCTGGCCGATCATCTCTTCCGTGATGGCGACCGGGATGTGCTTTTTGCCGTTATAGACGGCAAAGGTCAGCCCGACGAACTGCGGCAGAATCGTCGAACGGCGCGACCAGATCTTGATCACTTCGTTCTTGCCCGAATCTTTCGCCTTCTCGGCCTTCTTCAGCACGTAAGCGTCAACAAACGGGCCTTTCCAAATAGAACGTGCCATGGATTAGCGCCCTTTCTTCGCGTTACGCGACCGAACAATAAGCTTGTCCGAAGCCTTGGCCTTGCGGGTCTTGTTGCCCTTGGTCCCTTTACCCCACGGGGTAACCGGGTGACGACCACCCGAGGTCCGGCCTTCACCACCACCATGCGGGTGATCGATCGGGTTCATTGCAACACCGCGCACCGTCGGGCGGACGCCCTTGTGACGCATACGGCCAGCTTTACCGAAGTTCTGGTTCGAGTTGTCGGGGTTCGACACGGCACCGATGGTCGCCATGCATTCCTGACGCACCAGACGCAGTTCGCCCGAGGACAAACGGATCTGGGCATAGCCACCGTCACGACCAACGAACTGGGCGTAGGTGCCTGCAGCGCGGGCCAACTGGCCGCCCTTGCCGGCTTTCAGCTCGACGTTGTGGATGATGGTACCGATCGGCATGCCCGAGAACGGCATGGCGTTGCCCGGCTTCACGTCGGTCTTTGCACCGGCGATGACAGAGTCACCCACGGCCAGACGCTGCGGAGCAAGGATGTAGGCCAGTTCGCCATCGGTGTAGCGCACCAAAGCGATGAAGGCGGTACGGTTCGGATCGTATTCGATCCGCTCGACGACCGCCGGAATGTCGAATTTACGACGTTTGAAATCGACAACGCGGTAAAGACGCTTGGCGCCCCCACCCTTGTGCCACATCGTGACGCGTCCGGTATTGTTCCGGCCACCGGTCTTCGTCAAACCCTCGGTAAGGGTTTTGACCGGGCGGCCTTTCCACAGTTCCGAACGGTCGATCAGAACCAACCCGCGTTGGCCAGGCGTCGTCGGCTTATACGACTTAAGTGCCATGCTTTCTGTCTTCCGTCAGCTGATGGGTCCGATGGTTTGGACCCAATGGTTATAGGGCCCCGAAGGTCCCCGATTGGTCAGCAGGACGATGTTGCGCCCTGCCAGGTCGAAAAAATCCACGGCCCCGGAAAACCGGGGCCGCGAGATTCGTGGCCTTCTATCAGAGGCCGGTGGTCACGTCGATGGTATTTCCCTCAACGAGGGTGACGTAGGCCTTTTTCTTGTCGCTCCGCTCGCCGGTACGGCCACGGAACTTCTTGACCTTGCCTTTGGTGATCGTGGTGTTGACCGCTTTCACCTTCACGCCGAAGACTGCTTCCACAGCTTCTTTGATCTGGGGCTTGGTTGCGTCCATAGCGACCTGGAACACCACCGCGCCATTTTCCGAAGCCATGGTGGCCTTTTCGGTGATGACGGGCTTTTTGATCAGGTCGTAGTGTTCGGGTTTCGCGCTCATTTCAGACGAGCCTCCAAGGCTTCGACACCTGCTTTGGTGATCACCAGGGTGTCACGCTTCAGGATGTCGTAGACGTTCGCACCGATGGTCGGCAGCACGTCGATACCTTCGATGTTGCGAGCAGCCAGCGCGAAATTCGCGTCAACGCTTGCACCGTCGATGATCAACACGCGCTTCCAGCCGAGTTCCTTGGCGTATTTGGCCAGGTTCGCGGTTTTGGCTTCGGCAATGGTCGCCGAGTCCAGAATCACCAACTCGCCAGCTTTGGCCTTGGCGGACAGAGCGTGACGCAGACCCAAGGCGCGGAATTTCTTCGGCAGATCATGGGCGTGCGAACGCGGGGTCGGACCTTTGACAACGCCACCGTGACGGAAGATCGGAGCCTTCTTGGAACCGTGACGTGCGCCACCGGTGCCTTTTTGGCGATAGATCTTCTTGGTCGAGTAGGACACTTCGGCGCGGGTCAGCGTCGAGTGCGTGCCAGCCTGCGAACGCGCACGCTGCCAACGCACCACACGGTGCAGCACGTCTGCGCGCGGCTCAAGGCCGAACAGCGCTTCGTCCAGATCGATGGTGCCGGCATTGCCGCCATCAAGCTTGATCACATCAAGTTTCATGCTTCACCCCCTTCAGCAGCAACAGGTGCCACCGAACGAATGGCCGCCGGAAGCGGCAGACCAGCCGGAGCAGCTTTCTTCACGGCATCCTTGACGGTGACCCAGCCACCCTTGGAACCGGGGACAGCGCCCTTGATCATCAGCAGGCCACGCTCGGCGTCCGTGCGGACGACTTGCAGGTTCTGGGTGGTGCAACGCACAGCGCCCATGTGACCAGCCATTTTCTTGCCTTTGAACACCTTGCCGGGGTCTTGGCACTGACCGGTCGAACCGTGCGAACGGTGCGACACGGACACGCCGTGCGACGCACGCAGACCGCCGAAGTTGTGACGCTTCATCGCACCGGCAAAGCCTTTACCGATCGAGGTGCCGGCGATGTCGACGAACTGGCCTTCAAGGTAGTGCGCGGCGGTGATTTCCGCGCCCACTTCGATCAGGTTGTCGGGCGACACGCGGAATTCCGCGATCTTGCGCTTGGGGGCAACATTCGCCTTGGCGAAGTGGCCACGCTGCGCGGCAGTGGTGCGCTTGGCCTTGGCAGCGCCAGCGCCGAGTTGAACGGCGGTGTAGCCATCCTTGTCAGCGGTGCGTTGTGCCACGACCTGAAGATTGTCGAGCTGAAGAACGGTCACAGGAACCTGCGTGCCGTTTTCAAGGAACAGCCGGGTCATGCCCAGCTTTTTTGCGATAACGCCAGAGCGCATGTTTCTATGCCCCCTTAAACTTTGATTTCGACGTCAACGCCGGCAGCGAGGTCGAGCTTCATCAGCGCGTCCACGGTCTGCGGGGTCGGATCGACGATATCGAGAAGACGCTTGTGCGTGCGGATTTCCCACTGGTCGCGCGACTTCTTGTCGATGTGCGGACCACGGAGAACCGTGAACTTTTCGATCTTGTTCGGCAGCGGGATCGGACCGCGGACAGTGGCGCCGGTGCGCTTGGCG
The DNA here is from genome assembly GCA_001828855.1 of Rhodobacterales bacterium RIFCSPHIGHO2_02_FULL_62_130. Lineage (GTDB taxonomy): Bacteria > Pseudomonadota > Alphaproteobacteria > Rhodobacterales > Rhodobacteraceae > Cypionkella. The sequence goes on along the minus strand of MHZT01000048.1, from coordinate 354 downwards.
GTGCTTACGATTTCCTGCGTGGAGGCGTCCAACACGCGGTAATCGAAGGCTTTCAGCCGAATGCGAATGGTTTGACCTTGCATCAGTTTTTCCTTCGGAACGTAGGCGGGGCAACAGGCCCGGCCCATAGGTTCACATTTGTGAGTCGTCTAGTCAGTCTTGGTCGTAAAATATGGTCGGCGGCGCACCCCGAAAAGGTGCGCCGCTGGTCCTTATAACGTGCGAACTCCCATGGAAAGGGGATTCGTTGTCGATCAGGCGATGATCTTCGAGACGACGCCTGCGCCGACGGTGCGGCCGCCTTCGCGGATGGCGAAGCGCAGTTTTTCTTCCATCGCGATCGGAGCGATCAGC
>MHZT01000047.1 GCA_001828855.1 Rhodobacterales bacterium RIFCSPHIGHO2_02_FULL_62_130 | reverse complement strand
GCCTCGACAACCGCGCAGATCAACTCGACCGTGCTGGGGGCGGTCAATACCGGTGCCGTGGTCAGCAATGTTCAGGTTCTGGTTGGCGGGCTGCCTAGTCTGGGCGAGGGTCTGGGGCGTGCAAAGATCTCGATCGGGGCGAATGGTCTGGCGGGGCTTGCGAAAACCGAGGCCGCTCTGGCGGTCAGCGCGGGGTTGGGCCAGATGGGCGCGGCCCCTGAGACGGCAAATATTACCTATAACATCGCAGCCAACGCGATGGCCATTGATGGTCGGGTTATGAACCGTGTCACCGCATCGACCGCACGGGTGGCGCAGATCACCTCGACGGTGATCGGGGCCGTCAATGGTGGTGCGATCAGTTCAGGGGCCGTTTTGGTTGCGGATTGACCGGGCCGGAACGGGGTGTCGCCGTGCTGTCTGCGCGTTTCGGTCTGATTGTGGCTTGGTGGTGGAAACCGCAGGCAAAGCTTGCTAGAAGCCGCCGGAATGCTGCGACACCTCTGTTGTATCGCAGGCAAAAAGGCCCGCTATGACCAAGACGGAACCCGCCATGACCCATGATCATTCCGTGGTCCGCTCTGCCGCGCGCCTGTCCGTCGCTCCGATGATGGATTGCACCTGATATTTTATAAAAACAAACGCCGCCAATTGGTTATCTGACGGCGTTCTGTCTGTAGGAAAATTGTGGATCAGGCCTGCATTGCCTTTGCTTCGCGCCTAGCGGCATCAGATCGTGCGTCGATATAGGCCGCAAGGTCATTCAGGTTCACTCCGCGCGCGCCCTTTTGGCTGTCTGTCATCCGCACAAGAGGCAGAGTGATTTCGCCACGGTTGATCTTGTCGATGAACTTCGGCAGCGTCATTGGCGCGAAGAAGTCGCGGCAGACCTGATCAGCGGGGATCACTGGCAGGCCGTCATATCGAGCGGCCAACAGGAACACGGTTTTCATTCTGTTGCTCCTCTCGCTGTTTCATCGTTCCAATCGGTCATGGCTGCACCTTCGGCGGCGGCAGCAAGTTTTTGCCTGATGGTCCTGCGATCACTTCTGCAATCCGGCGACCATCTTGCGCGTGGATATGAGGCAGGAAAGCCGTGTCGGCATCCATCAGCCCGCAGATCATCATCGCGGTTTGGGCTTTGATCCAGTCGGCCAGAACAGCCCACACGGCGATTTCAGCTTGAGCGCGGGACTTCTTGGCGTGATCCGCCCGCGTTGTCCGTGGGCCACATGGATAGGCTTTGACCCATGCGGCGGCGTAGGCTCCGACTGACACCGGCACCGTGATCTGGCGACCATGCAGGCGGAATTGGCAAATCACCATGTCCGCGTCATCGTCCACCATGAAGCCCACGGCTGTTGCGCCTACATCGCGCAACAGTTGGCGGATTTCCTTCTCTCGGCCCTGACCGGCTTTTGAGGTTGCATAGGGAAGTTCGCTCAAAACGGAATCCCCCCATCTTCGCCCGACATCGGGATTTCGATATCGCTTTCCGGCAGCGGGTTTGCCTCTCGGTATGCCGTCACCAGATCGCACATGCGGTTCCAGCCGCCGAGTGCGTCCAGCCCATCCTCTGCCGAGCCGTGGTCGAACACCAGATTGCGGGCCAGCAGGGTTTCCAGTGCGGCAATGCGGGCGTCTATGGCGTCTGTCATGGCTGCGGCTCTTTCGGGTAATCGCTGGTGCGTTCGAGGCGCTTGCGGCAGGGGGCGATCCAGCAGAATTCTGTTGGCCCGCTGTGGGCATGCTCCCAGACGATCCAGCAATAGGCTGTGGCGGTGCTGCCCTTGGCGGACAGCTTGCCTTTGTGCATCACCACCCGCTCGGTGAACTGCATCACGGCAGCGGGGCGGTGTTTGGTGAACAGGGTCTTGTGACGGCCCACGCCTTCGAGGAAGGCGGTGCGGACGATCACCGCCACGCCGATGCGGCTTGTTTGCAGCGCGCGGTCGATGAACTGTTCAGCCAGCCGGAAGGGCGGGTTTGTGATGGTCCAGTCCACCATATCTGGCAGGGGTCCAAACAGGTAGTCTCGGACTGGATAGCCTGCGCCGTAATCGAAGATGTCGCTGGCTTCGACATCGCGGAAATATTCGCGCAGAGGATTGACCATATGGCCGCGATTTGCAGCTGGTTCACGGCAGGTCATGGTTCCGGTGGTCCATGCGGGGGCCTTGCCGCCACACAGTTCATCGCATGGGTTTTGCAGATCCTCGCACAATGCGCGGGTAGCCCAAGGCGGTGTCGGGAAATCATCAAGGCTCTGGTGCGGTTCGGTGCGCTGCTGCATGACGGCGGATGAGCGGTTCTGGTTCATTGGTTCGCAATCTCCAGCAGCACATCGGCGTGGCAGGGCTTGCCCTGTTTGCACCAGCAGGCCAGATCGTGGCCGCGCAGGGTGTGCAGGTTGGCGTGGATCAGCTGGCGGCGGGCGTGGAGGTGGTCTTTGATTGCCACACGGCCAAACGGGGTGAGGCAGTCAGGCAGATGGTCGTGGGCAAGGTGATCACCGCGCAGCCATGCACGATAGGCCTCCACGGCCTCGGCCTGCGTCATATCGACGGGTAGGTTATATCTGCCGATGATGTAGGCCGAGAGTTGGCCCGGAGTGCCAACGGCCCACGGGTTGCCCCATAGGGACGGGCGGGCCACGATGATCGCGCCCTCGGGTTTGCGCCAGCCCTTTGCACGGGACAGGGTGATGCGGTCACCCATGCTGCACCGCCTTGGCCGCTGCAAAAAACTGCGACAGAGCCTTGGCCATAACTTCGCACATGGCTTTTTGTAGTGCAGGATCGCGCAATGTGTCGGTATTGCACATGATAGCGATCTGCCCTGCAAATCTGCCGTCATCTTCGTGAATGTGGACAGACCCGCCAACAACGCTCGAATACGCTCCGACTTTGACTTTCATCAGATCAATCCCTTGTCTATCGCAAGCCATTCCGGCAGCGTCACAGTTTCAATCCCAGACACCCCTGATGGCTCAATCTCGATTTGAGAAAGCGGAAGCCACACGGCGTCTTCTTTGTTGCCAGTGTGGGCCAGAACCGCTCTTGACGTTCTGGCCGTCACTTCAACATCAATATCAATGATGTTAGATTTCATTTCTGCACCGACTTGGCAGCTGCGAGGGCGGCGCGGTCAAGGCGCTCGATTTCGGCAATGATCAGCGCGGCAGCTTTGATCAGGTCACGGCGGTTCGTCGTCGGCTTCCACCATTGAGCCGACCACGGCCAGAGTTCGCCAATAGTGGCTTTGACGGTACGAGAGAGGCGTCTGTCTCCGATGCTATCAAGAGCCGCCTGCATGGCGTAGCAGGCGGCAGCACCGGCCAATTCACCGACCGCGTGTCGGTCGTCATGCCCCTGCGTCCAGCCCTCGGCGTTGATCTGCCGTTGGCGCTCTGCCAGCACGTCACGCGCGGCGTCTGTCACCTCGTCGCGGGGGGCTGGCGTGTCATATCCTGCGTCTCTCAGCGCCGCCTCACGGATCGCGGCGGGGTCGATGGCGGCGAGGATGCGGGCATAACGGGCCATGCAGGAGCAGTTATTCTGGCCGCAGCCCTCATCATCGCAGGCGGTCATTTTCAGGACGATCTGCCAGAGTTGGCCCCGCAGATCGTCGGACAGGTCTAGTGGCTTCGCCCCTTTAGCCTGCGCGGGGACGGCGGCAAGGTCGGCGCGGCGGTTCCACGCTGCATTCAGAGCATCAACAACCCATTGCTGCATGTCCGCCTGCATCTGCGAGGCTGTAACGTTGTCCAGTCCGAGGGCAGAGTGACCTTTTCCTGTCAGATAGCCCCAGCCCCGCTGATCTAGGACATGGCAAATGTCGCCGTGATGATCTTTCCCGACGATCCAATTCGTTCCTTTCAGGATGCTGAACGGCCCGTCACAAAATGGTTTTGCGGTCATGCTGCACCCCCGATCTGGGGGAAGCCGTTGTGTTCGATGCCATCCAGCAAGCGACCAGCGCGGGACTTGCCGATCTTGAAGCATTGCATATGGCCCGCGCCTGCAAATGCCCCCTCGGCAATGCGGTGGTATTGGTGTGCAGTCCCTGTCGAATAGGACGTGCCATCCGGCGCAATGCACAAACTGTCATATTTGCAGCGACTGGATAACTCTGGGTCTTCCTCGGGCGCGGGGTGGTAATAGGCGTCGTCGGCCCCCAGCGCGGTTTGGTTGAGGGGCAACCACTCGCCCCACTGTTTGAACAGGAACGGCACGCCAGCCGCCGCGCATTGATCGCGCAGGGACCGCGCCCATTCAGGGTGCATCGGGCGGGCGTGGGGGCCGCTCTCGCCGCCGACGATCACCCAGTCCAATCTGGATATGGCAGTCATATGCCCATATCGGGTAGCTTTCAAATCGACCTCGCCCAGCAACGGCTCTGCGCTGATGAAGCGCACGGCGGCGGGGGCTGCGAGCAGGTGCGGGATGCGCTGATCGGCGCTGGCCTGATCGCTGATCGAGGTGCCAAGACAGATGTTGGGCAGGGGCCATGTGGTGAGAACGGCTTGCGGTTCTTCTTCATTGCCTATTGGTGTGAAAAAGGTCGATCCGTGCAGGTGTTGGTGAAAATCATCTTGGGCAATGCAGGCGATGTTTGCACCTCGGGACGCATCGCCCATTTCCAGCCCGTCGCCGTTCAGATACGCCCGCGCCCTCTCTGGCCGTTTGGTCAGCACCTGAAACGTGTGCTGCGGGGCCAGTGCCATGACGGCGAACACGTGGTCGATCCATTCATCCGGCACGGTTTCGTGGAACAGATCGCCGTGGGCGCAGACGAAGATCTTGCGCGGCTTTTTCCAGCGCAGGGGCTGGTCGAGCCAATCCTCATTGAACCGCACCTCGCCCGTGAACTTGCTTTCGCCTGCCGCGTTCTTGCGGGCCAGACCCTTGCGGCTGGGGTGGTTGCCGATGGCGGGCCATGAGGTGATGAGGTGGGCGGCGTAGCAATGGCGGCAGCCTTCATCGACCAGCGTGCAGCCGGTGATGATGTTCCAAGTGTCGTCGCACCATTCGATCTTTGAATTACGCGCCATGACGTGCATCATCCCTGTTGCGGTGGCATTTCCGGCAAACCGCCTCAACTGAGAGTTGGTTTGCCGCGCTGTATCCAAGGTGGTGATCGTATTCATGCGGGTGCCGATGCACGAAAACCTCATCGCCACAATCAAGGCACGGAAGATCATCTGGGCGCGGTATACGGCCTTGCTCCACCAGATAATTCACGCGGCGGCGCGCTTGCTTTTTGTCGCCATCGCGCGCTGGCGTAAGCCACTTTCTGCGCCCAAGACTGCCAATTTGCGGCTTGCGATCAATGACACGGCGCGACGCCAAGCAGCACGCCGCAATGCCATCACCTCGCGTTTTGTCGCGCCCAAAATCTGATAGTGGGTGAATCGTTTTGCAGCGAGAACACCACTTTGTTGCATCGGTCCATTCGATTTTGCTGTTCTCAGCCATGCTTGCACCTGAATTTCTTGAGTTCTTCGGGAAACCATTCCTCGACGACTGCCTCCGCGTCTGGCGCGACCATGGCGATCATCTGCGATGTGTTTTTCATGGGGCGCGCTTCGTGAAGGATCAGGATTGCGGCTGCAACCAGTTCAAACGCGCACTCAGCCGGATCACCTCCGGTTTCGATGCACATATTGCGAGCGGCCAGACGGATTGCGGCAATGCGCGCCCGCGCTACGTGTGGGGGGCTTTCGATGTGGGCTGCCATGTCATCAGCCCTGCGGATAAAAGCGGTGGCCGGTGATGATCTGCGCCTCTGGGTCAGATGCATCGCAGAAGCTGTATGTTTCGTCTTCGTTGAGCCGCAGGTGATAGGTCTGGACGCGCGGGGGCCAAGAGCATTCGGCTATGATGTCTTCGGGTTCATAGCCGGTTTCTTCCGCGATCACGTCCAGATCGATCAGGTCTGCAACGGCGGTGGGATCGGCCTCACCCCAGACAAACGCAGCCCAAGGCGCGCCGTCTTCATCGGTGAAAACAATCAGGTCATTCTGGTTTGGCTTGGTCATTGCGGCCTCCTGTCGCTTGGGATGCCAGCCCGCGCGGGGCTGGACACCGAAGGGTCAGGATTCGGGGCTGCCGATGAACAGGGGCAGGCTGGTGTCTTGCGAGGCCTGTTGGGTCGCCTCGGTAAAGGCGTGATCCATGGCGTGTTTGGGGTCGTGCAGGGTCAGCACGAATTTCACGGTGGGTCCGGCCTTGCGGTATTGGAAGCGCACCGGCAGGCGATAGGCGGGGCCGTTTTCGAAGACGGGGATGGCGATCAGGAACAGCTTCGGAACTTTGATCGGCTGGCCATTGCCGTCGATGTGTTCCGATTTGATCTGGATCGTCGCTTCGCCCGTGGTCGAATTGTGGGCCACCATGTAGTCGGCGGACTCGTTGACGGTGAAGGATTTCGCCATGCCCAGAAGCTGATTGGCGTTGCCGAAACTGCCATCCAAGCGGCGGGCGATGTCGATCAGGCGCAGGTCAGCTTCGGAGGCATCGGACCCTCGGATGCCGGGGGAGGTCAGCGACATCGGCGGGTCGATCACGTCGAGGATGAAGTTTTCGAGGAACTCGCCCATTTCGACGCCGCTGACGGGTTTGCCAGATTGTGCCTGCCATGCCTTCCACTGGCGCGAGAGCGGGAAGGCATAGGTCGCGCGGTGGTGGCCGTGGCGCGCGGTGGGATCGCCCATGTCGGTGATCTGGGCGGGGCCTTCGAGGTGATAATCCGCAATGCAGGTCAGCTTGGGGGTGTCGCCGGTGTTGCTGGCGTAGAGGGCGGAATTGCCACCCTTGAAGCGGTTGGCCCATGCGATCAGGCTGGCCAGATCCTGCATGCTGGCCGTGCCTTTGCGCTGGAAGGGTTTCAGGAAGGATTGGGCCGCGCGCAGCTTGTCGGTGAAATCCTGCACCTGTTGGCCGGCGGGGACCGCCATCAGCAGCGGGGTGCCGAGATTGGGCAGGATGGCGTCGCGCAGCAGCATATCGACAGCGCCGTGCTGCTCCATGATCTTGGCGACGGTCTGCGCGATGTTCTCCGCGCCATCTTGGGTGTCGTATTGGCTCAATGTCTGTCCTTTCGGGGTGTCAGGCGCGGATCGGCTGCGCGGCGGGGGTTACGTCGCGGATGCCCGGCAGGCTGGGCTGGCGCGGGTTTTGCGGGGTGAGCATGCCCTCGGCAGTGGTCCACAGTGCGGCGGATGCCTTGGGCTTCTTCGGGGTTTTGATCTTGGCCTCGGCGGTGACGATCATCGAAAGCTGGCGGTCCAGCGTGTAATCGACGGTGATCGTGAAGCCGCCCTTGACCTTGCCGCCCTGATCCATCTGGGCTTGGTGCATGTCGAGGATCAGCTGTTTGTGATCGTCCATGAACTGCGCGAGGAATTCGCCGGAGTCGGGCATGGCAAGGATTTGGTCTGCGGTTCGCAGCTCAAAGGGTGGGTCAGCGGCCATCAGGGGGTCCTTTCGGGGGTTGGATGGTTTTCGAACGGGGTCAGCCGCGCGCGCGGGTGGCGGCTTCGGCGAGGAAGGCGGGCATGGCCTCGGCGGTGGTCAGGGCCATGCCGATCAGGGCGCCGATCACCAGCAGGGCCACGATCACGGCGGCGGCGTTGAGGGCCAGCAGGATCATGGAGCGGCGGCGCAGCTCTTCGCGGCGGCGGTGCATTTCGAAAAAGGCGTTGTGGTCATGCGGTGACATTGGCGGTGACATTGTGCGGCCTTTCGGCGGGATGGGTTTCGGGGCTGGGTGATGTGTCGGGGTGAACCCCGACCTACGGCAGATCGCGGCGCAGGCGGGCGGGGAGGGGGTGGCGCAGGGTGGCGCTGTGGGTCAGCTCGATCCGGCGGGCCACGATGTCGGCCCCCTCGATGCGGATCATCAGCGTGCCGCCGGTGACGGTCTTGCCCTCGATCCGGTAGGCGATGGGCGAGGTGACAAGGGCGAGATTGCCGAGGCAGGCCGCGCAGGCGTCGTCAAATTGATTTGAGACCTGCCGCGCCCAGAAGACCGCAGAGCGGATCAGGCGGGCGCGGGGATCGATGGGGGTGGGGCTGTGGGCGTTCATGCGGACGCCTCAAGTACATAGATCTTGGCGCTTACATCGTAGCGGACATAGGGCGGATCATTGGCGAGGAAGGCCGCGATATCGGCACTTGCGATGGCGACAGTCACATCAAACTCACGCATGATGTCAGCGCGGCGGATCTGACCGAATTGGCGCAGGGTGGCTGCGATGAACTCCTGCCGCCGATCTTTGAACCAGCCGCTCATGCTGCGGCCTCAATCGCTGCGGCCAGCGCGCGCAGAAACGCCACCACATTTGCCGCGTCAGGCATCAATTCTGCGATGCCTTCACCAATTACATCGGCGACGCCATTTTTTGCCATATCATCAAAAAAATAGGCAAGTTCCTCGTCGTCGTTCATCAACGCGCCTGCAAGTTGCGGGCCGTAAACTGTCAGTTCCAGTTGGATGCTCATGCCGCCACCCCGGCCTTCAGGCCCATCGGCACGGCGACGGGGCAGTTGGCTAGCCATGCGGTCAGGGCGCGGGCTTCGGCTTCGGAGGTGACTTCGATCACCAGAGCGGTGCCGCGATAGGATTTGGCGGTGCCGAGATCGCCGAGCCAGTCGGTGAGTTCCATGGCGCGGGGCTTGGTGGCCTCGATGGGGAGTTGCAGCGGGAAACCCATCATGCTGCGTCACCGGGCTGGTGGCCGTGCAAGTGCAGGACCACGGGGGCGGTGCGGTGCTGGTGGTCATCGTGCAGGACGCGCCACGCATCCTTCTGGACCTTTTCCCACACATCCGCCTGCATGTAGGTGAAGTCCTGCGGGTTGGTGATCAGGTGGCGGGCCTGCCGGACAGCCTGCGGAGACGGGCGCGGGGGCAGGTTGGTGTTGGCGGGCATGCTGGCCTCCATCGGGTTGATGATATGAGTTTGTGTGTGTAGCTTTGGTGCAGGCCGCACTGCGCCACAGCGCGACCCGCCATACCCCCTTGTTTCATGGGTCAAAGGAGGCATGTTCATGTCCAGAATACCGACCACGGATACGGGTCGCGCACCGCCAGCAGGCGGAGAGCAACGTGGAACTACGCCAAATGTGCCAGTTCTGAATCCAATAAAGCCTTTGAGCGGAATCCAGCCCGCAGAAAGGCCAGCGGTCAAACCTTCGCCAGCGCCGCCCCCAAGGAAGGAATAGCTGTCAGCGGCTAAAAGCGGATATTGACCCGTCTGATTTGATCGGACGGAATGTAAGTCATGCGGGTTCCCCAGTCCGGATCCACGATGTCCTGCCTCGTCTGCTCGGTTCCATCCGGCATGCGCTCTTCCTCGACCGCCATGATGATTGACCCATCCGATCCGAGATATAGGCCCTTGAACGGCGATCCCGAAAACAGCCTGCGGTCGTTCAGATAGAGGATACGTCCGTCCGCCGTATGAACTGATACCTGCCCGGTAGCCAATTCTGGGAAAGATGCAATCGCGTCCCAGCCGTGAGCCATGCCATCCTCGGCGTGCAGACCCATGTCGCGTGCTGCCTGATGCCAGACGGATTGCAGCTTTCCGCGCCACAACAGGGCCATGCCAAACGCAAGACTGGTCCCGCAGGCTGCATTGATCAACGTCGCGCCGGTAGCTGATGCCATGGGAAGCAGGGCGGGAAGACCAAAGACCATCGACAGCAGCACCGCATCTATCGCGTTGTGTCCGCGCCGCCTTCCGGCATAGGCCGTCACATAGCTGAGAAAGCCTACACCCATCCCAAGTTGGATCGAGAGGGGCAGGGTTGCAAAGGCCAAGGTGGTGTAATCCATGCGGCTTGCTCCAGTCAGAGACGGAAGGCGATGCTACGACGATAGCGCAGCATGTGCGATCCTGCATCTGAGTTCTTGCGCGCGGCATCTGTGCCTCCATCGGTTGCGATGGGTGCAACATAAATGGAGATTTTATCCATCGTCAAGACAAAAGTGGAGAAAAAATCAATTTACAGAACGTAATGAGAACATGCAGAATGGCAGGCATTGGTCAGGGAGTGGCCCTAAATGCCCTATAAGTTTGCGGATATGATGATTCTGATTGTGGCGCGGGTCACACGCCTAAAGGTCAAGACGATCTATCGAGCAGCTTTGTGCGCGAAGAGAATGGCCATCAGCTGCGCGCGCAAATTGAGCGGAACGTCTGACAGATCGCCACGGTAGATAAAGTCCAGTCCGAAGCCATACATCACAGCGATACGCTCTCCGACGGCAATATCGAGGCCCATTTCACCCTTTTCGACCTTGGTGAGGGAACTTCTGTCCAGGCTAATGCTGTCGGCGAATTCCGCCTTAGACAGGACAAGTGTTTCCCGCAGTGCGGTCAGGCGGGGACCAACCCGATCTGGGCGGCTCTCTCGTTCGATGAGTTGTTCGGCGATCTTTTTCATGGGGTCACCTTCACGAAAATAGAAATTTCGTCCATCGAAGAAATCTCCATCTTGACGAATAGAGAAAATCTCCATTACCTAAGCCCATGACAGAGATTTCCTCCATCAAGTTGCTGATTGATCGGTGGCCGAACCGTAAGGATTTGGCCGCAGACATCGGCGTGTCGCCGGATCGCGTCCACAAGTGGGCGCAAACCGAGTCAATTCCCGCGCGGTTCCATGCACGGATACTGCGCGCGGCAAGCCTTCGGGAAATTTCGATCAGCGCTGAAGACCTCGTGCGGTTGCATGACGATCAAGACGGTGAGGCGGCATGATGCAGTCACCCTCGGTCCACCAGTTCCAAGAACGCGCGCGCATCAATGATTTGAATGTCATGCCCCTGCGCGATGAGGTCTTCGGCCTTTCGATGGGATGCGCTTTTTGTGTGACCGGCGAGAACACTCGGGTCCTGATCTCCGACAATCAGCAGCGTCACCTTTTTGGATACAGCTTTGACAGTGACGATGCCAAGTTCTGCGGCCAAGTCTTCGGCTGCGTTGCGTGTGATCGGGAGCATGCCGGTGAATACGGCGACATGTCCTGCCAGTCTGCCTGCCGTATTGACCTCGGCGGTGCCTGTGGTGACGGCACGTTTGCGACGGGCGGATTTCTGCAGGATGTCGCGAAACGGAAGACCAAGAACACCCTCGGCGCGAAGGACGACTTGAGCAGCTGCCCGAGCATCCTCGCCCGCGTCGTGATGCTGGAAATCGAGCTGCAATTTGCTTTTCAGATGGGAAAGGCCATGCCCGCCGTTTCCGATGAACTCGGGCCATGCTTTCCGCGCGATCTGGACGCTGTCCATCCAATGGATTCCGGCGCTGACCTGCCGCGCATTTTCAGCAGCAGCCGCGATGGCGCGGCTGTCGAATGTGCTGTGCTGGATCACGGGTTGACGTTTGAGCATCTCGCGAAGGCCGGGGAATATCTGCCGAAAGGTTGGTGCGCCTCTGACCGTGGTTGCGCTGATGCCTGTGAGGCGCACGTTGAAGTCGTCAAAGTGCTGCTCGGGGTCAACGAAAAACGATTGGCAAGTGATCTCGCCGTCCCTGCTGACGCAGGCCAAGCCGATCTGGCAAATGCTGCCGCTCCAAGAATTCGCAGTCTCAACATCAAGGGCGATGAAGCGGAAATCCTTATCGACGGGGATGACAGGGAAGGGTTGTTCAATTTGAACAGCCTTTGTCTCCGGCTTTGTGGGGGCCGGATAGTTCCCTTCTGCGTAGTATCGGCGAAGGGCGGCCCTGTTTTCTTCTTCGGCGGCTTTCCAGCCGGTTGGCCTGCTTTCTGGTGCCTCGACGCGTTTTACGACGATGGGCGGCGCGTGAATTGTGACCGTTACGGAACCGAGCAGGGCAGGTTCTTGCCGCTCAGGCTCAGGGGCGGCGACCAGCTTCCTGCCAAACAACCAGTTCAAAAGGCCCATCTCGTGATTCTCCCTGCAACTCACGGGCGAGATTACCGCATTTCCACGACTTTCCATCACCGAGAGGATGCCGCCTGATGTCACGCCAACCTCAGCCATCGAACGACCTCATTTCAGCCCTGACGCGCGGGCCTACGGTGCAGGTCAAGCCTTTGTCCGAAGCGTGGCTAGACCTGCTGCTTTCGATCAAGATTGTGGACGCCACCGGCGTGGTCCGTTGGGAGTTTTCACGATGATCTGGTGCGCTGTGCCTACGGGCGTTTCCGTCCATCGGTCCAACCTTTCCGCCATGAAGGATGCTGCCTGATGTCACGCCAAGCTCCTGTTTTGATTGCCTCTGCCTCTCATGCGCGCCCATCGGGTCAAATGTCCCATGGCAATCGGTTTCAGCCTGCGGGCGGGCGGGGCCGTGGTCTGCGGGCGGTGCGGCGGGTGCAGGGGGCCTGCGGTCCTGTCGATGTGAGTGCGGCCCGCGTGGCGTGGTCGCGGTTTGTGGCGCGGATCTGCGGCAGCCGCGAGGAATGCGCGGTGGTGTTCGGCGTCACCTTCCAGACCGCCTGCAACTGGTTCGATGCGTTCTCGACCCCCACCGGCGACAAGGTGATGCAGGCCGCGCGCGATTGGCCGGATCAGTTCGCCGCGATGCTGGGCGAGGTGGCGTGATGGCGGACGCGGTGCTGAACCTTTCCGCCGATACGGTTTCTGCCGTGGCCGTGATCGCGCGGCTTGAGGCGGCAGTGGTCGATCAGGGGGAGGATACGGCGTTGCGCGTCCTCGATGCGTTCAACGCCTTGCTGTTCCCATTCACTGCGACGCCTCGGGTGACTGACAGCGGGGATTTTGAGGTCGTGATCGCGCCCTCGTCCGTGCTGCTGGAATTGCTGGCAAAGGTGGAGGCGCGGAATGTCTGACCGCGCCTCCGTTCTTCGCATTCATGGCCTAACGGTAAAGGCGCGTGCGCGCCGCCGCCTCGGCCGTAATGTGGACCTCACCTCGAAACACTTCGCCCAATCGGTGAGTGTTAGTGCCAAGTCGCATGGCGATAGTGTGGTATTTAGCGCGCTGCAAGCGCATCAGCCACGCCGTAACGGCTTCTTCGAAGTTGAGGGAAGTTCGCTCAATCGGTATAGGATTGAGTTCTACACCTGTGAGGGGGTGGATAAGTCTAGCCATGGTTCTGTCTCTCTCATGGTTAAGTCAGCGGCGGATTGCGACCGCGCGCTGACGGTTGGGCCGGGTGTTTCTCAGGCACCCGGCCCGCATCATTCTGACAGCAGATTTGCGTCTGGCAACCGTAACCCAAAATTCATCAACTACATCTTGTGCCATACGCATGAGGGTCGTGGCGTAAGCCTTTATGGCTGCATGACAAAAGCTTTTATCCACATTGCTGGTCTTGTGCCTCCGCGTTTTGCGAATCAGTCTGCCTGCCGCGATTTTCCTCCCTGTTGCGCGGCCAACTTGCCCCTGTCTGCTGGTGCGGATGGGGGTCTTTACTCAGGGCATGGGTTTTCGTCCTTTCCCCATGGAGCAGCATACCGGGGGGCCGTGCTGGCCCGTTTGAGTGGCCCCCGTTCACCCTCACTGCTGGCGCTGCGGTTGGCCTCGGCTGACCGCAGCTGCGGGGTGGCGGCATGACGCGCGAACCGGCATGGGGGCCGATCCTGTCTGCTGCCGTGGCGGGTGATCTGCCGCTGGTGCGGGTTGGCCAGACTGCGGCCACGGTCGCGGCGGCATTTTCCGGGCGGCAACCGGTCTATCTGGCGACCCCCTACAGCCGCGTTGTTCTCGATGAGGCTGGCCAGTGGGATTACATGCGGTCTGTGCATGCGATGATGGCTGCGGGCCACGCGGCTGGCGATCTGATGGCGCTGGGGGTTTCGGCCTTTGCGCCCATCGCACAGTCCTGCGTCATGGTGCATGCGCGCGGTCATTTCAGCGGATCGGCCAAGGGCTGTGTGGCGTGGTCAAATGGATTGGACCCTCTGGCCGCTGATCTGTGGGCGGCGTGGTGCCAGCCGTTCTTGAATGCCTGCGGGGCTGTGGTGGTGCCGGATTTGCCGGGCTGGGATCAGTCGCGCGGGATCTGGGGCGAGGTGCAGTTTGCGGTGCGGCATAACCTGCCGGTGTTTGTCTATGGGGGTGGTGCATGAGCGCGCAGTCCCAGCAGGATTACGCGGCGCGGGTCGCGGCAGAGGTGGCGGCGCGCTATGGCGTGGCCGTGCAGCCGGAGGCCGTGCAGCGCGTCGATACCGGGGTGAGCGGGCGGGCGCTGCCGGTGTGGGATGGCAGCCAGTTGGTCTATCCTGACTGGAAGGAGCAGAAAAAGCGGGATCAGGCGGCGCAGGTTCGGGCGCGCAAGCTCGCGCCTGTCGTATCGCAGCGCAGGCAGGACGTGGCGCGGCTGCATGCCGAAGGGCTGCATGACCGGGCGATTGCCGAGGTTCTGGGGATTGATCGGCTGGATGTGCAGAGCGAACGGCGGGCCTTGAAGCTGCTGGCCAACCCGTCACCCGTTGCCAATACCGATGCGGTCCTGCGCGCGGCGCGGATCGTGGCGATGCACGAATCTGGCGCCAATGAATTGACCATCGCAGCGACAGTCGGTCTTTCGCTGGCCTATTTGCGGATGATCGCGCGCACCCGGTTGGGCATTGTCCTGCGCCCTGTGGTCACCGAAGTTGTGAAGCCGCAAAAGCCCGCACCCCTGTCGCGGCAGGCTGCACAGGCGCTGCGGCGGTCCGAGCTGGCCGCGCTGAAGGTTGAGGAAATGACCGTCGCCCAGATCGGGGCGCGGTTCGGTGTGTCGCGTGTCACGGTGTGGCTGGATCTGCGGGCTATTGGCCGATCCGCCGCCGATGTTCGTAAACAGACGGTTGCCCGTGTCAAAGCCCCTCGGGCTGTTGCGGGGCGGCAGTCAAGGGCCACGGGCGTTCGGGCTGCAGCGCGGGCGAAGGTCGCGGCGCGGCGGGTTGAACTGGCTGCGATGATTGCGGGGCTGGATCGCGCAGTGTGTGCGGCCGATCTGGCAGGCTTTGCGAAGGTGCATGGATCGTCTGTGCGCGCGCTGCGCGATGACATGGTGGCGATCTCGCAGCCGTGGCCTAAGCCTGCGGGCAATCCTGTAGCGGCGCGGCATCGTGGCCGCTTGAATGCGGCACGAACAGCGCGGCGTGAGTTGCTGGCTACATGGCCCGTTGAGACCTTGACCGTGGCCGAACTGGCCGCGCGCTGTGGCGTGACAGAACCGACCATCTGCAGCGATTTGCAGGCGATCGGTCGGCGGGCTGCGGTGGTGACGAATTGCATGGGGCCACGCATGCGGGCGCAGGTCGAGGCGCGCCGGGCGCAGATTGCAGATCTGCACAGCGCCGGAAACACCTTGTCGGAAATGCGCGCGGCGACCGGCCTTTCGACCAATGCCGTGGCCCGCCATCTGGCGGCGCTTGGTCTGGTGGCGCATCGCAAGAAGGTGAACCCGTGGATCGGGCGCACGGGCGGCACTCCGCCCGCGGTGAAGGCCAAGCAGGACAGGGCGCGCGCGCTGTTGGCAGAGATGCGGGCGGCAGGGGCGACCTATCCGCAGATGGTCGCGGCCACCGGCCTGTCGAAAGCCTCGGTCGGGGTGCATTTGCGCGCGATGGGGCTGACCGGGCAGCCGGAACGAGCGAGGGCCGCATGATGGGCTTTCTTGCAGTTTCTGTGATGTCGCAGGCGCATGCGGTGGCGCTGTCGGCGCGGGTCGGTGCGCTGGATGCCGCACAGGTTTCGCAGTTGGCGTTCATCAGCGACCGTCTGGATGCTGATCACCCGTTGCGTGTGGCAGCCTTGTCGTTCTGTGCGCGCCACGCGGGCTTGCGCCATGATCGGGCGGCGCTGGCGGATGCCGGGGCTGATCTGCAGCGCGCGGTTTTGCGCGCCGTGCGGCCCGCCCCCGTCGATCAGAATCGGAGCGATATCCATGGTTGAGACTCGGATTGACCCGCTGTCGCCCGCTGAACGGGTGGCGATCTGCGCCATGTCGCAACTGGCCTTCGAGTGGCAGTTTCAGGACAAGGCTGATGCCCTTTTGGGGGTGCTGCGCGAGGCTTTGCCGGGGCTGCGGCAGGACGTGGATTTTGATCTTCTGGCCGATGCGGCGGGTCGATTCTTTTCCGCCCGCACCCCCGTCGAATGGTCTTACGCCACATCCTATGCCAGCCGCGCGATTCTGCCGATCCTGCGCCGCGACATGGGCCACGCCCTGCAACGTCTGACCGCAAAGGGCTGATGGGCATGGCACAGGGCAACGATCCGCGCATTGCAGAGGCGCACCGCCACGACATGGATCAACTGATCCAGCGGCTTGATATTCGGGGGCTTAAGCGCGGTGGTGTCGAGCGCACGGGGCCTTGCCCGCGCTGTGGTGGCACGGATCGGTTTTCGGTCAACACCCGCAAGCAGCAATTCCTTTGCCGCGCCTGCGACACCGATGGCGGAAAAGGCGATCAGATCGCCCTGGTGATGTTTGTTCTTGGCATGGATTTTGGCGCGGCGCTGGAATGGCTGTGCGGCCCGCGTGTGGAAATCAGCGCAGAAGAGCGGGCCAAGCGGGACCGCGAAGAGGCGGAACACAAGCGTCAGAAAGATGCCATTGCTGCCAAAGAGCGGGAAAAGGCGATCCGGCTGGCGCGCAATGTCTGGGAACAGGGGCAGCCTGCAGAAGGCACCCCCGTTCGTGGTTATCTGACCTGTCGCGGCATTGCGCCCGCGCTGTTTCCACGCCTGCCTGTCTGCCTGCGCTATCACCCCGATCTGGCCTATGTCGTGGATATCGACGGGGCAGGGCGGTCCATTCATCGCGGGCCTGCCATGCTGGCCGCAATCCAAGGGCCGGATGGTCGGTTCACAGGTGTGCATCGCACTTGGATCGACCTCGATCAGCCCAAGGGCAAGGCGCGGATTTTGCACCCCGTTACGGGCGAGCCTTGCCAGTCGAAGAAGATGCTCGGCTCGAAAAAAGGCGGCACAATCCGGCTGACCGGCAATGCCGTGCGGCCTGTGCTGGTGATGGGCGAGGGGATCGAAACCACGCTGTCTGCCCTGGTTGCCGGGGTGCATGCCGATGCAGCGTTCTGGGCCGGTGCCGATCTGGGCAACATGGCTGGTCAACGCGTGATGGGCAAAGGCCTGCGCTATGAGGGCATCCCTGATCTGGGCGACCGTGACGCCTTTGTGCCGCCCGCCGGTGTTGATCGGCTGATCTACGTGATGGACGGGGATTCCGAACCGAAATCGACCCGCGCCAAGCTGGTTGCGGGTCTGCGCCGCGCGATGGCGCTGCGCCCCGGATTGCGGGGGCAGATCGCTGTCTGCCCGTCCGGGGTCGATCTGAATGATGTGCTTTTGGGTGGTGAACAATGAGCAATGATGCAGATCAGGACGTTGGAGTCGGGGGCATCGAGGGTGTGCGCCGGATTCTGGCAGCACCGGAAGATATCGACCTGCCGGATGGGATGGCAGCCCCGCACCCCGACGATGCCGATCACCCCGATGCCGACCCCTATCAGGGGATGGAACCGGATTTCGGGGCAGGGGCTGCTGCTGGACCGTCAGATGCCGATGTCTTCCGTGAAACGTCAAAGCTGCCGATCAACGATCTGGGCAATGGTCAGCGATTTGTGCGGCATTTCGGGCCGGACGTGATCTGCGTGCCGCGTGTCGGCTGGCATGTCTGGGATGGGTCGGTCTGGCAGGTGGACCCCGATATGATCGCGACCCGGCGCAAGGCGCAGCGCCTGTCAGAGCTGGTGCTGGCAGAGGTGCCATATCTGACCCTGAGCGATGAAAAGATGCAGCAGATCGCAGAGGAACGTGAACTGCAGTTGGAACGTGAAACGCTGGAGTTGCAGCGCGACGATGAGGGCAAGCTGTCGGACGTGGCACAGTCGCGCATCAAGCGCATCGGCGTGGAGATCGAGGCGATTGGCAGCCTGAAGCTGTCACTGTCGAAGATCCGCACCGCCCATCGCACCTTTGCACGGTCCACCGGCAACACGGCAAAGATCAAGGCCGCGCTGACAGAGGCCGAAGTGCCTTTGGCGGTGCGGGTCGAGGGTCTGGATACAAATCCATTGGACGTGAACACAACCTCGGGCGTGATGCGGTTTACGGTGACACCGCGCAGAGGCACCTATCCGAAGGTTGATATGGCGCTGATCCCGCATGATCGCGCGCTAAGGATGACCAAGATCATGACGACAGGTTATGATCCATCGGCGCACGCGGTGATCTTCCAGAAGTTTCTGGACCGGATCATGCCGGACCACGATATGCAGCGATTCCTGCAGCGCTGGTTCGGCTATTCGATGCTGGGGCTGACCAATGAACAGGCCTTGGCCTTCTTCTACGGCATGGGCGCGAATGGCAAATCAGCGCTGACCGATCTGATGGCCAAGCTGATGGGCAGCTATGCCGCCACGGCCAAGATCGAATCCCTGACCGGGCAGAACCGCCGATCTGGTGGCGATGCCACGCCCGATCTGATCAGCATCGTTGCTGCCCGCATGGTGCGCGCCTCGGAGCCTGAGAAGGGCGTCCAGTGGCAAGAGGGTCTGATCAAGCAGTTGACGGGCGGCGAGCCTATTCTGGTGCGCGCCCTGAATGAGAACTTCTTTGAGGCCACGCCGATCTTCAAGCTGACCATTGGCGGCAACCATGCGCCCGATATTCGCGGCATGGATGATGGCATCTGGCGGCGTCTGATGATCGTGCCTTTCGATGTCCAGATCCCGAAGGAAGAGCGCGACCCGATGATCGTGCAGCGCATGTTGGAGGAAGGCCCAGGCATTCTGAACTGGTTGGTTGAGGGAGCTAAATCCTATCTGGAGGGCGGGCTGGCCCCGCCTGCACAGGTCAGTCAGGCCACCGATACGCTGCGGCAGGATGCCGACCCCTATGGCAAGTTTCTGGATGAGGCCTGTGTGGTGTCGGGCGATGTGGCCGACAGCATATCGTCGCGCGAGCTGATGCTGTGTTTCATGTTCTGGCAGATGCAGCGCGGCGAGACCCCGTTCAAGGAACGCACGATCTCGACCAATATGAAGGACCACTCGCGCAGGTGGCGATCCCCCAAGACTGGCAAGCAGTTTGTGGCGCGGGAAACAGGGCGGTTCAACGGCTATGACGGGTTGCGCCTGACCGACATATTCGCCCGCGATTGGGGTCTGGCCCCGAAAGATGCCGCAGGCCGCGCCCTGACCCTTGGCCAAGCCGCCGATCCGAACCGCTATGGCGAGGACTTCTGACATGCCCCGCACCCCAGTCTGGTCAAAATGTGAGGGGATGGAGGGGATAAACCCCTTCGGGAGAGGATGGCAGCCCGTGCAGGGGTCAGGGGGAAATGATGCGGCATCAATGGGTTGCGGGACAAATGGAGGGGATGGAGAGGATGGAGGGGATAATTGTGACCCGCTCGCATGTGCGCGCGTAACTTCGTGGTGTGGGGGTTTGGTGCCTTCTACGTGGGGGTTGCAATTATCGTCTCCATCCTCTCCATCCTCTCCGCTTTGCCTTCAAGTCTTTGATATTGCTTCCGTTTATCCTCTCCATCTTCCCCGCTCTATCCTCTCCCATTTTCATTCTATCCTCTCCATCCCCTCCCTGAAAAATGAGGGAAAGCAAGGGATAGATAAGAAAAGGGCAACGATCACTAAATCTGGTAAAGGGCCAAGCGCATGACAAAAGAATTTGACCGCCCCGCCTTCTCGACGGCCTTTGATCCGGTTGCGGGTGCAGATCGGCGCGCGGCTGAGGCTGTGCGGGTGGCTGACATGCTGGGCAGGGCAACGCCGCCCGAGGCCATGCAGGCCGCGCCCGTGGCTCCGGCGCGCGGGCCGATGCAGTTGGTGCAGGGGTTTGATCTTGCCCCCGGTGGCACCCGTCGCCGCGCCTCGGCGCATTGGCGCGCGGCCTGTGCGCTGGTGGTGATGGTCGAACAGGCCCGCCAGCGCCATGATGCAGAGCGGCCCTTTGTGCCGCCCTTCACCGCCGCGCATCTGGCCACGGCTGCAGCCTATCGTGCGCTGACCGAATGGCGCGATGGGTCGGGCATCAAGTGCGCCAGCATCGAGGCAGGCCGCGCCTGTGCCGGTGGCGGGTCGGACTTCCTTGATCGCTATCTGGATCGCGGGGCCACGCTGGATGCGGTTCACCGCGCCATCGGTGCAAGTGTCGCAATGTCACCCCGTCGCCACATGGACCGCGACAACGCCCGCCATGCGATCTCGGATCGGGCGGTGGTGGACATGGTGGTGCTGGCAGGGCGCGACCTGAGCGCGGTCCTGCGCGCCTACGGCTGGCAGCCCAAGGGCGAACACCGCAAGCTGATCCGTGCCGCCCTGTGTGGCAGCCTTGACCGCATGCGCGATCTGTTGGGGTGAGACACTAAAGAAAGGGGATTGACGCTTAGGTCCGCCGTAGGCATAGTCCTTGGCATCATCTACAGCCACGCCCGAAGGGAACCACCCTGCGGGCGTTTCGCATTTCTGGGGGTTGTCATGTGAAACTGACACGCTTGCCCCCCGTGGTGGCTGGTCTAGCCCCACGCGTCAGGTTCCTTGAGGATACGCCGGCCAGCCAATCCCGCGCCCGTGATCAGCGTCACGCATGGCGGGCTTGGTATAAGACCGCCCGGTGGCAAGAGTTGCGCTGGTCGGTTCTGGTGCGTGATCTGTTCACCTGCCAGTTCTGTGGCCAAATCGAAGCCGATACATCCAAGCTGGTTGCGGACCACCGCATCCCGCATCGCGGCAATGCGCCCCTGTTCTGGGATGCCGCGAACCTGCAGTGCCTGTGCAAGGCCTGCCACGACAGTGCAAAGCAGGCAGCCGAGCGGCGATGGGAGGGGGGGGTGCAATCCTCCAAGCCCCTGCGCCCCTAGACCGGTGGGCCTACCATCTAGAGGTTTTTTTCCTATGGAAGCGAATTTGGACAAGGAAGGGGTTGAGCTTGATCTGCTGGGCGACCCGCTTCGCCC
Organism: Rhodobacterales bacterium RIFCSPHIGHO2_02_FULL_62_130; assembly: GCA_001828855.1. Taxonomy (GTDB): domain Bacteria; phylum Pseudomonadota; class Alphaproteobacteria; order Rhodobacterales; family Rhodobacteraceae; genus Cypionkella. Next base: position 127,118 of record MHZT01000047.1, on the reverse strand, counting down.
TATTCGTGATCCTCGCGGGCGTCCTTCCTTTGCAAAAAATAAGGAAAATCAACAGCTTGTAATCAGCCTGCGCGCGGCGGGCTGGACGCAAGATCAGATTGCGACGTTCATGGGGGCGGACGCCAAGACATTGCGTAAGCATTTTTCCCGTGAGCTGGATCATGGCGCGTTGTTCCTTGAGGGGATGGCGGTGCAGGTGCTGGTCAAGGAAATGCTGAAAGGCAATGTCACCGCGACCAAGCGCGTGTTGGAAATTGCCCAAGCTGCGAACGCGCCAAAGGGCAAACCGGATGTCAAGCCTGCAGTGGCAGCCTCGGTCGGCAAGAAGGCCCAGCTTGTGATCGACGCCCAGCGTCCTTCGCAGGGTTGGGGCGACCTGGTGAACTGACGTGGCGTTTGATTTCGCCTGCCTCGACTGGGCTGACCGGTTGCAGCGGGGCGAAACGCCGATTGCGGATCTGCCGCTGAATGCCGAAGAGGCTGCGCGGGCGGTGGCGATCTTCAATAAGCTGCGGCTGCCGGATGTCATCGGCCAGCCGGAGTTGCGGGAGGCAGCTGGCGAATGGATGCGCGACATCGTGCGTGCGGTGTTCGGCTCGATGCAGACCTCGGCAGTTGGGCCGGAGGTGCGGCAGGTGGGCGAGGTGTTTATCCTTGTCCCGAAGAAGAACGCGAAGACCACCTCGGCAGCCGCCATCGCTCTGACCTTCCTGCTGCTGAACAAGCGCCGCAACGCGGACATGCTGATCATCGGGCCAACGCAGAAGATCAGCGATGTGGCGTTCGAGCAGGCGCGCGGGATGATCGAGGCGGACCCGGACGGATACCTGCAAAAGCGGTTTCAGGTGCAGGACCACAAAAAGCAGATCAAGGATCGGACCAATGGCGCGCGGCTTATGGTGCGGACCTTTGGCATGGACGTGCTGACAGGGGCCAAGCCGATCTTCACGCTGATCGATGAGATCCACCTGTTGGGGACTATGCCCTATGCGGCGGATGTCATCCGGCAGATCAGGGGCGGCATGATGCCGTTCCCGGAATCGGTGCTGGTGATGATCACGACGCAATCGGATCACCCGCCAGCAGGGGTTTTTAAGACTGAGCTGCAATATGCGCGCGGGGTGCGGGACGGCAAGATCACGGATCGGGTGCGGATGCTGCCGGTCTTGTATGAATTCCCGGAGTCGATGCAGATCAGCGATGAGAAAGCATGGCAAGACCCGGCGGTCTGGCACATGGTGACGCCCAATCTGGGCAGATCGATCACGCTGGATGCGCTGCAGGACGGTTTCACGCGGGCGAAGATGGACGGCATGGGCGAGTTGATCGCTTGGGCAACGCAGCATCTGAACGTCGAAATCGGGTTGGCGCTGCACAATAACCGCTGGATCGGCGCGGATTTCTGGCTGGCAGCGAAGGAGCCGCAGCCGATCACGCTGGCTATGCTGATTGCGCGCTGTGAAGTCGTAGTTGTTGGGATCGACGGCGGCGGCGCGGATGACCTTCTGGGCATCAACGTCACGGGTCGCGACAAGCTGACAAAGAACTGGCTGAGCTGGTCGCATGGGTTTGTGCATCCGATTGCCCTGGAGCGCCGGAAGGAAATCGGCGCAACGCTGCGGGACTTTGAAGCCCGCGGTGAGCTGACGATCTGCAAGCTCCCGGCAGAAGATCATGCGGGGGTCTGCGATATCGTGGGCCAGTTGCTGGATGCGGGCCTGTTGCCGGATGCGGCTGCCATCGGCCTCGACCCTGCGGGCGTTTCGGCGCTGGTGGATTCGCTGTCTGCCATTGGCGTCACCGCAGAGCAGATGGTTGCAGTGGGTCAGGGCTACAGGTTGTCGTCGGCGATCTGGGGCATGGAGCGCAAGCTGATGGATGGCACCTATCGCCATGCCGATCAGCAGATCATGGCGTGGTGCGTTGGCAACGCCCGCGCCGAACAGAAGGGCAATGCCGTTCTGATCACGAAAGAGACCGCTGGGAAGGCCAAGATCGACCTGCTGATTGCAGCGTTCAACGCCTTCACGCTGATGAGCCGCAACCCTGTTGCACAGGGGGGCATGGTGACGCCTTGGGATTTGGACCCGAATTATAGGATGGCTGGCTGATGGCATGGTTGCCCCGCATGTTCCGCGCTGCTGTGCAGGCACCGGCAGAGGTGCGGGCTGATGCCGAAAACCCTGCAATACCGGTATCGGCGGCCAATTTCTTGCAGTTGTTCGGGCTGGAAAGTGGCAGCGCTGCGGGCGAGGTGGTGACGATTGAAACCGCCATGAAGGTTCCTGCGGTGCAGGCTGCCGTGGGGTTCATCTCTGGCACCATGGCAGGCCTGCCGCTGAAGCTTTACAAGCGGGGCAAGAACAACAGCCGGGAATCTGTCTCGGATGAGTTGGCCACGCTGCTGCACGATGCGCCGAACCCCGATCAGTCGTCGTTTGAGTGGCGCAAATACACGTTCGAACAGTTGCTGACTGGTGGTCGTGGCTGCAGCTTTATCGAGCGCAACGGCATGGGGAAGGTGGTCGGAATCTGGCCGCTTGATCCGGCGCAAACCTCGGTCCATCGTGAGGGCGCGCGGAAGTTTTTCAAGTATCGGGAAAACAAGCGGACGGTCATCTATGAGGCTGCCGAGGTAATCGACCTGGCATTCATGCTGAAATCAGACGGCCTGAAACATCGCTCGCCGATCATGGATGCCGCCGACACCATTGGCCTTGCCCGCGCCATGACGCATTACGGGTCGCGGTTCTTCAATAATGGCGGGGTTCCGCCCTTCGCCATCGAAGGTAATTTCCAGTCCGGCGCGGCGATGCAGCGCGCGTCCGATGATCTGGAAGAGGCTGTGCGGAAGTCGAAACGGGACAGTCGGTTGGCGCTGGTGTTGCCAATGGGTTTGAAGATCGTTCCCATCGGCACCGATGCCCAGAAGTCGCAGATGATCGAGGCGCAGCGGTTCATCATCGAAGAGATTGCGCGGCGCTATTCGCTGCCTCCGGTATTTCTGCAGGATCTGACCCACGGGACGTTCTCGAACAACGAGCAGCAAGACCTGCATCTGACCAAGCACACGATCAAGCGCTATGCCGAGCAGTTCGAGCAGGAGTGCAATCTGAAACTGTTCGGCTGGAAAAAGCGGGACCGCTTTGTCGAGCTGAACCTCGACGGGTTGCTGCGCGGTGATTTCAAGACCCGCATGGAAGGCTACGCCTCGGCCATCCAGTCCGGCCAGATGACACCCGGCGAAACCCGCGACATGGAAAACCGCCCGCGCCTACCGGGTGATGACAAGCTCTACATGCAGGGCGCGATGATGCCGCTGGATAAACTCGGCCTTGCCGATCCCACAGGAGGGAATACGAATGGATCGTGAAATCCGCAGCCTCGGCGCACCTGCCGAGATTCGCAAAGAGGCGGACGGCATCCGCGTTTCCGGCTATGCGGCGGTGTTCAACCAGACCACTGCCATCGGGGATTGGTTTCAGGAGCGGATCGAACCGGGGGCGTTCACCGATGCCTTGGGCCGTGACGATGTGGTGTTCCTGATCAACCATGAAGGCCTGCCCTTGGCGCGGACCCGCGCCGGCACGCTGACGCTGACGCAGGATGAAAAGGGCCTGCGGATGGAAACTGTGCTGCGGGCCGATGATCCCGATGTTCAGCGCATCATCCCGAAGATGGAGCGGGGCGATTTGGACAAGATGTCCTTTGCCTTCTACCCGGAGGTGCAGGAATGGGATGAAACCCAAGACCCGCCGGTCCGAACCATCAAGAAGGCTTCGCTGTATGACGTGTCTATCGTCACCACGCCCGCCTATGACGGGACGGAAATCGGGCTTCGCAGCCTTGAGGCCGTGCGCGAACAGCGCAAGCGCGCCCAGAATTTCAATGCGGCAGCCCTGCGCCGCCGCATGAAGGCAGACCTCGAACTCAAGGTTCGGGAGAACGGCTGACGGCGCGCGCCAGACGCCTATCACCGCCGCCTTCGGGCGGCTTTTTCATTGGAGAGAACCATGAAGATCAAGGAACTCCGCGAGGAGCAGGCGCGCATTGCCACCAATGCCCGCACCAAGTTTGACGAAATCAAGTCCGACACGCCGGAGGCCCGCGCCACCGAGATCGAGGCGGAATTTGACCGCATGATGGCCGAGCACGACAAGATCGGCAGCAAGATCGAGCGGCTGAAGAAGCTGGAAGAGGCCGAGGGCCGTGCGGCTGAAGGCGATGATCGTCGCCCGCGTGGTGGTGACGGCCAACAGCGCGGTCAGGAAGAGGGTGACAAGCCCACCTATCGCCATGCGTTTGCCAAGCTGATGTGTGGCTTCACTCCCGAAGATATGACGCCTGAAGAGCGTCAACTTCTGCGCCGTGGCACGTCGAACTTTGAACAGCGCGCTCAGACTGCTGGCACGGCATCCGCCGGCGGCTATACCGTGCCGACCGAGTTGATCCCCACCATCGACAAGGCGATGAAGGCGTGGGGGCCGATGTATGATGAGGCTCTCAGCACCGTCATCACCACGTCCGGCGGCAACTCGATGAAGCTGCCGACCGTGGATGACACGGCCGTCGATGCAGGCACCCATACCGAAGGCACCGCGCTGACCGATGATGGCGGTAAGGATGCAACCTTGGGCCAAGGCAGCCTGGATGCCTATGGCTTTGACTCTGAGTTCATTCGCTGGTCGTGGGAATTGGATGCAGATTCCATCTTCTCGTTCGAGACCCTGCTCGGCGAGTTGATCGGCGAACGTCTGGGCCGCATTGCCAACAGCCAGTTGACCATCGGCACGGGTTCTTCGGCACCGAACGGCATTGTCACCGCCTCGGCGCTTGGCAAGACGTCCGCCTCGGCCACAGCGATCACGGCAGATGAGGTGATTGACTTGGTGCATTCGGTCGATCCGGCCTATCGCGCCTCGCCCAAGGCCCGCTTCATGTTCAATGACAACACGCTTTTGGCCCTGCGTAAGCTGAAGGATGGTCAGGGAAATTATCTGATCACCGAAGCGCCGGACGGTTCGGGGCGTCTGAAGGTCGGCTCTGTGTCGGCTCCGTATTCGATCAACCAAGCCATGGTCAGCATTGCTGCGGCAAAGAAGGTCATGCTCTACGGCGACTTCTCGAAATACTACGTCCGCAAAGTGGGTGCGCCGGTGATCGGCGTTCTGCGCGAGCGGTTCTGGCCGGATATGGGTATCGCGGGCCTGATCCGCTTCGACGGCGAGATTTCGCATTCGGGCGCCATCAAGCACCTGATCACCGCCGCGTCGTAAGGCGCACATCGGCTGAGCGGAGGGGCGGTGCGCCGCCCCTCTTTCTGAACCGATGGAGGGTCTCATGAAAGTGAAACTGCTGGTGGCACGGGTTGGGGTGACGTTTTCCCAGAATCGTGGTGATGAAATCGACGTTGGCGATGCCGAGGCGTTGCGGATGATTGCAGCGGGTCAGGCCGTGGCCGTTGACGCACAGGCTGTGGCAGATGCACAGGCTGCTGCTGACGCACAGGCTGCTGCTGATGCACAGGCTGCTGCTGATGCACAGGCTGCTGCTGATGCACAGGCCAAGGTGGATATTGACGCCGCCGCTGCGCGGGCTGCTGTTGCGCCCGAGCAGGCGGTGCCGCAGGCGAAGCCGGAGAAGGCGGTCAAGTGATGCGCCCCACCCGTAGCGGCGCATCTGCAGCCCCTGTCGATCTGGCTGCCGCGAAATCGCATCTGCGCGCCACCTCATCGGATGAGGATGATCTGATCCAGTCGCTGCTGGATGCCGCGACGGAAATGGTCAGCGAGCGGACGGGGCTGGTCTTGGGTGCGGAAACATGGGTCTGGAAGACGCGCGTGGTCTCCGGCGCGGTCGATCTGCCGAAAACCCCTGTGACGGCGATCACGGCCATGACGTATTTTGATGCGGCTGGAACCAGTCAGACGGACACCCCCGGCAATTACCGGCTGCTGGCAGATCCAGAGCGTCCGAACTTGCGGCCAGCGCCGGGCTTTAGCTGGCCTGCAACCGAAGTGCGCGACGATGCCATGACCATCACGTTCACGGCGGGGTTGGCGATCTGCCCGCCAGCGTTGCGGACGGCGATCCTGATGCTTGTGGCGCATTGGTTTCATAACCGTTCCGCCGTCACCGATGGCGCGATGGCAGAAGTCCCGCAATCGGCCAGTGCGCTGATCGATCTGCACCGTCTGGGCTGGGCAGCAGCATGAACCCCGGCGATCTGACCCAACGCATCACGCTACAGCGCTATGCCGAGACTGCGGACGGGATCGGCGGCACTGTCGCGGCGTGGTCAAATCTTGCGACTGATCCGAGCGTTTGGGCGGCGGTCAAAGCCAAGGGGGGGCGCGAGAGCCAGATCGAGGGCCGCACGGCTGCGACGTTCGTGGTGGTGTTCACGATCTACAATCGCACTGATCTGACAGAGCTGGACCGCATCCTGTGGGACGGCGTGGCCTATAACATCCGCGGCATCCTGCGGCGCGGCGGCGCATCGCTGATGCTGGATATCGAGGCTGAACGCGGGGTGACTCAGTGAGCGTGGAGATTCGCGGAATTGATGATGTCCGTCGCCTGCTGCGGGACGTTATGCCCAAAGAGGCGCGGATATTGACGCGCCAGACCACGAAGGATGTTGCCGCAGCTATCGCGCAAGAGGCGCGTGAGAATATGGCTGGCCATGTTGATAGCGGCGCCCTTCGGTCAGGCACGCGGGCGGTGCAAGAGCGTGACAAGGATGGAGTCGGGCAGGCGGCAGTGCGCGTCCGTAGGGCGTTCTATTGGCGCTTTCTAGAGTATGGCGATGGCCCTGATGGGATCGAGCATGCCTTCTTCCTACGGGCAAAGGAGAAGGTGATGGCTGACATCGACGCCATCGCAACGCGAGCGTTTGTGCAACGCCTTGTCGCCCGGATCAGCAAAGTCGCGGGGCGATAAATGTCAGCAGAGACCGTAATTCAGGGCGCACTGTTCAGCGCCCTTTCTGGTGTTGGCCTATCGGTTGTCGATAGCGCACAGCAGAACCGTGATGGATCTGACGCATCGGCTTTTCCCTATGTTGAAGTCGGATTTGTCACGATTGGTGCCTTCGATACCGCTGGCGAAACCGGCTTTGATTATGTTGCCCGCATCCACACGCGCAGCCGGTCTGCGTCGATGAAAGAGGCCAAGCTTATTCAGGGCCAAATCTATGATCGCCTGCATCGCGGCGCGCTTACCTTGGTCGGTTACCTCCACGTCCTGATCCAGCGTGAACGCAGCGAAATCATTCGTGCGTCTGACGGATCGTTTCACGGGGTCTGCGAATATCGCGGCCTGATTGAAAAACAGCCATAAAGGAGAACATCATGGCAAAAGTAGCTGGGCGGCTCGCCGTCCTGTCCAAAGCCTCGACCGCAATCGGTGGAGTCCGTGTGTCTACCATTTCCATCGCCAACGAGAGCATTGATGTTACCGATAAGGATAGCAACGGTGTCATCGAGCTGTTGGCGACGGCAGCCACCCAGCAGGTCAGCATTTCGGTTGAAGGTGTCTATGACGATCCCGTTCTGCGCGATATAGCGTTCGGCCCGGGAGTGTCGCCCCTGCTGACCGATCTTACCTTCAAGTTCGCCGATGCCCTTACTACCGCTGATACGATTGCAGGAAACTTCTTCCTGTCCTCGTATGAAGAGGGCAACCCGCACGATGACGCGACCGACTTCAAGGCCGAGTTCGTGTCTTCTGGCGCTTGGACGCTGGCATAATGGCGGAAATCAAAATTATCTTCCGGGGTGAGGAATTCAGCATCCCGGAAAGCCGCGCCTTTGAGATTGGAGAGCGCATTGAAGATATTGCGACCCTGCCGGAAATTATCGGCTGGGCCAGAAAACCGAAGTTCTTCAAGATGGCTCGTTGTTTTGGGGAAATGCTTCGAGCAGCCGGTGGCCGAGTAACCGACAAGGAAGTGCATTCGGCCATGATGGCGGATTTTGAGAGCGGGAAGCCAGCAGCCTATTTTGGCGCACTGAACAGCCTGCTCATTGTGCTGATGGACGGCGCACCGCAAGGCAAAGGTGATGCCGAAGAGGGAAAGCCCGACGCTTCGTAAAGGCCGCATATCAAATCGCGGTAACGCGCCTTCGGATATCACCATCCGAGTTTTGGCGCATGCCTCCCCGGCACTTCTGGTGGCTCTGTGAGACGCTGGAAGATGGCACGAAGCGGGAAACTGGCCTCGGGGCAGATGATCGGGCGCAATTACTGCGTCTGCTAAAGCAATCGAAAAAGGCAACGAAATGAGCGCGCAGGGCGATATTGTCTTCATGATCGGCGCGGACGTGACTGGGCTGACCAGTGCGGGCAATATGGGTGAACGATCTCTTGCTGATATGGAGAAAGCCGCCAAAGCGCTTGAGCGGCAACTCGGCAAGATCGGTGAGGCTGGCGCTGCCTTTCAGCGCGATTTGAACCAACTGGCCGGTGTTACAACGGCCTTTGGAAAATCGGCGCGTGATAGCGCAGCGGCATTCGAGGCATTCGATAGGTCGCGCGCCCAAGTCGATAACCTGCGCGCCTCGATTGATCCGCTTTTCGCCGCGTCCAAGCGTTACGAGGCTGCTCTGATGCAGCTAGATGCTGCGTTGGAGATGGGCACGATTTCTGCGCGCGAGCATTCGCAAATGCTCGAAATGCTCTCTGCGTCGTATTTGCGCGCCGATGGTGCAGCAAGTTCCATGGGCGGTGGTGTCGGCTTTCTCGGCAATATGACCGATGGCGCGCGTAGCAAAATCCAGCAAGTCGGGTTTCAGGTGCAGGACTTTGCGGTGCAGGTTGGCGCTGGCACCTCGGCCACGCAGGCTTTTGCCCAACAGTTCCCGCAACTGGCTGGGGCATTCGGGCCTGTAGGCGTGGCTGTCGGCACGCTGGCAGCGATTGGCATTCCTCTACTCGCTGCGGCATTTGCGAATGCCTCGGCTGAGTCCGACAAGTTGGCCGCTGCGGCAGATCGCCAAAAGCTGATGATGGATGCACTCAGTGAGGCAACGGCGCGCTTGCGTCTTGAGCGCGAAATGGCATCCAGCGGGGCGCAGCTTGAAGAAGAACAGCAGGCGCTTAATGAAATCACGCGGCTGACCGAAGAGCGCGCCGAAGTGCAGGCGCGCCTGAACAGCCTTGTGGAAATTGGTGGCCGTGCAACAGCGTATGCGGATCAGGCTAAAGCCGCAAAAGAGGCTTTGCAGGCTGAACTGGACCGCATTGATGCACAGTTAGAGTCGCTTAACCTTGAACGCGCGAGAACTGCTGCAGCGCAGGCTGGCAATGCTGTCGCAACGCAGATGCAGGCGATTATGGGCCGCATTTCCGTCATGGATCTGTCGCAGCCATGGGCGGTTTTGCCCGGCTTCATCCAAGCCGCAATCGACAAGGCAGCAGAATTTGCTCGCGCGTCAATGACTTACTCGGGGCGCGGCCAAGATCCCCGGTTGTTCGGTGCCAACCCCGGTCAATCCAACACCTTCGGCGTGGAGAATTATACCCCGCCAGATGAAACTGGCAGTTCCGGCAGTTCTGGCGGTGGTGGCACAAATCCGATGCAAGGGCGCATCGAGGCGCTGGTGCAAACCCTGAAGACCGAAACGGAAATCACAGCAGAATGGTATGCCTCTAGCTTGGAAGCGCTGAATGCCGCATCCGAGGCAGAGCTTGCTGCAATCGGAGGCAAGCACGAAGCCATTGAGCGGCTTGAGCAAGAACACCAAGAGCGACTCTCTGGCATCAGGGACGCTGGCAACCAGTGGGGCGTGCAGGCAGCACTCGACGGCGGTGCCGCTATTCTCGGGGCATTGGTATCCACAAACAAAAAGGCACAGAAGGCCCAATCCATTTTTGCGGCGGCGTCGGCATTTATGTCCACCTACCAAGGTGCCGCCAAGGAATTGGAAAAAGGCACATTTGGTTTTGCATCTGCTGCGGCGGTTATTACCAAGGGCATCGGCTTTGTCACCGCGATCAAAAGGGCGGGCGGAAGTTCATCGTCTGGTAGCTCGTCTGCTGCTTCCTCGGGCGCTGGCGGCGGCGCTGCGGCCCCCGCCGCCCAGCAAAACGCCGGAACCCACATGAACTTCCAGTTCACGGGAGGGTGGGCCAGCCAAGAGGCGATGGGGCGGTTCATGGTGGATTCGATCAATGAGGCCGTCAAAAACGGCGCGACGATCAAAGGGGCGCGATACACATGACGGTGATCTTTTCGACCGGCTATGCGCTGCCCTCGGGCGACATGCCGCTGAAGCATGCGCGGATCTGCCATAGCCTGAACTGGCTGGATGGTGGGACGGCTGCAGCCTCGACCACGGATGCCGATTATTTCGAGACCGGGCCGCTGACCTCGATGACCAATGAGCGGTGGAAGCCCACGGCGGTGCCTGCGACCTGGGAATATAACCACGGCAGCGCGGCGGATGCGGACTATGCGGCGATTGCGGGGCATACGCTGGCGGGCTGCACCATCCGCTTCGAGCGCTGGACGGGCGCTGCATGGGCCGCGTTGTCGCCCGACACGCTGATCGCGGATAACAGCCCGATCCTGTCGATCTTCCCGCCAGTCAGCGGGCAGGTGTGGCGGCTGAATGTGCTGTCCGGGCCGATCCCAACCGTAGGCGTGGTGCGCTTCGGTCTGGCGCTGCAGATGGAGCGGCCTTTTTTCGCGGGGCATACGCCGATTGATTTTGGCCGGCAGACGGTGCTGCGGTCGAACCAGTCGGAGACCGGGCAGTATCTGGGCCGCACCATGCAGCGCACGGTGCTGACCACCAGCTATTCTTGGCAGCACCTGACGGAGGCTTGGGTCAATGCAAACTGGAAAACGCTGCAACTGGCTATTGAGGCAGAGCCGTTCTGGATCGCGTGGCGTCCTGCAGAAAGCGGGTCTGTGGGCTATTGCCAGACCGACGCGGTGCCTGTGCCGCAATACATGGGCATACGGTCGCTGATGAGCGCAGAAATGAGCGTGCGGGGGCTGGCCTATGACTAATCCGCTTTGGGCCAAGGGCCAGCACCATGTCGATGGTCATACTTACACGCTGTCACGCGACATCAAGGACGGTGATGCGATCACCGAGTCTTTGCTGACCGAAATCGATGGGGTGGCGACAGTCTACGACATGCCAATCCCCAGATGGCTGACGGGCCTGCTGCAACTGGGAAACTGGATTACATCCTATGACTGAAACAACTGTGGGTCGCGAACCGGTTCAGATTGTTGAAATCCGGCAGCCGTTCTGCGCGCATGTGTTCGGCACCGCACCCTGCACGGCCACCGATCCGGCAGACCGCAAGTGCTATAACACCCGCGCGACCTGCCGGGATTCGGCGAACTTTGCGCTTGGCACCCCGCTGTCGCTGTTCTTTGCGACGGGCCGCGTGGCGGAAATGGAGATCGAGGGCGCGCCCTATATCATCCCGTCGCTTGTGTCGGTCAGCACGACGCCGACGCGGATCAACGTCGCGGGGTCGAATTCCAATGCCTCGGGCTTTGGCAATCGCGCGGTCTGCAGCCTTGTGTTCAACGATCACCCGCATTCTGATCTGCGTGTCGATCCCTATGTCGGCGGGCGGTCGTGGAATCCGCTGTCGGCTGATCGCGGATCATACTGGACCCGCTGGATGGCGCGGAACAAGTATCGGCAGAATGTGCTGATCATCATCTATGAAGGCTACGCGGGCCAAGCCCTGTCGGCGATGGTCAAGCGCAGCTATTTCATGCAGTCGATTTCCGGCCCATCGGGTGGGCGGGTTTCGATCCAAGGCAAAGATATTCTGACCCGGCTGGAAGAGCGCAAGGCGCAGGCGCCAGCGGCGTCACCGGGCAAGCTCTATATCGCCATCAATGCCTCGGTCACTTCGTTTGAGGTGACGAATGCCGTGGTGGGTGACTATCCCGCCCCCGGCACGGTGCGGATCGGCGATGAGATCATGACCTATTCGGCGGTCACAGCCTCGGCCAACGGGGTCACGCTGACGATATCGGCGCGCGGCACGGATAATTCCACGGCTGCCACCCATGCCGTGAATGAGACGGTGCAGTGGTGCTGGCGGATTGTGAATGCACCGATCGATACCGTGTTCCAGGCGCTGCTGGAAACCTACGGGCAGATCCCGGCAGCCTATCTCAACCTCGCAGGTTGGGCGACCGAGGTTGGCACCTATCGCTCTGCCTATCTGCTTGATGCGCTGATCTCGATCCCGACGCCCGTGGTGCAATTGGGCGACGAGCTGCAGGAGCAAACGCTGGTCAATCTGTGGTGGGATGAGCGCACGGCGCTGGTCGATCTTCGCGCCATCCGGGGCATCGATGCCGAGCCGCCGCTGCTGACCGCAGAGGATCACATTCTGGCCGACAGTTTCGCGCTGTCGGAAAACCCCGATGGCCGCGCCTCGCGGGTCTGGATCAGCTATAACCGCCGCGATCACGTCAAGGCCGCGACGGACCTGTCGGCCTATGCCGAGGTGTTCATCGACGCCAATCTCGAATCCGAGAGTGACGTGATGTATGGCGAGCCTGCGATCCGCAAGATCAACGCGCGCTGGCTGAGTTCAAGCGCGCTGGCCAATACCACGGCGTCCAAGATCATCACGCGCTTTGTCGATGTGCCGTCGATCTGCCGGTTTCGGATGGACGCCAAGGATCGCGCGCATTGGGTCGGCGACCTGGTGCAAATCTCGCACTACCTCGACGTCGATGAGTTCGGGGCGCGGCGGCAGCGGATCTGGCAAATCATCAGCGCCGAAGAAACCGTGCCGGGCGAGATTGTCGAATACGAGGCCGAGGATGCCACGCTTTATGGCCGCATCAACTATGTCATGGCCAATGGCAGCGCCGATTATCCGGGGCCGTCTGCGCCCTTCAAAAACGCCTATATCGGCAATGCGGCTGGCCTGCTGTCCGATGGCACCAATAGCGCGAGGATCAACTGATGACGACAGCTTATACCGGCATCCCGAACGGCGATATCGATCAGGACAGCCCGGTCACGCAGGAACTTATCACCGCGCTGCGGGATGATCCTATTGCGATTGCCGAGGGGGCGATTGGAGCGCCCGTCACGGCGGCGGGGTGGCATCCCTATAACAGCACGCTGAACGGCACGGGCGATGGAAAGTTCTATGACTTCGCCGTGCATGGCGCGGTTGCAAGTATCGAAACGCCCGCCTTCGCAGATGGTTATGAATACATGATCATCTTTGATGACCTGAAAAAAGCAGGCACCGGGGTTGATTTCAGGATCGAGCTTTATCGGGATACGGCTGCGGCCTATTCGTCCGCTTTTGTGCTGTTGTCACCCGTCAGCACGGTGAACGGTAAAATCGAGCTGCCTCAGGTGCGGCGCAGTATGGGGGCGCATGTCATCATATCAGATGTTACCGGCGTGACATCGACTACCCCCGTTGCTGGTGGTGGCATAGCAACTGTCTTTGCCCATAGCGCGGCGCAAAAGATCGGAAAGGCAAGGGTGTCATTCACAACCAATACCTCTGCTGGCAAACTCTATCTCTATCGGAGGTCTCTGCAATGACGAACGTGTTGGTCTATGATGGGGATACCCCGATCCTGCGCCCTGCGACGCCGGAGGATATGCCACTGATCGATCTGGATGGTTGGCGCGCCTCTGCCAAATGCAGCCGGTTGCAGGGCCGCTTGACGCTGGGGGCTGATGTCTGCGCCGCGCTGGATTCTATGGCCGCAGATCCTGCGACCCCATGGGCCATGCGCGAGACGATCAATAGCGCGATGGAATGGCGGCGCACCAGCCAGACGATTGACGAATTGGGCTACCTGCTCGGCTACACCGATGCCCAGATGGACGCGATGTTCGAAGCCGCGATGCAGATCGCGGTCTGATCCGGCCTGATATTTCCTAAGCCAGCCCGCGCCCGTCGCGGTTTTTTTATGCCTGCAGGGTGCCGCGCTGATCCGCGTGCGCCGCTTTTTGCCACAGCACATGAGGCCGATATGCTCAACAAACCGCTGGAATACTGGGCCGTGCTGATCGGGATGGTGCTGTATGCCGCCAGCCGTGATGCCGAGAAAGAGGCACTGTGGCGGCGGGTGGTCAAGACCGTCGCCTCGGCCTTTCTGGCGGTCGGCCTGTCGCCCACGCTGGCACAATACCTGCGCGGGTCAGAGACGGCAGCGACGGTGGCGATCATGGCTTTCGGGATGCTGGCCCTCGATGTCACCACGGCGCTGATCGGGGATCGGCAGTTTGTCAAAGAGCTGATCAAGACGCGGTTGGGCGGTGGGTCCGACAATGGATAAGACCCGCGCCAGCCTGCGCCGGGTGCGCGTCTATGCGGTGCTGCTGGTGGTCTGCGGGGTCTATGCCGCGTTGCCCCCGACACAGCGCGAGGTGGCGCGGACGCGCGCCCACGACATCACACATGCGGCGATTGACTGGGCCGCGCAACGGATCGGGGGAAGATGATGAAACTGCCAAGGCAATCCGAGGTCGGCACCTTTTACGGCAAGCCCGGCCCCGAAATTCAAGCGCGGCTGGCGATGGTCGATCTGCCGTTTGCGCTTCGTCTCGACTGGGATCTGGCGAAAACCACGCGGCGGGTGCAGTTGCACCAGAAATGCACCGCCCCCTTTGTCGCGGCCATGACAGAGGTGCAGGCAGTCTATGGGCTGGCACGGGTGCAAGCGCTGGGGATTGATCGGTTTGCAGGCGGCTATGCCCACCGGCAGATGCGCGGCGGCACCAGCTGGTCGATGCACGCCTACGGGTGTGCGGTCGATTTCTACGCCGCGCCCAACGGTCTGAAGGTGCGCTGCCCGGACGCGCTGTTCTGCAAGCCGGAATATGCCGACTTTCTGGATATCATGGAAAAGCACGGCTGGCTGCCTGCAATCAGGCTGTGGGGTGCGGATGCCATGCACTTCCAGATGGCACGGCTATGATCTTCCCCCCGATCTTGGACTGGCGGCTGACGCTGCTGCTGCACCGGCTGGGGGTGGGTGTGAGGCGGCATCGATGAACCCCTACATCATCATCGGCGCGCTGCTGCTGGCGCTTGGCGCGGGCGGGGCGGGCTATGTCAAAGGCCAGCGGGATAACGAGGCGCGGCATGTCGCGGCAGCCTTGGTGCAGGCCGAGGCCGACGCAGAGGCTGCGCGCCAGCTGGCGGCTGCCGAACAAGAGGCGCGGCTGCTGGCCCGCGAATTGGAGGATCGAGCCTATGCGGACCCTGTTGCTGTGCCTCAGTGCCTGTCTGTTGACCGCGTGCGGCGGCTCAATCTCCGGTAAGCCCGCCCTTCCGCCCTGCGCTGATCCGGTGGTGCTGCCGGATCGCGCGCTGTCTGACCGTGACATCGAGGTGATGTGGGGTCGGGACCGATCCGCGCTGCGCGAATGCGGCGCGCGTCTGAAATCGCAACTTTGAGAGGATACCACTATGTCGTTCCAATTTTCCGTGGCTGCGCGCAATGCGTGGCTTGATGCTATCGAGACGGCCATCGGTGCCTCGGCCATCCTGAAAATCCGCACCGGCGCTGTGCCTGCGACCTGTGCCACGGCGGATGCTGGCACGGTGCTGGCAACGATGGCCCTGCCGTCTGACTGGATGGCTGCGGCCTCGGCTGGGGCCAAGGCGCTGGCTGGGACGTGGCAGGACACCGCTGCCGATGCGACCGGCACAGCGGCGCATTTCAGGATCTACGCCTCGGATGGTGTGACCTGTCACATGCAGGGGACCGTCTCGCAAAGTGCTGCCGATGGTGGCACAGGTGATCTGAAGCTGGCGCAGGCGACGGCTGATCTGGTCGCAGGCGTTCAGATTTCGATCTCCACATTTACTCTGACCGCCAACGGTGCCTGACATGCAGCACTGGTCGGGCAGCATTGATCTGATCGCGGGGCAGGCCGTTATTGCAGCGGTGCGCGTCGCCGCATCCGGTCAGGGCGTGGTCAGGCTGGCGCTGGATCGGCCAGCCTGCGCGCTTGACTATGCCGTCTCGGCGGCAGGTATCGAGAGCCTGTCGCAATATGGCGACTGCATCCGCTCGGTCGAGGTGGTCAGTCTGGCGCCAGATGCGGATGGGTATCTGCTGCGCGTGACGGTGGCGGCGGCAGAGGATGGTCTGGTCTGTGCTGACTGGTCCGTGGTGAGCGGTGATGCTGGGTTGGAGCAACCGTCTCTGATCGCAGTTTAGGGGGTCTGACGCATGGCGATTGAATATGTCGGC
Organism: Rhodobacterales bacterium RIFCSPHIGHO2_02_FULL_62_130; assembly: GCA_001828855.1. Lineage (GTDB taxonomy): Bacteria > Pseudomonadota > Alphaproteobacteria > Rhodobacterales > Rhodobacteraceae > Cypionkella. The sequence continues at coordinate 110,890 of MHZT01000047.1, read as the reverse complement.
GGGCAGACGCAGGCGCTGAGTGCCTCAGGCAGCACGACTGTCACCTTCGCATTGACAGGTGGATTGGCCTCCGCGCCTGCTGATGGTGATATGGTGTTAGTCTCCGTTGCGCTGACTAATACCTCTGATGTGTCCATCGGTGTATTAACTACCGGATATTCTGAAATTGCAGAACTTTATTCGAATGACACTGATGCGGATGCAAACCTGTCGCTGTCATGGAAGCGCATGGGTGCATCACCAGATGCTTCTGTGCAAGTAAGTGGCACAGGGTCTGCTGGCGTTCCTGGCATTGTTTGCGTTCAGGTCTTTCGAGGGGTGGACGACACAACGGCATTTGATGTCGCGTCCACAACAAATACGGGAATAGACAGTGCCATTCCGAACCCGCCTTCGATCACGCCTGTAACATCAGGCGCGGTCATTGTGGTTGCCGGAATGTCGGCACACAAGGGCGACACCAGCGGGACGCTTGCGGCATCATACCTATCGAACTTTCGGACGCAGGTGGCGCGGACTTCACTCTACACCGACTGCACTTCGGGCATGGGGTATGTCGAGTGGACCTCTGGCGCATATGATCCGGCAGCATGGACCTTCGGCGCATCTGACAGCGCGACCTACTCCAACGCCTCCGTCACGATGGCGCTGCGGCCTGCGGCTTCCTCTGGCGTCACTGGGACTGCAAGCGGAACGGCTGACGTAACAGGATCGGCCAGCGCCTCGGTCGCGGTTGCGGCGGCAGGATCTGGCACGGTCGGCCTGACCGGATCGGCGGCGGGGTCTGTCGCGGTTTCGGCCTCGGCAGATGGCGCAGCATCGATCAGCGGCGCTGCCTCTGGGGCTGTGTCCGTCTCTGCTGTCATGGCGGGCGAAACCTCAATCACCGGCACAGCCAGCGCATCCGTGCAGGTCAGTGCGGTATGGTCGGGAGAGGCTACTGTCACGGGGTCGGCCACTGGCACGGTCGGCGATTCCGGCATCACTGGCGCCGCATCAGGTGAGGTCAGCGTTACAGGGTCAGCGATTGGCTCTGTGCAGGTCAGCGCCGCTGCGGCTGGGGCTGTCACCATCACCGGCGAGGCTGCCGCATCGGTGGCCGTCACATCATCGGCGCAGGGCGAGGCGTCCATCAGCGGATCTGCGATAGCCGCGGTGCAGGTGCGTGGCAGTCTGGACGGCTCTGCCGAGGTCACGGGGCAGGCGGTGGGAAGTATCGTTTCGCGCGTCACCACCCTGCAGATCGCGGGTGTGGTTTCGGCTGTCACCATCGCTGGCACTGTGCAGGCCAACACAGTGGCCGGTGTCGCGCGGGGTCATAGCGTGTCTGGGATCGTCGCGGCCAGCCGCATCGCGGGCCGCGTCTCAGGCCATGTCATCAACGGAATTTGGAGGGCGGCATGAGCAGATCATGGGCGGCAGATACACTGGACATCACCGTGCCGGTGACATTCGAGGCGGGGGCAGGGATCACGTCGCTGACCGGCGGCACGGTCGTAGCCCATGCCGCTAAGGCTGGGGCCGCGACGGTCGAAGGTGTGGCGACTATCGAGGATACCGACACGGTGCGGGTGCTGTTCGCGGCTGGCACCCTGTCGGCGGGCGTCTATCAGTTGCAGGTGCGCGTGACAGTCTCGGGCGTGGTGCAGACTGTCGTGGATGAGGCGCTGACCATCCAGACCAGCATTTGAGCGGGGTGAACATGCGCGCACAGCCTCGATTTCTATGCGCGGCTTACGCCACAAATGCTGCAACATCGTGCGCTGTCAGATCGGGATGTCTCGGTGCTGTGGGGGTGTGACCGATCAGCCTTGCGTGAGTGCGCGGGACGGGTGGCGGCGCTGGCCTCCGACTGACTGCGATCAGGGGCATTTTATCCACTGGTCACGCGGCGTGATCAGCAAATACTGCATGATGATGGCAGTCTGTGTGGGCACGGTCTCACCGTTTTCGACGGCGCTGACCCGCGTTTTTGAGCCATACCCAAGGTAGACTGCGATCTCCTCGCCCGTTAGGCCCAATGACTTGCGGGCCGTGCGAAACTCTGCGGGTGTCATGCTGCGATATCCCTATGGCTGGCCTGCGCGGCATCCCAGATCATGCCCTCAGCGATGGCGTCCCGCACGGCAAGGGCCTTGCTGGCCTGTGCCAACTGCCAGTTGGCGTCGATCATCTGCGCGATGAGGCGGGCTGGCAGTGCCGCGATCACATCATCGGGGATTGCGCCCAGCATGGCGGACGCGCTGCGGGGGTGCGACCCGATGGCGCTCATCTTTACGGCGCGGTTGACTTTGATCTGGTGATCGGTGTTATTGGTCACGTCAGCCTCCTTGCGGCTTTGGGGGTGGTTGGAGCGGGCATCGCGCTCCGGTGGATCTAAGCTTGCACTGTGTTTGATTTGGCTTTGGCCGAGATCATAGGCCCCGTCAGTAATGGCGGGGCCTACTCTTATCAGTTGTTGCTGTCGGCGCGGTCCATGTCGCGGGTCAGCCAATCAGAGATGCTTTCGTCATACGTCTCGCTGTCGATGCGGGCTTTTTCCAGTCGCTGATTTTCGGCGTAGATGTCGACGACAAAGGCGCGCGCTGCGGCCACAACGCTTGCTTCGGCGGGATCGCTGCCAAAGCCAGTTGCTTTGGAGTAGCCGGCGGTGGGGAGATAGAGGCTACGTCCCTCAACCTTGTCCATCACATACGAGTCAGCGAGGAAAAACCACTTAAAGCGATCATTCTCAGCGGTCTCGATGTTTCCGGCTGCGGTGTAGGTGTAGGTGGTCATTTGCGTAACTCCCTGCTGCGTTTCCATGCCTATAAGTTACGTTATTAGTAACTTGCGGTCAAGCGGAAAAGTTACTCAATGCGTAATTATTTTCAGTCTGGCAGGATCAGGACTCAGCCCCTCGCAGCAATGCGGGGGGCTTTTTGTCGTTTCAGGGCGCGGTGACCACAGGCAGCCATTCCCAGCCATCCCACTTATCGCCGGTCTGTCGAAGGTGGGAATAGCGTTGCAGGGATTGCCAAGACCGATGCCCCGTCACCTCGGCTACGCGCGGAATCGTCCAGCCCATTTCAAAGAGGCGCGATGCCCCTTCATGGCGCAGATCGTGAAAGTGCAGATCGGCAATATCCAGCACCTTGCAAGCGCGAGTGAACGCGGCGCTGATGGCGTCGGTGCTGAACGGGAAGATCTGGGCGGCTTGTTTAGGCATCGCGCGCGCAATAGCCTCGGCCTCTGGCACAAGGGCGCACCACACGTCATTGCCTACCTTCTCTCCGGGGTTCTTCATGTCCCGCACCATCACGCGACCTTCCTCAAGATCGGCCCATGTGATGCGGGTAATCTCCTCTTGGCGGCGGGATGAATACAGCGCAAAGGCGATGACGCGGTGCATCGGCATGGAGTTCCGGCGCTTGGCCCTGTCCACGAAATGCACCATCAGCCGGTTGATTTCATCCACGGTTGGCCTGCGGTCGCGCTTTCCGCTTTTCGACGTGATGCCGAAGTGCTTCATCGTTTCATTTGCATCCCGCATGATGTTGCGGTCGATGTCGTGGCCCCACGCTGCCCGAGCCACTGAGAACACCGCCGACAGGTGCGAGACGTAGTTCTGGACTGTCTGGGGCTGGCGCGTCTCACCAAGCCACCGCGCCCATGCCACCACGTCCTGCGACCTGATGTCGGCCAATGCCTTGGAGGCAAGGTCGTGGCCCTTTATGGTATCCAACACTTGCGCCTTGGTCTTGCCGATGTCCTTCCGGCTCAAACGCAGGTATTCGTCAATCGTGTCAGACAGGGTGCCTTTCGGCTTCATTGCCGCGTCCAGCGCCCCCGGCTTGGCGAGTTCCGCTTCCTTTCGCTTGATCCAAGCCTTCGCGGCTGCCTCTCGGTCGAAGGTCTGGGCTTGTGAAAAAACAAACCTCCCCCCTCGCTTGATCTTTATTTGGGCGGTATAACCCGTTGTTCCGTCCTTGCGAGGGCGGGCTGTGATCGTTCCCATGGGCGGTCCTACAAAGCCAGAATCGGCGCTACATTGTAGGACTGACTTCTGTAGAACGGTCAAGGACGGGCAAAAACGGGAACAAATCTACAGTGGAAAGTCTGGCTCAACCTATTGTGACGCAAGAAAAAGCCAATGATTACAAGGCGTTTCGGCTTAGTATTGCCCCGATGATGGACTGGACGGATCGTCATTGCCGGATGTTTCATCGTGCCATGACGCGGCGGGCGATGCTTTATACGGAAATGGTGACGGCTCCGGCGGTGCTGCATGGGCCGAAGGCGCGGCTGCTGGATTATAGCGCAGAGGAACACCCTATCGCGCTGCAACTGGGTGGGTCGGACCCGCGCGAGTTGGGGCAGGCGGTGCGGATCGCCCGTGATTGGGGCTATGACGAGATCAACCTGAACGTCGGCTGCCCGTCAGACCGTGTGCAGTCGGGCTGTTTCGGCGCGGTTCTGATGGAGCGGCCCGCGCTGGTGGCCGATTGCGTGGCGGCGATGATCGCGGAGTCGGACGTGCCTGTGACGGTGAAATGCCGGATCGGCGTGGATGAGCAAGACCCCGAGGTGGTGCTGCCGGATTTCCTTGAGAAAGTCTCGGCGGCAGGTGTCACCCATTTCATCATCCACGCCCGCAAGGCTTGGCTGCAAGGCCTAAGCCCCAAGGAAAACCGCGAGATTCCGCCGCTGAATTACGACATCGTGCGGCGGATGAAGGCGGCGTTTCCGCATCTGACCATCTGCATCAATGGTGGCATTACCAGTCTGGCACAGGCCAAAGATCTGCTGGATCAGGGGCTAGACGGGGTGATGCTGGGGCGCGCGGCCTATCATGATCCGGCGACGGCGCTGATCGGGGCAGATGCGCTGTGGGGCGATACCTATGCCCCCGATGCGGTGCAGGTCTTGGACAGTTTGCGCCCCTATATCGCCGCGCATCTGGCGCAGGGCGGGCGGCTGCATCAGATCACCCGGCATATGCTGGGCCTCTTTGCGGGCCGTCCCGGCGCGCGGGGGTGGCGTCGCGTTCTGTCCGAGGGCGCGAACAAGCCCGGTGCCGGGCTTGCCCTTCTGGATGCCGCCTTGGCCGAGGTTCAAGAGGCCGCAGCGGCCTTCGGCTGAGGCGCGCGTGTCAGGCGCGACAGCAGCAGCGCCACCACCGCGCAAGACGCGATCACCACGATCATCGGTGCGGGATCGGCGGAAAAGAACGGTCCCATCGCCGCCACGATCACGCCCCCCGTCAGCATCTGCAAGGTGCCGCCCAGCGATGAGGCCAGTCCGGCAATATCGCCGTGATCGTCCAGCGCCATCACCATCGTCGTGGGGATCACCATGCCAAGGCAGGCATTGCCCAAGGCCAGCCCGATGATGCAGGTATAAAGCCCGACGCCTTGAGTCACGGCCAGCGCTGCCAAGCCAACGGTAAAGACCGCAAAGCCCAAGGTCGCCACCCGCATCACCCGCATCGCGCCAAAACGCAGCCCCAAGGGACCGGCCGCCTGCGAGGCTCCGATAAAGCTGATCGCATTCACCGCAAAGGCCAGCGAGAATCCGGTGGGGGAAAGCCCGAAGCTTTCGGTATAGACATAGGCCGCCGAGGCCAGAAAGACGAAGAAACTCGCCATGCCAAAGGCCCCAAGGAAGGTCAGCGCGACAAAGCCGCGATCCGTCAGCAACCGCTTGGCCGCGCGCAGCGTGTCTGCAGCGTGAAAGCGTTGCCGCAGGGCAGGGGGCAGGGTTTCAGGTTGCCCAAAGCGCAGCAGCGCCACGCTGAACATCGCTGCGACCAGAAGGGCCGCGAAAATCCCGCGCCAGCCCGTGACCAACAGCAACCCAGATCCCGCCAAGGGCGCCAGCATGGGCGAGACGGAAAACACCAGCATCATGGCCGCCATCAACCGCGTGGCCTCGTTTCCCGTGGACATATCGCGGATGATCGCGCGCGGCACCACCATCAGGGCCGCCCCGCCAAGCCCCTGCACAAAGCGCCCCGCCGACAGCATCGCCCCCGACGGGGCCATCATGCACAGCAGGGTTCCAAGGCAAAATATCGCAATTCCGGCGTAAAGCGGGGTCTTGCGCCCCGCCTGATCCGCCCAAGGCCCATAGACCAGTTGGGCAAGGCCAAAGGCCACGAAATAGGCGGTGATGGTGCCTTGCATGTCCTGAACCGTGGCCGACAGATCCGTGCCAATGGCGGGCATCGCGGGCAGATACATGTCGATCGCAAACGGGCCAATGCAGGACAAAAGCCCCAGCACAAGGGCGGGGCGGGCAATGCTGTTGGACATAGAGGCTTTCCTGAAAGTTATATCACAAGCTAACCTTTAAGCCCGCGCCCCGCAACCCGGCACCGCTACGCTCTGGCATTGCCGCGCGCATCAAGCTAAGCCTTGGGCAAATCACGGAGGTTGCCATGCCCGATCTTGCCACCCTGCTGCCAATGGTTGCACTTTTGCTGGCAATCGGGGCCTTGGCGGGGGTGATCGCAGGGCTTTTGGGCGTGGGCGGCGGCATTGTGCTGGTGCCTGCGTTCTTTTATGCGTTCTCCCATCTGGGCTATGGCGGCGCGCAACTGATGCAGATTTGCGTGGCGACTTCTTTGGCGACCATCGTGGTGACCTCGCCGCGGTCGGTGATGTCGCATCACAAGAAGGGCGCGGTGGACTGGCAGATCCTGAAGGACTGGGCGGCGTTCATCATCGCGGGCGCGCTGATCGGGACGCTGGTGGCGTCCTCGGTGAAATCGGTGGTGTTGCAGGTGGTGTTCGGGGTGCTGGCGGGGCTGGCGGGGCTATATATGGCCTTCGGGCGACCGCAGTGGCGACTGGGGGCGGCGATGCCGGGGCAGCCTGCGCGCGGCGGGATGGCCTTTGCGCTGGCCTTCTTCTCGGCGATGATGGGGATTGGAGGCGGCACTTTCGGCGTGCCTCTGATGAGCCTTTATGCTGTCCCGATCCACCGCGCCGTGGCGACGGCTGCGGGGTTCGGGGTGCTGATCGCGGTGCCCTCGGTGCTGGGGTTCCTGTTCCTGCCGATTGAAAACGCGCCGCCCTATACGGTGGGGGCGATCAACCTTCCGGCCTTTCTGGTGGTGATCGGCACCACGATGATCACAACGCCTTGGGGGGTGCGGTTGGCACATGCGATGGACGCGCGTCCGCTAAAGCGGGCCTTTGCGGTGTTCATCACGCTGGTGGCACTGAATATGCTGCGGAAGGTGATCGGGTGGTAGGCTGGCGCCAGATCGGGCCGCATCCGGCGATTGCGGCTTGGGCCGAGGCCGCTTTGCCGGTTGCCGTCGCGGCCCTTGCGACCACGGATCAACCGCTGCGCTGTGGCGGCACTTGGGCGGTGGGGCTGGACCTGCTGCCGAATGCGCCGGACGGGTCGGTTTCGGGTGTGGCCTTTCCTTGGGACGCGGTGGGGCTTGCGCCGGAACCGCTGCACCGGGGCCAGCTTTCTGCCGTTTACCCCGATTACCCGCGCCCCTCACCCGACGAAACCGAGGCCGCCTTCCGCTTTCGCCGCAACCGCGATGCCGCGCATCTTGACGGTCTGCTGGCCATAGGTGCCGGGAAACGCCGGATGATCAAAGAGCCGCATGGCTGGATTCTGGGCCTGCCGCTGACCGGTTGCAGTCCCGATGCGGCCCCCTTGGTGGTGTGGGAGGGCAGCCACAAGATCATCCGTCACGCCCTGCGCGCTGCCTTGGCCGACCATCCGCCCGAAAGCTGGGGCAATATCGATATCACCGCTGCCTACCAAGCCGCCCGCGCGCAGGTGTTCGAAACCTGCCGCCGCGTCGAAGTGCCAAGCCGCCCCGGTCAGGCCACCTTGCTGCATCGCCTGCTGGTCCACGGCGTCGCCCCTTGGGCCAAAGGCGCCAGCGCCCCGCCCGAAGGCCGGATCATTGCGTATTTCCGGCCCGTTTTGGCGTCGGTTTTTGAGTGGGTTGAAAAGCCTTAGGCCGCGCTTGGGGCAGACTCAGGCCTCCGGCGGGGATATTTTTGCAAAGAGGATCGGGGGAACCGCTTGTCACATGGCTGTGGCGCGGGTTTCATCTTGGCCCAAATACTCCCGCCGGAGGCATCTGCGCGATGGCAAAGAGGGGGTCAGCTTGAAAGACGTGCGCCCCTGCCGCCTCGACGTTTTTGCAGGCGTGGGGCGCGGGCGGGCAATTCGGCCATGATCGCCGTGCGCTCGGCTGGGGTCAGGCGTGACCATGCCGAAATTTCGTCGATGGAGCGGTAGCAGCCGACGCAGATGCGTTCTTCGGGATGCACGACGCAGAGTTTGACACAGGGGCTTTGCACCTCGTCGCGGTTCCAGACTTCGCTGCTCACGTCATTCTCCGCCAAGATGCGCCATCCGGTCCAGCGCACCTTGCAAGATATAGCCTGCCGCGACCTGATCGATCACCTCTTTGCGACGTTTGCGTGACGTATCCGCCTCAAGCAGCGCGCGTTCGGCGGCGACGGTGGACAGGCGCTCGTCCCAGTAGGTGATCGGCAGGTCGGTCAGCTTGACCAGATTGCGGGCAAAGGCGCGGGTGGATTGCACGCGCGGGCCTTCCGAGCCGTCCATGTTCAGGGGCAGGCCAAGGATCAGTCCGGCAATGTTGCGGGTCTGGATCATCGCCAGCAATTTGGCGGCGTCTTCGGTGAATTTCGTCCGCCGGATCACCTCGATCGGCGTGGCCACCGTGCGGCGCAGGTCGGATGCGGCGACACCGATGGTTTTCTCGCCGAAATCGAGGCCGAAGATGGCGCGGAAGGGGGGCAGGATGGCGGCAAAATCGCGGATGTCCTCGATGATCATGGCGCAATCCCTGCGGTGGTGGCGGCCTCCAGCAGCGCCGCGAGTGCCGCATCATCGCCCGCAAAGGCGGCCGTTGCCCGCGCATAGGCCGCTTTGGCGCGATCTTCCTCGCCCAGCACCCCCAGCGAGGTGATCAGCTTGCTCCATTCCTCCAGCGGGCCGCCTTCGCTGCCCAGCCGCTCTTCCAGCTGGCCCACCATGCCCGCGATCATCGCCTGACGGTCTTCGGGCGACATGTCCTGTGCGGCGGCCATGGCGGCGGCGTCCGGCCCTTTGCTGTCCAAGGTGAAGTTTACTCCGGCGCGGGCGGCGACGTCTTCGATGCCGCTGCGGATTGGTGCCATCCACGGCGCATCGGGCGGGCCTTCGCGCAACAGCGGCTCCCACAGGGCGAAGGTGCGGTCCGGGCGGCCCACTTGTGCGAACATCAGCCCGGAATAATAGCGCGCAATCCCCTGCGTGGGATCAAGTTCCAGCGTACGGATCAGCGCGGCCTCGGCCTCGGGCGAGACATAGCCGCCCGCTGCGGCGATCAGGAACTCGGCGAGGGTGGCGTAATCCTCTGCGGTGGCACTGGCGGCCTTGAGGTCAATCAGATGCGCTTGGGCGACGCGGGCGGCGATATAATCGCCCAAAGCGGCCTCGTTGCGCGCCAAAAGCGCCAGCCCTTGCAGATCATCGGGGCGCGCGGCGATTGCGGCGCGCAACTGTGTCATCAGATCCAGAAAGGCCTGATCGACATCCGCAGGCTGCGGCGTTTTCGGCGTGGTTGCCTCGGCCTGATCCTGCGAGGGGCGGGTGCGGTAAAGCTCGTCCGCCATGGCAAGGCGCTCTTGCAGCGGCAGATCGGGATAGTGCGGCGCACCCAGCCAGTTATAAAGGCCAAAAGCGGCGGCAAGGCTTGCAACGATCACAATCAGCGCCGGGCCGTTGCTGCCCGTTCGGGGGGCATCCGTGACGCCGCGCGCATTGCGGTCGGCGTCCAGTAGGCGGCGCGAGACCTCGATGTTGACACGCTCGGCCTCGGGCTGCGAGATCACGCCACGGGCAAGGTCGCGCTGCACTTCGGCCAGTTGATCGCGGTAAACCTGCACATCCGCCTTGTCCGAGGTGGCCGGAATGCCCCGCCGCAAGGCCTTTGCCAACAGGACCAGCACCGACAGCACCATCGCCGCCGCTGCCACCCAGAACCATCCCTGCGCCATCATCACACCCCTATGCCTGCCGCCCCATGTAGTCTTTTCCCCGCAGGCGCAAAAGAGGGCAAAACCGCCGCAGGGCGCAATCTGCCGTATGTGTCGCAATTTTCCCGATTGTGCCGCTGGGGAGGCGAGTCCACAAACGGGTTCAAGCGATAACAGCGGTAAGACAGGGGGGCTGCCCATGAAACGCTATTCCGTATTTGCGATCGCCAAAGAGGCGTTGAACTATCACCTTGGATGGGAAAAGGCTTGGGCCTCTCCTGCGCCCAAGAAAGAATATGACGCCATCATCGTCGGTGCGGGCGGTCATGGTCTGGCCACGGCCTATTACCTTGGCAAGAACCACGGCATCACCAATGTGGCGATCATCGAAAAGGGCTGGCTGGGCGGCGGCAACACCGGCCGCAACACCACGATTATCCGGTCGAACTATCTGCAGGACAGCTCGGCTGCGATTTATGAAAAGGCGCGTAGCCTGTACGAGACCATGTCGCAGGACCTGAACTATAACGTCATGTTCAGCCCGCGCGGTCTTTTGATGCTGGCGCAGACGCATCACGAAATCCGTGGCTATCAGCGCACGGCCCATGCCAACGCCCTGCAAGGGGTGGCGACCGAGTGGATCTCGCCCGCCAAGGTCAAGGAACTGGTGCCGATCATCAATATCGACGGGCCGCGCTATCCGGTTCTGGGCGCGCTGTATCAGGCGCGCGGCGGCACTGCGCGGCATGACGCCGTGGCTTGGGGCTATGCACGGGCCTGCTCGGCCATGGGCATGGACATCATCCAGCAATGCGAAGTCAAAGGTGTGAAAACCGAGAACGGCGTTGTGAAGGGGGTTGAGACCTCCAAGGGCTTCATCGGCACCAAGAAGCTGGGCATCGTGGTGGCAGGCCATTCGGGGCAACTGGCTGACATGGCGGGCTTCCGCCTTCCGGTCGAGGCCGTGGCGCTGCAAGCCATGGTGTCGGAACCGATCAAGCCCTGCATGGATGTGGTCGTGATGGCCAATACCGTCCACGGCTATATGTCGCAATCGGACAAGGGCGAGATGGTGATCGGCGGCGGCACCGACGGGTTCAACAACTTTACCCAGCGTGGCAGCTTCCACCATATCGAGGAAACCCTGCGCGCGCTGATCGAAACCTTCCCGATGATTTCGCGCCTGAAAATGCTGCGTCAGTGGGGCGGGATCGTGGATATGACCGGCGACCGCTCGCCGCTGATCTCGAAAACCCCTGTCGGCAACTGCTTTATCAACTGCGGCTGGGGCACGGGCGGTTTCAAGGCCATTCCGGGCTCTGGCTGGGCGATGGCCGAGCTGATGGCCAAGGGCGAGCCGGGTGCGCTGGCCGAGGCTTTCAACATGTGGCGCTTCAAGGAAGGGCAGTTCATCGACGAGTCGGTGGCGGCAGGGGTGGCGCATTGATGGGGCGGGACGGGCGAAACGGAGAAGATTTTTCGTCCGAAAAATCTTCGGGGCCGAAAAATTTTCGGACGAAAATTTTTCTTGGCGGCGGTGTGACTTTGAAACAGGAGCGGAACGATGCTCATTCTTGAATGCCCCTATTGCGGCGTGAAGGCCGAAGAGACCGAGCTTTCGCCCGGCTATGAGGCGCACCTGAAACGCTTCGGGCCGGGGTCTTCGGACACGGAGTTCGAAGACTACATGTTCGCACGCAAGAACCCCAAGGGCGTGCATTTCGAACGCTGGCGCCACGTTTACGGCTGCGGCAAATGGTTTCTGGCCGCCCGCTGCACCGCTACGCTGGAAGTGTTCGGCACCTATCCCGCACAAAGCGCTGAACCGCCTGCCGATTTGCAGGCTAAGATCAAGGCCAAACGGCCGGACTGGAAGGGTTACAAATGAGCACCCGTCTTTCTCGTGGCGGTCGCCTGATCGACCGCTCGGCGTCGCAGGAATTTTCCTTTAACGGCAAGAAGTTGCGCGGGCTGAAGGGTGATACCCTTGCCGCCGCCCTTCTGGCGAATGACCAGATGCTGGTGGGCCGCTCGTTCAAGTATCACCGCCCGCGTGGCATCGTGGCCGCTGGTCCCGAAGAGCCGAACGCTTTGGTGGGCATGGGCCGTGGTGCGCGGTTTGAACCGAACCAGCGCGTCACCACGACCGAGCTGTTCAACGGGCTTGAGGCGCAAAGCCAGAACCACTGGCCCAGCCTTGAATTCGATGTGGGCGTGATCAACAACAGCCTCGCGCGCTTTCTGCCGGGCGGCTTCTACTACAAGACCTTCATGTATCCGCGCGCCGCGTGGAAGCACCTGTTCGAACCGATCATCCGCGCTTCGGCGGGCCTTGGCAAAGCGCCCAAAGACCGCGACGCCGACCGTTACGAGCAAGCCTATGCCTTCTGTGACGTGCTGGTGATCGGGGGCGGCATTGCCGGCCTGCAGGCGGCACTGGTTGCAGGTGCCTCGGGTGCGCGCGTGATCGTGCTGGAACAGACCGCCCATTGGGGTGGCCGCGCGCCTGTGGATGGCGATGTGATCGAAGGCGCTCCGGCAGATGCTTGGGTGAAGTCCGCTGTCGAAGCCCTTGGCAAGATGGAGAATGTCACCCTGCGCGTCCGCACAATGGGCGCGGGCGTCTACGATCACGGCTATGTTCTGGCCGAGGAAAAGATTGCCGACCACACGCCGGGGGACGGTCGTCCGAAGCATCGTCTGTGGCGTATCCGTGCGGGGCGGATCGTCACCGCGACGGGAGCGATTGAACGGCCCTTGTCCTTCGCGGGCAACGACATTCCGGGCGTGATGCTGGCCGCATCCGTGCGCGATTATGTGGTGAACTTTGCGGTTTCTCCGGGGGATCGCACCGTTGTTGTCACCAACAACGACGACGCCTACCGCACCGCGATTGCGCTGAAAGAGGCGGGGCTTGAGGTTCCGGCGATCATCGACGCGCGGGTTTCCGTGACGGGTGATTTGCCCGCAAGGGCGCGCGCCATGGGCATCCGCATCGAAGCGGGCCGTGCCATCGCCAAGGTCAAGGGCGGTAAGCGCGTGACCGGTGTGGCGATCTGTATTCAGGCGGGCGAAGGCTCGGTTCTGGAAGAAATCGCCTGCGACGCGGTGGCAATGTCGGGCGGCTGGTCGCCCGTGGTCCACCTGTGGAGCCATTGCGGCGGCAAGCTGGTCTGGGACACCACCCACGCCCATTTCCGCCCCGATGCCACCAAGCCGCCGACCAATCAGGACGGTCAGGCCATGGTGATCGCGGTCGGCAATGCCAATGGTGCGATGTCGGCAGCCGATGCCTTGGCCGATGCCGCCAAGGGCGGCGCTGCTGCGGCCGAGGCCACCAGTTTCAAGGCCGAAGTCAAGGCGGCCTCTGCCACCCAAGTGACCGAAGCCCCGATGGAGGCCGTCTGGATCATGCCACAGGGCGCTGGCTCTGCGCTGAAGGCCAAGATGTGGCTGGATTACCAGAACGACGTGAAGGTCTCGGACGTGCAGCTTGCCGCCCGCGAGGGTTACGAGTCGGTCGAACATACCAAGCGTTACACGACGCTGGGCATGGCGACAGATCAGGGGAAACTGTCGAACATCAATGGCTTGGCGATCCTTGCTCAGTCTTTGAATGAAGATATCCCGCAGGTTGGCACCACCACCTTCCGCCCGCCCTACACGCCCGTCACCTTGGGCGCGCTGGCTGGCGAATCCCGTGGCGAGATTTTCCAGCCGCTGCGGAAAACCCCGATGCATGCGTGGCACGAAGCGCAAAACGCCTATATGGAGCCGGTGGGCCTGTGGCGCAGGCCCTATACCTTCCCGCGCGCGGGCGAGACGCATGAGCAGTCGGTCCACCGCGAGGTCAACAACACCCGAACGAACCTTGGCCTGCTCGATGCCTCGACCCTTGGCAAGATCATCGTCAAGGGGCCGGATGCGGGCAAGTTCCTCGACATGCTTTACACCGGCGTGATGTCGAACCTTCCGGTCGGCAAGTGCCGCTATGGCCTGATGTGCAACGAACAGGGTTTCCTGTCCGACGACGGCGTGGTTGCGCGTATCGACGAAGAGACGTGGCTTTGCCACACCACCTCGGGCGGGGCAGACCGCATCCATGCGTGGATGGAAGACTGGCTGCAATGCGAATGGTGGGATTGGAAGGTTTACACCGCCAATATCACCGAACAACTGGCGCAGGTCGCCGTTGTCGGCCCCAATGCGCGCAAGCTGTTGGAAAAGCTGGGCGGGATGGATGTTTCCAAGGAAACGCTGCCCTTCATGCAATGGGCTGACGGCACCCTCGGCGGCTTCCCTGTGCGGGTCTACCGGATCAGCTTCTCGGGTGAACTCAGCTACGAGATCGCGGTTCCGGCCAGCCTTGGCGCGGCCTTCTGGGAGGCGCTGCACAAGGCGGGGGCCGAGTTTGGCACCATGCCTTACGGCACCGAAGCCTTGCACATCATGCGGGCCGAAAAGGGCTTCATCATGATCGGCGACGAGACCGACGGCACGGTGATCCCGCAAGACCTGAACCTTGGCTGGGCGATTTCCAAGAAGAAGGCAGACTTCCTTGGCAAGCGCGGTCAGGAACGCAATTACCTTGCCAGCCCAGATCGCTGGAAACTGGCCGGGTTCGAGACACTGGACGGCTCGGTTGTGCCGGATGGCTCCTATATTGTCGCCGCTGGCCATAACGCCAACGGTCAGGGCAATACCCAAGGCCGTGTGACCTCGACCTATTACAGCCCGACGCTGAAGCGCGGGATTGCGATGGGGCTGATCCACGGAGGTCTGAACCGCATCGGTGATGTGGTCGAATTCAACACGGTTTCGGGTGGCACGGTGAAGGCGAAGGTTGTCGATCCGGTGTTCTACGACAAGGACGGAGCAAAACAGAATGTCTGAGGTCAGCGCCCTGAACCACGCAAAGTTCGACGGCTTTGCATCCATCCGCGAAATCGGCCCGCTGGGCATGATTACCCTGCGCGCCAAACCCGATCTGCCGGGTCTGGCCGAGGCGATCCGCGCCGCTGTAGGAACCGAAGTTCCCGCCACGCGCCGGATCGTGACCAACGGCGACAAGGCCGCAGGCTGGATGAGCCCGGACGAATACCTGCTGATCCTGCCTTACGGCGAGACCGGTGCAGCCCTTGCCGCGATTGCTGCGGCGCTGAAAGGCCAGCACTATCTGGCCGAAACCGTCTCGGATGCCCGCGCGGTGTTCCGCATTGAGGGGGCCAAGGCCGATCAGGTTCTGGCGAAACTCTCGCCGGTCGATTTCGCTAGGCTGGAGCCAAACGAACTCCGCCGCACCCGCGCCGCACAGGTGGCGGCTGCGTTCTGGAAAGACGAGGCAGGCTATACGCTGGTCTGCTTCCGCTCGGTGGCAAGCTATATGATGGGGCTTTTGACCCATTCGGCGCAGAACGGGTCTGAACTGGTCTGAAGGCTGGAAGATTTGGGGAAACGGCGGTCCGAAGGGGCCGCCGTTTTGCGTTTGGGGGGCAATCTGAGCAATTGTTGACTCTGAGTTGATTTCACACGTCTATGCTTCTTGTCCGTTTTGTAGGAGACGCATCAGTGGAACGACGGCCTTTGCTATATCTGGACAATTGTGTATTTAGTTCGATGCTTGAGCCTTCGGGCCGTGAATTGAAGGAGTTTTTCAGGGATTTCCCTTGCTTGGTTGTGTACTCCGATATTCATTTGTTGGAAATGCAGCATAATGCAGTGCAGTACTGTAATCTACTAACGGAATTGGATGCGGTTTTTGTTCGAAACCCAAGTGACACGCGTTATCATCCGATTTCATCAATAGAACCGGGCGAACCTCACATAAGGTTCTCGCATCACTCTGAGTTTGCATCGGCATTTGCCACTCTTGAAGCGATGCTCTACCCTCTTCGTTACTTGCTGGGCAGCAGACGTGATGTTGAAATGGAAGAGGTCGCGCGAGTGACTGGGGCTCGTATGAAATCTTCTTTGTCAGATTTATTTGCCACTATTGGCGAAGGCGAATTCAAAGGGCTATCTTCAATTTTTAATGCCGATATTGATGAAGTCACCACAGAAATGCAGGCGCTAGACGTTTCAAAGAACTGGGATAAACTGGATGCCCAAAGAAGGCGTGCCCGCAATGGAGATCCGATGCGAGCTATGACATCAATCGAGAAGATTGGACATTTGTTTTCAACTATTACGGAATCTGAGAGAGCAGAAATTTTGGGCATGTTTCCCGAAAATTTCGCTCGGATAAAAAACCTGTGCAATGGAGATTTGGCCGGTTTTGTAATGTTGTTGTTCGCTTTAGGGCTTGTAAAAGGGAAGGGAGTTTTGGCTGGAAAGCAACAGGAGAGAAAATTTTCGGCACAATTCCGTGATGCGATGCATATCGAAGAAGCATCACGTTGCGATTGCTTTATCACGTATGATAAAGACGCTTCTGATCTTGCGGCAGCCACATTTTCATATGCGGGATTTCCAACCAAATCCGTCTTATTGAAGGTACTCATATAGATCACTGGTTTGACACTCCCTCCCCCATCCCCATTGACCCAAACCCCAAACGCTGCGACCCTTTCCTTACCGGAGGATACGCCCGTGATCCGCAGCATCGCCCTTGCCGCAGCCCTCTGCTCCGCCACCCCCGCTCTGGCCAGACCTGTCACCTATACCTGCCAGCTTGAGGTTGCCCGATCGCAATCCTGGGTGCCGGATCAGGTGGTGATCCGTTATGATGCGGCCACCGGTTCGGTGGTGGTGAACGATCCGGTGATCCAGCATTTTGTTGGCGCGCCGGTGCTGGGGCGGGTCAAGGCCGACACGGACCGCCGCATCACCTTTGCCTGGGATCTGGTGATGGTGAAAAATCAGGAAGGGCAGGTGATTTCCGCGCTTCTCTACCGTGCAACCATCACCAAGCCCGGCCTTGCCCTGCGCGTGACCGCCATTCCGGCGGGCTATGCCAATACCTTTGCAGCCGCTGGCCGGTGCAGGCTGCAATAGGGCGGGCGTTGTGCGCTGATGCAGGGTCTTGGGGGTTGACCTTCCTTGCGCTGCGTCCCTAATTGCCCTCAGTCGAACCCGTGAACAGGAGACGAAACATGGCTTTCACCCTTCCCGATCTGCCCTATGCCCATGATGCGCTGGCATCGCTTGGCATGTCGCAGGAAACGCTCGAATTCCACCACGATCTGCACCACAAGGCCTATGTCGACAACGGCAACAAGCTGATTGCCGGCACCGAATGGGAATCCAAATCGCTGGAAGACATCGTGCGCGGCACCTACAATGCCGGTGCAGTCGCCCAGAACGGCATCTTCAACAACGCCTCGCAGCACTGGAACCACAACCTGTTCTGGGAAGTGATGGGGCCTGCCGGCAAAGCCATGCCGACCGAGCTTGAAAAGGCACTGGTCGAGGCGTTCGGCTCGGTTGCCAAGTTCAAGGAAGACTTCGCCGCCGCCGGTGCTGGCCAGTTCGGCTCGGGCTGGGCATGGCTCGTGAAGGACAAGGACGGCGCGCTGAAGGTCACCAAGACCGAAAACGGCGTCAATCCGCTGTGCTTTGGCCAGACCGCGCTCTTGGGCTGCGATGTGTGGGAACACTCCTATTACATCGACTTCCGCAACAAGCGTCCGGCCTACCTGTCGAACTTCCTTGAAAAGCTGGTGAACTGGGAAGCGGTCGCAGCCAAGCTGTAATCCGCCCCTTGCAAGACCACGGTCACGGCCCGTCAGGAAACTGGCGGGCCGTTTGATTTGCCGCAATGTCAGCCCTGCGAGAATAGCGCAGTTTGTGCTATAAGGGCTGCGTTTCGGCCCGTGTCAGAGGAGGCGAAGATGACGCGACTAAGCAAGACCTGCTGGATCGTTGTGGCGGATGAGGACAAGGCGCTGCTGCTGGACAATCGTGGCACCGGACTGGCCCCTGTGCTGCATCTGCTCAAGCGGATCGATACCGCCGACCTTCTGGCGCAGTCTGACCGCTCGGCACGGGATCGTGACCACAGCCAGCAAACCACCGAACCGGCGGATTATCATCGCATGGCGGGGCAGGCGCTGGCCACGGCGGTGGCGGGGCATCTGGAACAAGCGCGGGCTGAACATGGGTTCGAGCAACTGGTCCTGATCGCGCCGCCGCAGGTCTTGGGCGCGCTGCGGCAGGCCTTGCCCGAGTCGCTGCGGGATGAGGTGCTGGCCGAAATGCCGAAAACCCTGACCGGCCATCCCTTGCCCCATATCGCCGAACTTCTGGCCGAGGCTTTGGCCAACACCTGACGTATTTCCCTTTCCGCCGTCTTGTCTTTGCGCCAAAACGCGGGGGCAGGGCGGGGGAAGGTGATGGACCAAGCGACCAAAGGTGTCTGGGCGGTGCTTGCCGCCTGTTCCATCTGGGGCGTGGCCCCCTTGTATTACAAGCATTTGGCCTATGTGCCTGCGGGCGAGATGCTGGCGCATCGCACGCTGTGGACGCTGCTGTTTTTTGGCCTGCTGTTGGCGGTGCAGGGACGGTTGCGCGACATTGGCCGCCTGCTGGGCGGGGCTGAACGCTGGCGGGTGGCGATCTCGGCCAGCTTTATTTCGGTGAACTGGGGCATCTTCATCGTGGCCATTCAGGCAGGCCACGGGGTTGAGGCCAGTCTGGGCTATTACATCTTCCCGCTGGTCGCCGTGGTTCTGGGCGTGGTGCTGTTGAAAGAGCGGCTGACGGCGGGGCAGGCTGTTGCCGTTGGTCTGGCGGCGCTGGCGGTCTGCGTTCTGACCTATGGGTTAGGGGTGGCGCCTGTGGTTGCTCTGGCCTTGGCGGTGACCTTTGCGATTTATGGGCTGGTCAAGCGCGGCATCCGGGCAGGGGCTGTGGTGTCGGTCACGGTCGAGGTGCTGATGATGGCCCCGCTGGCGATTATATGGCTGGTGCTGGTGCAGGGCGGTTGGGCGACCGAATTCGGGCGCGACGGGGGATGGTTCGGCCATCAGGCCCAAGCGACCTTGCTGCTGCCACTGTCGGGGTTGATCACCGGCGGGCCGCTGATCCTGTTTTCATGGGGCGCGCAGCGGGTGCAGTTGTCCACGCTGGGCCTGACGCAATACCTGAACCCCAGCCTGCAGGCGCTTTGTGCGGTGGTGGTCTTGGGCGAGCCGTTCACCCGCTGGCACGCCGTCGCTTTTGCGCTGATCTGGGTGGCGCTGGCGCTTTATTCCGCCGAGATGTGGCGCAAGGACAGGGCCGCGCGCAGGCCAGCGGTCAGCGTGGCAACATCTGGCGCTGTAGTGAAATAGTTTTTCACGCTGGCATCGGCAAAGCCCTGATCCACAATGTGATCCAGAAGCGCGATCAGCGGTTGCCAATAGCCCGCCGAATTCAGCAGGAAGATCGGCTTGCGGTGCAGCCCGATCTGCGCCCATGTCAGCACCTCGAAAAACTCGTCCAGCGATCCGGCACCGCCCGGCAGCACCACGATGGCATCCGAGTTCATGAACATGACCTTCTTCCGCTCGTGCATGTCTTCGGTGATGATGAATTGGGTCAGATCGCGCTTGCCGCGCTCATGGCCCATCAGATGGGTGGGAATCACGCCGAAGGTTGGCGCCCCCGCCGATTGCGCGCTGCGGGCAACTTCTCCCATCAAGCCGACATCGCCCGCGCCGTAAACCAGACGCCAGCCGTTTTCGGCAATGGCGCGGCCAAACTCTTGTGCTGCGGCGCTATGGGCCGGGTTAGCCCCGCTGCGCGCGCCGCAGAAGACACAGATCGAGGCGAGTGTGGCGGCCATGGCGTCGAACATCCTGAAAATAGTTGCGTTATGGTCTGATATAGGGGTTCTTTTGCGAAAGAAAGCAGAGGCCGGAAACAGGTCTCGCGTTTCAAGAGGGAATGGATATGGCGGACGAAACCGGGATGGGCGCTGGCGCGCGTGGGGCATTGGGGGCAGGGGCTGCGGTGATCGTGGTGCTGCTGGGCTATCTGGGCTGGTCGTTGAGCCAGCCCGCGCCAGTGGCCGAGGCTCCGGCTACTGAAGCTGAGACCAGCGAAGCCGCGACTGGTGAAACGACGCCCGACGAAGCGGGGGCAGCGGCAACGGGGTCAGCCGATGCGGTTGCCAGCGAGGCCGAGGAGCCTGCAAAGGCCGAAGAACCGGCTGCCGAAGACACGGCACAGGTTGCGGCCCCTGCTGCCCTGCCTCCCGTCCCGCCCAGCTTTGATGTGGTTCGCGTCGAGCCGGACGGTTCCGCCACGGTGGCAGGCTCTGCCGCTGCGGATGCCAAAGTATCGCTGCGGGTCGATGGGGCCGAGGTTGCACAGGCGCAGGCCGATGGTCAGGGCAAATTCGCCGCCCTGTTCACGCTGGCTGCATCCGATGTCCCGCGCCTGTTGTCCTTGGTCGCGATTCTCGCGGATGGCACCGAGATTGCCGCTGTGGAGACCGTCGCGCTGGCCCCGACGAAACCTGTCGCGGTGGCCTCTGCCGAAACCACAGCCGAACCCCCCGCCGACCCCCCCGTCGCACCCGAAGCCCCAGCCGCCGTGTTGCTGACCGAAGAGGGCGCGCAGGTGCTGCAACCGGCCAGCGATGTGCCGCCCGAAGTGCTGGCCAATGTCAGTGTCGATACCATCACCTATACGCCGGAAGGGGCCGTGCAACTGGGCGGGCGCGGGCAGGGTGCGGGCTTTGTGCGGATCTATCTGGACGATGCCGAAAAGGCTTTGGTGGAAATCGGTGCCGACGGCATGTGGGCGGCCACGCTGGCCGATGTAGCCGCCGGAATCTATACCCTGCGTGTCGATCAGATCGGCGCGGATGGCAAAGTGACCTCGCGCTTTGAAACCCCGTTCAAGCGCGAAACGCTTGAGGCTTTGGCCGCAGCTTCGGCCCCCGCCGCTGCGGAACCCACCGCATCCTCCAAACCTGCCGCATCCCCCGAACCCGCAGCGGAACCAGACGCGCCTGCGGAACCCGCACCCGCCGCCGAACCGGAAACTGTCGCGGCAGGCACCGAGGTTGGGGCAGAAGCCGCGCCCGCTGCTGAACCTGCTCCCGTCGAAACTGCCGCCGCCGAATCTGCACCCGCCGAACCCGCACCTGCCGAAACGGTTGCAGCCGAGCCTGCACCGCCCCCCGCGCCTGTGACCATCACCGTGCAGCCCGGCTTTACCCTTTGGGGCATTGCCGAGCAAAGCCTTGGCGATGGCGTGGCCTATGTGCAGGTGTTCGAGGCCAACAAGGACAAGATCCGCGACCCGGATCTGATCTATCCGGGGCAGGTCTTCACGATTCCGAAGGCTGAATGACGGGTTCAGCCACATCGCGACCGTGGCGGCAGCAGGCGACCACCTCGGGGTGGTCCATGCAGCAATCATTGAGCAAAAAGGCGATGGTCGCCCCCATCCCGCCTGCGTCCACCGAATAGAACACATTGCGCGCCTGCTTGCGGGACCGGATCAGCCCGGCCTGCTCCAGCGTGCCAAGATGGAACGACAGATGCGAGGCCGACAGCCCCAAGGCGCGGCCAATCTCGCCCGCAGCCATCCCGTCCGCGCCCAAGGGCATCAGCAAGCGCACAAGGTCCAGCCGCGCCGGATTGGCAAGTGCGGACAGGGCCGACAGGGCTTTACTCTGCTGCATGGTTCGATTACTCAAGTTTCCTTGAACAATCTTTAACCGAACCGCGCCGGATCGGCAACCCGCACGGGTTGGCCTGACGGGCGGGGCAGGGGAACTCACGATGCGTAGAACCACGACGGGGGCCACCTCGGCCGATCAGCACGACCAATCGGCCAGCGCCCTGCAAACCATGCGACGAGTGCTGCCCTATCTGTGGCCAAAGGACGAGGCATGGGTCAAGCGCCGTGTTGTGGGCGCGCTGCTGATGCTGGTGCTGGCCAAGGTGATCTCGGTCTGCACGCCGTTCATGTACAAGCAGGCCGTCGATGCGCTGGCTGGTGAGACGCCCGATACCGGCACGCTGCTGGCGCTGACGGCGGTGGGGCTGACGATTGCCTATGGCGTGGCGCGGCTTGGCACTGTGGCTTTTGGCGAACTGCGCGACGTGATCTTCGTGCGGGTGGGGCAAAGGGCGCTGCGCAAGCTGGCGCTGGAAACCTTTACCCATATCCACCGCCTGTCGATGCGCTATCATATCACCCGCAAGACCGGCGGTCTGAGCCGGATCATCGAGCGCGGGGTCAAGGGCGTCGATTTCCTGTTGCGTTTCATGCTGTTGTCGATCGGGCCTTTGATCCTTGAACTGACAATGGTGTCGGTGCTGTTCGCCTTTCTGTTCGGCTGGCAATACATGGCGGTGGTGGTGGTGACGATCACGCTTTACGTCATCTTCACCTTCCGCGTTACCGAATGGCGGGTGCAGATCCGTCGCCAGATGAATGATCAGGACACCGATGCCAACCAGAAGGCCATCGACTCTCTGCTGAACTATGAAACCGTCAAGTATTTCAACGCCGAGGGCCGCGAGGCTGCGCGCTATGACCGTGCAATGGCGGCCTATGAGGGGTTGGCGGTCCGCACCGGGCAATCGCTGTCTTTCCTGAACGTCGGCCAATCCGCGATTATCACCACGGGTCTGGTGATCGTGATGGTCATGGCGGCGATGGGCGTGCAGCAGAAAATCCTGACCGTGGGCGATTTTGTCATGGTCAATGCCTATATGATCCAGATCACCATGCCGCTGAACTTCCTCGGCACGGTTTACCGCGAAATCCGGCAGGCTTTGGTGGATATGGGCGAGATGTTCGGTCTGTTGTCGCAACCCGCCGAGGTGAAGGACAAGCCTTCAGCCCCCGCCTTGCAGGTCACGTCTGGCGAGATCGAATTCCGCGATGTGGTGTTCGGTTATGATCCCAATCGCGGCATTCTGAAAGGCGTGTCTCTGCATGTCTCTCCCGGTCAGCGCATCGCGCTGGTCGGGCCTTCGGGGTCGGGCAAATCCACCATCGGGCGGTTGCTGTTCCGGTTCTATGATGTCAACGCGGGGTCCATTCGCATTGACGGCCATGACATCCGCGAGGTGACACAGACCAGCCTGCACCAGTCCATCGGCGTGGTGCCGCAGGACACCGTGCTGTTCAACGATACCGTCGGCTATAACATCGCCTATGGCCGTCCCGACGCCAGCAAGGCCGAGATCGAGGCCGCAGCGCGCGGGGCGAAGATCCATGATTTCATCATGTCGCTGCCCGAAGGTTATGAAACCAAGGTGGGCGAGCGCGGGCTGAAACTGTCGGGCGGCGAAAAGCAGCGGGTGGGCATCGCGCGCACCCTGCTGAAAAACCCGCCGATCCTGATATTGGACGAGGCGACCTCGGCCTTGGACACCCAGACCGAACGCGACATTCAGGAATCCCTGCGCGAGATGGGGCAGGGCCGGTCGGTCATCACCATCGCGCACCGGCTTTCGACGATTGCCGACGCCGATCAGATCCTCGTGCTGGAGGATGGCCAGGTCACCGAAAGCGGCACGCATGAGGTGCTGCTGGCCAAGGGCGGAAAATACGCCGCGATGTGGGAACGCCAGTCGGCGGAAGAGGCTGATCAGGCGGCATAGGAGGGCGATGGTTTGCCCAATCTGACCGAGGCCATCGCCTCGGTCGCGCGGAGCCTTGCCGCAATCCAAGCCGATGGCCCAAAGCCACCGGCCAGCGCCTGCCCCGCCGATGGCGGGCGCTTCTCGCCCGCCGGGGCAGGCAATGGCCTCTGGCGAGATTGCGGATGCAGTCTGGCTAAAAACGGGATCTCTGCGGGCGGGGAAAGGCAATGGCTTTCCTGATCCTCCCGATCCTGCGGCGGGCTGGCTGATCGACCCTTGTCATTTCGGGCGCTGCTATGCCTTGCCTCGCGCCATACCGCCATCGGCAGCCCAGACCTTGCGCACTCTTTACGCCTGCGATCTTCGGGAGCACACTCGAACCATGTCACCCCGGCGGGGACAAATATGCGTTGGCTGGTTCTGTTCTGTCTGCTGATCTGCCCCGTGCAGGCTTTGGCCGAGCGGCGGGTCGCGCTTGTGCTGGCGGCAGAGGATTATGTGGCGCTGCGGGTGCTGGAAAATCCGGTGCATGATGCGCTGGCGCTGGAGGACATGCTTTCCGGCCTTGGCTTCGAGGTGACGGTGGAAACCGACCGCACCCTGCGCCGGATGCGGCGGGCTTTGGACGATTTCCGCGAAGACAGCGGTGGGGCCGATGTGGCGCTGATCTTCTTTGCAGGGCATGGGGTCGAGATCGGCGGCGTGAACTACCTTTTGCCGATTGATGCACAGGCCGGAACGGCGGCGGAAATCGCCTCGACCGGTCTGCCCTTGGCCGAAGTGCAGGCCGCGCTTGGCGATGTGGCGCCGATCGGCATCGTGCTGCTGGATGCCTGCCGCGAAGATCCCTTTGGCGCGGGCAGCGGGCAAGGCAGGGCTGCGGCCGCCCTTGATGATCCGGACGCCCCCGCACCGCGGCCCGGACTTGGGCGGATCGGTCGTGCGGACGGGGTGCTGTTTGCCTTTTCCGCCGCCCCCGGAGAGGTCGCCTCGGACGGGTCGGGTGAAAACTCGCCCTTCACCGAGGCGCTGTTGCGTCATTTTGCAACGCCCGGTGTCGAGGTGCGAACGGCACTGACCTTGGTGCAGCAGGATGTCTATGACCGCAGCCGCGGCAAACAGCTTCCCTATGTCGAAAGCGGCCTGCCACGGCTGTTCTTTGCGGCGGCCTCGGGTGATCTGCCGGAACGGGACCGCTTGCTGATCGCCATGGCCGATCTGTCCCCCGCTTTGCGCGCCGAGGTTGAAAGCCTTGCGCGTGCAAAGGATATGCCTTTGGCCCCGCTTTACGGGGCGCTGCTTTCGGCAGAGTTGTCGGGCAAGGACAGTGCTGCCCGCGCGCAGGCCTTGCTGGACAGCGCCGAGTCCTTCCTGCGGTTTCGCGCGCAGATCAGGGTGCTTTCGGCGCAAGATCCCGAAGTCGCCGGTTTGCGCGCCCAAGCCGAGGACTCTCTTGCCTTGGGTGCCTATGATGCGGCGCGGGTGTATCTGGCCGAGGCCGCCAGACTGGACGCCACCGCCCGCGATACCCTGCGTGACAGCTACCGCGCCCGCACCCTGTCCGAAGCGCAGACCTATGCCCTTTCCGCCGCCGCCGCCCGCTCTGCCCTGCGCTATGATCTTGCGATGCAGGATATTGGTCGCGCGCTGTCGCTTTATGCCGAGCTGGAGGGGCCGGACCTGCCGCGCGCGGATCGTATCGCCTATACCGATCTGATCTGGGATCAGGGTGATCTGTTCCGGCTGGTTGGCAATTCCGGCTTTGCGCTGCGGGCCTATCGGAACTGGCAAACCATCGCCGCCGCGCGTGTGGCCGAGGCGCCGGACGATGGCGAGTTTCTGCGGAACCATGCGGTCGCAGGGGTGAATCTGGGCGATATGCTGCTGGCCAAAGGTGATCTGGACGGGGCCGAGGCGATGTTTCAGGCGGCTTTGGCCGTGGCGCTTGATCTGTCGCAACGCGCTGACGCGCCTTTGAAATGGCGGCACGATGTCTTTGTGGCGCTGGCAAAGCTGGGCGATATCCGGCAAGGGCGTGGCGATCTGGCCGGGGCTTTGGCGCAGCATCAGGCGGGGCTTGCGGTTTTGATCGCCCTTTCCGATCAGAACCCCGCCCGCGACGATCTGCGCCGCGATCTTGCCCTTGGCCATGACCGTGTGGGGGATCTGCACCGGTTTTCGGGCGATCTGGCGGCGGCGATGGAGTCTTATGTCAAGGCGCTGGCGATCCGGCAGGGCTTGGTCGCTCAGGCACCTGACGCTGCAGGCTGGGCGAATGAACTGGCGGGCAGCCATGACAAGATCGGCGATCTTCTGATGCTGAAGGGCGATCAGCAAGGCGCGCGCAAGGCCTATCAGGCCCAAGTGGATATTGCAGCCGGTCTGGCAGAGCGTGATCCGGAAAACACGCTTTGGCAGCGTGATCTTGCGCTGGCGCAGATAAAAATCGGCAATGTTCTGAAGGCGCAGGGCGATAGTGCTGGGGCATCTGCCGCCTATGCGGCCGGCCTTGCCATCCGGCAACGGTTGGTTGCGCTTGATGCCGGTAATGCCGAGTGGCAGCGCGATCTTGCGCTGGCCGAGGTGGCTATGGGCGATCTTGCCTTTGCCGCGCAGGATTTCAGCGCCGTCGCCCCGCATTTCACCGCCGCTCTTGGAATTGCGCGGGATCTGGCGCAACGCCAGCCGGACAACGCCGAGGCACAGCAGGATCTTGGGGCCGCCTTGGATCGGATGGGTGATCTGGCGATGCTTCAGGGCGATCCACGGGCCGCCGAGGCCGCTTTCCAGCAAAGCTACAAGGTGGCAACAGCCCTCGCGGCGCTTGATCCGGCGAATGCGGAATATGCAACCGGCGTGGTCAGCAGCCTTGTGCGGATCGCGCTTTTTGCTGCCGACCGGCGCGCGCCGTTGCAAGAGGCTTTGGCAATCCTGACCCGACTGCAGGCCGAAGGCAGGCTTGATCCGGCAAAGGCAGGCTGGATCGCCCTTGTCCAAACCCAGTTGGACCAGATTGCCCCCTGATCAGGCCGCCGCAATCAGAACCACATCCGAAACCGTCAGCGTGGTGGCACCGGTCAGTTGGGCCACAGCCTCGCCATCAAGGCGCAGCGTGGCATAGGAATCGTCGGGCGCATAGGTGATGGTGACCACGGGCGGCACTTCGACACCCCCGACAAAGACCGGAGTATAATGCAGCTCCAACTGGTCGGTGCCTTTGGTGAAATCGGTGATCAGCGCGACTTGCGCGCCTTCATCCCAGCGCAGATCAAGGTTGAACCTGTCATCCCCTGCGCCTCCCACCGCCACATCGCCGCGCCCGAGGTGAATCTGGTCGTTGCCATCGCCCCCCGACAGGGTGTCGATGCCGTCAATCGCAATCAGGCTGTCTTCGCCGCCCGCGCCGCTGGTATAGCCCGAAATCGTGTCATCGCCCGCACCGCCCACGATGTTGTCGGCACCGGCCCCGCCCGTCATGGCATCGGCACCCAATTCACCTGCCATCCGGTCGGCCCCGCTGCCACCCTCCAGCGTGTCAGCCCCGTCACCGCCATAAATCGTATCCGTGCCAGCGCCGCCCAGCACATGGTCATCCCCCGCATCGGCATAGGTAACGTCGATACCATCGCCCATGCTGGCAAAATCGTTGCCCTCGCCCAGCCGTGCATAATCGCCGTCGCTTGAACCCGTCAGGCTGTCATCTCCGCCCTGCAGGAACCACGCGGTGCCATCGCTGCCACCGCTGAAGGTGTCAGGACCGGCTGTGCCTGTCACTTCGGCATCGTAATCTGATGGCAGATAGTTCGGGTCCAATCCGGTGTCTGGCGTCAGCACCAGATCATCCGCCGTCAACCCTGCCGCCCCGTCCACCTGCGCGATCAGCGTGCCATTCAACCGGATCAGCGCGCTTTCGCCATCGGGCGAGGCCTCGATTCGGACCTCGGGCGGGATTTCGAGGCTGGTGTCGCCGGAATAGCGTGGCACATACAGGATTTCTATGCGGTCATCCGTGCCGGAATAGTCGGAAATGCGATAGGCCGCGGTTGCCTCGTCAAAGCGGGTATCAAGCTGGAAAATATCATTCCCGCCGCCACCTGCCGCCACGTCTCCGTGACCCATCAACAGCAGGTCATTGCCTTCGCCGCCCAAAAGCTGGTCATTGCCATCCACGCCCGGCAGGCCCGCTGCCGCGCCTGCGTCAAGGTCAAAGCCCGACAGGATGTCATCGCCTTCACCGCCCGACAGGACATCGGCCCCGCTGCCGCCGGTCAGGATGTCATTACCCGCTTCGCCGAATACCGTGTCATCGCCCAGATTTCCCGACAGGCTGTCATCATCCTCGCCTCCGAACAGCCGGTCGCCACCATTGCCGCCCGAAATCGTATCAGCACCGTTGCCACCCAAGGCAATATCCGCTCCGGCCCCCATATCGGCCTCGTCATTGCCGTTGCCGAGGTTGGCGTAATCGGAGCCTGCCGATCCGGCCAGCCTGTCGTCGCCGCCCTGCAGGAACCAGGCCAGTGAATCCCGATCCGCCTCAAGGGCATCCGAATGGCCGGTGCCTTCATCGGTGCGCGTGTAATCGTTTTCGTCATAAAGCGGGTCAGTCTCTTCGCGCGTTGTGGCTTGATCCACGGCATAGCTGGCACCCAAGGCACCCAGAAAAAGCAACATGTTTGCAAGAAAACTCAGGTCCATGGCACAGGGTCCGCGTCGGGCAATCCAAAGTCCAGCATTTCATTCAAATAAGGTCAAACTTGGACACAATCACGGCGGCATCCGGGGGATTGCGGGCCTTCTCGCTGGGGCGGGGCTTGGCAAGGCGCGCAGTTGACGTGTAAGACAGGTGCAACGGCAAGGAGTGGCAGGTTTGAGCAATCCCGACAGCTTCATCGATGAAGTAACCGAAGAGGTCCGCCGCGACCGGCTTTTTGCGATATTTCGCAAATACGGATGGATCGGCGCTGTTCTGGTCGCGCTGATCGTGGGCGGTGCGGCTTGGAACGAATGGCAAAAATCGCGTGAAACGGCGCGGGCGCAGGCCTTTGGCGATGCGATGCTGGATGCGATGGATCTGGGCGCGCCCGAAGACCGCGTGGCGGCTGTGGCTTCCGTGCCGGTGGATGGATTGCAGGCCGCCATAAAGGCCCTGATGCTGGCCTCGGACCCTGCTGCCGACAAGGCCGGGGCGCTGGCCGCTTTGGATGTCTTGATCGCCGATGCCACCCAACCGCAGCTCTACCGTGATTTGGCCGTGGTGCGGCGCGTGATGGTGGCGGGGGCGGACAGCCCGCTTGCAGACCGTCGTGCCGCTCTGGAAAGCATCGCTGCACCCGGCCGCGCTTTCCGGACGCTGGCACAGGAACAACTCGCCTATCTTCTGATCGAGGATGGCAAGAAAGATGAGGCGATTGCCGCTCTTGCCGCCTTGATGCAGGATCAGGAAGCCCCTGTCAGCCTGAAACGGCGCGCGGGGCAGATGATCACCGCCTTGGGTGGCACGCCGCCCGAGATCAAGGACGCGGCACAGGGATAATGGCGGCGGTGCGCCGGATGGCGGGCCAAAGGGATAAGGCAACAAAGGGGCCGAAGCGGTGAAAACGTCGACGAAATTCGGGATCGCAGGGCTGGCACTTTTCACGGCATTGGCCGGATGCGAGCGCGAGGTCATCCTTGAGGGTGAGCGCTTTCCAGTGCGCGCCCCGCTAGAAGATTCGATTCCGGTCGAAGGCGAACCCGCGCCGGTGGCCCCGCCGGAGTATCCCGAAAATCAGTCTGTCGCGATCTCGTTGCCCGCAATGCAATCGAACGCTGACTGGACGCATCGCGGCGGCTCGGTGCGCCATGACGGCCCGCACGGGACGCTGTCTGCGGCCCCCTTGCAGGTGTGGAGCGTCAAGATCGGTGCCGGTAACAGCCGTGCCAACCGCGGCGCGTCCAGCCCCGTTGTCTCGGGCGGCAAGGTCTTTGTGATGGATGCGCGCTCGACCGTTTCGGCGGTGTCCACGGCGGGCGCCTTGCTGTGGTCCAGCGATCTGACCGCCGATTTTGACCGTGGCGGCAATGTCTCGGGCGGAGGCGTTGCGGCCATGGGCGCGCGCGTCTATGCCACGACCGGCTATGGCGAGTTGGTGGCACTTGATGCGGCCAGCGGTGCTGTGGTCTGGCGTCAGCGTATGGCAACTCCGGCGGTCGGTGCGCCTGCCGTTGAGGGCAATGTGGTCTATGCCGTAGGCCGCGATGGCGGGGCCATGGCGGTGGCGGCGGACACTGGCAAGATTCAGTGGCAGATTCAGGGCAGCCCGGATTCGTCCGGCATGGTGGGCGAGGGATCGCCTGCGGTGGACGATGCCGCCGTGATCTTCCCCTATCCCAGTGGCGAGTTGGTGGCCATCAACAAAGCCGGTGACGAAAGGCTCTGGGTTGCGGCGGTGGCCGGTCAGCGTCTGGGGATTCCAACCGGATCAATGGGCGGGATCACCGGTGATCCGGTGCTGTCGGGCGGCGTGATCTATGCAGGCTCGGCCGGTGGCCGCACCGTTGCCATTGACTCTGCGACCGGCAAGCGCCTGTGGACAGCCTCCGAAGGCGCGTTGAACCCGCCGCTGGTGGTGGGCGGTTCCGTGTTCGTCGTCAATGATCAGGCGCGTCTGGTGCGGCTGGATGCCGCGACGGGCGCGGTGATCTGGTCCACCGAGATGCCCTATTTCGTCAAGGACAAGGTGAAGAAACGCAAGGGCATCTTCGCCCATTACGGGCCGGTTCTGGCGGGCGGGCGGATTATTGTGGCCTCGTCTGACGGGCTGTTGCGCCTGTTCGATCCGGCCAATGGCGCGCTGGTGGGGCAGGCCGATATTGCGGGCGGTGCGGCCTCGGCTCCGGCGCTTGCACAGGGCTTGCTGTTCGTTGTCAGCAAGAAGGGGCAACTTCACGCTTTCCGTTAAGGCCTGTCCCGTGTAAGGGATGCGCTTGTTTATCGTCGGACGCATGAAATGAGCTTTACCCTCGCCATCGTGGGCCGCCCCAATGTGGGCAAATCCACCCTCTTCAATCGCCTTGTCGGGCGCAAACTGGCGTTGGTCGATGACCAGCCCGGTGTGACGCGTGATTTGCGCGAGGGGGACGCCAAGCTGTTCGACCTGCGCTTTACCGTGATCGACACGGCGGGTCTGGAAGAGGTCACCGACGACAGTTTGCAAGGCCGGATGCGTCGCCTGACTGAACGCGCGGTCGATATGGCTGATGTCAGCCTGTTCCTGATCGACGGGCGCGTTGGCGTGACACCTTCGGACGAAACCTTTGCCGATATCCTGCGCAAAAAAGGCGCACGGGTGATCTTGGGTGTGAACAAGGCCGAGGGCAAGGCAGGCGATGCGGGCGCGCTGGAGGGCTGGAGCCTTGGTCTGGGCGAACCCGTGCGGCTTTCTGCCGAACACGGCGAAGGCATGGACGATCTCTATCGTCTGCTGAAACCGCTGGAAGGCGAATTTGCCGAGCGTGAGGCCGAGAATACCCCCGACGTCGATCTCGACATCGCCGAAGAGGATGCCGAGGTTGAAGAAGACACCGAAGCCTACAAACCCACCGAGAAAAAGCCGCTGCAAATCGCGGTGATCGGGCGGCCCAATGCCGGAAAATCGACGCTGATCAACAAGATCCTTGGCTTTGATCGCCTGCTGACCGGCCCCGAGGCCGGGATCACCCGCGATGCGATCTCGGTCCGCACCAGTTGGATGGGCACGCCGATCAAGATTTTCGACACGGCGGGTATGCGGAAAAAGGCCCGCATTTCCGAAAAGCTGGAAAAGCTGTCCGTCTCCGATGGCATCCGCGCCGTGCGCTTTGCCGAGGTGGTGGTGGTTCTGCTGGACGTCGAAATCCCCTTCGAGGTGCAAGACCTGCGGATTGCCGACTTTGCCGAGACCGAAGGCCGTGCGGTGGTAGTTGCCATCAACAAATGGGATCTTGAGGACGAAAAGCAGGAAAAGCTGGCCGAACTGAAAGAGATGTTCGAGCGTCTATTGCCGCAGTTGCGCGGTGCGCCGATGATCACCGTCTCGGGCAAGACGGGGCGCGGCCTTGACCGCCTGCATGACGCCATCATCAAGGCCCATGCGGTGTGGAACCGCCGTGTTCCGACGGCGCGGCTGAACACATGGCTGGGGGCGATGGTCGAATCCCACCCGCCACCGGCGCCGCAGGGCCGTCGGATCAAGCTGCGCTATATGACGCAGGTGAAACAGCGCCCGCCGGGGTTCATCGCGATGTGTTCGCACCCCGACGACATGCCCGACAGCTATCGCCGCTATCTGGTGAACGGCTTGCGTGAGCATTTCGACATGCCCGGCACGCCGATCCGCCTGACCTTCCGCGGACAGGGCGACAAGAATCCCTTCAAGGGCCAGAAGTTCCACACGCCCAGCCGGTTGCGCAAACACGTCGGCCATCAGGTCAAGAAAGACTAACCCCAAAAGAAAACGGCCAGCCCCAAGGGACTGGCCGTTTCCATTTCATCTGTTCTTAAATATCCCCGCCGGAGGCTCCGCCCTCAGACCAAAGCACCGTGCGCCGAAATCCGGGTCTTACCCCCCAGATAGGGATGCAGCACCGCCGGAAGGTCAACCGAGCCATCCGCCTGCTGCCCGTTCTCCAGCACCGCGATCAGGCAGCGCCCCACCGCCAGACCCGAGCCGTTCAGCGTCGCCACAAACTCGGGCTTGCCGCCGGCGGGGCGGAAGCGGGCGTTCATGCGGCGGGCCTGAAACTGGCCGCAGGTGGAAACCGAGGAAATCTCGCGGTATTTGTTCTGGCCGGGCAGCCATGCCTCAAGGTCATGGGTCTTCTGCGCGCCAAAGCCCATGTCGCCGGTGCAAAGCACAATGGTGCGGTAGGGGATGCCCAGTTTCTCAAGGATGGCTTGGGCGCAAGCAGTCATGCGGTCATGTTCATCCAGCGCGGTGTCGGGGGTACAGATCGTCACCATCTCGACCTTTTCGAACTGGTGCTGGCGCAGCATGCCGGTGGTGTCCTTGCCCGCCGACCCTGCTTCGGAGCGGAAGCATTGGGTGTGGGCGGTCATGCGGATCGGCAAAGCCGCCTCGTCCAGAATATCGCCTGCGACCGAGTTGGTCAGTGTCACCTCGGATGTCGGGATCAGCCACCAGCCGTTGGTGGTCTGATAGCTGTCCTCGGCGAATTTCGGCAGCTGGTTCGTGCCATACATCGCCTCTTCTTTCACAAGAACCGGAGTCCAGGTTTCCTGCAGGCCATGTTCTTCGATATGGGTGTCCAGCATGAACTGCGACAGGGCGCGGTGGACGCGGATCACGGCGCCTTTCAGGACGACAAAGCGCGAGCCGGACAGTTTGGCCGCCGTTTCAAAATCCATCCCCGGCTTTACGCCTGCGATGTCGAAGTGTTCCTTCGGGGTGAAGTCGAAATTGCGCGGGTTGCCCCAGCGGCGGATTTCGATGTTGTCGTCCTCGTCCTTGCCATCGGGAACCACGTCCAGCGGTAGGTTGGGGATCGTCAGCAGCAGGTTCCGCAGATCGCGGTCCAAGCTGTCGGCCTCGGTGGTCATGGCGGCGACATTGGCCTTGAGATCGGCCACCTCGGCGCGGATCGCTTCAAATCCGGCAGTGTCCCCGCTGGCCTTGGCGGCACCGGCCTTTTTCGACAGGGCGTTCATTTCGGCCTGCGCGGTTTCGGCGGCCAAAATCTTGGCGCGGCGGGACTCGTCAAGGGTCAGGACTTGCGAGGCGATGCCCGACAGGCCGCGGCGGGAAAGGGCGGCCTCGAAGGCGGCGGGGTTCTCGCGGATCAGGCGGATATCGTGCATGGGCTGGCCTCTTGTCATAGGAGTGGTCGGGTTATGCCCGATTTGGCGGCAAAGGGAAAGATGGGTGGTCCAAAGGCGGGACTTTTCTGGAATCAACAGAATCAACGGGTTAAAATGGGCGCGTTCATCTGATATTAACATCTGCCCGCAACCGGCCAGCCCTGTCGCGTGGGGGCCAACAGGTGCCGCTGGGGGCGGCCTGCCTGTTTCGGGCGGCTGACAGGCACCGGCTGCCGCCTTTTCGCGCGCCGGATGCTTGGCAAAAGCCGCCTCTTTGCCCATATGGGATAGCGCTAGCAGTCAAGGCCAGCCTGCCTTGCCTATCGCTGCGCCCGCCTATAGGGTGCCTGCCGACAAATCAGGGGCAAAAGCCCCATGACAGAGAGGACGTCCATGTTCGTGACCCCCGCTTTCGCGCAAACCGCCGGTGCCGCCGGTGCTGGCAGCGCTTTCGCTTCGTTCCTGCCCTTGGTCCTGATCTTCGGGATCATGTATTTCCTGCTGATCCGCCCGCAGCAAAAGAAAATGAAAGATATGAAGGCCATGGTCGAGGCGCTGCGTCGTGGCGACCAAGTGCTGACCCAAGGCGGCATCATCGGCAAAGTTCACAAGGTGGGCGATGATGGCGTGCTGGAAGTCGAGATTGCCGAGGGCGTGCGGGTGAAAATCCTGAAACACACCATCGCGCAGGTCATGTCGAAAACCGAACCCGCTGCAGCGGCCTGAGATCTGACATCATGTTGCATACGCCGCTTTGGAAGCGTGTGATCGTCCTTGCGCTGTGCGCCTGGGGGATCTTGGCCTCGGCCCCGAACCTGTTTTACACGGAAGTCGAAGCGCATAACGACGCGGCGGCGGCAATTGCCAAAGCAGAAGGCGTGGCCTCGGAAGATCAGGCGGCGGATCTGGCGAAATGGCCGGGGGCTTTGCCCTCGGCGCTTGTCAATCTGGGGCTTGACCTGCGGGGCGGCGCGCATCTTCTGGCGGAAGTGCAGGTCGAGGATGTCTATGCACAGCGCATGGATGCGCTGTGGCCCGAGGTGCGCGATGCGTTGAAAGACGTGCGCGATCAGGTCGGCAACGTGCGGCGTCAGCCCTCGGTGCCGGGCGTGCTGCGGCTGACGGTGTCCAATGTCGACGGGCTGGCCGTGGCTGTGGAAAAGGTCAAAGCCCTTGCCACGCCGGTGGTGTCGCTGACCGGAATCGGGTCGGATGACATCGTGGTTACGGTGGACGGGGCTGACATCGTGGTCGAGTTGTCGGAGGCGGAACGCGCCGCCACTGACAGCCGCACCATCCAGCAAAGCCTTGAAATCATTCGGCGTCGGGTTGACGAGGTTGGCACGCGCGAACCCACGATCCAGCGGCAGGGAACGGACCGGATTCTGATTCAGGTGCCGGGCATCGGCTCGGCCGCAGAGTTGAAGGCGCTGATCGGCACGACCGCAAAGCTGACCTTCAATCCGGTGGTTGGCCGCACGACAGATCCGGCTGCTGAGGCCGGCGCGCGCAATCTTTTGCTGCCGTCGACCGATGAAAAGGATGTCTATTACATCGTCGAGGAAACCCCCGTGGTTTCGGGCGACGAACTGACGGATGCACAGCCTTCGTTCGACCAGAACGGGCGGCCAGCGGTGACTTTCCGCTTTAACCCCTCGGGCGCGCGGAAGTTTGGCGATTACACGGCGGAAAACATCGGTGAGCCGTTTGCGATTGTGCTGGACAGCGAAGTGATCTCGGCCCCGACGATCCAGAGCCATATCTCGGGCGGGTCGGGGATTATCACCGGCACTTTCACCATCGAGGAATCGACGGAACTTGCCGTGCTGCTGCGGGCAGGGGCGCTGCCTGCCAAGATGAATTTCCTTGAAGAACGCACGGTTGGCCCGGAACTGGGGCAGGACAGCATCGACGCAGGCACGGTGGCGGGCATTGTCGCCATCGCGGCGGTGGCGCTGTATATGCTGGCCTCTTACGGGCTGTTCGGGCTGTTCGCCAATCTGGCGCTGATGATCAACATCGCGCTTATCTTCGCGGCACTTTCGACCATCGGCGGCACGCTGACGCTGCCGGGGATCGGGGGGATCGTGCTGACCATCGGCATGGCGGTGGATGCCAACGTGCTGGTCTATGAACGTATC
Source organism: Rhodobacterales bacterium RIFCSPHIGHO2_02_FULL_62_130 (assembly GCA_001828855.1). Lineage (GTDB taxonomy): Bacteria > Pseudomonadota > Alphaproteobacteria > Rhodobacterales > Rhodobacteraceae > Cypionkella. Next base: position 75,372 of record MHZT01000047.1, on the reverse strand, counting down.
CGCGAGGAATTGCGGATTGCCAAATCGCCCGCCCGTGCAATCGAGTTGGGCTATGAGCGGGCCTTGTCTGCGATCATCGACGCCAACCTGACCACGCTGATCACCGCAGGCGCGCTGTTCTTCTTTGGCGCGGGTCCGGTGCGCGGCTTTGCCATCGTGCTGGGTATCGGCATCGTGTCGTCGGTGTTCACCGCGATCTATGTCACGCGCTTTTTCATCGAGGTCTGGCTTAACTGGCGCCAGCCCAAAACCATGATCTTGTAAGGAGCGCAGGCAATGGCATGGCGTCTTAAACTTGCACCTGAAAAGACCAATATCGATTTCTTTGCGGCGCAATGGCTGACCTTTGGCGGCTCGATGCTTCTGATGGTGCTGTCCTTTGTGGCGTGGGGCGTCATGGGGCTGAACTTCGGCATCGACTTTCAGGGCGGCACCACGATCCGCACGGAATCGACGACGGTGGTGGATGTGGCTGCCTATCGGGAGGCCCTGTCGTCGCTTGATCTGGGCGATGTGGCGATCACCGAGGTGTTTGACCCGTCGTTCCGCGACAATCAGCATGTGGCGATGATCCGTATCGCCGCACTGGACGGGGCAGAGGCGGTAACACCGGAAACGCTGGAGACGGTGCGGGTGGCACTGGTGACGATGGACCCCAATCTGGTGGTGGCCTCGGTCGAGTCGGTTGGACCGAAAGTGTCGTCCGAATTGATGTGGACCTCGATCATGGCGGTGGCGGCGACCAGTATCGGTGTGATGGCCTATATCTGGCTGCGGTTCGAATGGCAGTTCGCGCTTGGCGGCGTTTTGGCGCTGTTGCATGACGTGTTCATCACCATCGGCGTTTTCGCGCTGTTCCAGTTGAAGTTCGATCTGACCATCGTGGCGGCTTTGCTGACCATTCTGGGCTATTCGATCAACGATACGGTGGTGGTGTTTGACCGGCTGCGGGAAAACCTTGTGAAATTCAAGACCATGCCGCTGAAGGATGTGATGAACCTGTCGGTGAACGAAACCCTGAGCCGGACGCTGATGACCTCGCTGACGACGCTGATTGCCTTGGGGGCCTTGCTGATCTTTGGCGGCGATGTGATCCGCGGTTTCAGCTTTGCGATTTTTCTGGGTGTGGTGCTGGGAACCTATTCGTCGGTCTATGTCGCCAAGAACCTTGTGCTGATCTTCGGGCTGGACCGCAGCGACAAGCCCAAGACCGGCAAAGGGTCTGATCACGAATTCGCCAATATCGACGCCTGAGCCATGCGTCTGACCGAAATCACCTATGGCGCGGCCCTTGCGATTGAAAGCTATGGGCCGGGCTTTTTCCGGGTTGGCAGCCACGTGCTGCGCGGCGCCAGTCTTGTTACGCCTTGGGATGCGGGGCCGTGGGGCGGCTTGACCGATCTTGCCACGCCCTTGGCGATGGCGGGTAAGATTGACGTGTTGTTGCTGGGGATGGGGGCCGAGGTTGCCATTCTGCCGCGCGATCTGCGCGATGCTCTTGAGGCCGCTGGCATCGGGGTCGAGCCGATGAACACGCCCGCCGCCTGCCGCACCTATAACGTGCTGCTGGGCGAGGGCCGCCGGATTGCGGCGGCGCTGCTGCCGGTTTGAACCGCGCGCTTTGCGGCCAAGCGCCACAGTGCCGCGCCCCCTTTTCGCAAGGCCTGGCATCGGGTAGGGGTTGGCGATGGAATTGCGCGTGACCGATCTTGCTGTTGCCCGTGCCGGAGTGCCGGTGCTTGAGGGCGTTTCGTTCCGGTTGCTGCCGGGGCGGGCCTTGGTGCTGCGCGGGCCGAACGGGATCGGGAAAACCACGCTGCTGCGGACGCTTGCGGGGTTGCAACCGGCTTTGTCGGGGCGCGTCGAGGCGGGAGAGGATGCGATTGCCTATGCCGCCCATGCCGACGGGGTGAAGGCGACGCTGACGGTGGCCGAAAATCTGGGATTCTGGGCGCGGGCCTTTGGCACGCGCGGGGTTGGCGCGGCGCTGGCGGCGATGAACCTTGAGGCGCTGGCGGACCGGCGCGCGGCGAACCTGTCGGCGGGGCAGCGGCGGCGGCTGGGGCTGGCGCGGTTGCTGGTGACGGGGCGGCCGATCTGGGTGATGGACGAGCCGACGATTTCGCTGGATGCGGCCTCGGTGGCGCTGTTTGGCGCGGTGGTGGGGCGGCATCTGGCGCAGGGCGGGGCGGCGCTGATTGCCACCCATATCGATCTGGGGATTGCGGCCGAAGTGCTGGATCTGGCCCCGTTCAAGGCCCGCGCGCCCGGCCTGGGTGGCCGCATCGGAGCCTTTGACGAGGCGTTCGGATGATTGCGCTGCTGATCCGTGACCTGCGTCTGGCGATCCGCGCGGGCGGAGGCTTTGGCCTTGGGCTGGCGTTTTTCCTGCTGGTCGCGGTGATCGTGCCTTTGGGTGTGGGGCCGGAACAGGCGGTGCTGGCGAAGATCGCGCCGGGGATCTTGTGGGTGGGGGCGCTGCTGGCCTGCCTTTTGTCGCTGGACCGTATCTTTGCGCTGGATTTCGAGGATGGCTCGCTGGACCTTCTGGCAACCTCTCCGATGCCGCTGGAGGGGGTTGTGGCGGTGAAATCGCTGGCGCATTGGCTGGTGACGGGCTTGCCGCTGGTGCTGGCCGCCCCTGTGCTGGGCGTGCTTTTGAACCTGCCGGTGGCGGGTTATGGCTGGCTGCTGGTCAGCCTTGCGCTGGGAACGCCCGCCCTGTCGGTGATCGGCAGCTTTGGCGCGGCGCTTACGGTGGGGCTGAAACGGGGCGGGCTGTTGATGAGCCTGCTGGTGCTGCCGCTTTACATCCCCACGCTGATCTTTGGTGCCGAAGTTGTGAAGCGCGGCGCGCAGGGTTTGGCGGTAGGGACACCGCTGGCGCTGTTGGCGGGGATCACGGCGGGGGCGGTGGCGCTGTTGCCTTTCGCCTCGGCTGCGGCAATCCGCGTCAATCTGCGCTAGGCGGAACGTGTTAGGAAGGCCCGAACGGGCAGGGGCGGGACATATGTCGATCTGGGAATACGCGAACCCCAAGCGGTTCATGCAGACTTCGGGGATTTTGCTGCCTTGGGTGACGGGGGCGGCGCTGGTCTGCCTTGTGGCGGGGCTGACATGGGGGTTTTTCTTCACGCCGGATGCCGACAAGTTCGGATCGACGGTGAAGATCATCTACCTGCATGTGCCGGCGGCGATGATGGCAATCTCGGCTTGGATGATGATGCTGGTGACAAGCCTGATCTGGCTGGTGCGGCGGCACCATGTCAGTGCGCTGTCGGCCAAGGCAGCGGCCCCGATCGGGCTGACCTTCACGCTGATCGGGCTGGTGACGGGGGCGATCTGGGGGCAGCCGATGTGGGGGACGTGGTGGGCATGGGACCCGCGGCTGACCTCGTTCCTGATCCTGTCGCTGTTCTATCTGGGCTATATCGCGCTGTGGCAGGCGGTTGAAGACCCTGATACGGCGGCGGACCTGACTTCGGTGCTGTGCATCGTGGGGTCGGTCTTTGCCTTCCTGTCGCGCTATGCGGTGCTGTTCTGGAACCAAGGGCTGCATCAGGGCGCGTCTTTGTCGATGGACGCGCAGGAGAATGTCTCGGATGTGTATTGGTTTCCGTTGCTGATCTGCATCGCGGGCTTTGTGTTGTTGTTCGTGACGCTGGTTTTGCTGCGGACACGGACAGAGATCCGCGCGCGGCGGCTGTCGGCGCTGCTGGCACGGGAGCGTTTGGCATGATGCCGGAACTTGGGAAATACGCAGGGGCGGTGATCGGGTCTTATGCGGCCTCGGTTCTGCTGATCGTGGCGCTGGTGGCATGGTCGATCTGGCGCGGCGGCAAGGTCAAGCGCGCGTTGAAAGAGGTCGAGGCGCGGCAGGGGAAAGACAATGCTTAAGTGGCTGTTGCTGATTCCGGTTGTGCTGTTTCTGGGGATGGGCTGGATGTTCTATGTCGGCATGCAGCGGGTTGCGCCGAATGACATGCCTTCGGCGTTTCTGGACAAGCCCGCGCCGGGGGTGGGGGTTGAGGCTTTGCCGGGGATTGCGGCGCTGCGTGATGCCGATCTGCGGACAGGGCAGGTGACGGTGGTGAACTTCTGGGCAAGCTGGTGCCCGCCCTGCCGCGCCGAGCATCCGACGCTGGTGGCGCTGTCGGGCGAAGGCGTGCGGGTGGTGGGCATCAATATGATGGATCGTGCCGATGACGCGCTGGCGTTTCTGGCCGAGGCGGGCAATCCGTTTCTGGCGGTGGCCTTTGACCCCAAGGGCAAGACCCGTCTGGAATGGGGCGTAACCGCGCCGCCCGAGACGTTCATTGTGCGTGGCGATGGCACAGTGGCGTTCCGCTTTATCGGGCCGCTGGTGGGCAGCGATTACGAACAACGCTTCCGCCCCGCGCTGGAGGCGGCGCTGAGGGGCGAATAGGGGCGTTTGCGGCGGGCGGCAGAAGGGGACATTCTGTCCCCTCGGCCTGCGGCCTCACCCCTTGAGGATATTTTCGCGAAGAGGATGTCGGAACGTGTAAGCACAAGGCCCGAGGTTTTCCTCGGGCCTTCTGGTTTTTGGTTAGCGTGCTGCGAGGTCGCGCAGGACGTAGTGCAGCACGCCGCCGTGTTCGACGTATTCGATCTCGATTTCGGTGTCGATGCGGCACTTGATCTGGATGGTTTTGGTGGTGCCATCGGCGAAGGTGATGTGGCAGGGAACGGTGGAGAGCGGCTTCAGATCGCCGTCCAGACCTTCGATGCTGACCACTTCGTCGCCTTTCAGGCCAAGCGATTTGCGGGTGTCAGTGCCGGTGAACTCGAACGGGATCACGCCCATGCCGACGAGGTTCGAGCGGTGGATACGCTCGAAGCTTTCGGCGATCACGGCTTTGACGCCCAGAAGGGCGGTGCCTTTGGCGGCCCAGTCACGGCTGGAGCCTGCGCCGTATTCGATGCCGCCAAAGATCACCAAGGGCGTGCCTGCCGCCTGATAGGCCATCGAGGCGTCGAAAATGCTGGTCTGTGCGCCATCGGGGCCTTTGGTGTAGCCGCCTTCGACGCCCGAACCATCAGAATTGGCCAGCATCTCGTTCTTGATGCGGATATTGGCGAAGGTGCCGCGCATCATCACTTCGTGGTTGCCACGACGCGCACCGTAAGAGTTGAACTCGGACACCGGAACCTGACGTTCGGTCAGGTATTTGCCGGCAGGCGTGCCAGCCTTAAAGCTGCCTGCGGGCGAGATGTGGTCGGTGGTGATCATGTCACCCAGCAGGGCCAGAACGCGCGCGCCTTCGATGTTCTTGATCACGCCCGGAGTCTTGGACATGCCTTTGAAATAGGGCGGGTTCTGGATGTAGGTCGAGGTTGCGGGCCAGTCATAGGTTTCCGAATCCGTGACCTGCACGGCCTGCCACTTTTCATCGCCCTTGAACACATCGGCGTATTTCTTCAGGAACGCCTCGCGCGTCACCGTCGCGTGGACGATGTCGGAGATTTCCTTGTTCGTCGGCCAGATGTCTTTCAGGTAAACCGGCTTGCCATCCTTGGAGGTGCCAAGCGGTTCGGTGGTCAGGTCGATGTTCATGTCACCGGCCAGCGCATAGGCTACAACCAGCGGCGGCGAGGCCAGATAGTTGGCGCGCACGTCGGGGCTGATCCGGCCTTCGAAGTTGCGGTTGCCGGACAGAACTGCGGTGGCGACCAGATCGCCTTCGGCAATCGCGGCCGAAATTTCGGGCTGCAGCGGGCCAGAGTTGCCGATGCAGGTGGTGCAGCCGTAGCCGACAAGGTTGAAGCCGACGGCATCAAGGTCTTCTTGCAGGCCAGCGGCGTTCAGGTATTCGGAAACGACTTGGCTTCCGGGGGCGAGCGAGGTTTTCACCCACGGCTTGCGCGTCAGACCCAAGGCGCGCGCCTTGCGGGCCACCAGACCTGCGCCGATCAGCACATAGGGGTTCGAGGTATTGGTGCAAGAGGTGATCGAGGCGATCACGACCTTGCCCGACGACAGGGTGTAATCTTCGCCTTTGACCGCGATTTCAACGCCTTGCGGACGCTTGAAGCTGCCTTCCATTTCCGAGGCAAAGGCGGATTTGGCAGAGGTCAGCGGCAGGTAATCCTGCGGGCGCTTCGGGCCGGAGATGGCCGGAACGATCTCGCCCATGTCAAGGTGCAGGGTGCTGGTGTAGATCGGATCGTAGTTTTCGTCGCGCCACATGCCGTTGGCACGCGCGTAAGCCTCGACCAGCGCGATGCGGGATTCCTCGCGACCGGTGTTGCGCAGGTAGCGGATGGTCTCGGCGTCGATCGGGAAGAAGCCGCAGGTGGCGCCATATTCGGGGGCCATGTTGGCGATGGTGGCACGGTCGGCCAGCGGCAGGCTATCAAGGCCTTCGCCGTAGAATTCGACGAACTTGTTCACCACGCCATGCTTGCGCAGCATCTGGACGACCTTCAGCACAAGGTCGGTCGCCGTGGTGCCTTCCATCATGGCACCGGTCAGCTTGAAGCCGACAACTTCGGGGATCAGCATGGAAACGGGTTGACCCAGCATTGCGGCCTCGGCCTCAATCCCGCCGACGCCCCAGCCCAGAACGGCCATGCCGTTGACCATCGTGGTATGCGAGTCGGTGCCGACAAGCGTGTCGGGGTAGGCGACAAGGTTGCCGTGCTGGTCGGTATCGGTCCAGACGGTCTGCGCCAGATATTCAAGGTTGACCTGGTGGCAGATGCCGGTGCCGGGCGGCACGACGCGGAAGTTGTTGAAGGCGTTCTGACCCCATTTCAGGAAGACATACCGCTCCATGTTCCGCTCATATTCGCGGTCGACGTTGGCCTGAAACGCGCGCGGCGTGCCGAATTCGTCGATCATGACCGAGTGGTCGATGACCAGATCAACCGGAGCCAGCGGGTTGATGCGCTGTGCATCGCCGCCAAGGCCCTTGATGCCGTCGCGCATCGCGGCAAGGTCCACCACAGCCGGAACGCCGGTGAAATCCTGCATCAGCACGCGGGCCGGACGATAGGCGATTTCGCGCGGGTTGCGACCGGCGTTCTTGCCCCAATCAGAGAAGGCCTTGATGTCATCGACGGAAACCGTCTTGGCATCTTCAAAGCGCAGCATGTTTTCCAGCACCACCTTGAGCGCGGCGGGAAGTTTGGAAAATTCGCCCAACCCCGCAGCCTCGGCCGCCGGGATCGAGTAATACGAGACGGTCAGGCCGCCCGCGCTGAGTGTCTGCTTAGTCTTTGCGCTATCGTGTCCGACGGTGACGGTCATGCGGGCCTCCATAGGGTGGGTTTGCAAGGGTCTTGCCGCAACGGGCCTGACTGTGCAAGGGAATCGTGATGGTCTGGGTGGCATTGTATGCAATTGTATGCCGAAAATCCAGCCCTGTTTCTGCGCCTCATTGGCGCAGGGGGGAACGGGGCTGTGAAAACCCTGTAATCAAGGCTCGCAAAACCTTGATTGGCGCGGGGGCAGGCGGTTGAAGTAAGCATGGGAAAGATTTCGGGGAATGGACAGCCAATGATGCGACAAATCGTCAGCGCTGCCTGCGGGCTGTGGTTTTGCCTTGGTGCGGCGGCTTTGGCACAGGCTGAAGATGGTGTTGTGGTCGAACTTTATACCTCGCAGGGCTGTTCCTCTTGCCCGCCTGCGGATGATTTCTTTGCTGAGTTGGCGCATCAGCCGGGAGTGATCGCGCTGGCGCTGCATGTCGATTATTGGGATTATATCGGTTGGGAAGATACCTTTGCCGCCGCCCAATTCACCGAGCGGCAAAAGAATTATGCCCGCGCCGAAGGGTCAACCATGATCTACACGCCGCAAATGATTGTAGGCGGCGCGCTGCGAGTCGAAGGCAACAAGCCCGAGGCGGTGCTTGCTGCGGTGGCGCAGGAACAATCGCTGGGCCATCCGGTGCGGCTGCAGATCGAACGCTCGGGCAGTCTGGTGGTGATCGGGGTTGCGTCGCAGCCACCGCTGACGACAGGGGCCACAGTGCAACTGGTGCGCTATGTCGACAAGGCGACGGTGAATATTGAGCGCGGTGAAAATGCTGGAAAATCAGTCGATTATCACAATATCGTCACATCTTGGGTGAAGATCGCCGATTGGAGCGGCACCGAACCCATCACCCTTGAGGCCGAGGCTCCGGGCGATGATGCGGTGGTGGTGATCGTGCAGGACAGCGCGATGGGCGATATTCTGGCCGCGCAGCGGTTGAAGTAGCTATTTCCAGCGCCGGTGAATCCAGAACCATTGATCCAGATGCTGGCGCGCGATGGCTTCAAGGCTGTCATTCAGGGATTGGGTCATCTTCTCGGGCGTCGAGGCGGGGATCGGATCTTCGATGACAAGTTCGAAACTTAGGCCGTCGGGCTGGCGCACGCCATAGACCGGCACCAGCAAGCAGTTGTATTTCAACGCAAGTTCGGCGGCAGACAGGGCGGTGCGTGCGCGTTTGCCAAAGAAGGTCAGGGGCGCGCCATGTTCGATGCTTTGGTCGATCAATATGCCCAGAAGGCCGCCTGCCCGCAAATGCTGCACCATTTCCGCCAGACCGCGCCGCCCGCGCGGAAAGATCGGCGTGCCGATTGCGCTGATGGTGCGGCGGTAGTGTTTGTCGAAGAACGGGTTGGAAAACGGCTTGTAAAGCGCGCCGACCAGATGCCCCTGCGCCGACAGCACCGCCCTCGGCACGTCGTAATTGCCGAAATGGCCGGAGACAAGGATCACGCCTTGCCCACGGTCGCGCGCCTGCAAAATGGCCGAAAGACCGGCACCTGTGATCCGGGAATCGGCGACCTTGGCCTTGAATTCGGCCCCCGAATAGACCTCGACCAAGGTGCGGCCCGCATTGTCCGGCACGGCGCGCACCATGCGCGCGACCTCGGCCTGCGGCATATCGGGGAAGATCAGCGCAAGATTGGCGCGCACCCGCTTGCCATAGCCTGCCACGGGCGACAAGATGCGCGATACCACCCAGCCTGCCAGCGGAATCCGCCAGCGGTAGGGGATCGCCAGCAATGCCCAGATCACCCCGCGCAGAACAAGATTGCTGGCGAAGGCGGCAGGTTGGAATCTTAATTTTTCGGCCATGCGTGCAGGTTCGTCTATGCCCGCCGGGCGGCGGTTTCCCGATGCCAGACATAAAGACCCGCCGCCACGATCACAAGCGCGCCGATCACGGTCCACAGGTCGGGGTATTCGCCGTAAAGTACGATGCCCCAGAAGGTGGCGGTGACGATGCCCAGATAGGCAAAGGGTGCCACCGCCGAAGCCTCGGCCATCGAGAAAGACTTGATGATGCAAAGCTGCGCGCCGCTGCCAAGCATACCCAGCAGCAGAAAGACCGGCAGATCCGCAAGGGCGATCGGCGTCCAGAAAAACGGCAGGGCAAGGCTGGTAACAAGGGTTCCGAACAGGGCCGCCAGCAGCATCGAGGTCCACGGCCCCTCCTTCGGGCCAACATGGCGTGTCAACAGCGCGTTGCCGGCGTAGGACACCGCACAGGCCAAAGGCAGCAACGCGGCGGGGGTAAAGACGCCCAAGCCCGGACGGATCACGATCATCGCGCCCACCATAGCCATCACCACGCCGAAAATCCGGCGGGGGCCAAGTTTCTCGCCCAGAAACAGCGCCGCCCCCAGCGTGATCAGCACCGGGTTGATATCGGTCAGCGCGGTGGCCTCGGCCAGCCCGATATAGGCCAATGAGGCGAAAAACAGCCCTGTTGCCCCCAGTTGAAAGCCCGAGCGCGCCAGATGGGTCAGCGGATACTGCGTGCGAAGGGTCGGGCCGATGCGGGCGGGGCCAAGAAACAGCAGGACCAGCACGACCTGTCCGGCAAAGCGCGCCCAGACCACCTGCACGGTGGAATATTTCGCAATCAGCCCCTTGGCCTGCGCGTCCATCGCGGTGAACAGAAAGATCGCCAGCAGCATCAACAGGATGCCCTTGCGGGTGGCGGCGGGGGTTGGCAGCGACATAGGTGCGGTCCATCAGGGTCGCGCAGACCCTAGGGGGGCCTTGGGCGCACTGCAAGGCGATAGCGGCGGGCCAAGGCGCGGATTCGGGCGTGGCGCGATGGTCCGGCATCACTCATCTTCGCGGATCAGGACCACTTCGCCTGTGGCTTCAAGCTGGCGGATGGCGGTGACGATGGCGGACATCGCAGCCTCGGCATCCTTGTCCTTGACCTTGCCACGGGTGGCCATTTCCTCGCGCAAGCCCTGCGCCATGCGGGGGGACATATTGGCCAGCAGGAAATCGGAGGCCGCCTCAAGCGCGGGCTGGCCAAGGCTGGCGGCAAGGGCTGTCACCAGAACCGGCTGATCAAGGATGCGGATCAGTTTTGGCACATCGCGGGCGGGCAGGCGGGCGGGCAGATGCACAAAGGTAAAGATCGCGCGCCGCACCTGTTCGGCAAAGGCGGCATCGGCTTCCTCCAGCCCTTGCAGCACATCCTCGCGCGTCAGGGCCGCCGAGACGTTCAGAATCGCCCCCACCCGTTCCACCGGCCCCGTATCAAAGGCGCGCGGCGGCTGCGCATCCAGTTGGCTGGCCAGCGACGCGCCGATCCGCCGTACGGTTTCGGGATCGACGTTGCCGGTCTGCGACACCGCATAGGCCACCCGCCGCGCCCGCGCACCGGGCAGTTTTCCCAACAGCTCTGCCGATTTCGGCACCGGCAGTTTGGACAGCATCACCGCCGCCACCTCGATGCTTTCCTCTTCCAGCACGGGCAACAGCCTGTCCACCGGCAGCGCCGTAAGCCTGTCCCATGGATCGGCCTTGGCAGATGCGCCCGCCAAGCGCCGCAGCCGGTTGGCAGCAGTGGTCGAGATATGGCCATCCATCACCGACAGCGCGCCTTCGATCCCGCCCGGAAAGGCAAGGCCGACCTGATCCAGTTCTTCTGCAAATTCTTCGACAACCTGCGCCAAGGTGCGCCGGTCCACCAGCCGCATCTGGCCCATCTGCTCGGTCAAAGCGGCCTGCATATGGTCGGGCAGCTTTGACAATGGCAGACTGCTGCCTTCGGACAGCAAAAACCGCACGATTACAGCGGCCTTTTCGCGCGGGGACAGGCTGCGCGGCGGTGCGGCGGCGACCGCCCGCACCGCCGGCGTAATCCGTGCCAAAGCCAATGGTTCGCCCGCCATATCCGCCCCCGATTCCTGTTCCGGGGTCAGATTGGCAGGCGCAAGTTAACAGCCGCTGAACTTATGCCCCGAAAACGCGAGCAAAGATCGTATCGACATGCTTGGTGTGATAGCCCAGATCGAATTTCTCCTCGATCTCGGCGGGCGACAGGGCTGCGGTGACTTCGGGATCGGCCAGAAGCTCGGTCTTGAAATCGGCGCCCTTTTCCCAGACCCGCATGGCGTTGCGTTGCACCAAGCGATAGCTGTCCTCGCGGCTGACACCGGCCTGCGTCAGCGCCAGAAGCACGCGTTGCGACATGACCAAGCCTTTGAACTTGTTCATATTGTTCAGCATGTTCTGCGGATAGATCACCAGCTTTTCAACCACGCCCGCCAGACGGTGCAAGGCGAAATCCAGCGTGATCGTGGTATCCGGCCCGATCGCACGTTCCACGGACGAATGGCTGATGTCCCGCTCATGCCACAGCGCCACGTTCTCCAGCGCAGGCACCACCGACATCCGCACCAGCCGTGCAAGACCGGTCAGGTTTTCGGTCAGCACCGGATTGCGCTTGTGCGGCATGGCCGAGCTGCCCTTCTGGCCGGGGCTGAAAAACTCTTCCGCCTCAAGCACTTCGGTGCGCTGCATGTGGCGGATCTCGATGGCCACGTTTTCAATGCTGGATGCAATCAGGCCCAAAGTGGCGAAGAACATCGCATGACGGTCGCGCGGGATGACTTGGGTGCTGATCGGTTCCGGCGTCAGGCCAAGCTGGGCGCAGACATGCTCTTCGACCGAGGGGTCAATGTTGGCGAAAGTGCCGACAGCACCCGAAATCGCGCCTGTTGCCACCTCGGCGCGGGCATTGACCAGACGGCTGCGGTTGCGCGCCATCTCGGCATAGAATCGCGCGAAGGTCAGGCCCATCGTGGTGGGTTCGGCATGGATGCCATGGCTGCGGCCGATACGAACCGTGTCCTTATGCTCGAAGGCGCGGGTTTTCAGCGCGGCCAGAACGCGGTCCAGCCCCGCCAGCAAAAGATCCGCCGCCCGCACAAGCTGGATGTTGAAGGTGGTGTCCAGCACGTCCGACGAGGTCATGCCCTGATGCACAAAGCGCGCATCGTCCGATCCGATATGCTCGGCCAGATGGGTCAGAAAGGCGATCACGTCATGCTTGGTGACAGCCTCGATCTCGTCAATCCGCGCCACGTCAAAGTTGACGTCCTTGGCGCGCCACACCGCTTCGGCATTTGCCTTCGGGATCACGCCAATCGCGGCCTGCGCGTCACAGGCATGGGCCTCGATCTCGAACCAGATGCGGAACTTGGTCTCGGGCGACCACAAAGCCACCATTTCGGGACGGGAATAGCGCGGGATCATGGATGCGGCCTTTCAGCAAAACAAGGGGTCGCGGCCCCCTTAGCCCCGCCGCTGCCCCAGCGCAACCCAAACCCCTTCCCCTGATCCCCTTTGCCTAAATATCCTGAGGGGGTGAGCCTGAAAGGCGAGGGGGGGCCAGCCCCCCCTAAAATTTTTCGGACGAAAAATTTTTGGCCAGACCCGTCAGGCGGTCCCCATCAGGGCGGGGTCGAAGGGGTATTTCGTCAGGTTCTCGAAGCCGGTTTCGGTGATCAGCACCTGATCCTCCAGCTTGATCGAGAAATCCCCGCCTTCGGGGCTGACCAAAGCCTCGACACATAGCACCATGCCGGGTTCAAGGGCGACATCGAAGGCGCCCTCGACATGGGCGTCGGGGTAGGGGACGAAGGGCCATTCATCGCAAAGCCCGACCCCGTGCATCTTGCAGGAGTATTTCTGCTTCCAATACTGATCCTCAAGCTGATGGCCGCCGAAGGTCAGTTCGCGGATGGTCACGCCGGGTTTCAGCATGGCCATGTTGGTGCTGATATGGTCGCGGGCGTGGTGCATTGCAGAGACCATCGCGTTGGTCGGGCGCGCGTCGCCCACCCACCATGTCCGGCTGATGTCGATGCAGATGCCGTAAGCGCCGATCAGATCGGTGTCGAAGGCGACGATTTCATTGTTCTGCACGATGCGGGGGCCACATTCCTGAAACCACGGGTTCGTGCGCGGGCCTGATGCCAGCAGGCGGGTTTCGATCCATTCGCCGCCGCGGCGGATATTGCCTTTGTGGAGTTCGGCCCAGATGTCGTCTTCGGACATGCCGCCCAGCGGGACGCCGGTGCGGGTGGCGGCCTCCATCTCGGCTATGGCAGTCTCACAAGCGTGGTGGGCGCATTTCATCGCCAGAATCTCGTCCGGCCCCTTGATGGCGCGGGTGCGTTCGGTGAGTTCCTCGCCCTCCATCACCTGAAACCCCGCCCGTTCCAGCGCACGCAACCCGTTGATCATGATTTTATCGACGGCAAGGCGGCGGTTGGTTCCGGCATGGGCGCGCATCACCTCGTCCACCTGCCTTGCGAAAGAGGTGGCGTCTTCGGCCACCTTGTCGCCGCAGACATTGTAGAAGAACGACGCACCGGATCGCAATTCCTTGACCAAGGGGTTGAAGGTGACAAGGAAGGGCGCCTGTTTGTATTCCCAGATCACCATATGGCCATCGGCGCAGATCAGGCAGGCGCGGAACGGGTTGTGGCTGTTCCAAAGCTGCATGTTGGTGGTGTCGGTGGCGTAGCGGATGTTCAGCGGATCAAACATCAGGATGCCGCCATAATCGCGGGCGTTCAGGCTGGCGACCAGCCGTTTCCAGCGAAATTCGCGCATCGCCGCCAGATCGGGCAGCGCAAGGCCTGCCGCTTGCCATTCGGCAAAGGCAAGCTGGGTCGGGCCGATTTCAACGCGGTCATTGTCGTTCGGGGTGCCGTCGCCAAGGCGGTCGCCACGGCTGGGGTCGATCTTGCGGCGCTCGGCGTAGGTTTGGGTCATGCTTGGCTCCCTTTACGCCAGTTTGGACGCAAGGGGCGGGCAGGCTTGCCCAAGGGCGACGGGCGGTGTCGGTTTTGTGGGGTACGCGCAGGCGGGGATCAGACCCCCGCCATGGCCGCAACCGTCTGTCCAAGCGGAGAATGTGCCAGTCCGACAATGGTGCCGGTCGCCACCAACAGCCGCGCCGAGAGGTGAATGTCATCGCCCTTCAGCAAGCCATAGGTCATCACCGCAGCCCCAAGTGGCAGCCAGACCATGATCAGCGTGGCATTCATCGCGTGGCTGGCAAGCCGTATCTGCGGCATGTTCATTTGCGGCAGATCGGCTTCGACCGGATCGTAAAGCGCGGCCCGGATGCGTGCCAGTTCGGCATTGCGAAGGCGTGGCAGGTGCGGGCGGTCATTGGCGATCTTGGCACGAAGGCGGGCGCGGGCATGGCGCGCGGGGCGCTGGTTTGCCTCACGCGGGGGGAGGGGTGGTGGGGCTTCGGGGCGCACTTGCGCTGTTGCTTCGGCCTTGATATCCTGATCCTTGGCTTCCTCGGCCTTGGCCTTGGCATCCTCGGCTTTGCTGCGCAGGGGCGAGGGTGGGAACGCGGAGGGTTCGGTGATGGCATCGGCCATCCATGCCGGTTCCTGAAACGGAAACAGCTCCATCAGAGCGGGCAGTTTTTCAACCAATGCGTCCAGAAGGTCAGCACCCACCGGCTGATCGGTCTGGTGCCACAGGATTGCCGTTGCCGGAAAGCGCGATTGCAGACGCTCGATCAGGCGGCTGCACATGTTTTCATGTCCGCCGGTTTCAACGGTTGCGGGGGGGGCGGACGGCAGAGGGCCGACGGAGACCGTCAGACAGGCAGAATAGCCCTTGCCGGGTTGGTCATTCCACCCCAGAACGATGCGCGCCTCGGGCAGATCGAACAGGGCGATGTCTTCGCAATCCCATTCGATTCGCAAATTGGTCCCGCGAAAGCGCGACAGCACGGTGTGAAGATCGCCCACGACGCGGGCGAAGTTCAGCGGTTGGGGGTCAGCAAACACAAGCTGAGCAATCGTACTGAACGGGGCATCCAACATGGCAGCTCTCCTTCTTCGATTGGAACTACCTTTGCGTGCAATTGTGCTGACATCTGGAAACGAGTGTGGCGTTTAGAAGATTTTAACCACAGGTTGTGCTGCGTTTCTGCCACATTGTTAAAACGGTAAGGAACGCGCGATTGCCGCCAAATGGGGCCGGTTCGTGCAATCAGCGGTGGTACTCATGGTCTATTTGCACAAGGGACTGTGGTTGCCCCGCCGATTTTCGCGGTGCTGCACAGGGCAGGATTTGTCCCGCGCGGGGATCAATTGGCCATAAATGCGAAAGGCCGCCCACGGGGGCGGCCTTTGCAACGGATCGGTTGGACCGATCAGCAGGAGTAATACATCAGATACTCGATCGGGTGCGGCGTGTGCTCGTAGGCGTAAACCTCTTCCCACTTCAGCGCCATGTAGCTTTGAAGCTGGTCTTTGGTGAACACGTCGCCCGACAGCAGGAAGTCATGGTTGGCTTCCAAAGCCTCAAGCGCCTCACGCAAGCTGCCGCAGACGGTCGGGATTTCGGCCAGTTCTTCGGGCGGCAGATCGTAAAGGTCCTTGTCCGATGCCGGACCCGGATCGATCTTGTTCTTGATGCCGTCAAGGCCGGCCATCATCAGCGCCGCGAAAGCCAGATAGGGGTTCGCCGACGGATCGGGGAAACGGGCTTCGACGCGCTTGGCTTTCGGCGATTCGGTCCACGGAATACGGACTGCACCCGAGCGGTTGCGGGCCGAATAGGCCAGCAGAACCGGAGCTTCAAAGCCGGGGATCAGGCGCTTGTAGCTGTTGGTCGAGGGGTTCGTCAGGGCGTTCAGGGCTTTGGCATGTTTGATGATGCCGCCGATGAACCACAGGGCCTCTTGCGACAGGTCAGCGTATTTGTCGCCTGCGAACAGCGGCTTGCCGTCTTTCCAGATCGACATGTTGACGTGCATCCCCGAGCCGTTGTCACCCTTCATGGGTTTGGGCATGAAGGTCACGGTCTTGCCATAGGCGTGGGCCACGTTGTGGATCACGTATTTGTATTTCTGGATGTTGTCGGCCTGCTGGACCAGCCCGCCGAAAATCATGCCCAGTTCGTGCTGGCAGGTGGCGACTTCGTGGTGATGCTTGTCAACCTTGATGCCCATGCGCTTCATGGTGGACAGCATTTCGCCGCGCAGGTCTTGGGCTTCGTCGATCGGGTTGACCGGGAAGTAGCCGCCCTTGTGCGCCGCGCGGTGGCCCGAGTTGCCGCCTTCGAACACGGTGTCGGTGTTCCAAGAGGCTGCTTCGGCGTCCAGTTGATAGGACACTTTCTGCGGGGTCACGGAATAGCGCACGTCGTCGAAGATGAAGAATTCAGCTTCGGGACCGAAATAGGCTGCGTCGCCGATGCCCGAGGATTTCAGGTAGGCTTCGGCCTTGAGAGCGGTCTGGCGCGGGCAACGGTCATAGGCTTCGCCGGTGTCCGGCTCGACCACGTTGCAATGCACGCAGAGGGTTTTCTCGGCGTAGAAGGGGTCCAGATAGACCGATTCCGCATCGGGGATCAGTTTCATGTCGGACTGATCAATGGACTTCCAGCCTGCGATCGACGAGCCGTCGAACATGAAGCCTTCTTCGAACCAGTCTTCGTCAACCAGATCCGACACCAGCGTCACGTGCTGAAGTTTGCCTTTGGGATCGGTGAAACGAACGTCGACGTATTCGATTTCCTCGTCCTTGATCAGTTTCAGAGCTTTTGCAATCGCGCTCATCATGCTGCCTTTCGGTTAGGGTTTCGTTTCGGCAGGGGTGCTGCCGGTGTTCAGGTCTTAGATCGCGTCGTCGCCGGTTTCGCCGGTGCGGATGCGAATGGCTTGCTCGACGGGGCTGACGAAAATCTTGCCGTCGCCGATCTTGTCGGTGCGCGCGGCCCCGATGATCGCCTCAATGGCGGCGTCAACCATATCATCGGTCAACACAACTTCGATTTTCACCTTGGGCAGAAAATCCACCACATATTCAGCGCCGCGATAAAGTTCGGTATGGCCCTTTTGCCGTCCGAAGCCTTTGACTTCGGTGACGGACAGGCCCTGAATGCCTGCCTCTTGCAGAGCCTCTTTCACTTCGTCCAGCTTGAACGGCTTGATGATCGCCTCGATCTTCTTCATGGCCGACTCCCCCGGTTCATCCTTGCTGGGGTCAATGATCACTTCCCTGCGGTGGCTACAATTGGATAGGCTGAAACCTGCGGCGGCATGGCGCAGGAATTTGGGGGTAATGCCTAAATTATAGGCAACATGCTGCCATATGGGGCGAAATGTGAACGGGTTGAGCAAAAAATGACCGAAGTTTTGACGGCGGCACAGATGCGGGCGATCGAGACAGAGGCGATGGCCTGCGGTGCGGTGACGGGGCTGGAGTTGATGGAGCGGGCCGGTGCGGGTGTTGTGGCGGCGGTGCTGGAGGCTTGGCCGCAGATGGCAGCGGCGCGGGTGCTGGTGCTGTGCGGGCCGGGGAACAACGGGGGCGACGGCTATGTGATCGCGCGGCTTCTGGCAGCGGCGGGGGCGCAGGTGGTGGTCTGCGCGCTGGCCGATCCGGTGACGCCGGATGCCCGCGCCATGCGGGCGGCTTGGCCGGGTCCGGTGGTCGGGCCTGCCGATCTGGATTGGCCGGACTTTCGGGCAAGCGCGCTGGTGGTGGATGCGATGTTCGGCATCGGTCTTGCGCGTGACATCGGGGCGGGCGTCTGGGGGTTGTTGGAGATGGCCAAGGCTTCGGCCTGCAAGCTTGTGGCGGTGGATATTCTGTCGGGGCTTTGCGCGGAGTCTGGGCGGGGGCGTGCGACGGGCGGCTATCTGGAATGGCCCGCCGATCTGACGGTGACGTTTCAGCGGCCAAAGCTGGGGCATTATCTGGATGCGGGGGCGCAGATGTCGGGGCGGCTGGTGGTGGTGCCTTTGGGGCTGGAGCCGCAGATCGATGCGCTGTTGCGGGCGGATGGGGCGGCGGTGGTTGATCTGACCACGGCTTCGGCGGCGTCGCTGGCCAAGGGGGCGGGGCATAAGTTCAGTCATGGCCATGCGGTGATCGTGTCGGGCGATCACGGGCGGGCGGGCGCGGCGCGGTTGGCTGCGCGTGGGGCGTTGCGGATCGGGGCGGGGCTGGTGACGCTGACCTCACCCGTGGGGGCGATGGCCGAGAATGCGGCGCGGTTGGATGCGGTGATGCTGCGACCAGTGGCAGAGTTCGGGGCGCTGCTGACGGATGCGCGGGTCAGCGCGCTGTGTCTGGGGCCGGGCATGGGCTTGGGGCCGGATCAGGTCGCGCTGCTGGCTGATGCGCTGCGAGTCGGGGTGAAACCCCGACCTACGGTGCTGGATGCGGATGCCTTGACCTTGATCGCGCGGGATAAGGCGCTGTTCGGGCTGGTGCATGCGGCTTGCGTTCTGACGCCGCACGGGGGCGAGTTTGCGCGGCTGTTTCCTGATCTGGCGGCAAGGCTGGAGGCGGTTGCCGTGGGTGGTCCGGCCTATTCCAAGGTGGATGCCGCGCGGGCTGCGGCGCGGCGGGCGGGCTGTGTGGTGCTGTTCAAGGGGGCGGATACGGTGATTGCGGCACCGGACGGGCGCTGTGCCATCAACGCGGCCGCCTATGAGCGGGCGGTGCCTTGGCTTGCCACGGCGGGGGCGGGCGATGTGCTGGCGGGCTTCATCGCGGGGCTACTGGCGCGCGGGCTGCCTGCGTTTGATGCGGCCTGCACGGCGGCTTGGCTGCATGTGGACTGCGCGCGCAGTTTTGGTCCGGGGCTGATCGCGGAAGATCTGCCCGAAGAAGTGCCACGGGTGCTGCGCGCTTTGGGGGTTTAGGCCGGAATCAGGGCGGGCTGGCAGGCAAGTTCGAGACCGCCTGCAAAGATCACGGCGGGCGCGTCAAAATGCAGGGCGAAAAGGCGCAGTTCTGCCACTGTCTCGGCCCTGATATAAGTCCCGTCAATAAGGCGGGAAGCTGGAACCATGGCTTGCGCCGCACCAAACAGGGCTTTTGCGCGCCAATCACGGATCAGGATCGGCTGATCCGCAGCGACAAGCACATCATCGGCGGGTTTGCCGACCCCGAGACTGTCGGACATAATCCGCACCGCCCGCACATTGCGCTGCAGGTGCATTGAGATGTGCGACAAGCTTCGCACGCCGTTGCGGGTGATGATCCGGTCACCGGCGCAAAGATATTCGACGGGCAAAGCGCCCTGCAGGGTCAGAATGGCTGTGCCTGTGGCGCAGCCATACCCATATGGATATGCCGGACTGGTCCCTGTTGCCAATCCAAGCCCAGGTGCCGCTTGCGACATCGGGAATTCCTGTTCGTTTTTTGTTATCTGCTCGTTTTGACTTACACCTAAGGCAAGATTCCGTGACTGCCTAGACTTTTCGACGTTCCGGCCTGAATCCTTGCCCATGCTTGGACTGCACGCTTTTTCCTCTCGCATCCTGTGGCGGGCTTTGTTAGAAGGGCGCGGATTTGCAAGGCGCTGCCACCGGCCTTCGGGCGGGCGGTGGGGTTTTGCTTCGATATATGCGGGTGTGGCGAAATTGGCAGACGCACCAGATTTAGGTTCTGGCGCCGCAAGGCGTGGGGGTTCAAGTCCCTCCACCCGCACCAGATGGATGAGAAGGACGAGGAAATGCAGGTCACCGAAACCCTGAAAGACGGCTTGAAGCGCGCCTACACCATCACGGTGACGGCAGCCGAGCTGGACGCTAAAGTTCAGGAAAAACTCCTTGAGGCGCAGCCCGAGGTCGAAATCAAGGGTTTCCGCAAGGGCAAGGTGCCGCTGGCAATCCTGAAAAAGCAGTTCGGCCCGCGCCTGTTGGGCGATGCCATGCAAGACGCGATCGACGGTGCGATGAAGTCGCATTTCGACGCTTCGGGCGACCGTCCGGCCTTGCAGCCCGAGGTCAAGATGGTGGACGGCGAGACCTGGAAAGAAGGTCAGGACGTTGTTGTCACCATGACCTACGAAGCCCTGCCGCCGATCCCGGAACTGGACGCTTCGCAAGTCACGCTGGACCGTCTGTCGGTCAAGGCCGACGAGGCTTCGGTTGAAGAAGCGCTGAAGAATCTGGCTGCCACCGCACAATCCTTCACCGACAAGAAGAAGGGTGCCAAGGCCAAGGACGGCGACCAAGTGACGATCGACTTCAAAGGTTCGGTCGATGGTGAGCTGTTCGAGGGCGGTTCGGGTGAGGATTACCCGCTGGTTCTCGGCTCGAACTCGTTCATTCCGGGCTTTGAGGCACAACTGGTCGGCGCGGCTGTTGGCGACGAAGTGTCTGTCAACGTGACCTTCCCCGAGGCCTATGGCGCGGCACATCTGGCAGGCAAAGCGGCTGTCTTCGCTTGCACTGTCAAAGCGCTGAAAAAGCCGGTTCCGGCCGAGTTGGACGACGAGTTGGCCAAGAAATACGGCGCCGAAGATCTGGCAGCCCTGAAGGGGCAGATCTCTGAACGCCTTGAGGCCGAATACAAAGGTGCGGCGCGCGCCGTGCTGAAGCGCGCTTTGCTGGACCAACTGGATGGTCTGGTGAAGTTCGATCTGCCCTCGGCTTTGGTTGACGCCGAAGCAGCACAGATCGCGCATCAACTGTGGCACGAAGAAAACCCCGAGGTTCACGATCACAACCACGGCTCGGTCGAAACCACCGAAGAACACAAGAAACTGGCCGAGCGTCGCGTGCGTCTGGGTCTGGTTCTGGCCGAAGTGGGCCGCAAAGCCGAGATCACTGTGACCGACGCCGAAATGACCCAAGCTGTGCTGGCGCAGGCGCGTCAGTATCCGGGCCAGGAACGCGCCTATTTCGAGTTCGTGCAGAAGAACCCGCAGATGCAACAGCAACTGCGCGCGCCGATCTTCGAAGACAAGGTTGTCGATCACATTGTGGCCGGTGCGAAAGTCACCGACAAGGACGTGTCGAAAGAAGACCTGCAGAAAGCCGTCGAGGCGCTGGACGAGCTTTAAGGCCGTATCTGCTGCAAGAAACAGGGCCGCTCCCTTCGGGGGGCGGCCTTTTCATTCTGACCCGAGGGGGCTGACATGCCGGAATTTCTGCCTGATCTGCCCGTTGACGGGATCATGGAATGCCTGAAACGCTCTCCGGGGCATGAGGTGCGGACGGGGAAATTCGACGGGCCGGAATCGTCGGCTTCGTTGGTGGCGAATGCCTTTGGCTGGTTTCTGAACCGCGCGCATGTGCTGCCGCCCTTGCCGGGGGTGCCTGCGGGGCAGGTGACATCCGTGACTTTGGAATCCGAGATGCGGTTTCCGTGGTCGGACGGACGGCACCCGTGGCTGGATGTGGCGATCGAGACCCACACCACGCTGATCGGAATCGAGGCCAAACGCTATGAGCCGTTCCGCCCGATGAAGGCCAACGGCTTTGCCGAGATTTATGACCGTCCGGTGTGGCGCGAAAAGCTGGGGCGCTTCACCCAGTTGCGCGATGATATGGTCGAGGGCAAGATCGGATTTGAAACGCTGGACGCGGTGCAACTGATCAAGGACGCCTATGCCATCTACACCCGCGCCGAAAAGCGGGCGACGGGGGCGGTTCTGGTGTATCTCTATGCAGAGCCAAAGGCTTGGGCCAATGGCAAGCCGGTGGATGCGAAGAAAATCGCCAAGCACCGCCGCGAGGTGGCCGATTTCGCCAAGCTGGTGGCGGGCGATACGGTGGCTTTCGCGCCGGTTCGTTGGGCGGATTTGCTGTATCATTGGGGCAAATCGCCGGCCTTGGTGGCGCATGTCGCGGCGCTGCGGGCGCGTTATCCCGATTTGGGCTGACGGCTTTCGCGCAGCAGTACGAAAATGCCTGCGCCTGCGATGACCCCGATGCCAAGCCAGCCTTGGGCGTCAGGCCAGTCGCGCCAGAAAATCCAGCCCCACAGCACCGACCAGATCAGGCCCATATATTCAAAGGGTGCCACGGTCGAGGCTGCGGCAATCCGGTAGGCTTGGGTCAGCAGCCACAGCCCAAGGGCCGCGACCACGCCGCAGGTCATCATCAGGATCAGGTCATGCGGGTAGGGGGTGATCCAGCCACGGGTCAGGAAGGCGAGGCTGGGGTGGGTCTCGACGATGTGGCTGCCGTCGGCGTAATACAGCGCCATCAGGGCGGCGCAGGTCAGGAAGACATTGTTGCCCCAGAAAGCAAGGGCGGTGGCGGTTTCACGCACGCCCATGCGGCGGGCGGCGATCATCGCCATGCCATAGGTCAGACCCGACAGGATCGGCAGCAGGGCGGCCCAGTCGAACAGGTCCGATCCGGGGCGCACCATGATCAGCACGCCGACAAAGCCTGCCAGAACGGCGATCCATGAAATCAGGCCGACTTTTTCATTCAGGAAAAATACCGACAGCACGGTGATGAACAACGGGCCGGAATAATAAAGGGCCACGGTGGTGGGCAGGGGCAGGCCCGCGAGGGCGATGTAAAAGCTGAAATAGGCCACGAACATCACCCCGCCGCGCAGGATCATGCGGGGCAGTCCGGCGGTGAACAGGCTGCGGATGCCGCCGTCAAAATGCGCGAAAACCAGCAGGAACGGGATCGAGGTCAGCCCCCGGATCAACATGGCCTGATAGAGCGGGTAGCCGCCCGATATAAACTTAAGGATCAGATCCTGAACGGAAAAGACGCTGATGCCTGCAATAAGATAGGCGATGCCGATGCCGGTTTTGTGCTGGGTCATGGGCGGAAGGTAAGGGGCGGGCGGGCGCGTGGCTGTCCGGTTTGCGACAGCGCGCGGTCAGAGCGCGGCGAGAAGGGCCGCCGTTTCCGGCATCCGCTTCAGGCTGCTGTCGATGCGTTCGCCCCAGCGCGGGCCACGGGCGCGGGCATCCTCATGGGCCTCGCGCAGCTCGTCCGGGCGATCCTCGGCCAAGGCGCGGATCAGGAAGGCGGCCTGCGCGCGGTCCTTGCGGGATTTGATCTGGTCGGGGCCGCCACGGCGCCGGTCGGCCACAATCAGCTTGTGGATGGCATAGCGTTCTGGCTGGGGGATTTGCACCAGCACACCTGATCGGTAGAGCACCGCCGCCTTGATCGGCTGGGCCAGCAGGTAGTTCAGGTAATGCAGGGATTGGGCTGACACCCCAAGCGCGGGCAGGTCGCGGATGTCTTCCTCGGCGCGGAAGGAGGGGGTGAGGAATTCGATCAGCGCGTTCGACCGGCTTTGCCGCCAGCGCCAGACGGATTTGGTGAAGGGCGCGGGAAGCGGTTCGAAATCAAGGGACTGGAAGGTGTTTTGCAAAGATGTTTCGACCTGATCCGCCACCGCAAGCGACAGGCGTTCGAACTGGGCGATGTCGAGATCGTCGGTTTGGAGGATGTCGGCCAAGCGGAACCGGATACCAAGCTCGCCCTCATAAAGCCGGAAGGCATGGGTGCCGACGATGGTACCGCCAAGCCGGAAGGTGCCTGATTTTGCCATAGCAGTTAGAAGGGAGCCAGTGGTGGCGTCGGTCTGCTGGAACCCTTCGGCGCGCAAGATGCGGATCAGGCGCGTGCGTTCAGCGGCGCGGTCGGCGCTGGCCTCGGCAAGGGCTTTGTGGCGCGAGATCCGGTCCGCCAGTTCGGGCGTGTCTTCGCCAAGGTAGCGTTTGCGGACGTCGCTGCCAATGCGGAACATGTCATACCAATAAAGACGGCCATCGCGTTTTTCCAAACGGGGTGTGCCTTTGATTTCAGAGGCTTGTTCGTCTTGCAAGGCACGCAGCAAGTCGTGATAGGCGGCGTGCGAGATGGCGCTGTGATGTTCTGTCATGTCATGTACTACATTGAGTATGCGTTGTAGTACATGATCCGGGAGCGCGGCGTCAAGAATTTCATCTTATGTACTACACGGAGATTTTTTGTAGTACATAGCCGCAAGGTGCGGGATTGGGTGAATGCCAATTCGGCAGCCACACAATGCAACCCATGAAAAAACCGCGCCTTGTTGCCAAGGCGCGGTTCAATCTGTCCGATCCGGTTGGGATCAGAGGTCTTCGCCGTCCTGGGCTGCGCCCATTTCGTCGAAGAGGTTCGCGATTTCGAATTCGGCCTCGGCTTCGGCTTCGGCGGCGAGTTCCTGGATCGACTTGCCCGAAGCCTGCAGTTCGGCTTCTTCAACCGAGCGTGCGACGTTCAGGCGGAACTTCACGGTCACTTCCGGGTGCAGGACCACGGAAACGGTGTGAAGGCCCAGTTCCTTGATCGGGCGGTCAAGCACGATCTGCGAACGGTTCACGGTGAAGCCGTCAGCGGTTGCGGCGTCGGAAGCGTCACGGGTCGTTACCGAACCGTACAAAGCGCCCGAATCAGAGGCCGAACGGATGATGACAAAGGTCTGGCCATCCAGTTTGGCGCCCACAACTTCGGCTTCCTTGCGGGTTTCGAGGTTGGTGGCTTCGAGTTGGGCTTTCTTGGCCTCGAACGACTTGATGTTCGAGTCATTGGCGCGCAGAGCCTTGCCTTGCGGCAGAAGGAAGTTGCGTGCGTAGCCGTCCTTGACGTTGACGACTTCGCCCATCTGGCCAAGCTTGGCCACGCGCTGAAGAAGGATCACTTGCATATCTGGTGCTCCTTATTTCACGGCATAGGGCAGCAGGGCGAGGAAGCGGGCGCGCTTGATGGCTTGCGCCAGTTCACGTTGCTTCTTGGCCGAGACTGCGGTGATGCGCGACGGGACGATCTTGCCACGCTCGGAGATGTAGCGCTGCAGCAGACGGGTGTCTTTGTAGTCGATCGCCGGAGCATTGTCGCCCGAGAAGGGGCAAACCTTGCGGCGGCGGAAAAACGGTTTGTTCGCCATGGGTTATGGTCCTTTTCTCAGATCAACGACGGAAGCCGCCGCGGTCACCACCACGGTCGCCACCACGATCACCACGGTCGCCGCCGAAGGACGGACGCTCGCGGCGTTCACCGCCAAAGCCACCTTCCGGACGGTCGCCACGCTCACGGTCGTCACGCTTTTGCATCTGGACCGAGGGGCCATCTGCATGGGTGTCAACCTTGATCGTCAGCACGCGCATGACGTCGTCATGCAGGCGCATCAGGCGTTCCATTTCCTGCACAGCCGCTGCCGGAGCATCGGATTTCAGCAGGGCATAGTGGCCTTTGCGGTTCTTGTTGATCTTGTAGGCCATCGTCTTGACGCCCCAGTATTCGCTTTCGACGATCTTGCCGCCGTTGTCTGCGATAACTGCGGAGAAGTGTTCGATAAGGCCTTCGGCTTGCGCGTTGGAAAGATCCTGACGCGCAATCATGACATGCTCGTAAAGCGGCATGAAAGCTCCGTTCTATCACTGTGGCGCATTTCATAGGACGGGCAAACACTTTCCGCGGCCCGTCCACGAGAGCCTGCGCCGGTTCATGGAAATGCGGAAAGATGCGGCCTTATACAGAAAGCGCGCGGGGATGCAAGGGAACAGGTGGGGCGCTGCATCTGTCGGTCAGATCAAGCGGATGTTGCCACATGGTGCAAGATGGCGGTCCCGTCAGGATATGACTTTTGGCGACGGGTGGCAATCCGGTCAAGGCCAAGACCGATTGCAGCGCGCAGGGCTTCGCGGTAAGCCAAAGGCAGCCAGCAGGAGGATAGCATGAGCCGCGCATTCGTATTTCCGGGCCAAGGGGCGCAGACCATCGGGATGGGCCGTGCCTTGGCCGAGGCTTACCCTGCGGCGCGCGCCGTGTTTGACGAGGTGGACGAGGCTTTGGGCGAAAAGCTGTCGGCACTGATCTGGGAGGGGACCATCGAAGACCTGACCCTGACCAAGAACGCCCAGCCTGCGTTGATGGCCACCTCGATTGCAGCCTTGCGGGCGCTGGAGGTTGAAGGGGTCGGGATCGATCACGCGGCTTTTGTGGCCGGGCATAGCCTTGGCGAATACTCCGCGCTCTGTGCCGCCGGGGCAATCGGGCTTGCCGATGCAGCGCGGTTGTTGCGTATCCGCGGGCAGGCGATGCAGGAGGCGGTGCCGGTGGGCGTGGGCGCGATGGCAGCGCTGTTGGGGTTGAATTTCGAGCAGGCAACGGAAGTGGCCGCCGAAGCCGCGCAGGGCGAGGTCTGTCAGGCCGCCAATGACAATGATCCGGCGCAGGTTGTGGTTTCGGGGCATCGGGGCGCGGTCGAGCGGGCCTTGGAGATCGCCAAGGCCAAGGGGGCCAAGCGCGCGCTGTTGCTGCCGGTGAGCGCGCCTTTCCATTGTGCGCTGATGCAGCCTGCGGCGGCGGTGATGGCCGAGGCTTTGGCAGGGGTGGTGATCCATGCTCCGAAAGTGCCGGTGGTGGTGAACGTGCGGGCCGAGGCCGTGACCGAACCCGACCGCATCCGCGCCTTGTTGGTGGCGCAGGTCACCGGATCGGTGCGCTGGCGCGAATCCGTGTTGTGGATGGCGGGCGCGGGCGTGACCGAGTTCTGGGAGATCGGTGCGGGCAAGGCTTTGTCGGGGATGATCAAGCGCATTTCTGCGGGGGCTGTGACGCGCGCGGTCGGTGCGCCCGAGGATGTGCTTGCGGCGAAGGGATAAGGCTGCTGCGGAGGGCTAAAATTTTTCGTCCGAAAAATTTTGGCGCGCGGTTTGCGGCGGCGGGGGTGCGGGAGGTGCGGGACGGGGGTTTCACACCCCCGCGCGGCCAAGGCCGCTCCCCCCGTGGGATATTTATGCAAAGGGGATGGGGCCGGTGCGGTGCCTGTCCGAAAGAGGTGAGGCGATGTTTGATCTGACGGGGAAATCGGCGCTGGTGACGGGCGCTTCGGGCGGGATCGGGGCGGAGATCGCGCGGGCCTTGCACAAGGCGGGGGCGGTTGTGGCGCTTTCGGGGACGCGGGTGGAGCCTTTGGAGGCTTTGGCCGCCGAGTTGGGCGGGCGGGCGCATGTGTTGCCCTGCAATCTGTCGGACCGCGATGCGGTGGAGGCTTTGCCCAAGGCCGCGATTGCGGCGATGGGGGCGGTGGATGTGTTGGTGAACAACGCGGGTATCACGCGCGATAACCTGTTTATGCGGATGTCTGATGACGAGTGGCAATCGGTGATTGATGTCAACCTGACCTCGACCTTCCGGCTGTGCCGCGCTGTGCTGCGTGGGATGATGAAAGCGCGTTGGGGGCGGATTGTGAATATCAGTTCGGTCGTTGGCGCGACGGGCAATCCGGGGCAGGGCAACTATGCGGCGTCCAAGGCGGGCATGGTGGGGATGTCGAAATCCCTCGCGGCGGAAGTTGCGAGCCGCAATATCACGGTGAACTGTGTGGCACCCGGCTTTATCACCACCGCCATGACCGACAAGCTGAACGACGAGCAGAAGGCCAAGATCCTGACGGCGGTGCCTGCCGGGCGGATGGGCGAGGCAAGCGAGATCGCGGCGGCAGTGCTGTATCTGGCTAGCCCCGAGGCGGGTTATGTCACCGGCGCCACGCTGCACGTCAATGGCGGCATGGCGATGATCTGACGGCGTGAGCCGCAGATACGGGAAAGCGTTTGCCATAGCGGCTTGGCCTTGCTATAGGCGCGCAGGAATTACCCAAGGTCGAAAGGCTTTGGTTGCCCTGCCAAAGCGGGGAAGAGCGCCTTTCGGGGCAGGGACAGCAGACCGGGAAAAACCCGCAACGTAATGAGGAAGTGACATGAGCGACATCGCTGATCGTGTGAAGAAGATCGTCGTCGAGCATCTGGGCGTCGAAGCTGAAAAAGTGACCGAGAATGCCTCGTTCATCGACGATCTGGGCGCTGACAGCCTTGACACCGTCGAGCTGGTGATGGCTTTCGAAGAAGAGTTCGGCATCGAGATCCCGGATGATGCGGCTGAAACCATCCAAACCTTTGGCGATGCTGTGAAGTTCATCACCTCGGCTGCTTGATCCTTTTCACAGGATTGACGGAATGGCACCCTTCGGGGTGCCTTTTTCGTTTCTGGCCTTGCGGGGGAAATTTGCGCCTGTTCTGATGCGGAAAAACAGGGGGGTGCGGTGATGGCTGGCGCGAGTTTGGGGACGATGTTCGGGGCGGGGGCGGCTGCAACCTTCATGGGTCTGCCTGCGGCGGGGGATCTGGCCGCGGTGAAGGCCGATGCCGTGATTCTGGGCGCGGATGGCTGCACGCCTTACCCGTCGGTCGGGTTCTACTGTGCGGGGGGCGCTGCGGCGATCCGGGCGGGCGGGGCGGCCTATGCGGCCTCGACCGGGCATATGAATTTTGATCGCGGTGCGCGGGTTTTGGCGCAAGGTGCTGTGGTGCTGGATGCGGGCGATCTGGCGGTATCCGAGGGCGATGCGGCGGGCAACCGTGACAGCTTGCGCGCTGCGGTGGGACAGATTGTGGCGGCGGGGGCGGTGCCGATCCTGCTGGGCGGCGATGATTCCCTGCCGATCCCGATGTTGCAGGCTTTGGAGTCACGGGGACCGCTGACCATCCTTCAGATCGACGCGCATATTGATTGGCGCGATGATGTCGGGGGCGAGCGCTGGGGGTTGTCCTCGACCATGCGGCGGGGGTCTGAAATGGCGCATGTGGAGCGGATCATTCAGGTCGGGCAGCGCGGCATCGGCTCGGCGCGGCCAGAGGATCATGCGGCGGCGCTGGCGGCGGGGGTGCAGTTTGTGCCTGCGCGCGAGGTGGCATCGGCGGGGATCGGGCGGGCTTTGTCGCTGATTCCTGACGGGGCGCAGGTGGTGATCTGTCTGGATGTGGATGCGTTTGATCCTGCCGTGATGCCAGCGGTGATCGGGCGGACGGCGGGGGGATTGGGCTATTGGCAGGTGTTTGAATTGATTGCGGGTGTTGCGGCCAAAGCGCGGATCGTGGCCTTTGACATGGTGGAATTCATGCCTGCCCGCGATATGGATGGGCAGGGCGCATTGGTGGCGGCGCAATTGCTGGCCGGTGTGATCGGGATGGTGGCGGAACAGGCGGGGAAAGCATGAGCAAGTTCAATCAGCCCTTGGGCGGCAACGAGATGGCGCGGTTTGGCGGGCCTGCGACGATGATGCGTCTGCCGACGCAAGCCACGGCAGAGGGGCTGGATGTGGCCTTTATCGGGATTCCGATGGATATTGGCACCTCGAACCGCTCCGGCACGCGGCACGGGCCGCGCCAGATCCGAGACGAATCGCGGATGCTGCGACCCTATAATATGGCGACGGGGGCGGCTCCGTTCGAGCATTTGCAGGTGGCCGATATTGGCGATGTGCCGATCAACACCTTTGATCTGAAAAAGTCGGTGGACATTATCACCGACTATTATGACGGGGTGCTGGCGCATGGGGTGATCCCGCTGACGCTGGGGGGCGATCATACGCTGACATGGCCGATCTTGCGGGCGATCAAGAAGCGGCACGGGCCGGTGGCCTTGATCCATGTCGATGCCCATGCGGACATCAACGACACCATGTTCGGCGAGAAGGTCGCGCATGGCTGCCCGTTCCGCCGCGCCTGGGAGGATGGCTGTCTGATCAATGACAAGGTGTTCCAGATCGGCTTGCGCGGTACGGGCTATAGTCCTGACGATTTCGATTGGGGCCGCGAGAAGGGCTGGACAGTGGTGCAGGCCGAGGAGTGCTGGCACAAGTCGCTGGTGCCTTTGATGGAGAAGATCAGGGCGCAGATCGGGGATGCTCCGGTTTACCTTAGCTATGACATTGACAGTCTGGACCCTGCCTTTGCGCCGGGGACGGGGACGGTTGAGCCGGGGGGGCTGACGATCTGGCAGGGGTTGGAGATTGTGCGCGGCTGTGCGGGGCTGAACCTTGTGGGCGGCGATCTGGTTGAAGTGTCACCGCCCTATGATCCGTCGGGCAATACCGCGCTGATCGGGGCGAACCTGCTATACGAGATGCTGTGTGTGTTGCCGAAGGTGCCGCAGGGCGTGAAGCGGGGATAAGAAAAGGGGGGCGTTGCGCCCCCCTTTGTCATTCTGCGGCCATGCCCTTGGCGGGCTTGGGTTCCAGATCGGAAAGGCGGTCGCGCAGATCGGTTTGCGCGGCAGCCAGCAGGCCAAGGCGGGCGTCTTGGCTTGTTTCAAGGGCGGTCAGGCGCGCGGCCAAGGTGGCGGCGTCCGGCACGTCGGGTTCGGCCTCTTTCTGGCCGATGATGCCCTTGAACAGCCAGCCCAGCAGGCGCGACAGGTCATCCATGATCAGGTAGAAGGCTGGCACGATCACAAGGCTGAGCATGGTCGACACGATGATGCCGCCGATCACGGCGGTGGCCATCGGTGCGCGGAACGATCCGCCTTCGCCCACGCCCAAAGCCGAGGGCAGCATGCCCGCAGACATCGCGATCGAGGTCATTACGATGGGCTGCGCGCGTTTGTGGCCAGCCTCGATCACCGCCTGCACGCGGCTGAAACCACGGGCGCGCATTTCAATGGCGAAGTCGATCAGCAGGATGGCGTTCTTGGTCACGATGCCCATCAGCATCAGGATGCCAATCAGCACCGGCATCGACAGCGCGGCGTTGGTCAGGATCAGGGCGGCAGCCACCCCGCCGATGGCAAGGGGGAGGGAGAGCAGGATGGTGAAGGGCTGGATCACCGAGCCGAACAGCAGGATCAGCACGGTCAGCACCAGCATCAGGCCAAGGATCATCGCCTTGCCGAAACTGGAGAACAGTTCGGCCTGAATTTCGGCGTCGCCGGATTCCTCAAGCCGCGCGGTGCGGGGCATATCGACCGAGGCCGCGATTTCCTTGAAGCGGGCAGATGCCGTGCCAAGGGCAACACCCACGGGCAGGTTCGCGCCGATGGTGGCGCGGCGTTCGCGGTTCAGGCGTTTGACCACCGAGGGGCCTTCGGCGATGGCGATGTCGGCCACCGAGGACAGCGGCACGGTGGTGCCGGTGGCGGTGGCGGTGGGGATGCGCAGGGCAGCGATGCGGGTCAGGTCTTCGCGGGTGGCCGAGTTCAGGCGCACCCGCACGGGGATCTGGCGGTTGTCCAGCGAGACTTTGGCCAAGGCCGCATCGACATCGCCGATGGTAGCGACACGGACGATTTCGGCGATGCTGGCGGTGGTGACGCCCAGACGCGCGGCCTCGGCCTTGCGGGGGGTGATCTGGATTTCGGGACGCGGCAGCGCGCCTTCCGAGGCGACGTTGGCAAGGGCGGGATCGCCGGAAAGGGCTTCTTCCAGACGGGCGACGGCCAGATTCAGATCGGCCTCGGTATCGGCCAGCACCGAGAAGGTGAGGTCACGCTCGCCCCGGTCGTTCAGTTTGAAGGCGCGAATGTCGGGAACCACGGTCAGGCGGCGGAAGATCTCGGCCTCGATTTCGTTTTGCGGCACAAGGCGGCCAGTGTTTTCCACCGAAGGCACCAGCGCACCCAGAAGCGGGATTTTCTGGCCGACGGTGGAGAGTTTAAGCAGCAGCGAGTGGTCCAGTTTATCCAGCAAGACCGTGACCGCGGCGCGGCGCACGTCCAGATCGCCTGTGGGCGAAGTGCCGCCCAACACAAAGACATTGGCGATGCCGTCGATGTCCTTGATCACCTCGACCATCTGTTTGGTGGTGCGGTCGGTTTCGTCCAGCGTGGCACCGGGGGGCAGTTCGACGGAAATCGAGATGCGGCTGACGTCTTCGGGCGGCAGGAAGCTGCCGGGAACTTTCAGCATGAAGAAGATCGACACGATCAGCACGCCAATCGCGGCCAGCAGGGTGACGTAATAGAAGGGAAAGCGGATGCGCGGGGTAAGTTGGTAGGTGGACGAGGTAAAGCGGACAAAGCGCAGATAGGTCCGCATGATCGGGCCGTCGGAATGGCCTTCCTCGGTGCCTGCGTCCTTGGTGGACATCAGGTAAGCGGCCATCATTGGCGTGATAAGGCGGGCGACCAGCAAGGAAAACATCACGGCGATGGCGACGGTCAGGCCGAATTGTCGGAAATACTGGCCGGGGATTCCGGCCATGAAGGACACCGGCACAAACACCGCGATGATGGTGAAGGTGGTGGCAATCACCGCCAGACCGATCTCATCAGCGGCATCAATCGAGGCGCGGTAGGGGGATTTGCCCATGCGGATATGGCGGGCGATGTTTTCAATTTCCACAATCGCGTCATCGACAAGGATGCCGGTGGCCAGCGTAATGGCCAAGAAGCTGACAAGGTTGAGCGAAAAGCCCAGCAGGTCCATCACCCAGAATGTCGGGATCGCCGACAGGGGCAGGGCGACGGCGGTGATCAGCGTGGCGCGCCAGTTCTTCAGGAAGGCCAGCACCACCAGCACGGCCAGAATAGCGCCCTCTAGCAGTGTGTGCAGGGCGGCTTCGTAGTTGCCATAGGTGTAGAACACCGTTTCATCCACAAGGTCGATGGCAACCTGAGGGTGATCGGCGCGGATCTGGTCAAGGGTGGCGTTGACGGTTTCGGCCACGGATACTTCGGAGGCACCTTTGGCACGGAAGACGCCAAAGCTGACCACCTGATCGCCGTTCAGGCGCGCGAAAGACCGGAGTTCCTCATAGGTGTCGATGACTTGGCCAAGATCGGACAGCACGACATGGCGGCCAGAGGGCAGCGCGATGGTGGTGGCGGCAAGGCGGGCGACATCGCTGCTGTCGCCGATGGTGCGGATGGCCTGCTCGCCCGCGCCAATTTCAGAGCGGCCAGAGCCGAGGTTGGCGTTGGTGCCGCGCAACTGCTGGTTCACGGCGCTGGCGGTGATGCCAAAGCTGTTCAGCTTGACCGGATCAAGCTCGATGCGGATCTCGCGGTCGGCCCCGCCGTAGCGGTCAACGCGGCCCACGCCGGGGCGACCTTGCAGTTCGGATTTGATCACGTCATCGACGAACCACGACAGTTGGTCCATCGTCATATCGGGGGCCGACACGGCAAAGGACATGATCGCCTGACCTTCGACGTCGATGCGGCTGACGATGGGGGCTTCGATGCCGCCGGGAAGATCGCCGCGCACGGCGTCGATGGCGTCCTTGACCTCTTGCACCGCCTTGTCGGTGGGGATTTCCATGCGGAATTCGATGGCGGTGGTGGACATGCCTTCATTGACGGTGGAAATCACGTTCTTGACGCCGGTGATGCCTGCCACGGCATCCTCTATCTGTTTGGTAACCTGGCTTTCAAGTTCCGCAGGGGCAGCGCCCGGTTGGGCGACGGTGACGGCCACCAGCGGCACGTCGATATTGGGAAAGCGGGTGATCGGCAGGGCGTTGAAGGACTGCCATCCCAAGAACAACAGCACGACAAAGCCAAGGATCGGTGCAATCGGGTTTCGGATCGCCCAAGCGGAGAAGTTCATCTGCTATGCCCTTCAGTTGGTGCCAAGGTCGGCTGCGACCGGATTGATATGATCGCCATCGCGCACGAAAGATCCGGCTTTGGTGACAACGCTATCGCCTTCGGACAGGCCTGCCAGCACCTCGACCCAGCCGCCATCGCGGATGCCAAGAGTGACGGGGGTGCGGGTGACGGTGCCGTTGGTGACTTTCATCACGGTGGCCCCTTCTGATCCTGCGCCGACAGCGGTGACGGGGATGGCGACGGATTGGCGTTCGGCCACGAGAATCTCGGCCTCGACAAACATGCCCGAGCGGATCTGGGCCGCGTCATCGATGCTGATGCGGGCGCGGGCTAGGCGGGTGGCGGCGTCGATGCTGGGCTCGACCAGACGGACGCTGCCCGTAAGGGGGGAGGTGCTGCCGGCAAGGGTGAGGCTGGCGGTTTGGCCCACGGCAAGGCGCGTCAGATCGGATTCGGCCACATCGGCGCGCAGTTCCAGCGCAGAGTCGCGGATCAGCACGAACATCGGCTGGCCTGCGGCGGTGGCGATGGCGCCAAGCTGGGCATTGCGAGCAATGATTTCACCGGCGAAGGGGGCTTTGACCTCGGTGCGGGTCAGTTGCAGGGCAAGGTTGGCCTGCTGCGCCTCGACATTGGCCAGTTGCGCGCGGGCGGCTTCCAGCGATTGCGCGGCGACGGTGACGCGGGCGGTGGCCGAGGTGGCGGCGGCAAGTGCCTGATCGGCGGCGGCTTGCGATGCGGTGCCTTGGGCGCGCAGGGCGGCGGTGCGGGTGGCGACGCGGGCGGCCTCATCCGAGGAGGATTGCGCCTCGATCAGTTGGGCTTCGGCTTGGGCGATCACGGCGCGGGCCGAGGCCAGCGATGCCGCAAGCTGGCTTTGTTGCAGATCCAGCGTGCTGCGCGACAGGCGGGCCAGCACTTGGCCTGCGCTGACCGTATCGCCGACATCGGCCAGAAGTGCGTCGATCGGCTGGCCTTCGACCAAGGGTGACACGGACACCTGTTCGACCGGCGCGATCATGCCCGAAGCAATCACGCGGTCGCGCATCAGGCGGGTGCCGACGGTTGACACGGTGATGGCGGGCAGAACCGGCGCTGCGGTTTCGGCGGGCGCGGTTTCGCTATGGGCAAGGGGCGTGGTCAGGCAAAGGCCGACAAGGGCAAGGGGCAAGAACAAGGATGCGCGGTGCATCGGTCAACCTTTCGGGGCGTGTAGGGTGGCGCTGGCGATTTCGTCCAGCGTTTGATCTATTGTACGCAGGATCAGCGCATTCAGATCGCTGCGGGCCTGATCTTGTTGCGGGGCCATCATCGCGGCGGATTTCACCAGCAGCACGATGAAGGTGGCATGGGCGGCAAAGCGGGCCTGAGTCTGTTCGGCTGAAAGCCCTGTCACCACGGCAAAGGCCTGCGTCAGATAGTGGGAAACGGCGGTTTCCATATGCAGGCAGGCGGTGCCGATTTCCGGTTTCCGCAGGGCGACGGCGGTGATTTCGGCCCAAAGCTGGCCGTCGTTGCAGGATTGATGCTGGGTCACACGGTCGCGCACCTGATCCCGCAGGGCTTGCAGCGGATCGGGCGAGGCCATCGCGGTTTGGAAATCCTGCTCCATCTGCCTCAGATCATGGGCGATCAGTTGCGCGACGATATCGGCCTTGGACGGGAAGTAGCGGTAGAAGTTCCCCACGCTCATCCCCGCCGCGCGGGCAAGATCCTGCATCGAGGCACCGTCAAAACCTTTTTCGGCAAAGGCGGTCCGCACGCTGGCCAGAATCTCGGCGGTGCGGTGGTCATGGTCGGGGTTTTGGGGCTGGGCAGATTGCATGGATGGCCGTGAGAATGAATGTTCATTCACTACTTGGGCCTCTGCGGCATTTCGTCAAGAGAAAATCGTGTGTGGACGCATCGGCATTGCATCACCGCAGCCGTGGGCGGTTGTTGCGCGGGCGGGCTTGGGCGTGTATCACGCGGAAAAGCAGTGCAGAACGTCTGAGGAGTGCGCGCATGCGTCGAGTAGTCATCACTGGTCTGGGTATGGTCACGCCGCTGGCATGCGGTGTCGAGGAAACCTGGAGCCGTCTGTTGGACGGGCAATCGGGGGCGGGGACCATCACTCGCTTTGATTCCAGCAATGTCATCACGCAATATGCTTGCGAGATTCCTTATGGGGACGGGACCAACGGCACCTTCAACCCCGATGACTGGATGGAGCCGAAGGACCGTCGCAAGGTCGATGATTTCATCCTTTACGGCATGACCGCCGCCGTGCAGGCCGTGCGCGATGCGGGCTGGGATGCGCCTGACGAAGAGGGCAAGCTGCGCACCGGCGTGATGATCGGTTCCGGCATCGGCGGGTTGACCACGATTGCGGAAACCGCTGTGCTGATCAAGGAAAAGGGGCCAAAGCGGGTTTCGCCGTTCTTTATTCCGGGCAGCCTGATCAACCTGATCTCGGGTCAGGTTTCGATCCGCTTCGGCTTCAAGGGGCCGAACCATGCGGTTGTGACCGCCTGTTCGACGGGTGCCCATGCCATTGGCGATGCCGCGCGGTTGATCATGTGGGGCGATGCCGATGTGATGGTGGCAGGCGGGGCCGAAGCGCCGATCAGCGAAATCGGCATTGCCGGTTTCAACGCCTGCAAGGCGCTGTCGACCAAGCGCGCCGATGATCCGGCCAAGGCCAGCCGCCCCTATGACGCTG
This sequence comes from Rhodobacterales bacterium RIFCSPHIGHO2_02_FULL_62_130, assembly GCA_001828855.1. GTDB lineage: Bacteria > Pseudomonadota > Alphaproteobacteria > Rhodobacterales > Rhodobacteraceae > Cypionkella. The sequence continues at coordinate 39,279 of MHZT01000047.1, read as the reverse complement.
ACCGCGACGGGTTCGTGATGGGCGAAGGCGCGGGTGTGGTGGTTCTGGAAGAATACGAACACGCCAAGGCGCGCGGGGCCAAGATTTACGCCGAGGTGCTGGGCTATGGATTGTCGGGTGATGCCTATCACATAACGGCACCGTCCGAAGATGGGGATGGCGGGTTCCGTTCGATGCAGGCGGCGCTGAAGCGGGCAGGGCTGACGCCTGCGGATGTGGATTACATCAACGCGCATGGCACCTCGACCATGGCCGATACGATTGAACTTGGCGCGGTTGAGCGGTTGATGGGGGATGCGGCGGCCTCGGCCACGATGTCTTCGACGAAATCGTCGATTGGGCATTTGCTGGGGGCTGCGGGCGCTGTCGAGGCGATCTTCTGTGTGCTGGCGATCCGTGATCAGGTGGCACCGCCCACGATCAACCTTGATAATCCGGCGGTGACGCCGAAGCTGGATCTGGCCCCGAACAAGGCGGTCAAGCGCAAGATCGACGTGGCCCTGTCGAACTCGTTCGGGTTCGGCGGCACCAATGCCAGCCTTGTGCTGGGCAAGGTGCGCGCCTGATGTGGAAAGCTGTCGCCTCGAACGCGCTGACGCTGTTCATCGTGGTTTTGGTGGTTGTGTCGGGCCTGCTGGCCTGGGGGCGACAGGTTTATACCGGACCGGGGCCACTGGCCGAGGCGATCTGCTTTCGGGTGGAAAAGGGTGCAAGCCTGAGTCATGTCAGCCGTGCGCTTGAGGAGCAGGGCGCGGTTTCGGACGCACGGATTTTCCGCATTGGCGCGGATTATTCCGACAAAGGCACCGGATTGAAGTTCGGCAGCTATCTGTTGCCCCCCAAAGCCTCGATGGGGGAGGTTCTGGCCGTGGTCACGGCGGGCGGGCAATCGACCTGCGGGCGCGAGGTGAATTTCCGCATCGGCATCGCGGGGGCGGATGTGATCCTGCGCGAGCTTGATCCGGCGACGAACCGCTATGTCGAGGTGGTCAAGTTCGATCCGGCGACCGAGGCTGCGCCTGCGGCCTATGTCGATGTTGCCCAAGCGCCCGATATGCGCTGGCGGGTGACTTTGGCGGAAGGTGTGACAAGCTGGATGGTGGTGGATGCCTTGAAGCGCGCCGATTTCCTTGACGGGGCGCTTGAAACGGTGCCGCCCGAAGGCACGCTGTCACCGGACAGTTATGAGGTCGAAAAAGGCAGTGATCGCGGGGCCTTGCTGACCGAGATGACAGCGCGGCAGACCGCGGTTCTGGCCGAGCTTTGGGCCGGTCGGGATGAGGGTCTGCCCTATGAGACGCCCGAAGAAGCGCTGATCATGGCCTCGATTGTCGAAAAGGAAACCGGCATCCCCGAAGAGCGCAAGCAGGTGGCCAGTGTGTTCATCAACCGTTTGCGGAACAGCATGCGGCTGCAAACTGACCCCACGGTGATTTACGGGCTGACCAAGGGCGAGGGCATTCTGGGCCGTGGCCTGCGCCAAAGCGAGTTGAAGCGCGAAACGCCGTGGAACACCTATGTGATCGACGGGTTGCCGCCGACACCCATCGCCAATCCGGGGCGTCTTAGCATCGAGGCCGCGCTGAACCCCGACACCACGGCCTATCTCTATTTCGTGGCCGACGGATCGGGCGGCCATGCCTTTGCCGAGACTTTGGCCCAGCACAACGAGAACGTCGCGAAGTGGCGCGAGATCGAGGCGCAACGGGGCCAAGACGCAGCGACCGGCGTGCAAAGCGAGTAATCCTTGCTGGAAGGTTAAGGCGGCGTTCCGCTAACCTATTGGCAAGATTTGACTTTACGCGCGGTCCGGCCTATTGGTTGTGACATGCTGGAAGAAGTGGGCAAGCGGCGCAGGGCAACCTGACGCCGCTTTTTCATTTCTCTTGTGCGGGGGCAGCATGAGAGGTGGGTCAGCCAAGCATGACGATTACGTTCTCTATCGGAGACAGTCCGCCAGTCGATCTTCTGGCGGAAACACATCAACTTTATACCCAGACAGCCGAAGAACTGGTCCTTGCGGTCAATGCGATCAAGGCGGGGCGGTTCGAAGAGGTCAGGTCGGCACAGGCTTCGGTGCGCGACCTGAAGGCGGCATTCTTTCTGGTCATGGATGAAAGGGCGAAACTTGATAAACTCCGCAAACAGGTTGCCGGGACTGTCGGAACCGGCCAGCTTGACCTACACGCCGCGCGCGATGAGATCGGGCGCAGACTGGCTCGCCTGCGCGACGCAAACGGCGGTTGACGAATTTCTGGGCGGGCTGTCGGAAAACGCGCTGGCGGCGCTGCCATGGATGTTTGAATTCTGGGCGCTGGCGCATCAACTGCCGCCCGAAGGCGCGTGGAAAACATGGGTGATCATGGGCGGGCGCGGGGCGGGGAAAACCCGCGCCGGTTCGGAATGGGTACGCGCCGAGGTGGAAGGCGCGGGGCCGGTCGATGCGGGGCGGTCGCGGCGCGTGGCCTTGGTGGGCGAGACGATTGAGCAGGTGCGCGAGGTGATGATCTTTGGCGACAGCGGGATTTTGGCCTGCTCTCCGCCCGATCGCCGCCCCGCTTGGGAGGCCACGCGCAAGCGGCTGATCTGGCCCAATGGCGCGATTGCGCAGGTGTTTTCGGCACATGATCCGGCGTCTTTGCGCGGGCCGCAGTTTGACGCGGCTTGGGTGGATGAATTGGCCAAGTGGCCGAAAGCCGAAGAGACGTGGGACATGCTGCAATTCGCGCTGCGTCTTGGGGAAAACCCGCGTCAGGTGGTGACGACCACGCCGCAGAATGTGGGGGTGCTGAAGACGATCCTGAAAAACCCCTCGACCGTGATGACCCACGCGCCCACGGATGCCAACCGCGCCTATCTTGCGGCCTCATTCCTTGAGGAGGTGAAGGCGCGCTATGCCGGAACGCGGCAGGGGATGCAGGAGTTGGAGGGGCTGCTGGTTGAAGATGTGCAAGGCGCGCTCTGGACCACGGCGCAGCTTGAGGCGGGGCGGCTGGAGGCGGCACCGGTTTGCAGGCGCATCGTGGTGGCGGTGGACCCGCCTGTCACGGGGCATGGCAAATCGGATGAATGTGGCATCGTGGTGGTGGGGGCGATCACCGACGGGCCACCCCAGAACTGGCGCGCGGTGGTGCTGGAGGATGCAAGTGTGACGGGGGCTTCGCCGCAGCAATGGGCTAAGGCCGCGATTGCCGCGATGGAGCGGCACAAGGCCGACCGGCTGGTGGCAGAGGTCAATCAGGGCGGCGATCTGGTGGAAGGCGTGATCCGGCAGATTGATCCCTTGGTGCCGTTCCGCGCGGTGCGGGCGACACGGGCCAAGGCGGTGCGCGCGGAACCTGTGGCGGCGCTTTATGAACAGGGGCGGGTAGCGCATCTGCGGCATCTTGGCGCGCTGGAACAGCAGATGTGCCAGATGACGGCGCAGGGCTATCTGGGCAAGGGCAGCCCCGACCGCGTGGATGCGCTGGTCTGGGCGCTGACCGATCTGATTGTGGAACCTTCCGAAAGCTGGCGCGCGCCGCAGGTTCGCACGCTCTAGCCCGTTGCGCGCAGCAGTGATCGGCGCGCGGTGGTCCAGCGCTTCTTAAAGGTTTCTTCCCTAGAAAGGCTTCCAGACGCGCAGAAACCCGTAACGGGGGATGGCACGGGGCAGCGGACGAACAAGGAGCTTTCCGAGATGGTTTTCGATTTCCTGAAACGCACGCCGGTGGTGGATATCCCCGAAAAGAAGGCCTCGGCCACGGGGCGCGTGGTGGCGTGGGGCAGCTCTGGCCGCGTGGCGTGGAGCCCGCGCGATGCGGTGTCGCTGTCGAAAACCGGCTTTCAGGGCAATCCGATGGGCTTTCGCGCGGTCAAGCTGATTTCCGAGGCCGCCGCCGCCTTACCCTTGATCCTGCAAGACCACGAGCGCCGCTATGACCAGCATCCCGTGCTGGACTTGATCCGTCGCCCGAACGGCGCGCAGGGGCGGGCCGAGCTGTTCGAGGCGCTTTACGGCCATCTGCTGCTGTCGGGCAATGCCTATGTCGAGGCGGTGCCGGGACTGGACAAACTGCCGGGGGAATTGCACGTGCTGCGGTCCGACCGGATGTCTTTGGTGCCGGGCGCGGATGGCTGGCCGGTGGGGTATGATTACTCGGTGGGCGGGCGGACGCACCGCTTTGCGATGACGGCCGAGGCCCAGCCGATCTGCCATATCAAGACCTTCCATCCGGCGGATGACCATTACGGATTTTCGCCTTTGCAGGCGGCGGCGGTGGCGATTGACGTGCATACCAGCGCGTCTGCCTGGTCGAAGGCGCTTCTGGACAATGCCGCGCGGCCTTCGGGGGCGATTGTCTACAAAGGCTCGGACGGGCAAGCGCAGCTTTCCTCCGATCAATATGACCGGCTGGTGTCGGAAATGGAGACGCATCATCAGGGCGCGCGCAATGCAGGCCGTCCGATGCTGCTGGAGGGGGGGCTGGACTGGAAACCGATGGGGTTCAGCCCCTCGGATATGGAATTCCAGAAGACCAAAGAGGCGGCGGGGCGCGAGATTGCCATCGCTTTTGGTGTGCCGCCGATGCTGATGGGGATCACGGGCGACGCGACCTATGCCAATTACCAAGAGGCCAACCGCGCGTTTTACCGGCTGACCGTGCTGCCCTTGGTGGCGCGGGTGACGGCGGGGATTTCGCATTGGCTGTCGGGCTTTACTGGCGAGGTGGTGGAATTGCGCCCCGATCTGGACCAGATACCCGCGCTGGCGGTTGAACGTGACCAGCAATGGGCGCGGGTTGGGGCGGCGGAATTCCTGACGCCTGCCGAAAAGCGGATGCTTCTGGGCCTGCCGCGACTGGCGGAGGATGAATGACCCCGCCGCGCAAACCGTCCGAAGGCTCGCGCTTTCTTTACGACAGTTTTGATGCCGCGGCAGCGCGGATCGAGGCGAATGAGCGAGTGGCCCTAGAGCGTTGGGCGGCGCTGGATTACCGGCTTGGCCAGATTGACGCCGTGCTGGAGCGGCTGGAGCGGCGGATCTGGGTGGGCGTTTACGGGGTTGCGGCCTTTCTGCTGGCGCAGATGGCCGAGGCTTTGATGCAGGCGGCAGTGAGGTAAGCGATGAACGGATTGATGCAGGGCGCGCCGGAACGGAAATACCAACAGCCCGAAGCGGGGTTGGTGCTGACCGAGGGGCGCGTGGTGGCGGGCTATGCCAGCCTGTTCGGCAAACGCGATCAGGGTGGCGATGTGGTGCAAAAGGGCGCCTATGCCGCCAGTTTGAAGCGGTTGGCAGGGGCTGGGCGCGCCGTGAAAATGCTGTGGCAGCATGATCCGGCCCAGCCCATCGGCGTCTGGGACGAGGTGCGCGAGGATGCCACCGGCCTTTGGGTCAAGGGCCGTATCCTGACCGAAGTGGAAAAAGGCCGCGAGGCTGCGGCCCTGCTGACGGCGGGGGCGATTGACGGGCTGTCGATCGGCTATCGCACCGTCAGGTCAGAACGTGACGGCAAGGGCCAGCGACTTTTGTCGGAACTGGAGCTTTGGGAGGTGTCGCTTGTCACCTTCCCGATGCTTCCCGAAGCGCGGGTTTCGGCCAAGGGCGATGCGCCAGACGCCGACTTCTGGCGCAGCATGGCGCAGGTCTTTGACGACGCGCGCCGTTCGATGGCCGAACGCAGGTAGCGCGGCCTTTCACGACCAAACCGAAGGAAATCAAGATGACCGAGACTAAGGCTCGGGCCGATGGCGCATTGCCTGATACGGCCCTGCATCCGGGTGCGGAAGTGAAATCCGCGATGACCGGATTTATGAATGCCTTCAGTGGCTTTCAGGACGAAGTGAAGAAATCGCTGCAACAACAGGAAGAGCGTTTGACCATGCTGGATCGCAAACAGATGACCTACTCCCGCCCGGCCCTTTCGGCCCAGGCCGAGTTGGATGTGCCGCACAAGAAGGCCTTTGGTGCCTATCTGCGGTCGGGGGATGATGACGGGTTGCGCGGGCTTGTGCTGGAAGGCAAGGCCATGTCCACCGCCGTGGCCGCTGATGGCGGCTATCTGGTTGACCCGCAGACGGCGGACACCATCCGCTCGATGCTGGTCTCGACCTCCAGCTTGCGGGCGATTGCCAATGTGGTGCAGGTGGAAGCGACCTCGTTCGATGTGCTGATCGACCGGTCCGAGGTGGGGTCGGGCTGGGCCACGGAAGTTGCTGCGCAGTCCGAGACCGCAACCCCCACCGTGGAGCGCATCTCGATCAAGCTGCATGAATTGTCGGCTATGCCGAAGGCCAGCCAGCGGCTGCTGGATGACAGCGCCTTTGACGTGGAAGGCTGGCTTTCCTCCAAGATCGCCACCCGATTCATCCGCGCCGAGGCTTCGGCCTTTATCAACGGCGATGGTGTGGACAAGCCCAAGGGCATCCTGCTGCCGCCGAAAGTCGCCAATGCCGCGTGGGGTTGGGGTGAGATCGGCTATGTGCCGACGGGGGCTGCGGCGGATTTCGCGCCGACCAATTCGGTCGATTGCATCATCAGCCTGATCTATGCGCTGGGGGCGGATTATCGCGCCAATGCGAGTTTCATCATGAACTCGAAAACTGCGGGAGCGGTGCGGAAAATGAAGGATGCCGATGGCCGCTTCATGTGGTCGGACGGGCTGGCCGCAGCGGAACCGGCGCGGCTGATGGGCTATCCGGTGCTGATCTGCGAGGACATGCCCGACATCGCCGCCAATGCCTATGCGGTGGCCTTTGGCGATTTCAAATCGGCCTACACCATCGCGGAACGCCCCGATCTGCGCATCCTGCGCGACCCGTTCTCGGCCAAACCCAACGTGCTGTTCTATGCGTCGAAACGCGTGGGCGGTGATGTGACCGACTTTGCCGCGATCAAGCTGCTGAAAATCGCGGTGTCCTAAGCCCTTGTGATCGTCCGGCCCGATCAGGCCGGACCGTGAACGCGCGCCGGGTTTTCCGTGCCGTCCAGCTGCTCCCCTCCGTTCAAGCGGCACGGGGCGCGCGTTCAACGTCCAAGCGGGGGTTTGGAGTGACATGATGATGTTGACGGAACAGACCACGGTTTCAGGGGCCGCGCTGCCGCTGCAGGCGCTGAAGGACCATCTGCGGCTTGGCAGCGGGTTTGCGGATGACGGAATGCAGGATGCGCTGGTGGAAAGCTATCTGCGCGCGGCGATGGCTGCGATCGAGGCGCGGATCGGCAAGGTGCTGCTGGCGCGGCAGTTTTTGCTGACCTTGCAGGATTGGCGTGGCCCGTCTGAGCAGGCGCTGCCGGTGGCCCCTGTGTCGGCGCTGGTGTCGGTGACGCTGCTGGATGCGCTGGGGGTGCCGACGGTGGTGGTCCCTGCGCGTTATCGGTTGGTGCCGGACACGCAGCGGCCCAAGCTGGCGGCGGTGGGGATGCTGTTGCCCGCCGTTCCGTCCGATGGTCGGGTGGAGATCGTCTTTGACGCCGGTTTCGGTGCGGTGTGGTCGGCGGTGCCGCCCGATCTGGCGCAGGCGGTGCTGCTGCTGGCGGCCGAGTTCTATGAACGTCGGCTGGACGCGGGCCAGCGCAGCTTTGGCCTGCCGGTGACGGTGCAGGCGCTGATCGAGAAATGGCGCACGGTGCGGGTTCTGGGCGGAGGTGCAGCATGAACGCGCCCGATCTCAACCGCGCGCTGGTGCTGGAGCAGGCCAACCGCGTGGCCGATGGGGCAGGCGGGTTTTCAGTGGTCTGGGTCGCGCTTGGCACCCTGTGGGCCGAAGTGAAATCCGGCACGGGGCGGGAGACGGCGGGGGAGGAAATCAGCACCTCGACCGTTCAGCATCGCATAACCGTGCGGGGTGCGGCGGTCGGAGCCATCTCGCGCCCCAAACCGGCACAACGCTTCTGTGAGGGTGCGCGCATCTTCACCATTCTGGCGGTGACCGAGGCCGATCCACGCGGCCAGTTCCTGACCTGTTTCGTGCGCGAGGAGGTTCCGGCATGAGCTACGGCGCAGCAGCCGCCTTGCAGGCGGCGGTTTACCATCGGTTGACGGGCTTTCCCGCTTTGGCAGGAGTTAGCATTGTCGATGCGATTCCGGCGGGGACCAGTCTTGGCAGCTTTGTGCTGATCGGCCCCGAGGTGGTCACTGACCAGTCTGACAAATCAGGCGCGGGGGCGGAGCATCGCTTTGACGTCTCGGTGATTTCGGATGCCACGGGATTCCTGTCGGCCAAGACCATCGCGGCTTCGGTGTCGGATGCGCTGGCGGGGGCTTCGCTGACGCTGACCACCGGCACGCTGGTGTCGCTGCAATTCCAACGGGCCGTGGCGCGGCGGATCGATCAGGGTGACGTGCGGCGGATCGATATGGGCTTCCGCGCGCGGATCGAGCTTTAACCTTTCAAACGGAGACGGATGATGGCTGTGCAGAATGGCAAAGACCTGCTGATCAAGGTTGATCTGGTGGGCGACGGGCAGTTTGTGACGGTGGCGGGCCTGCGCGCCACGCGGATCAGTTTCAACGCCGAGACGGTCGATGTGACCTCGCTGGAAAGCGCGGGGGGCTGGCGCGAGTTGCTGGCGGGGGCAGGGGTCAAGACCGCCTCGATTTCGGGGTCCGGCGTGTTCCGCGATGCCAACACCGACGAGCGCGCGCGGCAGATCTTTTTCGACGCCGAAATGCCGGATTTTCAGGTGATTATCCCCAGCTTTGGCGTGGTGCAGGGGGCGTTCCAGATCACCGCGATCGAATATGCGGGCAGCCATAACGGCGAGGCGACCTATGAGATGTCGCTGGCCTCGGCGGGTGCGCTGACATTTACGGCGCTGTGATGGCGAACCCCTATGCGGGCGAAGTGGCGGTCTGGCTGGATGGCCAGCGCCATGTGGCCAAGCTGACCCTTGGCGCGCTGGCCGAGCTGGAGGTGGCGCTGGAGACCGGATCGCTGATTGATCTGGTCGAACGGTTCGAGGCGCAGCGGTTTTCAACCCGCGACGTGCTGGCGCTGCTGGTGGCGGGGTTGCGCGGGGGCGGCTGGCAGGGCACGGCGGTCGATCTGCGCACGGTTGAGGTGGGGGGCGGGCCGATTGGGGCTGCACGCGCGGCAGCCGAACTGCTGGCACGCGCGTTTTCCCTGCCGGAGCACGGATGAAGCGGATCGACTGGCCGGGCCTGTTGCGGGCAGGGCTTGGCCAGTTGCAGCTTTCCCCGGCGGCGTTCTGGCGGCTGACGCCGGTGGAATTGCAGATCCTGCTGGGCCTTGAGGGCGCATCCCCGCCCCTGACCCGCGCGCGGCTGGAGGATCTGGCCGCAGCATTTCCCGATCACAAGAAAGGCGGCGCAGATGGCCGAGATTGAAGAACTGCAAGACCAGATCGCCGCTTTGGAGGCGACATTGGGCGGCACCGCCTCGATGGTCGCGGCGTTTGATGGCGAGTTGGTCAAGATGAAGGACTCGCTTGTCTTTACGGGGCGCGAGGTGGGGGTGTTGTCGAACGGCATCAGCGGTGGGTTGCGCCGTGCCTTCGACGGGCTGGTGTTTGACGGCATGAAGCTGTCGGACGCGCTGAAGGGCGTGGCCACCACCATGATCGACACGGTTTATGGCATCGCCATGAAGCCGGTTCACAACGCGGTCGGCGGCTTTCTGGCCGAGGGGATCAACAGCCTTCTGTCGGGGATCATGCCGTTCGAAAAGGGCGGCAGTTTCGCCCAAGGACGGGTGATGCCCTTTGCCAAGGGCGGCGTGGTGGCCCAGCCCACGGGCTTTGCCATGCGAAACGGGCGTGGCCTGATGGGCGAGGCGGGGCCAGAGGCGATCATGCCACTGGCGCGCGGTCCCGATGGCCGTCTGGGCGTGCAGGCCAGCGGCGGCGCGCGGCCCGTGACGGTGGTGATGAACATCCAGACCCCCGATGTGGCAGGCTTTCAACGCTCGCAAAGCCAGATCGCGGCGCAAGCCTCGCGCATGTTGGCGCGCGGTCAACGCAATAAATGAGGCAGGCAGATGGCATTTCACGAGATTAGATTTCCCACCAACCTGTCTTTCGGCGCGCTTGGCGGACCCGAACGGCAGACCGAGGTGGTCACGCTGGCCAACGGCTTTGAGGAGCGCAACACCCCGTGGGAACATTCGCGCCGCCGCTATGATGCGGGGATGGGGCTGCGGAGCCTTGATGATGTCGACGCGCTGATCGCGTTTTTCGAGGCGCGGCGCGGACAGTTGCATGCTTTTCGCTGGAAGGATTGGGCGGATTTCCGGTCCTGCAAGCCGTCGCAAACCGTCTCGGCGCTGGATCAGCGTATCGGGGTCGGCGACGGCGTGAGTCGTGCCTTCAAGCTGTCCAAGCTCTATCAATCCGGCGAGGCAAGCTATCGGCGCCCGATTGCCAAAGCGGTGGCAGGCACGGTGCTGGTGGCCTTGGCCCATGATCCCAAGGTCGATGGGCTGGAGTTCGGCGTCGATATCGATACCGGCGTCGTCACATTTGTGTCGCCGCCCGACATTGGCGTGATCGTCACGGCGGGGTTTGAATTTGACGTGCCGGTGCGCTTTGACACCGACCGGATTCACACCTCGATGGCCTCGTTCAAGGCGGGTGAGGTGCCGAATGTGCCGGTGGTGGAGGTGCGTCTATGACCGCGCGGCAAGACTTGCTGGACCATCTTGGCACAGGCGCGACCACCGTTTGCCGTGCGTGGCTGGTGCAGCGCAAGGATGGCATGGCCTTTGGCTTTACCGACCATGATCAGGATCTGGCATTTGACGGCCAGGCCTTTCGCGCCGCCACTGGCATGACTGCAAAGGCGGTGCAGCAAACCACCGGCCTTTCGGTGGACAATACCGAAGCCATCGGGGCGCTGTCGGATGTATCGGTGACCGAGGACGATCTGTTCTCGGGCCGCTTTGATGCGGCCGAGGTGCGCTCTTGGCTGGTGAACTGGGCCGATGTTGACCAGCGGATCGAGCAGTTTCGCGGCAATTTCGGCGAGGTGATACGGGCGGGCGGGGCGTTTCGCGTCGAATTGCGCGGGTTGACCGACCGGCTGAACCAACCGCGCGGGCGGGCCTATCAGGCGGGCTGCGCGGCGGTGCTGGGCGATCGGGCCTGCGGCTTTGATCTTGGCACGGCGGGCTACCGGAGTGAAGGTGCGCTGGTCGGGGTTGATCCGATGGGGCGGCTGCGGATTGCCGCAGATATGGCGCTTGCCGATCACTGGTTCGAGCGTGGCCGGCTGACCGTCCTGAGCGGTCGCGCGGCGGGTCTGGTGCAGATGGTCAAGGCCGATCGCGCCATCGGACATGACCGCATGATCGAGCTTTGGCAGGGCTTTGGCACCCAGATCGCCATTGGCGATCAGCTTCGGCTTGAGGCAGGCTGTGACCGCCGTGCCGAAACCTGCCGCAGCAAATTTGCCAATTTCGCCAACTTTCGCGGCTTTCCCCATATTCCGGGCGAAGATTGGCTGGCCTCATATCCGGTGAGCGCGCGCGCCAATGATGGTGGCAGCCTGTCGGGGGGCGCACACGGATGAACCAGCCCTTGACCATTGTGGCAACTGCGCGCGGCTGGCTTGGCACACCCTATCTGCATCAAGGCAGCTTGCGCGGGGTAGGGACCGATTGTCTGGGTCTGTTGCGCGGGGTCTGGCGCGAGGTCTTGGGGCAGGAACCGCAGGATGTTCCCGCCTATAGCGCCGATTGGTCCGAACCATCGGGCGATGAAGGTCTATGGCGGGCGGCGGATCGCTGGTTGATTGCCAAGGATATGGCCGACGAAGCCCTTGGCGATGTGCTGCTTTTTCGGATGCGTTCGGGCTGCGTGGCCAAGCATCTGGGCATCGTGTCGTCGCTTGCCGCGCCTGCTTTCATCCATGCCTACACCGGTCACGGCGTTATCGAAAGTGCGCTGGCTGCGCCGTGGCGCCGCAAGATTGTCGCGCGTTTTTCTTTTCCTGCCCGATTTTCAATTTCTGAAGGAGCTTAGGCCATGGCGACGATTTTGCTCTCGGCAGCAGGTGCGGCCCTTGGTGCCGGCTTTGGTGGCACGCTTTTGGGTCTGTCGGGTGCGGTGATCGGGCGCGCTTTGGGTGCCACCCTTGGCCGCGTCATCGATCAGCGGGTGATGGGCAACGGCTCGGACGCGGTGGATGTTGGCCGGGTTGAACGGTTTCGCCTGATGGGGGCCAGCGAAGGCGCCGCACTGCCGCGTCTGTGGGGGCGGGTGCGCGTTTCGGGGCAGGTGATCTGGGCCACCCGCTTTCAGGAACAGGTCACCCGTGCCGGAGGCAGCAAGGGCGCGCCACGGGGTGCCAGCAACCAGTTCAGCTATAGCATCAGTCTGGCAATAGGTCTGTGTGAAGGCAGGATCACCCATGTCGGCCGTGTCTGGGCCGATGGCAACGAGGTTTCGCCTGATACCCTGAACATGCGGGTCTACCATGGTGACGAGACGCAACTGCCCGACCCCAAGATCGAGGCGGTCGAAGGCGCAGGTCTGGCCCCTGCCTATCGCGGCACTGCCTATGTGGTGATCGAAGATCTCGATCTGGCCGCTTATGGCAACCGTGTGCCGCAGTTCAGTTTCGAGGTCATCCGTCCGGCGCAGGGCGAGGCCGCTGCAGCCTTCCCCGATCTTGCCAAAACCGTTCCGGGTGTCGCCCTGATCCCCGGAACCGGAGAATATGCGCTGGCCACAACCTCGGTGCATTACAGCTATGGTCCCGGTGTGAACCGCAGCGCCAATGTAAACACGGCGGCGGGAAAGGCCGATCTGTTGGTGTCATTGAACCAGTTGCGGGATGAATTGCCAGCGGTGGCGGGGCTGTCTCTGGTGGTGTCATGGTTCGGCGGCGATCTGCGCTGCGGCAGTTGCCAGATCAAACCGAAGGTCGAGCAGACCCAGTATGATGGCGTTGGCATGCCGTGGAAGGTCAGTGGCATGGCGCGCGCGGCGGCTACGACTGTGCCGCAAGATCAGGGAAAACCGATCTATGGTGGCACGCCCGCCGATCAGTCGGTGGTCGAGGCGATTCAGGCGATCCGCGCGGGTGGCCAGGAAGTGACGTTTTACCCCTTTATCCTGATGGATCAAATCGCAGGCAATACCCTGCCTGATCCCTATTCCGATGCAACACAGCCGCATCTGCCGTGGCGCGGGCGCATCACGCTTGCCAAGGCTCCGGGGCGACCGGGCAGCACCGACCGCAGCGCCGCCGCCGAAGCCGAGGTTGCAGCCTTTTTCGGCGCGGCACTGCCCTCGCACTTTACCGCCTCCGGCACCGACGTCAGCTATAACGGCCCTGCCGATTGGGGCTATCGCCGCTTTGTGCTGCATTATGCCAAGCTTTGCGCGGCAGCAGGCGGGGTGGATACGTTCTGCATCGGGTCTGAACTGCGTGGCCTGACGCAAATTCGTGCCGCCGCCGACAGCTTTCCGGCTGTGGCCGCGCTGCGGGCGCTGGCCGCCGATGTGCGGGCCATTCTGGGCGCTGGCACCAAGATCACCTATGCCGCCGACTGGACCGAGTATTTCGGTTATCACACCGGCGACAACGTCTATTTCCACCTCGATCCTCTGTGGGCCGACCCCGCCATCGATCTGATCGGCATCGACAATTACATGCCGCTGTCAGACTGGCGCGACGGTGAAACCCATGCCGATGCCGCATGGGGAGCGATCCATAACAAGGACTATCTGCGCGCCAATATTGCGGGCGGCGAAGGGTTTGACTGGTATTATGACGGCCCCGAAGGTGCGGCGGCGCAGCTTCGCAAGCCCATCACCGACGGCGCCTATGACGAGCCTTGGGTCTACCGCTACAAAGACCTGCGCGGATGGTGGCAGAACCAGCACCACAACCGCATCGCAGGTGCGCGCGACGCCCTGCCAACCGCGTGGGTTCCCGCCTCCAAACCGATCCGTTTTATCGAATACGGATGTGCCGCGCTGGACAAGGCCACCAACCAGCCCAACAAGTTCCTCGACTTCAAATCCTCGGAATCCGGTCTGCCGAACTATTCCGACGGTCATCGCGATGACCTTATCCAACTGGTCTATTTTCAGGCCATGGCGGAACACTGGGCCGATCCTGCCAATAATCCCGTCTCTCCGGTTTACGCAGCCCCCATGGTCGATTTTGGCAAAAGTCTGGCTTGGGCCTGGGATGCGCGGCCGTTTCCGGATTTCCCGCGCAATACCCAGAACTGGGGCGATGCGGCGAATTATGACAAAGGTCACTGGCTGAACGGGCGCACTTCGGGTCAGCAACTGGCGGCGGTCATGGCCGAGGTTTGCCAGACCGCAGACCTGTCGCCCTTCGGTTTTGCCGAACCTTTGGGATTGGTGCGCGGCTATGGCGTCCATGACATCGCTACGGCCCGCGCAATCCTGCAACCCTTGATGCTCGCCCATGGTGTCGAAGTCATCGAACGCGAAGGCGCTGTCGCCTTCAAGAAACGCACGGGCCTTGCCGCAACCACCGTTTCGCCGGACAGCCTTGCCCGCAGCTCTGAAATTGACGGCGTGCTGGAAACCTCGCGCCTGTCGCATATCGAAACCCCCGGTCGGGTCCGCCTGACCTATCTGGAATCCGAAGGCGATTTTAGCGTGGCCACGGTACAGGCGATCTTCCCCGATGAGGCGGGGGATGTGGTGTCGCAAAGCGAATTGCCACTGGTGCTGACCGAGGCCGAGGCCACCACCATCGCCGAACGCTGGATGGCCGAGGCGCGGGTGGCGCGCGATGTTGCCCGCTTTGCGCTGCCACCGTCGCAACTGGGATTGGGGGCGGGCGATGTTGTGATGCTGGAGGATCAGCGCTATCGCATCGACCGGATCGAGCAGTCCGGCGTGCAACTGGTCGAGGCCGTGCGGATCGATCCGGCCCCCTATCGCCCGACCGAGACAAATTCCACCGCCCGCACATGGCCGCCCCATGTTCCGCCCACGCCGGTGCATCCGGTGTTTCTGGACCTGCCCTTGCTGACCGGAGCCGAAGTGCCGCACGCGCCCTTCATCGCTGCCGTGGCCCAGCCTTGGCCGGGTTCGGTGGCGCTCTGGGCCTCGGCCACTGACGACTCCTATGCGCTGAACAAGGTGGTTTCCGCCCCCGCCGTAATCGGCATCACCGAAACCCCGTTGTCCCAAGCCCCTGCCGGCCTATGGGATCGCGGGGCGGCATTGCGTGTGCGTGTCGAAACTGGAGCGCTGTCATCGGCAACGACGTTTCAGGTGTTGGCAGGGGCCAATGTCGCAGCCATAGGCGACGGCTCGGCCGCGGGGTGGGAGGTGTTTCAATTCGCCACCGCCACTTTGGTCGCCCCCAAGACCTATGAACTCAGTCTGCGTTTGCGCGGGCAGGCCGGATCGGATGGCATCATGCCACCCGAATGGCCAATCGGCAGCACCGTTGTTCTGCTGACCGCCGCCCTTGCCCAGATCGATCTGCCCGCCGCGGCGCGCGGTCTGGTGCGGAACTACCGCATCGGCGCGGCCAATCGCGGCTATGATGCGCCGGAAGGCGTGCATCTGGTCGAGTCCTTCGATGGCATCGGCCTGCGCCCCTATCCCGTCGCCCATCTGCGCGCCACACAGGCCGACGCCGATCTGCACCTGAACTGGACCCGCCGCACGCGGATCGATGGTGACAGCTGGCAATCGGTCGAGGTGCCACTGGGCGAAGATGCCGAGGCCTATATCGTCCGCGTGCTGCAAGGTGCCACCCTGCTGCGCGAAACCACCACCACCTCGGCCAGTTGGATCTATTCCGCAGCCCAGCAAAGCGCTGATACCGCCAGCGGCCCCATCACCCTGTCGGTCGCGCAACTGTCGCAACGATTCGGTGCCGGACCCTTCCGCAGCATCGATGTGACGCTTTAACCCCGATGCGGCGCTGTCTGATCGGCGATATCACCACGGCGGCGGCAGCCCTTGCCGCCGTTGCAGCCCCGGGTCGCCCCGCACTGGCCGAGCGTCTGATCCATCAGGCCCATGCCGCCCATCATTACATGAAACGGCACGCCAAACCGCATCCGGCTTGGGGAAACGGCAGTCTGATGGCCCGCGCCCTTGCCGCCCATCCCCCTTTCACCCCAAATCCTGCCAGCCCCGACCTTGCGGCATTGGCCGAGATTCTGGCCGCCCTGACCCGCTTTCGCACCCGGTTCCCGCGATAAATCGACACGCAGCCATGGTCTGGGCGGCCCTGCGACCTTATGTTATCCTCCAGCCAAACCGGAGGGCCGCAGCATGGTCGACGCAAAACCCAAATTGTCAAAACTCGATCCGGTCTGGAACCGCGTGCGCGAAGAGGCGTTCGACATGGTCCGGGCCGAGCCTCTGCTGGGCGGCCTTGTCCATTCCAGCCTGCTGCACCATCCCACGATGGAGCGCGCCTTGGCCTACCGCTTTTCCCTCAAACTCGCATCGGGCGAGATGAGCGAGCAGATCCTGCGCGAAATCGCGGATGAGGCTTACGAATCCGATCCCGAACTTGGGCAATCCGCCCGCGCCGACGTGACAGCGGTGTTTGACCGCGATCCGGCCTGCCTGCGCTTTATCCAGCCGATCCTGTTCTTCAAGGGCTATCAGGCGATTCAGGCCTATCGCATCGGCCATTGGCTCTGGAAGAACAACCGCCGCGATATGGCATATTTCGTGCAGATGCGCGTCTCCGAGGTCTTCGGCGTCGATATCCACCCCGCTGCCCGCGTCGGCAAAGGCATCATGATCGACCACGCCCATTCCATCGTGATCGGCGAAACCGCCGTTGTGGGCGATAATGTTTCGATGCTGCATTCCGTCACCTTGGGCGGCACCGGCAAGGAAGACGGCGACCGCCACCCGAAAATCGGCAATGGTGTGATGATCGGGGCAGGGGCCAAGGTTTTGGGCAATATCCATGTCGGCCACTGCTCGCGCATCGCTGCAGGGTCGGTCGTGTTGCAGAACGTGCCGCACAACACCACCGTCGCCGGCGTCCCCGCCCGCGTCGTGGGCGAGGCCGGCTGCGCCCAACCTTCCGTCACCATGGACCAACTGATCAACGGCGAACTCTGATCCTCTGAACTTTGCCTGAAATTTTCGGCTTCATCTTGGCCGAAATACTCCACGGGGGCGCGGGGGTGTGAAACCCCCGCAACACCATCCCCACAAAACACGCCGCCCGTAGGTCGGGGTTCACCCCGACTCTCCTCTCACAGGCCAAAAACCAAAAAGCCCCCGCGGATCGCTCCACGGGGGCCTTTCTTACAAATCCAAACCCTTACGCCAGCATCGCCAACGGGTTTTCCAGGTTCTCCTTGATCGCGTTCACCAGCAACGCGCCCAAAGCCCCGTCGATCACACGGTGATCCACCGACAATGTCACCGACATCACCGTGCCAATCACCACCGCGCCGTCCTTGACGATGGGTTTCTGCACTCCGGCCCCGACTGCCAGAATAGCCGCATGCGGGGGGTTGATGATGGCATCGAAGTTATCAATGCCGAACATCCCAAGGTTCGAGATCGCAAAGCTGCCGCCCTGATACTCGTGCGGTGCCAGTTTCCGATCCCGCGCACGCTTGGCCAGATCTTTCATCTCTGCCGACAAGGCAGACAAAGACTTCGCCTCGGCATCCTTCAGCACGGGCGTGAACAGCCCGCCCTCAATCGCCACGGCCACGGCCACATCGGATTTTTTGAACTGCAACACACGGTCGCCAGCCCAGACCGCATTCGCGGCTGGCACCTGCTGCAAGGCCAAGGCACAGGCCTTGATGATGAAGTCGTTCACCGACAGCTTCACGCCCCGCGACTCCAGCTTGGCGTTCAGTTGCGCGCGGAACGCCATCAGCGCATCCAGCTCGATATCGCGGCGCAGGTAGAAATGCGGCACAGTCTGCTTGGCTTCGGTCAGGCGCGCAGCAATGGTCTTGCGCATCCCGTCCAGCTTGACCTCGGTAAAGGGCCGGTCGGCATAGGTTTTCAGCACCACATCCGTCGACGGACCCGAAGCCATAGCCGCCACAGGGGCCGAAACCGCAGCAGGCGCAGCCATTGCAACAGGTGCTGCAACCGCCACAGCAACTGCCGCAACCGCCTGCACCCCTTCCACATCCGCCCGCACGATCCGCCCATGCGGACCCGAGCCTTGAACCGTTCCCAGATCAAGCCCCTTGTCCTTGGCAATCCGCCGCGCCAAGGGCGAAGCGAACACCCGCGCCCCCGCCGGTTTGGCTGCCACAACCGCTGCCGGAGCCGCGACCGCCGTTACAACCGGAGCCGCCACGGCCACAGCCTTGGCCGCCGCCGGCACCGCATCCGCCGCCTCGCCATCCTCGATCAGCACCGCAATCGGCGTGTTCACCTTCACGCCCGCCGTGCCTTCAGCCACCAGAATCCGGCCAATCTTGCCTTCATCCACCGCCTCGAACTCCATCGTGGCCTTGTCGGTCTCGATCTCGGCAATGATCTGGCCGGATTTGACCACATCACCCTCTTTGACCAGCCACTTCGCCAGTGTGCCTTCCTCCATCGTCGGAGAAAGTGCCGGCATCAGAATTTCTACAGCCATCATTTCCCCCTTAACGGTAGCAAACGGATTTCACGGCAGCGACCACTTCGGCGGTCGTCACCAGCGCATGCTTCTCAAGGTTCGCCGCATAGGGCATCGGCACGTCCTTGCCCGTGCAGGTGATCACCGGAGCATCCAGATAATCGAACGCCCGCTGCATGATCGTGCTGGCAAGGTGATCGCCGATCGACCCCACAGGGAAGCCCTCTTCCACCGTCACACAGCGGTTGGTCTTCTGGACCGAGGCCAGAACCGTATCGTAATCAATCGGGCGCAGCGTGCGCAGGTCGATCACTTCCGCCGAAATCTCGTCTTTTGCAAGAATATCAGCCGCTTCCAGCGCGTAGGTCATGCCGATCCCGAAGGAAACGATAGTCACATCCGACCCTTCGCGCCAGACACGGGCCTTGCCGAAGGGAATGGTGAAATCGGGCAGATCCGGCACCTCGAAGGAACGGCCATAAAGGATCTCGTTCTCAAGGAAGATCACAGGGTTCGGATCGCGAATTGCCTGCTTTAACAATCCCTTGGCGTCCGAAGCCGAATAGGGCATCACAACCCGCAACCCCGGAATCGCCGCATACCATGCCGCATAATCTTGGCTATGCTGCGCCCCAACCCGCGCCGCAGCACCATTGGCCCCACGGAACACAATCGGACAACCCAACTGCCCGCCCGACATGTAGTTGGTCTTGGCGGCAGAGTTCAGAATATGGTCAATAGCCTGCATGGCGAAGTTGAAAGTCATGAACTCGACAATCGGGTTCAAGCCGCCCCAGGCAGCACCCACCGCAATGCCGGTAAAGCCCATCTCGGTGATCGGCGTATCAACGATGCGCTTCGGCCCGAACTCGTCCAGCAGACCTTGGGAAATCTTGTAAGCGCCCTGATATTCGCCCACTTCCTCGCCCATCAGCATCACATTCGGATTGGCGCGCATTTCCTCGGCCATAGCCTCGCGCAGGGCTTCCCGCACGGTCATGGTCTTCATCGGCGTGCCAGCCGCCCAATCGGGGCTGGCCTTTGACACCACCGCCACGGGTGCTGCCGCAACAGCAACCGCCACCACCGGCGCTGCCACCGCAACCGGAGCCGCCGCGACAACTGCCGCCACAGGGGCAGGGGCCGCATCCGCAGATTCACCCGCCTCGACCAGCACCATGATCGGCGTGTTCACCTTCACACCCGCCGAGCCTTCGGCAACCAGAATCCGGCCCACAATGCCCTCATCCACTGCCTCAAACTCCATCGTCGCCTTGTCGGTCTCAATCTCCGCGATGATCTGGCCCGATTTGACCACATCACCCTCTTTGACCAGCCATTTCGCCAGCGTGCCTTCTTCCATCGTGGGCGAAAGCGCCGGCATCAAAACTTCAACTGCCATGGTTTTCCCCCCTCAGGCGTAAATATCAGTCCAAAGCTCGCTCAACGCAGGCTCCGGGCTTTCTTTGGCGAATTCAGCGGAAGCGTTCACCACGTCCTTGATCGACTTGTCGATGGCCTTCAACTCGTCCTCGGAGGACAGGCCCGCATTCAGCAGCAGGTCCCGCACATGCTCGATGGCGTCCTTCTCGGATTTCATCTTCTCCACTTCCTCGCGGGTCCGATACTTCGCCGGGTCCGACATCGAGTGGCCGCGATAGCGATAGGTCATCATCTCAAGGATATACGGCCCCTTGCCCGCGCGGCAGTGCGCGACAGCCTTCTGCCCCGCCTCTTTCACCGCCAGCACGTCCATGCCGTCAACCTGCTCGCCCGCGATGCCATAAGCCAACCCGCGCCCGAACAACGTCTCGGATTTCGTCGACCGCGCCTGCGACGTCCCCATGGCGTAGTGGTTGTTCTCAATGACAAAAATCACCGGAAGCGCCCACAGCTCGGCCATGTTATAGGTCTCATAGACCTGACCCTGGTTCGCCGCGCCATCACCGAAATAGGCGAAGGTCACATTGTCATTGCCCTTGTATTTATCCGCCAGCGCCAGCCCCGCGCCAAGCGGCACCTGCGCGCCCACAATGCCATGTCCGCCGTAGAAATGCTTCTCGCGGCTGAACATATGCATCGAGCCGCCCTTGCCTTTGGAATAGCCCCCCGAACGGCCCGTCAACTCGGCCATCACGCCATTGGCTTCCATGCCGCACGCCAGCATATGCCCGTGATCGCGATAGGACGTGATCCGCTTGTCGCCTTCCTTGGTGCAGGCCTCAAGCCCGACCACAACCGCCTCTTGCCCGATGTACAGG
Organism: Rhodobacterales bacterium RIFCSPHIGHO2_02_FULL_62_130; assembly: GCA_001828855.1. Classification (GTDB taxonomy): domain Bacteria; phylum Pseudomonadota; class Alphaproteobacteria; order Rhodobacterales; family Rhodobacteraceae; genus Cypionkella. Next base: position 18,503 of record MHZT01000047.1, on the reverse strand, counting down.
TGGCAGAACCCCCCGATCAGGCCCATCCCGTAAAGCTGCCCTGCCTTTTCCTCGAATCGGCGGATCAGCAGCATCTCGCGGTAGAACTTGATCAGTTCCTCCTTCGAGACGTTTGATTTCTCTGGGGCTTTTTTCGCAGCCAATGTGGCATCCTCCCGTCATGGCGTGAATATAGTTTAGTATTAAACCATCTATACATCATCGGAGAAACAACGCAAAACAGAAAATTCGACAGGGCAGCGCACGCATGGCTGCCCTGCATCCGGCACAACGAACCGATCAAATTTGATTAAAATTGTGCTTCATCGTGGCGCAAATACTCCACGGGGGAGGCTTGTGTTTTCTGCAGGAAAACACAAGCCAGGGGGTGTGAAACCCCCTGCGGCGCCAATGCAGCAAGCTAATGCTAGCGGATCACGATCTCGTCCGCGCGCAGATAGCCCAGCACATCACGCGCCTGCTGGTCCAACAGATCAATATCCAGATAATCATCCGACAGCCGATGCGTCAGATTCTGCATCCGCGCCAGTTCCGCCGCCAGACGGTCCCGCTCGACCCGCAAGGTCTCGGCCTCGGCATTGATCTGCACCCGCCGGAACACACCGTAATCGCCCTGCACCGCTGCAAAGGTGAAATAGCTGGCAAGCATAAAAGCCAGCATGAACAGGATCATGCCACCAAAAGAACGGGTCTGGGTCATACTGCGCCTCAAACGTCCGCCCCTCATGCGCGGGGGCAGTTCGTTCACACAGTCTTGCACATATTCTACCGGCTGTGAATCAGGAAAACGACAGCCAAGCCACCCATTTGGCCGCCCGTTTCACAAAGCGCTCGCTGCCACAGGCTATTGCGTCACTTCCACCACGCTGCCCATCTGCACATCGGTGTCAAACCGCAGCGCGATGTCCTGACAGGATTTGAACGGCCACGCCTTCGGACATACCCGCGCCATGACGCTGCCTGTCACATGGCGCAAATAGCTGTTCTCCTGCTGCGGCCCGATGGTTTCGATCACAACCTCGGCGCGTTGCCCCTCTGAACTCAGCTGCGCCCCGTCGGTATCCTTGCCGCGCAGCACCGAAACCCGCACCGGCACTTCGGCCATTCCGGTGCGAAAGCTGGTGCCGAAATTCGCCTCGACCAGCAGACGAAAGCGCATATCGTCCGGCTGGCCGGGGCTATACCCCATCAGACGAAAGGTGATCAGCTTGGTCTCCCAATCCTGATCCACCCAGGCCGATGCATCGAAAGCACCGATGGAAAAGTCGAAAAACTCCCACGCCACGGCCTTTTGTCCCAACGTGCCAGAGGCACCGCCCAAAAGCGGCGGATACCCCTCTGGCAGATCGAATTCCTGCGCTGCGGCCGCGCTGGCCCAGATCCCCAGCGCCAGCGCAGCCCAGCGCATCAGGCGCGGCCCTTGTAGATTTCGACCAGCTTGGCCAACATATCCAAAGCATCCTCGCGCTTGCGCTGGAACGAGTTGCGCCCGATGATCGAGCCATTGCCGCCGCCGTCGCGGATCGCGCGCGCATCGTCATAGACCGCATCCGCGCCCTTGGCCGCCCCGCCCGAGAACACCACGATCCGCCGCCCGGCAAAGCTTGCATCCATGCAGTGCTTCACCCGCGCCGCCTGCGTGGCGATGTCGATCTTTTCCTTTTCATAGACCTTCTTGGCCTCGGGCAGCATCAGATGATCCGTCGAAAGCTTGATCTTGATGATATGCGCACCCAGCAGCGCCGCGATCTGTGCGGCATAGGCCGCCACGTCAATCGCCGTCTCGCCATCCTTGGTGATCGCCTCACCGCGCGGATAAGACCAGATCACGGTCGCCACACCCTTGGCCGCTGCCTCTTTCCGCATCTCGCGGATTTCTTCATACATTTCCAACTGCATGTCCGACCCGGGATAGATCGTAAAGCCGATGGCCGCACAGCCCAGCCGCAACGCATCATCCACGCTCGCCGTCACCGCCTGATTCTTCCCCGCCGTCTCAGACATCAGCGAGTTGGCCGAGTTCACCTTCAGAATCGTCGGGATCTGCCCCGCGAATGTATCCGCCCCCGCTTCAAGCATCCCCAAGGGCGAGGCAAAAGCATTCAGCCCCGCATCAATCGCCAGCTTGTAGTGATAATGCGGGTCATAGCCTTCGGGGTTCACCGCATAGTTGCGCGCAGGCCCGTGTTCAAAGCCCTGATCCACTGGCAGGATGATCATCTTGCCCGTCCCGCCCAGCTTGCCCTCCATCAGCATGCGGCACAGATTGGCCTTCACGCCGGGGGTCTCGCCCTCATAATTCGACAGGATTTTCTGGACAGCTTTGGTCGCGCGCATGATGGCTCCTTTGGTCAATCGCTTTGCCAAGGGGATTAAGCCCCCACGCGCGCCCATGCAAACCTGTTGGCGCTAACAGGTCAAGCCCACACGCATTTTCCGCTTCATCTTGGCCCAAATACTCCCAGGGGGGCAGCGGCCCTGGCCGCTGACGGGGGCAGGATGCCCCCCACGCGCGCAATCGTTGAATCGATCCCGTGAAACCGATCATTATCCTGCGGTCGTGGATGCCCTCCAACGCCCGCAACCGCCGCTTCCGTAGGTCGGGGTTCACCCCGACTCTGCCCCCCAGATCCCCCCAAGCGCGCGCAAGCGCTCAAATGCAACAGGGGCGGACCCTTTGGTCCGCCCCTGCCGCAAGATCACCCGCCGTCAGATCAGCCGTGCAGCGCCGCCACACCGGGCAATTCCTTGCCCTCCATCCATTCCAGAAACGCGCCGCCCGCGGTGGAAATAAAGGTGAAATCCCCCGCCGCACCGGCCTGATTCAGCGCAGCCACCGTATCGCCGCCCCCCGCAACCGAGATCAGCTTGCCCGCCCGCGTCAGATCCGCCGCCTCGCGGGCCGCCGCATTGGTGGCGGCATTGAACGGCTCGATTTCAAAGGCCCCCAAAGGCCCGTTCCAGATCAAGGTCTTGCTGGCCTCGAACACCAGCCGCAGCTTGGCCACCGTAGCCGGACCCGCATCCAGAATCATCGCATCGGCAGGGCAGGCATCCACCGGCAGGGTTTCATTGGCAGCCCCCGCCTTGAACTCACGCGCGATCACAATATCCACCGGCAGATGGATCGAGCATCCCGCCGCATTGGCCTTGGCCAGAATTTCCAAGGCCGTCGCCGCCATATCCCGCTCGGCCAAGGATTTACCAACCTCGATGCCTTGGGCGACAAGGAAAGTATTGGCCATGCCGCCGCCGATCACCAGATGATCGACCTTGCTGACCAGATTGCCCAGCAAATCCAGCTTGGTCGAAACCTTGGCCCCACCCACAACCGCCACCACGGGCCGCTCCGGGGTTCCCAAAGCCGCCTCAAGTGCGCGCAACTCGGCCTCCATCAACCGCCCCGCCGCTGCAGGCAGCAACCGCGCCAGCCCCTCGGTCGAGCTATGCGCCCGATGCGCCGCCGAAAACGCGTCATTCACGTAAATATCGCCCAAAGCCGCCATCTCGGCAGCCAGCGCTGGATCATTCTTTTCCTCACCCGCATGGAACCGCGTGTTTTCCAGCAACACAACGTCACCCGATCCCGCCGCCGCAATCGCTGCCGCCGCCACCGGCCCGACGCAATCGGCACCGAACACCACCTTGCGCCCCAAAGCCACCTGCACCGCCCCAACCACATGGCGCAGCGACATCTCGTCCACCACCTTGCCCTTGGGCCGCCCGAAATGCGCCAGCAGCACAACCTTGCCGCCCCGCGCGATAATATCCTCGACCGTCGGCGCGATCTTTTCGATCCGCGTGGCATCCGTCACCACGCCACCCTCCATCGGCACGTTGATATCCACCCGCGTCAGCACAACCTTGCCCGCCAGCCCCAGATCATCAATCGTCTTCCAGGCCATCATCGCCTCCATCGCTGTTTTCCCCTGTTTCCGCCCAAGTCGCGCCCGCGTCAACCGTTAGCCCTTTCCCTTCGCGCCCACCCAAGCTAGTTTCCGCCCCAGAAAAAACCGGAGAGACTGGCAATGGCCGAGATCAAAGACCCAGAAAACACCATCATCCTGACGCTGAAGGATGGCGAAGTCGTCATCGAGCTTCTGGCCGATGTAGCCCCCAAGCATGTCGAACGGATGAAACTGCTGGCCCGCGCCAAATCCTATGACAACGTGGCCTTCCACCGCGTCATCGAAGGCTTCATGGCCCAGACCGGCGATGTCGCCAATGGCAACATGGAAAACAACTTCAACCTGCGTCGCGCTGGCACGGGCGGTTCTGATCTGCCCGACCTTCCGGCAGAGTTTTCCGGCCTGCCGCATGACCGTGGCACCATTGGCGCGGCCCGTTCGCAGAACCCGAACTCGGCCAACAGCCAGTTCTTCATCAACTTCTCGGACAACCACTTCCTGAACCGTCAGTACACGGTCTATGGTCGCGTGATTTCCGGCATGGAACATGTGGACAAGATCACCCGTGGCGAGCCGCCAGCCAACCCCGACCGCATGATCACCGTGCGCGTGGCTGCCGATGTTGCGTAAAGCCCTTGCCGCGCTGCTGCTGACCGCAGCCCCCGCCTTTGCCGAAGGCGACGGCCCGGGTCCGAACCTTGTCATCGACGTAACCGGCACCGCCAATGGCCAGATCGTGATTGATCTGGCCGCCGATGTTGCCCCCAAGCATGTCGAACAGATCGTAGCGCTGGCCAAGGCCGGTTCCTATGACAACGTCGTGTTCCACCGCGTCATCGACGGTTTCATGGCGCAAACCGGCGACGTTCAATATGGCAAGGCCGGTGGCGATACCTCGATGGCAGGCATGGGCGGTTCCGACATGCCCAACCTTCCAGCCGAGTTTTCGGACGTAGGCTTTGACCGTGGTATCGTCGGCATGGCCCGCGCCCAAGACCTCGATTCCGCCAACAGCCAGTTCTTCATCATGTTCGCCCCGGGCGATTTCCTGAACGGTCAATATACCGTTGTGGGCAAGGTGATTTCCGGCATGGAAGTAGTCGACGCAATCAAACGCGGCGAAGGCGGCAACGGCGAAGTGACCGAGCCTGATGTAATGGCGAAAGTGACTGCTTCCGAGTGATCGGGATAAGGGGCGGGGGGCTAGCCCCCCGCGCCTGCGTTTTCTTGCAGAAAACACAGGCTCCCCCCAGAGTATTTAGGCCAAGATGAAGGGCAGGGCGCAATAGCCTTGCCCTTTTGTCATTATCCCAACGTGACCAAAGCGTGCCGCTTCTTTCCTGCGGTCAGCTTCAGCGGCTCGGCGAGATCGCCCGCGCCATAGCGCAGGCTGGCATCGGTCACCACGTCATCGTTCACCTTGGCGCCACCGTCCTGAATAAGCCGCTTGGCATCCTTGCCCGAGGCCGCAAGGCCAGCGCGCACGAAAAGCTGCACGATGCCAAGCCCTTCGGCCAGCTCGGCAGGGTCCAGATGCACGGTGGGCAGATCATCGCCCACGCCGCCCTTTTCGAACACCTCGCGCGCCGTGGCCTCGGCTGCGGCAGCCGCTTCGGCCCCGTGCAGCAGGGTGGTGACCGCATTGGCCAGCACGATCTTGGCCGCGTTGATCTCGGACCCCGCCAGTGCGCCCAGACGGTCGCACTCCTCAAGCGGCATTTCGGTATAAAGCTTCAGGAACCGGCCCACATCGGCGTCGGTGGTGTTGCGCCAGAACTGCCAGAACTCATACGGCGACAGCAGGTCCGCGTTCAGCCAGACCGCGCCATTCGCCGATTTGCCCATCTTCTTGCCATCGCTGGTGGTCAGCAACGGCGAGGTCAGCCCGTACACCTCGTGGTCGATCACGCGGCGGGTCAGATCGACGCCGTTGACGATATTGCCCCACTGATCCGATCCGCCCATCTGCACAAGGCAGCCATAGCGGCGGTTCAATTCAAGGAAATCATAGGCTTGCAGGATCATGTAGTTGAATTCAAGGAAGGACAGTGACTGCTCGCGGTCCAACCGTGACTTCACCGATTCAAACGACAGCATCCGGTTGACCGAGAAATGCCGCCCGATGTCGCGCAAAAAGCCAAGGTAGTTAAGATCATCCAGCCATTCGGCATTGTTGACCATGATCGCATCGGTCGCACCCTCACCAAAGGTGACGTAAGGAGCAAACGCCCGCTTGATCCCGGCGATATTGTCGTCGATCTGCGCGTTGGTCAGCAGCGGGCGCTCATCGGCGCGGAAAGACGGATCGCCCACCTTGGTGGTCCCGCCACCCATCAGCACGATCGGCTTGCCGCCGCATTTCTGCAACCAGCGCAGCATCATGATCTGGATCAGCGACCCCACATGCAGCGACTTTGCGGTTGCATCAAAGCCGATATAGCCCGGCACCACGCCTTTGACCAAAGCCTCGTCGAGCGCCTGATAATCCGTGCAATCGGCCAGAAAGCCGCGGGTCATCATCACGCGCATGAAATCGGATTTTGGATGGTAGGTCATGGCACACTCATGCTTTAAGATGGGTGGGGTATAGCGGTGCAGGGGGCCAAGGGGAAGATGCGTCAAACGGGGCCGATCTGGGCGCTTGGCACCATGTCCGGCACTTCGCTGGACGGGGTGGATGGCGCGATGATCCTGACCGATGGCCATGCGATCCTTGATTTCGGCCCTTCCGCCTATCGCCCGTATACCGAGGCCGAGGCCGCCACCATCCGTGCCGGTTTTGGCCTCTGGCCCGGCGATCCCGGCGTGGCCGCGGCGGCCGAGGTTGTGGAACTGGCGCATGTCGAACTGTTGTCGCGGTTTTCGGGGGCCGATCTGATCGGCTTTCACGGTCAGACGCTGGCGCATGATCCAGGCCACGGGCGCACGCATCAGGCCGGAAACGGTGCGCTTCTGGCCGAGGTTTTGGGGGTTCCGGTCGTGTGGGATTTCCGCAGCAGCGATGTGGCTATGGGCGGGCAGGGCGCGCCCTTGGCCCCGTTCTATCACCACGCCTGCGCCCGCCGGATCGGGGCGGATGCGCCCTTGGCCTTCCTGAACCTTGGTGGGGTGGGCAATCTGACATGGGTCGATCCAGCCCTTCCCGATCCTGCGATGGCGGGGGCTTTGCTGGCCTTTGACACCGGCCCCGCGAATGCGCCGATCAATGATCTGATGCACAGCCTGCAGGGCGTGGCGCAGGATCAGGGCGGGGCATTCGCCGCGACCGGCATTGTTGATGAGGCGGCGGTCCAGAAGTTTCTGACCCACGCCTATTTCCACAAGATTCCGCCAAAATCGTTGGATCGCAATGAGTTCACAGCTTATCTTAATCCAATACGCGAACTTTCCGCAGCCGATGCTGCTGCCACGCTGACCGCCATCGCCGCCGCCTGCGTCGCCACGGGCGCCGAGCATTTCCCTAGTCCGATCAATCGCTTGCTGGTCGCAGGTGGGGGGCGGCACAACGCAACCTTGATGGCGCAACTAAGGCAACGCCTTAATTGCGCGGTGGAACCCATTGAAAATGCAGAACTAGATGGGGATATGCTTGAGGCGCAGGCCTTTGCCTATCTGGCCGTCCGCGTTGCCCGCGGGCTTGCCACCTCTGGCCCCACGACAACAGGGGTGATGGCGGCGGTCGGTGGCGGGCAGATCAGCCGCCCCGGCGACTGATCACCTCGTCCGCGCCTGCCGCAGCAGCGAGGTCGTATAGATCGCCAGCGCTGCCCAGATCATCGGAAACGCAATCATCCGCGCTGTGCCGAAGGGTTCTCCGAACACAAAAACCGCGATCAGGAAGATGATTGTGGGCGAGATATATTGCATGATGCCGATGGTCGACAGCCGCAGCAGTTTCGCGCCATTGGCATAGATCATCAACGGCACCGCCGTGACCAGACCGCAGCTTGCCAGCAGCACCGTGTCCCGCGTATCGCCCGCCATGAAATGCCCCGTTCCCGTGGCGGTCAGATACCCGACATAGCCCAGCGCGGGGACAAGCAGGATCAGCACCTCAAGAAAAAATCCCTGATTTGGCCCGATTGGCAGCGACTTTTTCAGATAGGCATAAAAGCCCCATGTCACCGTCAGCCCCAGCGCCGCCAGCGGCAGTCGCCCTGCGTCAACCGTCATCACACCTACCGCCAGCGCCGCCAGCGCAATCGCCAGCTTTTGCGCGCGTGACAGCCGCTCTCCCAGCAGCACCGCGCCCAGAAACACCGAGAACAGCGGGTTGATGTAATAGCCCAGCGCCGTGTCCAAGGCATGTCCCGCGCCGATGGCCCAGACATAGATTCCCCAGTTGATCGTGATCAGCGCCGCCGTGGCAGCCCCCATCGCCAGCATGCGCGGGGTTCGCAGCGCGGTCTTCAGATCGGCCAGCCGCCCCGTCCACATCAGGACCGCCCCCGCAATCGGCACCGACCAGATCACCCGATGCGCGATCACCTCGGCGGGCGAGATATGTGCCACCGCCTTCATAAAGATCGGAAGCGCCCCCCACAGCAGATAGGCGGTCAGGGCATAGCCGAAGCCGGCGCGCGAGTCTTCGTTCTTGGGGGAATTGCTCATGCTGACCTGTTAGCGAGAAACAGGCCAAGGCTCCACGACGAACTTGTGACGGTTACAACCTTCTGGACAGGTAGTCGCGGGTGAAGGCGGCATAGCCCTTGGCGGTCACGCGCAATTCGTCCCGTATCAAATGGTGCAGGGCAGGCAGGTTGTGGAAGGGAACAGCCGGATAGACGTGATGTTCAACATGATAGGGCATATTCCACGCCAGAAACCGCACCAGCGCGGTGGTAAAGGTGGTGCGGGTGTTTTCAAACATATTCGCCACGCGTGGGCAGTCGCCGTGTTCGGCCAGCAGGTATAGCCGCAGCACCGGCTGGGCCAAGGCCACCGGCAGCAGCCAGACCCAGAACAGCAGCGGCGTGACGAACAGGCTGGCCAGCACCAGCACATAGCCAAGCGCCATCCAGCGCGCCTCGGCCACAATGCGGGGCAGGGCGCTGGCGGGCAGGTAATCCCCCTTGGCCCTGCCCATCACCAGCGCCGCCAGCAGCCGCGCCCCGGCAACCCAATAGGGGATGCCCGACACATGCCAAAGCCATGCCCGCAGGGTTTCCGGCTTGGCCCCCTCCAGCTCGGGGTCGCGCCCCTCGATATTGGTCCAGCGGTGATGGGCAAGGTGGAAATAGCGGAACCATTCAAACGGCAGCAGCAGCAAAACCCCGCAGCCCCGCCTGACCCATTCATTCAGGCGTTCCGAAGCAAAGGGCGTCTTGTGCGTCGCCTCATGCTCCAGCGTGAACAGAAACACGATCAGCACGCCCTGCACTGGCAGCAGCATCCCCCAGAACGGCACCTGCGCCGCGATCAGCCCGGCCAGCAGCAGAATAGCGCCCAGATGCCCCGCCAGATGCCACAGCCCCGCCTGATCGGATTTCGCGGTCAGCTTGGCGCGCAGATCGGGGGACAGCCCTGCGACAAAGGCCTTGTGATCCATCATTCCCCTCTTGGCAGGTCAAACCCTGCCTCTGCCAGTTCAAACCCTTCAAAGCGAAAACCGGGCGAGACCGTGCAGGAAACCAGTGTCCAGTCCCCTGTTGACCGCGCCGCCTGCCACCAGCCCTGTGGCACCACAAGCTGCGGCGATTGCCCGCCCAGCACATCCGGCCCCAAAACCAGATCCCGCGCCACGCTTTGCCCCAAAGACAGCACCAAGGGCGCGCCCGCATGCCAAAGCCAGATTTCATCCGCATCGACACGGTGCCAATGGCTGCGCTCTCCGGCCCGCAGCAGGAAGTGGATCGCCGTTCCGACCGCGCGGCCCGCCACCATTGGCCCCACCCAAGTCTGGCGATACCAGCCACCCTCGGGATGCGGCTGCAATCCCAGCTTTGCGATGATCTTATCCGCTGACATGGCTTTCCCCGCGTCTGAACCCGTGGCAGTCTGACCGAAACCGGCGGGAGGTTCCATGGCGCAAAAGATCATCATCGTGGGTGCGGGGATCATCGGTGCATCGCTGGCCTTCCATCTGTCCCGCGCAGGGGCCGAGGTGACGGTGTTCGAGGCGACCCAACCCGCAAGCGCCGCCACGGGCCGCAGCTTTGGCTGGATCAACGCCAGCTTTTACGCCAACCCCGCCCACCACCGCCTGCGCGCGGCCTCGATGCAGGCATGGCACCGGCAGTCGGCCCTGCTGCCCGAAGCCGCCCCGAACTGGCAAGGCTGCCTGTGGTGGGAGGAGGAGGGCGCAGGCCTTTCCCGCAAGGCCGCCGATCTTGCCGCCCTTGGCTATCCTGTCGATGCGCTGACGGGGGCAGAGGTCGCCGCCCTTGAACCAAGCCTTGCCCAGCCCCCTGCGCAGGCCTTGCGCTTTCCGACCGAAGGCGCGGTCGAACCCGCCGCACTGACCCGCGCTTTGCTTTCGGCATCGGGGGCCAAGGTTCACGCTGGCCTGTTCGTCAAAAGCCTGATCGAAAAATCCGGCCAGATCACTGGCGTCCGTACCGCCATCGGGCCTTTTGCCGCCGATCACGTCATCCTTGCCACTGGCACCGCGACGCCCGCACTTCTGACGCCCTTGGGGCTTGATCTGCCGATGCTGACCCGTCCGGGCGTTCTGCTGCACACCAAGCCGGTGCCGTGGCGGCTGCACCACATCATCGTGACGCCACATCAGGAAATCCGGCAGGATGCGGCGGGCCATATCCTTGCGCCTGCCGCAGCCAACCATCAGGCCGATACCACCGAAACCGTGCCGGACCCCCATGCCCTGATCGACGCCACGCTCTCCCGCCTGCGCGCCCTGTTCAATGCCGAGCTTGCGCTTGACCGCTATGTCATCGGTTATCGTCCGGTTCCCGGTGACGGATTGCCGGTGGTCGGACTTGCGCGCGCGGGGCTAAGTCTTGCGGTGACACATTCCGGCGTAACCCTTGCCGCGGGCATTGCCGAGGCGCTGACCGCCGAGATCACGGGGCAGGGTGACAGCCCGCTTCTGGCCGATTTCCGCCCCGCAAGGCTTTTGTCCGCGCGCTAGGGCAACAATCGCCCGAAACGGCGGCATCCCACGGCTGTGACCACGGAAAAACTACAGAAAAACCACGCAAAGCCTGCGCTCTGCGTGGTTGATTTCAGTCGTTAACCTTTGGCAGGTCAGCCGCGCAGAATCGAGCGGCCTGCGTATTCTGCCGTCTCGCCCAGCATCTCTTCAATGCGGATCAGCTGGTTGTATTTCGCCAACCGGTCCGAGCGCGACAGTGAGCCGGTCTTGATCTGGCCGCAGTTCGTCGCCACCGCCAGATCGGCGATGGTGTAATCTTCCGTCTCGCCCGAGCGGTGCGACATCACGTTGGTATAGCGCGCACGATGCGCCATCTCGACCGCCTCAAGCGTCTCGGTCAGGGTGCCGATCTGGTTGACCTTGACCAGCATCGAGTTGGCGCAACCTGCCTTGATGCCCTCGGCCAGACGGCGCGGGTTGGTCACGAACAGATCGTCACCGACCAGTTGGATCTTGCCGCCCAGCTTGTCGGTCAGCAGCTTCCAGCCTGCCCAGTCATCCTCGGAACAGCCATCCTCGATCGAGATGATCGGGTAGTCATTGGCAAGGCCAGCAAGGAAATCAACGTTCTCTTCGATGGACAGCGATTTGCCTTCGCCCTTCATCTCATAGCGCCCGCCCTTGAAGTATTCGGTGGCCGCACAATCCAGCGCAAGGTAGATATCCTCACCCGGACGATAGCCCGCTTTTTCGATGGATTTCAGAATGAAATCAAGCGCATCGCGGGCAGAGTTAAGGTTCGGCGCAAAGCCGCCCTCGTCGCCGATCCCGGTGTTGTGGCCAGCATCCTGAAGCTCTTTCTTCAGGGTGTGGAACACTTCGGACCCCATGCGGATCGCGTCGCGGATATTGTCCGCGCCCACCGGCATGATCATGAATTCCTGAATGTCGATCGGGTTGTCGGCATGTTCGCCGCCATTGATGATGTTCATCATCGGAACCGGCAACACACGGGCCGAGGTGCCGCCGACATAGCGGTAAAGCGGCTGGCCGCTGAATTCCGCAGCAGCCTTGGCCACCGCCAGCGACACACCCAGAATGGCGTTTGCGCCCAGACGCGACTTGTTCGGCGTGCCGTCCAGCTCGATCATGGTGCGGTCGATGCCGACCTGTTCTGTCGCGTCAAAGCCGATGATCTCTTCGGCAATCTCGCCGTTGACGGCGGCAACCGCCTCCAGCACGCCCTTGCCCTTGTAGCGGGATTTGTCGCCATCGCGGCGCTCGTTCGCCTCATGCGCGCCGGTCGAGGCACCCGAGGGAACAGCAGCCCGGCCAAAGGCACCGCTTTCAAGGGTGACGTCAACTTCAACGGTGGGGTTGCCACGGCTGTCCAGAATTTCGCGGGCGTGAATGTCGATGATCGTGCTCATGTCACGGGCCTCCTGATCGGTGTTCGTGATGCTCTCGCGCGGCTTTTAGCGCGCGGGGGCGGTTATGGGAAGGGCGCGTTTACGGGCGCGCTCGCGGGCAAAGGAATATAGCCCTGACCCGATGATAAGCGCAGCACCTGACAGGGTGATGACATCGGGAATTTCGGCAAAAACAAAGGTGCCGATCAGGATCGCAAAGATCAGACGCGAATAGCGGAACGGGGCCACAACCGACACCTCACCGGTGCGGGTGGCGGCGGTGATCGCCCAGTATCCGGCGGTGCCAAAGGCCAGCGCGCCGAAAAGAATGGCGCTTTGCCAATAGGTTGGAACCCGCACATCACCTTCGCCGATCATCATCAGCACCCCCAGCAGGGCCACCGCCATCAGCCCCCAGCACGACACCTGGGCATCCGAACAGGCGCGCGGGATCGCCCGCGCCGCGAGATCGCGCAGCGCAAGCCCCGCCACCGTCAATAGCCCCCAGAGCGCCTGCGGATGAAACCCGTCCATCCCCGGACGGATCACCAGAATGACCCCGGCAAAGCCTACCGCAATCGCACTCCACCGCCGCCAGCCGACCTTTTCCTGCATGAACAGCGCCGCCCCCATCGTCACCGCCAAGGGCATCGCCTGCAAGACGGCAGAGATCGTCGAAAGCGGCACGGTGGCCAGCGCAAGGATATAGCCAAACGTCCCCACCATCTCGCCCAGCGCGCGCAGCAGAACCGCCGGATGCAGCGCGAACCGCGTCAGGATGCGCGCGCCTTGCAGCCACGCCATCACCGCAAACACCGGCGCGCCCAAAAATCCCGCCACAAAGATGATCTGCCCCGTCGGCAGGCTGGCCGAGGCCATTTTCAGGAACATGTCCTCAACCGCAAACAGTGCCATCGAGACCAGCATCAGAAAGATGCCGCGCAGGTTGTCGGGGTCGCGGAGCGTATTGGGGGCCAAGCCTTATCCCTTCTTGACCGGAACGCCCAGCAATTCAAGCCGGTGGCCAATCAGCCGATAGCCCAGCCGTGCCGCGATGCGTTCCTGCAATTCCTCAATCTCAGGGTCAATGAATTCAATCACTTGCCCCGTATTCACGTCAATCAGATGGTCATGATGATCGCGCTCGGCGTCTTCATAGCGTGCGCGCCCGTCGCCAAATTCCAGCTTGTCCAGAATCCCCGCCTCTTCGAACAGCTTGACGGTGCGATAGACCGTCGCCAGCGAGATCTTGGGATCGACCTGCGCCGAGCGCGCGTAAAGTTCTTCGACATCGGGATGGTCATCGGCAGCCCCGATCACCCGCGCCACGACGCGACGCTGATCGGTCATCCGGAGGCCCTTGGCCTCGCAACGCGCAATGATGTCCGCCATGGCTGTCTCCAACGCCTTTCCTTTCGCGGGCTTTACGGGAAAGCGGCCCGTGCTGCCAGAGCTATTCCGGTGGAGTCTGCCGGGGATTCGCCAGAGCGACAGGTGGGCCACATGGGTGGGATCGGCTTCAGGCAAGATCCAAGCACCCTGCGCCAAGTCTGCGCGCGGACAAGATTTTCCCGCCTGTTTCATCTGCAATCTGAACTGCTGTGCGGGGCAATCGCGCTCACATCCGCGTGATCGCAGCCCTTGAGGCGGATTTCCGGTCAAGCACAAAATGTAGTGGATAAAGTTAAAAAATCCGTTGCCGCGCCCCAAGATTTGCGACAGTTTGACGAAGCACAAAGCGGGGCCACAATATCTGGTATCCGCGGGCAGCAGACCTTGATCCGTAAGCCGCGCCGAAATTGGCGCAGCGCCCGTCCCTTGCAGGGGTGCGGGCGGCCGGCAGGGCTGTGTGCATCAAAATTAGGGGACAGCCGGACGGGGCCAATCAGACCCTCGCCGCGAAAAATGGGACAGGGCAGATGAAAATCGAGCGTAAGTTTACCACCGAAGAAACCGGTGCCTATGGGGCGATGGCCTTCACCACCACCACTTCGGAAATCCGCAACCCCGATGGCAAGATCGTGTTCCGCAATGAGGCGGTCGAGGTGCCGGACGGCTTTAGCCAAGTGGCTTCGGACGTTCTGGCGCAGAAATATTTCCGCAAGGCAGGTATCCCCGCCCGCCTGCGCCGCCTGAAGGAAAGCGATGTTCCGAAATTCCTCTGGCGCTCGGTTCCCGATGAGGATGCGCTGGCGAAACTGGCCCCCGAGGATCGTTTCGTGGGCGAAACCAGCGCCAAGCAGGTGTTTGACCGTCTGGCAGGCGCTTGGGCCTATTGGGGCTGGAAGGGTGGCTATTTCACCACCGAATCCGACGCCCGCGCCTATTACGACGAGATGCGCTTCATGCTGGCCCGCCAGATGGCGGCCCCCAACAGCCCGCAATGGTTCAACACTGGCCTTCACTGGGCTTACGGCATCGACGGCCCTTCGCAGGGCCATTACTACGTCGATCACGCCACCGGCGTTCTGACCAAATCGACCAGCGCCTATGAGCACCCCCAGCCGCATGCCTGCTTTATCCAGTCGGTCAAGGATGATCTGGTCGGCGACGGCGGCATCATGGACCTGTGGGTGCGTGAAGCGCGTCTGTTCAAATACGGTTCCGGCACCGGCACCAACTTTTCATCCTTGCGTGGTGAGGGCGAAAAGCTGTCGGGTGGCGGCAAGTCGTCCGGCCTGATGGGGTTCCTCAAAATCGGTGACCGCGCGGCGGGCGCGATCAAGTCGGGCGGCACCACGCGCCGCGCGGCCAAGATGGTGATCTGCGACATGGATCACCCCGATGTCGAAGCCTTCATCAACTGGAAGGTGATCGAGGAACAAAAGGTCGCCTCTTTGGTGGCCGGCTCCAAGGCGCATGAGTTGAAGCTGAACGAGGTGTTCACCGCGATCCGGCAATGGGATGGCTCGGCGGAAGACTCGGTTGATCCGTCGAAGAACCCCGCGCTGAAGGCTGCGATCAGATCGGCCAAAAAGGCGATGATCCCCGACACCTACACCAACCGCATCCTGCAATACGCAAAGCAGGGCTTCACCAGCATTGAATTCCCGACCTATGACGTGGACTGGGATTCCGAGGCCTATATCACCGTTTCCGGCCAGAATTCGAACAACTCGGTCCGCGTGACCGATGCCTTCCTGAAGGCGGTCAAGGACGACGCCGACTGGGCGCTGATCCGCCGCACCGATGGCAAGACCGCCAAGACCGTCAAGGCGCGTGAGCTGTGGGATCAGGTCGGCCATGCCGCATGGGCCTGCGCCGATCCGGGCATCCAGTTCCACGATACCGTCAACGCGTGGCACACCTGCCCCGAAGATGGCGCGATCCGCGGGTCGAACCCCTGCTCGGAATATATGTTCCTTGACGATACCGCCTGCAATCTGGCCTCAATGAACCTGCTGACCTTCTACAAGGACGGCCAGTTCGACGCCGACGGCTATATCCACGCCACCCGCCTCTGGACGGTGACGCTGGAGATTTCGGTGATGATGGCGCAGTTCCCGTCTCAGGAAATCGCGCAGCTTTCCTATGATTTCCGCACCCTTGGTCTGGGCTATGCCAATATCGGCGGCCTTCTGATGAACATGGGCTTTGGCTACGACTCGACCGAAGGCCGCGCGCTGTGCGGCGCGCTGACCGCGCTGATGACCGGCGTGACCTATGCGACCAGCGCCGAGATGGCGCGCGAGTTGGGCGCGTTTTCGGGTTACGCCCGCAACGCCCAGCACATGCTGCGCGTGATCCGCAACCACCGCGCCGCCGCCTATGGCAAAACCAGCGGCTATGAGGGCGTCAACGTCAACCCCGTGGCGCTTGACGCTGCCAACTGCCCCGACCAGACCCTTGTCACCCTTGCGAAATCCGCTTGGGACGAGGCGCTGACGCTGGGGCAGGCCCATGGTTTCCGCAACGCACAAACCACCGTCATCGCCCCTACTGGCACCATCGGTCTGGTGATGGATTGCGACACCACCGGCATCGAGCCGGACTTTGCCCTTGTGAAATTCAAGAAACTTGCGGGCGGCGGTTACTTCAAGATCATCAACCAGTCGGTTCCGGCAGCCCTTGAGAAACTGGGCTATTCCACTGCCCAAGCCGCCGAGATTGTCGCCTATGCAGTGGGCCATGGTTCCATCGGCAACTGCCCCGCGATCAACACCACCTCTCTGGTCGGCCACGGTTTCGGCGCGCGTGAATTGGAAAAGATCGAAGCCGCCCTGCCTTCGGCCTTCGACATCCGCTTTGTGTTCAACCAATGGACGCTTGGTGTCGATTTCTGCAAAGGCAGCCTTGGCATCCCCGAAGCCAAGCTGAACGACCCCACTTTTGACCTGCTGCGCCACCTTGGCTTTACCAAAGCCCAGATCGACGCCGCCAATGACCACGTTTGCGGCACCATGACGCTGGAAGGCGCGCCCTTCCTGAAGAAGGAACACTACTCGGTGTTCGATTGCGCCAACCCCTGCGGGAAAACCGGCAAACGCTTCCTGTCGGTGGAAAGCCATATTCACATGATGGCGGCAGCGCAGTCCTTCATCTCGGGCGCGATTTCCAAGACCATCAACATGCCCAACAACGCCACCATCGCGGAAACTTTGGCGGCTTATGAACTGTCGCATTCGCTGGGCATCAAGGCCAACGCGCTTTACCGCGACGGCTCGAAACTCTCGCAGCCCTTGGCCTCGGCCTTGGTTGAAGACGATGAAGAGGCCGAAGAAATCCTCGCCACCGGCTCCGCTCAGGAAAAGGCCGCCGTTCTGGCCGAAAAGATCGTCGAGAAGATCGTTTACAAGGAAATCATCCGCACCAACCGCGAAAAACTGCCTGAACGTCGCAAGGGTTACACCCAAAAGGCCATCGTCGGCGGCCACAAGGTTTACCTGCGCACCGGCGAATATGGCGACGGGCGCTTGGGCGAGATTTTCATCGACATGCACAAGGAAGGTGCGGGCTTCCGCGCCATGATGAACAACTTCGCCATCGCGGTTTCGGTGGGCCTGCAATACGGCGTGCCGTTGGAAGAATTTGTCGAGGCCTTCACTTTTACCCGCTTTGAACCGGCAGGCATGGTGCAGGGCAACGACTCGGTGAAAAACGCCACCTCGATCCTTGACTACATCTTCCGCGAACTGGCGATCAGCTACCTTGACCGCACCGACCTGGCGCATGTCAAACCCACTGGAGCGGCTTTTGACGACCTTGGCCGTGGCGACAACGAAGGCAAGCGCAACTTCTCGGAAGTCAGCGAACAGGCCGCCTCGCGCGGGCTTGAGGTGCTGAAACAGATCAGCTCGACCGGCTATCTGCGCAAGCGCCTGCCCTCGGAACTGGTGGTGCTGCAAGGTGGCATCGGCGCCACCGCCCTTGCCAACGGCACCGACCCTGTGTCCACCTTGAACATGCTGATCCCCGAAACCAGCTTTGGCGGAGGGGGCAGCACAACCGCGCTGGCCACCGGCACCGTCACCATGGACGCCCGCGTGAAGGCCAAGATGCAAGGCTACGAAGGCGACCCCTGCGGCGAATGCGGCAACTACACCCTCGTCCGCAACGGCACCTGCATGAAGTGCAACACCTGCGGCGGCACGAGCGGGTGCAGCTGACGGGGGAGTTGCTGTCGCTTCGGCGAAAGTTCCTGCAGATGTAGAATCCGGGAATTTCGTTCGAATCCGGAAATGCCTAAAATAGCAAAGGCTGCAAGGCACTGAAAATAAATGATTACCTTGCTGGCATCTGATCGCAGATGCTGTAGAATCCGGGAATTTCGTTCGAATCCGGAAATGCCTGAAATAGCAAAGGCTGCAAGGCACTGAAAATAAAGGATTACCTTGCTGGCGTCTGATCGCAGATGTCAGCAAGGTTGTTCAGTTGATGTGGCTCGACCACTTTGGATATTGGCAAACTTGATCGTGTGCCGGTCACCATGATCTGCTCCGCTATGGCGAAAGAGGGGCGTTGTTTCGCCCTCCATCCACAGGTTTCAGACCCAGAGCGGCTTTGTTGCGCAAATGGGATGGAGGATTCACTCTGTGAATGCAGCGTGGTAGCTGGGATGCATGAGCAAACCGAAGCCCTCCGTCTACCGCACCACGAACTGGCATGACTACAACAAGGCGCTGGCTAGGCGCG
>MHZT01000046.1 GCA_001828855.1 Rhodobacterales bacterium RIFCSPHIGHO2_02_FULL_62_130 | reverse complement strand
ACCCTTGACCCCAGCATGAACCGAAATCCATAATCAGAGGTGGCTCACTTCTCGGTGAAAAAACCGGCTCAGTTCTGGGTGAAAATCAACACTGATCGTTTGGATCGTGGATATCTATCACAATTCCCCAAATCTTGGGCGCGACGGGCTGACGCCAGCCGATCTCTGGCGGCACGAGATGGCGGTTGGAATGGGCTGCCGGCCAGTTCCGGGGTTGCGCTCGATGACCCATGTCTTCGGTACGACGCTCACGCGCCGGGCTCATGGGACGGGCATTCGCATCATGCATGCCAACTATTTCTCGGAAGATTTTGCCCGTGTCTTGCTGCGATCCCCGACGCGCGCCTTCCGGGTGCGCTGGTGGGAAGAGAATATGAGTGAGGCTCAAGTTGAGGTTGAACCACGGGTCTGGATGCCCCTCGAGGTCATGGACGCTCGTGCCCGCGGCCTGTCAGTTGATGAATGGATGCTGCTGCTCAAGCGCGATGACGTGGCGCGCAACCCCGAGGCCGCCGCGATCCGACGGCGTGCGGGCGAGTTGATCGACGAATTGGTTGAAGATCGGATAGCGACCCGGCGAAAACTGCGACGCAAAATCATGACAGAAGAGCGCCTCAAGCAAGCTGAAGATCGGGCGCTGCGCCACTTTTCGACACCCACGACCGAAATCACCAGTGCCGAAACGCATGGGCTTTATGGGGTGCCGGTTGGCGCCGATCACGACGAGGACGGCGTTGTACGTGAGGTGCCCGCCGCAGAACCTGCCGCTGAACAAAAGCGAAAGCTGACCGCAAACACCGCCCAGCGGGACAGGCGCCGGAATACCCGATGGATCCCAGGAACGATGGAATGACCGCCATGACACTTTCCACCAATTCACTTCCACTCGATGCCGCCACCACAGCAGCTGCGCGCGAGGAACCTGACTTCGGCAATCAATCTTCTGACAGCGAGCTGTCCGCCCTCTGCGATCGGATCCGGAACCGCTACGTGTCAAGCGACTGGGATAACGAATTTATCACCCGCCTTGAGTTGGTCTTGTGCCGCACGGGCGATGGTCGGCTTCTTCCTAACCCGAAGATTTTCCATGGCGAGACCGGAGGTATCGCAGTCACTGGACCGAGCCGGGATGGCAAGTCCACCTTGGTTCGGCGGGTGATCGAACGAATTTTCGCCGAACGGCTCGACGATAACAGGCCCGGTAAGCATGTCATCTACCATCGTGTTCGCACCGCCGCGACCCTGAAAAGCGTCTACACCGACCTCTGCAAGGCGACCGGATTTACAAGCTTTCCGGCGCGGATGACGGTGCCGGAAGCCCATGACCTCGCCATCCATCGGCTGCGTTTGGCCGGAATTCGTATTTTGATCCTGGACGAGGTTCACAACCTGCTCGGCTATGACAACAAGGCGGTTAACCTCTTCCTCAAAACCTTTGTGCAGGACGGTGGTGGGTTCTGTCTCATCGTCATCGGCACCCCTGTCCTGCGCAAATTCATCTTTGAGCAGGTAGAAAATGTAGAACTGGCCGGGCGGTTGCTCGACATGCCGCTGGAGCAATTTCCCGAGGCCACATCGCTCGGTCTCATCAGTGGCGCTCTGGAGGGGCTCTGTTCTGATGCGGGGTTGCGCCTTGCGCCCAGCATCCACCGGGATCCGTATTTTGCACATCGCATCCTGGAGGGCTGTCGCGGCAGCTATGGCAGATCGATGCGATTGATCTCCACCTCGATTGTGCTTGCCTTGGAGGAAGGAGCATCTGCGGTCGACATCGAAGATTTCCGGCGGGTTTTTGACCTTAATCTGCTCTACTTCAACCCCGAGAATCCATTCCGCTTGAGCGATTGGGCCAGCCGATCTACGGCAGGTTTCGGCCAGCCCGGGCAGGTCAGCGACACGGATTTCGGCGCGGCCAACAAGAAGCCGCAAAGCCGGACGAGACGGAAGAGGTCCAAGAAGTGACCGCCGAAATTCTGCTCCCCACGCTGCCATTCCATGAAGATGAGGTGACGCAAGGCTACTTCGCCCGGATCGGGCATTTCCATGCGGGCGTGGATGTCGGTAGATTCTGCCGCTACACGGCCTTGCCGTTGACCGCCTTTCGCGATGGGACCGACGAATTCGTGGCAAATGTTGCCGCGCTCTCTGGAGGCGATCTGGACCGTCTTCGGCGGAACACGCTGCGCCGGCTACCGGATGATCAATTCCTTTTCCGCGAAGAAACCCTGTCCGTTGCGGTACTGCGCCGGACGACAGTGCATTTCTGCCCGCAGTGTCTGGCGGAGGATCAAGCCCGCAATCCAGAACTGGGCCAAGGGGCATGCCGCCTGCGTTGGTCGTGGCTTTTGCGGCCAGTGGTAAGCTGCCCTGTCCACGACACGGAGCTTGTGGAATGTCCCGAACCTGACGCAGTGAAAGCCTTTGACCTGACTCTGCTCCGCGCCCGAAATGAGGCGCTCCTGCGAGCCAAGCCCCCGGTAGGGAAACACCAAGCCGGGTGCCTCCACCGTTATGTGGTTGCACGGCTGGAAGGCCAACGCAATGTTGCGGCCTGGTTGGATGGGCAACCCCTCGCGCAGGCAGTCAAAGCGTGTGAAATGCTCGGGGCGCTGCTGGCAAATGGTCCTACGGCCGAAATCGGCGACTACACCGATATCGATTGGGCAAATGCCGGTGATGTCGGCTTTGGCATTTGCAGCAGGCGGGCCGAAGCCATTACCCATTCCCTTTTGGCGATCCGACAGACGTCCGGGCGCCGCAGCGGGAGGACCGGGCCTCAAGCGGTGTTCGGCCTGCTCTATCGCTGGCTGGAATACACCGCCAGGCCCGAGGAGGCAGGGCCGATCCGCAACCTTTTGCGCGAAGTGATCCTCTCATCATTCGCGATCGGCCCCGGCGAGATTGTCTTGGGTCAGAAGGTCGAACGCCGCATTGTCCATAGCGTAAACTCGCTGAAGGCAGCCACCGGCCTGAACCCCAAGCGCCTCTATCGGTTGATGCTGAAGGCGGGCATGATCCCTGCAAACACCAATGACGAAGCGCTTAACCAGTGGGTCTTCCCGGCAGAAGCAGGTGAAGATCTCATCGCGCGAATTTTGAATTCGGTTCCGCAGAACCATCTGAAGGGCTTGCTGGGATGCAGCAAGACCCAGGCGGAGCAGCTTGCCGCCGCTAAACTCGTCACGTCCGTCGTGCCGGTTGAGGAGGGGGACGTCGGTCTGTCTGTCGGTGCGTATAACCGCGACGAAATCACAAGCTTTCTTGCCCTGGTTTGTTCGCATGCCGAGTCCGGTGCTGAAGAGTCCGAAGGTTTTCTTGACCTGACGCGGGTCTCCAAGGGCAGGTCCTCCACGGTCGAAGTCATTCGCTGGCAGATCGAGGGACAACTGAAACATACCCGGCTCATCGGGGCAGGTCACCGGATCGACCGACTCCGGTTTTCCTTGGCCGAGGTTCGGGTACTCGCTCGGGCAAGAGCTGGGACGGACTTGCACCGATTGACTGTGGTTGCGGACCGCCTTGGCCTGACACTGTTGGCGGTTAAACAACTGACCGCTTCTGAAAGCGGAGAGCCGCTCCTCCCCCTCGTTCCGAAAGAGGATTGTGTCGGTCGCCAAGGGGCGGCCTATGTGTCCACCGCAGCCATCGAGAAATTTCTGACGTCCTATGCATCCTTGAGCCAGGTCGCGAAGTTGATGGGTGTGCACCCCAAGACTGCGTCCATTGTGCTGGAGGGAAGGTTGTCGCCGGTATCGCATCCGAGCGCCGCCGGGATCCGGCTTTATCATCGTCAGGACATTGAGACATTTCTGAGCAGGATCGACGCGGCGGGCGGCGCTGGAATTGGACGGCCCCAAAAGGGTCAAACCCATGAAGAAAAGGGCCTCAACTGTTCAGAAAGCGCTGAAATCGGCAGTTTTGGTGAGATCGATGCTTCCATCCGGTGAAATGGATGCTTCCCTGACTGATATGGGCGGAAGAGCGCTCTATGTTTATCAATGGTTTAACAGGTGCAAATGTGCTAACTATGGTTCCGTTCACATCGGGTCTTTCGAGGGCAGGGGGTGGCGATGGCGATCAGTCTGGATGTGGCGGCACTGAATTTCGTGGTGGCGATGACCTGCGGCGCCGTGATCGGGTCCGAGCGGCAGGTGCGGCAGCGGATGGCGGGGCTGCGGACGAATGCGCTGGTGGCGCTGGGGGCCTGTGCCTTTGTGGTGTTCAGCCAGTTGGTCGAGCATGATGCCAGCCCCTCGCGCGTGGCGGCGCAGGTGGTGTCGGGGATCGGCTTTCTGGGGGCGGGAATCATCTTCCGCGACGGATTCAACGTGCATGGGCTGAACACGGCAGCGACGCTGTGGTGTGCGGCGGCGGTGGGCCTGCTGGCGGGGGTGGGCGCGTGGGATTTCGCGGTCGCGCTGACGGGGATGGTGGTGTTCGTCAACCTCGGGCTGCGGCCCTTGGTGAAATGGATGAAGCGGAACACCAAGGCGGGCGTGCCGTTGACGCGGGCCTACCGCGTGGTGCTGACCTGTCTGCCCAATGAGGAAGCCGCAATGCGGGCGCAGCTTTTGCGGATGTTGACCCTTGGAGGGCTGCATATTTCCGAGATTTCCGGTCAAACTGCGGAAGGGACCGTGGCGCTTGCCGTGACGGTTTCAGGTGAGGGCATCAGCGATCAGATCTTGGAGCAGGCCGTGCAGCGCATGGCGGCGGAACCGGGATTGATGCGTCTGCGCTGGGAGCCGATGGATGATGGCTGATTGGCCTTTGCCAAAGGCATCAAGCGGGCTAGACTTAGCGGCGGCTTGGCGCTAGAAGCGCTTTCGTTAGCGCTAACAGCGCCGTCCAGACCGATGAGGTAAGCCATGGTTTCGCGTGTCATTCCGGTTGATGCCTTTGATCTTGTGATATTTGGTGGCACTGGCGATCTTGCGCGCCGTAAAATCCTGCCGGGTCTTTATCGCCGTTTTCTGGCAGGCCAGATGCCGGAAAGCAGCCGGATCATTGGCGCGGCCCGTGCCGATTTGACGGATCAGGGCTTTCGCGACATGGTGGCGGCGGCAATTGACGAATTCGTTCCGGCTGAACGTCGCGATCCGGTGGCGATTGCGGGCTTTCTGGAGCGGATCGCCTTTGTCTCGATCGATGCGGTGGGCGATGGCGGCTGGGCCAAGCTGAAAGGCCTGATGCGCGAAAACGTGGTGCGGGCCTTTTATTTCTCGGTCGCGCCCAGCCTGTTCGGCGATATTGCCGAACGGTTGCACACCTATGAAATCGCCGATGCCTGGAGCCGGATCGTGGTGGAAAAGCCTTTCGGGCGCGATCTGGCCTCGGCCCGCGCGCTGAACGGGGTGCTGGCAAAGCATTTCAACGAAACGCAGATTTACCGGATCGACCATTACCTTGGCAAGGAAACCGTGCAGAACCTGATGGCGGTGCGGTTCGCCAACATCCTGTTCGAGCCGTTGTGGAAATCCGAATATATCGACCATGTGCAGATCACCGTGGCCGAAACCGTCAGCGTGGACGGGCGCGGAGCCTATTACGACAAATCGGGCGCGATGCGGGATATGGTGCAGAACCATATGATGCAGCTTTTGTGCCTGATCGCGATGGAGCCGCCCTATCACTTTGACCCCGATGCGGTGCGGGATGAAAAGCTGAAGGTGATCCGCGCTCTGGAACCGGTCAAGCCCGAGGATATCGTGCGCGGGCAATATCTGGCTGGTGGTGGTGAGGGGGGCTATGTCGAGCATAGCGAAAACCCTGCCTCCAAGACCGAAAGCTATATCGGCATGAAGGTCAATATCGCCAACTGGCGCTGGAAAGGCACGCCATTCTATTTGCGGACGGGCAAGCGGATGCGTGCGCGGGCGTCAGAAATAGCCATCACCTTCAAGGAGCCGCCGCATTCGATCTTTGACGATGCGCCGGGCTGGAAAGAGAACGTGCTGGTGATCCGGTTGCAGCCCAATGAAGGCATGAACCTGATGATGATGATCAAGGAACCGGGTCCGGGGGGGATGCGGCTGATGCAGGTGCCGCTGGACATGTCCTTTGCCGATGCCTTGGGCGACGAGGCCGAGGATGTGCCGGACGCCTATGAACGGCTGATCATGGATGTGATCCGTGGCAACCAGACCCTGTTCATGCGCGGGGACGAGGTCGAGGCCGCATGGGCCTGGACCGATCCGATCATCGAAGGCTGGACCGCGCGGGGCGACAAGCCGCAGGGCTATGATCCCGGCTCGTCGGGGCCGGAGGATGCGCTGATGCTGATGCACCGCGATGGCCGCCGCTGGCGCGAGATCAAGGGATGAAGCTTGTAACCTATCCTGACCGCGAGGCGCTGATGCTGGGCCTTGCCGATGTGATCGCAGCCGAACTGTCGGCTGCGCTGCATGCCGAAGGCCGCGCGTCCCTGTCGGTGCCGGGCGGAACCACGCCGGGGCCGGTGTTTGACATCCTGTCGGGGGTGGCGCTGAATTGGTCCAATGTCGCGGTGATGCTGAACGATGAACGCTGGGTTGGCGAAGACAGCCCGCGCTCGAACACGCGGTTGCTGCGGGAACGGTTGCTGACCGACAAGGCGGCGTCGGCGCAATTGGTGCCGCTCTATGCCCCCGCGCCTGCGCCCGAAGACCGGCTTGCCGAACTGGCCGAAGGGGTGGCGGCGCATCTGCCGATCTCGGTTCTGCTGCTGGGGATGGGGGCGGATATGCATACCGCCAGCCTGTTCCCCGGTGCCGATCTGCTGGCGCAGGCCTTGGCCCCCGACGCGCCGATCCTGCTGCCGATGCGCGCCGAAGCGGCGGGTGAGCCGCGTGTGACGCTGACGGCACCCGTTCTGGCATCGGCAAAATCGATCCATATCCTGATCACCGGCGCGGAGAAGCGTGCGGCGATTGAACGGGCGGCCTCGCTGCCCGCGCTTGAGGCCCCCGTGCGGGTGGTCTTGGACAACGCAACCGTGCATTGGGCGGAGTAAGACCATGGGCCATAAATGGCAGGCTTTGAAGGACCATCACGCGGGCATTCAGGATCGTCCGATCCTGTCGCTGTTTGATCAGCCGGATCGCGCGCACCGCTTTTCCGCCCGCGCGGCGGCGATGTTGTTTGATTACTCCAAGACCAATATCGATGACACCGCCAAGCGGTTGCTGATCGAACTGGCCGAGGTTTCGGGCGTGGCCGAGAAGCGCGCCGCGATGTTTGGCGGGGCCAAGATCAACGATACCGAAGGCCGTGCCGTGCTGCACACCGCGCTGCGTGCGCCGGAAGGCGTGCAGGTGATGGTTGATGGCGCCGATGTGGTGCCTGCGATCCATGCCACCTTGGCGCGGATGGGGGCTTTTGCCGAAGATGTGCGGCAGGGGCGCTTTACCGGGCAGGGCGGGGCAATTACGGATGTGATCAATATCGGCATCGGCGGGTCAGACCTTGGCCCCGCGATGGCGACGCTGGCACTGGCCCCCTATCACGACGGGCCGCGTGTGCATTATGTCAGCAATGTTGATGGCGCGCATGTGGCGGATGTGGTGAAGGGGCTGGACCCGACGACGACGCTGGTGATCGTGGCCTCGAAGACCTTCACCACGATTGAGACGATGACCAACGCCGAAACCGCGCGGAAATGGATGGCGGCCAAGGTTGCCAATCCGGCGGCACAATTCGCGGCTGTGTCCACGGCTGCGGATAAGACGGCGGCTTTCGGCATTGATGCGTCGCGGGTCTTCGGCTTCGAGGATTGGGTCGGCGGGCGCTATTCGATGTGGGGACCGATCGGGCTTGCATTGATGCTGGCCGTGGGGCCGGACGGGTTCGAGGATTTTCTGGCCGGTGGCCGCGATATGGACGAACGGTTCTTGTCCGAACCCTTCGAGGAAAACCTTCCGGTGCTGCTGGCGTTGGTTGGAATCTGGCATAACCAGATCTGCGGCTTTACCACCCGCGCGGTGCTGCCCTATGACCAACGGCTGTCGCGGCTGCCTGCCTATCTGCAACAGCTTGAGATGGAATCGAACGGAAAATCGGTGGCGATGGATGGATCGGCCCTGCCGACCCATTCCGGTCCTGTGGTCTGGGGCGAACCCGGCACCAATGGCCAGCACGCGTTTTACCAGTTGATCCACCAAGGCACCCGCGTTGTGCCGTGCGAGTTTCTGGTGGCAAAACGGGGGCATGAGCCTGATCTTGCCCACCAGCACCTGCTGTTGGTGTCGAATTGCCTTGCCCAGTCCGAAGCCCTGATGCGCGGGCGTTCGCTGGCCGAGGCCACCGCCATCATGGCGAAAAAGGGTCTGACCGGGGACGAGCTTGATCGTCAGGCCCGCCACCGGGTTTTTCCCGGCAATCGCCCCTCCACAACGCTGGCCTATCCCAAGCTGACACCCTTCACCTTGGGCCAGATCATCGCGCTTTATGAACATCGGGTGTTTGTCGAAGGCGTGATTCTGGGCCTGAACTCTTATGACCAGTGGGGGGTGGAACTGGGCAAGGAACTGGCGCTGGCCTTGCAGCCGATGCTGGAAGGGCGGCAATCTGCGGCATCCAAGGACGGATCTACCCGCGCGCTGCTGGACTATATGACCACATCGGCGGCCTGACAGGCCGGTCGCAGCCGGTCGCGCAGATCGGCTGCGAAATCTGCGGGCAGATCGGCGCGCAGCCTGTCGGCAAGTTCTGTGGCGCGGTGTGCGGCGGTTTCGTCCTCATAGGCAGTCAAGAACGACTGCATGAAATCGTCGCGGCTTTTGCCGCGTGGGGCAAGCTTCAAACAGCCACCCGCCGCCTGCGCGCCACCGGAATGGGCGTGGCGTTCAAGATCGGTGGGCAGCGCCACCTGCGGCATGCCGGAAAACATTCCCATGCACAGGCTGCCATGTTGTCCGGCATGGATCAGCATCCGGCTGCGGGCGCGGATGGTGTCATGGTCAAGCGGTGTGCTTTCCAGCATGACGCCCGCTGCGGCCAGTCGGGTGGCCACCTCGGGGCTGGCCTGCGGCAGAAAGGCCCGCCGTGGCAGGGGCAGATCGGCAAGGGCCGCAACAAGTTCGGGGTTCTGCAATTCGCGGGTCGAGAAATAGAGGAACACCTCATCCCCGCCGCCGCCGATGGCTTGGGTAATCTTTTGCACCGGCGATACCAGAGGATCGCGGCGCAGTCCGGCGTAGGGGTCCAGAAACGGCAGGCTCGTGACAAGCGACAGATCGGCACGGAACACCTCGGGGAAGGCGGCAAGCGGCGGCAGTCCGAAATCGCGCCCCACGGTGTTGACGATTTCAAGCAGCACGGACTCGCTGTGCTCGGCCTCGCCCACTTCGGGATGCAGCACCGGAAAGCTGGGCAGGTGCCACGGCGGCAGGCCAAAGCCCTGTCCGGTGGTGAAAATCGCCATCGCCCAACCCTCGGCCCGCAAGCCCTGCGCCGCCAGCAAAGCCATCGGCGCGTAATCGGCAATCAGCACCGAAACATCACGGCTGACCAGCACCTTGCGCCACCAGTCCAGCACTTCGCGCAGACGGTCGGGGCTGTCGAAGCCGATTTGCGCCAGATAGGCACCAAAGCTGGGGCAGGGCGCGGGCTTGTCCCGCCCCGCGCCGAAACGGAGCAAGGGGCCGCGAAACACCGTTGCCCCGATTGCCTCCAGTTCGGGGCTGCCGTCCCGTTGTGGCACCACAGCATCAATCTGGAACCGGTCCGCCAGCAAGCGCCCCAGCCCTGCCAATCGGGTCATATGGCCCCGACCGCCACCGGCATCATTGGCCAGCAACAGCTTGGGCAAAGCCCTGACGGTCAAAGCCCGGAACTACGCCCGATAGCGCGCGGAAGCCGTGGCATCATTCCGGGCCACCGTCATCGCTGCCGCCATCATCCGCGCTGTCCTCGACACTGTCGGACGAGTCATCGCCGCTATAAGGGCGATCCGAGTCACCCGGAATGTCCGGCATGCCGCAAATATCGACCGCGCCTGCGTTTTCGCCAAACCGCTGCTTGACCCAAGCCAAGGCTGCGGCTTCGTTGAAGATGATCTGGCGGGTCAAGCCTTCGTCACCGATGTGATAGACGGTCTTTTCGCCCTTGGTCGGCTGCACCACCAGCACCGGCTGATAGACACCTTCGACCAAGGCATTGCAGCGTGAAACGGTAATAGCCTTGGCCGAATGGGCGCCGGACATGACAATAACGCCCACAAGGACAAGATTTTTCAAATTGAGGCTTGAAGATCCAGACACGGGCATACCTCCTGTGTTGCGGAACATAGCGCAAGCCTAGGCGGGCCGGTCGGTTTTGGCAAATGATTTCAAGGGGGCGGCACCGTCATGCGCCGCCCCCGAGGATGTCAGCGCAGAGCTGCCGTGACGATGACTTCAACCAGATAATCCGGGGTGGCCAGCTTGGCCTCGCCGGTGGCGCGTGCAGGGGTATTGCCTGCCGGAACCCAGCTGTCCCAAACCTTGTTCATCTCGCCAAAGGTCGAGATATCGGCCAACCAGATTTGCGCCGACAGGATACGGGTTTTGTCGGTGCCGGCCTCGGCCAGAATCCGGTCCACTTCGGCAAGGCAGGTCTTGGTCTGCTCTTCCACCGAATCGCCGGGGTTGCCGACCTGACCCGCAAGCCAGACGATGCCGTTGTAAGCCACGGCTTCGCTCATGCGGGCGCCTGCGCCGATACGTTTGATGTCGCTCATGGGATGTCCCTTTCCACACAGATGCCGATTGCTAGCGCAGCGGGTGCAAAAGGGAAAGGGGCTGACCACAGGACTGGAGCGGGCGATGGGGATCGAACCCACGACAATCAGTTTGGAAAACTCTCAACGACGATCCGTACCCGTGGTAAAAAAGACGAAAGTCATTGAGATTGTCAGTTTACAGTGGTTTTCCAGTTATTGCTCAGTCTTGCTGTCTGCGTCAGGAGCATATGGGCCTGTCCTATTTGCCCAATGACGCCTCAAACTGGGATCGGACGGGATGCCGTGCTGACGCCGGATTTCTTTCCCCAGTTCCTCCGGATTCTTGAAAACCAAGCCCGTCAGCCACCCGAAGAAACCACCAACTGCGGTCGAGAACACCGTGAAGCCGATGATGCAACCCAAGACGACTATGATTGTTACGCCGATAGGCCAGTCGAGGATATGCTCGTTGCTGACGGTTGCCGCTGTCCTGTCAAACCATCCTTGAATGTTCGAACCAAGGTCTCGAAGCGTCATCCAAGGTCACCGATAAAAGATATGGAGCGGGTGAGGGGAATCGAACCCCCGTATTCAGCTTGGGAAGCTGCTGCTCTGCCATTGAGCTACACCCGCATGCCATTTCATTTAAACGCTCGGCCCTTCGATGGCAAGTTGCGAACCGACACAAATATAAATGCAAAGGGTCTCCGGCGTGATGCCGAAGACCCTTTTTCACGGGGGGCCGTTTGTGGGGACAAGGAACGCCCCCGTGACCTGCCGCAGGAGTGACCATCCTGCGCCAAACTCGGGCCAGATTACATCGCGGGCAGCATCACGGTGTCGATGACATGGATGACGCCGTTCGACTGGATCACGTCGGCGATGGTGATCGAGGCGACGTTGCCCTGCTCGTCCGTCAGCTTCATCATGTCGCCTTCATAGGTCGCCTGCAGGGTGCAGCCGCCAAGGGTCGGGACCGGGTGCTTGCCGCCATCGTCCTTGATCATGCCCTGCAGGGCTTCGGCCAGAACGGCTTTGCCGACAACGTGGCAGGTCAGGATTTTCACCAGCGTGTCTTTGTTTTCCGGCTTGACCAGATTTTCCACGGTGCCTGCGGGCAGCTTGGCAAAGGCATCATTGGTCGGAGCGAAAACGGTGAACGGGCCAGCGCCCTGCAGCGTTTCGACCAGACCGGCAGCCTGCACCGCCGCAACCAGCGTGGTGTGATCAGCCGAATTCACCGCGTTTTCCACGATGTTCTTGGTGTCATACATCGCCGCACCACCCACCATCGGGTTTTCAGCGAATGCAACAGAGGCGGTCAGAGCGAAAAGGGCGGTGGCAAGACGGAAAGATTTCATAGCGAAGCTCCTGATGGTCAGACGGGCCATTCCCGTCTTCGGTAGGAGCTACGGGCGGGATCGGGAGAAAGTTTCAGCGTCTCCCGATCCTCGCGTTTTCGTGATCAGAGCCGGATCTCACCGGTCAACAGCACCGGACCCGTTGGCGCGCCGGTGGGCGAACCGCCAGCCGGTTCAAGGCTGACCGCCAGCACCCAGCCTGCGGGCGGCTTGGCGGCGGTGATGGTCAAAGAAGCCTCGGCCAGAAGGCCCAAGGAAACCGGTGCGCTATCGGGCGCAATGATCCAAAGCTCATGCACCTGACCTGCGGGCGCAGGTGTCCCCGCCACGCGCGTCACGATCAGCGCGCCATCGGCATAGGCCGCATCATAGCGCAGGGGCGCATCGGCGCTGGCCAAGGTGGCGATAACCGGAGCCGGTGTGACCGGTGGCAGCATGACAAGAACTGCCACAGCCAGACTTGCCGCCGCCGCTGCACCACCCAGCCAGCCCAGCCAGTTGCGGCGCGGTTTTGCCGCCACGGGGAACAGCCGCGCTTCGATGGCGGGCAGGAGGTTCGGGGCCGGGGCCTCGGCATAGCCGTCATTCAGATCGGCCAGACGGTTTTCCCAATCTGCCACCAAAGCGACAAAAGCCGGATCACGGCGCAGACGCGCCTCGACGGCAGCGCGCTCGGCAAGAGACAAAAGCCCCGTGACATATTCACCGGCCAGAACCAGATCTTCTTCGGACGGAGTGAAAGCTGCGTCGGTCATGCCTCCATACACTCCTTCAAGCGCAGCAGACTGCGACGCAGCCATGTCCGCATGGTATTGATCGGCACGGCATGGCGCGCGGCCAGATCAATATAGGAGAGTCCGGCCAGATAGGCCCCGCGCAGCGCCTCGGCGCGATCGGGTTCCAGAGTGTCGAAACATTCGTTGATGCGCCGCGCCTCACCGGCCGCAATCAGGCGGGTTTCGGCGCGGGGGGTGGTGTCGGCGACCGCGTGCATCGCATCTTCGTCATCGCTGGTTGCTTCGCCACGGGCGCGGATGCGGTCAATCGCCAGATTGCGGGCAATGGCGATCAGCCAGGTCATGCCACGGCCTTTGCTGGCATCATAGCGCCCCGCCCGCAGCCATACCCGTGTGAAAACCTCTTGCAACGCATCCTCCGCTTCGGATCGGTTTTGCAAGATACGCAGCAGAACGCCCATAAGTTTCGCAGAGGCCGCAGTATAAAGACTGCGGAATGCCGCGCGGTCTTGCGCGGCGGTCCGGTTCAACAGGTCGGCGATGGGATCGTCGGTCATGGGTTCGAGATATCCGACTGTCACGATGCGTCAAGTGGCATTGCTGTGGCACCCGCCGAAAACCTTGGGCAGAAGCCCTTACCCACGCCGCCGCCGCCCGCCGCCCGACCCCGAGGTGTTGAAACTGACATCGGGCAGAGTGACGATCTGCGACAGTTCCGGGAAGGTATCGACCGCATTCGGGATCGCGCTGGCATTGACGAAATGTTCCTGAAAGCGCGGCTCGATGGCGGTTTCGACCTTGTGGATCTGATGCACAGTGGCTTCGATGGTGTCGCGCGCCGCGACATTGCACAGCGCAATCCGCGCGCCTGTGCCAGCGGCGTTACCGGCAGAGATCACGCGGTCCAGTTTCACATCCGGGATCATGCCCAGAACCATCGCGTGTTTCGGGCTGATATGTGCACCAAAGGCACCTGCCAGCGTCACGCGATCCACGGTTTCCACGCCCATTTCATCCATCAGCAGCTTGGCCCCCGCATAAAGCGCGGCCTTGGCAAGCTGAATGGCGCGAATATCGCCTTGGGTCACGGTGATGACGGGGCCGTGATCGGCGCTGCCATCATGCAGCATGTAGGAATGGGTGCGCCCATCTGCGATACAGCGCGCTGTGCCGGTCTGATCGGGGCCGCCGATCAAGCCGCCCTGATCCACCAGACCCGCCATCCGCATTTCCGCCACAGCCTCGATGATGCCGGACCCGCAGATGCCGGTGATGCCAGAACTCGCGGTGGCCTCGGCAAAGCCCGCATCGCTGGACCACAGATCGCAGCCGATCACCTTGAAGCGCGGTTCTTTGGTGGCCGGATCAATCTCGACCCGTTCAATCGCACCCGGCGCAGCGCGCTGACCACTGGAGATTTGCGCGCCTTCAAACGCGGGGCCGGTGGGGCTGGAGCAGGCCAGCACGCGGGTTTCATTGCCAAGCAGGATTTCGGCATTGGTGCCGACATCGACGATCAGCACCATGTCTTTGGATTTGTTGGGTTCTTCCGACAGCGCCACAGCGGCGCAATCGGCACCCACATGGCCCGCGATGCAAGGCAACACATAAACCCGTGCGGCGCGGTTGATCGCGGTCAGGTCCAACTCTCGTGCGTCCAGCGACAGGCTGCCCGAGGTTGCCAGCGCAAAGGGCGCTTGCCCCAGTTCCACCGGATCGATGCCCAGCAGAAGATGGTGCATCACGGGGTTACAGACGAAAACCACCTCGTAGATCGAGGTCACGGCGATTTTCGCCTCGGCGGCAATGGAAACCGCCAGCGCATTGATCGCCTCGCGCACGGCGCGGGTCATTTCCACATCGCCGCCGGGGTTCATCATGGCGTAGGAGACGCGGCTCATCAGGTCTTCGCCGAAGCGGATCTGCGGGTTCATCACGCCTGACGAGGCCAAAACCGAGCCGTCACGCAGATCGCACAGATGCGCCGCGATGGTGGTCGAACCAAGGTCGATGGCAAGCCCGTGGATCGCGCCGTCATGGAAACCCGGGAAGATATCGACGATGCGGGGGTGGGCATCGTGGTTGCCCTTGTTCAGAACGACGGTGACCTTCCATTCGCCCTTGCGCAGCACAGGTTGCAGGCGGCGCATGATCGCAAGATCGGCCTCGACACCCTCAACCTGCCACTGATCGCGCAGGGCCGTCGCCAGCCGTTCAAAATCGCCGGTGGGTTCGTGCATGTCGGGTTCGGCCACCTCGACGTAAAGCGCGCGGGTGGCAGGGTCCATCACGATGTCGCGTTGCGTCGCGGATTTGCGGATAACCTGCTTGTGGACCTGCGATTCAGGCGGCACGTCGATGACCACATCGCCCATCACCTGCGCCTGACAGCCCAGACGCCGCCCGTCGATCATGCCGCGCTTGGATTTATAGCGGTCTTCCACCGCGTTCCATTCGGTCAGTGCATCTTCATAGACATGCACGCCATGCTTGGGAAACTCGCCATAGCCCGGCGTGATCTGGCATTTCGAACAAATCCCGCGCCCGCCGCAGACGGAATCGAGATCGACCCCAAGCTGCCGCGCCGCCGTCAGAACCGGCGTTCCCAAGGGGAACCGCCCCCGCTTGCCCGAGGGGGTGAAGATCACAAGGGCGTCGTCGGCGGAAACTTGGGCAACGGTCTGGGCGGCTTTGGTCATGGCGTCCTCGGGGTCAGGCGAATGTGTAGGCAATATCGGCGAAGGCATCGGCGGCAAAGCTGTAGAACCAGCGCACGGTTTGGTCGGCATGGATCACCCCATGCACGGCATTGCCGGGAATGAACAGGGCCACGCCGGGGGACATGCGGTGCGGGGTGCCGTCGATCATCACATCAACCGCACCCTCAAGCCCGAAGTAGACCTCGGGGTGGGGGTGGGAGTGCAGCGCAAAGGTCTGGCCCGGCTCCATCAGGGCAATGCCGCAGACGAGGCTTTCGGTATCCGTCACACCGGCAGACAGCAGAGTTTTCCAGCGCAGGGTTCCCCGCGCCGGGTCTTGCCACGTTTCCTCGGTAAGATCGTTCTGATCGACCCTGACGGGTTTCATTCTGCCTGCCCCGATGCCGTTTGCGCAAAACTATGGTGTATCTGCGCGATATCAATGCCTGTTCGCGGCATCTTAGAAGGCATCTGCGCCGTCAAGCCACGCAAGCAGCGCCTGCCTGTCGCCGTCCAGCGTAGGCGCGGCCGCGCGGCCGGTGATTTCGGGCAGGGTAGACATCTTGATCGGGTTGCCGGGGGCGGTAAAGCGGGTGCCTTGGGCGTTTTCCGCGACAGGCAGCACCATGTGGCGGGCCAGAAGTTGCGGATCGGCCAGCACCTCGGCCATGTTTTGCACCTTGCCGGTGGGCAGGCCTGCGGATTCGAGCGTTTCGATCCAGTGGGAAACGGGTTGGCCCAGCGTGACCGCCTCGATCAGCCGTTTCAGCAGGGCGTTATTCTCGCAGCGCGCGGCATTGGTGGCAAAGCGGGCGTCGTCGACCAAGGGCAGGGCCAGTGTGCGGCACAGCGTGGCAAACATCGCGTCATTGCCTGCGGCAATCACCACAAAGCCGTCTGACGCGCGGTAGGTGGAAAACGGTGTGATCGTGGGGTGACGCGCGCCAGTGCGGCCCGGCGGGATGCCGGTGGCGGCGGTCAGGGCGATGGAGTGTTCCTGTATCGCCAACTGGCTGTCCAGCATCGAGACGTCAATCTTGGCCCCCAGACCGGTTTTCTCACGGTCATAAAGGGCCGCCAGCACGCCTTGGGCCAGAAACATCCCCGCCACAATGTCGCCTATACTTGCGCCCACACGCACGGGCGGGCCGCCTTCCTCGCCAGTGATGCTCATCACGCCACCACGGGCCTGCACCACCATGTCATAGGCGGGCTTTCCAGCCTCGGGGCCGGTATGGCCAAAGCCGGACACCGCACCATAGATCAAGCGGGGGTGCTTGGCGTGCAGGGTTTCCCAGCCATAGCCCAGCCGCTCCATCACGCCGGGGCGGTAGTTTTCCAGCACCACATCGACGCGGGGCAGCAAGCGGTCCATCAGCGCACGGTCTGGGGCGGATTTCAGATCCAGCGTGATCGAGGCTTTGCCCGCATTCAGCGCCGCGAAATAGCCGCTTTGCCCCGCCACAAAGGGCGGAAAGGCGCGGGTATCGTCGCCGGTGCCGGGGCGTTCCACCTTGATCACCTTCGCGCCAAGGTCTTGCAGCGTGTGGCTGGCATAAGGCCCCGCCAGCACATGCGTCAGATCAAGGATCGTCACACCGGAAAGCGGCGCCATGTCAGTCAGCCCCAATCAATCGTTCTTGAATTGCTTGGCCAGTTTCAAGCCCTGACCCTGATAGTTCGAGGCAATCTCGCGCCCATACAGCGTCTCGGGGCGGCTCGCCATTTTCTCATAGACCAGCCGCCCCACGACCTGCCCATGTTCCAGCACGAAGGGCGCCTCGTGGCAGCGCACCTCCAGCACCCCGCGCGATCCGGCACCGCCCGCCTCGGCATGACCAAAGCCCGGATCGAAGAAGCCTGCGTAATGCACGCGGAACTCGCCCACCATGGCAAGGAAGGGGGCCATCTCGGCGGCGTAATCGGGGGGGATCGTCACGGCCTCGCGGCTGACAAGGATATAGAAAGCACCCGGATCAAGGATGATGCGGCCGTCTTTCGACCGGACCTCTTCCCAGAACTCGGACGCCGGATAATGGCCGATCTTGTCCAGATCGATCACACCGGTATGCGGCTTGGCGCGGTATCCTACCAGATCGCCCGAAGCAGGGCGCAGATCGACCGAGAATCCCAGACCTTCGGAAATCATCGCCTCGCCCGACACCAGCGGTTCAACAGCATTCAGCGCAACAAGTTCAGGATCGGTCAGCACGGACTGGCCGCTGCGAAAGCGGATCTGGTTCAGCCGTTGCCCCGCGCGCACCAGAACGGAAAAGCTTTTCGGACAGACCTCGGCATACAAGGGGCCGTGATAGCCTTCGGGGATACGGTCAAACTCGGTCCCGCCATCGGTGATGCTGCGGGTCAGCAGGTCAAGCCGTCCGGTCGAGGATTTGGCATTGGCAACGGCGGTGATGCCAGCGGGCAGGGCCAGATGCTCCATCAGCGGAATCACATAGACGCAGCCCTTTTCCAGCACCGCGCCTGCCGTCAGGTCCATGCGGTGCATCTCGAACTCGGCAATCCGGTCCGCGACCTTGCGGCCATTGCCTGCCAGAAAAGACGCACGCACACGGTAGGCCACGGGGCCAAGGCGCAGATCAAGGCTGGCGGGCTGGATTTGTGCGTCAAGGATTTCCGGCGTTGCGGTGATCGCGCCTGTGCCAATCAGGGCGCGCAGGGCTTGGGCAGGAAGAACACCGCGACTGGACATAGCTACCCCCAAGTTTTCAAAGCCTAGAAACAAAAAACGCCCGTCTGACCAGAGGCCAAACGGGCGATTTTTTTGGTCGGGCCGGAGAGATTCGAACTCTCGACCTCCCGCCCCCCAGACGGACGCGCTAACCAGGCTGCGCTACGGCCCGACACGGGGCCTTCATACTGATATTCCGGGCAGGGGCAAGCAAGAAAGCGCACGGATGTCAGATCACTCTGCCTGCGAGGCTGGCGGGGCAGCCATGCGCGCAGCCAATGCAGCAAGGCGGCGGGTCAGGCCAGACAGGGCGGGGGCGTGATCGCGCAGGGTGGCGGCAGAAATATTCGCCAGCAATGCGCGCAGGTCGGACGGGCGGGCGCTGGCAGATTCGGGCGGGAAAACGGGGGGCAAAGGGGGCGCTGATTCTGTCAGAGCCGAATCGGAAGCCATTGCAGGGGCAGGGGATTCCGCACGCGGCGGGACAGGGACGCGCGGCGCGGGCGCGCGGGGCGCCGCCGTTTCGGGCAGGCCCATGGCGGCGAAAAGCGGCAGCACGTCGGCAGGTTCCGAAGGCGCTTCGGTCGCGGGCGCGCGGCGCAGCGCGGTTTCCAGCGCCACGACCTGCGCGGTTTCAGCCTCGGGCGGGGCCAGTGGCGCGGGTGCGGGGGGCGCAAAGCTGGCCAAGGCCACCTCAAGCGCGGCCTCGGCGTCCATCTCGATGTCTTCGGAGTGATCCACGCCCGACAGGGCCGCGACATGGCGCACCCCCTGTTCGCGCAGGATCTTCTGCACGCCGCGGATGGTCATGCCCTCTTCATGCAGCAGGCGTTTGATGCCGGTCAGCAGGGCCACGTCATTGGGGCGATAATAGCGGCGCCCGCCCGCGCGTTTCACGGGGCGGATCTGCGGGAAACGGCTTTCCCAGAACCGCAGCACATGGGCCGGCGTGTCCAGATGGTCCGCCACCTCGGAAATGGTGCGGAAGGCGTCGGGTGACTTGTCCATCCGCCCTGTCTTTCCTTACTTCTTCTTCCCCGCAGCCACGCGGTCTTTCATCAGATGCGACGGGCGGAAGGTCAGCACGCGACGCGGGCTGATCGGAACCTCATCGCCGGTTTTCGGGTTGCGGCCCACACGGGCGGTCTTGTCGCGTACCGAGAAGGTGCCGAAAGACGAAATCTTGACGGTCTCACCGGATGCCAGCGCATCCGACATATGTTGCAAAACGGATTCGACCAGATCGGCCGATTCGTTGCGGCTCAGTCCGACCTCGCGGAATACCGCTTCGCTCAGGTCCATCCGTGTCAGAGTCTTTTCGCTCATGATATCCCCCCCGGGTTTTGACACAGGATGCGCGGGATAAAATTGCGAGTCAATAACAGTGACTTGGAAGGCGTTCTTAATTGCGCGGTTTCACCAGCGCAGCACGACCGAGCCCCAGGCCAGACCGCCGCCAATCGCCTCGGTTACGATCAGGTCGCCCTGTTTGATCTGCCCGCGCGCGCGGCCCACCGACAGCGCCAAGGGGATCGAGGCCGCCGAGGTGTTGCCGTGATCCTGCACCGTGACAACAACGCGGTCCATCGGCACCTGCATGCGTTTGGCGGTGCCTTCGATGATGCGGATATTTGCCTGATGCGGCACGATCCAGTCAACATCGCCGCCGCTCAGTCCAACCTTATCCAGTGCCTTGTGTGCAGTTTCTGCAAGCTTTTCAACAGCATGGCGGAACACCTCTTTGCCTTCCATCCGCAGATGGCCGGTGGTGCCGGTCGAGGTGCCGCCATCGACATAAAGCAGGTTCTTGTAGCGCCCGTCGCTGTTCAGATCGGTGGCAAGGATGCCGCGATCATCGGTGCTGCCGGTGCCGGTCGCCGCTTCAAGGATCAAGGCACCTGCGCCATCGCCGAACAGCACACAGGTGCCGCGATCCGTCCAATCCATCAACCGGCTGAAAGTTTCCGCCCCGATCACCATGACGCGCTGTGCTTGTCCGGTTAGAATCAGGGCGTTGGCGTTTGTCAGGGCGAAAACGAATCCCGCGCAGACCGCCTGCACATCAAAGGCAAAGCCGCGCGTCATGCCCAAGCCGCCCTGAATCATCGTGGCAGCCGACGGAAATGTCAGATCGGCGGTCGAGGTGGCGACGATGATCGCGTCAATGTCATCCGGCTCCAGCCCAGCATCGGCCAAAGCAGCTTTGGCGGCGCGGATGCCCAGATCGGATGTGGTCTGGCCTTCGGCTGCGTAATGGCGGCGTTCAATCCCCGAGCGGGTCTTGATCCATTCGTCCGAAGTTTCAACCAGCGCTTCAAGCTCGGCGTTCGGAACCACTCTCTCGGGCAGATAATGCCCGACGCCCCTGACTACGGCGCGTATTGTCATGCGTTGGTTCCTGCCTTGGCCTCATCCGAAGGGGCATCCTGCCCCGCCGCGCCAGCCGATGCAACCCGCGCCGCAAGCCGTTCGATAAAGCCCGCGCCCGAAAGCTGGATCGCCAGCGCCAGGGCCGCTGCCACGCCTGTTTCATCCGCCGCGCCATGCGATTTGACGACCGTGCCATTCAGGCCAAGGAAAACCCCGCCATTCACACGCCGCGGATCGATTCGCTTTTGCAACCGTTTGAGCGAGTTCAGCGCCAGCAGCGCCGCGAATTTCGACAAAATCCCCGCGCCGAAGGCTTCTTTCAGGAAATCCGCGATCAGTTTCGCGGTGCCTTCGCCGGTTTTCAGCGCGATATTGCCGGTGAATCCATCCGTCACGATCACATCGACCCGGTTCGACGGAATATCGCCACCTTCGACAAAGCCGACAAACTCATAATCGCCCGCGTCCGCCGCCCCGACCATCAGATCATGCGCGACCTTCAACTCGGCCCGGCCTTTATGCTCTTCGGTGCCAACGTTCAAAAGCCCAACGCGCGGACGCATCAGGCCAAGCCCGTTGCGGGCATAAGACGCCCCCATTGCGGCGTATTGCAAAAGATCGGTCGCCTCGGCCTTGATGTCAGCGCCCACGTCCAGCATCAGATTGAAGCCGCCGGGATTGCGCGAGGGCCACAGGCAGGCAATCGCGGGGCGATTCACGCCGGGCAACTTCCGCAGGCGGATCATGCTGACCGCCATCAAAGCGCCGGTGTTGCCACAGGACACGGCCGCCGTCGCCTCGCCATCCTTCACAGAATCGATACAGGACCACATCGAAGTGCCTGCGCCGTGGCGCATCACCTGACTGGGCTTGTCATGCATCGTGACCACGCGGGGCGCATGGCGCAAGCTTACGCGCGCGGCCACCTCGGGGTGGCGCGACAAAAGCCGCGTCAACTCGGCCTCATCGCCATGAAGGACAAAGCGCGCGTCCGGATGGGATTTCGCGGACAGCACAAGACCGGCAACAACTGTCGCCGGCCCGCGATCTCCGCCCATCGCGTCAACCGAAATGACTACGCGTCCAGCGCCAAGGGAAGTCGGAGAGTCTGTTCCGCTTGCCATCGGCGAGACGCGAAAGAGGCGGCTTACGCCGCGTCCTCGTCCAGATCGACGTCTTTGCCAACGGCAACGACTTCGCGGGCGTCATAGTGACCGCAAGCGCCACAAACGTGGTGCGGGCGCTTCAGCTCGCCACAGTTGGAGCATTCGTTCGGGTTGCCAGCGACCAGAGCGTCGTGCGAACGGCGCATGTTGCGACGCGATTTGGTGGTGCGGTTCTGCGGGACAGCCATGTCTCGACCTCGAATAGTGGGGGACGGGCCCCAGATTTTCCTTTGCCATTCAATCCTTTGCCAACTTATGGCGCGGGTCGGAACAGCCTGTGAATGAGGCGCGGAACATAGCCCTTTTCGCTGCAGACGCAAGCCCCTTTCTGCCGCTTGGCAAAGTGGGGCCGCATCGCGGGGTTACGCACCGTCCTGACCGCCTCCTTTAAGCTTTTCAGCCAGCGCCGCAAGCCCTGCAAACGGTTTCAACTCGACATCTTTCAACGGCTCGACGCCGGGATCGGCAAAAACCGCCTCGCCAAGCGCTGCACCGGGCGCGCGCGGGTAAAGCGGAAGCGCCAGTGTCAGGGCTTCGATAGCGATAGCCGCCACGTCGATCACCTCGGGCAGCGGTTCGCTGTCGTCATCGGCAAGAATCTCCATCTCGTCGGCTTCGGGTTCCTGATAGTCGCGGATATAGCGCCGCTCGATCTGGTCACGCAGTTGG
Source organism: Rhodobacterales bacterium RIFCSPHIGHO2_02_FULL_62_130 (assembly GCA_001828855.1). Lineage (GTDB taxonomy): Bacteria > Pseudomonadota > Alphaproteobacteria > Rhodobacterales > Rhodobacteraceae > Cypionkella. The sequence goes on along the minus strand of MHZT01000046.1, from coordinate 139,371 downwards.
GTCGTTACCGGCACCAAGGAAATGATGCAGCTTTGCACCACACTGGCGGTCAACTCGGCCTTGACGGTGTAATCATGCCGCCCCACTGGCAAAATCTCGCCCTTCACATACATCTTGGGCAGGTCAAGCAGGCCAAGCGCGGTTGCGATGGCTTTGCGATCCCTCGCCTCGGGGGCAAAGGTAAAGCGCGTCGGCTTGCGCGACCCGAGGGTTGTGCTGCGATAGGGTTGGCTGGGAAGCGGGGGCGATTGGGGGGCTTCGGTCTGGTCCGCAGGCATGTTTTGGTCTTCCTGTGGTGAAATTGCACGAGAGGCGGTCTGATACGGTCCGGTTTTGCCATCTGGACGGGGAAGCTGCGCGTTCCTTTCTTGAACAGCGCGGCGTCCTTCTGTAAGCCGATGACAGGGCCAGACAGGACCGACCGTTATTCTCTTTGCGATAATGCGCCTCGGCGGCGCTGGCAAGGGCAGGGCGCGTGCGGCAGGGTGGCGAGCGCAAGAGGGCAGGCATGGCAGGACAAGGCTTTTCACGGCGCGGCGCAGCAAAATTGCTGTTGTCGGGGGTCATCCTGAGTATCGCTGCGGCCTGCGCGCCGGTCTACAACAATCACGGCTACATTCCCTCGGAGCAAGAGCTGGCGCTGCTTGAGGTCGGGGTCGATACCCGCGAAACTGTTGCAGCCACCGTCGGGCGGCCCTCGGTGGCAGGTCTGTTGAACGATGTCGGCTGGTATTACGTGCAAAGCCGCTGGAAAGTGTCCGGCCCGCGTCAGCCCAAGGAAGAGGACCGTCAGGTCGTGGCGATCACCTTCACCGAAGATGGCGTTGTCGAGAATATCGAACGCTTCGGTCTGGAAAAGGGCAACATCGTTCCTATCTCGCGTCGGGTGACCGAGACAAGCATCAAGGGCATGGGTATATTGCGGCAGTTGTTCGGCAATATCGGTCGCGTCAGCGCAGATCAGATCATCAAATAAGTCTGATTGCAGGGATTGGAGGGGCGGCGCAACATTGCGCCGCCCTTTGTCTTTCAGGTCTCTGGCTCGAAGGACAATGCCACGCCGTTGATGCAATAGCGCAGGCCGGTGGGGGCGGGGCCATCGGGAAACACATGCCCCAGATGCGCGTCACAGCGGTTGCAATGCACTTCGGTGCGGACCATGAAATGGCTGCGATCCACAGATTCCCCGACGATCTCGGGATCAATCGGGGCCGTGAACGAAGGCCAGCCGCATCCGGCGTCAAACTTGGTGTCTTGCTCGAACAAGGGCGCACCGCAGCACACGCAGCGGAACGTCCCCGGATCGTCGGGAAAGTTATCATGGGTGCCTGCCCGTTCAGTCGCATGTGTGCGCGTGACCTTATAGGCCAGTTCGGACAGTTGCGCCTGCCATTCGGCTTCGCTTTTGATCACCTTATCCATGGTTGCGTCCTTTGTGTTATCAACAGCTTTGCGGGCAAACGCCCTTGCGTCGCGGGTATCGCTTGACCAAACTTAGGGCGCGGCGTTGGGGTTTCCAACCCCGCTGTGCAGGGGGTGGCGGTGCAGGCTTTGACGCGGGGGCGATATCGGGCGCGTCTTGCCAAGGGCGAGGCCGATCTGCACCATGTGCAAGCGCTGCGGCATCTGGTGTTCCGGCAGCGGCGCGGGCTGGCTGCCACAGGCGGGCTGGATGCCGACCGCTTTGATGCCTTGTGCCAGCATGTGCTGATCGAGGATCTCGCCACGGGCGCGCTGCTGGGCTGTTTTCGTGTGGCCGAACTTTCGGACGCGGCGGCGCTGGATCGCTGCTATACTGGTGCTGTCTATGATCTTGCGCCCCTGCGCGGGATGGCAGGACCGATGATCGAGATCGGGCGGTTCTGCCTGCATCCCGACCATTCCGACCCTGACCTGTTGCGGCTGGCATGGGGGGCGGTGGCGCGTCTGGTAGATGCGGCGAGGGCCAGCCTGCTTTTGGGGTGTTCTTCCTTTGAAGGCGCAGACCCGCAAGACCATCGCGCGGCGCTTGCGCTGCTGGGGGCGGCCTATCTTGGCCCGCCCGCGCTGCGCCCGCAGCCCAAGGCCGCGCAGACATACCGCTTTGCCACCGATCTGGCAGGGCAGGGCGCGGAGGCCCGCCTTGGCTTTGCCGGGATTCCGCCCCTGCTGCGGACCTATCTGGCGATGGGGGGCTGGGTGTCTGACCACGCGGTCTGCGACCCCGATCTGGACACCCTGCACGTCTTTACCGCCGTCGAGATTGCCAAAATCCCGCCCGCCCGCGCCCGCGCGCTGCGCCTGATCGCCGAAGGCTAGGCACTAGTCGCAGACGACTGCCGCATCCGGCACCCAGCCCACGGTGTTTTCGTCGTCGAAATACATCGCCCGCAGCCATGTCTCGCCATTCAACTCGGCCCGCGCATCGACCCAGAACCGGATCGGCAGCGGGTGGCCTGCCACTTGATAGCTGTCATCGGCAGGATTGCTGCCGTATTGGGTGCGATTGGCGAAGGCGAATTCATTGATCATCGTGCCGACATCACCAAGCGCAACCGGCCAGTTGCAATAGAATTCAGGGTCGTCATCGGCATATTCGGCGGCGTCATAATCCCACAGCGTTTCGATCTTGCCTTCGCAGGCAACCTCGCTGGCCTTTACCCAACCGCCGCTGCTCGACAGGATCGAGTCGGGGTAGATCAGAAGCCAGCGGGCGCCGCCCACATCCTTGATCTGATCGGACTCCACCACGGTGCCAGACGGCACCTGCGCCAAGGGCTTTTTGCCGCCCGCCTTTTTCATCGTGACCACCGGCGATCCGTCTGCCGATGTGGCGCGGCATTGCGGCTCTATCTCGGCTGCGGCGGGCAGGTGGGACAACAGCATGAACACAACAGACAGGCGCAACCGCATGAAAAACTCCGGTGATGTAATGGCTTTGGCATAGCCTGCCTGCACCGCCCGCTCAAATGACAAATGGCGTCAGCTTGACGCCGCGCGCGGGGGCGGCTACCTGCGGCGCATGGCACGCGCACCCCTCCTTCAGCTTTCCGGCATCTCGCTGACTTTCGGCGGCAATCCTGTTTTCGATGACCTTGATCTGGTTGTCCAACCCGGTGATCGGGTGGCCCTTGTGGGCCGCAACGGGTCGGGCAAATCCACCTTGATGAAGGTGATGGCGGGGCTGGTTGAACCCGACAAGGGCATCCGCGTGGTGCCGCCAGGCGTGCAGGTCGGCTATATGGAGCAAGACCCGGATCTTTCGGGCTTTGAAACCTTGGGCGATTACGCCGCCTCGATGCTGCCCGCAGGCGAGGAATACAAGGTGCCGATGGTGGCCGAGGGGCTGAAATTCAATCCCGAAACACCAGTGGCCACCGCCTCGGGCGGGGAGCGCCGCCGCGCCGCACTGGCCAAGCTGATGGCCGAAGCGCCGGAACTGATGCTTTTGGACGAGCCGACCAACCACCTTGATATTCAGGCGATTGAATGGCTTGAGGCCGAGTTGAAAGACACCCGCACCGCCTTTGTGCTGATCAGCCACGACCGCGCCTTTTTGCGCGCGCTGACCCGTGCGACGCTGTGGATTGATCGCGGTCAGGTCCGCCGCCGCGAATCCGGCTTTGAGGGTTTCGAGGAATGGCGTGAAACCGTCTGGGCCGAAGAGGACGAGGCGCGGCACAAGCTGGATCGCAAGATCAAGGCCGAGGCAAAATGGGCCGTCGAAGGCATCTCGGCACGGCGCAAGCGCAATCAGGGCCGCGTGCGCGCCCTTGCCGCGCTACGCGATGAACGCAGCAGCCAGATCCGCCGCCAAGGCACCGCCGCGCTTGAGCTGGAATCCGGCCCGCAGTCGGGCAAAAAGGTGATCGAAGCCAAGGGCCTGACCAAGATTTTTGGCAACAAGCAGATCGTGCGCGATTTCGATCTGCGCGTGTTGCGCGGCGATCGGATTGCCTTTGTCGGCCCGAACGGCGTGGGCAAAACCACGCTGCTGAAAATGCTGACGGGGGAACTTGCCCCCGATCAAGGCACGGTGACGCTGGGAACCAACCTTGAAGTCGCCATCTTCGACCAAGCCCGCGCCAAGCTGGACCCCGAAGCGACGTTGTGGGACAGCCTGACCAATGATCCCCTGATGCGGGTATCGGGGGCTTCGGATCAGGTGATGGTGCGGGGCAATCCCAAGCATGTGATTGCCTACCTCAAGGATTTCCTGTTCGATGAACGTCAGGCCCGCGCGCCGGTGAAATCGCTGTCGGGCGGTGAAAAGGCGCGGCTGTTGCTCGCGCGGTTGATGGCGCAGCCGTCGAACCTGCTGATTCTGGACGAACCGACCAACGATCTGGACGTGGAAACGCTGGACCTGTTGCAAGACATTCTGGGCGATTACGACGGCACCGTGCTGCTGGTCAGCCACGACCGCGATTTCATCGACCGGATTGCCACGGCCACTGTCGCGCTGGAAGGCAACGGCATTGCCACCGCCTATCCGGGGGGCTGGTCGGATTATGCGGCGCAGCGCGGTGCGCTTGCGGTGGAAATGCCCACGAAATCAGGGTCTTCGCATGTGAACCTGCGGGCGGATGTGAAAAAGGTTGCCGAAGGGCTGACCTTTACCGAGCGCAAGCGCCTTGAGGCTTTGCCCGCGATCATCGCCAAGCTGGAAGCAGAGATCAACAAGCTGACCGATTTCATTTCCGACCCCGCGATGTTCACGACCGAGCCGGTGAAATTCCGCAAAGCCTCCGAGGCCATAGCCGAACGGCAGGCGGCACTGGCGGCGGCGGAAGAGGAATGGCTGGCTTTGGAAGAGCGGGCTTAGGGGCAGCTATCAGCGGGAACCGGCGGCATCACAAAGCTGCGGTCATCGCCCTTGCTGCCTTCGATTGTCATATAGCCGCTTTCGCCTTCAAAGCTCATCCCGTCGGGACCAAGATCGATCTTGATCGCGCCATCGCGCGCGGTGGTCAGTTGGAACGACCCCGCATCACCCTCCATCGCACAAGCAAGCCCCGCTCCCGCAGGATCACAATAGGCGACGGCAAAATAGTTGTCGAAATTGTTGACCAGACTGACACGAATCCGAAGCGCCAGCACATCGTCGCCCCATTGGTCATAATCCGGTCCGACCTGAATCTCCTGCACCCTTTGGTTCGGGTGCTTGGCCATATGTTCTTTGTTGTAATAGCGCAGGTAGCAGGCGACATCCGAAGGAAACAGCGCCTCGCGCGGAGTCTGGCCCAGCGCGGGCGTGGTCAGGCAGATCAGCAAAGGCACAAAAGCAAGGCGCATCTCGAACTCCTTTTGCAAACTATCCTGCCAAAATGCCCTGCGGTTTTCGTGCTGGCAAGGCTGGCAATCCTTACCAGCGCCCCGTTGCCCCGCCGCCCGAAGACCGCCCGCCGCCAAAGCCACCGCCGCCCGATTTCGATGAGCCGATGCGCGGGATGGTATAGGTGCTGCGGCTTTCATAGGAACACTGGCTGCAACGGGTGATCTGCACGCCCGAACCTGCGATGCTTTGGCTTGCAGGTGTCACCACGTCGCGCTGACGTTTCAACCCTCGCGCGCCGCAGCTTGGACAGGTGCGAAACCGCGCCAACACATCACCCAGCAAACGGCGCAGCGTGAACAGCAACCCGCCGCCAAAAATCAGCGCGAACAATCCTGCATCGGAATAATCCGATAGCCTGAACGGTTCGGCTGCGGGCGGGGTCTGGCTGGCAAAGGCGCGCGCGATGCGGTCAACCACCCCTGCGACCCCCTCTGCGATCCCTTCGGCAAAACGCCCCTGCCGGAATTCGGGCAGCATCCGGCTGTCGATCACCCGCTGCGCCAGACCGTCATAGACCGGACCAAAGCCGTCGCCCAAGGCGATCCGCATCGCGCCATCATCCCGCGCCACCAGCATCATAATCCCGTCGTCGCGATCCTTGTCGCCCACACCCCAAGCGTTGAAAAGATTTTTCGCGAATACCTCGATGCTTTGCCCCGCGCCGCCCTGATCGGCGATTTGGCCCATCGTCACCACAACAATATGCACCCCCGTCTCGGCGCGCGCAGCCTGCAGCATTTGCACCAGATCGGCTTCGGCATCAGGTGGCAGAAGATCGGCAAAATCCGAAACGGTGTCGGTCAGGGGCTGCGGCATATCCTGCGCCGCAGCCAAGACCGGAAACGCCAGCACAAAGGCCAAGATCCGCAGCATGGTCTACCCCGCCAATTCTGCCACCACCGTCGGGATCATCATGACATCTTCGCGCGTGCAGTCAAACTGCCCGACCTGCACGCGGATCACATAGCGGCCAAGGTGGCGCGTCTGGGTCAGGTAAATGCGGCCATCATCATTGATGCGGTTCAGCAGCGCCTCGGTTTCCGCATCGGTTGGCAGGGCAAAGCTGAACAGCGACAGGCGGGGTTCCGAGGTGATCTGGATACGGGGCAGGGCGGCCAGCGCATCGCGCGCCTCTGCCGCCCAAGCGACATGGTTGCGGATGCGGGCGCGCAGGCCATCAAGCCCATAGGCGCGCAAGGTGAACCACAGCTTCAGCGCGCGGAACCGGCGGCCCAGTGGCACCGTCCATTCGTTGAAGTTCACGATTTCCTCGCGGCCCGCCGTTTCCAGATAGGTTGGGCGCAGGCCAAGGGTTTTCACCTGTGCCGTCGGATCGCGCAGGAATTGCACCGCACAATCGAACTGCGCGCCCAGCCATTTATGCGGGTTGAAGACGAGGGAATCGGCATCCTCGATCCCAGCCCACAGATGCCGGAATTCGGGGCAGATCATCGCGGAACCGGCCCAAGCCGCATCGACATGCACCGGCAGATTATGGGCGTGGGCGACCTTGATGCAGGCCGCGATGGCGTCAAATGCCCCGATCGAGGTGCCGCCCGCGCACAGGATCACCCCGGCGGGCAGGTATCCGGCCGCCTTGTCGGCGCGGATCGCTGCATCCAGTGCGGCAGGGTCCATCGCGAAATCGGTGTCGGTGGCGACCTTGACCAGATTGTCCTGCCCGATCCCCGCCACCCGTGCGGCCTTGTCGACCGAGGAATGGGTCTGCGCGCTGGCATAAAGCCGCAGGCGGGGCAGGCCCGACAGGCCCTTGATATTGCCTGAAAAAGCCAGTGCTGCCTCGCGCATGGTCAGCACGGCAGACAGGGTGGCGGTGGTGGCAGAATCATGGATCGTGCCGGTGAAATCCGCAGGCAGGCCAAGCGCGCCCCGCAGCCAGCCGATCATCACCTGTTCCATCTCGGTTGCCGCCGGAGAGGTCTGCCACAGCATCCCTTGCGCCGCGATAGCATTGGCCAACTGCTCCGCCAGCATCGAGGCGGGCGAGGCATTGGCCGGAAAATAGGCGAAGAAGCGCGGGTGCTGCCAATGGGTCATGCCATCGGGCACGATCCGTTCGAAATCGGCAAAGATCGTCTCCATCGGCTCAGCCGCTTCGGGGGCAGCGGCTGGCAGTTGCGCGGCAATGGCACCCGGGATCAGCGCCGCGCGCACGGGGCGGTTGCGCAAACCGCCATGATAACCCTGCGCCCAATCGGCGGCACGTTTCGACCAGTGGTTCAGATCATCATGGTTCATGGGGACCTCCTGCGATCAGATTAACGCGTTAAGCACGCCGCGCAAGCCCGCCCCTATAAAGGCTTGGCGGGCGGGCAGGCTTGAGGTATGACAGCGCCATGAAAATGAACGGCATCATCTGCATTTGCTGCATTACCTGCTGACATAGGTCAGGCGGGCCGTTCTATCGTTTCCTTGGAAATCCGAAAGAGCAAAGCCCGCAGGCAAGGTGCGCGGCAAAAATTTTCGTCCGAAAATTTTTCGGACGGCTCGTAAGGGGACAAGGCATGACCGAGATCAGGCTGACCAATGGCAAGACCCGTCGCAAAGAGGTCTTTGCGCCGATTGATCCGAAGAATGTGCGGATGTATGTCTGCGGCCCCACCGTCTATGACCGCGCCCATATCGGCAATGCCCGCCCCGTGGTGGTGTTCGACACGCTGTTCCGCCTGCTGCGCCATGTCTACGGGGCTGATCACGTCACCTATGTCCGCAACTTCACCGATGTGGATGACAAGATCAACGCGACGGCTTTGGCCCGCCAACAGGCCGGAGACGCGCGGCCCTTGGAAGTCCTGATCCACGAGCGGACCGAGGAAACCATCCGCTGGTATCACGACGACATGGACGCGCTGGGGGCGTTGCGCCCGACCCATGAACCCCGCGCCACCGCCTATATCCCGCAGATGATCGCGATGATCGAGACGCTGATCGACGGCGGCCACGCCTATGCCGCGAATGGCCACGCCCTGTTCCGCGTGCGGTCCTATAAGGACTATGGCGCGCTGTCGGGCCGGTCTGTCGATGACATGATTGCAGGCGCGCGGGTTGAAGTCGCGCCCTTCAAAGAGGACCCGATGGATTTCGTGCTGTGGAAGCCGTCCTCGGGCGACGAACCGGGCTGGGACAGCCCTTGGGGCCGGGGCCGTCCGGGCTGGCATATCGAATGCTCGGCGATGGCTGACGATTTGCTTTGGGAGCGGCCCATGAAGGAAGGAAGGCTCTCAATGGCTGGCCTCGACCATCCGCACAACTTCGACATCCACGGCGGGGGCTTGGACCTGCAATTCCCCCACCACGAAAACGAGATCGCCCAATCCTGCTGCGCCCACCCCGAAAGCGGGTTTGCCAATGTGTGGATGCATAACGAGATGCTTCAGGTCGAGGGCAAGAAGATGTCCAAGAGCCTGGGGAATTTCTTTACGGTGCGGGATTTGCTGGATCAGGGCTATCCGGGCGAGGTGATCCGGATGGTCTATCTGGGGACGCATTATTCCAAGCCGATGGACTGGACGAAGGAGAAAGCAACAAGCGCGCGCAAGACACTAAAACGCTGGCGCGAGCTTACGCGCGACGTCAGGGCGGGCCAAGTTCAACAAGAAATTATTTCGGCCTTGGCCGACGATCTGAACACATCACGCGCTATATCAGAACTACACGACCTTGCAGCGGTTGGGGACGTTACGTCTCTGCTCGCATCGGCCCAGTTTCTTGGTTTGCTACAGCCCGGCTTTGGTGCCTGGGCCGCGCCAGCTCCTGTTGATGGAGCAACACTGAGCTATCTGATTGAGATTCAGGCTTGGATAACCGCCTGCCGGAACAAGGCTATGAAAACCAAGAATTTCACCCCAGTTGATCGATACAAAGCGCAACTGACAGCTGCAGGTGTTGAAGTGCGTATGACGAAAGAGAGCGTGACTCTGGTGCCTTCGGAAATGGTAAATGAAGCCGGAATATGGGCTATTACGCGTAATCGGGAGGCCGAAGAATGACCCGCGAGCGTCTCTACCTCTTCGACACCACCCTGCGCGACGGGCAGCAGACGCAGGGCGTGCAATTCTCGACCGCCGAGAAGCAGCAGATCGCCAAGGCGCTGGATGCGTTGGGCGTAGATTATATCGAGGGCGGTTGGCCGGGGGCGAACCCGACGGACTCTGAATTCTTCGCCCATGCGCCGCAGACCCTCGCCACCATGACCGCCTTTGGCATGACCAAGCGGGTAGGGCGGTCGGCCGAGAATGATGATGTGCTGGCGGCGATGCTGGATGCTGGGACGCCGGCGGTGTGCCTTGTGGGCAAAACGCACGAGTTCCACGTCACCACTGCGCTTGGCGTCAGCCTTGAAGAGAACCGCGAGGCGATCCGCGCCAGTGTCGCGCATCTGGTCTCACGCGGTCGCGAGGCGCTGTTTGATGCCGAGCATTTCTTTGACGGCTACCGCGCCAATCCCGATTATGCGCTGTCCTGCCTGCGCGCGGCGTTGGAGGCGGGCGCGCGCTGGATCGTGCTGTGCGATACCAACGGTGGCACTTTGCCTTCGGAAGTGGGCCGCGTGGTGGGTGAAGTGATTGCGGCGGGCATCCCCGGCGATCATTTGGGCATCCATTGCCATGACGATACCGGCAATGCGGTGGCGAACTCGCTGGCGGCTGTCGAGGCGGGGGCGCGGCAGATCCAAGGCACGCTAAACGGCTTGGGCGAACGCTGTGGCAATGCCAATCTGACCACGATCATCCCGACGCTCTTGCTGAAGGAACCCTTCGCCAGCCGGTTCGAGACGGGTATCACCAAGAATGCGCTGTCCAGCATGGTGCGCGTCAGCCGCACGCTGGACGATATATTGAACCGCGTGCCGCTGCGCGCAGCACCTTATGTCGGGGCCTCGGCCTTTGCCCACAAGGCGGGGCTGCACGCCAGCGCGATCCTGAAGGACCCCACCACCTACGAGCATATCCCGCCCGAGGTTGTCGGCAACGAACGCATCATCCCGATGAGCAATCAGGCCGGTCAGTCCAACCTGCGCGCGCGGCTGTCGGCGGCGGGGATCGCGGTGGAGGCGGGCGATCCGCGTCTGGGCCGTATCCTTGAGATCGTGAAAGAGCGCGAGGATCAGGGCTATGCCTATGACGGCGCGCAGGCCAGTTTCGAGCTGGTGGCGCGCGGCGTTCTGGGCCAGTTGCCGCAGTTCTTCGAGGTAAAGCGCTATCGCGTGACCGTCGAACGCCGCAAGAACAAGTATGACCGCATGGTCAGCCTGTCCGAGGCGGTTGTGGTGGTGAAGGTGGGCGACAAGAAGATGCTGTCGGTGTCTGAATCGATGGACGAAACCGGCACGGATCGCGGGCCGGTGAACGCGCTGTCCAAGGCGCTGGCCAAGGATCTTGGCCCCTATCAGGCGGTGATCGACGATCTGCATCTGGTGGATTTCAAGGTGCGCATCACCCAAGGCGGCACCGATGCGGTGACGCGGGTGATTATCGATTCCGAGGATTCACAGGGCCGCCGCTGGTCCACCGTCGGCGTCTCGGCCAACCTTGTGGACGCCAGTTTCGAAGCACTTCTGGATGCGATCAACTGGAAACTGATCCGTGATGTAGGCCAACCCGCATGACGATTGACGCCTGCGCGGCCCTTGTCGAACGCGGTGACCCCGACCGCTTTGCCGCTGCAATGGCAACTCCTCCGGCGGCACGGGCCAAACTCTTTCCGCTTTACGCCTTCAACCTCGAGGTCGCCCGCGCGCCTTGGGTCAGCAAAGAGGCGATGATCGCCGAAATGCGCCTGCAATGGTGGCGCGACGTCGTGGCCGAACCCACCCCCCGCGCGCATGAGGTGGCAGGCCCGCTGCATGGTCTGATCAAGTCCGCCAACCTGCCGCTTGATGTCTTCGATCGCCTGATCGAAGCCCGCCGCCATGATGTCTATGCCGACCCCTTCGCAGACCAGACCGAGTTTGACGCCTATATCGATGCCACTTCGGGCGGCCTGATGTGGCTTTGCGCCAGTGCCCTTGGAGCAAGCCCCGCAGCGGAACCCGCAATCCGCGCCTATGCCTATGCCACCGGAATCGCCCGCTATCTGCAGGCCGTTCCCGATCTGGAAGACCGTGGCCGTATGCCCTTGCCGGATGGCCGCCCCGAAGCGGTGCGCGCCCTTGCAGGGCAAGCCCTGTCACGCCTACACATTGCCCGTGCCAATCGATCCGGGGCCAATCGCCGTGGCATCCCAAGCGCAGCGCTGCTCTCGGGCTGGCAAACCGAACCCCTGCTGCGCCGTGTGCTTGCGGACCCCAACTGTGTTGCCAACGGCACCCTCGCGCTGTCAGAATTCACCCGCCGAAGCCACCTCGCATGGCAAGCCCTTTTGGGACGCTGGTAATTCCCCCGATCCCCTTTGCATAAATATCCCCGCCGGAGGCCGCGGTTCATGCAGGGCATTGGCTCAAGCCTTTGCGTGCAGCCCCAAGCGCAAAGGGTAAGGTGCGTGCTAGCACGCACCCTACACGACAGATCAGCCGCGCGTCTCTTTCGGGCGCATGGCCAGCCAGATCAGCGCCCCGCCTGCCAGCACCAGAAACGGCAGCATCGCCATGTTCACTGCCTGCCAGCCCGCCTGTGGCGTGCCGCCCGAACAGTTCATCAACCCGCCCGAGGAAAAGCTGGCAAGCGTCACGCCACCGAACACGATGAAATCGTTCATGCCCTGCATCCGGCCACGCTCGGCCGGGGCATGGGCCGAAGTGAGCATGGTGGTTGCACCGATGAAGCCGAAGTTCCAGCCAAGCCCCAGCAGCACAAGCGCCACGAAGAAATTCGACAGCTCGACCCCCGCCATGGCGACGGCTCCGGCACCGGCAAGGATCACCAGACCGGTGGCCATCACCTTTTCCACACCGAAGCGCGCGATCAGATGGCCGGTGAAGAACGAAGGCACATACATCGCCAGCACATGCGCCGTTACAACATCCGCCGCATCCGAGGTCTGATAGCCGCAGCCCACCACCGCCAGCGGCGAGGAGGTCATCACCAGATTCATCAGCGCATAGGATACCGTGGCCACGATCACCGCAACTGCGATGCGCGGGGTGCGGATCAACTCCAGCCGAGAACGTCCCTGCGCCTCACCCGCCACAGGGGCGCGCGGTTTCGGGATTTTCAGCGCCGCAAACAGGCCGACCCCAAGGATATTCAGCGCGATCACCGTCAGATAGGTGCCAAGGAAGGGGATCACCATCGCCTGCGCCGTCAGCTTGACAAGTTGCGGCCCCACGATGGCCGACAAAAGCCCTCCCGCCATCACCCAAGAAATCGCCTTGGGCCGGAACGCCTCGGACGCGGTATCGGCGGCGGCAAAGCGGTAGAACCCTTGCGCCGACATATACATGCCGGAAAACAGCGCGCCGATGACGAACAGCAGGAAGGACGACTGCATCAACCCGTAAGCCCCGATGGCCGCCCCCAAGGCCCCGCCCATGGTGCCGACCACAAACCCCGCCCGTCGCCCGTAGCGCGCCATGAAGGCCGAAAGCGGCGCCGCCGTAAGCATCGAACCGATCACCATCGCCGAGATCGGTAGCGTCGCCCAACAAGCATTCGGCGCAAGGCTTTGCCCCGCAAGGCCTGCGATGGTGAAGATCATCGGCAACTGCGACCCCAGAATCGCCTGCGAGGCGACAAGGACCAGAACATTGCGGCGGGCGAGGCGGTCTTGGGCGAAATCTGTCATGGCGAATGGGTAGGACTCCGGTTTCGCGGCGGCAAGATGGATTCGTCTTTGGCCTTCGCGATTGTCGCGCTGTAGGGTGCCTCCGGCGGGGATATTTAAGAAACAGATGAATGATGGTCGGACGGATTATTGAGACTTTGGACTGTGTGGCGGAAGGTGCCGCGTGGTTGGCCGCCGCAGAGCCGCGCTTTGCCCATGCCTTGCCCTTGGTGGGGGCCTTGCGGTTGCGGCGGCAGGCGGACGGGTTCACGGCGCTGCTGGATGCGATTGTGGGGCAGCAGGTGTCGGTCGCTTCGGCCAACGCGATCTGGGCGCGGATGGAAGCGGCAGGACTGACAGGGCAGGCCGAGATTGCGGCGACCTCGGATGAGGATTTGCGCGCGGCGGGGCTAAGCCGACAGAAAGCGCGCTATGCGCGGGCGCTGGCCTTGGCGGGGATTGATTTTGACGCGCTGCGCGCCGCACCCGATGCCGAGGTGGTGGCGACTTTGGTGCAGGTTCCCGGCATCGGCACATGGACCGCCGAAATCTATGCCATGTTTGCCTTGGGGCGGGCGGATGTGTTTGCGGCTGGCGATCTGGCGCTGCAAGAGGGGGCAAAAGTGCTGTTCGGGCTGGAGAAACGCCCCTCCGAGCGGGAACTGCGTGCCATGGCGCAGGTCTGGTCGCCGTGGCGGTCGGTTGCGGCGCGGATTCTTTGGGCCTACTACCATGTGGCAAAATCACGGGAAGGAATCCGATGACGCAGGGGTTGAAGTTTGGTCGCAAGGCTTCGGTGTCGGGCAAGGCGCGCTCGATGGTGGTGTTTCTGCATGGCTATGGCGCGGACGGGGCCGATCTTCTGGGTCTGGCCGATCCGCTGGGACCGCATCTGCGCGATACCGTGTTCTATGCCCCCGACGCGCCCGAGCCTTGCGCGGGCAATCCCTTTGGCCGCCAATGGTTCGGCATCCCGCGCTTTGACGGATCAAGCGAGGTGGATGCGGCGGTCGGAATGAACCGGTCTGCGGATGCTTTGAACGCGTTTCTCGATGCGCGGCTGGCCGAGGAAGGGCTGATGCCTTCGCAACTGGCTTTGGTCGGGTTTTCCCAAGGCGCGATGATGAGCCTGCATATTGCACCGCGTCGTGCGCCGGCAATCGCGGGGGTGGTGGCGATTTCGGGGCGGCTGTTGCGCCCGCAACTGTTGCAGGCAGAAGCCCGCGTCAAACTGCCGGTGCTTCTGGTGCATGGCGATCAGGACCCGGTGGTGGATTTCCGCGAGATGGCGCTGGCAGGAGATGCGCTGGTCGCGGCGGGGTTCGAGACCTTTGGTCATGTGATGAAGGGCACCGGACACGGCATCGCGCCGGACGGGTTGCAGGTGGCTTTGGCCTTTCTGGCCGAGCGTCTGCCAAAGTGACAGCAAGGGGGGGCTAGCCCCCAACTCTGTGTTTTCTTTCAGAAAACACAGAGTTTCCCCCAGAGTATTTTTGCCAAGATGAAACCGCGAAGCTTGGCGCCTGTGGCTGCGGTGGGTCAGCCCTTGCCGCCATTGGCAAGGTAGGCGGCGCAGCCGGTGAGGGCAGCGAAATCATCCTCGACCACCGTGATGGCAAAGCTGTGCATGAATTCGGCAAAGCGGCCCTTGTCGTGGAAGGACTCGGCCAGTCCGAATTCGGCCATATAGGGCGTCATGGCACGGGCCACGCCGCCGATCAGGAAGATGCCGCCAAAGGGCAAATGGATCAGCGCAAGATTGCCCAGTTCCGCCCCCAGAAGATGCACATAAAGCCGCGCGGTGGCGCGGGCCAGCGCATCGCCAGCGGCAAGGGCCGCCATGATGTCAGCGGCCTTCATCTCTTGCGGGGTTCCGGCCTCGGAGGTGGCAAAGGCGTGGACACGCTCAAGCCCGCGCCCCGCCAGCACATCTTCTACCCCCGCAAAGCCGTGGGCGTGGGGACCGTGGCTTTCGATAAATCGCGCAAGGCGGAAGTCCTGCTCGGTCCGCACCGGCATCGAGATATGGCCACATTCCGAGGCCGCGACCACACGGCCCCAAGGGGTTTCATGCACGGGGGCTGCGTTCATACCGGTGCCCACCCCCACCACCAGCATCGCTGCCCCCGACTGATGCGGGCCGTGAACCAGCGGGCGCAGGAACTCCGGCGCGATATGGCCCAGCGCATGGCCTTGGGCCTGCAGATCGTTGAGAATGGCGGTCTGGCCCGCACCGGTTGCACGGATCAGCGACGCGCTGTCGATGGTCCAGTCCAGATTGGTCATCACCGCCACGCCATCGCGTACCGGTCCTGCGGCTGCCACACAGACGCCATCCACCAGCGCAATACCGGCATCGGCCAGATATTGTGCCAAAACCGGCTCAAGACTGGGAAAAGCGGCGTTGGAAAAGCGGCGGATCGTTTCGGCGCGCACCACCTTGCCATCTGCAAGGGCGACGCGGGTATTGGTGCCGCCAATATCGGCAACGATGGCGAGGGGGGCGGTCATTGTGGCACCTCATAAAGCGTGGGTCTTGGGGGGGCAGCGCAGGGCCATTGCGCCGGTCAGGTCGAGAAAAACGATACGCGCCTGCATGGATCAGCCGCGACGCGGGGCAGGGCCGGTCGATTGGCCAATGATCAGATCCGCTTCAAGCAGGCGCTGCTGCACGGTATTCTCGGGATCTGCGATCAGATCAAGCAGCATTTGCGCCGCAATCCTGCCCGCATCGCGCACGGAAGATCGGGTCGCGGTAAAGATCGGCAGACCCTCGCCGTTACGAAGGTAGCTGAGTTCATCGTCAAAGATGATCACCGAAACATCCCGCCCCATCTTCAACCCGCGCCCTTCAATGGCGCGCCGCACCCCCATGCCGGACAGCATCGAGGCGGCCAGAAAGGCGGTGGGTGGGTTCGGGGCATCCAGCATGCGGCTGGCCGCGCGATAGCCCGAAAGCTCGGTCATCTCGTCTGTGGCCATGATCGCGGGGTCGGCCCCGACACCGCGCGCGGCCAAGGCATCCAGATAACCGGTGCGGCGGCGGATGGCGAAATCCATATTCTCGACCCCGTTCACAAGCGCGATTCGGGTATGGCCAAGATCCAGCAGGAATTCGGTGGCGCGCAGAAAGGCGCGGCGGTTGTTCACATCGACCCAGGAATAAGGCTGCTCGATCCCCGTGGCGCGACCGTGACTGACAAAGGGCAGGCCCATATCAAGCAGCGCCGGAATACGATCATCAAAGGTCCGCACTGCATGGATGATCACCCCGTCCACCGCGCCGCGCGATTTCAGATCGCGGTAGGTGGCCTGCTCGGCATCATCGGCCACGACCGACAGCAGCATGTCATAGCCGTTTTGCGAATAAACCTCACCCGCGCCGGCAATGAAATCGGCAAAGATCGGGTTCACGATCTCATTCTTGGTCGCCACCGGAAAGATATGCCCCACCGCCATCGCCCGCCCAGTCGCCAGCCGGATCGCCCGCGCATTGGGGCGGTAGTTGTGTCGTTTGGCCGCCGCAACGATGCGTTCGCGGGTCGCCTCGTTCACTTCGGGATAGCCGTTCAAAGCACGGCTGACCGTGGTGGGCGACAGCCCGAGTTTCTGTGACAGCTCTTTCAGGTTCATGGCAGATATGCGGTCTTTGCGGTCAAAACGGTTGCGGTGGGCAGGTTAGCCGTGGGGTTCTCCGGGGTCAAAGTGTTTGAATCGCTTTGTCGTGGCGGCAGAGGTGAAATCTGAAGAAGCCTTCAGCCCGCAAGGCGAAGATGGCGAGATATAATTGCCTCAAAGCGCTTTGGTTATCTTGTAAGGTTTCATATCTGCGACGCGGTAAAAGCGCTTTGGGCGGGTGTGACCCCAAGGGCGGCTGGCTCGGACGCGGCCAGATCTTGCAGGACGCGCAGGCGGCGCAGGCGATTCGGCCCCAGCGGGGTGTTTGATTCGTCCAGCGCCGCCCAAGCCGACAGCGCATGGAACAGGTGGAAGAATTCAAACACCTCGGGCGATGCAGCAGGAGTGCCATAACCACTGTGGAACGCGCCAATAGCGGCGGCAAAAACTTCGGGTTGCGGGCTGTGGATCGCGGCGTCGGTCAGAAAGAACAACAGATCGCGTAGGGCGTCATCCAGCTTTTCATTTTCGAAATCCAGCCCGTAGATACGGCCGTTCGGACGGATCACCACATTCCGCAAATGGAAGTCCCGATGCGTGATGCAACGGATGGCGGGCTGATCCTTGGCCTCGGTCGCAAGCCGGTGCAGGCGCGGCAGATGGGATTCCAGCGCGGCAAAGTCGGGGATGGCGCGATGTCCTTCGGCTTGGGCCAGAAGCGCGCGCTCCAGCCAATTCAGATGCGGCGCGGGGTCAAACGGCATTTCCCGCGCCGTCAGGGTGTGAAACCGCGCCAGCCAGCGCCCCGCCGCCTGCATCGCAGTCAAGGCAGGCGCGCCGCCCTTGCGCCACAGCGTCTCGGCCCGCTGACCCCAGCCATCCTCCATCAGGATCACCCCGCGCGCGGCATCCCGGAACAGAGGTTCCGGCACACGCAGCAGGCCGGTTTTCATTCGCGGATGCGTCGCGGTCAGGCGGCGGAACTGGGCCTCCAGCCGTGAAGGCTCGGCACTGATCTTTGCAATCAGGCTGCCCCCCGCCGCAGGCGTCACCCGCAGCACAAAGCCAGCCTGTTCCGCACCGCTATCGTTCAGCGCGGTCAGTTTGGCCGTGGGATCAGGCAGATAGGCCGCCAAACTTGCCCGCACCAGATCGCAGGCAGTCGCAAGTGGGATCAGCGCCACGGCTCCTCCGGTGTTTGATTGGGCAGCATGCTGGCGCGGAACGGGGTCAGGGGCAAGGTGTCTGGGATCAGCGCCGCCAATGCGGCTGCACCCTGCGACAACGGGTTTCCCGCCAGCCGCGCCAGCACCAAAGGCTCGGACCCTGCATCCACGATCGGGCGCGTCACCAAGGCCAGCCCGTCTTGGGCATGGCGCGCGGCGGGATTGGTATAGCTTAGCCCGATTCCCAGCCCGTTCGCCGCATAGCTTCGCAGCAACTCCAGCGACGCGGTGCGATGCGCGATCCGCGCCGTCAGTCCACGCTGCGAGAAGAGCGCCCGCATATGGCCCAAGGACAGCCCCTGATCGGCCAGAACCAGCGGCTGCCCCGCCAGATCGGCCAGCGTCAGCGTGGCTTGACTGGCCAAGACATGATCCGCCGCCAGCACCGCATGCGGGGCGACACGGGCCAGAACCTTGCGCTCGATCCCGATCTCAAGCCCCAGATCCCATGTCAGCGCTAGATCGCCGCGCCCTTGCTGCAAGGCCTCGGCCAGAGCTTCAAAGCCAAGAACCTGCGGCGCGATGGCGATGCCCTGCCGCGCGGCCTGTGCCAGAATCGGCGCAAGGCAGGTGGGGGCGATATCCTGAAAGATCAGCAAGCGCGGCTCGGCCCTGCCACCCTCGGCATGAGTCAACCGCGCAAGGCCAGAAAGCTGCGCCTCCGCCTGATCCAGCCAGACCCGCCCGAAGGAACTGGGCAGAACCCGCCCGCCTGCGCGACGCAGAAACAGCGGACGGCCCAGCGTCGTTTCCAGATGCGAGAGTGCAACTGACAACGCGGGCTGGCTGACATGCAACGCCTCGGCCGCCGCCGTCACCCCGCCATGCCGTGCCACGGCCACGGCATATTCCAACTGGCGCAGGGTTAGAGATAGCATATGGTTATGACCATTATTGAAAGGTATTATTTGCGTCTATGATAACCGTCGCGCAATGGTTTGGCCAGAACTCAGCTTATGCAGGAGCAAGCGATGGCGGTCGTGGTGACGGATGAGATGGTGCAGACCTATCAGCGCGATGGGGTGGTGCTGATCAAGGGGCTTTGGGCCGATTGGGTCGAAGAGCTGCGCGCAGGAGTTGCCCGCAACATGGCCGAACCGGGGCCATACGCCGCCGAAAATCTCAAACCCGGCGAGGGCGGGCGGTTCTTTGACGATTATTGCAACTGGAACCGCATCCCGGAATTCGAACGGGTGATCCGGCAGTCCGAGGTGGCCGAAGTGGCGGCACGCCTGATGGACTCGCAGCGTGTGCAACTGTTTCACGATCATGTGCTGGTCAAGGAGCCTGGCACGTCAAAGCCGACACCGTGGCATCAGGACGGCCCCTATTATTTCGTTGGCGGACAGCAGACCGTGTCGTTCTGGTCGCCGCTCGACCCTGTAAAAGAAGCCTCCTTGCGTTGTGTGGCGGGCAGTCATCTGTGGGAGAAGGAGGTATTGCCGACCCGCTGGCTGGCCGAAACCTCGTTCTATCCCAACCCTGAGAAATACATGGCCGTGCCCGACCCGGATGCGGAAGGGATGCGGGTGATGGAATGGCAGATGGAGCCAGGGGATGCGGTTGCCTTCAATTACCTGACCCTGCACGGCGCGCGCGGCAATGATACCGCGACGCGGCGTCGGGCGTTTTCGCTACGGCTGGTAGGTGACGATGCCCGTTATGTCGAGCGTCCGGGCCGCACCTCGCCGCCCTATCCGGGACATGAGATGCAAGCGGGTCAGCGGTTGCGCGAGGACTGGTTTCCGGTGCTGCGCGGCTGACCGCGACCGAAACCCGTGCAGGGCGGCCATCGAGGCCATCCCGCACGGGCGCCCTGCGGCGCGTGGCCGTCTTGCGGCGGCGGGATTTATCGGAAAGTCTGGCGGCAACAGGAGATCGCCATGACGCAAGCCCCCAAGGTCACAGCCCGACCCAAGACCTATCCCGCCCCTGAATTTCCGCCGCGCAAGCCGAAGCTCTTTGCGCGCACCCCGCCTGCGATCTTTCCGGCGCTGCTGGGCCTGCAAGGGCTGGCCTTGGCGCTACGGCGGGGGATGGAGGTTCTGGGGATAGAGCAAGGCCCGATCGAGGCGCTGATCGGGGCTTTGCTGGTTGTGGTGGCCTTTGCGCTGCTGGCGCTGGCGGTGAAGATCGCGCATCGGCCAGCGGTGGTGCTGCAAGATCTGGCCGTGCTGCCGGGGCGGGCGGGCTATGCGACGGCCAGCATGGGCGTCATGGCAAGCGCTGCGCTGGTTGCGCCCTATGCGCCGGTGCTGGCTTGGGGCATTTTGCTGGCGGGGCTTGCACTGCATGGCCTGCTTGCAGTGACGATGGTGGTGGTTCTGGCGCGCGGGCCAGCCGAGACGCGGGGCGTTACGCCTGTCTGGCACCTGAATTTTGTCGGCTTCATTGTAGGCGGTGTTGCAGCGCTGGCTTTGGGACAGATTGATCTGGCGCAAGGGCTGCTGCTGGCCACGATGCCGGTTGCGGCACTGATCTGGGGGCTGTCCTTGGCGCAACTGATCGGGCGGATTCCGCCCGCGCCGCTGCGGCCGCTGCTTGCGATCCATCTGGCCCCAGCCGCGCTGTTTGTGGTGGTGGCGCAGGGTGTGGGCCAGCCGCTGCTGGCGCTGACCTTTGCGGGCGTGGGCGCGGTGATCCTGACGTCGTTGCTGGTCTTTGCACGCTGGATCACCGCCTCGGGGTTCAGCCCGCTCTGGGGCGCGTTCACCTTCCCGATCTCCGCCGCCGCATCTGCCGCACTGACGCTGGGCGAGACATGGCAATGGGCCGGGATGATCTTGCTGGCTGCCAGCCTCGGGGTGGTGCCGCTCATCGCATGGCAGGTGCTGAAACTCTGGCCCGGCAACCGCCTTGCCCTAAAGACCAACGCTGCCGAAGCCTGATCCGGCTGCATCATCTTGGCCTAAATACTCCCGCCGGAGGCTTTGGCAGATATGGAGTAAGCCTCCGGCGGGAGTATTTAAGCCAAGATGAAATCCAAAGGGTAGGGTGCGTGCTTGTCACGCACCGCTTGCGGGGGATGTCGGAGCCTCCGGCGGGGATATTTAAGGAACAGATGAAGCTGTAGGTTAGATCAACCCTACCCATGCCCGTGCGATTGCAAGCCCGTGGGCATCGGCGTCTGCGCCAAGGCTGGCGGCAAGCGTGGGTTGGGCGGCGACCCAGCCGGGGGTCATCCTCTCGGCTGCCTCGGGCCACGAGTTTGTCATGTCTGCCACCACGGCGCGGCTGGCTTCGAAATGGAACTGGGTGGCATAGCCTGCGCGGCCGATGCGGTAGCCTTGCACCGGAACAGCCGCGTTTGTGGCCAGATGCACAGCCCCTTCGGGCAGGGTGAAAGTGTCGGAGTGCCATTGAAAGATCGGAAACCGCGCGGGCAAATGACCCAGCACCGGATCGGCGCGGCCCTCGTCGGTCAGATCGACATGGACCCAGCCATGTTCGGGATGAGTGCCGATGTGGTTCACCGCCCCCGCGCCGCGCGCAAGGATCTGGCTGCCAAGGCAAATGCCCAGCACAGCCGTTCCCGACAGGGCGGTATCGTGCATCAGACGTGCCAGATCGGGCAGATAAGGGTGATCAGAATCGGCCAGCGCGTTCTGCTCGCCGCCAAAGGATACCAGCGCGTCAAAGCTGCCCATGTCCGGCAGTTTGCCATCCAGCCACGGGCGAAAAAGGTCGATGGTGGCGGCGGCTTCGTGCAGGGCCACGCCGACTTGGCCGTGATGGGTGACGGCGGTATTTTCGATGATCGCAACGCGCATGGGGGACCTATGGTTTTGGCGGCAGTCTGCACGGCCTGATTTTGTCCGCAAGGGGCGTTTCGCCCTTGCCCTTGGCCGGATTTGGTGAAACAGGGAGCCGTCAAACGAACACTCCCCACCTGAACCCCGTAGGAGGCTTTCATGGAGATTCGCGAGGCGCTCACCTTTGATGACGTTTTGCTTGTGCCCGCCGCCAGCTCTGTGCTGCCGTCCGAGGCGGACACGTCCACTTTCGTCACCAAATCCATCCGGATGAACATTCCGCTGCTGTCGTCGGCGATGGACACCGTGACCGAGGGCCGGATGGCGATTGCCATGGCGCAGGCGGGTGGCATCGGCGTGATCCACCGCAATCTGGACCTTGAGACGCAGGCGCGCGAAGTGCGTCGGGTGAAGCGGTTCGAATCCGGCGTGGTCTATGCCCCGATCACCCTGACCCCCGATCAGACCATGGCCGATGCCAAGGTGTTGATGGAGCGGTATAATATCACCGGCTTTCCTGTGGTGGACGAGATGGGCCGCGTGCTAGGCATCGTGACCAACCGCGACATGCGCTTTGCCTCTGATGACAAGACGCCGGTGCGGATGATGATGACCTCGGAGAATCTGGCGCTGCTGCGCGAACCGGTTGACCGCGAGGCGGCGATCAGCCTGATGAAGGCGCGCCGGATCGAAAAGCTGCTGGTGACCGATGGCGCGGGCAAGCTGACCGGCCTGCTGACGCTGAAGGACACCGAGAAATCGGTGCTGAACCCGCATGCCTGCAAGGACGAGATGGGCCGCCTGCGGGTAGCTGCTGCCTCGACCGTGGGGGACGCGGGCTTTGAACGCTCGCAGGCGCTGATCGATGCCGGTGTGGATATGGTGGTGATCGACACCGCGCATGGCCACTCGGAAGGTGTCGCGATTGCGGTCGAGCGGATCAAGAAGCTTTCGAACACCGTGCAGGTGGTGGCCGGTAACGTCGCCACCGCCGAAGCGACCCGCGCGCTGATTGGCGCAGGCGCGGATGCGGTCAAGGTCGGCATCGGTCCTGGCAGCATCTGCACGACGCGGATTGTGGCGGGTGTGGGTGTGCCGCAACTGACCGCGATCATGGACGCCTCGCGTGCGGCGGGGGATATTCCTGTGATCGCGGACGGCGGCATCAAATATTCTGGCGATTTCGCCAAGGCGATTGCGGCGGGGGCGTCTTGCGCGATGGTTGGCAGCGCCATTGCAGGCACGGATGAATCGCCGGGTGAGGTGATTTTGTGGCAGGGCCGCAGCTTCAAGGCCTATCGTGGCATGGGGTCTTTGGGCGCGATGGCGCGCGGCTCGGCTGACCGTTATTTCCAGAAGGATGCGGCAAGCGACAAACTGGTGCCGGAAGGCATTGAAGGGCAGGTGCCCTACAAGGGTTCGGCGGCGGCGGTCATCCACCAGATGGTTGGCGGTTTGCGCGCGGCGATGGGCTATACCGGCAACGGCACGATTGCGGCGATGCGGTCGAACTGCCAGTTCGTCAAGATCACCGGCGCGGGGCTGAAGGAAAGCCACGTCCATGACGTGCAGATCACGCGCGAGTCGCCCAACTATCGGGCGGGCTGATCCGTGGCCCGCGCGCTGATTACAGGGGCTGGGGCGCAGGGCGGCATTGGCCTTGCCTGCGCCCGTGCCTTGGGGCGCGCGGGGTTTTCGCTTGCGATTACAGCGACAACGGGGCGGATCTTCACGCGACAAGCCGAGCTTGCCGCCGAAGGCTTTGACGTGACCGCCCATCAGGCCGATCTGACCGATCCGGTTCAGGTGGGGCGGCTTTTGTCAGAGGTGGGCGCGGTTGAGGTGCTGGTGAACAACGCAGGCATGGGGTCGGTGCTGTCGCCCGCCGAGCAGGTTCCCTTCCTTGAGATCACCCCCGACCAATGGCGTCGCGCGATGGATGTCAGCCTGACCACCGCCGTGCTGGTGACACAAGCCTTCCTGCCCACGATGGTGGATCGCAGTTATGGCCGCGTGGTGATGATGGCCTCGGTCACTGGCCCCATGGTGTCGAATGTGGGCGAGGCGGCCTATTCCGCGGCCAAGGCGGGGATGGTCGGCCTGACCCATGCGCTGGCGCTTGAAGTGGCAGCCAAGGGGGTGACTGTGAACGCCGTCGCCCCCGGCTGGATCGGCACCGAAGCCGCAACCCCCGAGGAACGCCAAGCCGCCCTTGCCACCCCCGTAGGCCGCGCCGGAACGCCGGATGAGGTGGCAGCGGTCGTGGCTTTTCTGGCTTCGAAATCAGCCTCTTACGTCAACGGCGCCACCATCGTCGTCGATGGCGGTAATATCCTGCAAGAGCGCAAAGCATGACCCCAGCCGCCCGCCTGTCCGCCGCAATCGAGGTGCTGGACCGTGTCCTGACCGGCGCTGCACCCGAGGTGGTTCTGACCAACTGGGGCCGCGCCAACCGCTTTGCCGGATCGGGCGACCGCGCGGCGATCCGCGATCTGGTCTATGATTGCTTGCGCTGCAAACGCTCTTTCGCGGCCCTTGGCGGAGCTATGACAGGGCGCGGTCTGGTGCTGGGCGGGGCGCGCGCGGGCGGTTATGAGGCGCTGTTCGACGGGCAGGGCCACGCGCCCGCGCCGGTCACGCCGGATGAGGCGGGCCATGCCCCCGAAGGACTGGCGGCGCTCGATTGCCCCGACTGGCTTGCGCCTGAATTGCAGTCAGCTTTGGGGGATGATTTCCCCGCCGTAATGCAGGCACTGCGCCACCGCGCGCCGGTGTTCCTGCGGGTCAATCTGGCGCGCACGACACCCGAGGCCGCAATTGTGGCGCTGGCCGAGGAGGGCATTGTGGCGGTGCCGCACCCGCTGGCAAGCTCTGCCTTGGAAGTCACGGGGAATGCAAGAAAAATCCAGACCGGCGCGGCCTATGCCGCAGGCTTGGTCGAATTGCAGGACGCCGCGTCACAGGCTGTTGTCGAGGCGCTGCCGCTGCGCGACGGGATGCGCGTGCTGGACTATTGCGCGGGCGGCGGCGGTAAAACATTGGCAATGGCAGCCCGCGCCAGACTGACGCTTTTTGCCCATGATGCGAATGTTGCGCGGATGAGTGATCTGCCAGCGCGGGCCAAGCGGGCAGGGGCGAAGGTAACGATTTCAGAAGATGCTGCAAAATCAGCGCCCTACGATCTGATCCTGACAGATGTCCCCTGCTCAGGTTCGGGCAGTTGGCGGCGTGATCCGCAGGGAAAATGGGCGCTGACACCCGAAAAGCTGGCCGAAGTAGCGCGGAGTCAGGCGGCAATTCTGGATAAGGTCGCCCCTCTGGTCGCCCCCAAGGGGGTTCTGGCCTATGCGACATGCTCGATGCTTGCGGCCGAAAACGAGGCGCAGGTGGCGGGCTTTGTGGCGCGCAATCCGGGTTGGCAACAGATGGCTGCGCGCAGGTTCACTCCGCTGGACGGGGCGGATGGGTTCTTTATCGCAATGTTGACGCGAAAAGATTGACCACATACACAACTTTGACGGGTTTTTCGCAAATTCCGCTGTGGGGTTAAGTCGCGCTTAACACTTTCCCTGCCGTATGGAGCCAGAAGCGAATCCGGACGGGGGGCGATGTGGCCATATCGGTATCAGGCGGGGCCGAAGGACGTGCGGGCGGGGCGTGGTTGCTGCTTGCAGCGGCAACGGGCTGTCTGACGGTTGGCACGCTGACACCACAGCCGGAACTGCGCTTGGGCGCGATTGTTGCTGGGCTGACCTTTGTGCTGCTGATCTTTCTGCTGCGCGGGGCGGCTTTGCTGGCCCGTCAAGGTGACCGGCAGACCGAGCGGCGATTGGCGGGGCTTTTGGCCCAGGATGCGGCCCCCTGTTTCACCACCGACCCCGACGGGCATATCCATTTCCGCAACGCCGCAGCCGAGGCGCGATTTTCGGTCACGGATGGCGAAACCCTTACGGCGGCGCTGCGTGATCATTTCGCAACGCCGGGGGCTGTGCTGTTCCGGCTGCAAGGGCGCGCGGCGAATATGGGGGCTGCACGCGAAGACGTGGTGACACGGCGCGGCCATGCCCGACTTTCCGTGCATAAGATCTCGGACACTCGGTTTTTGTGGCGGTTTGAGGAATTTCAGGACCGCAGCACGGCCGGGCGCGGGGCCGAACAACTCAGCCTGCCGATGCTGACCGCAAACAAGTCAGGCGTGGTGCTGTTCTCGAACGAGGCGATGCGGCGGCTTTTGGGGGGGCGTCCGAAACGGCTGGACCGGATTTTCACCACTCCCGTGCTGCATTCGGGCGAAGAGGTTCAGGTGGCAGGCGCCAACGGCCCCGTGCGCGCGATTCTGGCCGAGGTCGAGGGCGGGGGAGAGCGGCGCGAAATCTACCTGCTGCCGGTCCCCGCGCGCGGTGATGACGAAAGCATGCTGGCGGATTTCGAGAATGTCCCCGTGGCGCTGCTGAAATTCGGTCCTGAAGGCGAGATGCGCGCCGCCAACCGCGCCGCACGCGACCTTTTGGCACTGGAGGCGGGGGCGGGTGTGATGTTCCACGACCTGTTCGAAGGTCTGGGCCGCCCCGTTTCTGACTGGTTGGGCGATATCGTCTCTGAACGCATCCCCGGCGGGGCCGAGGTTCTGTGTGCGCGCAAACTCGGCGGCGAAGTGTTCTTGCAAGTCACCCTGCGCCGCACCGTCGATCTGGGCAGACCCGGCGCGCTTGCGGTGTTGCAGGACGCAACTGCACTGAAAACGCTTGAGGCGCAGATCGTGCAAAGCCAGAAAATGCAGGCAATCGGCCAGCTTGCAGGCGGCGTCGCGCATGATTTCAACAACCTGCTGACCGCAATCTCGGGCCATTGCGATCTTTTGCTGCTGCGCCATGACTCGGAAGACCCCGAATACTCCGACCTGATCCAGATTCATCAGAATGCCAACCGTGCGGCGGCTTTGGTGGGGCAATTGCTGGCTTTCTCGCGCAAACAGACGCTGAAACCCGAACGGATCGACCTGCAGGAAACGCTTTCGGAACTGGCCCATCTGCTGAACCGGCTGGTGGGGGAGCGGGTGAGCCTTCGGCTTGTCCATGCGCCCGCACTGGGTGCGATCCGCGCCGACAAACGCCAGTTGGAGCAGGTGGTGATGAATCTGGTCGTGAACGCCCGCGATGCCATGCCCGCAGGCGGCACCATAAGCGTCGAGACTAAGGCCGTTTCCTTGCACGAAGACATGCACCGCGACCGTGCGATCGTTCCCGCCGGTGATTACGCGCTGATCCGGGTCGGAGATACGGGGACCGGCATCCCGCCTGACCGTCTGCACAAGATATTCGAGCCATTCTTCACCACCAAGCGTGTCGGTGAAGGGACTGGCCTCGGGCTTTCGACCGCCTATGGAATCGTCAAACAGTCGGGCGGGTTTATCTTTGTGGATTCAACCGAAGGTCAGGGCGCGGTGTTTCAAATCTACTTCCCGATCCACCATGCCGGTGCCGAAATTGCCCCCCTCGCCTTGCCGCAAACCCAGCGCAACATGGTCGTGCGACGGGGGGAAGGCGTGGTGCTTCTGGTCGAAGACGAGGCACCAGTGAGAACCTTTGCGAGCCGCGCGCTGCGGATGCGTGGCTATACGGTGCTGGAAGCCGAAAATGCCGAAGAGGCGTTGCGAACGCTGGAAGACCCCGCGCTTGAGGTGGATGTTTTTGTCACCGATGTGGTGATGCCGGGGATGGATGGGCCGTCTTGGGTGCGCCGTGCGCTGCAAGATCGCCCGAACGTGCGGGTGATCTTTGTGTCCGGCTATGCCGAAGAGGCCTTGGCGGAAGGTCAGGCGCGCATCCCCAATTCCGTATTCCTGCCCAAGCCGTTTTCCTTAAGTGAATTGACCACAACCGTGCAGGGACAGTTGCACTAAAGGCTGGCGTAAAGCGCGAAATCGCGGGCGGCGAATCGCTGCAACAGTGCTTCGTTTTTTGCCGTCAGCAGGGTGGAAGCCTGGGGTGAGACATTGACGACGGGCAGCGTTATGTTCATGGCAAGCCGATGTTCGAGATAGGCGACCAGATCTTCGATGCGGTCATGGCGGAAGATCATGTCGGCACCTTTGGCGTCCTCGGGGCGCAAGAATCCGGCCTGCGCGCCGACATTGGCAAAAGCGGGTGGTTTCTCGGTGCAATAGGCCTCGACGAAGTCATCGAAACTTATCCCTGCGGTCGAGCGGCGTTTGTCGGGAATTCCGGGGCGCTGACGGTAGCGATACCAGCTTCCCAGCCAGTCGCGCGGTTCGCGCATCACGCCGATCACGGTGAACGGTTCTTTCGACACCTGTTCCAGATAGGGGCCGATAAAGCGGCGAAAGCGTTTGATCGGGGTATGTTTCAACTCGGGCGGACGCTGGATCGAAATAGCCGCCCGCGATTCGAGCGCTTTTGCGATGGATGTCGTGCCGGTTTTGGGCGTGGCCAAAAGCACCAGACGTTCTTCCCAGAATACCAGCATCAAAACCCCGCATGAAAATCCCATCCGTAAACTATCTCTTAACTGATTCCTGCAAAAGCTGGTTTTGCGAGAATATGGATTGAAATGTTCCTATTTTGATCTCATAAGGATGAGAACAGGCGGGGAACATCTGCACTGATTGCCGCGGAACTGCGGCTGTGGGATAAGGGGCTGGAACATGGCTGCGGCAAATCTGCTGGACTTGAACGGGAAGCGCGAAATGGACAAGGCAAAGGCGTTGGAAAGCGCGCTGGCACAGATCGAACGGCAGTTCGGCAAGGGCTCGATCATGAAGCTCGGCTCGGACAATCCGGTGATGGATATCGAGGCGACCTCGACAGGCAGCCTTGGGTTGGACATCGCGCTGGGAATCGGCGGTCTGCCGCAAGGCCGGATCATCGAGATTTACGGGCCGGAATCCTCGGGCAAGACCACGCTGACGCTGCATGTGGTGGCCGAGGCGCAGAAAAAAGGCGGGGTTTGCGCCTTTGTCGACGCCGAACACGCGCTGGACCCGCAATATGCCAAGAAACTTGGCGTTAACCTTGATGAATTGCTGATCTCGCAGCCCGACACGGGCGAACAGGCGCTGGAAATCGTCGATACGCTGGTGCGCTCGGGCGCGGTCAGCCTGATCGTGGTCGATTCGGTAGCAGCTTTGGTGCCGAAATCGGAAATCGAAGGCGATATGGGCGACATGCAGATGGGTTCGCAAGCCCGCCTGATGTCTCAGGCGATGCGGAAGCTGACCGCCAGCATCGGGCGCAGCAATTGCATGGTGATCTTCATCAACCAAATCCGCATGAAAATCGGCGTGATGTTCGGCAGTCCTGAAACCACCACCGGCGGCAACGCGCTGAAATTTTATGCAAGCGTGCGTCTCGACATCCGCCGCACCGGCGCCATCAAGGACCGTGACGAGGTGATCGGTAACGCCACCCGCGTCAAGGTGGTTAAGAACAAAGTCTCGCCGCCGTTCAAAGAGGTGGAATTCGACATCATGTATGGCGAAGGCATCTCGAAGGTGGGTGAGCTGGTGGATATCGGCGTAAAGGCTGGCGTCGTGGAAAAATCCGGCAGCTGGTATTCCTACAAGGACGAACGCATCGGGCAGGGGCGCGAGAATGCCAAGACCTTCCTGAAGCAGAACCCCTCGATCGCGCTGGATATCGAGGACAAGATCCGCGCTGCCAACGGGCTGGACTTCACCGCCACGACCGAGGACGGGCCGCTGTTGGACGACTGATCTTTGACCAACAGGTTGAAAACCAAGGCCGGAAGCGCAAGTTTCCGGCCTTTTTCATTTGTGTGTCATGAAGCCGTGGACAGCCCCGCGATGGGGGGCTAAACGGAGCGGGACCTTACGTTTTCAGCCTTTTGGGGGCCTAAATCCATGGCGTCTTTGAACGACATCCGCTCGACCTACCTCGATTTCTTCGCCCGCAACGGGCATAAAGTGGTGGACAGTTCTCCGCTTGTGCCGCGCAACGACCCGACGCTGATGTTCGCCAATTCGGGCATGGTGCAGTTCAAGAACTGCTTTACCGGCGTGGAAACCCGCGATTACAAGCGCGCCACAACCGCGCAGAAATGCGTGCGCGCGGGCGGCAAGCACAACGATCTTGACAATGTGGGCTACACCGCCCGCCACCATACCTTCTTCGAGATGCTGGGCAACTTCAGCTTTGGCGATTACTTCAAGGATCAAGCCATTGCTTTTGCGTGGGAATTGCTGACCAAGGATTTCGGGCTGAACAAGGACAAGCTGCTGGTCACTGTTTACCATACCGATGACGAGGCGGCGGCGATCTGGAAAAAGGTCGCGGGCCTGTCGGATGACCGGATCATCCGCATCCCGACGGATGACAACTTCTGGCGCATGGGGCCGACCGGACCCTGCGGTCCTTGCACCGAGATTTTCTACGACCACGGCGAACACATCTGGGGCGGCCCTCCGGGTTCGGCGGAAGAGGATGGCGACCGTTTCATCGAGATCTGGAACAACGTGTTCATGCAGAACGAACAGTTCGCGGATGGCTCGATGCGGCCCTTGGACATGCAGTCGATCGATACCGGCATGGGGCTGGAACGGATCGGCGCGCTGCTGCAGGGCAAGCATGACAACTATGACACCGACCTGATGCGCAGCCTGATCGAGGCTAGCGCCCATGCGACCAACACCGATCCCGACGGGCCGGGCAAGACCAGCCACCGCGTGATCGCGGATCATTTGCGTTCGACCTCTTTCCTGATTGCCGATGGCGTGATGCCCTCGAACGAAGGCCGCGGCTATGTGCTGCGCCGGATCATGCGCCGTGCGATGCGCCACGCGCATATGCTGGGCGCGCAAGACCCGGTGATGCACCGTCTGGTCCCCGCCTTGGTGCGGCAGATGGGGGCGGCTTACCCTGAACTTGCGCGCGCTCAGGCCTTGATCGAAGAAACCCAGCGGCTGGAGGAAACCCGTTTCAAGACCACACTTGACCGTGGGTTGCGCCTGCTGAATGACGAGCTTGACCGCCTGCCCGAAGGTGCCGATCTGCCCGGCGGTGTGGCGTTCAAGCTCTATGACACCTACGGTTTCCCGCTGGACCTGACGCAGGACGTGCTGCGCGAAAAGACCCGCGCGGTGGATGTGGCCGGTTTTGACGATGCGATGTCCGAGCAGAAGGCCAAGGCACGGGCAAGCTGGTCGGGGGCGGGCGGCACGGCCGATGCGAAAGTCTGGTTCGAGATTGCCGAGGTGCATGGCACCACTGAATTCTTGGGGTATGACACCGAAACCGCCGAGGGCCAGATTGACGCGCTGGTGCGCGACGGCGGTTTGATCGGCGCTGCGGAAACCGGAACTACGGTGCAGATCGTGGTCAACCAGACCCCGTTCTATGCCGAAAGCGGCGGACAGGTTGGCGATACCGGCTATATCCGCACCGCGACCGGCTTGGCGGAAGTGACCGATACGCGCAAACAGGCGGGCGTTTTCCTGCATGTCGCGCGCGTGGCCGAAGGCACGATCCTGCGCGGCCAGCCTGCTAAACTTGAGGTTTCGCATGTGCGGCGTGGTGCTATCCGCGCCAACCACTCGGCCACACACCTGCTGCACGAGGCGCTGCGCCGCGCTTTGGGCGATCACGTCGCCCAGCGCGGCAGCCTGAACGCTGCCGACAGGATGCGCTTTGACTTCAGCCATTCGGTTGCCCTGACGCCCGCCGAAGTGGCCGTGGTTGAGGCCGAAGTGAACGCCTTTATCCGCCAGAACTCGGCTGTCGATACCCGCATCATGACGCCCGACGATGCCCGTGCGCTTGGCGCGCAGGCGCTGTTTGGCGAGAAATACGGCGACGAGGTTCGCGTCGTCTCGATGGGCGCGCTGGACGGGTCGGGCAAGGGCGCCGATGGCCGCACCTATAGTCTCGAACTGTGCGGTGGCACCCATGTCGCGCGCACCGGCGACATCGGCGCCTTTGTTCTGCTGTCGGAATCGGCGTCCTCCTCGGGCGTACGCCGGATCGAGGCGCTGACGGGGCAAGCCGCCCTCGACCATCTGCGCGCGCAGGATCAGCGGCTGTCGGACGTGGCGGCGGCGCTGAAAACCCATGCGGGCGATGTGCTGGATCGTGTGAAGGCGCTGCAAGACGAACGCCGCGCTTTGGCCAACGAAGTGGCGCAGTTGCGCCGTGAATTGGCGATGGGCGGCAAGTCTGGTGGACCTGAGGTCAAGGAAATCAACGGAGTAAAGCTGATTGCCCAGGTGCTTTCCGGGGTTTCGGGCAAGGATCTTCCGGGGCTGATCGATGCCTTGAAAGCGCAAATCGGGTCTGGTGCGGTGGTGCTGATCGCGGACACAGGGGCCAAGCCTGCGGTGGCGGTGGGGGTCACCGATGATCTGACCGCACGCATCAGTGCGGTCACTTTGGCCAAAGCTGCAGTTGAAGCATTGGGTGGCAAGGGTGGCGGCGGTCGTCCCGATATGGCGCAGGGGGGCGGGGCCGATATTGCGCTGGCCGACGCCGCGATTGCCGCCGTTCACGCCGTTCTGGAGGCCTGATATGCCCACAGCCCTCTGGATCGCCCATGTCGAAGTGACCGACGCCGAGGCCTATGGCAAATACGCTGCCGGTGCCGGCCCTGCGATTGCCGCGCATGGCGGGGTGTTCCTTGCCCGTGGTGGCCGCTATGTGCAGTTGGAAGGCCGCGACCGCGCCCGCAATGTGGTCGCGCGCTTTCCCAGCCTTGAGGCCGCCGTGGCCTGCTACAACAGCCCCGACTATCAGGCAGCGCTTGCCCATGCCAAAGGGGCAAGCGTCCGCGATCTGGTGGTGGTCGAGGAAATTGGCTGAATTTTCCGGATTTGGCGGGCTGCAATCCGCCAAATCCATGCTATCCTTGCTGAAATAACGCCAAAAGGCACAGGCAATGGACCAATTCGACGAAAGGGCGCTTTGATGTGCCGCTGGGCAGCCTATATCGGCGCGCCGATTTTCCTTGAGGAAATCATCAGCCGCCCCGGACACTCGCTGATACACCAAAGCCACTGCGCGACACAGTGCCATTCCGCGATCAACGCCGACGGGTTTGGCGTGGCGTGGTATGGGGATCGGACTGAACCTGGCCTTTACCGCGATGTGATGCCGGCGTGGTCCGATCCGAACCTGCGCAGCCTGACGCGGCATGTGAAATCGGGGTTGTTTCTGGCGCATGTGCGCGCCAGCACCGGCACCGCCACCAGCCGCAACAATTGCCACCCCTTCGCGCATGTGAACTGGTCCTTCATGCATAACGGCCAGATCGGCGGCTATGACAGTTTTCGCCGCGACGCCGATATGATGATCCCCGACAGCCTTTACCCTGCACGCCGCGGCGCGACGGATTCCGAGGCGCTGTTTCTTGTGGCGGTGGCAGAGGGGTTGGATAGCGATCCCAAGGGCGCGCTGGAACGGGCGGCGGCGCGGTTCATCTCGCTGGCCCGCGCCAAAGGGGCCGCCCCGCATCTGCGCCTGACCGCCGCCCTGTCCGATGGGACGCGGCTTTACGCCGTGCGCTACGCCACCGACGATGCCGCCCCGTCGCTGTATCACCGCTGGTCCGATACCCGACAGGGCCGAGCGGTAGTGTCAGAACCGCTTGAGGCGGAGGAAGGCGGCTGGCAAGAAGTGGCCGCCAGCACATTCTGTACATTCGATGGCGAAAGCGTGACGGTCGAGGATTTCCATCCCTGCCGCTTGACAATAGCAGCGTAGGTCGGGGTTCACCCCGACTCTACCACCAAAGTCGGGGTGAACCCCGACCTACGGGTTGGTTGATTGATCATTTGGGCAAGAAAAAACCCGCCTTCCGGCGGGTTTCTCTGTTACGCGCTGCGCGAGTGACGCTTGCGTTCGTTCGGGTCCAGATAGCGCTTCCGCATCCGCACCGACTTCGGCGTGACTTCCACCAGCTCGTCATCGTCGATATAGGCGATGCACTGTTCCAGCGACAGCTTGACCGGCGTGGTCAGGCGCACGGCTTCGTCGGTGCCCGAGGCACGCACGTTGGTCAGTTGCTTGCCCTTCAGCGGGTTCACTTCCAGATCGTTGTCGCGCGAATGTTCGCCGATGATCATGCCGGTATAGACAGGTTCCTGCACGCCGATGAAGAAGTGGCCGCGGTCTTCCAGTTTCCACATCGCATAGGCAACCGAAATGCCGGTCTCCATCGAGATCAGCACGCCTTGACGGCGGCCTTCGATGGCGCCCTTGTGCGGGGTCCAGCCGTGGAACACACGGTTCAGAACGCCAGTGCCACGGGTGTCGGTCATGAACTGGCCGTGATAGCCGATCAAACCGCGCGACGGCACATGCGCGATGATGCGGGTTTTGCCCGCGCCTGCCGGTTTCATCTCGACCAGATCACCCTTGCGCGGGCCGGTCAGCTTTTCGATCACGGGGCCGGTGTATTCGTCATCCACGTCGATGGTGACTTCTTCAACCGGTTCGCAGCGCACGCCGTCAATTTCTTGGAACAGCACGCGCGGGCGGCTGATCGACAGCTCGAAGCCTTCACGGCGCATGTTTTCGATCAACACGCCCATCTGGAGTTCGCCACGGCCCGCAACCTCGAAGGCGTCGCCGCCGGGGGTGTCGGTGACCTTGATCGCCACGTTGATCTCGGCTTCTTTCATCAGGCGTTCGCGGATCACGCGCGACTGAACCTTGGAGCCTTCCTTGCCCGCCAGCGGCGAGTCGTTGATGCCGAAGGTCACGGAAATCGTCGGCGGGTCGATCGGCTGGGCCGGAATTGCGGTTTCGATCTCCAGCGCGCAAAGCGTATCGGCCACGGTGGCCTTGGTCATGCCGGCAAGGGTCACGATGTCACCGGCTTCGGCGGCGTCGATCGGCGTTTGCACCAGACCACGGTAGGCCAGAACCTTGGAGACGCGGAACTGTTCGATTCTCGTGCCATCGCGCGAGAGCGCCTTGAGGGTTTCACCCGCTTTCAGCGTGCCAGCCTCGACACGACCGGTCAGGATGCGGCCGATGAAAGGGTCTGCGGACAGCGTGGTTGCCAGCATCTGGAAGGGTTCGGCGCGGCGGGCAATCTGTTTGGGTTCCGGCACATGCTTGACGATCAGATCATAAAGCGCGGTCAGATCCTTGCGCGGACCGTCAAGTTCGACATCGGCCCAGCCCGAACGGCCCGAGGCATAAAGCACCGGGAAATCAAGCTGATCGTCGTCGGCACCAAGGTTGGCGAAAAGATCAAACACTTCGTTCAGCGCACGCGCGGGTTCGGCGTCGTGCTTGTCAACCTTGTTCAGCACCACGATCGGGCGCAGCCCCAGTGCCAGCGCCTTGGAGGTCACGAATTTGGTTTGCGGCATCGGGCCTTCGGCGGCATCGACCAGCAGGACAACGCCATCGACCATCGACAGGATACGCTCGACTTCGCCACCGAAATCGGCGTGGCCGGGGGTGTCGACGATGTTGATACGCACACCAGCCCATTCCAGCGAGGTACATTTGGCAAGAATGGTGATCCCACGCTCGCGTTCGATGTCGTTGCTGTCCATGGCGCGTTCAGCGACGGCCTGATTGTCGCGGAAGGAACCGGACTGTTTCAGCAGCTCGTCGACGAGAGTGGTCTTGCCATGGTCGACGTGCGCGATGATGGCGATGTTGCGAAGCTCCATCGGGGAGATCTCTTTCTTTTCATTCGGGTTGGCGCGGCCATATCGCAAATGCAGCATAAAGGCCAGAGGGTTTGAAAAATGACAAAGGCCGGGGGCTTTGCGCCCCCGGACCCCCGCAGGATATTTGAGAACAGATGAAAGGCGGATCAGCCTTGCAGAGCTTTGTTCAGGTATTCGTCGACCTTTTCCAGATAGCCGATGGTGGTCAGCCATTTCTGATCGGGGCCGACCAGCAGGGCAAGGTCTTTGGTCATCCAGCCATCTTCAACCGCATCCACGGTGACTTTTTCCAGCGTGGTGGCAAAGCGCATCAGTTGCTCGTTATTGTCCAGCTTGGCGCGGTGCTTGAGACCACCCGTCCAGGCGAAGATCGAAGCGACCGAGTTGGTCGAGGTGGCTTTGCCCTTCTGGTGTTCGCGGAAGTGGCGCGTCACGGTGCCGTGGGCGGCCTCGGCCTCGACGATCTTGCCATCAGGCGTCATCAGCACCGAGGTCATCAGGCCAAGCGAGCCGAAGCCCTGCGCCACGGTGTCCGACTGCACGTCGCCATCGTAGTTCTTGCAGGCCCAGACATAGCCGCCCGACCATTTCATCGCCGATGCGACCATGTCGTCGATCAGGCGGTGTTCGTAATGGATGCCGGCTGCCTTGAATTTGTCTTCGAATTCCTCGGCATAGACCTTGGCGAAGAGATCCTTGAAGCGGCCGTCATAGGCCTTGAGGATGGTGTTCTTGGTCGACAGATAGACCGGCCAGCCCTTGAGCAACCCGTAGTTCATCGATGAACGCGCAAAGTCGATGATAGAGTCATCAAGGTTATACATGCCCATGTAGACGCCGGCAGAGGGGGCCGAGTAGACGTCTTTTTCGATCACGCTGCCGTCTTCGCCCACGAATTTCATCGTCAGCTTGCCCGCGCCGGGGAAGTGGAAATCGGTCGCGCGATACTGGTCGCCAAAGGCGTGGCGGCCGATCACGATGGGCTTGGTCCAGCCCGGCACAAGGCGGGGGACGTTCTGGCAGATGATCGGCTCGCGGAAGATCACGCCGCCAAGGATGTTGCGGATGGTGCCGTTGGGCGATTTCCACATCTGTTTCAGGCCGAATTCTTCGACCCGTGCCTCGTCCGGCGTGATGGTGGCGCATTTGACGCCCACGCCATATTTCTTGATCGCCTCGGCAGAGTCGATGGTGATCTGGTCATTGGTGCGATCACGCTCTTCGATGCCCAGATCGTAGTATTTCAGATCGATGTCGAGATAGGGCAGGATCAGCTTTTGTTTGATGAAATCCCAGATGATGCGGGTCATCTCGTCGCCGTCGAGTTCGACGACTGGGTTAGCCACCTTGATCTTGGTCATGGTCTGCCCTTTCGGTGTTGGATTCGGTTGCCGCGTTCATAGCGGAAAAAACTGGGTCGGGAAAGATGGTATGCGACGGTATACCGAAATGTCGCGGGTCAGGGGAAGAAAGCGCAGGTCTGGGCGCGGACCCAAGCCCACAGGGCGGGTGCGCCGCGGGCAATTTTCGCGCCAACGCGGGTTTCAAGCTGTTCTGCGGTGACGTTATAGGTGATCCAAGTGCCGCCGCCCGATTTCAGGTTGGCCATGACGGGCTGCACGCGGTCAAGGCTTTTGGCAAAGATGGCGTCAGGGGTTTCTGCGGACTCGAATTCATCCCAGAGCGCGCGCAAGGCTTGGCCCAGATCGGGCGGCAACAGGCCGAAGATGCGGTCGGCGGCGCGCTGTTCGGCGGCGATGGTCTGATCCGAGGCATGGGCCGTGCCGTCGGCCGAATGGATCGGCACATCGCCCACGTCGATTTCCACCAGGTCATGGATCAGGAGCATCTTGATGACGCGGCTTATATCCACCTCGGGCGCGGCCTGATCGGCCAGCACCAGCGCGTAAAGCGCCAGATGCCATGAATGTTCGCCGGAATTCTCGGGCCGTGACCCATCCACCAGTGTGGTGGCGCGCAGCACGGATTTGAGGCGGTCAGCCTCGTTCAGAAAGGCGAATTGCGCCGCAAGCCGGTCGGATGCAGGCTGCGCTGTCAATTGCCGACCGCATCGCGGGGGGCTTGCGGGGCGGTGCCGCCCTCGCGCTTGGCTTTCAGATTGGCCTCAAGGAATTTGCGCGCCTTGCGTTCGGCCAGCAGCACGCGGATCGCGGTCATGAAGGCCTCTTGCGTGGTGGGCGACATATCCAGCAGCACCTTGGACACTTTGTCATGAAAGCGGTCGTCGCCAAGTTCATCCATGGCGGCAACCGTATCAATGGCCAGTCGTTCCGTCAGTTCTTCCAGCAAGGCCATGGTTTAGCGCGACACTTCGGTCAGACGGCGTTTCACATAGGTGGAAACTGTGTCTATCATCGGCTTCATATGGGCCTCTTCGTCTTTGAAGAAGTGGTCGGCCCCCTCGATCTGGGTATGGGTGATGGTGATACCCTTTTGTTCGTGCAGTTTGTTCACCAAAGACGTGGTGTCTTTCGGCGGGGCCACCTTGTCGGCGGTGCCGTTGATGATCAGACCCGAGGCGGGGCAGGGTGCAAGGAAGCTGAAATCATAAAGGTTCGCAGGCGGGGCGACCGAGACAAAACCGGTGATTTCAGGACGGCGCATCAGCAGTTGCATGCCGATCCACGCGCCAAAGGAAAAGCCCGCCACCCAGCAATGCTTGGCGTTCTGGTTCATCGATTGCAGGTAATCGAGCGCGCTTGCCGCATCCGACAGCTCGCCGATGCCCATGTCATATTCGCCCTGCGACCGACCGACGCCGCGGAAGTTGAACCGCATCACCGTGAAGCCAAGGTTGTAGAAGGCGTAGTGCAGGTTATACACGACCTTGTTGTTCATCGTGCCGCCATAGGCGGGATGCGGATGCAGCACGATGGCAATCGGTGCGTCACGTTCTTTTTGCGGGTGGTAGCGGCCTTCGAGACGGCCTTCGGGGCCAGCGAAAATCACTTCGGGCATTTATATGTCGCCAATCCTGTCCGCGAGCGATTTGTTGACGAAATCGCTCGGATAACTTAGAACCATTCCAAGAGTGCAAGACTCCTGATGGCATTGCCGGTTTCAGGTAATGGGCGGGGCGCTTTGCGTCAATGGCAATGGCGAGGATATGGTATGAAACTGTCAACCAAGGGGCGCTATGCGATGGTGGCGCTGGCCGATCTGGCGCTGGCGCAGGGCGATGATCTGATGTCGCTGGCGGCGATTGCCAAGCGGCAGGATTTGTCGCTGCCCTATCTGGAGCAGTTGTTCGTCAAGCTGCGCCGTGCGGGTCTGGTCGAGGCGGTGCGCGGGCCGGGGGGTGGGTATCGGCTGGCCAAGGCTCCGGTCGAGATACGTATTTCCGAGGTGATGGAGGCGGTCGAGGAAACCGTGGACGCGCTGCATACCGGCGCGGGGGCATCGGGCGGCGTTTCGGGGACGCGGGCGCAAAGTCTGACCAACCGGCTGTGGGAGGGCTTGTCGGCACAGGTCTATGTGTTCCTGCACCAGACGCGCCTGTCGGATGTAATCGGCAACGAGATGCGGCCTTGCCCTGCGGTGCCGGCGCTGTTCCGCGTGGTGGACGAGGTATGAGGCTGGCCGTGCTTCTGGCTGAGGTCGCGCGGGGGGCTGTCTGCCCCCCGTCTGCCTTGGCAGGCAAGGCAGCCTCCCCCCGAGGATATTTTTGCAAAGGGGATGGGGAATGAGCAGCCGGGTCTATCTGGACTGGAACGCGACCACGCCTTTGCGGCCCGAAGCGCGGGCGGCGATGATTGCGGCAATGGATGTGGTGGGCAATCCGTCCTCGGTTCATGCCGAGGGGCGCGCGGCCAAATCGCTGATCGAGAAAGCGCGGGCCAAGCTTGCGGCGGCCTTGGGGGCCGAAGGCGCAGATATCGTCTTTACCGCCGGTGCGACCGAAGCGGCGGCACTGGCCTGTGCAGGGCGGGGCCTGCACTGTGCGGCGGTGGAGCATGAGGCTGTGGCCGCATGGTGCGATCTGTCTTTGCCTGTGGACGTCTTGGGACGGGTTGCAGTGGCAGACCCTGCTCGCAGCGCCGTGCAACTGGCCAATTCCGAAACGGGGATTGTGCAGGACTTGCCAGAAGGTCTGGCGGTTTCGGATCTGACGCAGGCTTTTGGCAAGTTGCCCTTGGCGTTCAACTGGTTGGGCTGCCAGATGGGATTGGTTGCGGCGCATAAGTTGGGCGGACCGAAGGGCGTTGGCGCGCTGGTGCTGCGACAGGGTTTGGATGTGGCCCCGCAGATGCGCGGCGGCGGTCAGGAGATGGGGCGGCGGGCCGGCACCGAGAACCTGATCGGGATTGCGGGCTTTGCCGCCGCCGCCGAGGCTGCCGCACGCGATCTGGCCGAGGGGGTGTGGGAGCGGGTTGCGGAAATTAGAAATATTCTAGATTCGGCATTGTCGGGCTTTGGATTTGAGACTATTTCAGTCGGGAATACAGTGCGGCGCTTGCCGAACACGCTGAACCTGATCGCGCCCGGATGGAAGGGCGAGACGCAGGTGATGGCGATGGATCTTGCGGGTTTTGCCATATCGGCGGGATCGGCCTGTTCCAGTGGCAAGGTGCGCGCAAGCCGTGTGCTGCGCGCGATGGGGGTGGACGAGGCGGCGGCAGGTCAGGCCATCCGCATCTCGATCGGGCCGCAGACGACGGAAGAGAATGTCCTGCGCTTTGCCGAAAGCTGGGGGCGCGAATACAAACGGATACGGTCGCGCGTTGCGTGAACTTCGGGCGGTAACGTCCTGCGAACAAGGGTGAAGATGATGTCGGATACAGATCTTGAAGTGCGTGACGGCGTTGATCGCGAGACGATCGAGACCGTCAATGCCATGTCTGGCAGCTATAAATATGGCTGGTCCACCGATATCGAGATGGACTACGCCCCCAAGGGGGTTTCGGAAGAGATTGTCCGGCTGATCTCGGGCAAGAACAACGAACCCGAATGGATGCTGGAATGGCGTCTGGCGGCCTATCGGCGCTGGGTGCAGATGGAAGAGCCGCGTTGGGCGATGCTGCACTATCCCGAAATCGACTATCAGGACCAATATTACTACGCCAAACCCAAAAGCATGGCCGTCAAGCCGAAGTCCTTGGACGAGGTGGACCCCAAGCTGCTGGCCACCTATGCAAAACTTGGCATTCCGCTGAAAGAGCAGATGCTGCTGGCGGGTGTCGAGGCACCCGAGGGAGAGCGTCGGGTTGCAGTGGATGCGGTGTTTGACTCGGTATCTTTGGGGACGACCTTCAAGGCGGAACTGGCAAAGGCCGGAGTAATCTTCTGCTCGATCTCGGAGGCACTGCGCGAGCATCCTGAGTTGGTGAAGAAATATATCGGATCGGTGGTGCCACAGTCGGACAACTTCTTTGCCACGCTGAA
This sequence comes from Rhodobacterales bacterium RIFCSPHIGHO2_02_FULL_62_130, assembly GCA_001828855.1. Taxonomy (GTDB): domain Bacteria; phylum Pseudomonadota; class Alphaproteobacteria; order Rhodobacterales; family Rhodobacteraceae; genus Cypionkella. Next base: position 98,679 of record MHZT01000046.1, on the reverse strand, counting down.
TTCGGCGGTGTTTTCGGACGGGTCTTTCGTCTATATCCCGCCGGGCGTGCGCTGCCCGATGGAGCTTTCGACCTATTTCCGCATCAATGCCGAGAATACCGGACAGTTTGAACGCACCCTGATTATCGCGGATGAGGGGTCTTACGTCAGCTACCTTGAGGGCTGCACCGCGCCGAAACGCGACACCCATCAGCTTCATGCGGCGGTGGTGGAACTGGTGATCCTGAAGGATGCCGAGGTGAAATACTCCACCGTGCAGAACTGGTATCCCGGCGATGAAGAGGGGCGCGGCGGCATCTACAACTTTGTCACCAAGCGCGCCGATTGCCGTGGCGACCGCGCCAAGGTGATGTGGACGCAGGTGGAAACCGGCTCGGCTATTACGTGGAAATATCCGTCCTGCATCCTGCGCGGCGATGATTCACAGGGCGAGTTCTATTCCATCGCCATCGCCAACAACGCCCAGCAAGCCGATACCGGCACCAAGATGGTTCACTTGGGCAAGCGCACCAAGTCGCGGATCGTGTCCAAGGGCATCTCGGCGGGCCGCGCACAGAACACCTATCGCGGGTTGGTCTCGATGCACCCCAAGGCCACCGACAGCCGCAATTACACCCAGTGCGACAGCCTGCTGATCGGCGACAAATGCGGGGCGCATACCGTGCCTTATATCGAGGTGAAGAATAACTCGTCCCGCGTCGAACATGAGGCGACGACATCCAAGGTGGACGACGATCAGTTGTTCTACTGCCGCTCGCGCGGGATGGATGAGGAAGAGGCCGTGGCGCTGGTGGTCAACGGCTTCTGCAAAGAGGTGCTGCAAGCCCTGCCGATGGAATTTGCCATGGAGGCGCAAAGCCTTGTGGCGATCTCGCTGGAAGGGTCTGTGGGATGAGCGACGGGGCAACCGAGGTTTTTCTGTCGCCCCCCGGTCGGGTGGCGCGGTCGCAGATCTGGGGGCAGACGGTGTTTTTCACCATCACCAATCCCAACGACGCAATCCAGAAAAGCCATCTGCAAGGGCAATTCTATGAGGGCGAAGAGCTTGAGATCATTGCAAAATATGTCGAACCTGGTTCGGTGTTCTGCGATATCGGTGCCAATATCGGCAATCACAGCCTGTTTGCGCTGAAATATCTGCGGATCAGCAAGACGATTGTGTTTGAACCCAATCCGGCCGCGATTGCGGTGCTGCTGTCAAACCTGACGTTGAACGGCGTGCTGGATCGCTGCGATACCTCGCGGCTTGGCTTCGGGCTTTCGGATACCGAATCCAGCGGCTTCAAGATGTTCGTGCCAAAGCGCAACAATCTGGGCGGCGGGCGAATGGTTGAAGCCGAGGGCGACGGCACCTTGGATGTGTTCCGCGGCGATGATGCGCTGGCGGGGCAAACCGTCGATTTCATCAAGATCGACGTTGAAGGCATGGAAATGAAGGTTCTGGCTGGGCTGTCTCAGACCATCGCCCAGCAACGCCCCCGAATTTTCGTCGAGGTCGATCGCGCCAATACCGAGGACTTCCTGTCTTGGGTCGAACACAATGGCTATGGCGTGAAGGCCCGCTTCAAGCGCTATCGTGCCAACGAGAATTTCATGTTGATCCCCAAACGCAGGCAGCGCCCCGCCGACGAGGTGTCAGAATGACAGCCCCCTTGCACGCGCCGAAGCTGACCCTGCCGCCCGACGAGGCGCTATGCGTGGGTGAGGCCTATGAGGCGGCAGAAGTCATTCTGGAATATGGCTCGGGCGGATCGACGGTGATGGCGGGGGCGATGCCCGACAAAACGGTGTTTTCGGTCGAAAGCGATCCGAAATGGCTCGCAGATATGGTGGCTTGGTTTGCCTCCAATCCGCCGCGCGCAACGGTGCATATGCATCACGGCGACATTGGCCCTACCAAGGCTTGGGGCCATCCGGTCAACGACGCCTCGTTCCGTGCTTGGCCGTCCTATCCGCTGTCGGTCTGGCATCGGCCCGATTTCCGGCACCCCGATGTGGTGCTGATCGACGGGCGGTTCCGGGCGGCCTGCTTTCTGGCGGCACAGTTTCTGGTCACGCGGCCAACCACCGTGCTGATCGACGATTATATCGACCGTGGTGCCTATCATAAAGTCACCGAAATCGCCGGAGAGCCGGAAATGATCGGGCGGATGGCGCGGTTCCAGATCATCCCCCGCCCGGTGCCGCCTGAAAGGCTGCTCTGGATCATGGAAACCTTCTTGCGCCCTCTGTGACGCGCAACTGACTGTTAGGAAAAGAAAATGCTGGAAATTAAGAACCTGCATGTAAAGCTGCAAGAAGAAGACAAGGTGATCCTGCGCGGCGTTGATCTGAAGATCGGTGCGGGCGAAGTGCATGCGATCATGGGGCCGAACGGGTCGGGCAAATCCACTTTGTCCTATGTGCTGTCGGGCCGCGACGGCTATGAGGTGACCGACGGGTCCGCCACGCTGGACGGTCAGGAATTGCTGGAGATGGAGCCGGAAGCGCGCGCGGCGGCGGGTCTGTTCCTTGCCTTCCAGTATCCGGTGGAAATTCCGGGCGTAGGCAACATGACCTTCCTGCGCACAGCCGTAAACGCGCAGCGCAAGGCGCGCGGCGAGGAAGAAATGTCGGCAGGCGATTTCCTGAAAGTCGTGCGCGCCAAGGCCAAGACCTTGAAGATCGACGCCGACATGCTGAAGCGCCCTGTCAACGTGGGCTTCTCGGGCGGCGAGAAAAAGCGCAACGAAATCCTGCAGATGGCGATGCTGGAACCCAAGATGTGCATCTTGGACGAGACGGACTCGGGTCTGGACGTCGATGCGATGAAGCTGGTCTCCGAAGGCGTGAACGCGCTACGCGATGCGGGGCGGTCGTTCCTTGTGATCACCCACTACCAGCGCCTGCTGGACCATATCAAACCGGATGTGGTGCATATCATGGCGGCGGGGCGTATCATCCGCACCGGCGGGCCGGAACTGGCGCTTGAGGTGGAACAGAACGGCTACGCCGACATTCTGGCCGAGGTGGTCTGACATGGCGCTGGCAGCAGCAAAACAGGATGCGCTGGCGGCCCGTCTGGGTGGTCTTGCGCGGCATACGGGCGGCTGGCTTGGCGCAGCGCAGGCGGATGCGCTGGCGCGGTTGACCGCTATGGGCCTGCCCACGAAACGCGACGAATACTGGCGCTACAGCGATCCCAGCAGCCTGACGGCGGCGGTGGCCACGCCAGCGGCTGTTTTCGATGCGGGCGATGAATCGCCGGTGTTCGACGTGATCGACCGCTTGAAGATTGTGTTTGTCGATGGCGTGTTCGATGCGGCGCTTTCGGATGATCTGGCGCTTGCGGGGGTCGAGATCGAACGACTGGCCGATGCGGCTGGGGCCGATATTCACTGGGCGCAGGGCCTTTACGGGGTTCTCGAAACCCGTGGACAGTCGCCGGTGCAACGCCCCTTGGCGGCGCTGAATACGGCCTTTGCAACTGATGGCGTGCTGATCCGCGTCACCGGCAAGGCTGCGAAGCCAGTGGGCATCACCTATATCCACCGCGATCCCACCTCGGACGTGATGCTGCACCATTGCATCAAGCTTGAGGCAGGGGCGGAACTGACGCTAACCGAAAACGGCCCCGCCGCCGCGCGCTTTACCAAGGTGCTTGAGGTGGAAATCGCCGATGGCGCGCGGTTCCATCACATCCGCGCACAGGGGCGCGACCATGAACGCCGCGCGGCCACGCATATCTTTGCGCGGCTTGGGGCCGAGGCGCTGTTCAAATCCTTTACGCTGACCGCCAATGGCCGCCTGACCCGCAACGAATGTGTGATCGAGTTGGTGGGCGACGATTCAAAGGCCCATGTCGCGGGTGCCGCGATGGGGGATGGCGATTTTCACCATGACGACACCGTGTTCATCACCCATCAGGGCCAACGCTGCGAAAGCCGTCAGGTCTTCAAGAAGGTGCTGAAAAACGGTGCGGTCGGTGTGTTCCAAGGCAAGATTCTGGTCAAGCAGGGCGCGCAAAAGACCGATGGCTACCAGATCAGCCAATCGCTTTTGCTGGACGGGGACAGCCAGTTTCTGGCCAAGCCGGAACTGGAAATCTATGCCGATGACGTGAAATGCAGCCACGGGTCCACCAGTGGCGCGATTGACGAGACGGCGCTTTACTACATGCGCTCGCGCGGGGTGCCACTGAAGGCGGCGCAGTCGCTGCTGGTACTGGCGTTCCTTGCCGAAGCCATCGCCGAGATCGAGGACGAGGCGATTGCCGATGACATCCGCGACCGTCTGGAAGGCTGGCTTGCACGGCACGAGCATTAAATGGCCATCGTTCCCGATATCTTGCGGAGCTGGCGCAAACCCCGCGCCGTGATCCGTGAAAGGCTGGCGGGACCAGAGCGCGAGGACCGCGCTTTGGTCACGCTGATGGGGGCAAGCCTGTTGCTGTTTGTGGCGCAATGGCCCAGCCTGTCGCGGGCGGCCTTTCTTGACCCTTCGGTGCCGCTGGATGCACGGATGGGGGGCGCGCTGATGGGGTGCCTGTTTCTGGTGCCGCTGTTCGCCTATGCGCTGGCGGCCCTAAGCCATTGGATCGCCAAGGCTTTGGGCGGGCAGGGGAGCGGCTACGGCGCACGGGTTGCGCTGTTCTGGGCCTTGCTGGCGGTTAGTCCTGCAGTGCTGTTTCAAGGCTTGATCGCCGGTTTCATCGGACCCGGGGCGGGACTTGCTGCCGTGGGGGTCATCGTTGCGGTGGCTTTTTTCTGGATCTGGCTGTCGATGTTGGCCGAAGCGGAGCGTCGCATATGAATCTGTCCCTCAACGTGCTGATGTCTGCGGCACGTTACACATTGCAGAACCCAAGGGCCGGCGCGCGGCTTATCCTGTCTGTGGGGCTGTCCACGGGGCAGGCGATGGGCGCGCTGGTGCTGATGGCGGTGCTGTCAACCCTGCTGACTTCGGTTTCCATTCTGGTGGCACCGGTGCCTGCCGGTGCCGAACTGCAACTGATGTTTGCCAACCCGCTGCAACTGGCCGTGATGCAGGCCATGATCCTGACGATGGGCGCGGGTCTGATCCATGCGGTCGGGACAAAGTTCGGCGGCAAGGGCAACTTTGCCGGTGCTGTCGCGCTGATCGCGTGGATCGAGTTTATCCTGTCTTTGATGCAAATCGTACAGCTCGTGGCATTGGTGGTCATGCCCCCCTTGGCGGATGTGATCGGGGTGATGGGTTTGGGCGTCTTTCTGTGGCTGCTTAGCCAGTTCGTGACCGAGTTGCACGGCTTTGCCAATGTTTGGAAAGTGTTCGGTGCGATCATTGTTACCGGACTTGGGGTGTCTTTCGCGGTGGCCATGGTGCTGGTCAGCATTTTTGGCGTGGGGGTCTAGGCGATGTATGACGTTGAAACGGTGCGTGGCGATTTCCCGATCCTGTCGCGGCAGGTCAATGGCAAGCCGCTGGTCTATCTGGATAACGGTGCCTCGGCGCAAAAGCCGCAGGTGGTGATTGATGCGGTCACGCAGGCCTATTCGATGGAATATGCCAATGTCCACCGTGGCTTGCATTACCTTTCGAACCTTGCGACCGAAAAGTACGAATCCGTCCGCGGCACCATCGCGCGCTTTCTGAACGCCGCCTCGGAAGAGGAAATCGTGTTCGCCTCGGGCGCGACCGAGGGCATCAACCTTGTCTCTTACGGCTGGGCCGCGCCGCGGTTTCAGGCGGGGGACGAGATCGTTCTGTCGATCATGGAGCATCACGCCAATATCGTGCCGTGGCATTTCCTGCGCGAACGCTTGGGCGTGGTGCTGAAATGGGTCGAGGTGGATGCCAAGGGCGATCTGGACCCGCAGGCGGTACTGGATGCCATCGGCCCGCGCACGCGGCTTGTGGCGGTCACGCATATGTCGAACGTGCTGGGCACGGTGGTCGATGTGGCCGCGATCTGCAAAGGCGCGCGTGAGCGGGGCGTGCCAGTGCTGGTGGACGGATCACAGGCGGCGGTGCATATGCCGGTGGATGTGCAGGCCATCGGCTGCGATTTCTACGCGGTGACGGGGCATAAGCTTTATGGCCCGTCGGGGTCGGGTGCGATCTATATCCGTGCCGACCGTCAGGCCGAAATGCGCCCTTTCATGGGTGGCGGTGATATGATCCGCGAGGTGACGCGCGACAGCGTGACCTATAACGACCCGCCGATGAAGTTCGAGGCCGGAACCCCCGGCATCGTGCAGCAGATCGGGCTTGGCGTGGCGCTGGAGTATCTGACCGGCCTTGGCATGGCCAATGTGGCAGCACATGAACGGTCCTTGCACGACTATGCGCGCGACCGGTTGGCGGGGCTGAACTGGGTGAATGTGCAGGGCAATTCTGCGGGCAAGGGGGCGATCTTTTCCTTCTCGCTGCAAGGGCAGGCCCACGCGCATGACATTTCCACCGTGCTGGACAAGCGCGGCATCGCTGTGCGGGCAGGAACGCATTGCGCGATGCCTTTGATGCAGCACATGGGCGTCACGGCGACCTGCCGCGCGTCTTTCGGTCTGTATAACACCAAGGCCGAAGTTGATGCGCTGATCTCGGCCTTGGAGCTGTGTCACGAGTTGTTCGCCTGAACAGCGTCAGAAGGCAAAGCGGATCGAGATGGCGGCGGCTGTCTCGGTCATTCCGGCCTGATTGGCGTAATTCTGCGAATGTTGCAGGTCCAGCTTCAGGTCGCTGTCCGGCCCGAACGGCACCAGATAGCTGAGGCCGATGTCAAGCTGGCGGCTGTCGGGGGCCAGATCAATTGGCACCGCCGACAGGGTTTGCGCGCCAGACTCCAGCACCACCGGCAGCATCGCTTCAGCCTGACCGCGCGTCACCGCCACCGGCAGCGAGACCGAAAGTGCAAGCCTGTCGCCCTTGGAGAACACGCCGTTCTGGCCCAGATCAAGGCCAAAGCTGTCAAATTGCGTGGTGTCGGCGCGGGACAGCATGCCCGAGGCGGCAGGGTCCGCCAGCCCGAACGCAGCCCCAAGCCGGAGAAACCCGTCTATGCCAAGCTGTTGCGTCACCCCGAAATCCACCGCCAGCATGGCAGAGCCTGCGCCGGTATCCGCCCCGCTCAGGCCAAACAGCGCGCCGCCATCGCTGGCAATCCTGAGTCCAAGATCAAGCCCGCTGCTGCCTGTGCCAAAATGCCGGCTTAGTCCCAGACCATAGCCAACCGGCCCCGAACCCGTGGCCGGCAGCAACAAGCGCGCAGTCATGTCGCCGTCCGAGGGCAGGTCGATCTCGGTGCCGGGCAGATCGGAAAAGCTGGTGACGCGCCCCGTGGCCCCCGATGCCAGCGCAGGGCCGCTGTGACGCGCCAGAAGCTGGGCCGAAAGCGTGGCAGGCCTGACCGAGGTTGCCAGACTGTCGGCGGGCAGGATAAAGCTTGCCGCGAGGCTGTCGGTTACCTGCAAATCAACATCCGCAAGGCCCTTGGCCACCGCATCCCCCATCGCGCCGCCCACCGAAAGCGTGACTGCTGCAACCTCGACCGGGCCATCCTGCATTTGCATCGTGGCAGCCCCGATCGGAAGCAGCGCCGATCTCAGATCCAGAAAGCCGTGGCCGAATTCGATACTGTAATCATGGCTGTAATCGGAACCGTCGATGCGGAGGCTTCCAGCCTTTTCAAAGCCGGTAAAGCCGTTATCCGCCGAAAACAGCAGGCGCAGGCGCAAGTCATGGGGCGAAAGGCTGGGGAAAGCCTCGGCCAGAAGGGCCAAGGCGCCGCTGACCTGCGGTGCGGCAAAGGATGACCCTGTTCCAGACGAGTAAGCCGTGTCCGTGGTATTGCTGGCTGCATTCCAATGCCCGTCGGCCATCAGGCACCATGTTGCCGCCTCAAGGCAGGACGCGGACATCCGCGTCACTTCCAGAATGCTGTCATTGTCGAAGATCGGCACGACATTGCCCACCGCAAGCCAGCCCGCTGTCAGCGACGGGTCCAGAACGGGCAGGGCGGGCATGATGTCGGCTACCGCAAGCGTTTCGTCATTCGACAAGGCAAAAACCACCACACCTTCGGCGGCATAGTCCCGCAACGCATCCAGATAGCGTTGCCCGTCCGTGCCTGCGAAAAGTGCAGAGACGTCCGCAGTTGTGACAGGTTCGTCGGGATAACCCCATGAATTATTCCACGCCACGGCATGCTGCGCCAAGGCGGCTTCACCGACGGCTGCCAAGTTGGCATCGGTGTCAAAGTTACCCAGAATCAGATCGGCACCGGGGGCAACACCAGTAAAGTTGGTGCTGTCCCCGTCATCCGTCGCGGCATAGCCCGCAACGATCGAGGCGACCATGTTGCCATGAGATTCATCGGCTATGCCAGTGACCAGATCGACTGTCTTATCCTCAAACACCTCGTGCGAGGGATGGAATCCGACATCAGAAACCGCAACCTTCTGCCCCGCGCCGGTCAACCCCAGCACATGGGCATATTCGATCCGCGCCGAAACCAGAGGATCGCTGTGAAAGTCCGTGCCGCCCCAAGTCCAGTCAATCCGTTGTTTCACAAAGCGCGCCGAGTTCCGCAGCAGGGTTGCGTTTGCTTCATAAGAGGCAAAGCTTGACAGCTTTGACACCCCCAAAGCCGCCGCGTTGTCACCGGAAAGCCAGACATCGAAATAGGTGGGAAGGGTTCCACCGCCTTTGCATCCGGCAAGAAAGACTATGAGGATCAGTGATCCTGCGGACCGGGCTGCACGACGGTTCATTCCATGCCTCGATTATTTTGGACGCCTTGCCATGCAGTTTGCAATCCGGCGGCCCGCGACACAAGCATCGCATCCGTATAAAGCGGGGCAAACAATCGGTTTTGTTTGGGGATTGCGGCCCGCCGCGCAGCGCATTATAGACCGACACAGGCACCCATAGCTCAGCTGGATAGAGCGTTGCCCTCCGAAGGCAAAGGTCGCACGTTCGAATCGTGCTGGGTGCACCAAATTCCATTGAAATTTCTGGCGAAATGGCAAAGCTTGCGGCTTGGCTGCGATCTTGTGCTTGCGGCTGCTGCGGTTGCGCCTATCTTTTGATCAATCGCGGGGCCAAATGCCGGACAAATCTTGGCCGGACTGGACCTTGTTGGGCCGTGGCAGTATTCAATTTCAAGCATTTGGGTTTTGATCAGGGATGGGAATAGTTTCGTGAGCGGATTTTTCAGGCTACATCGCATTGCCGCCCTGTTCGTTTTGATTGCGGCTGCGGCATGGATCGGGACGGGCGAATTTGCCGCCGTGGGCAGCCATGAGGCCAAGGCCGAAGGCAATGAGACCCCCACCGCCGAAACGCCCGAACCGGTGGCCACGCTTCGAACCGTGGCAGGGGTGGTGCCGCAATTCGAGGACCATGCCCGCAAGATCCGGCTTTCGGGTGCGACGCAACCCGACAAGCGCGCCGTGCTGGCGGCGCGGGCCGACGGTGTCGTGCAAAGCCTTGATCTGGTGAAGGGCGCGACCGTCACCGCCGATGTGGTGGTGATGACGCTGGAAGGCCCCGAAACCGTGGCGCGGGCCAAGATCGCCGAAATCCAACTGGCGCAGCGGGAACGGGATCTGGAACTGGCGGAACGTCTGTTCAACGCAGGCTCGGCCCCCGAAACCCAGTTTACCAACGCCAAATCCGCCCGCGATGCCGCCGATGCCGAACTGACCCAAGCGCGCGCCGCCGTAGACAAACTGACGCTGGTGTCGCCCTTCAGCGGGCTGGTGGACAGTGTGAATGTGGAACTGGCGGAATGGGTGCGCTCTGGCACGCCGGTGGCAACCATCCTGTCGCTGGACCCGATCCTTGTGCGGGGCGAGGTCAGTGAATTGGACATTGGCCATGTCTCAACCGGCGACAAGGCCAAGATCCGGCTGGTAAACGGCATGGAACTGGAGGGCGCGGTGCGCTTTATCGCGCGCGAAGCCTCGGCACAGACGCGGACCTTTCCGGTCGAGGTGGCGCTGCCCAATCCGGGCAATGCCATTCCCGCAGGCATGACCGCCGAGCTGGAGCTTTTTGCAGCACCGGTCCGCACGGTGACAGTACCGCGCTCGATCATCACCTTGTCGGACACCGGCGAGGTTGGCTTGCGCGTGGTGGGGGCGGACAATCTGGCGCGCTTCATTCCGGTCGGCATTGTCGATGACAGCGAAGCGGGGCTGGTGGTGACGGGCGTTCCCGAGGATGTGCGGATCATCGTTGCCGGACAAGACCTTGTGCGCGACGGCGAAGAAGTGATCGTGGCAGATGCGCCGCAGGTCCAGCCATGAAAATTGTTGAAACCGCGATTGCCAACGCGCGGCTGACGCTGTCGGTTCTGGTGTTCCTGATGCTGTCCGGCGCGATGGCCTATGTGAATATCCCCAAAGAGGCCGAACCGGATATCCAGATTCCGATCATCTATGTCAGCCTTGGCTATCAGGGCATCTCGCCCGAGGATAGTGAACGGCTGTTGCTCCGCCCGATGGAAACAGCGCTGAAATCCATCACTGGCATCAAGAAGATGAACTCGACCGCCTATCAGGGCGGTGGCAACGTGGTGATCGAATTTCAGGCCGGGGCCGATCTGGACAAGGCCTTGCAGGACGTTCGCAACAAGGTGGCGCAGGCGCGGCGTGAATTGCCCAGCGGCGCGGATGAGCCTTCGGTGAACGAAGTCAATATTTCCGAGTTTCCGGTTCTGGTGATCACGCTGTCGGGCGATGTGCCGGAAAAGGTGCTGGCAAAAGCAGGGCGCGAGTTGCGCGACAGGGTCGAGGAAGATCCGGGCGTGCTGGATGCGTCCCTGCAAGGTGTGCGCGATGATCTGGTCGAAGTGATCGTCGATCCGACCAAGCTTGCCTCCTATGGCCTGCGCCCCGATATGCTGATCGCAGGCTTTGCCGCCAACAACCAACTGGTTGCCGCAGGCGCGCTGGAAGGGGCCGAGGGCCGCTATGCCATCAAGGTGCCATCGCTGATCGAAACCGCCAAGGACGTGGCCGATCTGCCGATCATCTCGAATGACACGGCGCTGGTGAAGGCATCGGACATCGCGTCAATCCGGCCCACCTACAAAGACCCCGAAACCATCACCCGCCTGAACGGCGAAACGGCGGTGGCCATCGAGGTATCCAAGCGCACAGGCGCCAACCTGATTGCGACAGTGGACGGGGTGAAGGCGATCACCGCCGAATTCCAGAAACTGCTGCCCGAAGGCGTGGTGGTGACCTTCAGTCAGGATAAATCCAAGGACATCCGGCAGTTGCTGGCCGATCTGCAAAACTCGGTGCTGACGGCAGTGATCCTTGTGTTCATCGTGATCCTTTACGCCCTGTCGGGGCGGGCTTCGATCCTGATCGGCCTTGCGATTCCGGCCTCGTTCCTGATGGGCATCCTTGCCTTGTCACTTGCGGGGCTGACGGTGAACCTTGTGGTGCTGTTCAGCCTTATTCTGGCGGTGGGGATGCTGGTGGATGATGCGATCATCGTCACCGAATTCGCGGAACGCCGGATGAATGAGGGCATGGACAAGCGCGACGCCTTTGCGATGGCCTCTCACCGCATGGCGGGTCCGGTGATTGCGGCCACCCTGACGCGGATTGCGGCGTTCTCGCCCTTGCTGTTCTGGCCCGGCATCGTCGGCGAGTTCATGAAATACATGCCGATCACGCTGATCGTCACGCTGTCGGCGTCCTTGGTCTATGCGCTGATCTTCGTGCCGACGCTGGGCGCGCTGATCGCCAAGCCGTTCAAAGAGCCGCCGCATGCCAAGGACGGTGCCTATATGTGGCTGGTGGGCCGTGCGGTGCGGCATCCGGTTATGGTGCTGTTTCTTGCGACAGGTCTGCTGGTGGCGGTGCCTTATACCTACGGCAAATACGGTTCGGGCGTAGAGTTTTTCCCCAATGTCGAGCCGGAATATGGCCTGCTTTACGTCAAGGCACGCGGCAACCTGTCGATCGAGGAAAAGGACGCGCTGGTCAAGCAGGCCGAGGCGCGGATTCTGGGTTGGCCGGGGGTCGAGACGGTTTACACCCGTTCGGGCAAGGCAGGCGGCGGCGGCAATAACGTGGCCGCCGATGTGATCGGCGTGATCCAGTATGAGTTTGTCGACTGGCGCGAGCGCAAGAATGCCAATGCCATCCTGTCGGATCTGCGCGCGGCGATGGTGGGGATTCCGGGGGTGGATATCGAGGTGTCGGTGCCACAGGCCGGCCCGCCCACTGGCAAGGCGATTCAGATCGAACTGTCGGCAGCGGACCCGGCGGGGCTGAACGATGCCGCCCGCGCGGTGGCGGACAAGCTGTCGGCGGTGCCGTCGGTGATCGACGTGGACAGCGGCTTGCCGCCCCCCGGCGTGGACTGGGAGTTGCGGGTGGATCGCGGCGCTGCGGCGCGCTATGGCATCGCCCCCGGCACAGTGGGCGCGATGGTGCAGCTTGTCACCGGCGGGCTGAAGCTGTCGGATTTCCGGCCTGCGGGCGCGGATGACGCGGTGGATATCGTGCTGCGTCTGCCGGAAGATCAGCGCACCATCATGGCGCTGGACCAGTTGCGTATCCAGACCGCGCAAGGCTCGGTGCCGATTTCCAACTTTGTGACGCGCGTAGCGGCCCCGACCACGGGCGAATTGCGCCGGATCGATGCCACCCGCACCGTGACGGTGCAGGCCGGTATCAAGGAAGGCGTGCAGGCCGATGGCGTGCGCGCCGCGATCACTGCCGAGCTTGAAAAATCGGGGCTGGAGGCGGCTGGCATCCGCTGGAAGCTGGCGGGTGAGGATGAAGAGCAGGCGGCGGCAGGGGCTTTCCTTGGCAAAGCCTTTGGCGCGGCGATGTTCCTGATTTTCATCGTGCTTCTGGCGCAGTTCAACCGCTTTATCTCGGTCGGTCTGGTGCTGTCGGCGGTGGTGATGTCGACCATCGGCGTGTTGCTGGGCCTGTTGATCATGGGCCAGCCCTTTGGCGTGGTTATGACCGGCATCGGCATCATCGCATTGGCGGGGGTGGTGGTGAACAACAACATCGTGTTGATCGACACCTACGACACCCTGCGCCATGAGGGCATGCCCAAGATCGAGGCCATTCTTGAAACCTGCCGCGAACGCGCGCGCCCCGTCGTGCTAACGGCGCTGACCGCGATTCTGGGGGTGCTGCCGATTGCCTTCGGGTTGAACCTTGAACTGCTGAACCATGAAACCACCTTCGGCGCACCGTCCACCCAGTGGTGGATTTCGCTGTCCAGCGCGATTGTCTTCGGGCTGGCTTTTGCCACCATCCTGACGCTGATCGTGATCCCGTCCTTGCTGATGCTGGTGACGCGGGGGGATGGGCCGCGCAAGAAGCGCCGCTGGTTCGGCTTGCGTGCCGCGAAGTGAAATAAACCGCGCGCGGCACCCTTAGGGACGCTGCGCGCGGTTTTATTCATGTAAGCCGTTTGCCACCGTAGCCTATGGGCTTGCCGGAACTGCGGATCAGCCCTTGGCAGACTCACTCTCTTGCACGGCGACAAGGGCGGCACGGCTTTGCACCCAAAGCGAGGTCAGACCCTGCGCCGCCGGGACCAGCGCCGCCGTATCACCGGCCTTGCAGGCGGCTTCCATGTCGCGCAGTGCAGCATTCAGCGCCTTCGCCCCGAAGATCGCAGCAGACCCGGCCAGCTTGTGAACCTCGCGCTGGGTGTCGGTCAGGGGCTGGGTGCCGGCGGATATTCTTGCTGCAATGCCGGGGAGATCGGCATCTGTGGCTGTCAGGAATTTGAGCAGCATATCTGCCCCGCGGGCCGCGCCCAGCGTTTCGAACAGCTCGGTCAAAAGATCGGCATCGATCAATCCCGAAGCGGGGCCGTGCGACAGGGTGGGGGCAGGGGTCGGAGCCATCGAGAGTGCCTCTTTCAGCGATTTGGCAAGCGCCTTGCCGCTTACCGGTTTGTTAAGGACAAGCTGCATACCGGCCCCGAGGAAGGTTGTCACCTCGTCCTCAAGCGCATGGGCGGTCAGCGCGATAATCGGAACCGCATGCGAGATGCCGTTACCGGCCCGAATGGCCCGCGTAGCCTCAAGCCCATCCATGCGGGGCATCGAGATGTCCATCAGGATCACATCGAACCGGTGGGCGGCAGCGGCCTGAACGCCTTCTTCGCCGTCATGCGCCTCATGGACGTTATGGCCTTGGGCCTGCAGCATTTCGCGCACGACAAGACGGTTCACCGGATTGTCCTCGACCACAAGCACTTGCAAGCGCTTGTTCTGATCCGGCAAGGCAGGGGTATGTGGTTCCATGGTGTGACCTGATGCGTTTTGCGGCAGGGGTTCGGGATGGTCAACAGGGGCAAGCGGCAGCGGCACACGCACACAGAACGTGCTGCCCTGGCCAAGGCTGCTTTCGACCGAAATCGAGCCGCCCATGCTTTGCACAATCCGGCGCGAGATGCCAAGCCCAAGGCCCGTGCCACCGGATGAGCGTGCGTAAGATGCGTCAAGTGTGACGAAATCCTCGAATATCCGCGCCACCTCGTCCGAGGCGATGCCGATACCGGTATCGATCACGCGGAACTCTGTCATGCCCTCGGCATCGGCCTCGGCGGCAATAACGTCGACGCTGATGCTGCCATTCTTGGTGAATTTGATCGCATTGCCGACAAGGTTCAGCAGAACCTGACGCAGTTGCATCGGATCGCAGATCACATGGCTTTGCGGGGCAGGGGGCAGATTTGCCCGCAAGCTGTTGCCATTGGCCGCCGCCGCTGCGCGCTGGTTGTCAAAAACCTCGTCGATCAGAACTGCCAGATCGACGCGTTCGGGGTGCAAAGGCATCTTGCCACTGTCAAGCCGCGAGATGTCCAGCACGTCATTGACATGATGCAGCAGCAACCGCCCCGAGGTTTCCATCACCTGAAGCAGACTGCGCTGGCGCTTGGTCAATTCGGTATCGCCCAGCAATTCGATGGTGCCGATCATGCCGTTCAGCGGCGTCCGCATTTCATGGCTCATCACCGCCAGCAGATCGGACTTTGCCTTGGCTGCCGCAAGTGCCGCGTCGCGGGCGCGCAGCAATTCCTGCTCTGCCGCAACCTGATCGGTCACGTCCCGCAGATAGGACACGAAAATCTCGCCCTGATCGGACCACGCCCGCGAAATCGACAGTTCGATCGGGAACAAGGTGCCATCGCGGCGCTTGGCCTCCATCCTGATCCGGCCCCGGCCAAGGATGGTGGTGCGTGCGCTGGCCCGATAGCGCGCCATGCCCCGGGTATGGGCCGCTATCAGGTGATCCGGCACAATCAACTCGGTAAGATTGGCGCCAATGGCCTCTTCGCGGCTGAAACCGGAAATCAGTTCGGCCGAGGTGTTGAATTCAAGCACGGTGCCGGTGCTGTCAACCACGATCACCGCATCCAGTGCCGAGGTTACAACCGCCTCCATCCGCGCCAGCGTCATCTGGTTTTCACGGGCGCGGTTCTGGTTTTGCCGGTCCACCCGCAGCAAGACCCAGACCAGACCCACCAGCACCGCAATCAGCACCAAAGTCAGCAGCGCAACCTCGGACAATGTTCTGGTGACACCTGCCCGATCTGCATCGGCCTTTTCGGCAAAAACCTTGATGCCTGTCAGCGCAATGGTGCGGGTCGCGCGGTGCAGGTTTGCAACGTCGCGCTCGATCTGCGGCAGATTGGCCTGCAAGACGGTATCGGGACCATCGATCAGCGGTGTGGTGTGATCCAAAAAGGCCCAGATTTCATCCAGACCCTTCATGTAATCCTCGTTGCTGTGCAGGATCGAAAATACATCGCTGGTCTTGAAGGTGGTGGCACGGCTGTAGAACACGTCAAAGCGGCTGCGCACCTGCTCAAGCGTGCCTGCGCCCTCATTGGCCGCCGCGATTGCGGTGTGCAGGCTTAGCACCTCGACATCGATCTGCGACAGGGACCACTGGATATTGTCGGAACTGGCCGTGGCCTGCGCTGCGATCTTCCGGCCTACATCAAACGTCAGAAACGCGATCCCCAGCGTGCAAAGCAGCAGGATCACGCCAACGAACAGGACTCTGATGATCCTGCCCGTCGATCTGGTCTGGGTGTGTAACGGTGTCACGAAAGATGCTTCCGGCCTCGGCGGTTTATGGCACGACCTCAATCTTGACCAATTGCCAGATACTGCGCGAATAGATCACTTCGGTGCGGTATTCTGGATCAAGATCAAACGGATAGACTAGCCACAACGGGCCTTTGTCGCGCACCGACATCTGCTTTCCGTCCTGCGCGTAGGCAAGGATAGGACCGCCCTCAACCGCGTCCGAGACCGGAACTTCGACGGCATAATCATTGACGGCATACATCTTCAGCGTGCCGGAGACGACGCCAAGACGATCCAGCAGCGCCTTGAGCGATACGCCGTCAAACTGGACCACACCCGTCGTCCATGTGGTCGAGGTAGCAAATCCGGTCACACCGATGTCTTGCAGCATCTTCAGATCGAAAACGGCAGCATCCTCGGCATTTGTCACGCCGATCGCGCCGGTGACCGTCAGCATCACCGCATCCGTGGGTTGGGCAAGCGGTGCCACCTCGGCGCGCAGCGGCAACAAAGACAGCAGCAACAGCAAAGGCGCCGCAATCCAAAACCTGAACATGTAAATCTCCCTTTTGGCGTGCAGCCTAGCCCATATGGCATATCTGTGCCATAACATGGCGGTTCCGAGATACGGCGCATTTGGATACCTGAATATCCTTTCGGATAGGATAACTATCTGATGCTTCTTGTTTGACGACCCGTAAGGCTTTGCCTTGTGAAATGCATGTGATACTCCATGCAAAAGTCTTGGTAGCATGCTCCCTATCGATATAGCCTATCTGGGGCAGGGGTGCTGGCTGTCGTGATGCGGTGTGGGCGTATGCGGATATGCGCGGCCGATGAAAGGAAAAGATGCGGGTTCTCGTAGCTGACGATCATGATTTGGTCCGCGAAACGATTGCCGCCTTTCTGGAACGGGAAGGCTTTGACGAGGTGCAGATGGCCTCGACTCTGGACGAGGCCTTGGCCGCGACCAAGGTGGCCACATCCTTTGATCTGGTGCTGATCGATTACGACATGCCGGGGATGAACGGGCTTGAGGGGCTTAAGCGGATGATGGCCGCCAACGCCGGACATCCGGTCGCGCTTATGTCGGGGGCAGCCTCGACCACTGTGGCCGAACAGGCCTTGGCGATGGGTGCTGCAGGCTTTGTTCCCAAAACGCTTGGCTCGCGGTCCATGGTGGCGGCAGCGCGGTTCATGATCGCGGGGGAAACCTTTGCGCCCATGAGCATGATGAAGAAAGACATCGCCAAGAAAGACCTGCTCCTGTCACCGCGCGAAGTCGATGTGCTGCGCGGGATCTGCGAAGGCAAGTCCAACAAGGAAATCGCCCGCGACCATGATCTGCAGGAAGTCACCGTCAAACTGCATGTCAAAACCATGAGCCGCAAACTGGGCGCCAAAAACCGCACCCACGCCGCCATGATCGCCCGCGACCGCAATCTGGTGTGATGGCGGGGGTGTAGGGCTGCTCTACGATTTTGTGGATTAATTTGTCCGATAATAGATATTATGTAATATAAACTCTTACCCAAAGACCTCAAGATCGCGCCCTAAGGCCTTTGGACAGCACGAAATCAGACAATTGCGAATTCGGGAAACGCATTGCCCGTCAGGACGCGGTCTACGGCCAGATCGGAGAGATCAAGGCTTTGCCAGCCGCCTGTCAGCAGATGTTCCGCGATGCCACGACCGACTGCCGGAGATTGCTGCAAGCCGTGGCCGGAAAAGCCGTTCATGAAGAACAGGTTCGGCACGTCGGGATGCGGACCCAACAGCGCGTTCTGGTCCAGCGTGTTATAGGCGTAATGGCCAACCCAGTGGCGCACCACCTTGACCGCATCAAAGCCCGGCGCGCGGTGGTAAAGTTGTTCCCAGATCACATCCTCGAACAGATGCAGGTCCGGCTCGAAATCGGTGGCGTCGCACGGGCCGTCCTGATCCGGCACGGTGGCGGTGATCCAGTGGCCTTGCTCGGGACGCAGGTAAAAGCCGCGGTCCACCAGCAAGGGCGCATCGGAGTGGCGGGCGTTGGGCGCGTCGATCACGAAAACGGTGCGCTTGCGCGGCTCGACAGGAAGATCAAGGCCCGCCATCCGCGCCACCACCGAGGCCCGCGTTCCGGCGGCGTTGATTGCGGCGGCGCAGGCAACAAGCCCGCCCTGCCCCAGATGCACCCCCGTCACGCGGCCAGATGTAACCTCGATGCCTGTGACCTCATCCGTCACAAAACTTGCGCCCTGTGCCTTTGCGGCGGCGCGAAAGCCTGCCAGCAAGCCCATATTGTCAAACCAGCCCTCATCGCGCGGGCCAAAGCTTCCGGCGGTCAGGTCCTCGGTGTTCAGCCAGTCAAACCGCGCCTTGATCTGGTCGGGCGACCAGACTTCGGTGGCGGCGCCAAGCCTGCGCTGCATTTCGGCAAAGCCGGTCAAAAGCCCCGCACCCTCGGCGGAATGGGCCAGAAACAGATAGCCGTTTTCCTTGAACCCCAGCGATCCGATGCCGACATCCACCCCCAGCTTGGTCTGAAAATCCCGAATAAATTCAATGCCAAACCGCGAAATCGCCACATTGACCGCCGTGGTGAACTGGCTGCGGATCGAGGCTACGGAAAGGGCGGTGGATGATCGTGCAAAGCTGGGGTCACGTTCGACGACCAGAACCTTGAGGCCGGGTTGAAAGCGGGTCAGCCAATAGGCCACCGAGGCCCCCATCACCGCCCCGCCCATCACCACAACATCCGCCCGATTTGCCGTCATTTTCACCCTCAGCCCTTTGCGGCCTCGACAGACCGCCTGTGACAAGGATATGACGGAACAGCAGCTTAAGGACAACCCGCGCCCGGTATTTTGCGATCGCGGCAGAATGGAGCAGACAGTGACAGCCCTACTGTCGCGCATTATCGCCATCGCAGAGGCCAGCACGACGGCTCGGGTCTGGAGCATTGCGACCGCGCATTTCGCCGGGCTTGGCTTTGGACGGGTGAATTACGGGTTTACCCGTTTTCGCAATATCCGCGCCGTGGGCGACCCGGATGATGCGCTGTTTCTGACCACTGCGGATGACGCCTACGCGCAATTCTACTTTCGCAACGGCTTTTACGCCCGCACGCCGGCCTTTCGCTGGGCGCAAAACAATGAGGGTGCCTGCACCTGGACTTGGGTGCGCGAAGCGGCGCTGGCGGGAAAATTGTCGCCTGAAGAGATGGAAACCGTACGGCAGAACGGGGCTTTGGGGATCGTGGCGGGGGTTTCCGTCAGTTTTCCTGAAACCTCGACCCGCGCCAAAGGGGCTTTGGGGTTGATAGCAGATCCGGGGCTGGATCATGTGGCTGTGGATGCGATTTTCGCGCAAAAGCGGGACGAGATTCTGGCGATTGCCCATGCCATGCATCTGAAGCTGATCCAACTTCCGATTGTCACACGGCGGCGGTCCTTGACGCAGCGCCAGCGTGAGGCGCTGGAATGGGTGGCTGATGGCAAGACCACGCAGGACGTGGCGCTGCTGATGGCGGTCTCGCCCGCGATGGTGGAAAAACACCTGCGCCTTGCTCGCGAGGCGCTAAGTGTCGACACCACCGCGCAGGCCGTGGCCAAGGCCGCCTTGATGAATCTGATCTTTCAGCGCGATCCGCCCGCGGCACCGCCCCTGGCCACGATTGCGGCAAGGTAGCGCGCCACAAGGTAGGGAATCCCTGACTTTATTGACGTTGCGTAAACGGCGAAAGTATCGACGTTCCGATGTCGGCTTCCGTGAGTGGTCCGGCATCGGACCGGCAAGCCGGCGAAGGGTGCAATTTCATCCAGATACGGTTCGCGCCCCTGATCCCGGTTCCCCACCCGGATCGCTCTATGACGGTTGGTTGCAGGTTTGCCCGAAACCAACCGGCGTTAAAGTGCGCCCTGTCCTCATCCCCGTGGTGTGGCGCAAGCGGTGCGGTCCCCAGGGCCGCACCGTTTTTTTATGCCCGACTTTTAGGCATATCAGGCAAAGCAAAAGGGCCAGCGTTGCCGCTGGCCCCCTGCCCTGCACCGTGGTGCAATAATCAGCCTTGAACCATCTTGGCCACTTCGGCCGCGAAGTCTTCTTCTTTCTTCTCGATGCCTTCGCCGACAACGATCCGCGCAAAGCCGGTGATTTCCACGCCCGCATCCTTGGCCGCCTGTTCGACGGTCAC
This sequence comes from Rhodobacterales bacterium RIFCSPHIGHO2_02_FULL_62_130, assembly GCA_001828855.1. GTDB lineage: Bacteria > Pseudomonadota > Alphaproteobacteria > Rhodobacterales > Rhodobacteraceae > Cypionkella. The sequence goes on along the minus strand of MHZT01000046.1, from coordinate 78,448 downwards.
ATCGGGGTTGATCACGAATTGCTGGCCCAGCAGCGTGTTTTCCGAGAAGAAACGCTTCATCCGGCCCGGAATGATGTTGTTCTGGATCACGGCATCGGGCTTCGGCTTGGCCGAGGCGGCGTTTTCTTCCAGTGCCTTCGAGGTCTGCACGACCAGCTCGCGCTCGACCACAACCGGATCAAGCGAGGCTTCCGACAGCGCCATCGGCGCGGTGGCGGCGATGTGCATGGCGAATTGCTTGCCAATGGCCTGTGCCTTGTCAGCCGGACCGGTCAGCGCAACCAGCACGCCGATCTTGCCCATGCCGTCAGCGGCGGCGTTGTGGACATAGGACACCACGGTGTCGCCATCCAGAACATGCATGCGACGCAGGGTCATGTTTTCGCCGATACGGGCGATGGCGTTGGAGATCGCGGTCTCAACGGTTTCGCCGTTCAGATCCGAAGCCTTCAGCACTTCGATCGAGTCGCCGGTTTCCAAGGCAACCTTGGTCACTTCGCGCACAAGCGTCTGGAAATCGACGTTCTTGGCCACAAAGTCGGTTTCCGAGTTGATCTCGACAGCAACGCCACGGCCATCGGCCACGGCCACGCCGATCAGCCCTTCGGCGGCCAGACGGTCGGCCTTCTTGGCGGCCTTGGCCAGACCTTTGGTCCGCAACCAGTCCACGGCGGCTTCCATGTTGCCGTCGTTTTCGGTCAGCGCTTTTTTCGCATCCATCATACCTGCGCCGGTAGCTTCGCGCAGTTCTTTCACCATTGCTGCGGTGACGGTCATGTTCAGTCTCCTGAAATCCGATAAATGAGTCCGGCGGGACCATGTCGGTTTGCAGTTGTGCAAACCGACATGGTCCCGCCGGTTAACCTAGTGCAACAAGCCTTATCAGGCTTCTGCGACAGCTTCTTCTTCCGGTGCCGCTTCCAGAGCGCCCAGATCGATACCGGCAGCGCCCATTTGGGCGGTCATGCCGTCAAGTGCTGCACGGGCAACCAGATCGCAATACAGTGCAATCGCGCGGGCCGCGTCGTCGTTGCCCGGGATCACATAGTTCACGCCCTTGGGCGAGTTGTTGGTGTCAACGATGCCGACAACCGGAATACCCAGCTTCTGTGCTTCGAGGATCGCCAGATCTTCCTTGCCCACGTCGATGATGAACAGCAGGTCAGGAACGCCGCCCATTTCACGGATGCCGCCCAGCGAAGCCTGAAGCTTGGCCTGATCACGTTCCATGTTCAGACGCTCTTTTTTGGTCAGGCCTTCGCCGCCATGCGCCAGCAGTTCGTCGATCTGCTTCAGACGCTGGATCGACTTCGACACGGTCTGCCAGTTGGTCAGGGTGCCGCCAAGCCAGCGGTGGTTCATGTAATACTGGGCGCATTTCTCGGCAGCTTCGGCGATCGGCTTCTGGGCCTGACGCTTGGTGCCGACGAAGAGGATACGGCCGCCCTTGGCGACGGTATCGCGCACAACCTTCAGCGCCTGATCCAGCAAGGGAACGGTCTGCGTCAGGTCGAGAATGTGAATGCCATTGCGGTCGCCGTAGATGTATTCGCCCATCTTCGGGTTCCAACGCGCGGTCTGGTGACCGTAGTGAACGCCAGCTTCCAAAAGCTGACGCATCGAAAATTCAGGAAGCGCCATGTCCATATTCCTTTTCCGGTTTGCGCCTTGGTGAGACCATCTTTAGAACTTGCGTTCCAACCGGCGGACCTTCGGGGTTTCTCCCGTCAGACCAAGCCTCACCTGTGAAGTGCGGCGCGTTTAGCGGGAGCTTGGGCGGATTGCAAGGGGATAAGGGCAAATTGCGCCGATCCGGCCTTGCGTTGCGGGGCAAGGATTGGCAGGAAACAGCGCATGACACAATCTTCCGGCATTATGGCACCCGACATTCTCTGCGTAGGCTCGGTCCTTTGGGACATCATCGGGCGGTCTTCGGCCTCGATGCGGCTGGGGGCGGATGTGCCGGGCCGCATCACGCGGCTGCCGGGTGGGGTGGCGATGAATATCGCCATGACCCTGCGCCGTTTTGGCATGACCCCTGCCCTGCTGACCGCAATCGGCCGCGATGCCGAGGGGCAGGAACTGGTGGCCGCCTGCCATCGCATGGGGCTGATCACCGATCACGCCTATCGCTCGGACGATCTGCCGACCGACCGCTATATGGCGATCGAGGGCGCAAACGGGCTGATCGCCGCCATCGCCGACGCCCACTCGCTTGAGGCTGCGGGGGATAAGGTGCTGGCACCGCTGTCTGATGGCCGCCTTGGCACGTCAGATGCGCCGTGGCGCGGATTGATCGCGCTGGATGGCAATCTGACCGAGGCTTTGCTGCATGACATCGCGCGCTCGGCCCTGTTCGCGCAGGCCGATCTGCGGGTGGCACCGGCCTCGCCCGGCAAGGCCGCACGGCTGACCCCCTTGCTGGCGCATTCGGGCGCGACGCTTTACGTTAATCTGGAAGAGGCCAATATTCTGGCCCATACCAATGCCGAAACCGCCGCCGAAGCCGCCGAGGCGCTGCTGGCCCGTGGCGCGGCCCGTGTCTTGGTGACGGATGGCGGGCGGGCCTGCGCCGATGGCAAGCGCGGGGCGGGTGTCATAAAAGGGCAACCGCCGCATGTCATGGTTGCCCGCGTCACCGGGGCCGGAGACACCTTCATGGCCGCGCATATTGTGGCCGAACAGCGCGGAACGCCGCGTCAAGACGCTTTGGCCGCCGCGCTGCGCGCCGCCGCAACCTATGTTTCTGGAGAAATCGGAACATGACAGCCCTCCTTACCTTCTCGCCCGAAGTCGCCGCCGCCCGCGCGGAAGGCCGCGCCATCGTGGCCTTGGAAAGCACCATCATCACGCATGGCATGCCCTTTCCGCAAAACGTCGAAACCGCCCGCGCGGTCGAGGCCGAAGTGCGCGCGCATGGGGCGGTGCCTGCAACCATCGCGGTCATGGGCGGGCGCATCCACATCGGTCTGACCGACGCGCAGCTTGATGCCCTGGGACAGGCGCAGGACGTGATGAAACTGTCGCGCGCCGATCTGGCCGCCTGCCTTGCGCTGGGGCGCACGGGGGCGACGACGGTTGCGGCCACGATGATCTGCGCCGAACTGGCGGGGATTGCGGTCTTTGCCACCGGCGGCATCGGCGGCGTGCATCGTGGCGCGGAAACCAGCTTTGATATTTCCGCCGATCTTGCGGAACTGGGTGAAACGGCGGTGACGGTGGTGGCCGCAGGGGCCAAGGCCATCCTTGATCTGCCCAAAACGCTGGAAGTGCTGGAAACCCGCGGCGTGCCGGTGATCGCCTACGGGCAGGATGATTTTCCGGCCTTCTGGTCGCGCGCCTCCGGCCTGAAAGCGCCGCTGCGGATGGACAGCGCCGCCGAAATCGCCGCCGCCCACAAGATGCGCGCCACGCTTGGCCTGCCGGGTGGCCAACTGGTCGCCAACCCGATCCCGCAGGACGCCGAGATCGCCCGCGATGTGATCAATCCGGTGATCGAGACCGCCTTGGCAGAAGCACAGACCCAAGGCATCGCCGCCAAGGCCGTAACCCCCTTCCTGCTGCAACGGATTTTCGAGCTGACCGATGGCCGGTCCTTGACCAGCAATATCGCCCTTGTGATGAACAACGCCCGTCTGGGTGCAGCCATCGCGCGCGCGCTGGCCGAGCGCACCTTGTGAACCCCCGCTACGCTGCCTACTCTATGGCAAGGCACAAGGAGCAGCCATGACCGATCCTACACCTCATCGCCGCCGGGGCATACTTGGCAGCTTGCGGAGCAGTTTCCTGACCGGACTGGTCGTTGTACTGCCGATTGGCCTGACGATCTACCTGATCTGGACCGTGATCGGCTGGCTGGATGGCTGGATTTTGCCACTCATTCCGGCATCCTATCAGCCCGAGGCGCTGATCCGCTTTTACTTCGGCCCCGAGGCGAGCTTTCCGCTGCGCGGTGTAGGGGTGATCGTGTTCCTGATCTTCACGGCGGTGATCGGCTGGATCGCACGCGGTCTGATCGGGCGGTCGCTGATCCATCAGGGCGAGGCGCTGGTGGACCGCATGCCGGTGGTGCGCTCGCTTTATTCCGGCTTGAAGCAGATCACCGAGACGTTTTTCGCCAAATCCGAGAAAAGTTTCGACAAGACCTGTCTGGTCGAATTCCCCCGCCCCGGCGCATGGGCCGTGGGCTTTGTCGCCACCAAGGCCAAGGGCGAGATTGCCGCCAAACTGCCCGCCGACGACGAGATGATCGCGGTGTTTCTGGCGCTGACCCCGCTGACCTCGGGTGTGCTGCTCTATGTTCCCGCGCGCGACGTGATCTTGCTGGACATGAAGCCGGATGAGGCGGTGAAGCTGATCGTCTCGGCAGGTCTGGTCTATCCGGTCAGCAAGGAAACCGTGCAGGCGATCACGGCCAAGTAAGGTGCGTGACAAGCACGCACCCTACACCTTGGGCATCATCTTGGCCTAAATACTCCCGCCGGAGGCACCTTGCCGCGGCGGCAAGAGCCTCCGGCGGGGATATTTAAGCAAAGGGGATCGGGGGAACGTGTGTTTTACAGCGCGGTCCAACCGCCATCGACAGAAATCGTGGTGCCGGTGACCTGATCGGCATAGTGGCTGCAGAGGTAAGCCACCGTGCCGCCGATTTGTGCCGTGGTCGCAAACTGGCGCGAGGGTTGGCGCAGCAGCATGACATCGCGGATCACGGTGTCGCGGTCCATGTTATGCACCTTCATCTGGTCGGGAATCTGCGCCTCGACCAAGGGGGTCAGCACATAGCCGGGGCAGATGGCGTTGCAGGTGATGCCTTGACCTGCGGTTTCCAGCGCCACGGTTTTCGACAGCCCCACCACACCATGTTTGGCCGCGATATAGGCGGATTTGAACGGGCTGGCGGTCAGGCCATGGGCCGAGGCGATATTGATGATCCGCCCCCAGCCCTTGGCGCGCATCAGCGGCAGAGCGACTGCCGAGGTGTGAAATGCCGAATTCAGGTTGATCGCAATGATCTGGTTCCATTTGTCGACCGGAAACTCATCGACGGGGGCGACGTGCTGGACACCGGCATTATTCACCAGAATGTCGCAGGCACCGGCCTGAGCCACCAGACTGCGGCAGGCGTCACCGTTCGACATATCCGCCGCGATATAGCGCGCGGTCACGCCAAAGCGCGCGGCCAGATCGGCGGCCAGCGCGTGATCCTCTGGGCGGTCGGTAAAGCTGTTCAGCACCACATTCGCCCCGGCGCGGGCGAGTTCCTCGGCCACACCCAGCCCGATGCCCGAGTTTGATCCGGTAATGACGGCGGTTTTTCCCGAAAGCTGCATAGCGAGGCATCCCTATATCTGCGCCTGATGCTTTTAGCCCAAGAGCGGCCAAGGGTGAAGGCGATTGCCTGTCCGGGGCCTTTTGCCGCCGATGCGTCCCCGCAAAATGCAAAAAAAACGCCAGCGCAAAGCTGGCGTTAAGTTATTGAGGCAGGTTTCATACAGGCAAGAAACCTATCGAGCAGTGGGGTCTTTATACGCCGCCTTCACGGGCGGGCCAAGTTAAAAGTTTGAATTGCCTAGAAAGCCGCCTTACGATCAGGACCAAGAAAAGCAGGCGTAAAGGGATTGTTGCCACAATGAGACAGGTTTTTTTCGCAGGACTGCGGACCTTGGGGGCTGTTGCGGTGGTGGCAAGTTGGGCCGCCACGGCGCAAGGTGAGTCGCGCCATGGCATAGCTATGTATGGCGACCCTGCGCTCCCACCCGATTTTGTGTCCCTGCCCTATGCCAACCCCGATGCTCCCAAGGGCGGGCGCATTGTGTTCGGCGAATCCGGCGGGTTCGATTCGCTTAACCCCTTCATCGTCAAAGGCTCGGCGCCCGCAGGGGTTTCTTTGCTGACAGTTGAGACACTTCTGGGTCGTTCTTATGACGAGCCCTTCTCGCTTTACGGGCTTTTGGCCGAATCGGTCGATACCGATGATGCCCGCAGCTATGTCGAATTTACCCTGCGAGAGGGCGCGCGATTCTCGAACGGCGCACCGGTCACGGTAGAGGATGTGCTGTGGTCTTTCGAGAAACTGGGGGTGGATGGCAGCCCCCGCTATGCCGCCGCATGGGCCAAGATCGCCACCGCGGAAAAGACCGGCGACCGCTCGGTCAAGTTCACATTCAACGTCGAGGACCGTGAGTTGCCGCTGATCCTTGGCCTGCGCCCGATCCTGCAAAAGGCGCAGTGGGAGGGAAAGGATTTCACCGCCACCACACTGGAGCCGCCCGTGGGGTCCGGCCCCTATGTCGTCGATAGTTTCGAGGCGGGGCGCTATATCAGCTTCAGGAAAAACCCCGACTGGTGGGGCAAGGATCTGCCTTTCAACCGCGGCATGCATAATTACGACGAGGTGCGCTACGATTACTTCGGCGATGGTGGCGTTGTGTTCGAGGCCTTCAAGGCTGGTGAGATCAGCACCTACCGCGAAACCAATCCGGCGAAATGGGCGACAAATTACGATTTCCCCGCTGTGCAGTCGGGCGATGTGATGAAATCCGAAATCCCGCACGGACGGCCTTCGGGGATCGAAGGGCTGGTGTTCAACACCCGCCAGCCGATCTTTGCCGACTGGCGCGTCCGGCAGGCCCTGATCGAGGCTTTCAACTTTGAGCTGGTGAACCAGACCCTGAACGGCGGGGTTACGCCGCGCATCCAGTCCTATTTCTCGAACTCGGATCTTGGCGCGCCTGCCGGAACGCCAGCGACGGGGCGGGTGGCAGAGTTGCTGGCCCCTTTCAAAGAGCACCTGCTGCCGGGCGCGATGGAGGGCTATGCCCTGCCCGCTTCGGACGGGACGGAAGCCAACCGCGCCAATATCCGCAGCGCAACCGCGCTGCTGGAACAGGCAGGCTGGAGCGTGCAGGACGGCGTGCTGAAGAATGCCGAAGGCCTGCCGTTCACGTTCGAGATCCTGCTGGTGAACGGCGCGGATGACATGATCGCGGTGGCCTCGATCTATGTCGAGGCGCTGAAACGGCTGGGAATAGAGGCCAAGATCACCACGGTGGATTCGGCACAGTACAAAGAGCGCACCACCAGCTATGATTTCGACATGACGCATTACGTGCGATCGTTGTCGCTGTCACCGGGGAACGAGCAGACCCTGTATTGGGGATCGGCCGGCGTCACCGAGCCCGGAACGCGCAACTGGATGGGGATGAATTCGCCCGCCGCCGAGGCGATGATTGCCACTATGGTGGCCGCCAAGGACCGCAGCGAATTTGTCGCCGCCACCCAGGCGCTGGACCGTGTGCTGACCACAGGGCGCTATGTGATCCCGATCTGGTATTCCGATATCTCGCGCATGGCCCATGCCAAGACCTTGCACTTTCCGGCCAAACTGCCGATCTATGGCGACTGGCTGGGCTTCCAGCCGGAAGTCTGGTGGTATCAGGAGTAGATGATGCGCGCAGTGATGCTGGTAGCCCTGCTGACCTTGTCAGCCTGCGGAACAGTTGCGGGTTTCGGTCAGGATCTGTCAAACGGCGCAGACACCGTCAGGGGCTGGATGAATTGACCGGTTTCGATCCATCCTCTTCGCGCAAATATCCCCGCCGGAGGCTTTGACGCCGCAACCAGCGGTGCGTGACAAGCACGCACCCTACCCCTTGCGCTTCATCTTGGCCCAAATACTCCCCGCGGAGCGTCCTGCAGAAGTGGCAAGAGCCTCCGGCGGGGATATTTGGGCAAAGGGGATGAGCGGAACGCGCAGGACGGGTGTAGGGTGCGTGGTCTCCACGCACCGTAGTTTCAGGCGGCGCCGGTCTCGCGCAGGCGGATCACGGTGACCGAACAGGGGGCTTCGGCCACCACCTTGGCCGAGACCGATCCCAGAAAGCGGCGGGTCGAGGAACTGCCGCGCGCGCCCATCATGATGTGATCGACGCGGTTGGCTTCGGCATAGTCGATGATCGCAGTGGCGGCGTCTGATCCTTCCAGCACGGAATAGGTCAGCCGGTCGTCGTTCAGCTCGATACCTTCCGCCCATGCTTTCAGTGCCACAAGACGCATGATGTGGCGGTTGTTGCCTTCGTCATCAACCGGCTGATCAATGCCCAGAATCGCCGTCTTGATGACATTCACGCAGGCCACCCGCGCGTCGGGCTGGATTACCAGCATCCGCTGCACGGATCGCAGCAATTGCGCGGCAAGCGGCTCCATATCCGGCGAGAGGTCAACCGCAGCCATGAGGATGGGGGCGCGGTCGATCTGGCTGGCGGTGGTTTTGGGCGCGGCAAAGCCCTTGATCTTCCGCATCGCCCGCCAGCGTTTGAACACCACCATCGCGCTGTCCTGTGTCATCTTGTGGGCGCGGTCGGTCAGTCGCACTTGCAGCGGGTGTTGCAGGTCGAACACCATTTGCGCCGCAGATTGATAGCGTCTGGCCGGATCGACCTCCAATGCGCGCAGGATGATCTCTTGCAGCCATTCGGGGATTTCGGGCCGCAGGCTGCGCGGCGGTTTCGGATCGCGCCAAAGCCGTTTCTTCACACCTGCCAGTTTCTCGGGCTGGCCAAAGGGCATCACGCCCGTCGCCAACTCGTAGATCATCGCGCCCAAGGCGAACAGATCCGAACGCAGATCGCCGCGCTGGCGCAGATATTGTTCCGGCGCGATATAGGGGTAAGTCCCCATCGGGATGGTAAATTCTTCGGCCAGCAGATCGGGCAGCCTGTCATGCCGCGACAGTCCGAAATCGATCAGCACCATCTCGCCGGTCGGGCGTTGCAGGAAATTATCGGGCTTCAGATCAAGATGGATCACATGCTGGCGATGCAGATCATGCAGGGCGGCGGCCATGCGGGCCGAAACCTCGATCACTTCGGACAAGGGGCGCGGCGCGGTCTTGAACAGGGACAGCAGCGACGGGCCGGGGATACGTTCGGTGACGATATAGGCCATTTGCGAGAAATCGCCCTCGCCCATCACGCGCGGCACATGCGGGCCGGTCAGGCGCGGCATGATCATCTGCTCGACCTCGAAGCCGACGATGGTGGGGCCGTCATAGCCATCAAGGATGGTCGGCACCTTCATGACCATCGGCGTGCGGTAAAGCGCGTGGGTCACATCCCAGATCGTGGCAAAGCCACCCTGATGCAGCTTTTCCCCCAAGATGAAGCCGTTGATTTCCAGCCCCTGATACGGCCTGATCTGATGCATCTAAATCCCCTTCATCAGCCGCTGCGCCAAAGCCTCGGGCAGCCCTGCCTCGCGCGATTTCCGCGCGGTGGTGGTGCTGTCATAGCCGACACGGCGGAAGGTCAACTCGTTGGTCACACGGTCCAGAATGGCATAGGCTGCAAGGTGCGAGCCATCGCGCGGCTGACCGACAGAGCCGATCACCGACAGCCAGCGCCGCGATTTGATCAAGGGCGTGGGCAGGCCGGGGGCAATCGGGTGATGCATCACCCGTCCCGTCAGATCACAGCTGTACAAGGCAGGCCGATGCACATGGCCGCAAAAGATCAGCCTTGCATCGCAGACCCGAAAGCTGGGCATGGCCGAGCTTTCAGAGGTGACATAGATCCAGTCCGACGGATCATTCGCGCTGGCATGGACAAACAGCATGTCGTCTTCGGCAATGGTCATCGGCAATTCCGACAGGAACAGCTTTTGCGGCGCGGTCAGGCGGTTCACCGTCCAGTCGATCACCCGCCGCGCCGACGGGTTCAGCGCACCATCCGCAATCCCGATGGCCCGATCATGGTTCCCGCGCACACATTGCGCCCCTGCCGCCACCATCTCCATCACCTTATCGACGCACCAGCCCGGATCGGGACCATATCCCACCAGATCGCCCAAGATCATGATCCGGTCCACCGCACGATTGGCCATATCGGCCAGAACAGCCTCGAACGCCTCGCGGTTTGCGTGGATGTCGGTCAGCAGCGCCAAACGCATTCAGTCCCCCCGGCCCCGACGCACCGCCGACGCACCCTTGCCCCTGTTCGGGGTCGTTGCGGGCAAACTGCCCCCTGACCCCGATGATGTCCCTGATATGGATCAAATGCCAGCCGTCAACAGCACAGCATGACGCAGGGTCAAACCAGCGAGGTGACCCAAAGCAGTGTCGCATCCTCTTCCGACAGGCTGATCACGTTATGCCCCATCGAGGCATCGTAATAGGCAGAGTCGCCGCGGCGCAATTCGACCGGTTCATAGAATTCGGTATAAAGCCGCACCACGCCGGTCAGGACATACAGAAACTCCTCGCCCTCGTGCCGGACCCAGCCGTTGAACTCGGCCAGATCGCGGGCGCGGATGGTGGCGCGGTAGGGCAGCATCTGCTTTTTCGTCAGCGCCCCGGCCAGAAGCTCATGCTCATAGGTGGCGGTGGCATGGGCTTGGCCTTCACCCGATTTGGTGACCACGATGCGGCCTGAAACCTGCGCCTGTGCAGCGGGTGTGAACAGTTGTGGCACCGAGATCGCCAGCCCCAGCGCCAGCTTTTTCAGTGCGTCATAGGTGGGCGACATCTGCCCGTTCTCGATCTTTGACAGGGTGGATCGTGCCAGACCCGCCTGCCCCGCCGCCTGTTCCAGCGTCCAGCCTTTGGCCTTTCGCAACGCGCGCACCCGTTCTCCCAAGTCCAAGGGCGCCGCGGCTGCGGCGTCACCGCTTTCGCGGGCGATCTTGATCATGCGTTTCGGGTCGCTGGACATGGGCTTGCCTTAAGCCAAGGCACCGCGCCTTGCAACCTTTGGCGGCAAGGACTAGCAAAAGCCATCATGGAAATCTGGCCGCCCTGCCCCGCCCCGTTCAATCTTGCCGCGCATGTGCTGGCGCGGGCCGAGACCTTGGCCGATAAACCCGCGCTGGAAATCCTGCATCCTGACGGGGCCGAGATCTGGAGCTATGCCCGCCTGCGGCGCGCCGTGCTGGGATGCGGGACGGGCCTGTTGGCGCTTGGCCTGCCCAAAAACGCGCGGGTGCTGATGCGGTTGGGCAATACAACGGCGTTTCCGATCCTTTATCTGGCGGCGATTGCGGTGGGGCTAGTGCCGGTGCCAACCTCTGCCGCGCTGACAGAGGCCGAGATTACCCCGATGGCCGCTGCAATCGCGCCCGCGCTGATCGTGGGTCAGGCCGGGGTGGCCCTGCCCGACCATCCCGCACCGCTTTTGACAGACGGCGATATTCTGGCAATGGCCAGCCTGCCGCCCTGTGGCTATGACATGGGCGATCCAAACCGCTTGGCCTATGTGGTGTTCACCTCTGGCACCTCGGGGCGGCCCTTGCCAGTGGCCCATGCCCATCGCGCGATCTGGGCGCGGGGGATGATGCGCGCGGGCTGGCAGGGGCTACGCGACAGCGACCGCCTTCTGCATGCAGGCGCGTTCAACTGGACCTATACGCTGGGTTGTGGCCTTTTGGACCCTTGGGTTGCGGGGGCGACCGCGCTGATCCCCGATGCCGCGACAAAACCCGCCGATCTGCCTGCCCTGCTGGCCCGCCACCGCGCCACGATCTTTGCCGCAGCGCCGGGCGTGTTCCGCCAGATGCTGCGCGCGCAGATGCCGCCTTTGCCCGCCCTGCGCCACGCCCTTTCGGCGGGCGAAGCGCTGCCCGATGCCACCCGTGCCGCTTGGGAAGATGCCACCCAAACGCTGGTGCATCAGGCCTTCGGGCTGTCGGAATGTTCCACCTTCGTCTCGGGCAGCACCGCCCTCCCTGCTCCACATGGGGCCACGGGCTATCCGCAAGCGGGCCGCCGCATTGCCGTGCTGGATGATGCGGGCCAACCCGCCGCGACGGGCATTCTGGCCATCCACCGGTCAGACCCCGGCCTGATGCTGGGCTATCTCGACGCCCCCGACCAGACGGCGGCGCGCTTTCACGGCGACTGGTTCCTGACCGGCGATCAGGTTGCCATCGCCCCCGATGGCGCAATTACCTATCTTGGCCGTCACGATGATCTGATGAACGCAGGCGGCTATCGGGTCTCGCCGATCGAGGTGGAAGCCGCCCTTGCCCGCTTTGCGGGCGTGCAGGAAGTGGCCGTGACCGAGGTGGAACCGACGGCAGGCACCCGTATAATCGCCTGTGCTTATGTCGCGGCCCACCCTATCGACCAGACCGCCTTTGCCGCACATGCCGCACAGAACTTGGCGCGATACAAGCAACCGCGCACCTTTCTGCGCCTTGACGCCCTGCCCCGAAACGCCAACAACAAGCTGAATCGTCGCGCCCTCCGCGCCATCCTTGAACATGCGCTGCACAGCACAGAGTCCCCATGATCCGCCTAGATATCTTCTCTGATCCCGTCTGCCCGTGGTGCCTGATCGGCAAAGCCAATCTGGACCGCGCTTTGGAGGCGCACCCCGACCACCCTTTCGTGATCGAATGGCACCCGTTCCAGCTTAACCCCGACATGCCCGCCGAAGGCGTGAACAAGCGCGACTATCTGGCCGCCCGCTTCGGTGGCGAGGCCAAGCTTGACGCCATCCACGCCCGTCTGGCAGAAGCCGCCCGCACCGCCGGACTGGACGTGAACCCCGACACGCCCCAACGCATCCCCAACACTCTGAACGCGCACCGCATGATCCATTGGGCGGGGCTTGAAGGGCGGCAAACTGCCATGGTTTCGGCCCTGTTCCGCGCCTATTGGAAAGAGGGCCGCGATATTGGCGATGTCGAAGTTCTGGCCGATCTGGCGGCTGAAACCGGTATGGAGCGCGCCGTTGCCGCCCGCCTGCTGGCCACCGATGCCGACGCCGATGATCTGCGCGCCCGCGACGCGGATGCCCGCAAAAAGGGCGTCAACGCCGTGCCGACCTTCCTGATCGCCCAGCAATACGTCGTCTCGGGCGCGCAACCGCCCGAGGTCTGGAAACAGGTCATTGAAGAGTTGACCGCCAAGCTGAACGCCGAAAGCGCCTGACCCATGACCGTAGAAAAACCCCTGTCGCAGGGCGAGTTCATCGCCCTGATCGCGGCTTTGTTTGCCACGATTGCCATATCCATCGACGCGATGCTGCCCGCGATGCCGGAAATCGCGGCCACCCTGTCGCCCGATGCGCCCAACCGCGCGCAACTGGTGGTGACCAGCTTTGTTTTCGGCATGGGCCTTGGCACGCTGATCGCCGGACCACTCTCGGACGCGTTTGGCCGCAAGATCATCATCCTGCTGGGATCGGCGCTTTATGTGGTGGCGGCTATTGCCTGCTACTTCGCCAAGACGCTGGATTTCCTGCTGATCGCCCGCGTCGTTCAGGGCTTTGGCGCCGCCGCCCCGCGCGTGGTGTCCACCGCCATGGTGCGTGATCTGTTCTCGGGCCGCGAGATGGCGCGGGTGATGAGCTTCGTGATGATGGTGTTCACGCTTGTTCCCGCCGTGGCCCCCCTGATGGGCCAAGCCGTGATCTACGCCGCCGGATGGCATGCGATTTTTCTGGTCTATGTGGTGTTTTCCATCATCATCCTGCTGTGGATGGGCCTGCGTCAGCCCGAAACGCTGGCCGTGGCCGCCCGCCGCCCCCTTTCTGTTGCAGCCCTGTGGGCGGCCACGAAAGAGGTGTTTTCGTCGCGCGTCGTGCTGGTCTCGATCATCGCACAAAGCCTGACACTGGCGGCCCTGTTCGCCACGCTCTCCTCGATGCAGGGGATTTTCGAGCAGCGCTTTGACCGTGCCACCAGCTTTCCGTCGTGGTTCGCGCTGATCGCCATGGTGTCGATGGGTGGCAGCATCATCAACGCCAAGGTCGTGATCCGCCTTGGCATGCGGAAGGTCGTCACCCGCACCTATGCGGGGGTGGTTGTGCTGACCCTGATCCTGCTTGGCATCACATCGGCCGGTCTGATGCCCGAGCCTTTGGCCTTCCCCGCCCATATCCTGTGGAGCATCGCACTTTTCGCCATGATGGGCCTGTCGATGGGCAACCTGAACGCGCTGGCGATGGAGCCTGTGGGCCATATCGCAGGCTTCGCCTCATCCGTCATCGGTGCGATTGCGACGGTGGTGTCGGTGGTTCTTGCCGTGCCGGTTGGGCTGGCCTTTGACGGCACCGCGCGGCCCCTGATGGCAGGGGTGCTGGTGTTCATCAGCATGGCGCTGCTGTCGATGCGCTTTGCCGGGCCCGCCCGCCGCTAGGCTTGCGATTTGCCCAAAGCCCGTAGGTCGGGGTTCACCCCGACTCCCGACCTTAACCCGCCTTCGGCTTAACCACCTTCTCGGCCAGATCGCGGGCAATGGCAAACGCGCCCTTGATCCGCTCGGCTTCGGTTTTCATCTCGCCCATCAGCACGATCTTGTTGCCTGCCACTTTCGCGGCCGGCCCCTGCGCCTTGATGAACTCCACCAGCCCCGCCGGATTGGCGAATTTGTCGTTGTGGAACTGCACCGTGGCCCCCTTCACGCCCGCATCAATCCGCGAAATCCCCGCCCGTTTGCACATCGACTTGATCCGAACGATCAGCATCAGCGTGTTGACCTCTTTCGGAATCGGGCCGAAACGGTCGATCAATTCGGCCGCGAAACCCTCAAGTTCCACCTTGGTCGCCAGCGACGACAGCCGCCGATACAGGCCCAGCCGGATATCCAGATCGGGGATATAGCTTTCGGGGATCATCACCGGCACGCCCAGATTGATCTGCGGCGACCACTGGTCATCGACCGAAGACAGGCCCTGCAATTCCCCGGATTTGATCTTGGCAATCGTCTCTTCCAGCATCGCCTGATACAGCTCGTAGCCGACTTCCTTGATATGGCCCGACTGCTCTTCGCCCAAAAGGTTCCCCGCCCCGCGCAGATCAAGGTCATGGCTGGCAAGGTTGAACCCCGCGCCCAGAGAGTCCAAAGACCCCAACAGCCGCAGCCGCTTCGTCGCCTGTGGCGTCAGCGGGCTGCGCGGTTTGGTGGTAAGATAGCAATAGGCCCGCGTCTTGGCGCGGCCCACGCGGCCCCTGATCTGGTAAAGCTGCGACAGGCCGAACATATCGGCGCGGTGGATGATCATCGTGTTCGCGGTAGGAATATCCAGACCCGATTCCACAATGGTCGTCGCCAGCAGCACGTCATACTTGCCGTCGTAGAACTGGTTCATCCGGTCATCTAGATCGCCCGCCGCAAGCTGGCCATGCGCCACGACAAAGGTCACTTCCGGCACATGGGTGCGCAGGAAATCCTCGATATCCGGCAAATCCGCGATGCGCGGCACGACATAGAACGACTGCCCGCCGCGGAAATGTTCGCGCAGCAGCGCCTCGCGGATGGTGATGGTGTCGAACTCGGACACATAGGTGCGGATCGCCAGACGGTCCACCGGCGGCGTGGCAATGATCGACAGATCCCGCACGCCGGTCAGCGACAGTTGCAGCGTGCGCGGGATCGGCGTCGCGGTCAGCGTCAGCACATGCACCTCGGAGCGCATCTCTTTCAACCGTTCCTTGTGGCCCACGCCAAAGTGCTGTTCCTCGTCGATGACCATCAAACCAAGGTTCTTGAACTTGATGCCCTTGGCCAGCAGCGCATGGGTGCCAACGACAATATCCATCGTGCCATCTGACATTCCCGCGCGGGTGGCATTGGCGTCCTTGGTTGAAACAAACCGGCTAAGGGGCCGCACATTAATGGGAAAACCGCGAAACCGCTCGGCAAAGCTGCGGAAATGCTGGCGGGCCAGCAGGGTTGTGGGGCAGATCACCGCCACCTGCATCCCCGACATCGCCGCCACAAAGGCCGCGCGCATGGCGACTTCGGTTTTGCCAAACCCCACATCGCCCACGACAAGGCGGTCCATCGGACTGCCCTTTTCCAGATCGGCCACCACATCGGCAATCGCGGCCAACTGGTCATCGGTTTCGGTATAGGGGAAGCGGGCGGCAAAGGCCTCCCAGATGCTATGCGGCGCTTCCAGAATGGGCGCAGGGCGCAGGGCGCGTTCGGCGGCAATGCGCATCAGCTTGTCGGCAATCTCGCGGATACGTTCCTTGAGCTTGGCCTTCTTGGCCTGCCACGCGCCACCGCCCAGACGGTCAAGCAAGCCTTCCTCGTGGCCATAGCGCGACAGCAGTTCGATGTTCTCGACAGGCAGATAAAGTTTAGCGTTTTCAGCATATTCCAAGGCGACGCAGGCATGCGGCGCGCCCAATGCCGTAATGGTTTCCAGCCCCAGATAGCGGCCCACGCCATGTTCGACATGCACCACCAGATCGCCGACCGACAGCGTATCCACCTCGCGCAGGAAGTTGTCAGCCTTGCGCTTTTTGCGCGGTTTGGAGACCAGACGGTCGCCCAGCACATCCTGTTCGGAAATCACCGCCAGACCGGGGGCGGTAAAGCCCGCCTCCAGCGCCCAGATCAGCAGAAAGACTTCACCCTTTTCCTCAGGGACATCGCGGAAATCCTTGATCTCTTTGACAGATTTTAGCCCTTGATCTTCCAGAAGCCCGCGCAGACGTTCCCGCGCGCCTTCGGACCACGACGCAATCACCACCTGATGATCTTTGCGCAATGCTTTAATATGATCATCCAGAGCGCTGAAAAGGCTTATGTTTTCCTGCTGTCGCTCCGGCGCGAAAGACCGCCCGAAGCGGCCCTGCGCGTCCAGAATTCCCGGACCGGGCGATTGCGGCAAGGGCGACAGTTGCACCACGCGGTGATCTGCCACAGCCGCCTCGAACCCCGCATCATCCAGATACAAAAGCGCAGGCGCGCAGGGTTTATAGACGGAATCAAGCCGCCCCTTGGCCGTCAAAGCCTCGCGTCGTGCGTCGTACTGGTCCTCGATCCCCTCCCAGCGCGACTGGCGCGCGGGCGTGATCTGGTCGTCCAGCATGACCGAGGCGTCAGGCAGATAGTCGAACAGGGTTTCCAGACGGGCGTGGAAGAAGGGCAGCCAGTGCTCCATCCCCTGATGCTTGCGCCCCGCCGAAACCGCCTCATACAGCGGATCGTCGGACCCTGCGGTGCCAAACTCGATCCGATAGCTTTGGCGAAAGCGCGTGATCGCGGCATCGTCCAGAATAACCTCGGACATCGGTGCGAATTCCACCGCCTTCAGCTTTTCGGTGGTGCGCTGCGTCACCGGATCAAATCGCCGCGCGCCGTCCAGCACATCGCCAAAGAAATCAAGCCGCACGGGGCCGCCCTCACCGGGCGGGAAAATATCGACGATGCCGCCACGGATGGCGAAATCGCCCGGTTCGGCCACGGTCGAGACCGGCGAAAAGCCCATGCGGGCCAGAAAACCCTTCAGATGCGCCTCGTCCACCCTGTCTCCCACACGCGCGGCGAAAGAGGCCGTCCGCATCACCTCGCGCGCAGGCAGGCGTTGGGTCGCGGCGTTCAGCGTGGTCAGCAGCACGAAGGGGCCGGGCAGACCCGAAGCCAGCACCGCCAGCGTCGACATCCGCCGCGCCAGAATTTCGGGGTTGGGGGACACGCGGTCGTAAGGCAAACAATCCCAAGCAGGCAGTTCCAGCACCACCACCGTTGGCGCCATCACCGCCAGCGCGGCGCGCATCGCCTCCATCCGCTTGTCATCGCGGGCGATATGGATCACCGGCGCGCCGCGCGCCAGTTCCTTGGCCAGAAGCCGCGCGTCATAGCCTTCGGGCGCCCCGCCCAGAACGATCCGCTCTGCCCGTGCCATGGTTTATCCCAGAATACCGATATGCATGTTCTGCCACATGCCGAACAGCGAGGTCACGAAAATCGACACCATGCCAATCAGTTGCGTGGTGATACGGTGGCGCGCCAACAGCCGGTCAAGCGCTTGGCCTTCGAACTGGCCAGTCTCGATCCTGAGCGCCGCACGCAAAGAAAGGCTGGTGACAAGGATCATCGGCACAAGAAGGAACAGCACGGCTTGGGCAAATTCCACGTCGTAATAGAACCCTAGCACCAGCAGCATCGTGACCATAAAGGCCGCCACGGCAATCAACATCGAACCGGCGGTACGCGTGATATGCAACAGCCGGCCGGTGGTGATGCGAACCAGTGCTTCCAGATCGGCCTGCGCCTGCCCGCCATAACGGCGCGCGCGCGAGATCATGTCGAACGGCACGCCCAGAACCCAATGGCTGACCGAAGACCACATCACCGCCAGCACAATCCAATACCAAAGGTTTGAAAAGGACCGCATGTCGATCAGATCAAAGATCACATCATACCACTGCACCGAACATCCCCCGGTTTTGCCTGCGCGGCCGATTGTCTACTTGAGACGCGCGCCTTTCCATGTCAGGCAGAAGCGCACATGGCAAGCCCCAGAACCCCCGCTACGCCCGAAGGAAAGCGTCTCATGCGTCCGATCTCAGCCCCTACCCCGACCACGCGCTTTCGCCGCACCCGCCGCAGCGCGGCCATCCGTGCCTTGGTGCAGGAAAACAGCGTCACCACGGGCGATCTGATCTGGCCGCTGTTCCTGCGCGACGGGGAAAACATGCGCGAGCCGATTGCCTCGATGCCGGGGGTGGAACGGCTGTCGATCGATCAGGTGGTGGCTGCCGCTGAAACCGCAGCCGATCTGGGGATTCCGGCAATTTGCCTGTTTCCCTACACCGATCCTGCGCTACGAACCGAGACCTGCGAAGAGGCGTGGAATCCCGAAAACCTGACCAACCGCGCCATTCGTGCGATCAAGGCGGCGGTGCCAGAGGTGGCCATCATGACCGATGTGGCGCTGGACCCCTATAATTCCCTGGGCCATGACGGGCTGGTGCGCGATGGCATCATCCTGAACGACGAAACCGTTCAGGCACTGGTGCGGATGGCCTTGGTACAGGCCGATGCGGGGGCCGACATCATCGGGCCGTCGGATATGATGGATGGCCGGATCGGCGCGATCCGTGCGGGGCTTGAAGGGGCGGGCCACAAGGATGTGGCAATCCTGTCCTATGCCGCGAAATATGCCAGCGCATTCTACGGCCCGTTCCGCGATGCGGTGGGGGCTTCGGGCGCGCTGAAGGGCGACAAGAAAACCTACCAGATGAACCCCGCCAACTCGGATGAGGCCCTGCGGCTGGTCGAGCGCGACCTGCGCGAGGGGGCCGATATGGTGATGGTCAAGCCGGGAATGCCCTATCTGGATATCTGCCGCCGCGTGAAGGACACCTTCGGCGCGCCGACCTTTGCCTATCAGGTGTCAGGCGAATACGCGATGATCAAGGGCGCGGCCGATCGTGGCTGGATCAATGGCGAAGCCGCGATGATGGAAAGCCTGCTGGCCTTCAAACGCGCGGGTTGTGACGGGGTGCTGACCTATTTCGCGCCCGCCGCCGCCCGTCTGCTGCGCGATCTGCACTAGGATGGCGGGGCTTTGCCCATCTTGTTCGAGACGGATGACAGCCCCGCGCAAACCCGCTAAGCTGCCCATAACCAAAGCCAAATGAGCTTTGGGTGAGGCATGGGGGCAAAGAAATGGTGAAATTTTCCAGACGGACCTTTCTTGGCACGACAGGGGCAGCACTGCTTTTGTCGGCTTGCGACGGGGCGATGACCGGCAATGGCGTCGGCTCGAACGGCGCGGCGCAGATTGATGCGCGCGTGGATGCAACGCGCGATTATCTGTTCGGGCGCTATCCCGGCACGCGCGATCTGGCCGCCAAGTCGCTGGGCGTGCTGTTCATGCCGCTGGTCACCGAAGTGGGCTTTGGCATTGGCGGCGGCTATGGCCGGGGGGCCTTGCGGATCAACGGGGTGACGGTGGATTACTATTCAGCCACCCGCGCCACCTTCGGCTTGCAGATCGGCGCGCAGCAATATGCCCATGCGCTGTTCTTCATGACCGATGGCGCGCTGGCCTCGTTCCGGCGCGGCAACGGCTGGGCGGCGGGGGCGGATGTGCGCTATGCCACCCCGCAAGAGGGCGGCAGCATCGGCAAGGAAACCACCGAGCTTGATCCCGTCATCGGCTTGGTCTTTGGCCAGCAAGGGCTGATCGCCGGGGCCACCCTGTCGGGCGTGAAATACAGCCGCATCATTCCCTGATCTGGCGACAGGGGCAGGAATTCCAGACCTGCCCCCGCAGATCGGTTGACCATGATACCCCCCAAGGCTTAGCATCAGCGCATATTTTGCACCGCTGATGTTTTTTCTTGCGCCTTTGGGAGCTGTTCATGGGACAGATTGAAAACTATATCGCCGACCTTCAGAATGTTCAGGATCTTTATAATCTGAACTGGGTTTTGCCCTACGGTTCGGCCTATGCCACCGCCAACACCCAATTCAAGGCAACGCTGCAATCGCAGGCCGATTGGGACAAGATGAAGATGGAGCTGTTCATGACAGCCGCCACCATCGGTTTCGGCGCAGGCTTGGGCGCGATGTTCGGCAAGGCGGCGACGGTCGGCTCGGTCGCCGTCGATCAGGCGCTGTCAGCGGTGTGCAACCGCAATATGGAGCGCACCTTCAACGCGATGGCGCGGATTTCGGCCTCGGTGCCGGGGACGTTTATCGTGTCGCAGATCTGGGATACGCTGGGCAGCAAGATCGGTACAGCCGCCAAGGATCAGGTGCAGGCGCTGGTCACCCGCGCGCCTGCCTCGGCTGCAATCCGCGATCCGCAGGTCATGCAGAACGACATGACAGCCTATGTGCTTCGCACCAAGACCGCAGCCCATGCCGTTGCCGCGGATATCCGCGACAACCGCAGCATGACCGAGGCCGAGAAAGACACCGTTGCCCGCCAGATGCGCGCGGCCCCGTTCTTTGCCGATGCGCCGCGTTCCGATGTGATCGGCAACCGGCAGGTGGCCGCCGATACGATGGAACTGGCCTTCCTGATGGTTCTGGTGATGGACAGCGATTATATCGAGGAACACACCGACTGGCAGCGCGGCGCGCGCGATGGCACCACGACAAGGCGGCTGGGCGGCGTGTCTCTGTCCACCAGCGATCCGCGCTATGGCGTCACCGCACCGATGCGAAGCACCTCGGGCTTTGGCGCATCCAGCAATACCATAACCTATGTTGCCTATGACCGGCCGGGCGGGCGGATTCTGGACCGCATCAATGTGCTTCACAACCAGCGTCTTGGCAGCACCTTCTTTCCGAACGGCTGGCTGGATTTCCAGTCCTACGGGCGGGACGAGATCGCGCGGGCCGAAAGGGCGCTGGCACGGCTGAACCAGCAAGTGCTTGGGCCGGGCAATATCTGACGGAAAGGGCCAGTCCCTGCGGACCGGCCCTTCATCTTGACGCAGGCGGCGGATCAGGCCCTAGCGCAAGCGGCGGATCAGGCCCTAGCGCAAGCGGCGGATCAGGCTTGAGGTGTCATTGCGCCCGCCGCCCATCAGTTGCACGTCCTTGTAGAACTGATCGATCAAAGCAGTCACAGGCAGCTTTGCGCCGATCAGATCGGCGGTATCAAGGCAAATTCCCAGATCCTTCCGCATCCAGTCCACGGCAAAGCCGAAATCGAACGTATCGGCCAGCATGGTCTTGTGGCGGTTGACCATCTGCCAGCTTCCGGCAGCGCCCTGCGCGATGACTTCAACCACCGCCTCGCCATCCAGCCCCGCCTTTTCACCAAAGGCCAGTGCCTCGGACAGGCCCTGCATCAGCCCTGCGATGCAGATCTGGTTCATCATCTTGGCCAGTTGCCCCGCGCCGCTGCCACCCAAACGGCGGCAGATGCGGGCATATGCGGCCATCACCGGCTCGGCTGCGTCATAGTCGGCTTGCGTGCCGCCGCACATGATCGACAGGATGCCGTTTTGCGCGCCCGCCTGCCCGCCCGAAACCGGCGCATCGACAAAGCCCTTGCCCTGCGCCGCAGCCACCCCCGACAGCTCGCGCGTTACCGCCGCCGATACCGTGGTGTGATCGACCAGAACCGCCCCCTCGGCCATGCCGGCAAAAGCACCGTCCGCCCCCAGACAAACGCTGCGCAAATCGTCATCATTACCCACGCAAGCCATCACGAATTCGGCACCCTGCGCGGCCTCGCGCGGGGTCGCGGCCTGCGCCCCGCCATGCTGTGCCACCCAAGCCGCCGCTTTGGCCGGATTGCGGTTGTAAACCGTCACCTGATGCCCCTTGGCGGCCAGATGACCCGCCATCGGATAGCCCATCACGCCCAAGCCCAGAAACGCCACCTTTGCCATGTGCTGCCCTCACTCCATTGCCCCTCGGTCTGCTATGGACTAGGAACACCTCAATTATCTGTCGTCAAGGACGCGCCCTCATGCTGACTGTCTTTCAGTGGCTTCTGCGGATTTTCACCGGCCTGATCGTGCTGTCCTTACTGGCGGGGGGGCTGCTGTATTACGTGCTGTCGCGGTCTCTGCCCGATTATGACGAAGATTTCAGCGTCGCCGGCGTCTCCGCACCGGTCGAGATTGTCCGCAACAATGCCGATGTGCCGCATATCTTTGGTGCCACCGAAACCGATGTGTTCTACGCGCTGGGCTTTGCCCATGCCCAGGACCGGCTGTGGCAGATGACCATGCTGCGCCGCACGGCCCAAGGCAAGCTGTCCGAAATTTTCGGCACCCGCACCGTGAAGATCGACGAATTGCTGCGCCGTCTTGATCTTTACACGCTGGCGCAATCGTCGGTCGCGGTGCAGGACGCGCCGACGAAACTGGCGCTTGAATCCTATGCGGCGGGCGTGAATGCCTGGATCAATCAGGTCAATCTGGGCGCGCGTGGCCGTGGTGCGCCGGAATTCTTCCTGTTTTCCAACGAGATCGCGGCATGGTCCCCCGCCGACAGCATCGCGATCCTGAAACTGATGGCGCTGCAACTGTCCTCCCAACTTGAATCCGAGGTGCTGCGCGCGCAACTGTCGCTGATCCTTGGTGCCAATCGTCTGGCCGATATCCTGCCCGATGACGCAGGTCAGGCCGTGATCGCCCTTCCCGATTACGCAAGCCTGATGCCCGCGCCGATGTCCGCGCCAAAAACAGGGTCGGGCGGATCGGATCAGGCCTATCTGGATACGCCGCTGTCGCCCTTCCATTCCCGCGACTTTGCAGGGGCTTCCAATGTCTGGGCAGCCCTGCCTGCCCGTTCTGCCGCTGGGGGGGCTTTGCTGGCCAACGACCCCCATCTTGGTTTTACCGCACCGGCGCTGTGGTATCTGGCACGGCTGGAGCTTCCCACCGGCGGCGTGATCGGCGGCACCATTCCCGGCATGCCGCTGGTTCTGGTGGGTCGGTCCGACAGGCTGGGCTGGGGTCTGACCTCCAGCTATCTGGACGATCAGGATGTGGTGATCGAACGGGTAAACCCCGAGAATCCCGAAGAATATGTGACGCCCACGGGGCCAAAACCGTTTGAAACCCGCCGCACCATCATCAACGTCAAGGGCGAAGACCCCATCACCATCACGCAGCGCTGGTCCGAAAGCGGCCCGATCCTGCCCGGCACGCATTATGATCTGGGCGCTGTCACCCCCGCAGGCCATGTCGCGGCACTGGAATGGACCGCGCTGTCGGGGGCCGATACCTCGATGACGGCGGCTTTGCGGCTGATGCGATCGGCCTCAGTGGCCGAGGCGATCGAAGCGGGGCGTCTGTTCATCGCCCCCTCGCAAAACCTGACGCTGGCCGATGCCGACAGCATCGCCTTGCAGATGATCGGCGTGATGCCTGCGCGCGACCCGTCACACCGCACCAAGGGCCGGATGCCCGCCCCCGGATGGGAGGGCGCAAACCGCTGGACCGGCACCCTGCCCTATGAAGACAACCCGCAACTTCTGAACCCGACATCGGGCCTTCTTGGCAATACCAACAACAAGACCGTTGACCGCCCCTTCCCCAACCATGTCAGCTATGACTGGGGCGACACGCAACGTATCCAGCGCTGGCTTGCCCTGATGAAAACGCGTGAGGTCCATACCCGCGACAGCTTTATCGAGGCACAGCTTGATACTGTCTCTCCCACCGCGCGGCTCTTGCTGCCACTGATTGGCGCCGATCTGTGGTTTACCGGCGAGGCTGCCCCCGAAGGCTCCCCCGAACGCCTGCGCCAACGCGCCCTGACCCTGCTGGCCGAATGGAACGGCGAGATGAACGAACATCTGCCCGAACCCCTGATCGCCGAGGCTTGGCTGCGCGCGCTGCAAAACCGGTTGACGCAAGACGAACTTGGCCCGATGGCCGAGAAATTCACCCATCCGCAGCCCGACTTTATCGAACGCGTCTATCGCAATACCGATGGCGCAGCGGTCTGGTGCGATGTGATCCAATCGGCGGCGGTGGAAAGCTGCGCCGACATCGCCCGCATCGCACTGGACGAGGCGCTGCTGCACCTGACCGAAACCAACGGGCCGGATCTGGAAAGCTGGCGCTGGGGCGATCTGCATCAGGCCACGCATGACCATCCCGTTCTGGGCGATGTGCCGGTGCTGCGCTATTTCGTCAATATCCGCCAATCCACCAGCGGCGGCGATACCACTCTGATGCGCGGGCGCACCAAAGGCACGGGGGCCAACCCCTATCTGAACGTCCACGGTGGCGGCTATCGTGGCGTCTACGACTTTGCGGACCCCGACTCATCGGTGTTTATCCTGTCAACGGGGCAATCGGGCCACCCGCTGTCGCGGCACTACGATGACTTGGGCGAATTGTGGCGGCGCGGTGAATATATCCCAATGTCGCTTGATCCCGAACTGGCACGCGCGGCGGCTGTGGGCATCACAGTGCTGACGCCTGTTCAATGAGACTGCCGCCATGATCCCCGACAGGATCATCACGTCACGGCTTACCCTGCGCCGCGCCACCGCTGCGGATCTGATGGCGGTGCATGGCTTGCTGTCCGATCCGCGCGCGATGCGCTATTGGTCCACCCCGCCGCATGACCGGCTTGACCAGTCGATAGACTGGCTCCACCGCATGATCGCGCGGCCCAAGACCGAAAGCGACGATTTCCTGATCGAACATGCCGGTCAGATCATCGGCAAGGCAGGCGCATGGATGCTGCCCGAAATCGGCTTTCTGCTGCACCCCGACCACTGGCGCAAGGGCTTCGGGACCGAGGCGCTGACTGCCCTGATCCCGCATCTGTTCCACCATCACAAGGTTCCGCACCTGATCGCCGAAGCCGATCCAAGAAATGCCGCGTCCCTCGCCCTGCTGGCCCGCCATGGTTTCACCGAAACCCACCGCGCGCAAAACACCCTGCAATGGGGCGATGAATGGTGCGACTCCGTCTATCTGCGCCTGACCCGCGCCGAATGGCGCCAAAACCCAATAAAACTTATCTAAAATTGCGTTTCATCTTGGCCCAAATACTCGCAGGGGTGCGGGGGGCGCGCCCCCCGCTTCGGCCTTACAACTCGCGGAACCGCTTTTCCTGACGCGCTGTCCACAGCACGTCGATCTGCCAGCCATCCTCGCCCTGAACCTCGGCCAGCACCACGCCCTCGCCATGCAACCAAGCCCGCCGCTTGCCTTCCGCAAAGGACAACTCCAGCCGCCGTTCCGACTTTGCCTCGTCAAAGGCGACCGACACCGCCTCCAGCAGCGCCTCAACCCCCTCACCCGTCAGGGCCGAGACGGGAAACACGCCTTGCCGGTTTGCGGCCTGCACCGCCAAAGCCTCGTGCTGGCTCGCATCCACCAGATCCAGCTTGTTCCAGACCTCGAACATCGGAACACCGGCGCGCACGCCTAATGAGGCCAGAATATCCGCCACATCCGCCGCCTGCTCGGCAGATTCGGGGTGGCTGATGTCGCGCACATGCAGCACCAGATCGGCCTCCAGCACCTCTTCCAGCGTGGCGCGAAAGGCCGCGACCAGTTGCGTCGGCAAATCGGAAATGAACCCCACCGTGTCCGAGGCGATGATCTTGCGCCCCGAAGGCAGCACGATCCCGCGCATCGTCGGGTCCAGCGTGGCGAACAGCATGTCCTTGGCCAGAACATCCGCCCCCGTCATCCGGTTGAACAGCGTGGATTTTCCGGCGTTGGTATAGCCCACCAGCGCCACCAGCGGGAACGGCACCTTGCGGCGCGAGGCGCGATGCAACTCGCGGGTTTTCACCACGCGGTCCAACTGTCGCTTCAGCCGGATCACCTGATCGTCAATCGCGCGCCGGTCGGCCTCGATCTGGGTTTCCCCCGGACCACCGACAAAACCAAAGCCGCCGCGCTGGCGTTCAAGGTGGGTCCATGCCCGCACCAGCCGCGTGCGCTGATAGGACAGCGCCGCCAGTTCCACCTGCAACACGCCTTCACGGGTGCGCGCCCGATCCGCGAAAATCTCAAGGATCAGACCGGTGCGGTCCAACAGCTTGACGCCCCATTCCTTTTCCAGATTGCGCTGCTGCACCGGCGACACAGGGCCGTCCACAAGCACCAGATCAATCTCCAGTGCGGCAAAGCGGGTTTTCAGCTCCTCAACCTTGCCGGACCCGAACAGCATCCCCGGATGCACGCGCGGCAGGCGCACCACCTCGGCCCCCAGCACATCCATGTTCGGCATGGCATGGGCCAGCGACACAGCCTCGGCCAGCCCGTGTTCGGGCATCCGTCGCGTTTTGGCGGATTTCAGATCGGGATGCAGCACATAGGCGCGCGTTGGCGCCTCTGCCGTTTCATAGGCATCCATCCCGCCATCTTCGAACAGCGGATCGTCCTCATCGTCTTCGGGCAGATCAGAGATCAGTCTTCACCTTCATATAGGTTGACCGGACCACCCGGCATGATCGTCGAGATCGCATGCTTGTACACCAGTTGCGATTGCCCGTCGCGGCGCAGCAGCACGCAGAAATTGTCAAACCACGTGATCACGCCCTGAAGCTTGACCCCGTTGATCAGGAAAATTGTGACGGGAACCTTGGATTTCCGAACATGGTTCAGAAAGGCGTCCTGCAAATTCTGTTTATCGGCGGCCATCGTGTTCTTTTCCTTGTTGTAGTCGCGCTGATGTCCGTTCCCTATACGGACATCCCAAGTATGTCTTGCAAGGTTTGCAGATTCCAGCCCCAAAACGCCAATTTTCGGCGCAAGTTGGCCCCTTTACGGCGCGCCCTCGGAATCTTCGTCCTCATCCGCGCCGTTCTGCTCACCACCCTTGGTCCCGCCCACCACGCCCAGCGACTTCAGCTTGCGGTGCAGGGCCGAACGCTCCATGCCGACAAAGCCTGCCGTGCGGCTGATATTGCCACCAAAGCGGTTGATCTGGGTCAGCAGATACTCGCGTTCGAACACCTCGCGGGCCTCGCGCAGCGGCAGCGTGGCCATCGCCCCGCCCAGCACCAGCCGCCCGCCCGGATCGGCCGAGACTTCCTGCCCCGGCAATTCCCGCGCCTCGATCGGGCCGGACGGTTCGCCCAAAATCAGCACCCTCTCGATCACATTGCGCAACTGCCGCACGTTGCCCGGCCATTGCATTGTCTGCAACATCGCCTCGGCCTCGGGGGTCAGGCTGCGCTGCGGCAGGCCTTGGGTGCGGTGGAACATCTCGATGAAATGGGCGGTCAGTTCGGGAATATCCTCGCGGCGTTCTTCCAGCGACGGCACCGCAATCGGCACCACGTTAAGCCGGTCATAAAGTTCCTGCCGGAACCGGCCCGCGCCGATTTCCGTTCTCAAATCACGGGTGGTCGAGGAGATCACCCGCAAATCCACCCGCACCTTGGTCGATCCACCGACACGGGTGAACTGCTGCTCGGTCAGCACACGCAGGATTTTTGACTGTGTTCCCAAAGGCATATCGGCCACTTCGTCGAAATAGACCACGCCGCCATGCGCCTGTTCCAACAGACCTTTCTCAACGCCCCGCTCACCCGTTTCGCGGCCGAACAGCACTTCTTCCATCCGCTCGGGTTCGACCGTGGCCGAGGAGACCGACACAAAAGCCGCCCCCGCACGGTTGGAGTTGGAATGGATGAAACGCGCCGCCATCTCTTTGCCCGAACCGGCAGGCCCGGCAAGCATAACGCGCCCGTTCGACTTTGTGACCTTTTCCAGTTGTGATTTCAATGCCTTGAAGGACGTACTTGATCCAAGCATCTCGGATGAGGTCACATCGCGACGTCGCAGATCGGCATTTTCACGGCGCAGGCGCGAAGTTTCCATCGCACGCGACACAACGACCATCAACTGATCGATATTAAAGGGTTTTTCGATAAAATCGTAAGCCCCTTGCTTGATCGCCGCCACCGCGATTTCAATGTTGCCATGCCCCGAGATGATGACAATCGGAATATCGGGGTTGTCGCGCTTCACCGATTTCAGAATGTCGATCCCGTCCATCCGGCTGTCTTTCAGCCAGATATCAAGGATCATCAGGCTGGGCGGTTCGGCGTCGATCTCGGCCATGCAATCGTCAGAATTTGCTGCAAGACGAATGGTATAGCCTTCGTCCTTCAGAATATCCCCGATCAGTTCGCGAATGTCTTTTTCGTCATCGACGATCAGAATATTGCTCATGCGCCCCCCTGGGCCAACGCGGCCCCGTTACGTCCCGTCCGCTTGCGCGGGGCCAAGGGCAAACGGATTTCCGCCATCGCCCCGGCATGGGTGTTACCTTCAAACACGGGCGCGTCCGTCAGGATCAGCGTCCCGCCATGCTCTTCAATGATCTTCTTGACGATGGGCAGGCCCAATCCGGTGCCTTTTTCGCGCGTCGTCACATAGGGTTCAAACAGTCGCGCCCGATCCGGCGGCAGGCCCGTGCCATTGTCGGCAATGCGGATCACAGCCTCGGTGCCTTCGGTCAAAAGGTCCACGCGGATTTCACCCTTGTATCCTTCAGGAACGCCACTTTCGATTTTAGTTTCAATAGCTTCACCGGCGTTCTTAATCAGATTTGTTAACGCCTGCCCGATCATGGTGCCGTCGATTTCAAGCTGAATTGGCACCTCGGACAAGGACCGCAGAAAGCGCACATCGGGCTGGCCGTTTTCCTGCAGCATCACCGCCGCCTTGACCAAGGCCGTCAGATCGGTGTCGCGCCGATCTGGTTCGGGCATGCGGGCGAACTTGGAAAACTCATCAACAATGCGGCGCAAGTCATTGGTTTGGCGCACAATTACATCAGTATACTGATCAAGGTCATCACGGTCTTGCACCTGCGGGCCGAACTTGCGCTTGATCCGTTCCGCCGAAAGCTGGATCGGGGTCAGCGGGTTCTTGATTTCATGCGCGATCCGTCGCGCTACATCGCCCCAAGCCGCCATCCTTTGCGCAGACACCAGATCGGTGACATCATCAAACGCAATGACATAGCCTTCAAGGTTGTCATCGCCCGCGCGCCGCACGCTCATCCGCACCAGCAGGCTTTCCAGCTTGCCCTTGCGGGTCAGCCGGATTTCTTCCTGCACCGCCGATCCGCCGCCCTCGACCAGCCGGTCAAACAGCGCCGCGAATTCCGGCACCGCCACCGCAAGCGCCGCACCGCCTTCGGAAAAATCCAGCAGACGTTCCGCCGCGCGGTTGGCAAATTCGATCCGGCCTTCGGCGTCCAGTCCGATCACCCCCGCCGTCACATTGGACAGCACGGAATCGAACAGGCGGCGGCGTTCCTCGGTCTGGCGGTTGCTGTCCAGAAGCGCCGCGCGCTGGCCTTTCAACTGCCGCGTCATCTGGTTGAACAGGCGGCCCAGCATGGAAATCTCGTCATCGGTGTCTTCTTCCGGCACCTGCACATCCAGATCGCCATCGCCCACCCGCAGCGCGGCCCCCGCAAGCCGCCCGACCGGACGGCTCAGGCGTTCGGCAAACCAAAGCCCCAGCCAGATCGCAGCCAGAATCAGGATCAGTGCAAAGCCAAGATACAAAAGTCCGAAGTTGAACAACAGCTTGCCACGTTCAGACTCAAGTTGCTGATACAGCGCGACCGTCTCTTTGGTTTCATCCAGCAGGGACAGAATATTCCCATCAACCTGCCGCGAGATATAGAGATAGCGGTCGGCAAAAGCGTCCAGATGCACCAGCGCACGGAATTCGTTGTTGGCCCAATCCTCGATCACCACAGTCTCGCCTGCCTTGGCTTGGGCGATATCCGTGGCGGCGGGCGCTTCGAAATCGAACAGGTAAGACCGCTCACCGCGTGTCTTCAGATTGCCCGCACCATCGACAAGAAACGCCTCTTTCAAGCCGCGCTGCACGGCCTTCTGGCCTTGCGTCAGAATCGGGCGGACCTGATTGTCATCAAAGAAAAAGGTCGATTGCTTGGCCACATTCAGATAGGCGGCAAAAGAATTGGCATCGGCCGACAGCGCGCCACGGTGTTCTTCCTCATAGGCCTGCGCGGCAGAAAGCGATGATCCGACCACATTGCGGACCCGCTCGGAAAACCAGCCCTCAAGCCCGACGTTCAGGGTCAGCACCGCGAAAACCGCGACCAGAACGGTGGGAATCAGCGCCACAACCGCGAAAACCATGGTCAGCCGCAGGTGCAACCGCGAGCCCGCCGACTGGCTGCGCCGGTCGGAGATCATCCGCACCACCCGCGCCATCACAAGCGCCGCCACCACCAGCACATAGACGAAGTCCGCCAGCAAGATCACCCGCAAGAACGGGCTATTGGCGCTTTGGTTCAGAAATCCCAAGGCCAGAAACGTGGCCACGGCCAGCAAAGGCCCAAGGAACACCAAGGCAAAGGTCATGCCCGTCTGCACCCGCTTTTTGCGCCTCAGTTTGTTGAAGCGCAGCCAAGTGCTGCTGCGATAGGCGCCTTGCACGATACCCTTATCCCACTGTTACGCAGGCGCTGGCCTGCAACATCTTGTGCCAGAGGAATGCCGCGACATCCATGACACGCTTGATGTTGCGGTTTTACATCAGTTTGCGGCGACGTGTCACCTGAATATCGAGGTCGGTGATCTTCTTACGCAAAGTATTGCGGTTGATCCCAAGCAGATCCGCACATTTGGCCTGATTGCCCCCCGTCGCATCCAAGGCGATCTCGATCAGCGGAATCTCCATCTCGCGCAGGATGCGGTCATAGACACCCGCGGGCGGCAATTGCCCGCCATGCAGGTCGAAATAGCGCTTCAGATGCCGCGCGACCGAGGCGGAAAGCTTCTCGCCATCCACCGCGCCGCTGCGCGGCAGAGGCATGGCCTGCGCGCCGCCCAAGGCCATTTCCACCTCGGCCTTGCTGATTTCCGGCTCGGACGAGGTGACAAGCAAGCGTCGCAGGGTATTTTCCAACTGCCGCACGTTGCCGGGCCAGGGATGCGCGCGGATCAGCGCAAGCGCGTCCGCCGAAAGCCTGCGTTCAACCCCCAGATCGCGCGCCCCGCGGGAAAGGAAATGCTCGGCCAAAAGCGGAATATCCTCGACCCGTTCACGCAAGGGCGGCACGGCCAAGGTGACCCCCCCCAACCGGTAATACAGATCCTTGCGGAACCGCCCCGCCTCCATCGCTTGCGTCAGATCGGCTTGCGAGTTGGCCATGATGCGGGGGGCATGCGCGCCCATCACATCCAGCATCCGCACCAGACGGGCCTGCGCGTCCTCGTCGAAATCCGAAACCTCGTCCAGCACAAGCGATCCGCCGCGCGATTTGGCCAGCAGTGCCGAGATGCCGTCCACGCCGCCCAGATCGCCCGCCTGCGCCACCACAAAAGGCTGTGACCGCCGGTCCGAGAAATCGTGAATCGCCCGTGCGATCAGGGATTTGCCCGTGCCGGATTCGCCGGTGATCAGCACCGGCAGATCCGCATTCATCACCCGCGCCACCAGCCGGTAGAGCGTCTGCATCGCAGGCGTGCGCCCCACCAAGGGCAGATCGTCGCCCTCTTCGCGCGGGGTCACCGCCACCGCCGGCTTTGCCCGCCGTTTCACGTCAAGCGCCTTGGCTGATCGCTTCATCAGATCAGGCAGATCGAAGGGTTTCGGCAGATAGTCAAAGGCCTCGGCCTCGGCGGCCTGAATCGCGGTCATGATGGTGTTTTGCGCCGAAATCACGATCACCGGCAGGCCGGGGCGCAGTTTGGCGATTTGCGGCAGCGCTTCCAGCCCGTTGCCGTCCGGCATGATGACATCGGAAATCACCAGATCACCTTTGCCCTCTTCGACCCAGCGCATCAGCGTCATCAGACTGGAGGTGGCATGCACCTTGCACCCCGCCCGCGTCAGCGCCTGGGTCAGGACCGTGCGGATCGTGCGGTCGTCATCGGCTACAAGAACTGTGCCATCCATCAGCGAGTCTCCTCTGTAATCTCACGCGGGGCCATCGGCAGCGACAGGCGGAACACGGTGCGACCGGGGGAGCTGTCGACGGAAATCCAGCCCTCGTGGTCGGATATGATTTTGGACACCAAGGCCAAGCCCAGCCCGGTGCCGTTCTCGCGCCCTGATACGAAAGGCTCGAATATATCGGCGGCAATGTCGGCGGGGATGCCGGGGCCGTCGTCGGAAATCTCGATCTGAAGCGGCAGGGCAGCACCGGTGCCATCCTTGCGCCGCCGCCGCAACGCACGATCATAAAAGGTCCGCAACCGGATGGTTCCGCCTTTGGAACCAGCAGCTTCCGAGGCGTTCTTCAACAGGTTCAGGAACACCTGCATCAACTGGTCAGGGTCAACATAGGTGGCGGGCAAGGACGGATCGTAATCCTCGATGATGGTCATCTGCGCGCCAAACCCGACCAAAGCCGAACGCCGCGCGCGGTCCAGCGCATCATGGATATTCACCGCGCGGCGGGCGGGTGGGCGCAGGTTGCCGAACTGTTCGACCTGTTCCAGCAGTTTGACCACACGGCGGGTTTCCTCGACGATCAGATCGGTCAATTCCCGATCCTCGGGCGAAAGCCCCATCGCCAGCAATTGCGCGGCCCCTGAAATCCCCGCCAGCGGGTTCTTGATTTCATGCGCCAGCATTTCCGCCATGCCGATGGCCGATTTGGCCGCCGCCGAAATCGACAAAGACCGCCCCAGCCGATCCGCAATCTCGCGCGGCGAGATCAGCAGGATCAGCACGCCCTCGGCATCCTGCAAAGGGGCGACCTGAAGCGCGCATTGCACCGGCGCACGCTCGCCCGTGGTCACATCGGCTTCGGCAATGAACAGCGGCGCGCGATTGGCGCGGGCGCGGGCAAAGGCATCATCCATCGGCGCATCAATGGACAGACGATCCAGCACCGGATGCCCGACAAGGCTGCGCGAGGACAGATTCAAAAAGGTTTCCGCCGCAGGGTTCACCTCGGAAATGCGGTTGTCGGGACCGACCAGCAGGGCTGGCAGCGGCAGCGATGCCCAAAGGGCCGATGCGTCGGGTTCGCTCATGCCGCCTCCGCTTGGTCTGTAAAGGTGCGGGCCAGCAGGATTTCAACCTGCGCGGGGTCTTGCGCGGTCAGGATCGCATCGCGGCCCGTCAGGGCGCCCGCCTCGTCCATGAACCAGCCCAGATGCTTGCGCGCGACCTTCACACCCAGATCGCGGCCATAGAAGGACAGCACGTCCTGATAATGCCCGATCACCAGATCGGCCAGATCTGCCCCTTGCGGCACCACAGGCGCAGGCCTGCCCCACAAAGCCGCCCCCACCTGTGCCAAGCGCCACGGTGCGCCCTGTGCGCCGCGCCCGATCATCACCCCGTCCGCGCCCGATTGCTGCAACGCCAGCCGCGCCGTTGCCACATCGACAATATCGCCATTGGCAATGACGGGGATCGAAACCGCATCCTTCACCGCGCGGATCGCCGCCCAATCGGCGCGGCCCTTATAGAACTGACAGCGGGTGCGACCGTGGATCGTCACCATGCGGATGCCCGCAGCTTCGGCCCTTGCGGCCAATTCCGGCGCATTCAGGCTGTCATCATCCCACCCCAGACGGGTTTTCAGCGTGACCGGCACCGACACGGCACCCACCACCGCCTCGATCAACCGCAGCGCCTGATCGAGATCGCGCATCAGCGCCGAGCCGCAAGCCCCCGATCCGCCCGCGCTTGTCACACGTTTCGCGGGGCAACCCATATTGATGTCTATGATCTGCGCGCCCTGTGCTTCGACAAAGCGCGCGGCTTCGGCCATCCAATGCGCCTCGCGTCCCACCAGTTGCACAGCGGTAGCGCTTTCGCCGAACCCCAGTTCGGCCCGCGCCCGCGCCAAGGGTTTGGCCTGCACCACCTCTTGACTGGCGACCATTTCCGAAACCACCAAGCCCACGCCAAAGCGCGCCACCAGACGGCGGAAGGGCAAATCCGTAATCCCCGCCATCGGGGCCAACAGCACCGGCGGGGTCAGCGTGATCGTGCCAAGGTTATAGGGCATGGGTTGAACCTTCATTCCGAATAGATGCGCCTGCCGCCGGCAAAGACCAAGGGGCTGACCACAGTTATATGCCTTAAATTCATGCAATGCACAAATAATAGGCGGACTAGCTGCATTTCGCGGCCAGATTGTCATCGCCCCCGCCTTGTCATAGACAGAAACAAAGAGGAAGTGCATGACCACAGTCGCAATCATCACCGCCGCAGGGCGTGGCACCCGTGCGGGTGGCGATCTGCCCAAGCAGTGGCAGATGCTGGCGGGGCGGCCTGTGCTGGCCCATACTCTTGAGGCGTTTGCAGGCTTTCGCCGTGTGCTGACGATTCATCCCGAAGACCGCGCATGGGCGCAGACCTTGGGGGGCGATATCGAATTGGTCGAAGGCGGTGCCACCCGCGCGGCCTCGGTCCATAATGCGTTGCGGGCTTTGGCAGGCAGCGGCGTGACCCGGGTGCTGATCCATGACGGCGCGCGGCCCTTGGTGCCGGGATCGGTGATTGCCAATGTGCTGACCGCTTTGGACGATCACGCAGGCGCGGCCCCGGCCCTGCCGATCAGCGATGCGCTGTGGCGCGGCGATGCTGGACTGGTGTCCGGCACGCAAGACCGTTCGGGGCTGTTTCGCGCGCAAACCCCGCAGGGCTTTCGCTATGACGCCATTCTTGCCGCCCATGACGCCCACCCCGGCAATGCCGCCGATGATGTCGAAGTGGCGCGCGCGGCAGGCTTGACGGTTGCCATCGTCGAAGGCCATGAGGACAATCTGAAACTGACCTACCCGCAGGATTTCCAGCGGGCCGAAGCGATCCTGAAGGGCAGACGCATGGATATCAGACTGGGCAATGGCTATGACGTGCATGCCTTTACCGATGGCGATCACGTCTGGCTTTGCGGGGTGAAACTGCCGCATGGCAAGGCGCTTCTGGGCCATTCCGATGCCGATGTCGGCATGCATGCGCTGACCGATGCGATCTATGGCGCGCTGGCCGAGGGCGATATCGGCAGGCATTTCCCGCCCTCCGATCCGCAATGGAAGGGCGCTGACAGCGCGATTTTCCTGCGCCACGCGATGGAGCGTGTTGCCGCCCGTGGCTTCAGCCTTGCCAACTGTGACGTGACATTGGTTTGCGAACGCCCCAAGATCGGCCCACATGCCGAAGCCATGCGCGCCGCCTTGGCCAAGATTATGGGAGTAGAGATGGACCGGATCAGCGTCAAAGCCACCACCTCGGAACGTCTGGGCTTTACGGGGCGCGAAGAGGGCATCGCCGCCCTTGCCACCGCAGCACTGGTGCGCGCATGACGCGGGCCTTGGCGACATTCTTTGGCGTCGGCTTGCTGCGCCCCGCCCCCGGCACTTGGGGATCGCTGGTGGCAATCATTCTGGCCATGCTGATCGACCGCTACGCGGGCTTTCCGGTGCTGGTCGTGGCGACTGTCGCCGTGACAGGGCTGGGGTTCTGGGCGGTGGGCGTAGAACTGGCGGGCAAACCCGGCGAAGACCCGTCGGAATTTGTCATCGACGAGGTGGCAGGCCAATGGATCGCCTTTCTGTTCCCCGCCGCCGCCCTGTGGTCACGCGGCTTTGAAGGCTTTCTGCCTTGGCCCGCGCCCGTGGCGGCCTTTCTGTTCTTCCGGCTGTTTGACATCTGGAAGCCGTGGCTTGTGGGCCGCGCCGACCGCCGCCATGATGCGGCCGGGGTGATGCTGGATGATCTTTGGGCTGGCGTTTTTGCCGGACTTGCCAGCCTCATTGCCGCCGCCCTTTACCATATCCCGATGATCCTGATGATGGGGTAACAGCATGACGACGCCCGAGTTGCTGCAAGCCGCGCGCTATTGGGGATACCGCATCGCCACCGCCGAAAGCTGCACGGGCGGCATGGTCGCGGCGGCCCTGACCGACATCGCGGGGTCGTCCGATGTGGTGGACTGCGGCTTTGTCACCTATTCCAATGACTCCAAGATCGCCATGCTGGGCGTGTCTGCGGAAACACTGGCGGCCTTTGGCGCGGTCTCGGAACAGGTGGCGCAGGAAATGGCAACGGGGGCGCTGGCCCATAGCCGCGCCGATCTGGCGGTGTCCACCACCGGCATCGCCGGTCCCGGCGGGTCCGAGTTCAAGCCCGAAGGCCGCGTCTGCTTTGCACTGGCGCAAAAGGGCAAGCCCGTGATCTCTGAGACTGTCGAGTTCGGTGCCAAGGGCCGCGCGGCAGTCCGCAAAGCCGCCCGAGATCATGCCTTGGCTCTGCTGGCGCGGGCTTTGGTGTGATTTCACCCACGCCCGAATGATCAGCGCAGACCGGAAAAATCCGCCCATTTTTCACGCAGTTTGCGAAACGCCCTGAAAATCAGCCACTCCCGCACCGCATGAGGCTTTTCTGCGCGCTGATTTGCCCGTTTCAACGGCAGCACCGCAACGACCGGAGCTGCCATGAACGCCGCCGACACCGCCTTTATCCTGATTGCCACAGCCCTTGTGCTGTTCATGACCCTGCCCGGCCTTGCGCTGTTTTACGGTGGTCTTGTGCGGGCAAGAAATGTGCTGTCGGTCTTCATGCACTGCTTTGCCATCGCCGCATTGATGAGCGTGCTATGGCTGGGCGCAGGCTATTCGATCGCTTTTGGCGGTCAGGGCGCGGTCTGGGGCGGGATGGGCAAGCTGTTCCTCAACGGCGTGACCGTGGACAGCCTGACCGGCAGCCTGCCCGAGATCCTGTTCTTTGCCTATCAGATGACCTTCGCCGTGATCACGCCCGCGCTGATCGTGGGGGCCTATGTCGAGCGGGTGGGATTCGGCTTTGTGCTGCTGTTCTCGGGCGCGTGGATGCTGGTGGTCTATGCGCCGGTCGCACATTGGATCTGGGGCGGCGGGATGCTGGCGGATGGTGGCATCTTCGGGGCAATGGGCGTGCGCGATTTCGCAGGCGGCATCGTGGTGCATGAAACCGCAGGGATCGCGGCGCTGGTGATCGCCGTGGCGCTTGGCCCGCGCAAACACAAAACCACCCCGCCCCATAATCCGGGCATGGTGATGATCGGGGCGGCGATGCTCTGGGTGGGCTGGTTCGGCTTCAACGGCGGCTCGGCGCTGGCGGCCAACGGTCAGGCGGCGATGGCGATCACGGTCACGCATCTGTCAGCCGCCGCCGCCAGCCTGTCATGGGCGGCGTGGGAGCGGATCAAGTTCGGCCGCGCCTCGCTGGTGGGTCTGGTGACGGGGACAATTGCGGGGCTGGCCTCGATCACCCCCGCCTCGGGCTATGTCGGTCCGGTGGCGGCGCTGGTGATCGGTGGTGTTGCGGGGATCTTGTGTCAGGAGATGGTGCTGCTGGTGAAGAACCGTCTGCACATCGACGACACGCTGGACGTCTTTGCCGTGCATGGTGTGGGCGGGATTTTCGGCACGGTGATGGTGGCGGTTCTGGGCGCAGGCACATGGGCCGCGCAACTCGGCGGGCTGGCGGTGGTGGGCCTTTGGACCACCGTGGCAAGCTGGGCCTTGATCAAACTCTGCGCCCTGCTGACACCGCTGCGGGTCGATCTGGAAACCGAAGTCAACGGGCTTGACCTGTCGGTGCATGGCGAACGGGCCTACGAGCTGAACTCGTGACCGAGCGCGAAAGGTGCGTGACAAGCACGCACCCTACCCTTGGCCTTTCATCTGTTCTTAAATATCCCCGCCGGAGGCTTCCTGCAGTTGCGTCAGGAGCCTCCGGCGGGAGTATTTGGGCCAAGGTGAAACGCTGGGCCTATCTGTAAAGCTGGGCCGCGCGGGTCTCGAAGGCGCGGACGACGCGGGTCATGGCTTCGTTGAAGACCATGCCGATGATGCCCGCGAGGATGGCGTTGCGGAATTCGAAGTCAACGGTGAAGGCCACATCGCAGCCGCCTTCGACATCGTGAAAGCTCCAGACCGATTTCAGGTGTTTGAACGGCCCGTCGATATATTCGGTCAGGATGCGTCCCTGATCGGGCAAGAGCGTCACGCGGCTGCCAAAGCGTTCGCGGAAGACCTTGAAGCTGATCACCAGATCGGCCTCCATCACCTCGCCCCCCTCGACGGGTTTGCGCGAGCGGATGCGGGCGGCGGCGGTCCAGGGCAGGAACTCGGGGTAGCGCGCGACATCGGCCACCAGATCATACATCTGCTGGGCGCTATAGGGCAGGTGTTTGGTTTCGGAATGGGCGGGCATTGCAACCTTCGGCGTGACTTGCCCCGCTCTATTGAGTAGGTGTGAGGCGGAAATCAAGGGGGCCACATGCCACACAGACCCTATGTTATCGACCAGATGATCTCGGCCAAGGCGATTGCCGCGCGGGTCGAGGCTTTGGCGCGAGAGATCACCACCCATTATGCCGATTGCGACAAGCTGGTTGTCGTGGGGCTGTTGCGCGGGTCTTTCGTGTTCATTGCCGATCTGGTGCGCGAGATCCATCTGCCGGTCGAGGTCGATTTTCTGGAAGCCTCGTCTTACGGCGATGCGATGCATTCCTCGCGCGAGGTGAAGATCCTGAAGGATTTGCGCGGCGAGATCGCGGGGCGGGATGTGCTGGTGGTTGAGGAT
Organism: Rhodobacterales bacterium RIFCSPHIGHO2_02_FULL_62_130; assembly: GCA_001828855.1. Classification (GTDB taxonomy): domain Bacteria; phylum Pseudomonadota; class Alphaproteobacteria; order Rhodobacterales; family Rhodobacteraceae; genus Cypionkella. The sequence goes on along the minus strand of MHZT01000046.1, from coordinate 39,724 downwards.
ATCGTCGACACCGGCTTTACCCTGCATCATGTCGTCAAGCTGTTGAAATCGCGCGAGCCTGCGCGGTTGGAGGTCTGCGCGCTGCTGGACAAGCCAAGTCGGCGTGAGGTGCCGATCAAGGCCACCTGGACAGGCTTTGAAATCCCCGACGAATTCGTGGTGGGATACGGCATCGACTTTGCCCAACGCAATCGCAACCTGCCCTATATCGGCAAGGTGCGCTTTACCGACGAAGGTGCGGCATGAACCCGATCTGGTTCGTGCGGATGGCGCAATGGGCGCGCAACCCGCCATCCTGGGGGCGGGTCAAGCTGGTGCTGGGGGTCATATTGCTCTGCTTTGCGCTGTTCGGCATCGAATGGCTCTGGGGCTGGCCAGACTGGCTGACCGTGAACGGCAAGCCGTAAACGGCTTTGTGAACGGCCGAAGCTGCGGAAATGCACGGAATTTCGCCCCCTGCGGTCAAAGATATGGTGTAGCCTGATGCCAAAGCGGTGCTGTGCCGCAAGGTTGTGAAAGGTCGCCCATGTCCCGTTTGACCCTGCCCCGTTTGGCCGTCACCCTTGGCGGTCTTGCTCTGGTCGGCCTTGCCGGATTTATCCTGCTGACCGCGCCGCGTGCCGGTTCGGTGGCGGCAGTGCAAGGGCTGACGGGCGATGCGGTACAGGGCGAGGCGGTGTTCTGGGCGGCAGGCTGTGCCTCATGCCATGCCGCGGCGGGGGCTGCGGGCGCGGACATGCTGGTGCTGGCGGGCGGTCAGGCGTTTCCCTCCGATTTCGGCACTTTCATCGCGCCCAATATCTCGCCCGATCCGCAGGCAGGCATCGGCGGCTGGACGGTCGAGGCCTTTGCCCGCGCCATTCAGGACGGCGTTTCCCCTGACGACGGACATTATTTCCCCGCCCTGCCCTACAATGCCTATAACAAGATGCAGCCGCAGGATGTTGTCAATCTCAAGGCCTTCATGGATGGCCTGCCCGCCTCGTCCACCGCGAGCCAACCGCATCAGGTGGGATTCCCCATCAACATCCGCCGTACCTTGGGCCTGTGGAAGCTGATGTTTGTCAGCCATGACTGGGTGATCACCGGCGATCTGACCGAGGCCCAGAACCGTGGCCGCTATATCGCCGAAGCTCTGGCCCATTGCGGCGAATGCCATACCCCGCGCAATGCATTAGGGGGCTTGGACAGATCGCGCTGGCTCGCTGGTGCGCCCAACCCGTCCGGCAAGGGCAATATCCCCAATATCACCCCCGGCAAACTGACATGGTCCGAATCGGAAATTGTCGAATACCTGACCTCCGGCTTCACGCCAGAGTTCGATTCGGTCGGCGGTCATATGGCGCATGTGGTCGAAAACATGGCCAGACTGCCCGAATCCGACCGGCAGGCGGTGGCCGCCTACCTCAAGATCGTGCCAGCGGTGGACTAAGGCAGGCCCCTCGCCCATAGCCTGAAGCAGCCCTAGCCGCGCCCCAGCTTTTCCAGCCGCGCCGCCCGCAGACGGGCAAAATCATCGCCCGCATGATAGGAAGACCGCGTCAGCGGTGTGGCCGATACCATCAGGAACCCCTTGCCATAGGCGGCCGTCTCATAGCCCTTGAACTCATCCGGCGTCACAAAGCGGTCAACGCGGTGATGCTTTGGCGTAGGTTGCAAATACTGCCCGATGGTCAGGAAATCGACATCCGCCGCGCGCATGTCATCCATCACTTGGGAAACGCCCTGCCGGTCCTCACCCAAGCCTACCATGATGCCGGATTTGGTGAACAGCGTCGGGTCCAGCTCCTTGACCTTCTGCAACAGCCGCAGACTGTGGAAATAGCGCGCGCCGGGCCGCACCGAGGGGTAAAGCCCCGGCACGGTCTCCAGATTGTGGTTGAACACATCGGGCCGCGCCTCGACCACTTTTTCCAAGGCAGAAGGCGGGCATTTCAGGAAATCCGGCGTCAGAATTTCAATCGTGGTATCCGGCGAGCGGTGCCGGATCGCGCGGATGGTCATGGCGAAATGCTCGGCCCCGCCATCCTCCAGATCGTCGCGGTCCACGGATGTGATGACCACATGCTTCAGACCCAGTTCCGAGACGGCATGGGCCACGCGGCCCGGCTCGAACGTATCCAGCGCGCGCGGCTTGCCGGTGGCGATATTGCAGAAGGAACAGCCGCGCGTGCAGATGTCGCCCATGATCATCATGGTGGCATGGCCCGCCGACCAGCATTCGCCCACATTCGGACAACCGGCCTCTTCACAGACCGTCACCAGCTTTTTCTCGCGCAGGATATCGCGGGTCTGCTTGTAGCCTTCCGACGTCGGCGCCTTGACCCTGATCCAGTCCGGCTTTTTCGGCTGGGCATTGTCGGGCTTATGCGCCTTTTCGGGGTGGCGCTCTTCCGGCAGTTTAAGATCGCGCAACGGTTCTTCCCCCAATGGCTGGCCTGCCCTGACAAATAGTCGCCACAGCCCGACTTGGCAACGCCTGCCACGCCGCACAGGCCCATGCAAAGACTGCAAGGCTTGATTCAAATCATGGCCGCCCTAAGCTGCATCCCCTAGCCACGCCGCAGCGACCTGCACAGAAAGCGCCCCCGTGAACAGCCTTGCCGAACTTTGCCTTGCCATCCTCGTGCTGCTGGTCACGCCGGGTCCAACAAACACCCTGCTGTTTCTCGCCGGGTCCGAGCGCGGCTGGCGCGGCGCGCTGCAGCTTATCCCTGCGGAATTGCTGGGCTATCTGGCAACCGTGCTGCCTTTGACCCTGATCGGGGCGACGCTGCTGCAAAGCCATCCCGAAGCCCGCCCCGCCATCGCGCTGCTGGCAGGGGTCTGGGTGGCATGGCTTGCCCTCAAACTCTGGCAGCCCGGCCGCAACAGCCCGGCCACGCCCCACGTGGCACCCCATATCACCGCCCGCATGGTCTTCGTCACCACCCTCCTGAACCCCAAGGCCCTGATCTTCGGACTGGTCCTGCTGCCCTCCCCCGATCAATTGCCGCTGAATTTTGCCATCTTTGCCACGCAAGTCACCGTGGTTGCCGCCGCATGGGCCAGCTTTGGCGCAGGCCTGACCGCCGGATCACCACAAAACCCGCGCACTTTGCCACTGATCCGCCGCATAGCATCGGTCTGGCTGGGGGTGGTCTCGCTCACCCTGATCGCCAAAAGCCTCGGCGCCTGATTCATCTTGGCTGAAATACTCTCGGGGGGGCCGGTTTGGCCCCGCCAAACCGGCACGGGGGGCAGACAGCCCCCCGAAAAATTCTTCGACGAAGAATTTTCTGCCCGACCCGCAGATCAGCCCTAGCCGATCAAAGGCCCCGACCGGCCGTAGGTCTCGTCGTAATGCCGCCGCAACCGCTGCAAGGCGATCCGCAACACGATCTTGCCCGACCGCGCCGCCCATCCCATCCGGCGCTCGGCTGTCTCGATGCCCTCCAGAAAGCAGCAGACCCGCAGCGCCACATCGCCCAGACCCGGTCCCAGATCGCGCAGCGCCAGTGCCACGCGGTCCCGCGCCCGCCCCGATCCACCCGCGCCCTGTTCCGGCCGGAACCCTCCGCGATCCGCGCCGGTCAGAAACCGCTCCCAGTTCTGCGCCACCCGCGGCCCCATCTGCGCCAGTTCAAAATCCTCGCGCAGACGCTCGGCTGCCTCGACAAGGTCCGGCTCAAGAAACAACCGCCCGTCCTTGTCCCGTCTGCGCCCCATCAGCGCAATCGGGCTTTCCGCAAGATTATAGCGGATGCGCTTTGCCCCCTCGTCCCAGTCCCGATGCTGCCCCGCAAAGACAGCCCCCGCCTCGGCCAGCCCCCCCGCCGCCCCGCTTGACGCCCCGCCATCGCCGCCCATCATCCGCTTCAGCGCGGCACGGCCCACGCCGGTGATCTCATAGCTGGCCACCCGCCCCGCCTTGCGACACACAATCCAGTCCTTCAGCGCAAAGGCCTGCGCCACGGTGCGCTCCATGATCGCGGTGCGGGCGGTGCGCCCGTCGGGCATATCCCGCATCACCACCGCCTTTTCCATATCCGGCGCAATCGCCAGCACCGCCCCCGCTTCGGCCAGACGGCGCAGGATGCGCCGCCCCTCCTGCAGGATCGTGGCTTCATCAACAGTCAAGCTTTGCGCGCGTATCGGGGCCGACATGGGGCTGTCCTTTCTGACGGGATCAAGCGCCGCACCGACCGCCCCGCGCGACAGCGCGGTCAGCGCCTCATCCATCAAAGGATCATCGCGGCGGTTCTCGTATCGGCGCACAAGGCGCATCACGGTCGAGGCGTGCCGTCCGTCGCGCCGTGCCAACGCCCGCAGCGACACCCCTTCTTCCGTATGGTCAAGGTAAAGCCTCACGGCATCGGGTAGCCATTCGGGAAGGCTGTGCAGCGGTGAAAGGTTGCTCTGCATGGTCTGTTTCCGCGCCCCTCTGTTGGGGTCTTCTGTCCTGCTCGGACCTGATACAACCGTGAGTGGCATTTGTTACCGAATGGTTAATGGATGAGGCAATCCCTATAATTGTTTCCACTTCCTAAACATTCCAGAAATCTCCGAACGGTGAAATCGGCACAAATGCAACGCAAGGTTGTTTCGATGCAGGATAGCCCCAGTCATTCCAAGGAGCCTGCCATGACCGATTTTCGCGCCCTCTTGTCCGATTTGCGCCGCCCGCGCCTGCTGATCCGCGCCGCCCGCTTTGGTTTGGCCGATTATCACCGTGACCGCGATCTGCGCCGTCTGGTGGCCGCCCCCACCACACCGGAACGCGCAGTGCCGCGATTGTTGCAAGAAGAAGAACAGTTGGAGGAAACCCGCCGCGCCGGTGACGCCGCCTATTCCGTCGCCCGCCATATCGAGGTGCTGATCGCCCTGATGGCCGAAGTCCGCCTGCTGCCCCGCCAGCAAGCGCAGGTTTGAGGTCGACCGCCGGTTCGGGCGGACAAGGAAAAGCATTGCTTTTCCCCGCCCGACTGCGCGACGCCTCAGCCAGATTGCATCCGCAAGACTGACAGAGGCCAGTGCCTGCCCCGGCGGGCGCTGACCGGTGGCTTTGGGCCACCAGCAGCACAGGGGGCGGGCCTTGCGCGTGACCGCGGCGCTGGCCTCGGTCATGGCGGGCAAGTCTGGCAGAAACCCAGATGCCCGCAGCTTACCCAACGAAAGGCACTTCCCCCAAAACGCAAACGGCCCGCAGGATCGCTCCTGCGGGCCGTTGCTACATCCTAGACCGCGATCAGATAAACGCGTCCGGCATTTCCGACTTGCGCCGCGCCACATAGGCGTCCAGCGACTCGCGGATGCCCTCGTCCAGTGCGGGAGCCTGATAATCGCCCAGCATCTTCTGCACGCGGATCGAAGCCAGCGCCTGCGTGTCGCGCGCACCTTCCTCGGCCCATGTTTCAAACGGCTTGTAATCGAACAGATCCGACCGCCAGAACGCGCTCTTGAAGTTCGCCTGCGTATGCTCGCAGCCAAGGAAGTGACCGCCCGGCCCCACTTCGCGCAGCGCGTCCATCGCCTGCCCGTTGGTGTCCATGATCACGCCCTGCGCCAGATGGTGCAGCGTGCCAAGCTGATCGGCGTCCATCACGAATTTCTCGTAGGACGACACAAGGCCACCCTCCAGCCAGCCGCAAGCATGCAGCATGAAGTTCACACCCGCCAGCAGCGCCATGTTCAGGCTGTTCGCAGTCTCATAAGCCGCCTGCGCATCCGGCAGCTTCGAGCCGCAGAACGACCCGCCCGAGCGGTACGGCAGACCCAGACGCCGCGCCAACTGGCCCGCGCCATAGGTGATGTGCGCCGCTTCCGGCGTGCCAAAGGTCGGCGCGCCAGAGTTCATGTCGATCGAGGTCACAAAGGCCCCGAAGATCACCGGCGCACCGGCGCGGATCAACTGGCTATAGGCCACACCGGCCAGCACTTCCGCCAGCACCTGCGTCAGCGTCCCCGCCACCGTCACCGGCGCCATAGCCCCGCCCACGATAAAGGGCGAGATGATCGCAGCTTGGTTCGCCTTGGCGAAAACCTCCAGCGCGCCCATCATGATGCTGTCAAAGGTCAACGGCGAGTTGATGTTGATCAGGCTGGTCATCACCGTGTTCTGGTCAACGAAATCATTGCCGAACAACAGCTTGGCCATTTCCACCGAATCCGCAGCGCGGCTCGGCTCGGTCACCGACCCCATGAAGGGCTTGTCCGACAGGGTCATGTGCGCATGCAACATGTCCAGATGGCGCTTGTTCACCGGAACGTCGGTCGGCTCGCACACCGTGCCGCCCGAGTGGTGCAGCCACTTCGACATATAGCCCAGCTTCACGAATTTCTGGAAATCGTCGATGGTGGCATAGCGGCGACCACCCTCGGCATCGCGCACGAAGGGGGGGCCATACACCGGCGCCAGCACCAGATTGCGCCCGCCGATCTCGACGTTACGCTCGGGGTTGCGGGCATGTTGGGTGAAATGGCTCGGGGCCGTGGCGCACAGCTTGCGCGCCAACCCGCGCGGAATCCGCACCCGCTCGCCCTGTACATCCGCCCCCGCCGCCCGCCAGCGCGCCAGCGCCTCGGGGCTGTCGACGAAATTCACGCCGATCTCTTCCAGAACGGTTTCCGCGTTCCATTCGATGATCTGGAGCGCCTCTTCGTTCAGGATTTCAAAGTTCGGAATGTTGCGCTGGATGAACCGCGCGGTTTCAAACGACACCGCAGTCCGCTCGGCCCGCCGCGTCGATCCACCGCCACCGCGCGCCCGACGTCCAACCACTTCGCTCATGTTCTTCTCCATCGCATTGCGCGACCCCGCGCCATTTGCAGCCCTTATGCCGAAAAGCCCCGCCCCTTCGCGCCCCGAATACGCCGCATAATCTCCAAAACCGACATTCCCCCATGCCGCAAGCGACATGTTCCCCATCCTCTTCGCCCAAATATCCGCAGGGGTGAGGTGCGGCACGCACCGAGGGGGCGGCAGCCCCCTAAAATTCTTCGCAGAAGAATTTTTGCGCCCGTCGATCTTGCGATTCTTCGCATCAAAGGCTAGGCGAGGCCATGACACAGCATGATCGCCTCCTCATCATCGACTTCGGCTCTCAGGTCACGCAGCTTATTGCCCGTCGCCTGCGCGAGTTGAACGTCTATTGCGAAATCCACCCCTATAACCGCGTCACCGACAGCTTTCTGTCGGGCTTCGCGCCAAAGGCGGTGATCCTGTCGGGCGGACCGGATTCGGTCACCCGCGAAGGCTCCCCCCGCGCGCCCGAGGCTTTGTGGTCGCTGGGCGTGCCGGTCTTGGGGATCTGCTACGGCCAGCAGACCATGATGCAGCAATTGGGCGGCTTGGTCGAACACGGCCACGGCACCGCCGAATTTGGCCGCGCCTTCGTCACCCCCACTTCGGACAGCCTCCCGATCCTCGATGGCTGGTTCGATGAGGGCCGCGAGCAGGTCTGGATGAGCCACGGCGATCACGTCAGCCGCATCGCGCCGGGCTTCACCGTTTACGGCACCTCGCCCAACGCGCCCTTCGCCATCACCGCCGATGTGTCGCGCAACTTCTACGCCGTGCAGTTCCACCCCGAAGTCCACCACACCCCCAAGGGCGCGAAACTTTACGAGAATTTCGTGAAACTGGCAGGCTTCAAGGGCGACTGGACGATGGGCGCCTACCGCGCCGAGGCTATCGCCAAGATCCGCGCGCAAGTGGGCGATGCCAAGGTGATCTGCGGGTTGTCGGGGGGCGTTGACAGCTCTGTCGCCGCCGTTCTGATCCACGAGGCGATTGGCGATCAACTCACTTGCGTTTTCGTTGATCACGGGCTGTTGCGTCTGGGCGAGGCCGAGCAGGTCGTCGCCATGTTCCGCGATCATTACAACATGCCGCTGATCCATGCTGATGAATCCGAATTGTTCCTTGGCGCGCTGGAAGGCGTCTCCGACCCCGAGGTCAAACGCAAGACCATCGGGCGGCTGTTCATCGACGTGTTCCAGAAACATGCCACGGCTGTGGGCGGCGCGACTTTCCTTGCCCAAGGCACGCTTTATCCCGATGTCATCGAATCGGTCAGCTTCTCGGGCGGTCCTTCGGTCACCATCAAATCACACCACAATGTCGGCGGCCTGCCCGAGAAGATGGGCCTGAAACTGGTGGAACCGCTGCGCGAGTTGTTCAAGGACGAAGTGCGCGCGCTGGGCCGCGAGTTGGGCCTGCCCGCCTCCTTCATTGGCCGCCACCCCTTCCCCGGTCCGGGTCTGGCGATCCGCTGCCCCGGCGAGATCACGGCGGAAAAGCTGGACCTGCTGCGCCGCGCCGATGCGGTCTATATCGACCAGATCCGCAAGCACGGGCTTTACGACGAAATCTGGCAGGCTTTTGCCGCCATTCTGCCGATGAAAACCGTGGGCGTGATGGGCGACGGGCGCACCTATGACTATGCGCTGGCGCTGCGGGCGGTGACCTCGGTCGATGGCATGACCGCCGACTATTACCCGTTCAGCCATGATTTCCTTGGCGAAACCATGACCCGCATCATCAACGAGGTGAAGGGGATCAACCGCGTCTTCTACGACGTGACCTCAAAGCCACCCGGCACGATCGAGCTGGAATAAACCAAAAGGGCGCCCCGAACGGAGGCGCCCTTTTTCATTCCCGCACCACTCAGGCCGGAAACTTCTCAGGCCGGAAACTGGCCCCGCCCCGCCAAGGCAGCCAAAGGCATCCGCAGGCTGGGGGTTTCCCGCGCGCGCAGCGCTTCAGGCAGACGCGCCGGATCACCCAACTTGCCCACCGCCACCACCGCATGCAGCGCGTGATCCTCGGGCAGGCCCAAAGCCTGCGCCGCGACGGCATGGTCAAATCCCCCCATCGCATGGGCATGAAAACCCGACATCTGCGCCTGCATCGCCAGATACCCCCAAGCCGTGCCAGCATCAAAGCCGTGCCAGGGATTGTCCACCACCCCCTCCGATCCGTCCCGCACACGGCGCGACGCCACCACAATCAGCGCCGAAGACTTTTCGGCCCAGGCACGGTTGAACGGCACCAAAGCCCCTGCAATTGCGGCAAAGCCCGCGTCCCCCCGCAGCCCCCAGGCAAAGCGCCACGGCTGCACATTCGACGCCGAGGGCGCCCAGCGGGCGGCCTCCAGCAGCAGCAACAGCTCGTCCTCGGTCATCACCGCCTCGGAAAACGCGCGCGGCGACCAGCGGGCGGGGAAGATTTCCGCCACAGGATGATCGGGAACTCGGGTGTTCAGCAAAGGCGCGTTCATGGCTTGTCCTGTAAGTGCTTCTGTCTCGATAAACCTAGTCGTCTTTTTGCGGATCACAAGCCAATCCGCCAAATTCCCCCCCCTCCCCATGGCAGCCCCCGAAAAATCCCGCTAGCCTGCGCCCATGTCCCAAGCCCCGCGCAACTTTCTGCTCCGCCATCCCGACTTCGGCCTGTTCTGGGCCGGTATGTTCGCCGTCAATATCGCCGTTCAGATCGAGGCCGTCACCATCGGCTGGCAGATCTATTCCATTGGCCGCGAGACGATGTCGATCAAGGAAAGCGCCTTTCTGGTCGGCATGGTCGGGCTGGCGCAATTCCTGCCGCTGTTCGCTCTGACGCTCTGGGCCGGATCGCTGGCCGACCGCCATTCCCGCCGTGCCATCGTGCTGGTCTCGCTTCTGGTGGAAACCCTCTGCGTGCTGGGCCTTGTCGCCGTGGCACTCGAAGACGCGCCGCAAGTGAGCCACATCTTCGCCATCGCCGCAATGTTCGGGGCCGCCCGCGCCTTCCTGTCGCCGGCCTCGTCGGCCCTGGTGCCAATGCTGGTGCCGAAATCCGACATGCCGCAGGCGATCTCGCTGAAATCACTGTCATGGCAGGCGGCGGTGATCGTGGGGCCTTGGCTGGGCGGGCTGCTGTGCGCGGTGTCAACCGCCGCCGCCTATGCCACAACTGCCGTGCTTTACGCTGCAGGCATGGCCATCCTGCTGCTGATGCGCGCCAATACCACGCCCGAACGCCAGCCGGGCAGCCAATGGGCGCAGATCAAAGAGGGGCTGGCCTATACATGGCACAACAAAATCATCTTCGGCGCAATCTCGCTGGACCTGTTTGCGGTGCTTCTGGGCGGGGCCACCGCCCTGCTGCCCGCCTTTGCCTCTGACATCCTCAAGGTCGGACCCGAAGGTTTCGGCATCCTGCGCTCCGGCCCCGCCATCGGCGCCGTCCTGATGGCGCTGGCGCTGTCGCGCTGGCCGCTCAGACGCCGCGCGGGCGTGCGGATGTTCTGGGCTGTGGCAGCCTTCGGTCTGGCCACCATCGTCTTTGGTCTGTCACAAAACATGTGGCTTTCGGTGGCCGCCTTGGCGGTGCTGGGGGCGGCCGACATGATCTCGGTCTATGTCCGTCAGACGCTGGTGCAGATCGTCACCCCCGACCATATGCGCGGCCGCGTCTCGTCCGTCTCGGGCCTGTTCATCTCCGGCTCCAACGAGTTGGGCGAATTCGAATCCGGCCTTGTCAGCCGCCTGATCGGCCCCGTCGGCGCTGCCGTCTTCGGTGGCATCGGCACCATCCTTGTCACCGGCACTTGGGCGTGGATGTTCCCCGCCCTGCGTCAGGCCGACCGCCTTGATGCCACCCCCGCCTCCGAAGAAACCACCAAACCCCATTCCGCCATCACCCAAGCCAGCTAGACCGCCGCTTTCATCTTGGCCTAAATACTCACAGGGGGTCCGGGGGGCGTGCGCCCCCGGCTTTTGCGGTCCAAGCGACGCTTCAGCACTGGACAACTCCGCCCCCGCCCTGCCTTCTGGGATCACCCAACCCAAGGCCACGCCCATGCCCCAGATCTTCGCCCCCGACCTCTTTCACGGCAAAACCTTCCTGATCTCGGGCGCAGGTGGCGGGGTGGGCAGCGCCACGGCGCGGCTGCTGTCACGGCTTGGCGCACGGCTGGCGCTGACCGACGCCAATGCGACCACGCTTCAGGCCACCGCCCTGCCCTTGGATGCGCTGGCGCTGGTCGGTGATATCCGCAGCGCCGCCGCCTGCGAGGAAATCATCGCCCGCACGGTTTCGGCCTTCGGGCGGCTTGACGGGCTGGTCAATGCGGCGGGCATCTGGGTCGAGGGTGACAGCGCCACCGCGACCGAATCCGACTGGACGACCTGCATCGACGTCAACCTAAAGGGCAGCTTCTTTCTGTGTTCCCGCGCCATTCCGGCGCTGACGGCAAACCGTGGCGCCATCGTCAACATCTCGTCCGACGCGGGCGTTACCGGCAATGCGGGGGCCGCGATCTACTGCGCCTCCAAGGGCGGCGTCACCACGATGACACGCGCCCTGGCGCGCGAACTGGCCCCCAAGGGCGTGCGGGTGAACGCGCTTTGCCCGTCCGATATTGCCAGCCCTATGCTGCAAGGTCAGGCCGACCGCTATGGCAAGGATGATCCCGCCGCCTATTTCGCCAGCCTGCTGGCACATTACCCGCAAGGCAGCAGCGCCCGCTTCCTGACCCCGGACGAGGTGGCGCAGAATGTGGCGTTCCTGTTGTCCCCTGCGGCGGCGGGCATCACGGGGGCGGCGATGATGCTCGATTTCGGGCTGACGGCAGGCTACTGACCGCCCGATCCGGCTGGACATTGCCCTAGATCCCCGCCACCACAGCCAAAATGCCGGAGCCAGCCCGTGACCCAAGCCCACCGCCCCCTGCGCGCCGCCATCTGGATGACAGGCTCGATTCTGGCTTTTTCTGCCATGGCGATTGCGGGGCGGCAGATCGGCGGCATCCATGACAGTTTCGAGATCATGACGGTGCGATCCGCGGTCGGTCTTGGTCTGGTGCTGCTGACCGGTCTGGCCACGGGCCGTCTGCACGAGGTGACGGCACAGCGCCTGCCGGGCCATTTCCTGCGCAATATCGTGCATTTCACCGCGCAGAACCTGTGGTTCTGGGCCTTGACGCTGATCCCGCTGGCCCAGCTTTTCGCCATCGAGTTCACCTCGCCGATCTGGGTGATCCTGCTGTCCCCGCTGCTCTTGGGTGAACGCCTGACCCGCGCGCGCCTGCTGGCGGCGGCGCTGGGATTTGCGGGCATCCTGATCGTGGCGCGGCCCAATCTGTCGGCGCTGGACCCCGGTGTGCTGGCGGCGGCGGCGGCGGCCATCGGCTTTGCCGCCACCTCGATCCTGACCAAGAAACTGACGCGCGGCGAAAGCATCCTGTCGATCCTGTTCTGGCTGACCCTGATGCAGTTCTGCTTTGGCCTGATCGGCGCAGGGATCGACGGCCAGTTCACCCTGCCCACGGCGCAAACCCTGCCTTGGCTGGTGGTGATCGGCTTTTCTGGCGTGCTGGCGCATCTCAGCCTGACCTCCGCCCTGTCACTGGCCCCTGCCAGCTTTGTCGTGCCGATCGATTTCGTGCGCCTGCCGCTGATCGCGGTGCTGGCCGCCCTGATCTATGCCGAGCCTCTCGACCCGCTGGTTCTCTTGGGCGGGGCGGTGATCTTTGCGGGCATCCTGATCAATATCCGGTCGGAACTCCGATCAAACCAGCGCGGCAAAAAACAGCCCGTTCCGTGACGCGGCGTCATCGATTGACCCAATCAGCCCCCCCTGCTTAGGCTTTTGTTAAGCCTAAGGCTGCAAACAGGTCCGCATTCAAGACGGGCTATAATTTGCAAAAGTTTCACGGGGAGGTGAACATGAAATTCTATCTGACCGCGCTTGGCGCGTTGGCTTTGACCACCGGCGTGGCAACCGCAGGGGGTATCGACAGATCGGGGCAATCGATCCTGTCGATATTTGAAAAGGGCAATTACGCCGAATTCAGCTTCGGGTCGATCTCGCCCAGCGTGGGCGGCACGGCCATCGCGGTTCCGGTTCCGGGTTTGAACGGGGCATCTTCGGGCGATATGGCAGGAGATTATACCCAATTTTCCCTGAGCGTGAAAACCGCCCTGACGGATTCTTTCGATCTTGGCCTGATCATCGACCAGCCGTTCGGGGCGAATGTGTCTTACCCGACCGGCACCGCCTATTATGCCCAAGGCTCGGTTGCGACGCTGAAAACCACGGCGCTGACCGCGATTGCCAAATACCGGCTGGCCAATAACATCAGCTTCCTTGGCGGTCTTCGCTATCAGACCATGCAGGCCGCAGCCGATATTCCGTTCATCCCGTCCTCGGGCTATGCGGTGGACTCGGATACGGCGGCGGATTTTGGCTATGTGGTGGGAGTGGCCTATGAAAAGCCGGAAATCGCGCTGCGCGTCGCGCTGACCTATAACTCGAAAATCACGCATGATTTCACCACTGTCGAAACCAGTGTGCTGCAAGGCTATGTGCCGACCGAAACCGCAACACCGGTTGTCACCCCGCAAAGCGTCAATCTGGAATTCCAGTCGGGCGTGGCCAAGGATACGCTGGTGTTCGGCTCGGTCCGCTGGGTCGATTGGAACAACTTCGAGATCAACCCCCCGCTTTATCCGCCCGCGACAGCACTGGTGTCTTACGATTCCGATACCGTGACCTACAGCCTTGGTGTCGGACGCCGCCTGAGTGAAAACTGGGCCGCCGCAATCACCTTGGGCTATGAAGATCCGGTGGGCGGCTTTTCGTCCAACCTTGGCCCGACCGATGGCAAGAAATCGATCAGCCTTGGCGGCACCTATACCCGCGACAACATGAAGATCAGCGCCGGTCTGTCCTATGTCGAAATCGGCGATACGGCGACCACGCTGGACGGGATCAATACGGCGGCCAATTTCACCGGTAATTCGGCCATCGCTGTCGGCATCAAGGTCGGCTTTACCTTCTGATCCGATCCCTTTCGCACCACGGCCCCGCAGGCGATTGCGGGGCCGTTTTCATTTGCCCTTCCGCCCGTGCCGCGGGGCGGGTAACAACGGGGCGTCACACAGAACAGAAAGATCGCGCGATGCTTTACGCCTCTGGTTCCGCCTTCCGCACCGCCCCGCAAAAGCGGGTGCTGCTGTTCGGCATGTCGGGGCTTGGCAAGACGCATCTGTCAAACATGCTGCGTGATGCCGGTGACTGGTTCCACTACTCGGTCGATTACCGCATCGGCACCCGCTATATGGGCGAATACATCGCCGACAACTTCAAGCGCGAGGCGATGAAAGTGCCGCTGCTGCGCGAACTTCTGATGACGGATTCGGTCTATATCGCCTCGAACATCACCTTCAACAACCTTGCGCCGCTGTCGACCTATCTGGGCAAGCCCGGCAATCCCGACAAGGGCGGCGTACCGTTTGCCGAATACATGAAACGTCAGGCCCAGCACCGCGAGGCCGAGATTGCCGCCATGCTGGACACCGGCCGCTTTATCGACCGCGCGCAGTCGATCTATGGCTATGACCATTTCATCTGCGACACCTCCGGCTCGATCTGCGAGGTTGTCGAGGCGGATGATCCCGCCGATCCCGTAATGCAGGCGCTGTCGCAAAACCTGCTGCTGGTCTGGATCAAAGGCTCTGACGCCCACACGGCCGAGTTGATCCGCCGATTTGATCGCGCGCCCAAGCCGATGTATTACCAACCCGCCTTCCTGCATGACGCATGGGAGGAATACCGCAGCACCCATGCTGTCACCGAAGACACGGTTGATCCCGATGCCTTCGTGCGCTGGACCTATGCCCGCGCGCTGGCCCACCGCCAGCCGCGCTATGCCGCAATGGCGCGCTGGGGCATCACGCTGACCGCCGAAGAGGTGGCAGCCGTCAAAACCCCCGCCGATTTCGACGCGCTGATTGCTGCCGTCCTTGATCGCCCCCGCTCTGACGCCTAGATAAGCCCCTCGCCACAGGATTACGCCCATGCCGATCACCCTGCCCGCCACCCTGCCCGCCTTTGACGTTCTGCGGAACGAAGGCGTCATGGTGATGTCGCCGGACCGCGCGGCACAGCAAGACATCCGCCCGCTGCGGATCGCCCTGCTGAATCTGATGCCGAAAAAGATCCAGACCGAGAACCAGTTTGCCCGCCTGATCGGGGCCACGCCGTTGCAGATCGACCTGCATCTGATCCGCATGACCGAACACCTGACCAAAAACACCGCAGCCGAGCATATGGAGACCTTCTACCGTCCCTTTGCCGATGTGGCGGCATCGGGCGAGAAATTCGACGGCCTCATCATCACCGGCGCCCCGATCGAGCATCTGCCGTTTCAGGATGTAACCTATTGGGATGAGCTGGTTCAGGTGATGGACTGGACGCAAAGCCATGTGCAATCCACCTTCGGCGTCTGCTGGGGCGGCATGGCAATGATCAACCATTTCCACGGCGTGCAGAAACATATGCTGTCCGCCAAGGCCTTTGGCTGTTTCCCGCAGACCAACCTTGCCCCCACCTCGCCCTATCTGCGCGGGTTTTCGGATGAATTCGTCATCCCCGTCTCGCGCTGGACCGAGATGAAGCAAGCCGAGATTGACGCCGCAGAGGGTCTGAAAACCCTGATCGGATCGGATCAGGTCGGCCCCTGTCTGGTCGAAGACGCGGGCCACCGCGCGCTGTATATCTTCAACCATTTCGAATATGACAGCGACACGCTGAAGCAGGAATATGACCGCGACATAGCCAACGGCACGCCGATCAACGTGCCGATGAACTACTATCCGAACAATGATCCGTCGCGCAAACCGCTGAACCGCTGGCGCAGCCACGCCCATCTGCTTTACGGCAACTGGATCAACGAGATCTACCAAAGCACGCCCTATGACATTGCCGAAATTGGCCGCTAGCCTGCTGGTTCTGGCGGCGCTTTCGGGCGGTGTGGTCGGGCTGACCGCGTGGCGGATCGGCGCGCGCACCGCCGCTGTGCAGGCAGCACACCCGCCGACGGGGCAGTTCGTGCAGGTGGATGGCGCGCAGGTGCATGCGATTGTCGCGGGCAGCGGCCCCGATGTTGTGCTGATCCATGGCGCATCCGGCAATGCCCGCGATATGACACTGGCCCTGCAAGACAGCCTGTCGCAAAATTTCCGCGTCATCGCCTTTGATCGCCCCGGTCTCGGCTGGTCCGATCCGATCCCCGATAGCAGCCTGCGCGGGCAGGCGCTGCACCTGTCGCGCGCGGCGGACCTGCTGGGCGTGCGCGCGCCGGTGCTGGTCGGGCAAAGCTATGGCGGGGCGGTGGCGCTGGCTTGGGCGTTGCACGCAGCCAAGCCTCCGAAATCGCTGGTGCTGGTGTCGGCCCCGTCGCTGCCGTGGCCGGGCAAGCTTGATCCGTGGTATCGGTTGACTGACACCGCCTTGGGCCGCGCGCTGGCGCTGCCGCTGGCCTCGGCCTTTGTGCCGCAAGGCGTGATCGACGCCTCGATCAGCGGCGTGTTCGCCCCCGATCCGGTGCCTGCGGGCTATGATACCGCCATTGGCGTGATGCTGGTGCTGCGGCCTGTGTCGCTGGCCACCAACACCGCCCATGTCAATGCCCTGCGCGCCGAACTGGTTGAAATGGCACCGCTTTATCCACGCCTGACGCTGCCGGTCGAACTGCTGCACGGCACCGCCGACACCATCGTGCCGCTTGCAATCCATTCCGGCCCGCTGTCACGCCTTCTTCCCGATGCCCGTCTGACCACGCTTTCCGACGCCGGCCATATGCCACATTACAGCCAGCGCCCCGCCGTTCTGGCCGCCATCACCCGTGCCGCCTTGCCCTGACCGGCACAATCGCCATACTGCGGACACAGCCAACGGAGACCATGATGGACCTGCCATTCGACGGAGCGATCAGCCGCTATTTCCACGAAGGCGCACCCAAAGCCGTGCGAAAATCCATCGAATCCGCAGGCAAGGATGACATCCTCACCGCAGGCTATCCCTACCGCGAACGGATGGCCAAAAAAGACTACGAGGCGCAGAACGCGGCGCTGCAAATCCAGCTTGTCCGCCTGCAAGCCGATGTCAAAGCCAGCGGCAAGCGGCTGATTGTGGTGTTCGAAGGCCGTGATGCGGCGGGCAAAGGCGGCACCATCGGCACCGTGCGCGAAAACCTGAACCCGCGCGTCGCCAATGTGGTGGCCCTGCCGAAACCCACCGAACGCGAGGCCGCGCAATGGTATTTCCAGCGCTATGTCGATTGGCTGCCCGCCGCCGGTGAAATCGCGCTGTTCGACCGAAGCTGGTATAACCGCGCCATGATCGAGCATGTCTTCGGCTTTTGCAAACCCGATCAACGCGCCAAGTTCTTCCGGCAACTGCCTGATTTTGAACGCATGATCGTGGATGAGGGCATCACCCTGATCAAGATCTGGCTTGAGGTCGGTCAGGCCGAGCAACTCCGCCGCTTTCTGGACCGCGAAAGCGACCCCTTGAAACAGTGGAAACTGTCGCCCATCGATATTGATGGCTTGCCCAAGTGGAAAGACTACACCGAGGCCATCGACGAGACCATGAAGCACAGCCATTACGACCACGCGCCCTGGACGGTGATCCTGTCGGATGACAAGCTGCGCGCGCGGATCGCCACCGTGCAGACCATCCTGCACAGCCTTGATTACAAAGGCAAAGACAAGACCGTGATCGGCAAGATCGATCCTGCAATCTGCGGTGGCCCCAAACTGCGCCCGAAATCGTGAAACGCGGCTACCATCACGGTAACCTGCGCCAAGCGCTTGTCGAGGCGGCGCTGGAGCTGATCGCCGCGCAGGGACCGACCGGCTTTACCCTGTCCGAAGCCGCCAAAGCCGCCGATGTTACCCCAGCCGCCGTTTACCGGCATTTCACAGGCCGCGATGATCTGCTGGCCGAGGTCGCCCGCCAAGGCTACGAGATTTTCGCCGCCCTGATGGAATTCGCCTTCAACAACGGCAAACCCAGCGCGCTTGCGGCTTTCGAGGCGACAGGCCGCGCCTATCTGGCCTTTGCCCGCAAGTATCCGGGGCATTACATGGCGATGTTCGAGGCGGGTCTGAACCTGAGCGCCCACCCCGATCTGGCCCCGGTCGCGCAAAAGGCGCGTGATGTGCTGGAGCGCGCGGCGGATCATCTGTCCCAACACCTGCCCGCCGACAAACGCCCGCCCGCCCGCATGTTTTCCGCCCATATCTGGGCGCTGAGTCATGGCGTGGTGGAACTGTTCATGCGCGGCGCACCGGGCCAGAAAAGCCCCTTCGCGCCCGAGGATCTGCTGGAAACCGGCATCGGAATTTACCTGCGCGGCCTTGGCCTTCTGCCGCCTGACAGATAGGGGGCCAGCCCCCTCGCGCTGCGCGCTCACCCCCGCGATATTTATGAACAGATGAAAGGCTTTGCCCTCATCTGTTCTTAAATATCCCCCGCGGAGCGTCCGCCGTTTGACCCTAGCGGAACACGACCAGCGCGCCGGGCGCCCAAGCGACACGGGTGCGGGTGCCGATGTCCAGCACAGGGCGACCAAAGACGTTGCGCATCGACAGGCGGATCGGCTGGTCCGATCCGTCCAGCTTGATGTCGTAATAGGTCATGTCGCCGTAATAGACCACCTCTTCAACCACGGCCATGCTTTCGCGGTCAGGCGCGGTCTGGCCGTCGAACAGGATGGTCAGGGTTTCGGGCCGGAAGCCGACCGAAGCCCCTGTCGAAGACGCAGCCCCGCTGACCTGTTCGGCGTTCAGCGTAATCGGACCAAAGCCCTGCGCGTCGATTTCCACCTTGCCATCCGCTTCGGACAGGATCTTGGCGGGCAGGAAGTTCATCGTGCCGATGAAATCCGCCACCTTGCGCGAGTTCGGGCGACGATAGAGCGTCTCGGGATCAGCCAGTTGCGCGATCTCGCCTTCGAACATCACCGCGATGCGGTCGGACATGACAAGCGCTTCTTCCTGATCATGCGTCACCAGAATGAAGGTGATGCCGACCTGCCGTTGCAGCTTGATCAGTTCGACCTGCATCTGTTCGCGCATTTTCTTGTCGAGCGCCGACAAGGGTTCATCCAGCAGCAGCACCTTGGGTTTCAGGATCAGCGCGCGGGCAAGTGCCACGCGCTGCCGCTGACCGCCCGACAGCGCATGGGCGGCGCGGTTGCCAAAGCCTTTCAGACCCACCATCTCCAACGCCTCAGTCACCGCCTTGGCCTTTTCCGCCGCCGAGCGCGGGTCTTTCCGCAAGCCGAAGCCCACGTTTTCCGCCACGGTCAGATGCGGGAAAATCGCGTAGGACTGGAACACCATATTGGTGGGCCGCTTGTTGGCAGGCACGCCCTCCATGTTCTTGCCGTCGATCATCACGGCACCCGAGGAAATCCCCTCGAACCCCGCGATGGTCCGCAGCAGCGTGGTCTTGCCACAGCCCGACGGTCCCAGCAGCGAAAAGAACTCCCCCGCCTTGATGGTCGCGGTGATGCCGCGCAGGGCGTGATAGTCGCCATAATATTTATGGACGTCCTTGAACTCGATCATATTGGATTTTTCGGCAGAGAACGTCACAGGAAACCTCCGGTATCCTTGCCGCCGGTCTTGGCGATGCCACGACGACGGAAGTATTCAGCGATGGACAGAAGCAGGATCGAGGACAGCACCAGAAGCGTCCCCAGTGCCATGATCACAGGCACCGCCTGCGGGAAGCGGAATTGCGAGAAGATATAGACGGGCAGCGTGGCCTCGGTTCCGGCAAGGAAGAAGGCCATGATGAACTCGTCCAGACTTATGGTGAAGGTGATCAGCAAGGACGAAATGATACCGGGCATCACCAGTGGCAGGATGATCAGCCGGAAGGTCGAGATCGGGGTTTCACCCAGATCATAGGCGGCCTCTTCTAGCGATCCGTCCAGCGCCTGAAAGGCGGCCGACAGAATGGCGATGGAGAACGGCGTGCAGACAAGCACATGGCCCAAGATCACGGTGAACAGCGACAGCGGCACCCCAATGCCCAGCAGCACCACCAGCAGCGCCACGGCCAGAATGATCTCGGGCAGCACCAGCGGCAGCATGATCATCCCCATGATCCCGCCCTTGAACGGAAATTTATAGCGAGTGGTGGCGCGCGAGGCGAAAATCCCCAGCGTGGTGGACAGCACCGAGGCCGACACCGCGATAATCAGCGAATTGGCCAAAGCCCCCCGCAGGGCCGGTTCGTCAAACAGTTGCGTGAACCATTTCGTCGTGAACCCCGCCAGCGGAAAGGCGATTACGGCGGCATCGTTGAAGGCAAAGATCGGCAGCAGCACGATCGGCGCATACAGGAAGATCAGATAGCCAAGGGTATAGACGCGAAACCAGCCGCCCTTCATCATTTGGCCCCCTTCAGATAGCGGCGGTTCAGGAACAGGAACAGCAGGCTGAACGCCGTCACAATCCCCATCGCCGTCACCGCAAGGGCCGAGCCCATCGGATAGTTGTCAAGCTTCAGATATTGCAACTGGATCAGGTTGGCGACCATCTGGCCCTCAGGTCCGCCCACCAGTTGCGGTGTAACGTAATCGCCCACCGTCGGGATGAACACGATCAGCACCGCCGAAATCACCCCCGGCATCGCCAGCGGCAGCGTCACCCGCAGGAAGGTCATGAACGGGCTTTCGCCAAGATCACGCCCCGCCTCAAGGAAGCTGCGGTCGATCTTTTCCAGCGCCACAAAGATCGGCAGGATCGCAAAGGGCGCATAGGCGTGCGCCAGCGTGATCACCACCGAATTGACGTTGTACAGGATGAACGTCAGCGGCTCGTCGATAAGGCCAATCCCCAGCAGGCCCGAGTTGACCACGCCGTTATAGCCAAGGATCACCTTCCACAGGAACACCCGGATCAGATACGAGGTCCAGAACGGAATGGTGATCAGGAACAGCCACAGCGATTTGCGCGACGCATCGACATGGAAGGACACGAAATAGGCCACCGGAAAGGCCAGCAGCACCGTGGCCGCCGTGACAGCCAATGAAACCCCCAGCGACCGCAGCATGATCACGCGGTACAGCTCTTTCGTCCAAGCCTCGACATAATTGGCAAAGGTGAAATCACGGATGATCTCAAGATAGCCGTCGGTCATAAAGCTGTAGATAAAGATCGTCGCCAGCGGTGCCGCCAGCAGCAGCAGCGCGAAAGTTGCGGTGGGGCTGATCATGGCCAACCCGTTCGCCGCCTCAGATCCCCTGAAGCGGCTCGCCCCGGCAGATTTCGTCATCATTACCCCTGTTGGCAGCGTTTCTTCGACGTTTGATCAAATTCTAGCCGCAAGCCTGCAAAGCGCGCAAGCAAAATCGGGGCGACATGATCCCCCCGATGAATCAGGGGAGGAATTGCCTAGCCGATGATCCGTTCAATCGCAATTGCCCGCTTTTTCAACTCGTCATAAAGCGAGGGCAAAACGCGGGCAGAGGCCACCGCAGCACTTAGCGCTGCAACGATGCCATCCTCGGAAGGCTCATCCCCCTCAACCCGCCAGACCATGCGATGCGACAGGCGGTCTTCATAGACGATCTCGGTGTGGCCCACGCGCGATTTGCGCCATCCAAGAAAATCACCCCCGGAAGGGGCGTGAAAGCTGGTTTGAAGTCCCATTTTCGGGTTCTTTCTTTACTGCTCAGAGGCACAGGCTGGCCCGCAACCGGCTTTACGTCAACGAAAAATTTTCAAAATTCGAACATCGGGTTCCAGAGGCCACAGTCACACCGCCATATCGGTGGGTGGTCGCGGCAAGAGTTGCCCCAGCACCGCCAGCCCCGTCTCAAGCTGCAGGCGCGGGATATTGCCCACCACCGACAGCCGCACCGCATTGGGCGCGCGCCCGCCCATCATGGCAAATTCATCCGCCGAGCGTACCAGAACGCCCTGCTCTTCCGCCATGCGCGCAAAGGTTGACGCGCGCCACCCCTGCGGCAGCCGCAGCCACGCAAAGGGCATCCCCGCCTGCCAGCCCAGATCGAAGGCGCCCAAACGGTTGACCATGATCTGCAACCGTTCCGACAAATCCTGCTGCACACGGCCGCGAATCTCGGCCGCCTGCCCGCTTTGCATCAGATCAAGGCACAGTTCCAGCAGCACACGCGACAGCCCGAAAAAGCTGTGCTGCGCCGTCAGCCGCCCCGTTTCGCCCATCCCCGCCGGACAGACCACATAGCCAAAGCGCAACGCGCCCGAGAAGGATTTCGACAGGCTGCCCACATACCAGACCCGCTCTGGCGCAAGCGCGCGCAGCGACGGCGTATTGCTGCCGGGGGGTGAAAAACACTCGTCCTCGATGATCTGCACATCATGCCGCCGCGCGATCGCAATGATCTGGATGCGCCGCGCCACCGACATCCGTGCCGTGGTGGGATTCTGGGTTTCCGGTGTCACGCAAAGCACTTGCGGGCCATACTTGCGGCAAGCCGCCTCAAGTGCATCCGGCACGATGCCTTCCTCGTCCAACTCGACCCCCACCACATCGGCCCGCACCGCACGGGCAGCATAGCGAAAGCCGGGATAGGCCAGATCCTCGGTCAGAACCACAGGCCGGTCGCCGCGCAAACAGCAGTTCAGCACCAGCCCGATCCCGTTCTGCCCGCCTTGGGTCAGCATGATATCCTCGGCCCCGATCTGCCCAAGCACCCGATCTTTCAGCCACTCCACCACCGCCGCCCGCAGCGGTGCCTCATCCGCCTGCCGCGAACAATCCAACCATTCCGGCCCCGTCACCCCGCCCGAAATCCGCCGCAGCGCCTCGGCAATCGCCGCCGTCTGCCCCAGATCGGGCAAGCGCGGCGCGCGCAGATCGACCCGCCCCTGAACGCCCGCAGGTTCTCGGTCGATATACAGCGCCTGCGTCGGCCCCAGACGCGGGCGACTGGCCGCCACAAACGTGCCGCGCCCCACCGTCGCCTCAAGCAGACCTTCCTGCGTGGCAATCTGGTAGGCACGGCTGACGGTGCCGGGCGTCACCGAGATGCGCCACGCCAGATCGCGCACCGTCGGCAGCTGCGCGCCTTCCGGCAGAACGCCCGCACGGATCGCCTCGCGCAGCGCACGGGTCAGCGCCAGATATTTCGGCCCTTCGCCCTCGGGCAGCACCGGAGTCCATATTGTATTCATGACAATGTTCCTCTGGTCGCCCCGCCGGCATTATTGTATCCCTTTAATTACCGCACAAGCGGCAATGTATCAATACAATTTTCCCGAGGCTACCATGACCCAGATCCAGACGCTGATGTTCAAGCAAACCCCGCTGCCGCCCCTGTCGCGGCTGATGGTCACGCTGGCGCTGACCGTGGTCACTTGGGAAACCCGCTATCGCTCGCGCCAAAGCCTGCGCCGATTGCCGCCCCATATGCTGCGCGACATCGGCTTGAACGTGGATGAGGCCGAGATCGAGATCGAAAAGCCGTTCTGGCGCGGCTGATCAAACCTGT
This sequence comes from Rhodobacterales bacterium RIFCSPHIGHO2_02_FULL_62_130, assembly GCA_001828855.1. Lineage (GTDB taxonomy): Bacteria > Pseudomonadota > Alphaproteobacteria > Rhodobacterales > Rhodobacteraceae > Cypionkella. The sequence continues at coordinate 16,418 of MHZT01000046.1, read as the reverse complement.
TGCTCCCGATACCCCAACCTCGGGCCGGTTCGCCGGCCCGTTTTTTTATGCGCGTTTGCGAAGGGCCGATTGCACCCGCACAAAGCAAAACACGCAACCCATAGGGCTGCGTGTCTGCTGTCTTGCAAGGTCTGAAAGCGGATTAACGCTTCGAGAACTGGAAGGACCGACGGGCCTTGGCCTTGCCGTATTTCTTCCGTTCCACAACGCGGCTGTCGCGGGTCAGGAAGCCAGCGGCTTTCAAAGCACCGCGCAGGGCGGGTTCGTAAAGCTGCAGTGCTTTCGAGATACCGTGCTTCACAGCACCGGCCTGACCGGACAGACCACCACCGGCGACCGTTGCGAAGACGTCGAACTGGCCTTCCACGTTGGCGATGGTGAAGGGCTGCTTCAGGATCATCTGCAGCACGGGACGGGCGAAGTAGACCGCCATTTCCTTGCCGTTCACAACCACTTTGCCCGAACCGGGCTTCACCCAGACGCGGGCGACAGCGTTCTTGCGCTTGCCGGTTGCATAGGAGCGGCCCAGCTTGTCACGGACAGCCACGCGGATCGGAGCAGCGGCAGCGGCCGGAGCAGCAACGCCAACAGCCGATTTCAGATCGTCGAGAGATTTGATGTCGGCCATGATCATGCGCTCCGGGTGTTCTTCGGGTTCAACGCCGCAACGTCGAGCACGGTGGGCTGCTGGGCTTCATGCGGATGCTCGGCCCCTGCGTAAACGCGCAGGTTGGTCATCTGCACACGGCCCAGACGGTTGCGGGTGATCATGCGTTCAACAGCCTTGATCACAACACGCTCGGGGTGCGCGCCTTCCAGCACTTGCCGCGCGGTGCGCTGCTTGATGCCGCCCGGGTGGCCGGTGTGCCAGTAGTAGACCTTGTCGTTGCGCTTGTTACCGGTCATCTGCACCTTGTCGGCGTTGATGATGATAACATTGTCACCCATGTCCATGTGGGGGGTGAAGGTCGGCTTGTTCTTGCCGCGCAGGATATTGGCGACGATCGTGGCCAAGCGACCCAGAACAACGCCTTCGGCGTCGATCAGGATCCACTTTTTCTCGATGTCCGCCGGAGTAGCGGAGAAGGTTTTCATATTGAACCCATTCAGAAGGTGGCAGGGGTTTCCCCCCGTAAACGAAGATGGCGGTGTATCGCGTAAGCAGGGCGCAAGGTCAAGCGGCAGATTCAATATTTAATCATTACAAAACAATGATTTACAATATGGGGTGCAGTGTTACCCCACTTCGACACCATGATTCCCCCCGCCCCGCGACATTACAGGGGGCCAGCCCCCTGCGCGTGCCGCGCCACCCCCGGGATATTTAGGCAAAGAGGATGGGGAACCGGATTTCATCTTGGCCCAAATACTCCCGCCGGAGGCAGCCTTTGCCATCGGATCGCCTAACGCAGAATGGGCGGGCGGCTTGGGTCGGTGCCGGGGGCGGCAGGCGGGCGCGGATCATCGGGAGCGGTTGCTGCCGGTTCGGGAATCTCGAACAGGCGGGCGACCTGTGCCAGCGCGGCAAGGGCCGGATCATCCCCGGCCAGGAAGGTCACGTCCAGCTCGCCCGCATCGATACCGGAAAACGCCAGCGCCTCGGCCACAGCGCGGGCCAGCGCCTCATGGGCAGCGGGATGGGCCTCGACCAGTGCCAGCATATGGCCGCGCCGCCCGTCGTCATATTGCACGCCCGCCAGCAAGGCCGCCTGCGCCAGACCGCCCGCACCACCCAGCGTAAAGCCCAGTGCCTCGGCCAAGGCATCGGGCAGATTGGCCGGCGCATGGAAGGCCACGGGCCGCGCCTGCACCGCGGCAGGTTCCGCGCCCAGCTTTTCGGCCAGAAACGTCAGCGCCTCGGGCGGCAGCAGGGTTTCCGAGGCAACCCCGGTGCCAAAGTTCAGCCCCAGCGCCACGCCCTGCCCCGCCAGATGCTGCGCGATGATCCGCCCCGGCAACGCGGCATAAGGCACCGGTCCCTGATCCAGCGCCGCCATCCGGTCTTCGCTGTCATAGGCCAGCAGCACCGGCCCGTCCGGCAGATCGAACACGCGCGGATTGATCCGCTCGCCTTCCGCCTCGTGGTCCAGCAGCAGGAACAGCGTTGCATCGGCCAGCAGTTGATAAAACCGCAGCGCGTCGGTTTCGTCGCCCTGCACCATTGCGGCATAGGCCTGATCAAGCGGTGTCATGGCGGGCTTCCTTGTTCCAAGACGGCATTGGCAGAACCTACCCCGCGCGCCGCTGTGCAGCAAGGCCGCGCACCCGCACGGGATGCAGCTTCGCAACACCCGGACCACCATCGCGCCCAAGGACGTTGTGAAGCCGGCTTTGGCGTGATTACACCCGGGACAGACGCTTAACGGAACCCCTGCCGGAACTTCTGCCCATGTATCGCATTTCTCCTTTCGTGCGCCATTTCGCCTGGGCGCTTTTGGGCGGCGCGGGGCTGGCCACGCTTTGGGTCAATATCGCGCCCGCCAGCTATTACGACGCGATCGAATGGCGGATCTGGGATCTGGCCCTGCCACTGTGGCTTGCGCCGTTTCCCGTCAGCCTGACGCCGCTTGCGCTGGTGTCCGATGTGCTGATGGCGCTGTTTCTGTTCTTCGTCGGCAAAGAGCTGTGGGAGGCCATGGTGCTGGAACGCGGCGCGCTGACGCGGGGGCGCGCGGCACTGCCCTTGGGCGGCGTGCTGGGCGGCATGATCGGGGCGGTGGTGGTCTGGCTGGTGACGCAAGGCCTGATCGAGACGGCACTGGAGGCCAGCCCCGGCATCGGCTGGCAGGTGCCTTTGGGCAGCGATGTGGTGCTGTGCTATGTGGTCGGGCGCTGGGTCTTTGGCGCGGGCCATCCGGCGCTGCATATTCTGCTGCTGCTCACAATTGCGATGGATATTCTGGGCCTGTTGCTGGCAGGGGTGGCCGATCCTGAAAGCGTGCTGCGGCTGTCCTGGCTGCTGCTGCCGGTGCTGGCAAGCGCAGGCGTCTGGCGCTTTTATGGCAAGCGCGCCGATCTGCGCGCGCCTGAACGGATGCGGCGCAAGGGCTTGATGCTGTGGCCCTATATCGTGGCGGGGGCGCTTTCCTATCTGGGGGTTGCTGCAGCCGGACTTCCGGCGGCCTTGGGCCTGTTGCCGGTGATTCCGGCCATCCCCCATGCCGACCGCTCTTTCGGCCTGTTCGCCGAGGCCGAGGAGTTCCTGCACGATCCGTTGAACCGGCTCGCGCATTTGCTGGTGCGGCCCTTGGCGGCGGTGTTGTTCCTGTTCGGGCTGACCCGTGGCGGCATAGATATGGGGGCCTATGCGCCAACCACGCTTTGCGTCCTGGCCGCGCTTTGGATCGGCAAGCCGCTGGGGGTCTTTGCCGGTATGCTGATCGCGGGGCGGCTGTCGCGGACCCGACTGCGCCCGCAGGCAGGGCTTGGCTTGCGCGAGCAACTGCTGATCGCGGTGATCACCGGCATCGGCTTTACCGTGCCGATCCTTGCCACCGAAACCGCCCTGCCCGGCGGTGCCATGACCGAGGCCGCGCGACTGGGGCTTGCGCTGTCGCTTGTGCTGGCCCCCGTGGTTGTGGTGCTGGCAAGGCTGTTGCGGCGGCGCTAGGCGGCTGCAACTTGCGGCCTGCCTGATCGGGAAACAATGCCGCAGATCGGGGCTGGATTGTCTTTCGTATCTTCCCTTTCGACATAATGATGCCCAAATGGATACATAAGACTGCACCTTGGCAGACCGCTATCGGGCTATAGGGGGTCTGGACGGCGCAACGGTCGATACACGGGGCGTTAACAGTAATCCGGTATCCGGGCGGCTTGGCCCGCCGGTCATGAGGCGTGGATGATCGCGTTCGAAAATGTCAGCAAGTCCTTCTGGACCGGAAAGTCGCGCAAGGTGATCCTTGACAACGCGTCCTTCCGGGTCGAGCTGGGCAACTCGCTGGGCATCCTTGCGCGCAACGGCACCGGCAAGACCACCATCATCAACATGATGGCCGGATTGGAAAAACCCGATGAGGGTCGGGTGATCCGCACCTCGCGCATCTCGTTTCCGCTGGGGTTCATGGGCGGTATCATCCCCAAACACACCGCCACCGAGAATTCCCGCTATATCGCGCGGCTTTACGGGCTGGACCCGGATTATGTCGAAAGCTTCTGCCGCTGGCTGTCGTCCATCGACGAATATTTCGATATGCCGGTCGGGACCTATTCGTCGGGCATGCGGGCGCGGTTCTCGTTCTCGCTGATGCTGGCGCTGGAGTTCGACATCTACCTGATCGACGAAGGCATGCCCTCGTCCACGGATGTCGAATTCAACCGCAAGGCCGGACAGGTGCTGCGGCAAAGGCTGGCGAATGCGACGGTGGTTGTGGTATCACACCAGCCCGCAACGCTTGAGAAATTCTGCCAGACTGCGGCTGTGCTGCGGAACGGGCAGCTCTATATGTTTGAAACCCTGGATGAGGCGAAGCGGCTTTATGACTACGAAGCTCACAGTTAAGCGGTTCCGTACCCGCCGTCCCGATCCGGTCGCAGCCCCGGTTGCGGCACCGCTGACGCGCGCGCCTGCCGCCGCCAAATCACCCGCCGCCAACCAGCCCGACCTGCCGCCGATCACGCGGGCCGCCCCGCAAAACAGCACGCCCCGCCCCGCGACGCCCCCGCCCTCCGCCGCCCCCAAACAGCGGATCGGCGATGACGCCTTCTTTCCGGGGGCCGATGCCGACGGCTTTGGCACCCAGTCCTTCCCCACCGCCCGCGGCGACAGCGCGCCTGTGCATGATGACAACGCCCCCCACGACATCGACGCCATCCGGCGCGAAGGTCTGACGGGGCGGCAGCTTCGCATGGCGCGGCGGCTGGCGCAGAAATACAACCTGCCCGCCACCTCGGATTTTGACGCCGTGCGCCTGCTGCGCCAACAGGGCATCGATCCGTTTCAGGCCAATTCCGTGCTGGAACTGGTGCAGGGCGGCGCGGATCAGCCGCCTACCGGCTCGCGCGCGCTGACGCTAACGCAGGCCGATGCGGTCAGACTGCCGCAGACCATAAAGCCGATGCAACTGCCCAGCCCCGACCAGCGCGCCGAAATGGCCCATATCGCCGAGGTTGGCCGCATCCAGCGTGACATCGCCGCGCGCCGCCGCAAGAAAACCGTGCTTCTGGCCGCACGTCTGTTTGTCTTTGTCGGCCTGCCCACCCTGCTGGCCGCGATCTATTACTACACCATCGCCACGCCGTTCTATTCGACCCACGCCGAATTCGTGATCCAGCAGGCCGAACCGGGGGCCGCCTCGGCCAGCGGCGTGGGCAGCCTGTTGCGCGGCACCTCGATGGCCACCTCGCAAGACAGCATCGCGGTGCAGGGCTATCTGCAATCGCCCGATGCCATGAACCTTCTGGATCAGGATCAGGGCTTCCGCGACCATTTCAGCAACCCCGCCATCGACCCGATTCAGCGCCTCCCCGAAGGGGCCAGCAACTCGGCCGCCTACAAGCTGTTCAAGCGCAACGTCAAAATCTCGTATGATCCGACCGAGGGCATCATCAAGATGGAGGTGATTGCCGCCGATCCGCAAAAATCGGTCGAATTCTCCAAGGCGCTGATCGGCTATGCCGAACAGCAGGTCGATCATCTGACCAAGCGCCTGCGCGCCGACCAGATGGAGGGCGCGCAGGAAAGCTACGACAGCGCCGAAACCAACCTTGCCGCCGCCAATGCCCGCGTGATCGAGTTGCAGGAGAAATACAAAACACTGTCCTCCGAGGTGGAAATCAGCCTGATCACCGGCCAGATCGGCACGCTTGAGGCGCAGCTTTCGCAAGACCGGCTGTCGCTGGCGCAGATGGAATCGAACGAAAGCCCGAACGTCGCCCGGATGGAGCCGCTGAAACGCCGCATCGCCACGCTGGAACAGGAAATTGCCGAGTTGCGCTCGAAGATGACCGAAGACAGCGCCTCGGGCCTTTCGATTGCCCGTGTGCAATCCGAATTGCTGGTGGCGCAGGCAGATGTGCAGACCCGCCAGCTTTTGCTGGCGCAATCGCTGCAGGCGATGGAATCCGCCCGCGTCGCGGCCAACCGGCAGACCCGCTACCTGTCGATCTCGGTCAATCCCGTCGCCCCCGACGAGGCCGCCTATCCCCGCGCTTTCGAGAACACCCTTGTTGTCATGCTGATTTTCGCAGGCATCTATCTGATGATCTCGATGACCGTGGCAATCTTGCGCGAACAGGTCACAGCATGAAAACGGTCAACTTCGGCGGACTAAGCGTCGGGAATACCCGCCCCCTGCTGGTCATTGCCGGCCCCTGCCAGCTTGAAAGCCTCGACCACGCCCAGATGATCGCGGGCGCGATGGCGCAGGCTTGCGCCGCGGCGGGCGCGCAATTCGTGTTCAAGGCCAGCTATGACAAGGCCAACCGCACCTCGCTGTCAGGGCGCCGTGGCCTTGGCATCGCGGCGGGGCTTCAGGTGCTGGCCGACATCCGCGCCAGCGGGATTCCGGTGCTGACCGATGTGCATGACGCCGATCAGGCCCGCGTAGCCGCCGAGGTCGTCGATGTCATCCAGATTCCCGCTTTTCTGTGCCGCCAGACCGATCTGCTGCTTGCCGCAGGCAAGACGGGTGCGGTGGTCAACATCAAGAAAGGTCAGTTTCTGGCCCCTTGGGATATGGCCAATGTGGCCCAGAAAGTCGCCTCCACCGGCAATGACAGGATATTGCTGACCGAACGCGGCACGTCATTCGGTTACAACACCCTTGTTGCCGATATGCGCGCCCTGCCGATCATGGCACGCAGCGGCTATCCGGTGATCATGGACGCCACCCATTCCGTGCAGCAACCCGGCGGCATGGGCAATGCCTCGGGCGGCCAACGCGAATTTGCCCCCGTCATGGCCCGCGCCGCCGTGTCACTGGGCATCGCAGGTGTCTTCATCGAAACCCACGAAGCCCCCGACACCGCCCCCTCCGACGGTCCCAACATGATCCCGCTGCAGCAGATGCCCGCGCTGATCGCCAGCCTGATGGCCTTTGACCGCCTCGCCAAGGCAGATCCGCTGCACGTCTGACCGCCGCTGCAAAACCCCGACAATTTTTGTAAAATTGTCATCCTCTCTGCATAAATATCCCGGCGAGTCCGGGGCGGGCTTGCCCGACCCGGACGGGGCAGCGCCCCTCCTTTTTGCGCGAAAGGTTAAAAAACACCTAACGCCACACCATATCACACTGTAATATAATGATAAAAAATGGTCCCGAGTCGGGACCGTCACGCCACCTGCCCCGCAGCCCAGCCCGAAGACCACGCCCACTGGAAATTATACCCCCCCAGCCAGCCGGTCACATCCACCACCTCACCCACGAAATAAAGCCCCTCCACCCCGCGCGCCATCATGGTCCGCCCGTCCAGCGCGCCGGTGTCCACCCCCCCCAGCGTCACCTCGGCCGTGCGATAGCCCTCGGACCCCACCGGCATCAGCCGCCAATCCCGCAGCAGCCCCGCCACCCGGTCCAGCTCGGCTCCCGAAATCTCGGCCAAGGTGGATGTGATCCCCGACACCGCCTCCAGATGCCGCGCCAGCTTGTCCGGCACGATCCGCCCCAGCGCGGTCCGCAGCATGGCCCGCCCCTGCTCTTTCTTCGCGCCCCGCAACACCGCCCCCACGTCCCGCCCCGCCGCCAGATCCAGCCCGATCGCATCACCCTCGCGCCAATAGCTGGAAATCTGCAACACCGCCGGACCCGACAGCCCGCGATGGGTGAACAGCACCGCCTCGTCAAAGCCAACCCGCCCGCAAGACACCCGCGCCTGCAGCGCCACCCCCGCCAGCGGCACCATCCACTCCAACTCCTGCGCCGCAAAGGTCAGCGGCACCAGACCGGGCCGCGTCTCGACCAAGGGCAGACCAAAGCTTTCCGCCACCTGATAGCCAAATCCCGTCGCCCCCATCTTCGGGATCGACTTGCCCCCCGTCGCCACCACCACGGACTCGGCCCGCACCGGACCCCGCGCGGTCTCCACCTCGAACCCCGCACCCAAGCGCCGCACCGCTCCCAGCGCACAGCCCAGCCACAGCGTAACCCCCGCCCGCTCCATATCGCGCAGCAGCATATCGACCACAGCCCTTGCCGAGCCGTCACAGAACAACTGCCCCAGCGTCTTTTCGTGCCAGCCGATCCCCGCCGCATCCATCCGCGCGATGAAATCCCATTGCGTGAACCGCTTGAGCGCCGACAAGGCAAAGCGCGGGTTCTGCGACAGGAATCGATCCGGCGCGATTCCAAGGTTGGTGAAATTGCACCGCCCCCCGCCCGAGATCCGAATCTTTTCGCCCGCAGCCTTGGCGTGATCGATGACCAGCACCCGCCGCCCGCGCCGCCCCGCCTCGATCGCGGCAAACATTCCGGCCGCTCCGGCCCCTAGAATAACGACATCTACCTGTTCCATACCCCTTCCATAGCGCGGCGCAGGCCCGCCTGACAACCGTATGAAGATTTTCGCGAAAACCCCCTTGCACCCCCCGAAACCCTTCGCTAAATACCGCCGCAGTTGGGGCGTCGCCAAGCGGTAAGGCATCGGTTTTTGGTACCGACATACCTAGGTTCGAATCCTAGCGCCCCAGCCAACTACCCTGAAACCTTCGGCGCGCAGCAGACCACTTGCCTTCGGGCAGGTTGATCCTGTGCGCGGATTTATTGCGTTTTCAATGCGCTGCGCTGCAAGGGCGCAAAGCAAAGAGTGGTTATCTTGGGTTGAGAGTGGCGGTTTTGCGCCCATCTGTCATTGGATGACAGCCTTCAAGGCGCGTGCCGTTCGTGGCCTTGCCTTGCCTTTGGGGACGGCTTTCTGATACGAGACCCCCAACAGCTTCGACTCCGCAGTTCCGGTCTTTTGTCGTCCATGTCTTGCCTGCGACCGTGCGGGGCATGGGGGTGCTGATCGGGAAAACGGGAAGAAGCCCGACCACTCCCCTGCCCGAAAGGAAAGCCCATGTCGTTGCGCGCCCTTGGTTTGACTGCCCTGTTGGCCCTGACAGCCTGTGGCTCGACCGCCGACATGCAGCTTTATCCCACGACCGGCCCCTTCGCCGCCGAAACTCCGCCTCCGGTGATCCATGCCAAGGCCGAAACCACCGAAGAAACCTCGGGCGCGCTGACCTTCAAGCTGCCGGACCGGACGAAGTGCAAAGGCACATGGTCGGCGCTTGCGCCGAAAGTGATCTCGAAATCGCGCGGCCTGTCGCTGACGCTGCGCGGTGGCCCGGGTGGCAATGTCGGCAATAGCATCGAGACTGTGGGCGGCATCAATTCGGGCGAGATTTACGCCGTATGCAAAGACGGAACCCGCGTGCAGGGACAGTTCGTCATGGGCTCCAGCACCACCAGCGGCACTGGCACCGCGACCGACACACGCGGGAACACCTATAAACTGCTGTTCTGATCAAAGCGAAAGCCGATTGGAAACGGCGCCCCCGCAAAAGCGCCCATTTTCAAAACCCTATGAGCTGACGCATCGCACAGCGCATCGGTGGCCATCCGGCCGGCGCTGGCGTTGCGAGAACGGCGCATTTCGCAAATTGGCGGGAATACGGCAGAGGATGTTTTCATCCTGCGCTTGCGGCGGCGCCAAGCCGTGACAGCCTGCTTGCCCCAAATATCCAGCAGCGCCGATAGAGCCACCAAGGCAAGCTCGCCATGAGGTCATTGGCCGGCACGACCGCTATTTGAACCGGTAGTTGAACGGGATTGACAGATCGAACGGCCCCGCCCCCATCGTAGCAGGCGGCGCAGGCAGGCGGTCAAAGCCGTCGATCACCTGCAAGGCCGCCGCATCCAGCGCAGGGTATCCCGAGGATCGGGTGACGCTGCGCGACACGACGCGCCCATAGCCATCCAGCGCAAAGGCCACCACAACCTCGCCTTCCGCGCGGGCCTTGCGGGCGGCTTTGGGATAGGTCTTAGCCTTGGCCAAGGTCAGCACAAGCTCTTTTTGCCATGCGGTGATCTTGGCGCTGTCTTCGTCCGACAGGCCGGTTTCGGTCTGGGCACTTTGGCTTGCGGCGTCTTGACCTGCCGAAGCCTCGGGCGCGGCGGCGGTGCTGTCGGGGGCGCTGTGGTCTTTCGGTTCTTCTTTGACTTCGGTCGGAGTTTCGCTGGCGTCCTTGGTGCTGTCTACCTTCTGGTCGGGGTTGGCGATGCGGAACTGCAACTCGGGGTCATCGACCTGATACGGGATCTGCGCCAGCAGCGGATCGGTAGAGGCGCGGGCAAGTTCGGTCACTTCGGGGCTGTCAATGACAGCCTTGGACTCCGCCGCCACCGCCCCTTCGGCAAGGTCTGTTTCAGGCGCGGCCATCAGCATGTCGACCTCGGCAAGGTCGATCAACTCGCGCCCTTTCAGGCCGGCGGCCTCTTGCGAGGCGGGCGGGGGCATCTGCAAGGCGGTGGCTGCAACGGCCCCGTGCAGGCCAAGGCTGACCACCACGCCCAGCCAAAGCCCGCCCGCCTTACCTTGGGGATAGGTCAGGCTCATGGGGTTGCGCCTTCGGTGGTTTCCTCCAGACCGACCAGCCCGATCTTGAGATAACCGGTGCCGCGCATCCGGTTCATCACCGCCATCACCTCGCCATAAGGCACCGAGCGGTCAGCCGAGATATAAAGTCGGGTGTCGCGCTTCATCCCCGTGGCGATTTCCAACTCGCTTGGCAGTTCGGCAAGGGTCAGGCTGCGATCTCCCACCGAAAGCGACAGGTCGGCATGCAGGGTGACAAAGACCGGCTCGGCGGGGCGCGGGGCGGGTTTGGCGGTGGCGACGGGCAGTTCCACCGTCACATCCACCGTCGAAAGCGGGGCCGCCACCATGAAGATGATCAGCAGCACCAGCATCACGTCGATGAAGGGGGTGATGTTGATCTCGGCATTGGCGGCAAGATCGTCGCTGTCGGAAAGACGGATCGCCATGGGTTATTCCGCCACGATACGCAGACGCGCGGGGCCAAGCTCGGGCAGACTGGCCCGCCGGTCCAGATCGCGTGACAAGGTGCGCTCGACCAGCGCGGCAGCATCGGCCAGACGGGCGCGATGGGCAGAAATCAGGCGGGTCAGATGGTTGTAAAGCAGCACGGCAGGAATGGCCGCGACCAGACCGATGGCGGTGGCCAGCAGTGCCTCGGCAATGCCGGGGGCCACGACCGACAGGTTGGTGGTGCCGGTTTCGGCAATGCCGATAAAGCTGTTCATGATGCCCCAGACCGTGCCGAACAGCCCGATGAAGGGGGCTGTGGCCCCGATGCTGCCAAGGATGGTGACGCCCGATTGCGCTGCCCGCGCCGCACCGGCTTCGATCCGCTGCACTTCGTTGGCCACCCGTTCCTTGATGCCAGCATCCGGCAGCCCGACCGAGGCATCGCGTTCCGACCGTGCGGCGGCAATCATCTGGGCCAAGGGGGCTTGCGTGGCGGGGGCGGCATCAAGGGCGGCGGCACTGTGCAAGGTGCGATAGCCGCGGGCTATCCGGCGGCCTGCGCGGGCCATCTGCACGACCTTGCCCGCCCAGATTGCCCAAGCCAGCACCGAGGCCAGACCAAGCCCCAGCATCACCGTCTTTACCACCCAGTCGGCATCCATGAACATCGCCAGCGGTGACAGGGTTTCGCTGGCCGCCGCCGCGCGCAAACGTCCGGCAAGCCCTTCACCGAACAGGGTTTGCGTCCAGCCGATCAACCGGTCATTCGTGGCGGCAACATCGGCGGCATAGGCAGGCAGCGGAAGGACGGCGAAGGCCGCAGCGACAGATTTCTTCATGTTCAGCACTCGGCCCATTGGCGGATCAGGTTGTGGTAAATGCCGGTCAGGCGCACGGCTTCGGAGTCGTTCAGACCCAGTCGGGCAGAGAGGCTTTGGATGCTTTGATCCAGATCGAACAGCATCTCGCGCCGCGCGTCGTCGCGCACCATCGACTGCACCCAGAAGAACGAGGCCACCCGCGCCCCGCGCGTGACCGGCGTGACCTGATGCAGCGAGGTTGCGGGATACAGCACGCAATGCCCCGCAGGCAGCTTGACCGCTTGCGCGCCGTAATGGCCCTCGACGATCAATTCGCCACCATCATAGTCGTCGGGATCTGACAGGAAAACGGTGCAACTGACATCCGTCCGCATCTGCCGCCCTTCACCGGGGATCGGGCGGATGGCGTTGTCGACATGGATGCCGAATGTCTGCCCGCCCGTGTAGCTGTTGAACATCGGCGGCAGGATCTTTGCAGGCAGGGCCGCCGAAACCCACAGCGGATTGCGGGTCAGCGCGCGGACAAGGTGGCGTTGCAGATCGGGCAAGGCGGGGCTGTCCAGCGGGATTTGCGCGTTGCGTTTGGTCTCGGCCGATTGCGGGCCTGTGGTCATCCGGCCATCCTGCCAGTCGGCAGCATCAAGCGTGGCGCGAAAGGCGGCCACCTCGTCAGGCGACAGAATGTCGGGAATACAAAGCAACATGGGATTTCCTTTTGCAAAGGGTGCGGGGGGCAACCTTGGCTGCCCCGCCAGATCAGAACTTCATCTTCACCGAGATTGAGGCCGACCGGCCGGGCGCGATGTAGACAAACGGCGTGCCAGAGCGGTAGAAGGCGTCGTAATAGGTGGCGTCGGTCAGGTTATCGACGCGCATCGACAGCACGGCGGTTTCGGTCAACTCATATTCCGCCATGGCATCCAGCCGCCAATAGGATGGCAAGACATTGCCATTGGTTGCGGCAAAGGTGCCGCCCAGAATCTCGCCCCGCCAGGTTGCCTGACCGCCGATACTCAGCCGGTCACTGACCTGATATTTGGCCAGAAGGTTGAACTGGTCATGCGCGATATTGGCAAAGGCGGCGCCGATATTGGCGGCATTGCCGCTTTCCAGAATCTCGGACTGCATCACCGTGGCCCCGCCGGACAGCGAAAGCCGGTCAGTCAGATTGCCCGAGATACCCAGTTCAACTCCGCGCACGCGGTATTTGCCGGTGTCGGTGGTCACGGCTGTCGGGCCGGTTCCCACAGTTTCGCGGGCGTGGTCCTTGGTGGTCTCGAACAGCGCCGCTGTCAGCAAGGCCCCGCCAAGCTGCCATTTGGTGCCAAGTTCAAGGCTGGTGTTCTGCTCGGGTGCAAGCAACTGCCCTGCGGCGTCAAGCCCCGCATAATCGCCGCCCCCCGCATCCAGTTCTTGCCCCATCGGGTTGGACGAGGTGGCATAGGCCAGATAGACCGCGCCATTATCGGCGGGTTTCCACGTCAGGCCGAGATTGCCGTTCACCATCGTGTCGGCGCGGGCATAGCTGTAAGGCACGCTTGCATTGCTGACCCCGCTGCGTGTGATGGTATAGTCATCAATCCGCAGGCCCAGATTGGCGATCCATGCGGGGGAAAGCTCGATCGTGTCGGCGGCATAAAGGCTGCGCGTGGTCACGTCTGTGGCAATGACCGATCCGCGCACAAGGCTGTCGGCGGCATCCCAGCAACCGCTGGTGTCGGGGTTGTAGATGGTCACGGAACAGCCGGTCAGCACATTGGTCGCCGATCCTCCGCCGTTTTCGGAATCCAGACCCGTATAGCCCTGCTGGGTGATCTCTTCGCGGGCGATGTCCAGCCCGACGACGATCTTGTGCGTCACGCCGCCAATCTTTGGTGCGAAGGACAGTTCGGTCTGGTTCGCCAGCACCCCGTTGACCTGATAGCGGCCTTTGGGCGAGGCAGTCAGGGTCCAGTCGGCCGGATCAAGGGCGGTGGTGACGGGCCGTTCGGGTGCGGTCAGCACATAGTCATTGACGGTGCGGCCAAGGCGGGTGCGATTGGTCAGCACTACCCCGTCAGCCAGATCATAGCTTAGGCCCAGCGTGGCGATGTCTTGCGTGCCTTTCTGGAAATCGCGGTCAGTCACACCGTAGAATGTGTTGCGGTCCAGCGTCGGGCGGCCCGTGGCGGCATCGGTGAAAGGCACGTCATTGGTGGCATCCCACGGCACGCCCCAGTCGGGCATCTGGTCCATCTCAAGATGATAGGCGTCAAGGCTGACGGTCAGCCGTTCGGTCGCCTGATACTCGGCGGCAAAGGACAGGCCAAGGCGGTTGTCGAAAACCCCGTCGCGCCCCGCCACATCGGCGACCTGCGCCATCGCCCCGATCCGCGTCTTGAAACGGTCGTTCCAGACTTTGTTCCAGTCTACCACCTGCCGTTGCAGGCCATTGCTGCCAAGGCTGGTATCGGTTTCGGTGAAGTCGCTGTCTTGCGGCTTTTTCGTCACCATATTGACCGCGCCGCCCGTCGTGCCGCGCCCGCCGATGGACCCCGACGGGCCTTTGGTGATCTCGACCTGCTCGGCCATGAAGGTTTCGCGCACGGCCACACCGGCATCGCGCACGCCGTCGATGAAGGTGTCGTTTGACGCTTTGAAGCCACGGATGAACATCACATCGCCAAAGGCATTGCCGCCCTCGCCCGTGCCAAGCGTGATCCCCGGCGTGGTGCGGGCCAGTTCGCGGATCGAGGTGGCGTTCTTGTCCTCCAGCACTTCGCCGGTAACAGCGGTGACAGTGCGCGCGGTGTCCAGAAGCGGTTGCCCAAGCAGGCTGTTGGCCGAAGTGACCGCGCGGTAGCCGGACTGCGTATCGGCATAGGGCGACAGGCCGCCGGTTCCGGCCACAGGTTCAGCCTCTTGCGCGGGGGATGGCGGGATTGGCTGCGCCGCCACAGGCGCAACGGTCGCCGCCTTCTTTTTCTTGCGCAACAGGATTGCCTCGTCCGGCTCCGAGGTTTCGACATCAATCGTGGGCAGCAGGATCGCGGTATCCGCCGCCAGCGCCGGTGCCACGTTGACACTTAGCACCGCCGACAACAGCGCGGCTTTCGATGTGGGGTGGCAACGCGGAGATGCGGAAATCTGCCGCAAAGATGCGGGGCGAACGGGATCAGCCATGGTCATACCTCGGTTCAAGCGTGGGTTTTATCCGGTTGCTTGACGTTGGTCTGGCTGCCTCGGGGTGGGATACAAATACCCACAAAAAGAGTCAACTATAATTCTGCGCCGAAAATAGTCGCCAGATTTGAACACAAGCGGGATCGGAGGCCATGATCTTTTCCTGCGTCTGTCTTGGCAAAAGCATCGGTTCCGAAAGGGTATAAGATCTTGGTGACCCTGTATCGCCCCGCTCACATCAGCCGTTGCGATACCCCCAATGCGGCCAGTGTCACCCGGGTTTCACGCCCCTGCATCCTGATTCCAGTCACTTCCATCAGATGACGGTCCAACTCGCCGCCCAGCACCTCGATCGTGCCAGCGCCGTGGAAGGCGGCGTTCAGGAGCGACATCAGCGCCTCACCGTGCAGAACAGCCTCGATGCCGGTCGCGGTGCGGGTGATGGCGTCGGGGGTAAAGTGGCGGGTGCCGATGATCAGGTCCAAGGCGTTTTCTTTCGGTTGCGGACCCTGCTCCGGCACGGGGCGTCCGACGGTAAGGCACACTGCGGCACTCTATTTACGACCACAGGCCGGTATTGGGGACAGAGGTGCAGAATCTGTCAATATCTCGCAAAAGGCTTGAGTCGACACGAGGAAGTTCAAACATAATCAACACTTTAACCAGAATTGCTTTCCAAGTTCCAAACCCGCCCTTCACATCGTAAATCCCCAACCTTTTCTGCCAGATAGCAAAGAAACCGCGGCGCTTCCATCGGGAGTCCATAGTGGGCGGCATGGTGCTGTTTATATCGGAGAAAATTTGGCCACGGCGGTTCGGCCGCAAAAGGCCTAGGCAAAACAAACCTTGTCGATGTCAGATCGCGCTTCGGCTTGGGCGAAGGCAAGAGAGGGATGACCGGTTTGACCAGCCGCCGCAGAGGTCCGGAGCCACCCTGCAAGGCGGGAAGTCTGTGGCTGCACTGACCGGTTCCGGCCCCCTGCGCATCATGGTGGCAGGACTGCGGGTGTCACCTGACTCTGCCGATCACATGCCTGATCACGACGATCTCCAGCCCGTTCACGCAAAGATGCGCGGGCTTGCTTGTCGGCCGGAAGATGGCTTCCGCAAAGTCAGGCAATGCTCGGGGCCGTAGACGCGGCGGGTCGCCCCATGGGCTCCCGCCGCAGTGGTCAGACCGTAAATGCGTTGCGGAAGGCGGTCAGCGCGGCTTCGGCATCGCCCGCGGCGAAGGATTCAAGACCCACCGGCCCCGCATAGCCCATCGCCTTCAGCGCCTTTGCCACGCCGTGATAGTTGATCTCGCCCGTCCCCGGCTCGCAGCGGCCTGGGTTGTCGGCGACCTGCACTTCACCGATCCACGGCAGGCATTTTTCGCACCAGCGCACCAGATCGCCCTCGCCGATCTGGGTGTGGTAAAGATCAAGGTTGATCCGCAGTTGCGGGCGGTTGACCGAGGACACCAGC
>MHZT01000045.1 GCA_001828855.1 Rhodobacterales bacterium RIFCSPHIGHO2_02_FULL_62_130 | reverse complement strand
GGCACCACCGCGCCCATGTCGGCCGTCCCGAACAGCGCCTTGCCGCCAGACAGCAGTGTCAGCAGCCCAAAGGCCATCGCTGCGCCGCCCGCAATCCGTTGAGTTTTCATCGCTGTCTCTCCCCATAAGCAAAAAGCGCCAATTGCACGTCAAGCAGGCGCAGGCCTTCGGGTTGAAGCGCAAATCCCCGCGAACCAAGACTCCAGCGGATGGCGATGCCCTGCACCAGCGACGTCAGCAGGACTGCTGCATCCTGCGGCCTGACGTCCGGGGTCATTGAACCGTCGGCGATCATGCCTTCAAGGTTTGCCACCAGATGTGCCTGATACTGCATCATCAGGCCACGAAACCGTTCGCGCAGGATGACGTTGTCAACGTTGATCTCGCGCGAATGCAGAATTGCGGGCAAGGCCGGGGTTGCCTCGATCTGGCGCAATTGCGCGGCGATCAAGGCGCGCAGCCGATCTTTCGGCGTGGTGTTCGCCGCCAGCGCCTGCTGCCAAGCCTCTGCCAGCCGCACGGCGATCACCTCTCCCACCGCCGACCACAACTCGGCCTTCGTCGGGAAGTGCCGGAAAATCGCCGCCTGTGTGACCCCAACCTCGCGTGCGATGTCATTCGTGGTCAGGCGATCTGGCCCAATCTGATCGGCCAGACGCAGCAGCGCCTCGACGATATCGGTCTTGCGATCCTCGGCGGGTTTGCGTTGAAGCATGGGAACCTCTTGTGAGTGAGTAAGCACTAACATAAGGTTCTAGGAAATCAAAGTGATTCGCATTGCCTGGAGATGAACGCGATGACTGCTAGCACCAGACCCGCCCCGATCGGATATTCCCGCCTGCAGATCCTGTTACACTGGGGTGCCGCGGCACTGATCGTGCAGCAATACCTGCTCAAGGACGCGATGTCTGCGGCATGGGATGCGGCAACCAAGGGCGTGGAGATCGCCTTCAACCCACTTGTCCTTGCCCATGTCGCGGGGGGCGCGCTGGTACTGGTGTTTGCGCTGTGGCGGCTGTCGATCAAGGCCCGCGTTGGGGCACCGGCAATGGTGGGCGACAGCGCTGTGCAACGGGCGTTGGCCAAGGCCACGCATCTGGGCCTTTACGCGCTGATGATCCTGATGCCGCTCAGCGGGTCTATGGCCTGGTTTGGCGGGGTCGAGTTGGCAGCACAGGGCCACAACATCCTGAAAATCGCTTTGCTGGCGCTCGTGGCGCTGCATGTGGTTGGTGCTGTCTACCACCACTTCGTGCTGAAGGACGGGCTGATCAACCGGATGCGCCGCGCCGAAAGCTGAGCATCAGCCAGAACATCCCGCAACGCCGCAGTCGGCAAGCTACCGTGAACACTCGCAGCAGCATCGTGGTTATCAACGCAATGCGGCGGCGCCGGACGTGAGATGGACGGTCGCCCCTCAGCGCCACCGCTGCCAGAATATGATCAGCAGAGGAAAGCCATGCCCCATAATCGCAGCATGAGGTTCTGGGACCGCATCGCCAAACGCTATGCCGCGCGCCAGATCACGGATGTTGCGGCCTATGAGGCGTTGTTGGCCGACGTCGCTTTACGGCTGAACCCCGGCGATCGGGTGCTGGAAATTGGCTGCGGCACTGGCGGAACGGCGATCCGTCTGGCCAGCCATGTGGCCAGCTACACGGCAACCGACTTTTCAGCTGAAATGATCCGCATCGCCCGGTCAAAGCTGGCACCCGCCACTCTGCATTTTGAAAGAACTGACGCGCAAAGGGCGTTCGACGGCGCGCCTTTTGATGCGATCTGCGCGTTCAACTTCCTGCATCTTGTGGACGATTTCGAGCGACCGCTTTCAGGACAAGCCGACAGGTTGCCCGATGACCGCTAAGGGCCGCGACCGACATTGACGTCGAAACGGGCGGAAGCCGCAATTCGCCGCATTATGGGTGAACGTCCGCTTTGGGTTGGGCAGCTTGTCCGCGTCAATCAGCGCATGGAACGGCGAGCGGCCATTTGCTGCGGCGGCCAAGTGTCTGAACTGGTAGGGAGCAATCAGACGTTGCGCCGGAAATTCTTGAGAATAGCCATCAGTTCACACCTCGGCTGCTTTCAGGGCGGTAATCATATGGTGTGCTTGCTTGCGCCCACCTCTGATCGGCACGGCAGGATGAATGCCCAGCGGCAATGGATCCGTGATGCATCTTTCCAGCGATGCCCGTGTCATCCTGGTGATCTCGAACGACCGGGTCTGGCGGCACGACGGCGCACAGTAGAGACCCGTTTCCAGGGTGGCTGGCGGCAAACGGATCTCGGAACTTCAGGCGCGGCTCAGGGCTGCGGAAAGGATGCGTCCGGGTCCAGCGGCCAGACCGGGCGAATGACGCGGGTGTAGGGGCGCAGATGGGCCTGCGGCGTGGCCAATGCGCCAGTGTCGCAGACGATCACCCGGCCCGCGACGGGTTCATAGGCGGCACGGAAGTGCTGCATCGACTTGACGACCAGAAAGCGCAGGCCTGACGGTTCGATGCCAAAGGTCCGCACCTGTTGCAGGTCCAGCATCTGGCCGGGCAAAGTGACGACCAGAATGTCGATGCTCTGTACGCGAAACACCGCAGTCGGGCCAAAGCTGTGGGTTATGCCGCCCAAAATCGGGCCATCCCCGGTATAGGTTCCGTTCGACAGGTGCATGACCTGTCCGGTCAATCGCAGCGACCCGCCCCCGAATGATGGGTCATTCTTGCCGCCAATATCCAGCGTGACAGTGTCGCCAACCTTATGCCGGTGCAGGATCGCTGCGGCTTCGGCGTCGATCATCGGGGCAAAAGCACCGGGGGCGGCCCCGGCCTTAAGCAAGGCCGCCAGTAGTGCGGTGGCGTCCCCATAAGCACCTGCGCCGGGGTTGTCGGCATAGTCGGCAATCACCAGCGGGCCAGTCGTGGGGTTGAAATCGCGGGCCTCGGTGGCGGCCTGATCCGGGGTCAGGAAAGTGTTGGCCACCTTGCCGCGCCCGTCCCAAATGCGACGAGCCAGCACGTTGGCAATCTCGGTCGCACGCGACTCGTGACCCTTGTCATGGGTGACAAGGACGGTCGGCCCCATGTCGGTGATGTCAGCCTCGGAAAAACCGGCGTTAATCGAGACGGCCAGAATGCCGGGCTCAGCTTCAAAGCGGCGCGCGTCGGCATAGAGTGCTGCGGTTTCGGGCACATCAGTACGCCCGGCGTTGGCCTCGTCCAGCATGGGAATATGGACGCGCAGGGTGCGGGGTAAGACCGCACCGCGCAGGGTTGCATCCAGAATCTCACCCGCCTGCCGGCCGATCTCGCGCATATCGATGTGGGGATAGGTCTTGTAGCTCACCAGAATCTGCGCCTGCTCAACCATGGCGGGCGTCACCATGGCATGGAGGTCCAGCGTGATGGCGATGGGCATGTCCGGCCCGACAATGGCGCGCAGACGGCGCATGAGCTCGCCCTCGCCATCCTCGCAAAAGCTGGGCACCATCGAGCCGTGAAGCGACAGAAGGATGCCGTCGAGCGTGCCGCGGTGTTCCGCCGCCGCATCGCAGATGATGCCTGCGATATGGTCAAACGCCTCGCGCGAGACGACCGCGCCGGGGGTGGCATGGGCTGACACCGTATGCGTCACCTTCCAGCCCGCCGCCCGGCCGGCATCCAGAAACCCGGCCAGTTCGTCATTCACATCGCCAAAGCGGTCGATTGCGGCTTGGCCAAGGTCCAGCACATCTTCCTGAAAGTCGCGTAGCGTCGTCTCGCCCTTCTTGAAGGTGTTGCTTTCATGGACAAAAGCGCCGGTCAGAACGTGGAAGGGCATGGGAGGCGGGCCTTTCAAAGCGGGTGGAAGCAGGCAACGGGATGGGCAGTCTCGCCCCCAAGCGCCGGGGTTTCGCGGCGGCAATGGTCTGACGCACGCGGGCAGCGGCTGGCAAAGGCGCAGCCGGGCGGCAGGGCAAAGGGGCTGGGAATCTCGCCAGTCAGCGGCTCGATCGCGCGGCGGCGGGCCGGGTCGGGGGCGAAATTCGACTGCATCAGTGCGTGGGTATAGGGGTGGCGGGGCGCGGTGGTGGTGTTGGGCAGCACCTCGACGACCGCACCCAGATACATCACCACGATCCGGTCGCAGAAATAGCGCACAAGCCCAAGGTCATGGCTGATGAACAGATAGGTCAGCCCCAAACGGTCGCGCAGATCGGCCAGGAGCGCGATGATCTGCGCCTGAATGGACACATCAAGGCTGGCCGTGGGCTCATCCAACACGACTAAATCGGGGTTGAGCGCCAGCGCGCGGGCGATGCCAACCCGTTGCCGCTGCCCGCCCGAAAGTTGATGCGGATAGCTGGAGGCCATGGTCGCCGGCAAACCGACGGCGGCCAGCATCTCGGGCAGGCGGTCGGGGGGAAAGGGCTCGCCCTGGGCGCGGAAGGGTTCGGCCAGAACCTCGGCCAGGGTGTGCCGTGGATCGAGGCTGGAGTAAGGGTCTTGAAACACCATCGCCATGCGGCGGCGCATCTTACGCAGGGCGGCGGGCGACAGGGCTGTAATCTCGGTCCCGTCAAAGCTGACGCGACCCGCCGTCGGATCGATCAGGCGCAGCACCAGCCGGGCAAGGGTGGACTTGCCGCAGCCGCTTTCCCCCACGACACCCAGCACTTCGCCCTTGCCGATGGTCAGCGAAACATCGCGCACCGCCATCATCACGCGCGGTTTGGCAAAAATCCCTCCGCCGGACTGAAAGCGTTTGGACAGGCGGTCGATCTGGATCAGCGGAGCGGTCATGCCAAGGCCCCCGGATGGTGGCAGGCCACGCGCCCGTCCCCGCGCGGGCCTGTCGTCGGCACGGTCTTTCGGCACAGGTCCGATGCGCGGTCGCAACGCGGGTGAAACCGGCAGCCGGCCGGAAAGGCCAGCGCCGAGGGCACCGCCCCCGGAATGCCGCGCAGCGCGCCTTTGGCCATGGCCTCTTGCGGAATGCAGCCGATCAGGGCCGAGGTGTAGGGATGGGCCGGGGCGGCAAAGATCGGGGCGACCGCGCCCTCTTCGGCCAGACGACCGGCATAAAGCACCGCCACCCGGTCGCACACTTGCGCCACCACGCCCATGTCATGGGTGATGAGCATCAGTGCCACGCCCTTTTCGCGCACCAGATTGCCCAGAATCTGGATGATCTGGGCCTGCACCGTGACATCCAGCGCCGTTGTGGGTTCATCGGCGATGATAAGGTCCGGCTCGCCCGCCAGCGCCATTGCGATGACGATACGCTGTTTCATCCCGCCCGAAAGCTGATGCGGCCAAGCCTCGGCCACGGCGGCAGCCTCGGGGATGCGCAGCTGCGTCAGGAGGTCCAGTGTGCGCTCGCGGGCGGCCTTGCGATCCAGCCCCAGATGCAGGCGGCTGACCACATCCACCTGCTCGCCAATGCGCTGCACGGGGTCCAGCGCGGTCATCGGGTTCTGTGTGACAAAGCCGATGCGCCGGCCGCGCAGCTTGCGTCGCTCAGCCTCGGTCATCGCGGCCATGTCTTGGCCGTCAAAGCGCACCGAGCCTTGGGTCACCCGCCCGCCGAACAGTGGCAAAAGGCCCATGGCGGCCATGGCCGTCAGCGACTTGCCCGACCCGCTTTCGCCCACCAGCCCCAGAATCTGGCCGCGCGCCACGCTCAGGCTGATGCCGTCCAAGAGCGCCACCTTACCGATCGACACGCTGACCGATTGCAGATCGAGAAGCGCGGTCATGCGTCCCTCCTCAACCGCGCGCGGATGTCCAGCTCGGCAATCAGCGCGTCGCCGTAAAGGTTGATGGCGACAACGGTGATCGCCACGGCAAGGCCGGGAAAGATGATGACCCAGGGCGCCTTGAACACAAGGGCCGAGCCGGCCGACATCATGCCGCCCCAACTCGGCACGGGGGGCTGCGCGCCAAGGCCGAAAAACCCCAAGGTTGCCTCCAGGATGATCGCGTCGCCCGTGGCCAGCATGGCCGAGACCAGCACCGGTGCCAGCGCGTTGGGCAACAGGTGGCGGAACAGGATATGGGCATCGCCCGCGCCAAGGCTGCGCGCAGCCTCGATAAAGGTCTCGCCCTTCAGCGTCATGATCTGGGCACGGGTCAGACGGGTGAACTGCGCCAGATAGGCCACCGCGATGGCGATCATCACGCCCGTAGTGCCGGGGCCGATGATGGCCACAAGGATCAGCGCGATCAGGATTTCGGGGAAGGACCATGTCAGGTCGA
The DNA here is from genome assembly GCA_001828855.1 of Rhodobacterales bacterium RIFCSPHIGHO2_02_FULL_62_130. GTDB lineage: Bacteria > Pseudomonadota > Alphaproteobacteria > Rhodobacterales > Rhodobacteraceae > Cypionkella. The sequence continues at coordinate 15,966 of MHZT01000045.1, read as the reverse complement.
CCGTCATGGTCACGATCCGGTCAAGCCAGCCGCCGAACCAGGCCGCAGCGGCACCCAGCACCATCCCGCACAGGACCGAGATGGAAATCGCCGTGGCGCTGACCGACAGTGAGGTGCGCGCGCCATACATCAGCCGCGTCAGCAGGTCGCGGCCAAACTCGTCGGTCCCCAGCCAATGCTGGGCTGAAGCGGGTTGGTAGGCGTTAGGCAGGTTCTGGATGTCATAGGCATAGGGCGTCAGCACCGCGGCAAAAAGCGCCGCCACGATGACAAGGATCAGCCACAGACCGGCGATGCCACCTTGCGGGCGGGTCAGGGCGCGCAGCGGGGCGATCATGACAGCGCCGCCCGCACCCGCGGGTCCATCAGGGCCTGCATGATATCGCCCAAAAGCGTGCCGAGCATCACCGCCATCGCCAGCATCAAAAGGCAGGCCTGCACCACCGGATAGTCGTGTTGGGACAGGGACTTGATCAGCAGCGTCCCCAGACCGGGCCGGGCAAAGACCACTTCGACCGTTACCGCCCCGCCCAGGATCCAGCCGATGCGTAAGGCCAGGATCGTCACCACCGGGATCAGCGCATGGCGCAGCACATGGCCAAGCTGGATGCGCAGGGGCGACAGGCCCTTGGCGTGCAGCAGCGTCACGAAATCGCGCCCCGCCGCCTCGATCATCGAGACGCGGGTGATGCGGGCGACCAGCGCCGTGCCGCCAAGGCCGATGGTCAGCACCGGCAGCACCAACGATTGCCAGCCCCGCGCGCCCGACACCGGAAACCAGCCAAGGCTGACCGAAAAGACCAGAATGAGGATCAGCCCCAGCCAGAAGCTTGGCATGGTCGAGCCGACCAGCACGCCCCCCATGATGGCGCGGTCGGGCCAGCGGTCGCGGTTCAGCGCGGCCACCACCCCCAGCAGCACCCCGACCACGGTCGAAAACAACAGCGCCAGCCCCCCCAGCCGCAGCGAATGCGGCAAGGCCTGCGCGATCAGGTCGGCGACCGGGCGGCGGGCCACGATGGCTGTGCCAAGATCGCCCTGCACCACATTGCCCAGCCAGATGCTATATTGCACGGCTAGGGGTTTATCCAAACCATAGCGCACTTCCATCTCGGCGCGCGCTTCGGGAGAGGACCCGATCTTCAGCAGATTGTCGATCGGATCCCCGGGGATGAAGTGGAGGATCGAAAAGATCACCACCGAGACGGCCAGAAAGACCGGCACCAGCATCAAGAGCCGTTTGATAAGCCAGGGCAGCATGCCGGTCTTCCTGTGTGATCCGCCTTATTCCTTCACCTCAAGGTCCATGAAGGCGGCCGTCCCGAACGAGGGCGCGTTGATGGTCGCGGGCAGGCTGATCCGGTCAGCGTTATAGGCCATGGCCTGCACCGGCTGATAGATCGGCGCCATCGGGAACTGGGTCAGCACATAGTCATGATAGGCGGTGAAGTTGGCGATCCGCTCCTCCATGTTCTTGGCGCCGGTCATCGCGGCGGTGCGCAGCTCTTCGGCCTTGGGGTCGTTGAACATCGACACGTTCGGATAGCCCAGACGGTCGCCACCAAAGAACCAGTCCACGATGTCGGCATTGTCCCAGTTGTAGGACCGCACGGCCAACTGCTGTTCGCCCGTCTTGTACTGGTCGCGGATCATCGAGCTGTCAAAGGTGGTGATCTCGGCCTCGATCCCCACAGCCTTCAGCTGGGCCTGCACCACTTCGGTCAGGCGGCGGAAGATGCTGTCGCTCTGGGTCCAGAGGGTGACCTTCAGCGGCTGGCCGTCCTTCATGCGCACGCCGCCCTCACCCATGGCCCAGCCCGCCTCGTCCAAAAGCGCGTTGGAGCGGTCGGGGTCGAACTTGATCCTTGCGCCGTCAGAAACCTTGCTTTCCGGCAGGGCCGAAATCAGGAAGGTATCGGCCACCGCGCCCACACCGCCAAAGACCGAAGCCAGGATTTCGTCCTGATTGATCGCCTTGGCCGCCGCCTCGCGCACCCGGATGTCGTCAAATGGCGCCTTGGTCACGTTGATCGGCATGTACCAAACGTCCTGGCCCGCCATGGTCAGCACGGCCAGATTGGCCTCTTTCTGCACCTCGCCCATCAGATCGGCAGGCACCGACAAAAGGAAATCCACGCCGCCCGTTTTTAGCTCCAGGAAGGCCGTCGAATCTTCGGGGATTTCGCGGAAGGTCAGGCGTTCCACCTTGGCGGGGCCAGCGTTGGCCGCGACGGCGGGGCCCCATTTGTAATCCTCATTGCGTACCAGCACGGTTTCCTGCCCCACGGCAAAGCTTTCCAGCTTGTAGGGACCGGTCCCGTAAACCTCGGTCACGCCGAAGTTGTCGCCCAGGGCGGCGAAGGATTTCGGTTCTATCACCGACATGAAAGTTGATGACAGGTTGTAAAGCAGGTTCGGCTCGGGCCGCGACATGACGAATTTGACGGTGGTCGGGTCCACCACTTCGACCGAGGCGATGGCTTCGGCCATATAGGCGTTCTCGCCTTCGGTGGTCTTGAACAGCTCGATCCACGCTTTCACCGTGTCGGCGGTGAAGGGTTCGCCATTGTGGAAGGTGATGCCCTGTTTCAGCTTGAAGGTCCAGGACATGCCATCGGCGGCTTCTTCCCAGCTTTCGGCCAGCCAGGGGTGATAGGACAGGTCCGCGGCTTGGCTGACCATGCGGTCAAAGAGCAGCGCGGTGGCGGTGTTCAGCATGGTCGCCTTGATCGGGTTGTAAGTGGGCGCGCCCACCTCGGCGGTGCCGATCACGAAGACGGCCTCTTGCGCGGCCAGGCTCTGCGCCGAAAACAGCGCTGCAAGGCTGACGCTGGCCGCCAGAAACGATTTGCGAAGCGGGTAGGTCATGGGGTGTCCTCTTTGTTGGAAGGTCGGGTCAGCGGTTTGCCCGGGTTGCGCCCCGGGACGGTATGTCCGATGAAATCGCCGTAAAGCGCCGAGACGCGGGCCATGCGCGCCTCGACCTCGGCGCCCAGCTCGCGAAAGACGCCGTTGACCAGAAGCCCGATCAACGAGGACATCATGCTTGTGGTGTCCCAGAAATGATTGAGGTCGGTCGGCACGGCGAAAAGTTCGGTGACAAGGCCGGGGGCCCAGCCACAATACGGGTCGGTGATCAGCGTCACTGGGATGCCCTCATCCCGCGCGGCGACGGCCAGATCGCGCGTCAGCCGCGAATAGCGCCGCCCGTCGATCAGGACGAGAGTGGTTTCTTCGGGTTCCGACAGCAGGATTTCCGCAAAATGGCCCGCCGAAACATCGGCCAGCCCTACCCCCCCGCGCAGGTATTGCAGATTGTGCACCAGCTCGGCGGCATGGCCCCGCTCGGTCTGGAAGCCCGCCACCCAGACCGCAGGGCTGCGCGCCAGCCGCGTAACCGCCGCGTCGAAGCCCGGGGTCGCCGCCAGTTCATAGACGCTGACCAGCGCTGCAATCTCGCGCTCCAGCGCGCGCGCGAGTTCGGCGTTGCCTTTGCGGCTGCGGTCATGAAAATCGGCCAGCCGGTCACCGATGAGCCAGGCCTTTTCGCCCAGGTCGACCTGAAGGCTGGACTTCAGCTCTTTGAGGTGGCGGTAGCCGATGGAGCGGCAGAAGCGCCCGACCGAGGCCTCTGAGACACCCACTTTGGCCGCGACGGTCGCGGCAGTCTCAAACGGCAGCGAGGACAGGTTCGAGGCCAGATAATGCGCCAGCGTGCGTTCCGAAGGGGTGCCGGATTCGGCGGCCTGCATCAGGCGCTGATGCAGCTCTCCCCCGACTGAGGTCGTTGCTTCGACAGGGGTTTCCCGCGCATCGGCCAATCTGCATCCCTCTTTGTTGGCAAAGCTTGTCAGAAAACTTTCAATCGGTCAATGTTGCAATAAAACTGAAATTATCGCCGTCAAGCCCGCCCCAAAGTAGAGGATCATCATGGCCCACGCTGCACCCACGCGCGCACCGCTGCGCATCGACGGGGCCACCCTGCGGTTGGTCCGCCTGCCTCTGGTCACGCCGTTCACCATCGCCACCGGGACGATGACCGAAAAGGTCTTTCCGCTTCTGACCCTGCGCGCCGGGGGACTGGAGGGCCATGCCGAGGGCGTGATGGACCCGCTACCGGATTATCTTGAGGAAACCGTGGCGGGGGCCATGGATCTGCTGGCCAAAGTGTTGTTGCCGCAGGTTCTGGGCCAGAGCTTTGCCCACCCTGCGGCGCTGGCCCGGGCCTTTGCGCCATGGCGGGCGAACTTCATGGCCCGGGCAACGGTCGAGATGGCGTTCTGGGATCTCTGGGCGAAATCTCTGAATCTGCCGTTGCAGACTGTGCTTGGCGGCGAGGGGGATGCGATTGACGTGGGCGTGTCGCTGGGCATCGGGCCGGTTCCCGATACGCTGACGCGGGTCGCGGCGCATCTGCAGCAAGGCTACAAGCGCATCAAGCTGAAGGTGAAGCCCGGCCATGATATCGGCCTGCTGCGCGCGGTGCGCGACACATTCCCCGACGCGCATCTAACGGTGGACGCCAACTGCTGCTACACGCTGGCCGACAGCGATCTGATCCGCCGGATGGACGATTTCGCGCTGGACTATATCGAGCAGCCCTTGGCCTGGGACGACATTCACGACCATGCCACCCTGCAAAAGCGCATCCGCACACCGCTGTGTCTGGATGAATGCATCCGCACCGTGGATCATGCCCGCAAGGCGCTGCAGACCGATGCGGCACGGGTGATCAACATCAAGGTGGGACGGGTGGGTGGCCACAGTGCTGCGCTCCAGATCCACGATCTCTGCCAGCCCTTTCAGGTGCCGGTCTGGTGTGGTGGCATGCTGGAATCGGGCATTGGGCGGGCGCACAACATCCATCTGTCCACCCTGCCGGGCTTTACCAAACCCGGCGACACCTCATCCGCCAGCCGCTATTTCACCCAGGATATCATCGAACAGAAGCTGGAAACCGAAGGCGGCCGGATGCCGGTTCCGCAAGGGCCGGGCATTGGTGTGTCGCTGGATCTGGACTATCTCAGGTGCGCCACGCTGTCGGTTCGGGAATTTGTCGCATGACCGATATCTCCTTCCGCGACCTGTCGGGCATGGCAGAGTTCCGCGCCGCCGAAGACCTGCAACGGGCCGTCTGGGGCGAGGGCGACCTGCCTGACCCGGCCGACCTGATGATGGTCATACAGGACGAGGGCGGACTGATCGGCGGCGCCTTCGCGGACGGTCGTCTTCTGGGCTATGTCTTCGGCTTTCCCACGCGTGACCCGCAGGTGCAGCATTCGCATCGGCTGGCAGTGCTGGCCGAGGCGCGAGGGCTGCAACTGGGGGTCCGGCTGAAGCTTTATCAACGGCGCTGGGGGCTGGAGCGGGGCATCACCCACGTGCGCTGGACCTTCGATCCGCTTCGCACTGTCAACGCGACGCTGAACATCCACCGGCTCGGGGCGACGGCGACCGCCTATCTGCCTGATTATTATGGCAAGATGGCCGGCATAAACAGCGGCATCGCCTCGGACCGTTTGATGGTGGATTGGGAGCTTGGCTCGAACGTCGTCGTGGCACTGGCCGAGGGGCGCCCGCGCCCGCCCCAGTCCTGTGAGCACCTACCCCTGATTCTGCCTGACGATCTCGAAGCGCTGACCCGAAACGCCCCCGATCAGGCGCAGGCCCTGCGCATGTCGCTGCGGCAAGAGATGCAGGCGGCCTTTGCCAAGGGGCGCCGGATCGTGGGTTTCAACCGAGAGCTTCGGCAATACCTGTTGGATTGCCAAGCTTGAACGGCGCGGTAAGCAGGGGCCGCCTGAACCACTTCCCACATAGGAAGAGCAGTTAGGCTGTTTCAGCTGTTTGCATCGACCGTGCAGGCCGCGAACTTGTTGCACCCCGTTCATGCGGTCATTCAGATTTGCTCGGTCGACCGTCCGCTATGGGCCGTTCACGCTTATGATGCGGACCACGTCACCTCCCATTGAGGGGATTCCGGAATCTTGGGCATGGCACCGCCTAGCCCGTCTCGGTGTCCGCTCGAAATTCTGGATTTTGTTCTGGCCCTACGGTTTGCGTAGCTTGTGCTTGGCCGGCTTCAGGCTGGACCAGGATGCAGGTCGTCGCGGTCCTCCCTGTCATCTGGATCATTGCCCTGCGCCGATTCCAGAAAGTCCGGAATTGACTGTGGCGGCACGAGACTCTGCAAAATCCCCATTTTCTGGGGTGAGCCTAACGACTGTCGGTGCTCGCTCGTCGTGGCGCGATCTGGTGTACTGTTCGTTTGGGCGCCTGGTTTGTCGCCCTTGACCATTGATGCTGTCGCCGTCGACACGGTGCGATTATGAGTTTCGTCTGCTTTCATGCGTTGTACCAAGGTCATCTTGAGACCCATTATCGCAGCGTCGATCAAGGCGCGCGCCTTTTCAAGTAGTGCGTTGATCCCCCCGACATTCCCGTCCTCGGTATTGCGCTTCAGCGCGCGCCAGATATGGCGGTGGCCTTTGGGTGCCGCAACGCGCTGGCGGATACGAGCTTTCAAGGACTCCGGCGTGAGCGACAGATCAGATCTGCGGGGCAGGGGCACGTGGCGGACCGGGTCGGTCGGGCCTGTTTGCTCCGGACGCGGATCAGGAAGGCCGCCATGCGCCCAGGCAGACAGGCAATCCTCCGGCAGATCGTCGGAGATGTTACCCTGGCCATCTTCCCGGCAGCATTCCGCGAAAAACAACCGCTTCAGATCGTCAAGATGCAGCTTGGCATTGGGCTTCGGGTCGACAAGGTCGGTTCCGTTTCGCCTGGTGATTACCCGGGTCGGAGCTACGACCTGCCGATCGTCTTCGAGGCGGCCAACATCCACGAACATCCGGAAATCCCGCCGGTGCCGGGTGGCGCAGACATAAGTTCCTTCCTGTCCGCGCGGCCGCAGGGCGACATCGAAATGGACATCAACCGTTATGCCCTGCGCGGCATGTCCGGTGACCGCATAAGCGTGCTGTAGGCGAGGCACGCACGGTTCACCTTCCTCCCGCCAGCCGACCAGTTGCGAAATGGAGGCGCGAATGCGCTCGGGCGGATTTCCCTGGCCCAGCTTTTCAAACAGAATGACGGCGTCTTTGGCGGAAGACGTTTCGATTTCCACCACACGGACGACATCGGCGTTGTTGAGCCGCCAGCCCGGCCCCTTGATTGTCTCCCCGATTATCAGGTCATCGCCTATGGACAGGGGCAGCGGCGAAGCCACCATTGATTTCCCGCGCGGCAAGGCATCGATCCGGATTTCAGCTTCGCCGATCAATCCCTCCGCTTTCAGCCGGGTCCGCATTTCCTTGGCGACGGCCTCAGCGTCCTGGTTCCATTGGATGGTCATGGCCCGGGTTTCATTTGAATGCTCAATCCGATGCTTCATATAGGCGGAGACCGCATTTTCGACGGCGGTTTTCCGGTCGGGCTCCCAGGCGATGTGGCCCATCCGGTCATAGGCCTCAATGGCCCGTTCAGTTTGCCCCTGGCTGAAATCCACCGAGGCGGCCCGCATCCAGATGCCATCCAGCTCGGTTCGGCCCTTCTGGCGGGCGATTTTGTCGAGACGCGCTGGCGTCTGGAGCCGCTGCAACAGCGCAAATGGCGCCCCTGCCGCGACCGGTCGATATTGCGCGGCGTCACCCTGCAGCAGCACCCGCGCCCCGGCTTCGACACAGGCAAAAAGCAAACGATCCATGTCAGCCGTGCCAATCATGCCGGCCTCGTCAACGATGATCATGGTCTGCTCATCGAGGGCAAGCTTCCCCGAGTCGATGTCGATGAGCAGCTTTGCCAAGACCCGGCAATCCTCCTTGTCAAAGCCGGCCTCCAACTGCAGGCCCGCTGTTGCTTTGTGGGAAGGTGCAGTGCCAAGAACACGATAGCCTTTTTTGACCAGGGCAGATCGCACCATGCGCGTCAGGTAGGTTTTTCCGGTCCCCGCCGCGCCCTGCAGCAAGTTCAGTGCCGGCCCGGTCATGATGTCCGCAAAAGCGACCGCCTGTTCTTCCGTCGCTCCTGCCTTCCAAGCCGTCTTCGTCAGAGCATCTTCCGTCGCCTTCGAAAAGATCGGGGTTTGTGCCATCAACTTTTCCGCGGACCGGATGATGCGTTTCTCAGCTTCATAGACCTTACGATCAGTGAAGATCTGCTCACGCCGCCGGGATGAGATTGGCAGGACATCCCCGCTCTGGATCAAACCTTGGGCGAGGGTCAGGGCCGCATCAGCACCGATCCCGTGACACTGCACAGCCTCGAAAACCACTTTGAAGAAGTCGGCCTTCGTAAAGGTCGTCGAATTGGCAGACAGCTCGGAAACAGCCTGCCGTGCCGCCACAAGCGCTGAAGATCCGGCGTCGGTTCCGTTGGCCGAGACGGTCTGCACTGCCGACGCGACGGAGAAGGTCAGGTCTTCCGGCGACCAGCCGACCGCGGCGGCTTCAGATATCCAGAGATCCTTCAGATCTGCCGCTGCGACGTGGCTCTTGGTCAGACGGGTCTCGTAGGCGGCGCGCTGTGCTGCAACACGATTTTTCTTGGTGGTCTTGCCGGATTTCGCGAGGGACGCCTCGATTTCTCCACGACGCTTTGAAAAGATTTTTTCAAGTTCAAAAGGGACGCCCGCCAAGCGATAGCCGCGCCGGTCCTGTTCGACGGCGAGGTCCAACTCGTCGCGAAGCAGCCGGATTTCCTCCGCGCGGATCAGGGCGGCAATGGCCCCCTTGTGTCGCATGAGCAGATAGTTATCGATTTGTACGACTTTGCCATCGGCGGCCAAGGCCGTCTTGGCCAGCACCCCATGGTGGTGCAGTTGCATGTCATCGGCGCGGCTTGTGTCGTGCGGATAAAATACTGTCGCGCATTGCGCGACAGGCACATGACGCCCGTCGCGGCGCGTGGCGATCAGGCCGAGGTCCATGGCATGGCTGAGCCCGGCGATCATCGCGCGGCGATGGATGTCGACGATGCGCGATTTCAGGCCTGGCTGCACGACATCCCCCAGCTCAGCATAAATGCTCACGGATTTGGGCAAGCTGGCCTGGATATCGTAACCGCCAGGCGGGCAGGGTGCTTCACCCATCTTGAGCCGTTTCAAATTGGCTGCCACCTCCCCAGTCACCGGGTCGCGACCAGCCAAAAGCTGGGACAGACACTCTGACGGCCGTAGGTCACCCCGCGTGAAGCTGCCGAGGTCGAGACGGATGCCTGCCGCACTGGGCCGCCGACCGAAGACATGACCGACAGCCCTTGCCGCCTCGCCGAGCCCGGCGGCGACATAGCCTTCGTAGCCCTTGCCCGGGGATTCAGCTTGGTTGGCGTGTTCTGAATAATAATCGTCCGTCGTCACTTTATTGATGCTGAGCATCTCTGCCCCCATGCTTGGAAGAGGCAAATTCCAGCGCGTCAGAAAGGGAATCCGTCAGCTCATCGGCCTCCCGCCGCAGGCGGGTTTCTTCGGCAGGCGACAGAGTGCCGGAGGCAAGGCCGGGGAAACGGCCCATCAGGATTTGAAAAGCCAGTTCTTCGATTATCTCTTGGGAAGTTGTCCCCGTCAAACGCTGCAGGTCCCGCAACATTCTCCCAATTTCGGCGAGGCCGGACTGGCGATCGGACAGCGACATAGAGATGCTCCAGATGATATTTTCTTCACCCAGTGTCCGGGATCATCGTGAAAACGCAAAACGCACGGCGCCATATTTCCTGACCGGTAAACGGGCCAAGTGCCGGGCCGCCTTTTTTCTTCAAGCATCACCGATGCGTCATGTGTCACGCACGAGCCCGCGCCTCTGCACCCGCGCCCCCCTTTCCGGGCCGCAGGTATGTGCCTGATCCTGGCAGGGGAGCAGCGGCTCCGGCAGGTGTTTGGCGTTTTCAGGGAGACGGCGCATCTTGAAGAAAGGCAAAATGAAGGGCACTGGCGATGGCTGGCGACACCTGCGCACTTCTTGATGATATTCGGGTTTCGGACCAGCTTGGCTGGGAAGGGCAGGGGACCGTCAGCGAGACGGGCTGCGCGCTCTTTGATGATGTGCACGGCCTGATCGGAGTGGCGCAGTCAGAGCCCAAGGTGGTGGATTTTATCGCTCCTGAAACCGCGGTTCCCGAGCCAGCAGTCTCGCAGCAAGCCCAAAGACACTCCAGAAGCCCCGATGCAGTACGGCTGCAAGCTTGGGCTGATCACGGTCGACGAGTGGAGCGGAAAAGGCAGGGACAGAATCCCAAAAGAAAAGAGACACGACACTTCCGGCGGAAAATCCACTGGCAAGAGCGTCCCACAATTCGCTCGGGCGCGTGCGGACAGGATGATCCAAGGCTTCAAGCCTGTGGACAACCGATCAAGGCGGGTTCTTGTACGACCCCCATCACGGTAATCTGCTGTCTATCAACCCCATGTTTCCGGGAGCCCATGCCCTTGTCATATCTTATGCCATTTGATTTCGCGGAAGATCGCTCGAACCCCGCGGAAATTGAGGCGCATGTCTTGATGCGAGGGGGGCATTTTGTGACCTGGGGTACCCGTGTTGCGCTCGCGGTGCTGAAGGGTAAGCCTGCCGTTCTCTTGTTGGACGGGCCTGCGGCAGGACGATATATGTGGCTTTCTAGATCGGGGATTGGCCACAGGTGCAGCATCTGGGACCCCATCTTCCAGGATCTCACTGACGCGATTGTTCCACCGGCACCCGACACCAAACAAAGCGGACAGGTTTTCGACTTGGCAGGGGGCGAGGCGCGCCTGCGAAATGTCATGCAGTTGATCCTAGAGGATATCGGTCCACAGGTCTCCGCGCAGATTACCCGCGAGGCGTTGGAGCAGCAATCGCTTTGCCTGAAGGAAGGTGCGGCACCTGCCTCGTTGGAACCAATCTGGTGGAATGAAACTGACTGCCTGGATGCCTTCGCGCCATTGCTGGAAGCAGGCCCAGTCGGTAGCATGACGCCCGCATGTGCCGGAATGGTCGATGTCCTGCGTAGACATTTGAGCGATGGCCTGCGCGACCTTATCGAAGACAGGCGCTCGTCCGCCCAACTTGTGCTGGCAACGCCTGGCTTGGGCAAGACACGTTCGGTGCAGGCGTTGATCGAACGGCTGCCAAAGGAGGCGGTGGTCTGGGTGTTTCAGCCGACCCTACGCAAAGCCCATGAGTTCGCCCAGGACATGGCCGGATCGTCACGGCCGATCCGGGTGTTTCGCGGCCGAGGTGCCCACGTGACTGATGGGGCGAGCGATCGCATGTGCCAGCGCCACACGGCTGCCGCGGAAGTTGCCGCCAAGGGCTTGTCCATCAAGAAAATGCTTTGCGGCATAACTGACCAATCGACCCAAGGCACCTGTCCGCACGTAACAACATGCGCTTATCAACGTCAGATCAAGGATCTACGGGAGCATCAAGGTGGCGGGGTGTTCGTGATGACCCATGCGTCTTTGACGCAGCTGCCATCTTGTCCCGCCCCGCATCTTGTTATCGTCGATGAGGATCCGTCCGCCGTTTTGCCACAAACGATTACGGTCGCGGCACAGGCCATGGGGGCAGGAAGCAGCTGGGCCGCCCATCTGCACGAGGATGTTGGGGGCCCAAGCCTTCGTCCTGCGAGGCGTGCCGTGGAGGCCAACGACGGCGATCTGCATCTGAAAGATGAAGCGGAAGAACCGGATGCTGTCATTGCGACCTTCGAACGGTTGCTTGATGCGCTGGCCAGTGCAGGACCGCTGCGGGAAATTGCGACGTCAATCGCGATGACGGAACTCGAAGCCGCCCGGAAGGTATTGCGGGGTCTTGAACGCAAACTCCGCACCGCGCTTAAACCGGCTGGTCAGGACAACGCACTGCGCGAGTTGCTAAGCGTTTCGGACGTGCCGGAGCTATCGGCTCTTCAGGCTGTTCTGGACGGGATCATCCAGGAAGTGCGGCTGTTCAGCAGCGGGCTGATCGACAGGCCTGATTTCAATGGGCTGACCATTTCGCGCAAAGAGGATGGTCGGGTTCGGTCTGTCGCGGTGCATCGTTTGGCAAGGATAGCCCTCAAACCTTCGGTTCCGATGGTCATCTTGGACGGCACGGCGGATCCTGTCTTGCTGGGCCGAACGTTGCGGCGTCGGATTGACGTCTGGCGGATTGATGTGCAGCGGCAGGGCGAGGTCGTTCATTGCCTTGGGCGCGGCTTCAGTAACGTCTCGCTTGTGCCCGTTCCCGGGTATTCAGCGCCATCTTCGGCTGCGGCAGAAAGGGATCAACTTTGGCAAGGGTTGGCGACCGTTTTACGCCGGGAAGTCGCCGTTGCGCCGAAAGGTGTTCTGGTAGTCTCGACCCTGGCAGTAGAGACAGAAGCACGGCGGCGCGAATGTTGTGACGACCTTCTTGGCGAGGCCCTAGACTGGACGCACTTCGGAGCGACACGGGGGATTAATGCCTACACCAATCGTCAGACGATTGTCGTAATCGGCCGCAAGCAACCCCCTGTAATGGCTGTGCAGACGCTGGCCCAGTCGTATTTCGCGCTGGACCCACGACCGTTCGATCCTGCGACGTCAGATTATGTTGTCCGGTGCAGGACGGTGTATGACAAGGCGGGCCGAGCCAGTTCTACGGCCATCCAGGTACACCCGGATCCAAGGGTAAACCGCGTTTTGTGGCAGATGCGCGAGGCCGAAGTCCTGCAGGCCGTTGACCGGGTGCGGGCTGTCCGTTTTCCCCGTCGCATCGTGATTCTGAATGCCCTCGACCTGCGCCGGCCGGATGAAGGCCTGTTTGACACGGGGCTTGGCGTGCCGCCTGATCGGTATCTATCATGGCCCGAACTTCGCAACGGTGGCAACCGTGCGGAAGCCGTGCTTGCGGCAAGTGGAGGTTTCCTGCCCGTCGCTCCAAAGGCGCTGACCCAAATCGCGCCCGAAGTATTTCCGAGCACCGACGCAGCAAAGAAATGGCTGCACAGGACTGACCTAGCTGCAGTTCTTGACCGCCATTCCCAACATTTGATCCGACTTCAAGTCCGCCCCGCGGGGCAGCGCGGCGCCCCTTGGCCCCTTATTATCGATCGGCGTCAGCATGATTGCCCTGCGGCCGCTCGCTGTGCCTTCGAGGCATTGATGGGTGCCGAAATGGCAGTCTGGGCATCGGGTTCTGTGCGGAATTGAAGCTTTCTAATGGTGGTGAGATTCCTGCAATAATAATCGATTACCCAACAATTGTTGTAGTCACCTCGGCTAACTGTTCTTCATGAAGTTAGATCTACAGTTGACCGAACGGGTCATGCCATCATGTGAAGGGAAAGGCCGGATCGCTAGTCTGCGCCCCTTGCGCGATTGTTCCATGCCCTACCACAATCCCTGTCGCAGAAGAGACAGTTGTCCCGAAATGCTCTGAAGCCTCTACTCGATACAAGGCGCAAACAACGCCCGCGTTTCGAAAATGGGAGGATACCACCATGAAGGCACTGCGGTTTCACGCTGCCAAAGACCTGCGGATCGAAGACATTCCGCTGCCGACCGAACCTGCTGATGATGAGGTGGTGATCAAAAACCGCTTTGCAGGTATCTGCGGCACCGACTTGCATGAATACTCCTACGGCCCGATCTTCGTGCCGAAGAATGCCGAAGGCACGACTGCTGCTCCGCAGGTCCTCGGCCACGAATATGGTGGCACGGTCACCAAGGTCGGCAAGAACGTGACGCATGTGAAGGTCGGCGATCGAGTGTCGGTCCAGCCGTTCATCACGCCGCGCGGCGGTGATTATTATTCGGACCTTGGCCACTTCAACCTGTCCGACCAGTTGCAACTGGCAGGCCTTTCGTGGATCGGCGGCGGCATGGCGCAGGAAAGCCTGCTCAAGGGCTTCAACGTCTACAAGGTGCCGGACGGTTTGACGGATGAGGATGCGGCGCTGGTCGAACCGACCGCCGTGGCCGTGTATGGCGTGGATCGCGGTGGGGTGAAGGCTGGCGACTCTGTGCTGGTAACCGGGGCAGGGCCGATCGGCCTGCTAACCCTTCTGGCAGCGCGGGCGGCGGGGGCGACGCAATTGTTTGTCTCGGACCCCAACGGCACACGTCTGAAGATTGCCAAAGAGATCATTCCAGACGTTGTGACCATTAACCCGCGTGAGCAGAATGTGGGCGACGTGATCCGTGCCGCGACCGAAGGGAATGTCGGTTGCGACGTGGCTCTTGAATGTGTCGGCAACACGCTGGCCCTTCAGGCTTGTGTCGATGCCGTGCGTAAGCGTGGCTCGGTGGTCCAGATCGGTTTGCACGCCGGTGAGGCACCGCTGAACTGGTTCAACGTGACCTACAAGGACATCGATATCCGTGGGTCGTGGGCCTACACGGCGCAGATGTGGCCACGCGTGATGCGCCTTCTGGCCTCTGGCCAGATCCCGGCACACAAGGTTGTCACCAAGACCGTGACTCTGGACACTGCGATCAAAGAGGGCTTCGACGCGCTTCTGGATCCGGCGGGCACGCAACTGAAGATCCTGATCGATCTCGGGGCATAAGCACGGGTAATCAGGGAGGGGTCGGACGCTCTCACCGGCTCCTACCTGAGCAGAAAGCCAAGGCATTGCGGTGCCTTGGCTTTTTGCATTGCGCGCCATGACGCGTTCGCATGAAAAAACCCGCAATCTTGCGACTGCGGGTGAGTTCAGGGATTGAGACGGGGAGCCTCAGGCCCTTTCGAGGAGTAGTGCAGCACCTTGCCCGACACCGACGCACATCGACACAACGGCACGGCGAGCGGTGCCCGAAGAAAGATCGATTGCAGCGCTGCCGGTGATGCGTGCGCCTGACATGCCCAAAGGATGGCCAAGGGCTATAGCGCCGCCGTTGGGGTTTACACGCGGATCATCCGCCGTAAGCCCAAGCCCCTTCAGGCAGGCCAGAACCTGTGCGGCAAAAGCCTCGTTCAGTTCAAAAAGATCGATGTCGGCGGTGGTTATACCTTGGGCCGCCAGCAGCTTCTGCACCGCAGGAACAGGACCATACCCCATGATGCGCGGGGCAACGCCTGCCGAGGCCCCTGCCACCACACGCGCAAGGGGCCGCAAGCCGTGGCGGACCACGGCCGCCTCGGAGGCAAGCAAAAGCGCCGCCGCCCCGTCATTTACCCCCGAAGCATTGCCCGCAGTCACCGAGCCGTCCGCCCGCGTGATCGGGCGCAGGCGCACTAGATCGGCAAGTGTCGTTTCGGGACGAGGGTGTTCATCTTGCGCTACCTGAACCTCTTTGCCCTTTCCGGCAGGCACGGAGACGGCCATGATTTCTTTGGCGAAACGGCCCGAACCCATTGCGACACCGGCCTTCACTTGCGATGCCAGCGCAAATTCATCCTGTGCCGCGCGTGAAATAGCCATGTCGTCTGCAAGGTTTTGGGCGGTCTCCGGCATGGAATCAGTGCCATAGGCCGCCTGCATCCGCGGATTGATAAACCGCCAGCCGATGGTGGTATCCTCCATCGCCACGGTCCGCGAGAAGGCGCTTTCTGATTTCAACAACACGAAGGGCGCGCGGCTCATGCTTTCAACGCCGCCAGCTACGGCCAGATCCATTTCACCCGATTTGATGGCACGCAGGGCGGACGTCACCGCCTCCATTCCCGAACCACACAACCTGTTGACCGTGACACCGGGCACGCTTTCAGGCAGGCCAGCCAAGAGCGCACCCATGCGGGCCACATTGCGATTGTCCTCGCCCGCCTGGTTGGCACAGCCCATCCAGACCTCTTCGATGGCTGAAGGGTCAAGCGACGGATTGCGCCGCAGCAGTTCCGCCAAGGGCAGCGCCGCCAAATCGTCGGGCCGCAGTTTTGACAGAGCCCCGCCATGGCGACCGATCGGAGTGCGGACGTAATCGCAGATGTAGACGTTCCCCACGTTTATATTCCTTATGTATTGAGGCTTTGGAAGTTTTGTTTTTGTCTGGCGAGTTTTCGCAGCAGGTTCGGGACTTCCCATGAGAGGGGG
>MHZT01000044.1 GCA_001828855.1 Rhodobacterales bacterium RIFCSPHIGHO2_02_FULL_62_130 | reverse complement strand
GGCGTTGGTGCATCCGCCGCAAGGGGTGAAGCTGCTGGCCTGGTGCGCCGAGCGCCAGGACTTTCGTCAGTTCTTCGTGCGTTCGATGCAGGGCCCTACACCGCAGGCGGGTGATTTCAGCGGCGACCGGATGGCCCTGCTGGAGGGTCTGCTGGACAAGTACACCGGTCGCGCCTGACCTTCCCGATCTTGCTGCCGCGCTCGATGAGCGCGGCACTGTCGCGGCGCGGATTGTCCCATTGCAAGGGTGGCTTCCGGCGTGGTGGCTTACACGAAGTGGCTTCCGAAAACTGGCTCAGGTGGATTCCGCAAAAGAATCCAGCACGCCAAGATCGTGATTCTGCAAGCCTTTGATAATGTGCCGCTTCTTCCAAGATCCCCCGACAGGTGGCTTCCGCCTGGATTCCCCGGTGAAAGTGCCTGTCGCTAGCGAAACGCTGCGCTGCGCCCCCCCGCATACGTTTGGGACCGGGGAGGAACCATGCCAAGGGGGCCACCCTCCGGATCGAAGCGCAAGGGGTTGAAATGGCTATAAGTTTTAGGCCTATCGAGACTATTACCAGCATTCAGACCTTCCGCCATGAATTCGACCAGCTACCGTTCTCCCATGGCATCTTGGATTGTGCGGACGATGGGGGCGAAGAAATAGCTGATGATCCGGCGTTCATCGGTGGTGACGTCGATTGTTGCCGTCATGCCTGGACGCAGCGCGAAACGGTCGTCACCCGCTGTCAGGAATGCTTGTTCCGGGGTGATCCGCAAGATGTAGGCCCATTGCTTGTCTGCCACTTCGGCCGAGTCTGCGGCAATGTCCGTGACACGTGCCTTCAGAAAACCAAAGCGTTCGGACGGGTAGGCATCGAGGCGAATATTGGCTTGTTGCCCCTCGGCCAGAAATCCAATGTCCGAGTTCGAGAAGGTTCCCTCGATCTCAACCGCAATTTCGGTTGGCACGACGCGAAGCAGTTCGGTGCCAGCTTCGGCAATCCCGCCAATTGTGAACACTGACAGCTTGTCTACAACGCCTGCAGTCGGGGCCAGAAGCGTAGCCGAATCCACACGCCGCGACGCCGTTCTTGCGTCTTCGGTCAGGGTCGCAAGCCTTGCTTCGATCTCGGTCTTCCTTTCAGCCATAGCGTTTTTCAGATTAGTGACGGTTCGGCGCCGTTCGCTTTCCAGCGCCGCCCGTTCGGCCGCTTTTTGGTCAAGCTCAGCCAGATAGACGTCGCGCTGGCGTTCCAGTTCGGTGAAGGTCTGCTGCACATCCAGAAAGGCCGCACGGCTAGTGGTCCCCTGTTGCAGCAACTTCTCGGCATTTCGAAGGCGTTCGGTCTGAATATCAATCGTTGCAGCCAGACGGTCGATATTGGCCAATGTGACAGCCTCCGACTTTCGACTGGCATCATCACGCGCGGCCAACTGCGCAAGCGACGCAAGGTAATCTTCGAGCTCGGCATCAAGAAGGCGGCGTTGGTCGGCTGCAAAGGGGTGGTTGGCAAGAGGAGCGGGCAAGGAAAAGCCCGACTGGGCCACTTCGAGAAAATCCTCAGACGCCGGTTCCAGCGCCAAGGCGGCGACCATGGCATCAATGCGCGCGCTTTCGATGGTCAGAAGGACCTGTTCGGACTGCACCTTGCCAAGCTCGACCGTGGCTTCAGTCGGGTCAAGCTCAATCAGGATATCGCCCTTTTCGACAGTCATGCCGTTCTGGACATGAATGACCGCGATCCGCCCGGAAAACTCGGGCTGGATGACCTGAACCCGGCTGATTGGCACCACACGCCCCTGACCGCGCGCCACCACTTCAACCTTGAAGATGAAGGACATGACAAGGATCGCGATGAACACGCCAATCGTGAAAAGAATGGTTGCGTGCAGAGTGGGAGAGGCAACGCGCTCGCTTGACGGAAGGTCGGTCATTTGAGGGCCTCAAAATCCACGACCTGATCCGGATCAACAAAGATGTCCGGACTGTGGGTGATGATGATCAACGTCGCTTCGGATTTGAGCGCCCGCAACTCGGCTGCCATCAGGCGCTGCGCTGCGGCATCAAGGGCGCTAGTTGGCTCGTCCAGAATGATGACCTTTGGTCGCCGCACGAGGGCGCGAGCGATGGCAACGCGCTGGCGCTGCCCGCCAGAGAGGGCAGATCCGCGTTCCCCGACGTGCGTATCCAAACCCAAAGGAAGCTGTACGACCAGCCGGTCCGCTGCAGAAATCCGCAGGGCGCGTTCAATCATTTCGTCAGTTGCGGCCTCATTGCCAAGAGTGAGGTTCTCTCGCAGCGTTCCCGAAAACAGATAGGGTTCCTGCGGCACGTAAGTGATCTTGGTTCTGACGTCGTGCGGCTCGAAATGCGCGATGTTCTCGCCGTCCAAAGTCACCTCGCCAGAATCTGGCACCTCGATGCCCGACGCAAGACGGCCGAACGTTGATTTTCCAACGCCCGATGGCCCGACGACGAGTGTCAGAGTATTGGGTTCAGCTTCGAAGTCGAAACCCTTCAATACCTGAGCCGAGGGCTGATAGGCGAAATCGACAGCGCGGAACTGCAACCGCCCTTTCAGATTTGCAGGAAGCTTCGGCAATGCATCGAACGGCTCCATGGGGCTGTTGACCACATCCCCAAGCCTTTGCCGTGAAACGCGGATGTTTTGCCAGCTTTCCCAAAGGCTGGAGAAATTCTCGATCGGTCCCGTGACCTTTGCGGCAAGCAGGTGGAATGCGATCAACTCACCCAGTGTCATCTGCCCGGCAAACACGAACTGTGCGCCGAAAAAGATGATGCTGATGGTGATCGCCCGATCTAGAACGAACAGCAGCTTTTCATTCCAGATGTTCAGGATGCCGACGCGGTAGCCTGCTTGCAGGTTTGCATGCAGCGTCCGATCTAGCCGTTCCAGCATCGGCCCTTCGGCGCTCAGCGCCTTTACAGCCGCGATACCGGAGATGTTTTCGACCATCTGCGTCTGATGCGCGGCCCCCGCATCAAACTGCACACGCAGTCTCCGGCGCAAAAAGGGGCCGAAGCCGACGTAGATCAGGATCTGCAGCGGCATTGCCGCCAAAATGATCATGGTTAACGGAACGGATAGAGTCAGCAGTACGCCCACGTAAACGACGACGAACAGCAGGTCGAGAAAAACACCTGTCGTTGTGCCGACGAGAAAGGCCCGGATAGAGTCGGTTTCGCTGATCCGCGCGATGATTTCGCCAACTGACCATTTGCGAAAATGGCTGAACGGCAGCTTGAACAGATGGTCGAAAATCCGCGCGCCAAATTCTCTGGTGACCTTGTTCGCCGTCAGCATGCCAAGGACTTGGGACAGGACTTCGAAGCCGAGCTGGAACAGGCTGACAGCCACGAAAATCGCAACGACGACGATCAGCGAGGCTTCGCGCTGGAACGGCAGGATGCGGTCGATGATGACCTGGAAGATGAAGGGCTCAACCAGCCCGATCAACCGCAAGCAAATGGCGAGGAACACCAACTCCCCGTAAAGCGGCGTGAACTTCCACAGCGTCTTGCCAAACCAGGAAAGCGGTATCTCGCCGCCGTTGTCTTTGTCTTGCTCACTCATCGGCAGTTGACTGCTTCCGCAGGGGAGGTGATCACGCAAGCCCCGGGCAGGGCAGATGCGTCAGGTGAAACGGCCAAAACGATCATCGTTTCCGCTTTGGGGAAGGCTGATGCCGCGCGTGCTTGAACAGTGGCATCGGTGACCTTGTCCAGTAGCGCCGGCATGGTCAGCGCCAGATTTGCGCCCTGCCCATCCAGAATGGCCATCAGGGCCGAAAAAGATGCGGCACCCGGCAGGGTTGCTGTCTGTTCGCCATTTGCCTTGAACGGCTCCTTTCGGGCGGCCAAATCACCCATCTTGGGCGCGGTCAGGAACTCCGAATAGGCCGCGCTTACAATTGTCTCCGCCTCAGCCAATTTGGCAGTTTCAACTTCACCCGACAAAACCACAACACGCAGGTCCCGCGAATAGGCATCCAGACCTGCGCCAAAGCCATAGCCTGCGCGCAGCCCGGTTCGAACCGCATCGAACAGCACGCTTTTGTCATCCCCGCCAAGAGCCGTGGCCAGCAGCACGTCTTCGAACTCACTTCCCTCACGGGTGGGCGGCAGCGGGCCCATGAAAACAAGTGTTGAGGTCTGGGCTGTCGGGATATGCAGCAGAATGCGCCTTGGGCTAAAGTCAGCGGTTGGGTCAGTGGCAGCAACAGCATTCCCTACGGGAAGGCCCGAAAACAGCGCATCCACAGCCTTCCCGGCGTCCTCTTGGCTGATCTCTCCGGCAATCACCACCTTTGCGCCTGTGCGGAGCACGGTCTGCTGATGCCAATCCAGGACTTCTGCGCGCGTTGCTCTCGTGATCATCTCGGGCGGATCGACAGACAAAGCCTTTCGCAGTGGCGTGTCGCCAAGGATGGCCCAGCGCAGTGCATCATAGCCGCGATTGGCGGGTTGCGATGTCGTTTCGGCCATGTTGGCGGCAAAGCCCTGCTGAATGCGCTCGAACCAGCCTTGATCCATTGTTGGTTTTGCCAGATGCGCAGCGGCAATCTCGATGGCTTTGTCGAGGTTTTCCTTGGGCGCGATCAGCTGCCCATGCAGGTGATCGGCCGTCACCCACATTGTCCCTTCGGCGTTCAGATCGGCAAAGGTTTCGACCACCTCGCCGGGCGGAAACCCTTCGGCCCCGCCTGCGAGGATCAGGTCAGTCCCGATGTATGGCACGGCCTGATTGACATCGTCGCGCAAGGGCCAATTGGTCGGCCAGGCAATTTGGATGGCGACATCTTCGGCCTCGGGAATGTAAAGCCGCGTGTATTCGATGCCGCCGGGGCTGGTTTCGGTGGTGGCACCCGCCTTTTCCTCTTGTTGACAGCCGGACAGAAGGATCAACGCAAATGCGGCGGTGGCGAAGTGTTTCATGGGCTTGGGTCCGTTCCGATAAAGGCAATTGCGGTGCGTCCCGGACCAGCGAGGGCCGCGAGGATGGAGTTGATGTCTGCAGCGTCGATCTGGGCATCGAGCTTGCGCATCTGGCGCTCGGTCTTGGGTTCACGCAGGACCGAGACGCGGGAAAGCGTGTAGTTCGCCATCCATTGCGCAGTTTTGTCATCGTCGGACCAGTCGGGCCAGAAGCCCTTGAACCGTTCGCGAACTCTCTCATCGGTTGCTGTTGGCACGCCCTCGGCGGATGTAGCCAGGGCCGCCTCAAAGGCCGATTGCAAGACAGCAAAGCCAATGCCCTTGTCCGGTTCGGCAGAGAAGATCAGTTCGATATGCTGCTCATTGATCGGAACAATAGAGATGCCGAAACTTTTGGTGACAAAGGCATCAAAGCGCAGCGGCCCGGCGAGGCCGCCCGGCAGATTTGTGTCAAGAATGTCGCGCGCCAAGGCGGTCTGCGCCTCCAGCAGGTCGAAATCCACGGGTTCAGGCAAGGCGACGACTTTGCGCCACGTCATGCGGGGGGCGGCGTTCGGGTCGGGGTAGTGCAAGATGCGGGCTTCGGGCGCGGCGAGGGTAAAGGGCGGCGGGGCGATGTCTTCGCGGTTCGCGTCAAGATCGGGGAAACCGACTGCCTCCATAGTGCGGCGCAACTTGGCTTCACTTATGTCGCCGACCACGACCAGCCGCGCGCGTTCGGGGCGGTGGGTTTCGGCTTGAAAGGCCTTGGCATCGTCATAGGTCAGCGCCTTGATCTGCTCTGGTGTGCCAATGACCGAGGCGGCGATGGTATTGCCGTCATAAAGGAACGCGTCCATCTCTTCGGCTGCTTGCGCATCGGGGTTGTTCGCAATCCTCCAATCATATTCGCGCAGGATGATGTCGCGCTCGGTCTCGGCAAACTCTTGTGGCAGGTCGATGGGATCAAACACCACCTTCAACTGCCGCAGCATGTCGGGCAGATCCTCGGGCGGGCCGGACAGCCAGTAGCCGACGGCATAGTCGTTAGTCCAAGCGTTGCTGTCACGATCTTCTGGGCGGGAGTTTCTGCCGATGTTGGGAAGCCAGGCGAGGTGTTCGGTGTAGTGAGCCAAAACCTGCCCGCCCGCCCCTTCTGGCAGGAGCAGGGTCAACACGACGGTGTTTGACTCGTGCTGAGGCACAAGATGCACGTCACGAGCAAGAGGATCAGGCTGAGCGAAATAAAGAATAAGTAGCAAGCCGATAAACAGGACGGCAATACCTAAGCCCAGGAACACTTTACGCATGACGGAAGGCCGCACTGGTTGCGTCGGGGTCGCCATCAAGTTCTTCTTGCGAAGGGTAAGTTGATCGATTGGCCAATCACCTCATCACCCCCTCAGTCACAAGCGGGGGCGAGAACCGCCGTTTATCTGGATTAAACAACATCAATTCTGTCTAATAAAAATTTGCAGGGCCGAATAATAGAGAAATGCGATCACAGCATAAATGATCGGCGTGACCAGCGCGCCGTCAAGCGACAGCGCCCCCGCAATCAAATCTGCCAGATAAAAAAGGGTGACGAGCGCAAGCACATGTCCCAGTGCCTTCAACATAGCCCTTCCTGATTTCCTCAGTTCATTGTCCATGTCCGCCTCCTATTCCGATTGCCCTAAATTTCCGTGTTTTTGTAGTGACGCCACGGGCGGCAATCACGCCGCCCGTGTTGGAGGTCCTGTCCTCCAGTGAACTATTACCAGCGATCCCCCAAGGCATTGGTGTTGCTCGTGACATCGCCGCTGCCATTGCGAATGTTATTTTCGATAGCGGCACCTGTTGCATAGCCAGCATAGGAACCAACTGCGGCACCGACGCGACCGCCCATCGGCCCGCCGACTGCGGTGCCCGCGGTTGCACCGACAACGCCACCGACGCCCGCACCGATGCGGGCACCGCGGTTCGCACCGCCGCCCCCACCACCACCTCCGCCTCCGCCACCACCTCCGCCGAAGCTGACGTTGCTGGTGAGATCACTCATCGCCTTCACGATATACTCAGGCATTCCTGTCCATCCTTCCTGTTGCGGCGGGTTTCTGATACCCTGACCGCGTTGCTGTCTGCCGGGTTTTCCTGCCCGGCGGCTCAATCGGGTGGGGGAAGCTGAACCCTTCCCTCACCCACTTTCCCGCAGATCAACTTCTGCGGGAATTCCGTTTGGCGTCAATAGCGCCAGAAATAGCTGACCGACATGTTCGGACTGTCTTGCGCATAGACCTGATGGAACCAGCCCGCGGGCTGGATGATCAACTCGCCGGGGTTCAGCGTGACCGAGATGCACTTGGCTTCGCGTGCCAAAGGATAGCGGTCGTAATCCGGGGCTTCGGGCTTGAACCAACAGGGCTGATACAGATTGTAGGCCTTCATCGGATATAGCAGGTCCGCCTGATCGGCCGAGTAAAGGTCCAGCCGCTTGCGCCCCATCACCTGAAACAGGAACCCCGTCAGCGGATCACGGTGCAGGCTGGAGGTGGGGATATGCGTGGGCACGGCACCCATCCAAAGTTGTGGCGGAATGAAATCTTCGCGGTCAAAGAACAACGGGCCGAAATCTGCCCCCATCGCCTCGGGCAGCGTCGCGCCCTCGGTATAGGGTTTGACGAAGCCCTCGATCATGCGGTCATAGGGATTGGCCTCGAACTCTTTCAACTCGCGCACGAAATCGGCCATGGTCTGGCGGTGCGTTGCCGAACGCACGCGAACGATGGCATCCCCGAACCGTTCGACAAGACGGTCCAGCGTCCAGTCGCGGCAGGGCGGGGTGGGTTCCAAGCCTGTCACGACGATAGGGCGGCTTTCTGCCATTGCTTCAAGGATTTGCCGCTGCGTAGGGCGGTGCAGGTATTCAACCGTTGTCAGGTTGCGATGCCCCAGCGCCGCGTGCTGCCTCCCCGCCTTGCGAAAGCGAGCCAGTGCCCAATTGCTGGGCCGGACGCAGGATTTGGCCAGATGGTTGGCAAGGGCCAGATTGCCCGTGAAGGTGATCGTGCCGATGATGCCGGGATCGCGCCAGTCGAGCGTTTCGAATTCGGCGAAAATCCGGTGGATTGTGGCAATTGGAATCGTGACATCCGTATCGGCCACGCGGCTCATGTCATGCCGTTCGACATGCAGCTCGGTAGCATAATGTGCGATAAAACTCTGCGCGGGATATTCGGGGATTGTGACCCGCACAAGGCCCGTAATTCCCTCTGGATTCTCAAACCCGCCACGCAGGAGATCGGAGAACCCCTCGATTGCCGCAATATCGGTGTCAAAGGTGCTTTGCGGATAGGCGACGTTCATGCCACGGCCTCCTCTTGCGTCTTGCGCAGGTTCACCCCTGTCCAGCGGTTGATGCGGCGGACCGTTCCATCCGGGTTGCGGCGCAGGCTGGTTGCGATCTCATTCGGAAAGATGTTGTGGGTCATGTCGTGCAGCACCTCCCGGATGTTGTCATAGGGGGTGATCCAATCGTTAAAGAACAACCGGTCGCCGCAGGCCCACTCATCGCGTGCAAGGGCGCGGCCGGTGGTGTGAACGTCGGCCTGAACATCATGAGTAAGCCAGGCCCAAGTGACCATCGCTGTCGGTATGCCCTCTGGCGTTAGGTAAAAGCGAGCCTGTCCGCACCAAAGCGCTGGCAGGATTTCCACCCGAAAATAATCGCCAAGCGGAAACTGCCGATGGTATTCGGACTGCGCCAGCAATTCGAGCGCGTAGCCCACGCTGGCGTGGTAATCGATGTTCACCATGCAACCTGCTCCTGCCGTGCGCTGCGGGGATGTTGGGCCTGAACATCACTGTTCTGGCCCAGATGACGTTCAAGCGCTTTTTGCAAAAGCAGATGGTCGCCAAATGGCGCGGCTTGACGCGTCAAGGTCACGGTGTTGTCACCTGTCGCCTTGCGCCATGTCGCATAGCCCACCGGGCGGCGAACCTCGTCCAGCGCGATAAAGGCCGTACGGTTCTGCAAATGATGCAGCAAGGTTGCGTAGTAATCCTCGATCCGCCGTTCCGACTCGCCGTTCCAGAAATCGATATCCAGCAGCGCCATCGCACCAAGCGCGCGATAGGCGTCAATTGCAGGATGGTCCGTATCAGGCAGCGGCAAAGGCGGAAGGTAGTTTTGGCTCAGCCCAACGACATCCGCGATTCTTGCAAGCGGGAGAAGGTTCATCGCCTCCGATCCGGCATTGAACAAGCGCTGAAGGTCTGCTCCAGCGCACCACATCACGACCGCTGCCGCCCGTGCAAGCGGGTAGTTCATCCGGTAGGAATATGCGCTCTCGGGTTCCGCCAGTGCAGTACGCAACAGGGCGCAGTCATCCCCAAAGTATCGCTGGTTTTCCTCCCTCCATACCTGCAAGAGCCTTGCCGCCAAATCTGTTTGGTTCTGTTTGGCCCAGTAAATGAGCGCCAGCTCGCCAAGAAAGGCGCAGGTTTCGCGGGCGACGGGAGGCATGAATGATCCGGCCGAAAGCTGCAACTGGACGGCATGGGCGACTTCGTGGGCGAGGCACATCAGATCGGAAATGGAACCCTGCCATGACATCCGGATCTTAGGCGGCTGACCAACGCCGTGGTCTATCGTGTGCGGCAGTTCGCCTGCCAAACCGTCGTTCCAGCCAATCGATAGAACAAGTGATTCAAACGCACTGCTCTCTATGCAAAGGGCGGCGGAAAACGAGGGGATGATCACCGTACTGAGTGCTAAATCGAGCGATTCAAAGCCGGATCTGGCCACATCTCCCTGGTCTGTCGGGCGTCCATCAAGATCGAGTTGCAAATGACCGCTTTCAATGCACCCGATGCAATCGGAAACAGTATCAAGGCTTAACTCATGAAGACGCAACCATTCGGCGATCAAATCTGGTCTACCCCTTACCACTGCATGGCCACAAAGATTCGAAAATCTTCTCAACCCTCTGTTTACACTTCAATCTCACTAGGTGGGGGGGGGGGATGTCAAGTGGGTACTTGCATCCCTAGGATGAATTTCCCTTGCGCGGCGTCCTCGAATGAAGGGCTGGCGAAAGGTGTCTAGACACAGACTATTTTCGATGCGGGGAACCTGCCTTACCTGATCGAGACGCTTTGACTGCCCGACTTTTTCCGAGTTACCTTCGGACCCATGGTTGCATTTTCGGCATCGCTGCCTTCACCTCCACTTCCCGCAGCATCCCGCCCGCCAACAGCCCATCTCGCACCCAATCCAGCGCCTGCCACCAATCCGCATAGCCGCGTCGCGCGGACGCGATCTGTTCCGGATGCGGTCGCCATGTGATCGGGCACGCCAGCAGCTCAACCGTTCGCCACTTGCCGCGCGTCTTCACGCGCTCGGTGCCGACGACGATGGTTGTCGCCCGCTCACCATGCTGGTTGGTCTTGGTCTCCATCGGGACGCAACGCGGGACGACGCCTGGCATCCAGTCAGGTGTCATCCCAGCACGCGCCAGTTCGGCCACCTGAATCGCCATGCGGATGCCGCCGAGGCGGTCGGGCATGCCAGCGACGGTGGCGGCGATCACTTCGGCATCGGGGTGGGTGTAACTGCCCATCTTGTGCTGGCCGCCATCCACTTTGCAGCCAAGCATGGCGCGTTGCAGCAGGACGTATTCTAGGCCGAAGCCAAAGCCTTCCTCGGTCACGCCCTTTGGTTGCGGCAGTTCCAGTTGCGCCTGTTCCACGCGGAATGCCCATTCCAGCGCCGCTTGCACGCCCAGCGCGCGCCTGACCTTCGTGCCGCCGGTACGGCCGATCTGTCGTTGGATGCTCACGGCTGCATCCCCTCAAACAAGGACATCTGCGCCGGGCGCTGTTGCCGGTCCGTTGGCCGCCAGATCCACGGGCCCGAGGCCATGGGCAGCAGCGAGAGCGCGCCACGCATGTGCTGCTGCCAGAGGGTGAACTCCGTTGCCGAGGAGGCGCAGAGCGCGTGCCCGATGGGCCAGCCCATCAGCCATCCGACGAAGAGCGGGCTCAGCCGCCGCCGTGATCGGCCCTTCAGGATCCGCCGCGAGACGACGCGCCCATGCGAGGCAATCATCGAAACCCAGAGCGGGCGCGAGATCGGGGTGTGCGAACAAAACTGCTGCCCATCCGGCGTGATCGCTTGGGCCGGGCGGGTGAAGCCCTGTTCCGCCCGGTAGTGCAGGATATCCATCCGGGATTTGCCGTCGGTACGGGTGATGCTGGCCTCGCTGGATCCCTTCCAGTTCTGGGCGGCCGGTGTTGGCCATTGCAGCGCTTGTGCCGACAGCTTCGGTTCGCCCCGGCTGTTGATCTTGCCCCGCAGCCGATCCATCTGGTCGTCCGCCACCGGCGTTTGCCACTGTGCCGCCTGCGCTGGCAGGGGCGGCCTCCCACCCGAGCCATAGGTCTGACCTGGGCCACCCTTCGCGCCATCGGTCGCCTTGGGCGTTGACCAGTTGGTGATGCCCAACGCCAGCGCCTCCGCCTTCCGCGTGAAGTCGCTGTTCCCCGCCGGGTTGTAGTTCGCGGTGCCGGGATGCAGGCTCATCGGTGTGGGCCAGGATGAAGATGCGCATCCGCTGGTGCGGCGCGCCGACTTCTGCCGCGCTGAACAGACCCGCCGCAGGCGTGTAGCCCATGCCCCAAAGCTCTCGGAGGACGGTTTCAAGGCCGAGGGTGACATGCCCGGGGACGTTTTCGAGGAAAACCCATTCAGGGCGGCATTCCCCGATGACTCGGGCGACGTCCGGCCAGAGGTGCCGGGGATCGTCGGCACCGCCACGCTTTCCAGCGGCGCTGAACGGCTGGCAGGGATACCCGGCGAGGATGATGTCGAAGGCGCCGCGGAGGGGACGGGCATCGAAGCTGCGGAGATCATCCCAAATCGGGGCAGGGGCGAAATACCCGGCGCGCTGGGCGGCGATGAGGACGGCACAGGGCCAGTCTTCCCATTCGACGAAGGCGCGGGTGTGGAAACCGGGTTCGGCGAGCATGACGCCCAGATCCAGGCCTCCGCCGCCTGCGCAGAGGGACAATCCGTGCCGGGGACGTGACACCATGCCATTCACCGGATCCCCCGCTCGCGCAGGCGTTCGGCCGTAACCAGCCTCCGGCCAAGCATGGCATCGCGCATGGTGTTGCTGATCGCGCTGACCGGCAGGTATCCGTCCGCGTTGACGATCTTGGCGTAGAAGGCGGGCAGGTCGGTGATCGGCTTTGCTGCCGGTGCCGGTTCGGATTTGCGCTTGCGACGTTTCTGCCCGGCGGCTTCAGCCTTGCGCTGGGCGGCGCGCTGCATCGCCCGGTCCAGCGCCTTTGGCCCATCGGGCGGTTCGGGATGCTCCTGGCGGGATGCTTCGGCCACCGCCACGATCTCCGCCTCGGTCAGCCCCAACTCGTCGCGCCAGCGCTTGACATGCAGCCGCGGCGGCCAGCCTTGCCACCAGCCAGGCAGGGCGGTGGCATCGAGGCCCAGCGCTGCCAGCACTTCCCCGAAAAACTGATCAGAGATCGCTGCGCAGGCTTGCGCGCCCTCCTCCTCCTTTACAGGTTTACTTAGGGGTTCTCTTACAAGGTTAGTCTCCGGATTCCGGAGATGGCTTTCGGCAAAATCCGGAGATGGCTTTGCCGAAAATCCGGAGATGGCTCCATGTCCGGAATCCGGAGTTGGGTTACAGTCTTGTTCCTCGTCCGTTCCAGAAAAGCCGTCTCCTGTTTCCGGAGGTGGCTCTTGTGGAAATCCATCCTCGAACCCCAGGATGTAGCGTGTGGCCTGCCGCTTGTGGGTGCGGGGATCATGGACGCGGACCCGGTGGATCAGGCGCAGTTCCTCGAGCCGGGCGAGGTGTTCGTTCAGGGCGGAGATCGACATTTCCGCATCGTCGGCAAGCCGCGCCTGCGTCGGGAAGCAGCCGAAATCCGGGTTGTGACGGTCGCAGAGAAACCAGAGCACGATCTTGGTGGCGGGTTTCAGCCCGCGCTGCTGGATGGCCCAGACGGTGGCTTTATGGCTCATGGTGCCGCCCTCCGCGCCGGGCGGACTCGGCTGGTGAAACCATGATCGGCCAAAGCGCCCAGCGCGTCGTCGAGGCTGCGGACCAGCGCCCAGCCGAAGCCCTGTGCCAAAACGGCATCGCGGAACGCCTCCTGGTCAGGGCGCAATCGACTCTTGGGTGCCTTCAGTTCCAGAAAGAGGACGCGCCCATCGCAGATCACCATCAAATCGGCAAAACCGGCATGCACGCCCATGCCGACCAGAATGGCCTGACGCTTTGCGCCGCGCGGCCCGGCTTCGGTCACCTCGTTGGCACAGTGGTGGATGATGGCCGTGCGGGGCAGGGCGATACGCAGCGCCTGGACGACCGCGCGCTGCAGATCGGCTTCGGGGGTGCCGCGGCGGGTCATAGCCCGGCCCTCCCTTGGTCGTCGCGCTGGGCGGCACGCACCGAACGGCGCGCGTCGATCACCACCAGCAACACGCGGGCGTCCTTGCGCTCGACATCCGTCGTGCCGTGGGTGGCAAGGACATTGCGGGCCAGCCGGATCAGGTGGTCGCTGTGATGGGCGATATCCGCGATGACGGCGCGGGCCTCGGCCAGCCGGTCGGCGGGCCAGGTGGACATGCGGGCTTGCAACTGCATCAGCGGCGACCTCCGGCACGGCGGCGGCGCGGGGCATTCTGTTCCTGTTCTTCCAGCCATTCCTCGACGGCGGCGCGACGGTAGAAGACCTTGCGCCCGGCACGCACCGAGGGCGGCCCGATGCGCTGGGCCTCCCAGCGGCGCAGCGTGTCGACCGACAGGCCGAGTTCAAGCGCGAGGTCGAGGCGGCTGATCCAGCCGACCAGGAGAGTGCGGGGTTTTTCCTTCGGGTCTGGCATCGATCCGAGATGCGGCATCTGTGTCTCCCTGTTCTGGCCCCGAACGGCGGGGCAGCTTGCAAGGACCATTGAGCGCAGAGCCGAAGGGGTGGCGGCGAGGCGGAGGGTGGCGGAAAGGATGCCCCCTTTGTGCCACCCCTTGTTTCATTGGAGATTTCGCGTTTTCCGGGTTGGCGCTGGTTGCGACTCAGGGGGCAGGAAGGGCAGACCGATGCCCCTCAACATTGCGAACACCGGCAAACAACCGGATTCGATGTGTTTCACCGGCATTGGTGGGCAAAGAGGGGGTGGCAACCGGCTCGCCACCCGCGCCACCCATTGATTTCATTGGAGATTGGCAGTTTTGATGCGAGCCATTCGCGTGAGTCGTCCGGTTTCGGCGGCTATTCCGGGCGAAACCCCGTGCCGTGATTGCTCGCCGCGCCTGTAAACAAGGCCCCGCCCTCACAGAAAACTCAATAAAACAAGGGGTGGCGCAAAGGTGGCGTCATCAATGCCACCCTCCGCCTCCCCGCCACCCCGGTCCGCATGCTCGACTTGATATCGAGGCGAAACCACGCCTCATGTCGGATGCAACAAGGACCGGACCCATGCCCGTACGCACCAAGCTGACCGAGAAAGTCATCCGCGAGGCCGAGCCTGTGACAGGCCGGGACTACCAGATCTTCGACACCGAGGTTCGCGGTTTTGCCGCGTGCATCTATCGGGGTGGTGGCCGCGCTTTCACGCTGGACTACCGCCACGCCGGGCGCCAGCGCCGGATGACCTTCGGGCGGTGGCCGGAATGGTCTGTGTCTGCCGCACGGGAGCGGGCCAAGGAATTGCGCCGTGAAATTGATGCCGGCGGCGACCCCTTGGC
Source organism: Rhodobacterales bacterium RIFCSPHIGHO2_02_FULL_62_130 (assembly GCA_001828855.1). GTDB lineage: Bacteria > Pseudomonadota > Alphaproteobacteria > Rhodobacterales > Rhodobacteraceae > Cypionkella. The sequence continues at coordinate 147,528 of MHZT01000044.1, read as the reverse complement.
CCAGCGCGAGACCAAACGAGAGGCCCCGCGCGTCACTGATCTGATCGAGCGTTACTCTGCCGAGCACCTGCCAAAACTCTCTGCGCGAAGTGCTGCGGACCAGAAATCGGCGCTGGCCAAGATTGTGGCCCCGGTCTGGGGTCGAAAGCTGGTGACGGAGATCACACAGACCGATGTGGACAAGCTGCTGACCCTGATCGCCGAGGGCCGGGCACGCCCCCACAAGGAAAAGCCTAACAACCGGGCGCGCAAGCTGCAGGGTGAGAAGCCGACACCGGTGCGTGCCAACCGGATCGGCGAGGTGCTGCGCAAGATGTTCACGCTGGCCGTCCAGTGGGGCTGGCGCGAGGACAATCCCGCCCAGCGATTCCATCGGCGCACAGAGACCCCACGCGAACGGTTCCTGAGCAAAGAAGAGATCGCCAGCCTTGCCGCCGCACTGGATGGTGCCGAGGACCGGCGCGCCGCCGACATCATCCGCATGTGCATGCTGACTGGCGCCCGTTTGGGCGAGGTAAGGCAGTCCCGTTTCGACCAGTTCAACCTCGAACATCTTAGCTGGTCAAAGCCGCCCGCGATGACGAAACAGCGCCGGGTTCACCGTGTGCCGATCTCGGACGAGACCGCCACCATCGTGCGCCAGCGCCTTTTGTTGGTGCCGAAAGGGGCGCCATGGCTCTTCCCCGGCGATACGCCCGGCCAGCCGGTGCAGGAGGTGCGCCGGTTCTGGGCAAAGATCCAGAAGGAGACCGGTCTTGTCGATGTCCACATCCACGACTTGCGCCACACCTTCGCGTCCTTGCTGGTCAGTGGTGGCGCATCCTTGGAGATGATTGGCAAGCTGCTGGGGCACAGCCAGACCCAGACGACCCAGCGCTATGCCCATCTGATGGACTCGCCGCTGCGCGCCGGGGTTGACGCGGTGGCCAGCGCCTTCCGGCCAAAGCCCCGGCTGGTCCACGATGCGGACGATCAGGGCGGTCGCAAAACCGCCTGATGGGGCCCATCGCGGGTCCGCAGCATCATGGGTCCTCGCGCCTCAAGGCTCTCCAGATCGGCGTGATCCTGCGCCGGATACTGCGGCTGTCAGGCATCTTGTTGCCGTCCGACTGGTCCGCGAACCACTCCTGCATCTCGGCAACCAACTCGGCTTGGGTCGTGGGCAGGCCTTGCTCGACGATCCGAACGACGAGGGCGACCATCATCCCCTCCCAATTGTACGGAGAGGACGCGCCGGGTCCAGCCGGGGCGCGGCGCACGATTCCATACTCTTCCTCAAAGGCGTGAAAGTCCTCGGCCAGGATCAGCATGTCGGCAATCGCTACCGGAATGCCTGCGGCAGGATCGGTGATGATCTGCCATTCCGTGCTGTCATGGGCCATGATGCGCCGCACGGTGCCGACGGCTGGGCCGGTTCCACAGCGCCGAAACAGCGGCAAGACCTCCATCGGAGAGATTGTGACCTGGCCAGCGACGACCACATCGCCACAGCGCACGAGGCCGATCCCGGTCGTGATCCGCAGCTTGCCTGCGGCCGCCCAACCGGCCACGTCGGCCACATTGCAGTTCCAGTGCGAGGCGGCGTCCGACAGGGTGTAAAATACGCGTGGTGGCAAGTTCATGGATAACCCTTTCCTGAAAAATGGAGAGGGGAGACGCCGAATACCGCCTGCCACGCGCGGAAAGGCTCGCGCGTCATACCTGTCAAAAAGTCACCACCGGTTGGGCGCAGTTGCGCCGCCCGATCTATGGGTGCTGTTTGTTGGACCTGTTTTTGCTTTTGGTTGAGGGCTGCTCACCTCATGCGTGCATCGTGCAATGGGCTTCGATTCGGAGCAAGAGGGCGGCCGCGACTGCTCTGTGGATAAGCGGAATTTTCGCCCGACGGGGAGACCTCTCCCGTGACGGGCGACGGCGGTCGCCACGGCTGGTCCTTCTCTGCCGCTCTGGCCTTGGACGGGCTATCAAGGCTAGATGAACCAGCAGCAGGATCAGGGAGGCGCGATGGGCGAACGGAATGACATATCGGGCTTGTTGAGCTTCATTGGCCGGGAAACCATCTGGCGCGACCGGATGCAGGATCTGGTCGCCGAACACCTGATGCCTGCCTTGGAGGAATTCGAGATCGACCAGGATGATCTCGGCGAACTGCTGGGCGATCAGTGGTCGGGCGTGCTTTGGGCCTGTGGGTTCGAGGATTTCCTCGGCCAGCGCTATGAGGACGGTAACATTGTCGATCTGTATCTCAAGCGGCGCGGCTGGAAGGAAACGTCCCTGAACCGGGAGTATTTCACCGCCCTGCGGGATGCGCCGGTCAGCCTCTATGAGGTCAGCGAGGTTCAGCCGGGCACCTCGATGGTGCTGCGGGACCTGCTGTCGGATGCGGCGCCGGTCACGGTGCGAGAGAAATCCGCCACGCGGACGCTGAAGCAATGGGACCGGATCGCCGTGCGGGTGGTGCCCGAGCGCGATCACCATGTCATCTCCGGCGCGCTCTTGCCCTTTCGTGCCGAGGCAGTGGATTTTCTGTTTGCCGGGCTTCGCGATGCCCTGAAGCTGAAAAAGCGGGATGCGCTGCGCCTCACCCGAGACCAGCTTCTGGGCTGCGCACCTATCTTCACCTCCGCCTGGCTGTTCATCGAAATCGACCGCGCCCTCACTCCGGCTGAGCCGCAGTTCACGAATTCGGACGGGGATGATGTGCTGTTCCACGACCTGCGCTACCCGCTGGCCAGCGGCGTGACGCAGAAGGTGGTGGCCGAGCGGCTGGACCGGGTGAAGGGCTTCTTGCCTGAGGGGCCCAAGTTCTGGAACTGGCTGGCAGCGCGGAAGGGGCACGGTAGCAAGGCAGGCGAGGGCATAATGTTGGACACGCAGATGGAAGGGGCCACCGTTCTGGGTTCCGTGGAACTGAAGGGCAAGACGCTCTTCGTGACCGTCAACTCTGCCGAACGGGCGGCCAAGGTTCAGACGCTGATCGGCGCGGCCGCCGGAGACCTGTTGAGGTCGCCTCTGACCACGATCCGCACAGTGGATCAGATGCGGGCAGACCAACGGCGTGACATGCAAGGCGAAGCGGCGGACGAAATCCCGCCAGAGATCGCGCGCCAGCTGATGCGGGATCACCTGGACAAGCACTACCGCGAAACGCTGGACGCACCGATCCCGGCCTTGGGCGGCAAGTCGCCACGCCAGGCGGTGCAGACGACGGCGGGGCGCGACAAGGTGATCGACTGGCTCAAGATGCTGGAAAACCGCAGCGCCGGGCACGGGGAGGGCCCGATTGCCGAGTATGATTTTGGCTGGATGTGGAGTGAACTTGGGCTCGAGGGACATCGAAAATGATGCCCGGCAAAGCGACAAATGTTTATACTCGGCCAATGAGTCCGCGCAGGCTACATCAACACCACATCAACCTGCGACTGTGGGTTTCGCGCTGGTTTTGCACGCCAACGCCTGCCAATGCTGGTGGATGCAAGGGCGAAAATCGCGCGGAAACAGAGGCTTGCGCGGTAAGTGGCTGGATTTGCTGATTATTCGGTTTTGCCCGTCCATGGGCTCATAACCTGAAGGTCGCAGGTTCGTCTCAGACCAAACAAAACGGCGCGGGCAAGTGACGGCGGTTGCTTGCCCCCGCAACCAAAATCCTCTAGCATTATCAACGCCTTGCGCCTCGCCTCACCGCGGGGCCTTTTGCTGTGCAAACGGCGGGTCAATAAATACCCTAAACTGCGAGCCATTGAGGATCTATTGTCTTGAGCTTTCCAAAAGCAGTTAAGCTGCATACAGAAGGGTGTTCAGGCTTGCCGCGCGCAATCAGCGCCGCTTGCCATGTGCTTTCGTGGTTTTGTTGCCGCGTGGGCCGGTCTGAACGGGGGTGTTGGCCCGGTTTTCCTCGTCCAGTTTGCGCCAGCGTTCCAGGCGCGTTTTATCCAGTTTGCCTGCGGCGGCGGCGGCCTGAACAGCACAGCCAGGCTCATGGGCGTGGGTGCAATCACGAAAGCGGCACTGTGGTGCAAGCTCGGCAATTTCGGCAAACAGCAGGTCCAGACCGGTCGAGACATCGCTGACATGCAGGGTGCGGATGCCGGGCGTGTCGATCACCCAGCCACCACCGGAAATCGCATGAAGCGAGCGGGAGGTGGTGGTATGCCGCCCTTTGGCATCGTCTTCGCGGATACTGCCGGTCGCCTGCGCCTCTTCGGGAGCCTTGTCGGCAAGTGTGTTCAGCAGAGAGGATTTCCCCACGCCCGACGAACCGACCAGTGCAACTGTTTGTCCGTCGGCGCACCATGGCGCAAGCAGTTTTGCCGCCTCGGCTGAGGTGGCATTCAGCGACACGATCTGTAGCCCGCGCTGAAGGCCGGTAACCATATCCCGATAAGGTTCGGCATCCGCCACCTGATCGGCTTTGGTCAGAACTATGATCGGGGTGGTTCCGGCCTCGTTTGCAAGTGCCAGATAACGTTCAAGTCGTGCCGGGTTCAGGTCATCGTTGCAAGAGGTGACGATGAACAGCGTATCGACATTCGCCGCTATCAGTTGCGGAAATCGCCCGCCTTCGGTGCGCCGTTGCAGCAGGGTTTTCCGGTCAAGTCTGCGGATCAGCAGGTTGGTGTCCGGCTCGACAAGAATCCAGTCTCCCACCGCATAATCTGCGGTATTGGCAAGCGGCGGAAGGGTCAGCCGCACCATTCCCTGAGCGGATTGCGCTGTCATGCGGGTGCGATGGACAGAGGCCACACGCATCCGGTCAAGCCGTTTTTCTTCCGGTGCCAGTTGGGCATCAAAGAAGGCCGACCAGCCGAGGGTCTCAGGGGGCAAGGGGGTCTGATCAGGTGTTTGTCTCACGAGGTCTTGAATGCGCGGGATAGCAGGCAGATGCAAGCCGGACAGGCAGTTTTCCAAAAGGCTTGGGCGGAAATCGGAACGTGGCCTCCGGCAAGGCCGCGCATTTCACCAAAAGGTCAAAAAACGTCCTTTTTTGAAGGGTTTGCGCCCCCTGCAAAAACGACTATATGCGGTCTCGCGCCCAAAAGGGTCTATTCCCGCAGCTACGTCATGGAACGCCGAACTTGCCCGATATTCTTGAACTGCGCGCCGAACTGGCAGCCCATTATGATCTTGCCCCCTCGCTGGAGGCTGCCGAAGCGACGCGTGACATCTATGAACGGATGGACCGCGTGGTGCCGCTGGCCGACTGGGCAATGTTTGCGCCCTATGTGATTGCGATCAACCGGCTGAAGGCGGAACGGAACGCGGTGATTCTGGGCCACAACTACATGACGCCAGAAATCTATCACGGGGTCGCCGATTTCGTCGGTGACAGTCTGCAACTGGCCATCAAGGCCACCGAGGTTGAGGCGGATGTGATCGTGCAATGCGGCGTGCATTTCATGGCCGAGACGTCAAAGATCATGAACCCAAGCAAGATCGTGCTGATGCCGGATATGGCGGCGGGTTGTTCGTTGGCGGAATCGATCTCTGCCAAGGGGGTTGCCGAGATGCGTGCGCTTTATCCCGGCGCGGCTGTGGTGTCTTATGTCAATACCACAGCCGAGGTGAAGGCGGTGTCGGATGTCTGCTGCACTTCGGCCAACGCGTTGCAGATCGTCAACGCGATGGAGGGTGACACGGTGATCATGACCCCCGACCAGTATCTTGCCCGCAACGTCGCCGCACTGACGCACAAGCGGGTAGTGTGGTGGGAAGGTTCTTGCATCGTGCATGAGCTTTATACGGCGGCTGATCTGCGGGCTTACCGCGAGTCTGATCCCGAGGTGAAAATCATCGCCCACCCCGAATGCACGCCCGAAGTGGTGGCCGAGGCGGATTTTACCGGCTCGACCAAGGACATCATCGATTGGGTTCACGCGCATAAGCCCCCCAAGGCGATGCTGGTGACCGAATGCTCGATGGCGGCGAATATCTCGGATGAACTCCCCGAAGTCGAATTCGCCAAGCCCTGCAACATGTGTCCGTATATGAAGATGATCACGTTGGAAAAAATCCTTTATGCGCTGCACAGCATGACGGGGCAGGTTGAAATTGATCCTGCGGTGGCAATGCCTGCGCGCCGTGCGGTGCAGCGGATGATTGATATCAGCCGTAAAGTGGCGGTCTGAACCGGTGGTCTTGCCGGATATGCCTGTGGTGGAAACCGGTCGGGTTGTCATCGTTGGGGCCGGTCTGGGCGCACTTTATGCTGCGCTGAATCTTGCGCCGCGCGCGGTGCTGCTGATCTCGCCCGAGCCGTTGGGGCAGGGGGCAAGCTCGGCTTGGGCGCAGGGGGGCATTGCTGCCGCAATGGCCACCGCTGACAGTCCCGAAGCCCATGCCGCCGATACTGTCCGTGCCGGAGCAGGCACCGTGGACGCCGCCGTTGCCACCAGTGTCACCGCCGAAGCGCGGGCGCATATTCTGGACCTGACCGCGATCGGCACTCCGTTCGATCGGGACGCGCAGGGTGGCTATGTGCTGTCGCGTGAGGCCGCGCACGGGCTGGCGCGCGTCGTGCGGGTGCGGGGCGATCAGGCTGGCCGCGAGATCATGGCGGCGCTGATTGCCGAGGTGGCGCGAATGCCTTCGGTGCAAGTGCTGGAAGGCGTGATGGCGGTTGGCTTGCAGGTGCAGGGCGAGTGTGTGACTGGCGTGGCGGTGGCCGCTGCCGATGGCAGCAGTGATCCGGTTTTGCTGCAAGGCGCGGCTGTTCTGCTGGCGGGTGGCGGTTCTGGCGGGCTTTATGCACTGACCACAAACCCGCCGCGCATCCGCGGGCAGGTGATCGGCATGGCGGCGCGCGCGGGGGCAGTAATTGCCGATGCGGAATTCGTGCAGTTTCATCCGACCGCGATTGATATTGGCGAAGATCCGGCCCCTTTGGCCACCGAGGCGCTGCGTGGCGAAGGCGCGGCTCTGATCAACCGTGACGGGCGGCGCTTCATGCTGGCGCTGCATCCCGATGCCGAACTTGCGCCCCGCGATATTGTCGCCCGCGCGATCTTTGCCGAAACCCAAGCCGGACGCCGCCCGATGCTGGACACTCGCGCAGCCCTTGGCACGGCGATTGTGGATCGCTTTCCCGCCGTGGTCGAGGCCTGCCAAAGGGGCGGGATTGATCCTGTGACCCAAGCCATTCCCGTCGCGGCGGCGGCGCATTACCATATGGGTGGCATCGCGGTGTCCAAAGAGGGTCGCAGCAGTCTGGCCGGGCTTTGGGTCTGCGGTGAGGCCAGCGCGACCGGCCTGCATGGCGCGAACCGTCTGGCCTCAAACGGGTTGCTAGAGGCGCTGGTTTACGGGCGTCGCGCAGCGCGGGATATTGCGCGGGGGCTGGATGATGCCCCGCAGCCGAAAGTGGTGCTGGCCTTGCCGCAAGGCGGGCAATCGCCTGATGTCGATCTGATCGCAGAATTGCGGCGGGTGATGACCGATCATGTTGGGGTGGTGCGCGACGCGCATGGCCTGCAAACCGCGCTACGCCGGATTGCCGCGCTTGAGGCGCAGGCTTTGGGCGATGCGAATTTCCTGAACATGACCGCCACCGCCACCCTGATCGCCGCCGCGGCCTTGCTGCGCCAAGAGTCGCGCGGGGCGCATTGCCGCCGTGATTTTCCGGTGGCAAAGCCTGAACTGGCGCAACGCAGCCGCCTGACATTGGCCGAGGCGCTGGCGCTGCGGCAGACCGTAACGGAGACCCAAGAATGACCGCCTTTGCCCCGCTTCCCGATCTGCTGCTGGAACCTTTGGTGCGGGCGGCGCTGATCGAAGATCTTGGCCCCAATGGCGATGTGACCACCCGCGCGGTGATTCCGGCCAGCACGCGCTATCGCGCAAGGCTGAACGCGCGTGAGCAGGGGGTGGTTTCGGGGATGCAACTGGCGGCTCTTGCGTTTCGCCTTGTGGACCCGTCGCTTGTAATCACCCTGCACCGCCCTGATGGCAGCCCTTGCGCCTGCGGTGATGTGCTGATGGAAATCGAAGGTGCTGCGGCCTCGATCCTGTCGGCCGAGCGTATCGCATTGAACTTTGCCGGACGCCTTTCCGGCATTGCAACGCTGACGGCGGCGTTTGTCGCGCAGGCGGCTGGCACGTCCACCCGAATCACCTGCACGCGCAAGACCACACCCGGCCTGCGAATGGTGGAAAAAGCCGCGGTGCTGCATGGTGGCGGCTTCAACCATCGCTTTGGTCTGTCGGATGCGATCCTGATCAAGGACAATCACATCGCAGCGGCGGGCGGCATTGCAGCGGTGCTTAAGGCGGCGCGGGCATCTGTTTCGCATATGATGAAGGTGGAAATCGAGGTCGATACGCTGGCGCAACTGGCCGAGGTGCTGGCGGTGGGTGGCGCGGATGTGGTGCTGCTGGACAACATGGACACACCAACACTGCGCCAAGCTGTCGGGATGGTGGCGGGGCGGCTGGTGACCGAGGCCTCGGGCAACATGGCGTTGCCGCGCATTGCAGAAGTTGCCGCGACAGGCGTGGACTATATTTCCAGCGGGGCGCTGACCCATTCGGCCCGCACGCTGGATCTGGGTCTGGATTTCTGATCCGCAGCATCGGCGGCGGTTGCGCGGGTTTCTGACGGCGCGATCCGCAGGAATACCGGGGAAATCGGCAAAGATACCCCGAAAATATTTTTGCGACAGTGGCGCGAACAGACTCAGCCTGTTGCCGATGCGCCTGACTTCCACCAGAATGCGCCCGATACTCGGATATAAAAGAGGCAGGCTTTGCCTCTGGTTGGCTGCGGCCATCATCCCAAGGGAGGCAGGATGCGATTTCACACGCCAAAGACCTTTGAAGCGGCGGTCGCTATAGCGGCGGCTGCTTCCGGGCAGACACGGTTCCTTGCAGGTGGAACAGATGTGCTGGTCCAGATGCGCGCGGCAATGGTGATGCCTGATGATCTGATCGATCTGAAACATATCCCTGGCGTCAAGGATATTGCCCGCACGGCAGATGGCGGCTGGCAGATCGGCATTGCGGTGTCGGGGGCCGAGTTGGGACGGCATGCGGGTATTGGTGCCGATTGGCCGGGCGTGGTTGAAGGCATGCAACTGGTTGGATCGACGCAGGTGCAGGGCCGCGCCACGCTGGTGGGCAATCTGTGCAACGGCTCTCCTGCCGCTGATTCTGTGCCTGCGATGGTGGCAGCGGGCGCGCGCCTTTCGGTCATCGGGCCACAGGGCAGCCGCGATGTGGCGGTCGAGGATATTCCGGCCGGTCCGGGCCGCACGACATTGAAGCCCGGTGAGGTGGTGACGGCGGTCACCCTCCCGCCGCGCGGGCAAAACGGTGGCGACGCCTATCTGCGCTTTATCCCGCGCACCGAAATGGACATTGCCGTTGTTGGCGTGGCGGTGAACCTGCGGCTGGAGGGCGACAAGATCACCGAGGCGCGGATTGCGCTTGGTGCGGTTGCGCCGAAAATCCTGCTGGTGCCGCAGGCCGCGCAGGCCATCATCGGCAGCACTCTGGATGACGCCGCGATGGATGCGCTGTCAGCGGCCGCCGTGGCCGCCAGCACGCCCATTTCCGACAAACGCGGCACGGCTGCGTTCCGCAAAGACATCGTTGGCGTTCTGGTCAAGCGCGCCGCGCGCATCGCCTATGAGCGCGCGAAAGGAGCCGCAAAATGAGCAAGATTCATGTGACCACCACCGTTAACGGCGATCCGGTCGAGTTCTTGGCCGATCCGCGTGATACGCTGCTGGATTGTCTGCGCGACCAGTTGGGCCTGACCGGCACCAAAGAGGGCTGTGGCACCGGCGATTGCGGGGCTTGCTCGGTGACGGTTGACGGGGTGCTGGTGTGTTCCTGTCTGGTGCTGGGGGCCGAGGCGCAGGGCAAGCAGATCGGCACCGTCGAAGGCATTGCCAACGGGTCGGAATTGCACCCGCTGCAGCGCAAATTCATCGAACACGCCGCGCTGCAATGCGGGTTCTGCACGCCGGGGATTCTGGTGGCGGCCAAGGCGCTGCTGGAACAGAACCCCGACCCGACCGAAACCGAGGTGCGCTATTGGCTGGCGGGCAATCTTTGCCGCTGCACCGGTTATGACAAGATCATCCGCGCCGTTCTGGATGCGGGCGCTGAAATGCGGGGGGCGAACTGATGCCGAAGGACGATCTGAAAACCGGCTATCGTATTGTAGGCACGCGCCCCGACCGTCCCGATGGTCTGGACAAGGTGACGGGCCGCGCGCGCTATGGCGCGGATATCTCTGCGCCGGGGATGCTGCACGCGGCTGTGGTGCGCTCGCCCCACGCCCATGCGCGGATCATCAGGATTGACGCCTCCAAGGCGCTGGTGCTGGACGGGGTCAAGGCCGTGATTACCCGCGCCGATTTCCCGACCGGTCTGACCGGCGAGGATTGGAACCTTCAGGAAAACACCATCGCGGGCGATGTGGCGCTGTATGACGGCCATGCGGTTGCGGCGGTGGCTGCCACCTCGAAACTGCTGGCGCAGGATGCGGCGCGGCTGATCGAGGTCGTGTATGAGGTGCTGCCGCATGTGATTGATGTGGATGCAGCCATGCAGCCCGATGCGCCGGTGATCCGCGCAGGCACTGCCGACCATTCCGTGCCGGAAGGCATGCACCCCAACGTGGTGAAATACATCGACTTCGGCCATGGCGACCTTGAGGCGGGCTTTGCCGCCGCCGATCTGGTCCGCGCGCAAACCTATAAGACCGAGGCCACCCATCAGGGCTATATCGAACCCCATGCCTGCCTTGGCCAGATGGGCGCGGATGGCAAGGGCGAGATGTGGGTTTGCACCCAAGGCCAGTGGTATATCCGCCGGATGTGTTCTGCGGTGCTTGGCACGGATGCTTCGCAGTTGCGGGTGACGCCTTCGGAAATCGGCGGCGGGTTCGGTGGCAAGACCACAATCTTCATGGAGCCGCTGGCTTTGGCGCTATCGCGCAAGGCCGGTGGCCGCCCCGTCAAACTGGTGATGAGCCGCGCCGAAGTGCTGCGCGCCACCGGTCCGACCGCTTCGGCGTCGATGGATGTCAAACTGGGGATGAAGGCCGACGGCACGCTGACGGCAGCGCAGGTCAATTTCCGCATGCAGGGCGGCGCGTTTATCGGGTCGTCGCCTGTGGGCGAAGCGCTGTCTTGCGCGCTGGCCTGCTACACCATTCCGGCGGTGCATCACGAAGGCTATGAGGTGTTGGCAAACCGTCCCAAGGCCGCAGCCTATCGCGCGCCCGGATCGCCGATGGCGGCCTTTGCGGTGGAAAGCCTGCTGGACGAGATGTGCCGCGAGCTGGGTCTTGATCCGCTGGCGGTGCGTCTGAAGAACGCCGCGCGTGAAGGGGCCAAGGCCAGCTATGGCCCGACCTATAACCGCATCGGTCTGGTCGAAACGCTTGAGGCGACGATGGCGCATGCCAACCTGAAGGTGCCGCTTGGTCCCAATCAGGGGCGCGGAGTGGCCTCGGGCTTCTGGTTCAACCATGGCGGTGAAACTTCCGTGTCGCTGGCGATTGGTGAGGATGGTACGGTGACGGTTTCGGTTGGCACGCCCGACATCGGCGGTAGCCGTGCCTCGCTGGGGATGATGACGGCGGAAACGCTGGGCATTCCTTACGAGGCTGTGCGCGTGAACATCGTTGAAACCGGCGCGCTGGGGGTGAACGAACCCACCCACGGCAGCCGCGCCACCTTTGCCAGCGGCCTTGCTGCGGTTGAGGCTGCAAAGCAGGCGATCAAAACCATGTGCGCCCGCGCCGCCGCCGAATGGGGTATCGACGCCGATGCGGTGGAATGGATCGACGGTGCCGCCGCTCCGGCGGGGCCGAATGCGGGCAAGTTCCCGCCCATGTCCATCGCCGAGATTGGCGCCAAGATGGGCAGCACCGGCGGGCCGATTTCCGGCCACCACGAAGTGACGGCTGGCGGCTTTGGTGCCAGCTTTGGCGCGCATGTTGTTGATGTCGAAGTAGATCCCGAAACCGGACGGACCACGGTTCTGCGCTATCTGGTGGTGCAGGACGCGGGCCGCGCGATCCATCCGGCCTATGTCGAGGGGCAGTATCACGGCGGGGCGGTGCAGGGCATCGGCTGGGCGCTGAACGAGGAATATGTGTATGGCGCCGACGGTCGGCTTCAGAACACCGTGTTCCTTGATTACCGCATCCCGGTCGCTTCGGATCTGCCGATGATCGACACCGTGATCGTCGAGGTTCCCAATCCGGGCCACCCCTACGGTGTGCGCGGTGTAGGCGAAACCGGCATCACGCCGCCGCTTCCGGCACTGGCCAACGCGATTGCAGCGGCCACCGGTGCGCGGCTTCGCAGCCTGCCGATGTCACCGCCCAAGGTGCTGGCCGCCATCAAGGCAAAGGCCAATGGTCAAGGTTAACCTTTGGTCGGGCCTGAGACGGTTCGCGGCCGACCAGACGGTTGTTCCGGTTGAGGCCAGAACTGTTCGGGAAATGCTGGATGCGCTGACAGCGGCGCATCCGGCACTATTGCCATTCATCAAGGCTGGTGTTTCCGTCTCGGTGAATGGCCAAATCGTCACCGACCTGAACGCGCCCGTCGCGCCGGAAGACGAGGTTTATCTGATTCAGCGCATCAAAGGCGGCTGAGACCGTCAAGCGTATACCCCCGCCCGGTTAGCTTTCAGGCCTCGGCAGCAAATCTTTCCATGATCCAGTCAAGAAACGCCTGCACGGTCGCTGTTGCGCGGTGACCTTTTGGCACGACGATATGGTGGCGCTCTTGCGGAGTAACGCTGGGTGAGCCAATCCGAACCAGAATGCCTTCCCGAAGCTGGTTCGACAAAAGCACTTGCCAGCCCATCGTCACGCCTTCGCCATTGATCGCGGCCTGCACCGTATCGGAATAGTGGTTGAAGCGCAGCTTGCTCAGATCTGACGCCTTGCCCAAAGCAGGGCCAAGGCCGACAGTTTTGGCCCATGATCGCCAAGGCATCCATGTCGGATTGACGATATCCGAGGCGATCAGCGGCAGTTTCACGATATCGGCGGTGTCTGGCGCGATGCCCAGATTGGCAAGCAAGGCGGGGCTGCACACAGGAAAGGCATGATCCTGACAGCTTGCGATGCTGGTGGCATCCTCGAACGGCGGCTTGCCATAGCGAACAGCAACGTCAAGCCCCGCAGGGCGCAGGTCCGTGCTGGCGTCGTCGGCGATCAGACGCAGCTTGATATGGGGGTGGCGTGCGCGGAACTCTGGCAAGCGCGGCAAAAGCCAGAACTGGTTGAAGGCCAGTGTGATACCGATGGCGACTGTATCGGGAATGGCAGGCTGCCGGATCGTCTCGACCATTTCCGCGATCTGGGTGAATGAGGTGCTGATCGTCGTCGCCAGTGCCTGTCCTGCCGGTGTCAGATTGACCCTCCTGTGCGCCCGCACAAACAAGGCCGTGTTCATCTCGCGTTCCAGAACCTTGATCTGCTGGCTGACAGCAGCTTGTGTCACGCCCAACTCGGCCGCCGCGACGGTGAAACTTGCGTGCCGTGCGGCGCTTTCAAATGTTGCCAGCAGGTTCAGCGAGGATACGGTCTTTCGCAGGGATGTCACGATTTCAAGCCTCCACGCGCGCTATGTTTGCATAAGACAAACTTATCTTGTTGTCGACTTTTTCTGCCGTTGAACGCGGCAGCCCAATCCTGCATTTTGCCAGCATCATTAAGCGCGCGCCTCCGGCACGGATGCCGGCTGCGCCAGAGACACCCATCAGGCAACAAGAGTTCCACCATGGCACCCCATACCGATATGATTTCCCTTCTGAAATCCCAACGTTCCGGCTGGTCTTTGTCGCGCCCGTTCTATACCGACCCCAAGCTGCATGATGCCGACCTGACCCATATCTGGTACAAAGAGTGGATATTCGCGGCCTCGGCGGTGGAATTGCCCAAGGCTGGATCTTATGTAACGCTGCAACTGGGCAGCTATCCGGTTGTCATCGTGCGCGGAAATGACGATCAGGTGCGGGCGTTCCACAATTCATGCCGCCACCGTGGCAGCCGGATTTGCTCGAAAACGTCGGGGCAGGCGGTCAAGCTGGTTTGTCCCTATCACCAATGGACCTATGAGACTGACGGCCGTCTGTTGTGGGCGCGGGATATGGGGCCGGATTTTGTGGCCGCCGATCATGGGCTGAAGCCGGTGCATTGCGATGTGGCGGCTGGGATGGTGTTCATCTGCCTTGGTGAGATCGCGCCCGACTTTGCCCCCGTCAAGGCTGCCGCAGATCGCTATACCGCTCCGCATCAACTGGGTGATCTGAAAGTGGCGCACCAGTCCCGCATCATCGAGAATGGCAACTGGAAACTGGTGCTGGAAAACAACCGCGAATGCTATCATTGCGCCGGTTCGCACCCGTCGCTGTGCCGCACCTTTAACGATGATCCCGATCTGGTCGGCGCGGATGACAGCCTGTCCTCGCCGGAAGGCGCAGCCCATGTGAACCGATGCGAGGCGGCGGGTCTGCCGTCGCGCTATCTGATTTCGGACAATGAACAGTGGCGTTTGGTGCGGATTCCCTTTGTGGGCGATGCGGTCAGCTATACGATGGACGGCAAGGCCGCCGCGCCGAAGATTCCGGCAATGCCTTTTGCCAATGCGGGGTCGCTGCTGTTCTTCCACTATCCGAACACCTGGAACCACTTCCTGTCGGATCACGTCCTGAACTTCCGCGTTTTGCCGGTCAGCGCCACCGAAACCGAGGTGGTAACGACATGGCTGGTGCAGAAGGATGCGGTCGAGGGGCACGATTACGATCTGACCCGTCTGACCGAAGTCTGGGAAGCCACGAATGACGAAGACCGCCGCGTGGTCGAAGAAAACCAGATCGGCATCTCCTCGCCCGCCTACGAGTCTGGCCCCTATTCGCCCAAGCAGGAATCGGGCGTGATCCAGTTTGTTGACTGGTATGTGCAATGCTTGTCCAGCGCGGTCCTTGCCGCTCAACCTGCTATCGCGGCCGAGTAAGATCATGGGGAAGAACCGCCAGAACTGGACCGCCGAACCCTGGGGCGACAGCGAAGAGCTGGAATGCGCCATGGTAATCCCCGAAACCGATGATTGTGCGACCATCGCCTTTCGCGCGCCTTCTGGCGCATGGTTTGACTATAAGCCGGGCCAGTTTCTGACGCTTGATCTGCCGCTTCCCTCCGGCACGATCCAGCGCACCTATACGATTTCCTCCTCGCCCTCGCGGCCCTTGTCGATCTCGATCACGGTCAAGGCGCAGGCGGGATCGCTTGGCACGCGATGGATGCTGGATCACCTGAAGCCGGGGATGCGGCTTCGGGCCTATGGTCCGGCTGGGCAGTTTACCTCGTTGCGGCATCCGGCGCGGAAATATCTGTTCATCTCGGCGGGGTCGGGCATCACGCCGATGATGTCGATGACGACATGGGCGTGGGATTCGGGCGAAATGCCCGACATCGTCTTTGTCCATGCCGCGCGCAAACCATCTGACATCATCTTCAAGAACCGGCTTGAACAATTCGCGGCTCGCGTTCCGGGTCTGCAACTGCGGTTTACCGTTGAAGAGGTTGAACCGTTCTCGGTCTGGCATGGCTATCGTGGCCGCCTGAACCAGATCATGCTGGGCCTGATGGCCCCGGATTATCTGGAGCGCGAAGTCTTCTGCTGCGGGCCGGAGCCGTTCATGAAGTCGGTGCGCGAGGGGTTGGCCTCGTTGGGCTACGACATGGCGCGCTACCATGAGGAAAGCTTTAGCGCCCCCGCACTTGAAGAAATTCCAATCCAGACTGCAGCTCCGGTCGGCGATGTGCAGTTGCATTTTGCGCGTTCGGGCAAATCGGCGGATTGTGTGGGGACTGACACCGTTCTGGCCGTCGCCAAGCGCGCTGGGCTGAATATTCCGTCCAGTTGCAACTTTGGCCTGTGTGGCACCTGCAAGGTTCGCAAATTGTCGGGCGAGGTTGCGATGGTCCATAACGGGGGCATTTCGGATGACGAGATTGCCGATGGCTATATTCTGGCCTGCTGCTCGCGCCCGATGGGGGCAGTCGAGCTGGATATCTGAGTCAAAACCGCATCCTTGCAGCAGCACCGCTGCCGGTGCCGCTTCAGGAAGATTGAAGCTGGGTCAAAAAGTAGTCGTTTGATCAAAGCCGGTCAAATCCCGACAGTTGCGCCAAGCAACGAGGGTAGGCCCATGACAGACCGGCGGATGACATTGGACGAAATAGAGGCGCTGGCCAAAGCCGCGCTACAGGCGGCGGGCGCTTCGCAAGAGGCGGCGCAGTCCGTGGCGCGATCAACCCGCCTTGCCGAGCGCGATGGTATTCGCAGCCACGGCTTGCTGTATATCCCGATCTATGTCGAGCATTTGCGCTGTGGCAAGGTGGATGGCGCGGCCAAGCAGGTGGTGACGCATCCGCGCCCCGCCAGCCTGCGGGTCGATGCCGCGCACGGTTTTGCCCATACGGCGATTGATGCGGGATGGTCTGACTTTACTGCTGCAGCGCGGGCTTGTGGCATGGCTGCCATGACCCTGTATCGGTCCTACAATTGCGGCGTTTTGGGCCACCATGCCGAACGACTGGCCGAATCGGGTTTGCTGGGCCTGTGTTTTACCCATGCCCCAGCGTCAATCGCGCCACCGGGCGGGCAAGTGCCGGTAATCGGCACCAACCCTTTTGCGCTGGCAGTGCCGGACGGGGAAGGCGGCGCGATGCTGGTGATTGATCAATCCGCAAGCGTGGTGGCCAAGTCCGAGATCCTGTTGCGGGCGCGGCAGGGTAGGGCGATCGAAGCGGGCTGGGCGCTGGACGCCCAAGGCCAGCCTACCATGGAGGCGGAAGCTGCCCTGAAAGGGTCGATGCTGCCTGCGGGCGGTCACAAGGGTTTCGGCATCGGGCTGATGGTTGAAATCATGGCCGCAGCCTTGGCAGGCGCACAACTCAGCACCGAAGCCAGCCCTTTCTCGGGCATTCAGGGCGGGCCACCGGCCACCGGCCAATGCTTGCTTGCCTTTGATCCGGCGGGGTTCTCGGGGATCGGGTTCGAACAAAGCATGCGGCGGCTGGTGGCGTCGATCACAAAGCAAAGTGGCGCGCGTCTGCCCGGCGCGCGCAGGCGCAGCAACCGGCAACAGATCGAGCGTGACGGCGTGCTGGTAGATGCTGCCCTGATGGCAAGGCTGGATGCGTTAGTTCAGAAAGATTGAAATAGAGATAAAATGTATTCGATTGATTGAAGTTGCCGCTATGAGGCAGATTTCATTGGCGACCACCGCAGCCCTTGCAAGGCGGCCAAAACGAACAGGGAGTCCGATGAAACATATGCTCAAACTCGCCACCGTTGCCGTAGTGGCAACGCTTGGCCTTGCCCCCGCAAGCCGCGCCCTTGCCGCCGATTGCGGCACGGCCGAGACAGTCACCATCGCCGAAATGACGTGGCTGTCTGCTGGCACATTGGCGCATGTCGCCCAAAAGATCATGGCCACAGGCTATGGCTGCGATGCCCAGCTTATTCCGGGTGATACCGTGCCGACCGCGACGTCGATGCTGACCAAATCCGAACCCGACGTTGCGCCCGAGTTGTGGGTGTCTACCGCCCAAAGCATCTGGGATCAGACGCAGGAGAAGGGCAATGTCTACAAAGCCTCGGATATTTTCGCCTCGGGTGGTGAAGAGGGCTGGTGGATTCCCGACTATATCGCTGAGGCCCATCCCGAGATCCAATCGGTCGAAGATCTCAAGGCAAACTGGGCCATCTTTGCCGATGCGTCGAACCCCGAAAAAGGCCGGCTTTACGGCTGTCCTCCCGGTTGGGGCTGCGAGATAATCACCAACAACCTGTTCAAAGCCCTGGGACTGGAGGAAACGTGGGAATTGTTCCCCTCGGGATCGGGTGAAACTCTGAAAGCCTCGATCGCCAAGGCCGTCACCCGCAAAGAGCCGTTCATCGGTTACTACTGGGGGCCGACCGATGTGATCGGGAAATACCACCTTGTGCGGGTCGGCATGCCTGCTTTTGATGCCGAAAAGTTCAAATGTCTGACCGACGCCGCTTGCGCCAGCCCCGAAGTCACCGGCTGGGCCGTGGGTGAAGTGGCGGTTGCGGTTGTCACTTCGCTGAAAGAGCGCGCGCCGGATGTGGCGGAATTCCTTGGCAAGATGCAGGTGCCGAACAAGGAAATCAGCGATGTATTGGCTTGGGGTGACGATAATGGCGCCACCACCGAGGAAGTCGCTGTCTATTTCCTGAAGACCTATGAATCGATCTGGACCCAATGGGTTCCCGCCGATGTCGCCGACAAGGTGCGCGCTGCCCTCTGATATGTTGCAGGATCAGGGCGGCAGGCTGCCCTGATCCTTCCTCCCCCCTTTTGGTAACGGATCTGACGCATGGCCGACGGCTTCCCCGAATTGTTCGATATTCGCAGTTTTGGCCGCGCGATGGACCAAGGCTTCAACCAGATTGTCGCCAACTATGGCGAGACGCTGGAAGCGATTTTTCTGCCGGTGCTAAAGGCGCTGGTGATGATGGAAAAGGTGCTGCTCTGGCTGCCGTGGTGGGGGGTGCTTTTGGCATTGGCCGCGCTGGCCTATGCCGCCTCGCGCAGATGGACTGTGACGGTTGCCGTCGCGGTGATGACCTTCTGCATCGGCGTCATCGGAGTTTGGGAGCAAGCGATGGCCACCATCGCGCTGATGGTGATT
Organism: Rhodobacterales bacterium RIFCSPHIGHO2_02_FULL_62_130; assembly: GCA_001828855.1. Lineage (GTDB taxonomy): Bacteria > Pseudomonadota > Alphaproteobacteria > Rhodobacterales > Rhodobacteraceae > Cypionkella. The sequence goes on along the minus strand of MHZT01000044.1, from coordinate 128,837 downwards.
TCCACGCTGTTGGCGGTGCTTGTCGGCCTGCCAATTGGCATCGCCATGTCACGCGGCAAGCGGATGCAGGCGGTCACGCTGCCCATTCTTGACATCATGCAGACCATGCCGATTTTCGTCTATCTGATCCCCTTTGTGATGCTGTTCGGGCCGGGAAAAATTCCGGCGCTGCTGGCCACCATCGTTTTCGCCATTCCGCCGGTGATCCGGTTGACCAACCTTGGTATCCGGCAGGTTGACGCGGAAACGGTCGAGGCGGTGCGCGCCTTCGGGGCCTCGCCACTGCAAATCCTGTTCTCGGTGCAAATTCCGCTGGCGATGCCCGCGATCCTTGCTGGCATTAACCAGACCACCATGATGGCGCTGTCGATGGTTGTGATCGCTTCGATGATCGGGGCGGGCGGGCTGGGATATCAGGTGCTGCAAGGTATTCAGCGGCTGGAGATTTCCAGCGGGCTGATGGCCGGGCTTGGGATCGTGCTGTTGGCAATCATCTTTGACCGCATCGCGCAATCCTACGGGCAGCGGATGCAGAAATCCCTGAAACTGGAGAGCTAGACCATGACCCAGACCTACAAGATACGGGTCGAAAACGTCTCGAAGATTTTCGGGCGCGATCCGAAGGCGGCTTTGGCGCAGGTTCAGGCGGGCATGGGAAAGGACGAGTTGCTGCGTCAAAGCGATCATGTGCTGGGCCTGCATGATATCAACCTGAATATCCGCGCGGGGGAAACCTTTGTCATCATGGGGCTGTCGGGGTCTGGAAAATCGACGCTGATCCGGCATTTCAACCGGCTGATCGAACCGACATCGGGGCGGATTCTGGTTGACGGGGTTGATGTGCTGACCTTGAACGACCACGACCTGCGTGCTTTCCGTCGCAAGAAAATTTCGATGGTGTTCCAGAAGTTCGCGCTGCTGCCGCATAAGACGGTGATGGAGAATGTGATCTACGGTCTGCTGGTTGACGGGATGGCGCCTGCGCTGGCGCGTGAAAAGGGGGCTGATCAAATCCGGCTGGTCGGGCTTGCGGGCTTTGAAAACCATTTTCCGGGTCAATTGTCGGGCGGCATGCAACAGCGCGTTGGTCTGGCGCGGGCCTTGGCGACCGATGCTGAAATCCTGCTGATGGACGAGGCGTTTTCCGCGCTTGATCCGCTGATCCGCCACGATATGCAGATGCAGTTGCGCGATATTCAGGCGCGACTGCACAAGACCATCGTCTTCATCACGCATGATCTGGACGAGGCTTTGCTGCTGGGCGATCACATTGCGATCCTGAAAGATGGCGTGCTGCGGCAAGTCGGAACCGGACCCGAGATCCTGATGGCGCCCGCCGATGATTATGTCGCCCGCTTTGTCCGCGATGTGAACCGCGCGCGCAGCGTTACATGCGGTGCCTTGGCGGTTGCTGGCCAGCCGCAAGGCGATCTTGTGCTTGATGCCAGCCAACCGGTCGAGGCGGCTTTTTCCGCGCTTGCGGCCAGCGATCTTCCGATTGGTGTGCGCGACGGCAATGGCCAGATTGCAGGCGTTCTGACGCGCGCCACCGTGTTTCAGGCGCTGGCACGGGCATAGCAGGTCGCTGACAGCGGTGTCGGCAGTATCAAGCCCGCCTTCCAGTAGAAAACGCCAGCGGCCCAGCCGTTCAGTTCACACGCCAGCCACAAGAGCGGGCAAGGGCTGTGGCAAAGCGGGCGTGCCAGTCGGGCATCGGCGGCCCCGCAGCGATGGCTTTGGCGGCCCCAACAGGCGCAGGCAAGCTGGTGCCAAGTGCCAGTGCCGCAAGTTGGGCCGCACCAAAGGCGGTGCATTCTGCAACGGCGGCTACAACAATGTCGCGCTGGCAGGCCTGCGCCAGAAAGGAGGTGAAATAGCGGCTGGCAGATAGCCCGCCATCTATCGCAATCGGGGCCGACAGCGGCACGGCGCGGGCGAGTTCATCGATCAAAGCTGCGGTCTGGAATGCAATGCCCTCGACCAGCGCCTGACATATATCACGGCGGGTCATATCGGGGCCAAGGCCGATCATCAGGGGCGCTGCAGTCCGGTCCCATTGTGGCGCACCAAGGCCGGAAAACGCGGGCAGAAAGACCAGATCGCGCGCAACGGCTGGGGGCCGATCAAAGCTGTCAAAGGCTGCGACATTGTCTGCAAGCCCTGCCCGAAGCGCCCATTCTATGGCTGATCCAGCATCCTGCACGCCGCCATCCAGCGCATAGACCATCCCCGCGCCCAGATCCCAAGCCACGGTGGGCAGCAGGCCACCTTGCGGCAACGGGGGCGTCGCGCCTGTAACGGCAAGCGCAAAGGCGCCGGTGCCAAAGGTGATCTTCGCATCTCCCCGGTTGCGGCAGCCGTGGCCATACAGCGCCGCCTGCTGGTCGACGATCGCGGCTGCAACAGGGATGCCACCTATCTGGCCAAACCCCGCCAGATTGCCACGGATTTCCGGCAGGCAGGTCATCGGCACGCCGAATACTTCACATAGGCGGGCGTCCCAGTTTCCGCTGGCAAGGTTCATCAATCCGGTACGCGACGCGGTGGCGCGATCGGTTGCAAAGCAGCCGGCCAGCGCATCAAGCAGGAAGGCGTCTGTGGTGCCAAGTCGCAACCGCCCCGCAGCATGTGCCGCCGCGATTGCCGGATTTTCGCGCAGCAGCCAGCCAAGTTTGGCCGCCGAGAAATAGGGGTCAAGCGGCAGGCCGGACAAGGATGCAACCTCGTCCGCCTGATTGGACATCAGCGCAAGCTGTGCTGTGGTGCGGCGGTCTTGCCAGACGATGATCGGGGACAGCGGTTCTTTGGTCAGCGCATCCCAGCCAAGGCAACTTTCACCCTGATTGGCAAGCGCAATGGCATCCGCCACACCGGCCTGCGCCAGCAATGTCTTGCAGTTTGTCAAAATCTCGGTCGGGTCCTGTTCAACCCAACCCGCCGAAGGAAAGCAGGTGCGGTGACGTAACTGGCCCAGACCATGCAGACCCGACGCATCCGCCGCCATCAGGCGGGTCGAGGTGGTCCCCTGATCCAAAGCCAGGATCCGCATCAGTCCTGCTCCATCGCCAGTGTTAAAGGGCCGACGGCATCTTGCAGTCGCAAATCGGCAAGCGAAATCGTCAAGCGGCGCTCTGGTGCGCTGGCGGTCTGGAATGAGGCAAGGCGTCGGCCTGCCGCATCGGTCAGCGTCAGCGTGCCACGCGCGCGGCGGTCAAGGCGGATTTGCAGCGCGGGCAGCGCAACTCTTGCATCGGGCGTCAGCCGTTGCGGCATGACATAGCGCACGCCCTGACCGGCGCGAACAGAGATCTCCAAAACCGCAGGCGGAAGATCGGCCAGCAGCGCCTGCGCGACAGCACGGCCTTCGGCCCAGCAACGGCCCGCCGTTTCGATCCCGCGCAGCAGATTGCCTGCGGCAAAAATCTCGGGCCGACTGGTGCGGCCGGACTGGTCGACGACCGGACCTCCGGTTGCCGGATCAATTTCAAGGCCGCACAGGCGTGCAAGGCCGGATTCGGGGCGAAAGCTGCCGGTCAGCACCAGGCCGTCACAGTCGATCTGCGTCACGTGTCCGGCGGCATTGCGCAGCACCAACTGGCACAGCCGACCATCCTTGGCGACGATATCCTCGATCCGGGTCGTGCATAGCATCGGGATGCCCAGCACCTTGGGCAGCCAGCAGAGCGGCGCAGGCAAGACAGGGCGGTCAGAAGATTCAATCACGGCAAGCGGGCGCGCACCGGCCTGACGGCAGGTCAGGATGGCTGACATAGCCACCAATTCGCTGCCCAGAATGACCGGACGTCGAAAGGGAAGAACCTTGCGCGCAAACCACAAGTCCTGCAATGCGCCGGTCGTCACGATTCCCAACGGCCGTTCTCCGGGCAGCAGCCGTTCCGCCCGCGAGGCTTCACGTGCGCCTGTGGCCAGCAGGATGCGGTCAGGCGTCAGCGTGATTTCACCTTGTGGCGTTGCGACCCGCACGGTGGGGCCGGACTCGATGGCTGTCACCGCATGGTCCGGCAAGATCCGCGCCCCAGCAGCGACCGCCTCTGCGATCAGCCGGTGGGTATAGGTTTGGCCAGTCATCAACCGGTGAAATTCGCGCATGCCAAACGGGGAATGGCCGCACAGGCGTGGCACGCCGCCCGCCTGTGATTGACGCTCGACCACGGTGACCTGCGCCCCGGCTTGTGCCAGAACCGCTGCTGCGCCCAGACCGGCTGGCCCCGCGCCTATGATGAGAACCTGAATCATGGCGTCACCGCGATGTCGGGGCAAAGGCGCCCCCGCGTCAATTCGGCAATCCGGCCCATGCAGTTGAAGCCCTGACAGCGGCCCATCGCACAGCGGGTCCGGCGTTTGAGTCCGCCAAAATCGCCTGCCGGAAACGGGCCGGACAGCGCGGCCTCGATCTCACGACGGGTGACCAACTCGCAATGGCAGACGATCTCGCCATAACCGGCGCTTTGCCAGTCGCGCGACAGATGCTCGGCCAGATTGGGCATCTGCGGTGCTGCAACGGGCATGGCATCTTGCCCTGCACCCAGCAAATCCGCCACGTGGCGGGCTATGCCCAGAGAGGCGGTCAGGCCGGTCGATCTGATCCCGCCGACCGTCACCCAATTGCAGTCCGGTTCGTGGCGGATACGGTATTCCTTGAACTCGGTTGCGGGGCGCAGGCCCGCATAGGTTGCGGTTACCGGCATATCGCGCAGCGCGGGCAACAGGGCCACGGCGCGATCCAGCAACATCTGCAATTCCGTGCGGGTCACGGTGGCGCGGCTGCGATCTTCGGTTTCCTCGGCGGTGGGGCCGACCAGCAAATTGCCAAAGATGGTCGGTGTCAGAACCACGCCCTTGGTGCGGGCATCCGGCACCGGCAGAACGATCGAGTGCAACAGGCGCCCCGCGGCCTTGTCAAACACTACAAACTGGCCTTTGCGTGGTTTGATGGTGAAATCGGTGCGGCCCAGAAGCAGCGCATCAATCCGGTCGCCGAACAGCCCCGCGCAATTGACCACATGGCGGGCAAGGCAGTTGCCCGCGGTGGTTTCAAGCGCCCAGTGCTGGCCATCGAAGCGGCCCGCGATCACCTCGGCCTTTCGCCAGATTTTACTACCTGTGGCCAGAATCTGGCGGGCGTAGCCGTGAAAGGGCGACCAAGGGTCGATCACATATTCGCCGGGAACCAGAACGGCGGCGCGGGCATCTGGCGAAAGCTGCGGCTCGATCGCGGCAATTTCTGTGGGCGTAATCATGCGGACATCGGCCACGCCATTGCGCTGCGCCGCGCGCAGAATCTCGGGCAGGGCGGCCTCTTGCGCGTCGGTCCATGCAACAACCATCGCGCCGGTTTTCAGAACCGGCAGGTTCATGGATGCCGCGATCTCGGTGTATTCGGCATAGCCTTGCTGCATGCAGCGCAGTTCAAGACTGCCTTCGGGGGCATCAAAACCTGTGTGCAAAAGCGCGCTGTTGGCCTTGCTGGCACCCGACAGGATGTCGGCACCCTTTTCCAGCAAGATCACCCGCCATCCTTGTAGTGCCAGTCGTCGCGCGGTGGCAACGCCCGTCACGCCCGCGCCGATCACCGCCACATCGAAGCGTTCCACACCTACACCTCGTTGACCCAAGGGTTGATCCATGCCTTGATAGCTATGGGTAGGGATATATGCCCGAACAGTCAATAATAATTCCGAACGGTAGATCATGACCCCAAGCGCGCGACGAGACGCCATCCTGCACAAAGCCCGCTCTGGTCAAAAGCTGGAGGTCGAGGCGCTGGCCCTTCAATTTGCCGCGTCTCGGGAAACCATCCGGCGCGATCTGGCCAAGCTTGACCGCCAGGGCTTGCTGCGCCGCGTGCATGGCGGGGCTACAGCGACAGGGCGCGCCGTGGATGAAGGTCCGTTCCACGACCGGATGCGCCAGCAGGTTGCTGCCAAGCGTGCGATAGCGCGGCATGTTGCATCGGGGCTGATGCCGGGGGATAGTCTGTTCATCGATACGGGCAGCACAACTCTTATTCTGGCCGAAGAAATAGCGCAGCGTAAAGGTTTGATTATCATTACAAACTCAGCAGATATTGCGGCCCTTTGCGAAAAGGGCGAAGGCAATCGCGTCTTGCTGATCGGTGGTGAGTTTCGTGCGGCGGGGCGTGAAACCGTCGGGCCATTGGCGGTTGCCCAGATCGCCCAGTTGCGGGCCGCGCGCGCGATCCTGACGGTGGCAGCCGTCTCTGAACGGGGCATCTTTGATGTCGATCCGCAAGAGGCCGAGGTGGCGCGCGCTATGGTCGCCCAAGCCGACGAAGTAACCGTGCTGGCCGATGCGAGCAAGATGGGCCGTACCGGTGTGTTCGAGGTTTGTCCGATGGCAAAGGTGGGTCGGATCGTGACGGATTCCCTCCCCTTGCTTTTGCGCCGTGCGATTGAGGCTGTGGGAGTTCAGGTCGAAATCGTGAACGATCTGTGACCGAACAGGCATTTTTGTCTGATCTGTGCGAATTCTGTTGCTAGGTGTGGCAGGTTTCTGCAGTCTTTGCATACGATTGCAAATAAGAATCACCCCAAGCCATACCCTTGGATGCAATCCTTCGGTTGACAGGAGAGTCCCGTGAAAAACTTCGACCCAAAATGGCGGGATTTTCCGCATTTCATTATCGGTATTACCAAAGAGATATGGGAGGATCGGCAGATTGCCCTGCTGGAGTCCTGTTATGCCCCCGATATCATTGTACGGGGGGCTGGCGGGATGAAACTGGGCTGCGCTGCCGTGATCGACGATACACTGGCCAAGATGGCCGCCTTTCCGGATTTGCAGATTTTCGCCGAAGATGTGATCTGGTCGGGTGGAGAAACCCAGCATTACTTGTCGTCGCATCGCTCGGTCATTACCGGAACGCAGACCGGAGACAGCATCTATGGTCCGGCATCTGGCAAGCGCTATTACGCGCGCTGCATTGCGGATTGTGCGGTAACGGACGGCGTGTTCGATGATGAATGGCTGGTGTTTGACAGCAGCTCCATCGTCAAACAGCTTGGCCATGACCCGCGCGACTTCGTGCGCCGCCAGATCGCTGCCGAAGGCGGTCCTGCCACGGCAAAACGGGTTTTCACCCCTGATCAGGATCGTGTTGGTGCCTATACATTGCGCGGAAATGACAATGAATGGGGCGGCAAGCTGGTCGATATCCTGAACCGGATCATGCGGAAAGACATTGCGGTGATCGGCCAGACATATGACCGAGCGGTCAGAATTGAACATGCGGGCGGTCAGGGAGGTTGGTCTTGGGGCTTTGCCGAGGCTGCATGGATGGGCCTGCGATCATCATTCCCGCGCGCAAAATTCACCGTGCATCATGTGATTGGCAACGACGAAGCCGGTCGGCAGCCCCGCGCTGCGGTCCGCTGGAGCCTTGATGGCCGCCACGAAGGCTTTGGCCGCTTTGGCGCCCCCACTGGTGCCGAGGTTCATGTGATGGGCATCACCCACGTTGATTTTGGCCCTTGGGGTATTCAGCGCGAATTCACCCAGGTAGATGAAATCGCGATCTGGAAGCAGATCGAAATGCAGGCGGGTTGATTGGCGCAGCGCAGTCCTGACCGGACTGCGCTTTTAAGCCGGTTGTGATTATCTGACGCAAGACCGGCGCAAACCGGTCTAATACCCTTTCACAACCTCGGCTGTTGTATCATGCACGGCTGCCAACTCGGTTGCCACAGCCGAGGCAAACAGCCGCGCATCCGTCAGAAGAGACGCAAAATCAAAGCCCTGCGCGAACATGCGGCGGATCATGGCGGGCGATCCGGTATGGACGCCCGCGATCCGGCCAGCAGCCTTGGCGCGGGTGGCGATGGTGGCAATTGCCTCCAGCACCTCGGGAGCCGACGGGTCCAGCGTGGGTTCATAGCCCAGCGACAGGCCCAGATCCGACGGACCGACATAGACCCCGTCAATGCCGCCCACCGCCAGAATGGCATCCAGATTTCCCAGCGCCTCGCGCGTTTCGATCATGGCCAGCACCAGAATGCGGTTGTTCGCGGTTTTGGCATAGCCTGCGCCATAGACCATATTCGCCCGCGTCGGCCCGAAGGACCGGCTGCCCAGCGGGGCATAGCGGGCCGATTGCACCAGCGCGCGGGCGTCCTCTACCGTGTTGACCATCGGGCAGATTACACCGGCAAAACCGGCATCAAGGCATTTCGCCATGATCCCCGGTTCATTCCACGGCAAGCGGGCCAGAACGGGGGCGGGCAGGCCTTGCAAGACCTGAAGCATGGTCAGCGCCATCTGGTAGTCGATCAACCCGTGCTGCAGATCGACGGTCATCATGTCAAAGCCCTGACGGCCCATGATCTCGGCGGTGACGGGCGAGGGCATGGCGCACCAGCCGTTGACGGCTTTGCCACCGGCGGCGAAACGGGCTTGGAAATCGGTGATCGGCATGGCGGTCCTATCGCGGTTGCAGCAGCCAGTCTTGCAGATGGGCGAAGGTGGCGGCGGGGTTTTCCAATGTGGGCAGATGTCCGGCGCGCGGGATGATCGCAAGCCGCGATTGCGGCATCAAGGCGTGCATCTGCTGGTGGCGGTCCAGCGGGCAAAGTCGGTCGCCCTCTCCCATCAGCACCAGTGCCGGACCGCGAAAGGCGGCCAGCGTTGCGGTCTGGTCGGGGCGGTCGCGCAGGGCGCGCGACTGGCGGGCGAACACCTGCGGGCCAAGCGACAGCGCCATTTCCATGCACAGATCAAGGATCGGCTGCGTGTCGGGACCATCGGCCAGATAATTCGGCTTCATCTCGTCGCGGATCACGGCATCCAGATGGCCCGACAGGGCGCGGGCGACCTGGGGGGCGCGGCGGGTCTGAACCTCGGGCAACTCGGCGCGGGGGTTGGTGTCCAGCAGGGCAAGCCGTTCCACCCGTTCGGGGGCTTGGCGCAGCACCTCCATCGCCACGATGCCCCCCATCGACAGCCCCGCCAGCGCAAAACGGTCTGGTGCGTCGCGCAGGATCAGGGCGGCAAGGTCGGCCATCGTCTCGGCCTTGGTCGGCAGGCAATGGGCGACGGGGCGCGGATGCAGCAGGGCGGGCAGGCCGCCCCACATCCGCGCGTCGCACATCATGCCGGGGATCAGCAGCAGCGGCGTCATTTCACCCGCCGCGCGCCTTCCTTCAGGGTCGCCAGCTTGGCCCATGCGATTTCGGGGTCCACCGCGCCAAAGCCGGCAAAGGTGCCGAAACCGCAGTCCGATCCGGCAATCACGCGGTCATGGCCAAGGATATTTGTAAAACGCTCCAGCCGTTGCGCCACCAGATCGGGATGTTCGACAAAGTTCGTCGTGGTGTCCACCGCACCGGGGATCAGCACCTTGTCCTGCGGGATTTCGGCAGCACGGTCGCGGAACACCGTCCATTCATGGCCGTGGCGGGGGTTGGCGGTTTCGAACAGCAGATAGGTGGCTGGCACCTTCATCAGCAGCGGGAACACCTTTGCCATATCAATGTCGCAGACATGCGGGCCTTCGTAATTGCCCCAGCAGATATGCAGGCGGATGCGGTCCTGCGGCAGCCCTTTGAGCGCATGTTCCAGCGCTTCGACGTGGGTGGCGGCGATCTTCAGGAATTCGGCATCCGACAGATCGGCAAACAGCATATGCCGCGACAGCGCCAGATCGGGGCAATCGAGTTGTAGATCCAGACCCGACTCAAGGATGGTGCGGTATTCGTCACGCATCGCGTTGGCCAAAGCCTCAAGATAGGCCTCGCGGGTGGGGTAATGCGCGTTTTGCAGAAAAAGGGCGATCACACCCGGCGAAGCTGCGTTCATGAAGCCGCGATCAACGCCGTGCTTTGCCATCGCGCCTTTCAGGTTGGCGATGTCCTTTTGCAGCTCTCCCTGCCCCTTGGAGGCCACCGGACCCACGCATTGCGGGCGGGCATATTTCGGCGTGCCACCGGCGCGGGCCAGACGGTCAAGGAAGGTCGGGAACAGTTTCAGATCGGCGGGCGCGTTGCGGGGGCTGTCGCCGTCAAAGCCGGTGTAGCGGTCTTTGACATAGGTGGCGTAGCTGATCTTCGATGCCTCGCCATCCGAGACGATGTCGACGCCCGCCGCCTTCTGGCGACGGACATTTTCATCCACCGCCGCCGTCATGCAGGCATCGAAGGCGGCGGGATCAAAGGGTTGGCCCTTTTCGCGGGCAAAGAGGAAATCCACCACGTCCTGAGAGCGGGGGAGAGAGCCGACATGCGTTGCGAGAAGGGTCATGGGCAGTCCTTTGAGGGCGGGAGTCGGGGTGAACCCCGACCTACAGGAGGCGACCGGTGGTGCCGGCGGGGTCATTCGTGCTGATAACACGATAGAGCGAGGATTCACCTGTCATAGACGGTGCAAGGCTGTGTTCCAGACCGGGGGGGATCGCCGCCGTATCGCCGGGGTTCAGAACGGTCGAGCCATCCGCCCAAGACAGACGCCAATAGCCGCGCATCGGCATCAGAATCTCGTGCTGGTTCAGGGTGTAGGGCGTGTCGGGGATCGAGTTGCGCGACAGCAGTTCAACCTCGAACCCCGGACGGTCGCGCAGTTTGCCTTCGGCGCCGATCACCTTGGCGGGCTGGCGATCCGACAGCGCCATCAGGTCCCAATAGCGGGCCACACAATTCGGGATCACCTCGGCGGTGGTGGGTTCGGGGAAGGCTTTGAGTTCCTCATCCGTCAACAGCGGCATGGGCGGCACGCCTTCGGGCAGGCTTTGGCCCTGTTTGGTGTCGTAAAGCTTGCCGTTCTTGCCCAGTACCAGCCCGTAATCCTTGGCATCGGTGATGACCTGCGGCGCCCAGACCACGCCGCCACCAGCGTCATCCCCGCCAAGGATGGCCATGATCATCCCGTAATCGGTGCCGATATTCTCAAAGGCGCGGAAAATGCCGGTCGGGATGTTGAAGATATCACCTTCCTCGGCCACAAATTCTCCGGCTGTTCCCCAACGGCCCCAGAAGAACCTCCAGCGGCCTTTCAGCACGAAGAACACCTCGGCGGTGCGGTGGGTGTGCAACGAGTTGCGGCACCCCGGAGGCTGCCCAGCCGCCCCGATGTTGAAGCCGGGGGTGTCAACGATATGAACGTGCTGGTCAGGGGATTCCGACACGCCGCCGCCGATGATGGTGAAGTTCTCTTTCCGGTTCGATCCGGGAGTATGCGCGTCAATGAACGCGGTCTTGCAGGGGCGCAGATCGCCATAGCGGACGATACGGGCTTCCATTTCGGCAGGAGTCATGTGGCACCTTTGGGGTTAGTCAGTTTTGGTCAATCTGCGGTCCAGCCGCCATCGATAAGCAAAGAGGTTCCGGTGATCAGGCTGCCCGCATCCGAGGCAAGCAACGCCACCGCCCCCATGATGTCGGTCACCTCGCCAACGCGGCCCAGTTTGATCTTGCTGGCGATCCACGCGGCGCGGTCGGGGTTTGCGAAGGTAACTTCGGTGAGCGGCGTCCGGATGAAGGTGGGGGCGATAGTGTTGACGCGGATGCCATGTGGACCCCATTCGATCGCCATACTTTTGGTCATGCCTTCGACTGCGTGTTTGGTGGCGGCATAAACAGCGCGGTCAATGCCGCCGACATGGGCCATCTGGCTTGAGATATTGATCAGGCTGCCGGTCTTGCCCTCGGCGATCAGCCGCGCCGCAACGGTGCGGGTCAGGAAATATGCGGCGCGAAAGTTGAGATTGGCGGCAAGATCGAAATCCTCGGGCCTGGTCTCGATCGCGGGCGAATGGCGCGCGATCCCGGCGGAATTGACCAGAACGTCATACGCAGGAAGGGCTGCCAGAGCCGCCTCGGTGGCAGTCAGATCGGTGATGTCCAGCGTCAGCGTGCGCGCCCGCATCCCCGCCGCTGTCATTTCGGCTGCAAGTGCCGCCAACTCGGTCCCGCGGCGGGCGCATAGGGTAACCTCGGCACCTTGCTCGGCCAAGGCTACGGCGCAGGCGGCGCCGATGCCCGAAGATGCCCCCGCCACCAAGGCGCGACGACCATCCAGCCGGAACGATGGGGTGCGGGGCAGGGTCATTCTGCGGCAGCTCCGTAGGGGATATTCTTGTGGCCATAGCGGCGCACGCGGATGTTGCACTGTTCGGCATGGCCGACAAAGCCTTCCAGCATGCACAGCCGACTGCCGTATTCACCCACCAATGCCGCCGCCTCGTCGGTGACAACGCGCTGATAGCTGTGGGTTTTCAGAAACTTGCCAACCCACAATCCGCCGGTATAGCGCCCTGCCTTTTTGGTGGGCAGCGTGTGGTTGGTGCCAATCACCTTATCGCCGTTGGCGACATTGGTGCGCGGGCCAAGGAAAAGCGCGCCATAGCTGTGCATGTTCTCAAGGAACCAGTCATCGCGGTCGGTCATCACCTGCACATGCTCGGACGCGATGTCATTGGCGACGGCCAGCATCTCGTCATAGCTGTCGCACAGGATCACCTCGCCGTAATCGGCCCAACTTACGCCCGCCGTTGCCGCAGTGGGCAGGATTTCCAGCAGGCGGTCGATTTCCAGCAAGGTCGCTTCGGCCAGTTTGCGCGAATTGGTCAGCAGCACCGCGGGCGAGTTGTAGCCGTGTTCGGCCTGTCCCAGCAGGTCGGTCGCGCATAGCTCGGCATCCACCGTATCATCCGCGATCACCATCGTTTCGGTCGGGCCTGCGAACAGGTCGATGCCGACGCGGCCATAAAGCTGGCGTTTGGCCTCGGCCACATAGGCATTGCCGGGGCCGACCAGCATATCCACGGGTTTGATGGTTTCGGTCCCGATGGCCATCGCCCCCACCGCCTGCATGCCGCCCATCACATAGATTTCATGCGCGCCGCCCATCGCCATCGCAGCCACAATCGCCGGATGCGGCGCGCCATTCACCGGCGGCGCGCTGGCGATGATGCGCGGAACTCCTGCCACAGCCGCAGTCAATACCGACATATGCGCCGAGGCGACCATGGGAAACTTGCCGCCCGGCACATAGCAACCCACCGATTGTACCGGAATATTGCGGTGGCCCAGAAAGACGCCGGGCAGGGTTTCCACCTCGATATCGGTCATCGAGGCGCGCTGGGCTTCGGCAAAGCGCCGGATCTGGGTCTGGGCAAAGCGGATATCTTCCATGTCGCGCGGGGCGACCTTGGCCATCGCAGACTCGATTTCCGATGCGGTCAGCCTGAAAGCGGGCGGGTCATATTTGTCAAATTTCACCGACAAATCCCGCACCGCTGCATCGCCGCGCGTCTCGATATCGCCAAGAACGGTTTCCACCGTTGCCCGAACCTTTGCGTCATCGGCGGCGCGCTCTGTTTCCGGCTTGCCGCGCTTCAGCCAAGTCACCGACATCTTTTCCCCCGGCTTGAATACGTTTGCAACATGGATAGGGCAAACTGCGAGGGTATGGCAAGTGTCTTGTGCTGGGCTAAGTGAAATATTTGTACGTATGCCGCTAGAAGGCGCGACAAGCGATTGTTTTCCCGTTATAAATTGGCTGAAGGGTCGGCGTTTTGGAGATTGGGCAAACTTATCTTTGCAATCGTATGCATTATGCCATATATTCCGCCCCAATAGTCATACCGCACACAGGCCAGAACGGAGCGTCCTATGTCAAATCTGCCAGAACCCTTTCCCGCCGCCAAGGTTGCTTGGCTCAAGGCTCCAACCCGCAATGCCGATGCTGACAACAAGCCGGTTGCCGAACTGGTTGCGACGATCCTTGCCGATGTAAAAACCCGTGGTGATGTTGCAGTGCGGGAATATTCCGCCAAGTTCGACCAATCGGATCTGCAGGTGTTCGAAGTTACGCAGGCCGAGCGCGAGGCTGCCGTGGCGGCCCTTGATCCGCAGACCCGCAAGGACACCGAATTCGCCATTGCCAACGTTCGTCGCTTTGCCGAGGCGCAGCTTGCGACGATTCTGCCTCTGGATATCGAGGCGCTTCCGGGGGTGTTCATGGGGCATCGGGTGATTCCGATCGACCGTGTCGGCTGCTATGTGCCGGGCGGGCGGTTCCCGTTGTTGTCGGCCCCGATCATGACCATCGTTCCGGCCAAGGTTGCCGGAGTGTCCGAGGTGATCGCTTGTCTGCCGCCCAACGCGCATATCGCTATGGTTGCGGGTTGTCACCTGTCGGGAGCGGACCGGATTTTCCGCATCGGCGGCGCACAGGCGATTGCGGCGATGGCCTATGGCACCGAAACCGTGCCTGCTGTGATGAAGATCATGGGGCCGGGCAATGCTTTTGTGAACGAGGCAAAGCGGCAGGTGTTCGGTCCGGTAGGGATCGATCAGCTTGCAGGGCCGTCCGAGATCTACATCCTTGCCGACGCGACCGGCGATGCCGAAATGATCGCAACCGACCTTCTGGCACAGGCTGAACATGATGTTCGCACGCGGGTTGGCCTGATCACAACGCACCGCCCCTTGGCCGAAGCCGTGGTGGCCGAGGTTGAAAAGCAGCTTGCCACTCTATCGACCGCCCATGTCGCAGCCCCTGCATGGCGCGATTATGGCGAGATTGCGGTGTGCGAAGACGAGGCCGCGATGATCGCCTATTCGGATTTCATCGCCGCCGAGCATTTGCAGGTCCATACTGCCGATCCACATGGCTTTGCCAAAAAGCTGCGGAATTACGGGTCGCTGTTCATCGGCGAACTTGCCAGCGTGGTCTATTCCGACAAATGTTCCGGCACCAATCATACTTTGCCCACGATGGCCGCAGGGCGCTATACAGGCGGGCTATGGGTGGGGGCCTATGTGAAAATCGCTACCCATCAATGGCTTGAGCCGCATGGGGTCGAGGCAGTTGCTCCGCCTGCCGCCCGCCAAGCCGCAAGCGAAGGCCTGGAAGGCCACCGCCGCGCGGCACAATTGCGGCTGGACCGGATGCAGGTGCGCTAACCTGCGCGGCTAATCTTGAACCTGCGGTCAGGGCCAGCCCCTGACCGCATCGGCAGGCCAATGTGGTTATGTCAGCTAAGCTCGAGCCAAGAGGAAATCAAAGCGGCGGGCGCTGGACCGAATGGTCTGTCGCCCGCTCAAAGGCATTACCGGCGGCGCAAATCAGGTCTTCGTCGCCCCTGCGCCCGATAATCTGCATCCCCAGCGGCAGATCGCCGTCAAAGCCCACCGGAACCGACAGCACCGGTTGGCCTGTGACGTTGAAAGGGATGGTCCGCATCGGCGTCCAGACGGCCTTTTCCCCGTCGAAGGCCGAGAAAGGCAGGGCAGGGGTCAGTGTGGTGGCCGTAATCACCAGATCAAAAGGTGCCATCGCCGCCAGCATGTCTTGGGTCAGGCAGGCTTGCGCCATACGGGCGCGCTGAACATCTTCGGCATCGACCGCGGTTCCGAAGGCAAGGCATTGCAGCACGGGCCGGCCATAACGCGGCAGGTGGTCGCGGATCAGTGACAGGTGTTCGGCCAGCGCCTCGGCATGCAGAATGACCGAGCCAGCGGCCTCGAACATGCCGTAGTCGGGTAGCGATACTGGGGTGATACTGGCCCCAAGCATGGAAAAGCTGGCGGCGGCATCGTCCATGGCGCGGATCAGGGCGGGGCTTGCCTGTAGGTCTTGCGCGAACCAGTCGCGGGCATAGCCGATCCGCAAGCCCTCTGCGCCGCGATCAAGGCGGGCGCTGGCGGGGCGCCAATCGTTCGGCGCTGCTGTCATCGCGTCAAGGGCAAGCGCGGCCTCTTCGACCGTTGCGGCCAGCGGGCCGGTGTGATCCAGCGCGGGCGAGAGGGGGAAGGCTCCGGCACGGGAAACGCGGTCATAACTGGGTTTCAGCCCGACGCAGCCGCAATAGGCCGAGGGGCTTCGGATAGAGCCGCCGGTATCGGTGCCAAGGGCCAACCGCACAAGCCCCCCTGCCACAGCACTGGCCGACCCCGAGGACGATCCGCCGGTGATATGGTTCAAATTCCATGGATTGCGGGCGGGCGGATCGGGCAAGTTCAGGTCGGGGCCGACCATGGCGAATTCATAGGTGGCAAGTTTGCCAAGGATCACAGCGCCTTGTGCGCGCAACTGCGCTACGGCATCGGCATCCGCGGCGGCAATCCGCCCCGACAGCACGGCAGAGCCACTGGTGGCAGGCAGTCCGCCCACGTCAATCAGGTCTTTCACGGCAACCGGAATCCCGCACAAGGGGGGGGCAGCACCTGCGGCCAGCATGGCATCGGCGCGGTCAGCTTCGGCCAGAGCATCAGGGTTCAGATGGGTGAAGGCGTGTAGCCGGTCGTTGCGCTGCGCGATCCGGTCCAGCGCAGCAGTCACCAGTTGCCGCGCAGTCAATCTGCCTTCGCGCAGCGCCAAGGCGGCTTCGGGAATCGAATAATCGGCCGGATCGGTCATGCTTTTGCGGCCAGATAGGCGTCAATCTTGGCAACCTCGGCCCGCAAATGCTGCGCGCCCTTGAAGGCTGCGGCAAAGGCATGAGCATCAAGTTCTATTCCCAAGGCTGCAAGGCGGGCGCGGAAATCGGCTTCGGTCATCGGGTGGTTCCATGGCGGCGGGTCGAGCCACGGATCACCAACTCGCCTGACAGCACCACGCGGGCAACTTCGGGCTGGTCGGCTGCGATCCAAGTGGTCAACATGGTGACGGTTTCGGCGACCATCTGGTCAACCCGCTGGCGGAAGGTCGTCAGGTTATAGGCAGGCCATGCGGCGGGCGGCACATCGTCAAAGCCCACAACGGAAACATCCTCTGGCACGCGCAGCCCCAGTTCGAAGCGCAGCACATCCATTACCGCAAAGGCCATATGGTCATTGGCGACAAAAACCGCATCGGGGCGGCGTGAGGTGGCAAACAACTCGCGCGCGGCGGCCTGAGCGGTGGCATAGTCGAAATTGCCATCAGCGCGGGCGAATAATTCTTGCCCTGCCTCGGCCAGCCCTGCACGAAACCCCGCCTCACGGTCAGCTTGGGTCGAGGCGCCAGCGAAACCGGCAATATAGGCGATGCGCTGATGCCCGAGCGAGCAGAGGTAATCCGCCAGCGCCTTGCCGCCCGCAAAGTTGTCCGAGGTGACAGAGGACAGATTCTTGTCGGCGTGGGCGCGGTTGAACAGAACAACCGGAATCCCCGTGGCCGCACAGCGTGCTGCCAGTTCGGATGACATCGAGACCGAGGCCATCACAATGCCATCCACTTGATAATCAAGAATTTCCCGAATGACCTGATCCACATTGACCGAAGCTACAGGCGCAAGAAAGATCAGCACATGATAGCCGACCTTCTGCAATTCGGTCGAAAGCCGCTCTACCATTTCGGGGTAGAAGTAGTTCTCCAGATAGGCCACGACCAAGCCAATGATCCGGCTTTTGCCGGATTTGAGTGATCGCGCCAGCACATTGGGGCGATAGCCAAGCTGGGCCGCCGCAGCACGCACCTTGTCGGCGGTTTTCTGGCTTACCGAGGAGCCGGGCGTGAAAACGCGGCTGACCGCAGATTGGCTGACACCTGCCAAGGCGGCAACCTCCAGCGATGTGACTTTCTCATTGGCCAACCGAACTCTCCCTATGCCCGCACCCAATTTGCGACAAAGCCGCTGGGGCGGGCAACCCTTTCATACATCAAGCCTTGCGCCAGTGGCATGGTCAAAAAGGTGGACAGCGGCGTGGGGGACCGCCATGCGGATCGACGCGCCGATCTCGATGCGGAAATCCTTGGGCGCACGCACCGCCACAAGGGCTGTGCCGATCCGCACCGAGACCAGCGTTGCATCGCCCAAAAGCTCCATCGAATAGACGGGCGCAGTGATTTCGCCGCCCTCGTGGACGACCCGCGCATCCTCGGCCCGAAAGCCCAGTGTGACAGGCCCGGCCACCGCGCGCAGCCCTGCAATCTGCATCCCCTCGGCGTGGAAGGTGCCGTCCACAACCTCACCCGCAATCAGGTTCATCGCCGGCGATCCGATAAAGCTTGCGACAAAGGTGTTGGCGGGGCGGTCGTAAATTTCGGTCGGGGTGCCAAGCTGCTGCACAACGCCGTGATTCATCACCACCACACGGTCGGCCAGCGTCATCGCCTCGATCTGGTCATGGGTGACATAGATCGTGGTGGTTTTCAGGGTGTGGTGCAGGTTCTTGATCTGCGCCCGTGTCGAGACACGTAGCTTGGCGTCAAGGTTGGACAGCGGTTCGTCCATCAGAAAGGCGTTCGGCTCGCGCACGATGGCGCGCGCCAAGGCCACCCGCTGACGCTGGCCGCCTGACAGGGCGGCGGGGCGGCGGTCAAGGAACGGCCCCAGTTCCACCATATCCGATGCCCGCATCACCCGTTCATGGTGCTCGGCCTTGGGAATATTGCGGACCCGCAGCGGAAAGCGGATGTTTTCATAGACCGACAGGTTCGGGTAAAGCCCGTAGCTTTGGAACACCATCGAGATATCGCGGTCTTTCGGCTCCAGCCGGTTGACCATCTTGTCCCCGATCCAGATTTCGCCCGAGGTCAACTCCTCAAGCCCTGCGATCATCCGCATGGTTGTTGTCTTGCCACAGCCCGATGGCCCCAGCAGAACCAGAAATTCGGAGTCTGCGATTTCAAGGTTGAAGTTATCGACGCCCACATAGGCGCCCCAGCGTTTGCAGACATTGACGAGGCGGATTTGTGCCATGATTTACCCTTTCACGGCGCCGGCGGTCAGGCCGGATACAATCTGCCGTTGGAAGAAAAGAACGAGGATGAAGAGCGGGACCGTCGCCGACACAACGGCGGCAACAGCGAACATCACATTGCCTTCGTTCTGGATGGACCCAAGGAAGGAGGCGATTTTCGGGATCATGGTCTGGTTTTCCTGACGCAGCAGCATCGAGGTGACCGCGAAGTCGTTATATCCCAGCAAAAAGCTGAACAGGCCGGTCGTGATCACACCCGGCCACATCACGGGGATGATGACCATGCGGAAAGCCTGAAACCTTGTGCAGCCATCGACCAGTGCGCTTTCGTCCAGATCCTTGGGGATCGACAGGAAAAAGCTGTGCAGCATCCACAGGGTGAAGGGCTGGTTGATTGCGACCAGCACGATGATGGTGGTGGGCAGATAGCCCCAGATGTTCAACTGGAAGAACGGCAGCAGATAACCCGACACCAGCGTGATATGCGGCATGGCACGGAACACCAGCGCCGCAATCAGAATCCAGAACGCATAGCGGTGGCCCGATCTTGCCAGCGCATAACCGCCAAGCGTCCCCACCACCAACGAGATCGTCGTGACCGACAGCGTCACGATCAGGGTGTTGATCGCGGCTTTCCAGAATTCGTTCTGCACCCAAGCGCCTTCATAGCCGGCCAGCGTGAAGGTGCCGCCGGTTTGCTGCACGGTGCGGACGCCTTCGATGGCAAACCACCACGATTGGCGCGAGAAGAAATCGGCCTCAACCTTGAAGCTGCCCCAGACCGTCCACGCAAACGGGAATACGGCAGCCAGAAGCCAGAGGGTCAGAAAGGCGGTTGTCAGGGTTTTCAGGCCCAAAGGTTGACCATTCATCTTACACCGCCTTCCGGTTAAAATCGCGCCATGTGCGGATCAGGACAGGAGTCAACAGGATCAAGACGCCGACAATGGTGATGACCGAGGTCGCTGCGGCAGATCCGAACTGCTGGCTGTCCTGACTGACCAGATCGTTGAACACCAGCCAACTCAGCGAAGTTGCATTGGCCTCGGCCGAAAAGCCGACAATGGGTTCAAAGACGCGGAAGTTATCCATCAACTGCACCAGCGCCACAAAGGTTGCCAAAGGCATCAGGTGGGGGATGATGACAAAGCGCGTCGCCTGCCAGCGCGTTGCTCCGTCGATCCGCGCCGACTCCAGCGTGTCTTTCGGCACGGTTTGCAGGCCCGCATAGAACACCACAAATGAGAACGGCCCGTTGGTCCAGACACCGTAGGTCAGGATGACGATCCATGTCAGCACCGGCGAGGCGCGCAGAGACAGCGTCGGGTCTCCGGTCAGGGATTGTAGCGTCGCGCCGAAAATGCCTGCCGGGTTGAACATCCACGCAAGGATCAGTGATCCCACCAAAGGCGTGATGATCATCGGCAGGATCGAGACGAAAATCGCCGGACCCTTCAGCAGCTTTGGCATGGTGTTCACCGCCAGCGCGATGAAAAAGCCCAAGGCCATCGCAAAGGGGGTGACGAAAAAGCAATAGGTCAGCGTGAAGGCCAGCGCGCGGTAAAACGGCAGGTTCATCACGCGGGCGACGATATCGCCAATGCCACGGTTATCGCCGAAAATCGCGCGCAGATCATCCACCGCCAGATGGTTGTGGTTCAGATAGTTGGAGAATCCCGCGAAAGCCCCCATCGGCTGATCTGCCTTCAGCTTGGCCATGGCTTCGGTATCGACCTTGGTTTCGGTCGTGCAGCCAAACGGGCCGCAATTCTCGACCTCGGTCACGACGGCGGGATGCTCAACAAAAAGCGACTGCATGGCCACCGAAATGATCGGCAACGTGATGAACAGCAGCATGGCAAGGATGGAAGGGAAGATGAATGCAAAGAAGGTGCGATGCGGCATCGGGGCGATCCAGTTCGAGGAGGGCCGTTCGAGGAGGGCCGGGTGAACGCAAAGCGTCCTTTCGCCCCGTGTTCAGGGCAAACGTGGCGGCTCGCAAGAAAAAATGCCCGGCCACCTGACGCGGCCGGGCAAGGCTGGGGAGGTTACTTCAGGAAGCCGCCTTCCATGGCTGCGGTGTCATAGGCCGCTTTCACGTCTTTCAGCGCCTGATCCGCGTCTTCCTTGCCAGCGATAAAGTCCGCAAGCTCTGCCGACAGGGCGGTATGCAGCAGGCCCATATAGGGCTGCATCGGATAAGCCTTGGCTCCGCCCGTCGCATTGCCGATCACGCCAACAGCCGCCGGGCCGGGGGTATAGCCAGCCACCAGCCAGGTTGCGGCATCGGGATGGGCTGCCACTGTTTCGGGGCTGATGCCATGCACCATCGCTTGGAAGGACGCGGCGGCGTCCTCGTCCGAGATGTTCTGTGCGATGGTAAAGCCGTCCCACCACAGCGCCGCTGCCGGAGTGGTGCCGCCGCCGATGGTCGGGGCTGCGGCAAAGCCGGTATTGGCGGCAACTTCGGGGTTCGCGGTTGCCGGATCGATGGTAGCACCGGCCAGCGAGCCCCACTGTTGCATGAAGGCGACGTTGCCCGCATCCCAGACCTTGTTCAATTCGTTCGCGTCATAGGTCAGGTAATCGGGGTTCATGAACGCTGTCATGGCGCGCATGGTTTCCAAGACTTTGCGACCGCTGTCGTTGTCGATCGCAAGATCGGCCGCTCCGGCTGCAAAGAACTCAGCACCGGTGCCAAGATACATATTCACGAACTCAGCCGCCAGATCCCAGCCCGGTTTGTTCGAAGCGGCCAGCGGGTATTCCATCAGGCCCATGTCCTTGATGACCTGTGCGTCTGCCAGAATGTCTTCATAGGATGTCGGCACGTCCAGCCCGGCTTTTTCCAGAATGTCCTTGCGGTAGAACAGGTGCTGGCCGTTGCCCATGAACGCAATCGCCATCACCTTGCCGTCGATCTTGATCAGTTGGTTCGGCTGCAGCGAGGCACCATATTGTGCGACCAGATCATCCAGCGGGCGAATCAGCCCGTCATTCAGCAGCGGCACGATCGAGTTGTTGGCAACCACCGCTACGGTATATTCCGCCGGATTGGCCGTCAGTGCCGGACCCTGGATGTTCTTGTGTTCCGCCGTCGCGTTGGCGGTGATGGCGACGGTATCGGTCGCACAAGTGGCTGCGGCATCATTCACCACACGCAGCGCTTCGAAGTCGTTGGACAGAATGCGGACCGATCCCGCCCCCTGAATCGCGCACTCGGCAAAAGCCGCCCCGCCGCCTGCAATCAAGGCCGCAATGCTTACGGCGCCTGCAGCGACAGTCTTGGTCAAATTCATCTTCATCTTGCACCCCTGTGTTGGTGTTGCCGGTCCCGGCTTTTGATCGGGTTTTAGCGCGGGCGAAGGATTGCCCATTCCGTTTCGGAAGCTAAACACTCTTTGCATACGATTGCAATTATTATGTGCTGGTGGAATGTCGCTTTTCCCAAAGAGTCAAAAAAGAACCCGACCCGCTGGGTAGCGGATCGGGCTTTGCGAGGGCGTGACAGATCAGTTGGGTGCGGTCAGGGCTGCGGCCTTGCGGTCGGCCATCTGCGCCAACTTGACCTGCACCAGCATCGACGCCTCGTCGTATGTGCGCCATTCGTCCACGATCTTGCCGTTCTTGTAGTGGAAATGGCTGATCCCCATAACCTGCACCCGTTTGCCGGTCGGCGCACCCAGATGGTTCAGAATGCCATAGCCCAGATGGTGGCCCTCCATGATCCAGCGGACCGCCACCTTTTCGCCGCCCTCTTCACAAGGGTTCGAGCAGATATGTTGCGGTGTGAAGGCTGCGTCTGGCAGCGACCCGATCAACCCAAGCGTCTGGTGGATTACCGAAGCCACGCCGTAAAGTTCGGTCATCAGCGGTCCGTGATACTGCACGGTCGGGGCGCATACCGATGCAATCGTGCCAAGCATCTTGCGATTATAGACATCATGCATCCAGCGCAGCGTGTGCCGCTCGGTTTCGGTCGAGGCCAGCGAAAGATCGGCCTCGGCCTCGGGGGGATATTGGCCGATCATGTGGCGGTTCTCGCCAATGTCCAGTGAAACAAGGCCTTTGTCAAAGCTTGCTGTGGCAATGCGCTGGGCATAGGCCTGCACATCCAGCCCCAGTTGCTGAAGGATCGCGGTGGTGTCGGCCACAACCCATTCGCGGTAGATCTTGTTTTCATAGATCATGCAGTCGGCCACAGTGCGCGACGTGAACATCCGCCCCGTCGGTGCGCCAAGGTGGCCGTTCTGGGTATGGCGGCCGGTTCCGGTGACCAGATGCGAGGTGTAAAACCCGTCATCCTCGTTACCCTTCCAGATCACCTGAGTCGCCATTCCCCGCCGTTCCGGGAAGGAAACCAGTCGCTGAATCGTATCGCGCACCACCTCCTCGCGCGTGTAAAGCGTGCCGGTCGTGCCATACAGAACGCAGTTATGGGTGTAATGCGAATAGATCAGGCCGATGTCGCGTTCGTCCCAGATCTTGTGGGTGCAGCGCACGATGTAATCCACGATATCGGTGTAAACCTCGTCAAAGCCGCGCATCGGCTGGGCGCGTTTGCGGTTCACGGGGGCCAGATCGGGGTAATCGTGCCGCTCGACCTGCATCACTTTCCCTGAGCGCGCGGGTGTCAGTTCCGCAATCGGTTTCGCGCTGTCATTCTTTTCTGCCATGGCTCTCTCCTGCCGCTTGTTCCGGATCATTGGCAGCGACTCGGCCCTGCCTTGACCCGAAGTGTATATTGACCCCAATAGAACTGACCGCGATAGAATACGTATGCAAGCATAAATTTCGCAAAGCGGTTGATCGACAAGACCCTTGCGGTGCGGTCACTGGCCAGTTGCGGTCCACCTCCGGCGAAACCGTGACTGGCGAGTGCCGCTAGACCACTTCATTTGCCGACAGACGTGCCAATATTGCTGTTGCATCCGCCAGCACTGTGGCGCGGTGGGTCGCGTCCATTTTATCCCATGTCCGATACATCTGCGCCATGCGGGGATTGGAGGCAAACCGTGCGCGATGCCGGTCAAGGAAATGCCAGTAAAGCGGGTTGAACGGGCAGGCTTTGGGTCCGGTCCGGTCTTTCACGCGATAATGGCAGCCGCTGCAATAATCCGACATCCGGTCGATATAGGCACCGGACGAGACATAGGGCTTTGACCCCAAAAGCCCGCCATCGGCAAATTGACTCATGCCAAGCGTATTGGGTGCTTCGACCCATTCGAACGCATCGATATAGACGGCAAGATACCATTCATGCACCGCTGCAGGGTCCACGCCGGCCAGAAGTGCAAAATTGCCGGTCACCATCAACCGCTGGATATGGTGGGCATAGGCAAGATCACGGGTCTGGCCAACCGCTTTGGACAGGCAGTTCATCTTGGTTGGCGCGCCCCAATAGGCAGGCGGCAAGGCGGCACTGTGGTTCAACGCGTTCTGGGTCAGATAGGCCGGTCCCTTCAAAGCCCAGATGCCGCGCACATATTCCCGCCAGCCGATAATCTGGCGGATGAACCCTTCGACAGCAGGCAGGGGCGCGGCCCCCGATCTGTAGGCCGCTTCGGCACGCATGCAGACCTCCAACGGGGCCAGAAGGCCAATGTTCAGGCTGGCCGACAGAAGGGAATGGCTTAGAAACGGGTCGCTTTCCAGCATTGCATCCTGTTCATCGCCAAAGCGCGGCAGGCTGTGGGTGATGAAATGGTCCAGCGCCTCAAGAGCCTGCGTGCGGTCGGTCGGCCAGTGAAACGGGCGCAAACGCCCGAAATGGGTGGGAAAACAGGCCGCAACCATTGCAAGAACGGCTTCGGTTTCGGCATCGGGCGCAAAGCGCAACGGGGCTGCGCGCAGCAAATCCGGCTGTGCGGGTTTGCGATTGTCATGGTCGAAATTCCACTGCCCACCGGCAGGCTCTGCCCCGTCCATCAAAAGCCCTGTCCTGCGGCGCATGTCGCGGTAGAACCATTCCATCCGCAATGACTTGCGGGATGCAGCCCAAGCGGCAAAGACCTCGGGCGCACATATAAAGCGGTCGTCGGGCAAAACGCGCAGCGGCAGCGGCAACGCCTGCAATGTCGAAAGCAACCGCCAGTCGCCCGGCATTGTCACAACAACCTCGTCCGCACCGGTTTCGGCCATCCGACGGATCAGTTCTGCAGGCAGAGAGGGACCGGTCTCAGGATCGTCCAGCCGCGAGTAGGCGACACGAACGCCTCGCGCCTGCAAACTTGCAGCAAATTTCCGCATCGCAGTCAGCACCAAGGCAATCTTCTGTGGATGGTGCGGCACATAGGTGCCTTCGGCCATAACCTCGGCCATGACCACAATATCGCGGGAAAAATCCGCATCACGCAGCGCCGAGAGATCGTCTGACAACTGGTCGCCCAGTACAAGAATTAGGCGCATTGTCCGACCCTTCACATCATCCCGGCACAGGCCGAAAACAGCCCGCTATCGCCGAACTAGCGCAAGACGTTAAGGCGGCGAGTCTTTTCCAACCGGATCGGCCTGATCCGTTGATCCGGCCAAGACTGGCTGGCTGTCACCTTAACCCCGTGCCAGCGGCACAGCAGTTGCCATCAGGACGGGCGCAAGAACCTGCATCGCTTCATACTGGGACAGAAAGACTTTTCCGGTCAGGTCGGTCAGGAAATGCGTGGTTTGCAGCCGGTCCATCACCGGACCTTTCACTTCGGAAAGATGGAACTGGATGCCCATTTCCTTAAGACGGATGTTGATGGTTTCCAGAGATTCAAGCGCACTCATATCGATCTCGTTCACCGCCGAACACAGCAGGATCACGTTTTTCAATGCGGTGTCGCCTGTCACGCGGGCGTGGATGTAATCTTCCAGATAGCGGCTATTGGCGAAATACAGGCTTTCGTCGACGCGCAGGGTCAACAGGCTGGGGTCGGTCAGCACCGGATAGCGCAGGATGTTGCGGAAATGCTGGGTGCCTTGCAGCAAGCCCACCTCGGCCACATGCGGGCGCGATGTTTTGAACAGGAACAGCGCGAGCGACAGGATCACCCCGGCCGAGACGCCAACCTCGACACCCGCGATCAGGGTCAGGCTGATGGTGGCGGCAACGGCGGCAAAGTCGGCTTTGGAATAGGCCCATGTTTTTCGCAGGATACTGAAGTCGACAAGGCTAAGAACGGCAACAATGATGGTCGCTGCCAGCGTTGCTTTGGGCAGGAAGAAGATCAGCGGGGTCAGCGCCACGGCGGCTATGGCAAGGCCAAGCGCGGTGAAAGCTCCGGCGGCAGGGGTTTCGGCACCCGCATCAAAATTCACCACCGAACGCGCGAACCCGCCTGTCACCGGGAATCCACCCGTCAAGGATGAGGCAAGGTTGGCGGCCCCCAACCCGATCAATTCCTGATCCGGCAGAATGCGCTGGCGTTTTTTCGCCGCAAGTGTCTGAGCGACCGAGACCGACTCGACAAAGCCGATCACCGAAATCAGAAGGGCAGGCAAAAGCAGATCCTTGATCAGGGCCAGATCAAAGCCGGGCAGGGTAAGCGGTGGCAGGCTTTGTGGCACATTGCCGACAATCGCCACCCCTTTGTCGGCCAGACCCAAGGCCCAAACCACGGCGGTCGAGACGACAACCGCCAGCACAGGTCCGGCCTTGGTCAGCACATCCGCCATGCGCGGCCCCAAGCCGAGCCGACGCAGCGCAGGTTTCATGCCCTTGCGGACCCATATCAGAAACGTCAGGCCCAAAAGCCCGATGGCCACCGTGATCGGGTTGATCATGGGCAGGTTCTGCCACAGCGATGCACCCAATTCCGGCAGGTTGTGGCCCTCGGCCTTGATGCCAAGCAGGCTGGCCAACTGGCTTGCCGCGATCAGCACGCCCGACGCGGTGATGAATCCCGCAATCACCGGATGCGACAGGAAATTCGCAATAAAACCAAGCCGGAACAGCCCCATAACCAGCAATATCGCGCCTGAAAGGAAGGCCAGCGTCAGTGAGGCAGTGATATAGCCTGCGGTGCCTTGCTCGGCGATATTGCCGACAGCGGCAGCGGTCATCAGTGACACAACGGCCACCGGTCCAACTGCCAGCACCCGCGAACTGCCGAAGATCGCATAAAGCAGGATCGGTGCGATCGAGGCATAAAGCCCCATCTCGGGGGGGAGTCCGGCCAGCAAGGCATAGGCCAAAGACTGAGGAATCAGCATGATCGTGACGATCAGGGCTGCAATCAGATCGTTGGACAAAGCGTGGCGGTCATAGCGCCGCCCCCAGTCAAGGATGGGAAAGTAGGCGGCAAGGGCGCGGGGGGGCATGGCGGTGTCCTGAATAGCGAAGGTGCCGCGCAAATGCGGGCGGGCTTGACCTTACATATATAAACATTCATAAATGTAAATATGTTTGGCGGATTTCTGATAAGGCGCTTTGTCAAAGCCACCGGACGGGACTTCTATGATCCAGATCACGGCCAGTGCGCTGGACCGTGATACAATCCTCGGGGCGGCGCGTCTTGCGCCATGCAAGTGGAGCGTGACGTGACTGGCCAATCTGACAACGATCTTCCGCTTGAAGTGATCCGGCGCGATGTTGATATGCCGGTGGCATCGACCCGCCGCCTGCGATTCCGTCCGCGCTATTTGCTGGTGCTGCTGATCCCGGTATTCATGTTCTCGGGGGCTGTCATAGGGATGTATTTCCAGCCGCCCGCCTTGCAGAAATTCTATGCTCTGACCGGATTGCAACCTGGTGGCGGAGCGACCACACCGATTGCATTGCCGCCCGAGATTACGCTGCCGAAAGAGATGGTCGAGACAATGCAGGCCAGCGATGTGGTCGGTCTGGCCCGACTTATGCCGCAGGGCGATGTCTCTGTCGTGGCCCCGCCCTATGGCGCTGGCGATGCGCGGATTGCCGAGATTCTGGTGGCGATCGGCGACAAGGTGCAAAAGGGCGATGTGGTGGCGCGACTGGACAATCAGGGCCAGTTGGAAAGCGCTGCGTTGTTGGCCAAGGCCAATGTCGCAGTGCGGCAAGCGGCCTTGGTGCAGACGCGGGCGGCGGTGCAGAACTCGTTAGACGAGGCGCGAGCGGGGGTGCGTCAGGCTGAATCTGCCGCGGCCGAAGCCAAGACCCAGCTTCAGCGCGAAGCTGAACTGTTCGAGCGCGGTGTTACAACCCAAGCGGCCTTTGATGCCGCGAAGGCCGCTGCAAGACAGGCTGATCTGGCGGTGCAAAAGGCGCAAGCCACGCTGGCCCGCTTTGCCAGTGCCGAGGTTGACCAGCAGCCCGATGTCATCGTCGCCACCCGCAACCTTGAAGCTGCCGAAGCAGATCAGGCCCGCGCCCTGAATGATCTGACCCGCGCGGCGGTGCTGGCTCCGATCAGCGGGGTGGTGCTTGATCTGCATGCCCGCGCCGGAGAGCGTCCACCCGTGGCGGGCATCATGGATATGGGTGACACCGATCACATGATGGCCGAGGCCGAGATTTATCAGGACCGCATCGCCTCCGTCGCCATTGGTCAGCCCGTCGAGCTGGTGGCGGGTGCCTTGGGGCGGACCCTGCAGGGCAAGGTGCAGTCAATCGGCTTGACGGTGGGACGGCAGGGCTTGGTTTCGGATGATACTGCCGCCAACACCGATGCGCGCGTGATCAATGTGATGATCGGGTTGGATGCAAGTTCATCAGCCATAGCGGCACGGTTTACCAATCTGGAAGTCGTTGCGCGGATCGACACGCGCGCAAAGGTCACACCGTGACCCGCCTGTTGCAATGGCTGTTTGGTCGTTTGCCGATCGGTTGGCTGCAACTGAGCCATAATCGCACCCGTTTTGCGGCTGCGCTGGCGGGGGTGGCCTTTGCCAATGTGCTGGTGTTCGTGCAGTTGGGCATCATGAACTCGATGGCCGTCGCCACGCTAAAGCCTTACGGGTTTTTTCAGGCTGATGTGATGATTTCGGCCTCGGATGCCAATTCGATGACCGAAGGAGCGAATGTTGCGCGGCAATGGCTGTTTCAGGCGCTGGCCGATCCGGATGTGACGGGTGGCGCTGGCATCTTTGTGGGCAATGTCAGTTGGGCGCGTGGCGAAAAGACGCTGGGGCTGACCACCTTTGGCGTTGATCCGACGCTGCCTGCGTTTCTGTCCGAGGCGATGGCGCGCAAGGCTGCGACGCTGCAACTGCAAAACTCGGGCATTCTGGATATGTATAGCCGTGGCTTGCCACGCGACGAGGCGGCGGCGATCCGGCCGCAAAGCCCGATTTCGTTCGAGGTCTCGGGCAAGACCCTGACACTTTACGACACCTTTGCGGGCGGCGGTGGCTTTGGGGGTGACGGGTATATGATGGTTTCGGACCAGACCTTTCTGACCCTGTTTCCGGCACGGAAATCGGCGGCTCCCGACCATATATTGCTGCATCTTCGCGCCGGAGCCGACCCCGATGTGGTTGCCGCACGGTTGCGGGATCTGATTTCGGACAAGTCCTTGCGGATACGCTCCTATGAACAGGCTGGTCAGGACGATCTAAGCTATCAGCAAACCCGCCGCCCGACGGGGATCATCTTTGGCTTCGGGGTGATTATCGGGATTTTGGTCGGCATTGTGATTGTCTATCAGGTGCTGTCCACCGATGTGGCCGACCACCTGAGCGAATATGCGACCTTCAAGGCGATGGGCTATCGGCAGCGATTCTTCCTTGGAATCGTGTTTGAAGAGGCGCTGATTCTGGCTGTTCTGGGCTTTGTCCCCGGTCTTGTGGTGGCGACGGGCCTGTTGGCTGGCATGAAAGCGGCCACGACTTTGCCCCTTGCGATGACGCCTGCGATGGCGGGGATGGTGTTTTTCGGCACACTGGTGGCTTGTTCGGTTTCGGGCGCGATTGCCACGCGGCGGTTGGCGAACGCCGATCCTGCCGATCTGTTCTAGGGGGCGGCATGAGCGATGATTTCCCCATCTCGGTCGCCGGCCTGAACCACTCTTTCGGGATCGGCGAGGCCCGCAAGCAGGCGATTTTCGATGTTAGCTTCACCATAAAACGTGGAAGTCTGACGGTGCTGATGGGGCCATCAGGCTCTGGCAAGACCACAGTTTTGACGCTGATGGGGTGCCTGCGCGATGTTCAGGACGGATCGGTCCGGCTGCTGGGCCATGAACTGAAGGGGGCTGCTCCTGCGGTATCGGAAGATCTGCGGCGGCGGCTTGGCTTTATTTTTCAGGCCCATAACCTGCATGGCAGCCTGACCGCGTTACAGAACGTGCTGATGGGCTTGCAGGTGCATAGCTATGGTGATCCGCAGCAAAACTATCGCGCGGCGCAGCATGCGCTGACGCTTTTGGGCCTTGGAGACAGGCTGGACTATCTGCCCGCCAATCTGTCGGGCGGACAAAAGCAGCGCGTTGCTGTGGCGCGGGCTTTGGTTGGAAATCCCGAAGTGATCTTCGCGGACGAACCGACCGCTGCACTTGATCGGGAAAGTGGCATGACGGTGGTGGCGATGCTGAAAAAGCTGGGTGCCATGCGCGGGACCACCACGGTGATGGTCACGCATGACAACCGGATTCTAGAGATGGCCGACCGGATTATCACGCTGGAAGACGGCCGGATTGTTGCGGATCGGTAACGATTTTCGGCCATCCATCGAAAACATATTTACATATATGAATGTAACAATATGATGTAGCAAAATAGCCGGGGAATCAAAATGCACCGCCGTGTCCTAACTTCTGTCTTTCTGGGCCTGATGGCCAGCAGCGCCCTTGCCGAAACCATAGCGATTGTGCCTGTCGAGGTGACCGAGTGGAAGGCCGTCTATGGCCGGATCGAGGCGCGGGATCGCGTCCCTGCAAGGGCGCGGATCGGGGGCACTTTGGTTGAACTGGCCGTCAGCGAAGGCGATGTCGTGACCGAGGGCCAGTTGCTGGCCACAATTGTCGATGAAAAGTTGGGCTTCCAGATTGCCGCGATTGCCGCGCAGCAACAGGCCGTTTCGGCGCAGTTGGACAATGCCAAGCTGGAGCTGAAGCGCGGCGAGGATTTACTGAAGCAGGGTGTGACGACGGTGCAGCGGCTTGATGCGTTGCGGACTCAGGTGGATGTGCTTGCGGGCCAGATCGCGGCGCTGGATGCTCAGGCTGAACTGGTGCAGCAATCCCAGACCGAGGGCAAAGTATTGGCCCCTGCGGCGGGGCGGGTGCTGGATGCGCCCGTGTCGCAAGGTGCTGTCGTGATGCCCGGAGAGCCGGTGGCGACGCTTAGCGTGGGCGGCACCTTCCTGCGCCTTGCTGTGCCAGAGCGCCACGCGACCGCGCTGCATGAAGGCGATACCATCCTGATCGATGGCGCAGCGGCCAGCGGGCGCTTGGCCAAAGTTTATCCACTCATCGAAAATGGCCGCGTTGTAGCGGATGTAGAGGTGACGGGTCTGTCAGACCAGTTCATCGACGCCCGCGTTCTGGTGCGCCTGCCCGTCGGTACGCACCAAGGCCTGATGGTTCCGGCAACGGCAGTTGTAACCCGCAGCGGTCTTGATTTCGTGGCGATTGAAGGGGCTGCAGGCACAGTGATGCGCGCCGTGGTTCCCGGCGAGGCGCAAGAGATTGATGGCGTGCCGATGGTCGAGATTCTGTCAGGTCTTGTGGCCGGGGATCGCGTGATGGCGCAGGCACCTGCTGCCGCGGAGCATGGCAATGAGTAAGTTCAAATCCGGCCCTTTGGGCATTGCCGGTCGTCTGACCAAAGCCTTTATCGCCTCGTCGCTGACCCCGCTTTTCATCCTTGCGGCACTGGCCGCAGGGCTTGTCGCGCTTGGCGCCTTGCCGCGTGAGGAAGAGCCGCAGATTTCCGTGCCGATGGTGGATATTCACGTCATGGCCCCCGGTCTGAAGGCTGAAGATGCGGTCAAGCTGGTGACAGAACCGCTTGAGGTGATCGTCAAGGGCATCAATGGCGTCGAACACGTCTACTCCAACACCCGCGACGATGGGGCGCTGGTGATGGCGCGCTTTGCGGTTGGCACCAAGGCCGAAGACGCAATCCTGCGCGTGCATGACAAAATCCGCGCCAATCTGGATCGGTTGCCGGTGGGTATCCCCGAACCGCTGATCGTGGGGCGTGGCATTGATGATGTGGCGATCCTGACGGTGACGCTTTCGTCGGCACCCGGTCAGACCGTCGGGGCGAATGACCTGACCCGCATCGCGCGCGCACTTCAGGCCGAAGTGGCCAAGACCGACGACGTTGGTTTGACCTATCTGGTTGGCGCGGCAAACGAGGTGATCCGCATTGCGCCCGATCCGGATCGGCTGGCGTTGTATGGGGTCACGTTGCAGCAATTGGCGGGCAAGGTCGCGCAGGCCAACCGTACGCTGAACACCGGAAAATTGCGCGATCAGGGCCAAGAGATTGATCTTGTTGCCGGTGGCACACTGACCGC
Organism: Rhodobacterales bacterium RIFCSPHIGHO2_02_FULL_62_130; assembly: GCA_001828855.1. Taxonomy (GTDB): domain Bacteria; phylum Pseudomonadota; class Alphaproteobacteria; order Rhodobacterales; family Rhodobacteraceae; genus Cypionkella. Next base: position 96,758 of record MHZT01000044.1, on the reverse strand, counting down.
TCCGGCCGAGGTGGCGAACCTGTTGCTGACCACCCGCGATGGCCGTCCGGTCTATGTGGCCGACGTGGCGGATGTGTCTTTTGTGGCCGATACCTCGGCGCATATGGTCGCCCATTCCGAACGCGCCGAAGATGGCAGCGTGACACGCAGCCCCGCAGTGACGCTGGCTGTGGCCAAGCGGGCAGGCGCGAATGCTGTGGTGGTGGCCGAGGCCGCGCTGCACCGGATCGAGGCTGTCGAAGGCAGCATCATTCCCGATAGCGTCAAGTTGACCATCACCCGCGATTACGGCGAAACCGCCAACGAAAAGGCGAACGAGCTGTTGTTCCACCTTGGGCTGGCAACTGTGTCGATCATCGCGCTGGTGTTCCTTGCGATTGGCTGGCGCGAGGCGATGGTGGTGGCCATCGTGATCCCTGTGACCATCCTTCTGACGCTGTTTGCGGCTTGGATCATGGGTTACACGCTGAACCGCGTGTCGCTGTTCGCGCTGATCTTCTCAATCGGTATCCTTGTCGATGACGCCATCGTGGTGATCGAAAACATTGCCCGCCACTGGGCAATGAAGGACGGGCGCGGGCGGGCCGAAGCCGCCATCGACGCCGTGTCCGAAGTGGGCAACCCCACGATTGTGGCCACGCTGACCGTGGTGGCCGCGCTGCTGCCGATGCTGTTCGTCAGCGGTCTGATGGGGCCGTATATGTCGCCCATTCCGGCCAATGCCAGCGCCGCGATGATCTTCTCGTTCTTCGTGGCCGTGATCATCACGCCTTGGCTGATGGTCAAGATCGCAGGCAAGGCGGATATGTCAGCCCATGGTCACGACGACACCTATGGCGGTCATGACGCCAAGCAGGGCGGCTGGATGGAGCGGGCCTATCAGGCCGTTGCTACCCCGCTGCTGGCCACCAAAAAGCGTAGCCTGATGTTTCTGATCATCTCGGCGGTGCTGTCCTTTGGCTCGCTTGGTTTGCTTGGCACCAAGGATGTCACGGTCAAACTGCTGCCCTTCGACAATAAATCCGAACTGTCGGTGATGATCGATCTGCCAGAAGGTGCCTCGACCGAAGCGACCGACCGTGTGGCGCAGGATGTGGCGGCGATTGCGATGGAGTTGGAGGAGGTGACCTCGATCCAGACCCATTCCGGCACGGCAGCACCGTTCAACTTCAACGGCTTGGTGCGCCATACCTATCTGCGCCAAGAGGCCCAACTGGGTGAAGTGGCGATCAACCTGACGCCCAAGGGCGAGCGGGACCGCAGCAGCCACGACATCGCGCTGGATCTGCGCGCGCGGTTGCAGGCTGTGGTGGCCCCTGTCGGCACCTCGATCAAGGTGGTGGAACCGCCGCCCGGCCCGCCGGTGATCTCGACCCTGCTGGCCGAGGTTTATGGTCCCGATGCCGCCTCGCGTCGTGCGGCTGCAAAGCTGGTGGAAGATGCTTTCCGGTCGGTGCCGTTCATCGTCGATGTGGACAACAGCTATGGCGAACAGGCGCGGCGGTTGCGGGCGACGATCTCTACCGACGATCTGGAGTTTTTCGGGGTGCAGGAACAGGACGTGTTCGACACCATGGCCTTGCTGAACTCTGGTCAGACCGTGGGCTATTCCCATCGTGGCGAGGGGCGCTATCCGATCCCGCTGATGATCCAGCGGGCCAAGGGCGACCGCGTGCTGGATGAACGGTTCCTGACGACCCCCATTCCCGCCAATACCCTGCCGGGCGCGCGCGGTGTGGTGGAACTGGGCGACGTGGTGCGGATTTCCGAAGAAGCCGCGTCTTTCCCGATCTTCCGTCACAATGGCCGTGCGGCTGAAATGGTGACAGGCGAATTGGCCGGCGCGTTCGAAGCCCCGCTTTACGGGATGCTGGCGGTTGCCGATGCGCTGAAAGGCGTAGAGGGCGCGCCCGAAATCTCGCTGCATGGCCAGCCGGATGACGAAACCAAAACCACCCTGCTGTGGGATGGCGAATGGGAGGTCACATGGGTGACGTTCCGCGATATGGGTGCGGCCTTTGGGGTGGCGCTGCTGGGGATCTATATCCTTGTGGTGGCACAGTTCGGCTCGTTCAAACTGCCGCTGGTGATCCTGACACCGATCCCGCTGACCTTCCTTGGCATCATGGCGGGGCACTGGCTGTTCGGCGCGCCCTTCTCGGCCACCTCGATGATCGGGTTCATCGCCTTGGCGGGGATTATCGTTCGGAACTCGATCCTGCTGGTGGACTTTATCCGTGGCGAAGGCGCGGTGACGGTTGAGTCGCTGATCCGCGCCGGAACCATCCGCTTCAAGCCGATCTTCCTGACAGCAGTGGCCGCGATGATCGGGGCCGTAGTGATCCTGACCGACCCGATTTTCCAAGGGCTGGCGATTTCCTTGCTGTTCGGGCTGCTGACCTCGACCCTGCTGACGGTCCTTGTCATCCCTGCCATCTATCGGGTGTTCCGCACATGAGCCGCTATCTGACCCTGCTTGTCACACCTCTGCTGGCCGCCTGTGTTGCAACAGGCGACTATCAGGCCCCCACAGCGGCCACACCTGCGGCCTTTGCCGATGCGGGCGCCGCCGAGCAGGCACCTGCCGCGCAGAAATGGTGGCTGGCCTTCAAAGACCCTGTGCTGGATCGGCTGATCGCCACGGGGCTGGCGCAGAACCTTGACGTGAAACAGGCCGTCGAGCGTGTGACGGAGGCCCGCGCAGGCGTTACCGGCGCAGGAGCGGCGGGGCTACCGCAGGTGCAGGCGTCGGGCATGGCCGGACGCGGTGACATGACCGGCGCCGGGGCGGCATCGCTGGAAACAGCCAGTCTTGAGACTGGCTGGACGCTGGATCTGTTCGGCAAGGTGCAATCGGGCCGTATAGCGGCGCGCGCCCGGCTGGATGCGGCCTATGCCAGCAGCGAAGTGGCGCGCATCGTGCTGACGGGGGCGGTTGCCGAAACCTATGTGGACTTGCGCTATTATCAGGAACGCATGGCCCTGACCCGCCAAAGCCTGCAAAGCCGCCAGAAGACCCGCGACATGATCCAGTCTTCGCTAGAGAGCGGGGCTGCGACCAAGCTTGATACCTTGCAGGCTGATCAGTTGGTGGCTGTGGCCGAGGCTGAACTGCCCGCGCTTGAGGTGGGCTATGCCGCTGCGCTGAACCGTCTGGCGACGCTAACCGGGCAGGGGACGACAGCGATTGCCGCCGACCTGTCGCGCGGTGCGGCGCAACCCGTGCCGCGTTTTCGCGCCCAAGTCGGCGTGCCTGCCGAGGTGATCCGCAAGCGCCCCGACATCATTGCGGCCGAGCGTAACCTTGCTGCGGCCTCTGCGGCGGTGGGTGTGGCCAAGGCCGAATTGTTCCCGTCGCTGTCTTTGGGCGGCATGATCAAATCGGTGTCCATCGGCGGCGGGGCTGCGTCGGAAACGTGGTCGTTTGGCCCATCCCTTAGCCTGCCGATCTTTGCGGGCGGCGCGCTGAAGGCCAATCTTTCGGCATCCGAAAGCCGCGCGCGTCAGGCGCATCTGGCGTGGCAGGCAGCGGTGCTGCGGGCGGTGGAAGAGGTGCAGACGGCGCTGGCGGCCTATGCCCGCGACGGGCGCAGCATGGCCGCACAATCGCGGCTGCTGGGCATTTCCAAAGACACGCTTGATCTGGCGCGGTCCAGTTTCGAGATCGGCGAGGGCAATTTCCTGGCCGTTCTGGATGCCGAGCGGATGCTGCTGGATGCACGCGGCGGGCTGGCTGCGGCCAATCGCAACCGCGCGCTGAACTTTATCAGGCTGTCGGTGGCAACCGCCGAGGGTGTGGGAACGAACTGAACATATTTGGCGCGGGGTCAGAAGCTGCCGCACCAAAGCAACGCAATTTAGGGGAGGAAAACCAAGATGGCACATGTCGTAGTATTGGGGGCGGGGCTGGGCGGGGCCATAATGGCCTATGAACTGCGCGAGCAGTTGCGAAAGGAGGACACCATCACGGTGGTGACCAAAGATCCGATCTATCACTTCGTGCCGTCGAACCCGTGGATTGCCGTGGGCTGGCGTGACCGCGAAGAGATCACCGTTGATCTGGCCCCGACCATGGCCAAAAAGGGGATCAACTTTATTCCGGTTGCCGCAGAAAAGCTGCACCCCGAAGAAAACCGCATCGCTTTGGTGGACGGCCAGTCGGTCAGCTATGATTACCTTGTGATCGCCACAGGGCCGGAACTGGCCTTTGACGAGATCGAAGGCTTTGGTCCGCATGGCGGCTTTACCCAATCGGTCTGCCACATCGATCACGCCGAAAAGGCGCGTGAAGTGTTTGAACAACTGGTGAAAAACCCTGGTCCGGTCATCATCGGTGCGGCGCAGGGGGCAAGCTGTTTCGGCCCTGCCTATGAATTCCTGTTCATCCTTGAAACCGCCCTGCGCCGCGCCAAGGTGCGCGACCGTGTGCCGATGACCTTTGTCACCTCGGAACCCTATGTCGGGCATCTGGGGCTTGACGGGGTGGGCGATACCAAGGGTCTGCTTGAATCCGAAATGCGCGGCAAGCACATCAAATGGCTGACCTCGACCCGCGTGAAGAAGGTCGAAGAAGGCAAGATGTTCGTCGAAGAAATCAACGACGATGGCAGCGTGAAGGCCGAAAAGGAGCTGCCCTTTGCGTTTTCCATGATGCTTCCGGCGTTCCGTGGCATCAAGCCGGTGTCGGGGATCGCTGGCCTGAGCAATCCGCGCGGCTTCACCATCGTGGACAAGCATCAGCGCAACCCGACCTTCAAGAACATCTTCGCAGTGGGCGTCTGCGTGGCCATTCCGCCGATGGGGCCGACTCCGGTTCCCTGCGGCGTGCCGAAAACCGGCTTCATGATTGAATCGATGGTCACAGCCACGGCGCATAACATCGGCGCTTTGGTGCGCGGCCAGGAACCGGATCAGGTCGGAAGCTGGAACGCGGTTTGTCTGGCCGATTTCGGTGACGGGGGCATTGCCTTTGTCGCGCAGCCGCAGATCCCGCCGCGCAACGTCAACTGGTCGTCCAGCGGCAAGTGGGTGCATGTCGCCAAGATCGGCTTTGAAAAATACTTCATGCGAAAACTGCGTAAGGGCGTCTCGGAACCCTTCTACGAGTCTCTGGCGCTCAAGGTGCTTGGCATCGACAAGCTGAAAGAAACCACCAAAGGCTGATCCTTTGGTCCCTGCGCCGGAGGCAATTGTCTCCGGCACCCTCTCTGAAAGGAAACTGAAATGACCCTCGACCGTTCCGTATTCTTGTTCGCTGGCTGCATGGTGCTGTTGTCGGTAGTGCTGACAACCTTTGTCTCGCCGCTGTTTGTGTGGTTCACGGTATTCATCGGCGCAAACCTGATCCAGTCGTCGATCACCGGCGTCTGCCCTGCCGCTGCGGTGTTCAAGCTGTTCGGCATCAAATCGGGCTGTGCCTTCAAGTGACAGATGCGGCTGTCCCCGACGGGTTCGACCCAAAGGGCAACGATCCCGAGGCTGCCGCGCGTGCGGTGGCATTGCTGAAGGCGCTGTCCCATGTCGGACGCCTTCAGATTTTGTGCTATCTGCTGGACCGCACCATGTGCGTATCCCAGCTGTCCGAGGCGCTGCACGAACCGCAGGCCGCAGTTTCGCAGCAGCTTATGCGGTTGCGGGCCGAAGGGTTCGTGCAGGCGCATCGGGAAGGCAAAAGCGTGGTCTACGGGTTGGCGCGGCATGATATCGTGCCGGTCATCCAATCGCTGCGTCAGGCGTTTTGTCGGCAAGTCGCCTGAGGCATCCTATCGCCCGGCAAGGTCACGCACTTTGGCATAGACTGTGGCAATTGCCGCAGCGCGGGTGCGGGCCAATTGAACGGCCTGCGGTGCAGTTATGGCTTTGAAAGCCACAGCATCATTTGTCCGCAACTGCACGAAGCCATCAAGATCATCCGCGAGGACGGTCGCAATCTTGGGATAGCCACCGGTCGTCTGGTGGTCTGACAACAGCACCGTCGGCACCCCATCCCCCGAGACTTGCACAGATCCGCGCAGGATAGCCTCGGAGGGAATGCTGAGTGCCGCATCCGGGGCAAGCGAGGGGCCGCGCAGACGCAGGCCCATGCGATCATAGGCCGAGGTCAGGTAAAATGGCTCGGTCAGCAGTGCTTGCAGGGCAGCAGCGCTGAAATAGCGGTCCTGCGGCCCAAGGACCACATGCAGGTGCTGGCGCGGTCGCGCCCAGATAGGGCAGGCGATGGCAGTGATGGCGTCACTGTGCTGTATGGCATCCGTGATGGTGATCTCTTGCCCCGTTGTCAGCTTGCCCCCGCCGAAACCTGACAAGGCATGCGTGGCGGCACTTCCCAGCCACTGTGTCGCGGTCAGCTTTCCGGCAAAGGCAAGATATGTCCAGCTGCCCCATGGGCCGGGCCGGATGGTCAGCTTTTGCCCGGCACGGATCGGCAGGGTTGACCATGATCCCAGCCTTGCCCCGTCCCGTTCAACGATGAAGCCCCCGCCCGCAATCGCAAGCGTCGTGGCCCCCGACACACAGTCCAGCACCAGCCCGCCCATCGAGATTTCAATCCCCGCGGCGTCTGCGTCCTTGCCCAAGGCAAGGTTGGCCAAAGCAAAGGATTTGCGATCCATCGGACCCGAGGCCGGCACGCCAAACCGCATCAGCCCACGCCTTCCGCCGTCTTGAATCGACGCATGGGGTCCGGCGAAAACGGTTTTGAAAACGGCATCTGCCATCTATGCGCCTCCGCCTGAGGCAAACTCGGCGCGGGTGATCCTGCGGAACCGCACTTTGTCACCGACATCGAACAAGAAGGGCCGCTCTGGGTCACCCGTCAGAATTTGTGTAGGGGATCGCCCGATGATCCACCAGCCGGTTGGCATTGTCAGCGTAGTGACAAGGCATTGCGGCCCCGCGATGATGACGCTTCCTGCCGCCACTCCGCGCACCGCCGCCGGTTTGCGATCCAGTTGGATCGGCTTTGGCACACCGCCAAGATAGGCATAACCGGGCGCAAAGCCGTAAAGGAACACCGCATAATCGCCCGCCAGATGGGCGTTGATAACGGTCTCGGTTGAAAGGCCGGTCATTCGGGCCACAGAAGCAAGATCGGGGGCCAGATCATCGTCATAGCAGACCAGAACCTCGCGTTGGGCGGGCAGCGACGTGGCGGCGGCGGGGTGGTCCAGCAAGCCGCGCAGATGTGTCTCGACCGCGCGGTGATCGGTGATCAGAGGGTCGAAATCGACCAGCAAGTTGACAAAAGCCGGTATCGCCTCGCGGAAGCCAGCGCAGGGACGGGCCGCAAGGGCTTGGTCAAGGTGCAGCACCGCTGCATGTGCAGCATCCGACAGGGTGTCGGCGAAATCGACCAAAATGGCATGGTCTGCAACGGGGCGAAACGTAATCATCGGCTAGCCGAGGAAAGGCACAAGGCCGATGCCTTCCGCTGTCAAGCGTGCGCGGATCAGTTGCGCCATCTGCACCGCATTCGGGCTGTCGCCATGCACGCAGATAGACTGCGCTGCAAGCGGGATCGGATCGCCATCCAGCACGGGCATGCGACCGGTCTGCATAAACCCCAAAAGCCGCGCCACGGCGGTTTCGGCGTCATGGATCACAGCTCCGGCGCGGGATCGTGGCACCAGTTGCCCGTTCGCCAGATAGGCGCGGTCGGCAAAAATCTCGGAGTAGACGCTGGCGCGGGCGCTGCGGGCAGCCTGTTCCAGTGCCGTGCCGGAAATCGCAAGGATTGCCAGATCGGGCGACAGCGCCTGCACGGCTGCCACAACCGCCTTTGCCACGTCGTGATCCGCCGCCGCCAGATTTCCAAGCGCGCCATGCGGTTTGACATAGGCGACGCGGGTGCCTGCAAGTGTCGCCATGGCCTGCAGCGCACCGATCTGGGCCACAATCATGCGACCGATCTCGACAGGGGCCATCGGGATAACGCGGCGGCCAAATCCAAGCGGATCATTATAGCCCGGATGCGCGCCAACACTCACCCCGCGCTGCGCCGCAAGCTGCAGCGTTTGATACATCGTCTCGGGGTCGCTGGCATGACCCCCGCAAGCGATGTTGGCGCTGGTGACGACAGCCAGCATCGCCGCATCGTCGCCCATAGACCAAGGGCCATACCCCTCGCCCAAATCGGAATTGAGGTCGATCTGCGTCATGTGTCTTACTTTCCCGCTTGCCCCGTTGCGCGGGTCAACAAGACCACCCCCGCACCCTCTGCGGTGTCATAATAGGTGAAGCCGCTGCGGTTTGCACGTCGCCCGCGCATCTTTACCCTTAGCCCATCTGCCAGTGCCTGTGCTTCGGCTTTGTCGGCGTCTGGCACCTCGAAGCCGATGTGGAAAACGCCCTCGCCTTTGGCGTCAAGGAACTGTCGCTGCGGGCTGGGGTTGTTGCTGGGCTGGCAGAGTTGAAACTGCACATTCGGCAGATTGCAGATGCGGTATTGCATCGTCCGGAAGCCTTCAGGGCTTGGCACCTCCAACTCTTCATATTCGGCCAGCGGCGGATAGCTTTCCCAAGGCGCAATGCCGATGGATTCGTAATAGGCCTGCGCCTTGTCGATATCATGCACGACGATGCAAAGGTGGTGCAACTTGTTGAACCGGTCTGTCATGGCCTAGCCTTTCACCGGAACAGTGTAGTTCAGGATGCGGCGGCCCCCGTCGGGATAGATCGTCTCACCGGTGAAATACGACGCATCGTCTGACGCCAGAAACGCCACGACCGAGGCGATTTCTTCGGGGCGGCCAAGGCGACCGATGGGGGTGCGCGACAGGATGATGTCATTGCCTCCGGCGCGTTTCGTGAAAGCGCCCTCGATCATTTCTGTCGCAATCGTGCCGGGACCAACGCCGCAAACCCTGATGTTATGGGGGGCAAAAGCCACGGCGGCGGTGCTGGTGGCCTGATTGATGCCCGCCTTGGAAATTGCATAGGTCGCAAGGTTCGGGTTGGCCAGACCCGAGTTGATCGAGGACATATTGACGATGACTCCGCCTTGGCCCTGCGCGATCATCTGGCGGGCGGCAGCCTGAATACCCAGAAAGACGCCTTTCAGATTGATGCCCAGAACGCGGTCAAAATCTTCGGGCGTGATGTCGAGGTAATCCTTGACCTGTGCGATGCCAGCATTGTTGACCATGACATCCAGCCGGCCAAAGGCCGCGACGGTCTGCGCCACCAGCCTGTCAACCTGATCTTTCTGTGCCACATCTGTGGTCACGGCAAGCACACGGTCTGGCCCACCCAGTTCGGCGGCGGTCTTGACAAGTTGGTCCACGTCAACATCTGCAATCGCTACCTGTGCGCCTTCGGACAAGAACCGTTCGGCGCAGGCCCGTCCTATGCCGCGCGCGCCGCCTGTAATGATTGCGACTTTGCCGGAAAATCTCATGTTCCGCTCTCCTTCAATAGACCACAGTTTCTGGCATCGGTTGCTTGTCGCGGATACGGTTCCAGCCCAGCGCGCTGACATCAAGCGTTTTGAACCCTCCTCCGGTGATCCATTCTGCCACCGCCCTGCCCGCAGCAGGGGCGTGCATCACGCCATGACCGGAAAAGCCGGTGCTGAAGATCAGGTTTTGCAACAGGTCATGCGGGCCAAGAATGCCGTTATGATCGAGCGCATTCACCTCGTAATGTCCTGCCCATGCCCGTTCCAGACGCAGGGTTTCCATAGCGGGGATACGCGCCGCCAACAGGGACCAGAACGGATCTTGCATCAAGTGATGGTGCGGTTCGAAATCTCCGGTCGCGTCGGGGTCCTGATCGGCAGGCGGTTGGATACCACCGATAAAGCCCGTGCCTTCGGGGCGCACCCATATGCCTGACGTGTCAAACAGCATCGGAAACCCGTTCGGCGAAATCGGTGCGCGAAAGCTGAAAACCGTGCGCTTGCGGGGCGTTACGGGCAAATCGATGCCAATCGCTTTGACCAGCTTGGCCGAGGCCGGACCCGCCGCATTCACGCACCAGTCACACGGCAGCACGTCACCCGAGGCCAGCATTACCCCAATCACCTGTCCGCCCGCGATGCGTAGGCCGCTTGCTTCGGCATCGACATAGCTGACCCCCAAGGCGCGGGCGGCGCGGCGCACCAACGCAAGCAAGGACCACGCATCGAACCAGCCGTCGCCCGTCTGGCCAAAGGTGCCGATGCCCACGCCTTCGAACCGCATCTTGGGAAAGCGCTGGGTCAACTCATCCGGCGAAAGGGCTATAATGTCAGCCCCTTCGGCCCGTTGCATCGCAACCCCTGCCTGCCTTGCTGCAACTGTGTCCGGCCCTCCAAGGATCAGATAGCCGTTTTCCTTATAGGCAATGTCCGCGCCCGTGCCGAAATGGCGGGTGATGTTGCGAAAGAAATCGACGCCGTAAAGGCTGAGTTGCACGTTGATCGGCGTACCGAACTGCGTGCGGATCGAGGCTGCTGACAGTGCGGTCGAACAAAGGCGATAGCTGGGGTCTTTTTCAACAACCGTAATGCTTCCGGCAAAGCCCTGCTGTCGCAACGACCAAGCGGCAAAGCTGCCCATGATCGCGCCGCCGACAATGACAACCCGTTCGGATGTCATGCTAGCGGATCACAAACGGGTTGGCGGTCTGACCCAGCATGTCAATCCAGACCGTCTTGGTTTGAAGATAGGCGTCGATCGCCTCTTGCCCGCTTTCCCGCCCGATCCCGCTGCGCTTGTAGCCGCCAAAAGGTGCCATATAGCTGACAGCGCGGTAGGTGTTGACCCATACCGTGCCAGCCTCCATCGCCGCAGCGCCCCGCAAGGCCCGCCCGATATTTTGCGTCCAGATTCCGGCGGCAAGCCCATAGGGGCTGTCATTGGCGATGGCAAAGGCCTGCTCTTCGTCATCAAACGGGATGACGGACAGCACAGGGCCAAATACCTCTTCGCGGGCAATCCGCATCTGGTTGTTGACGCTGGTAAAGATCGTCGGCTCGACAAACCATCCGTCACCAAGCCCTGCTGGCGTGCCGCCACCCAGAACAGCCGTTGCCCCTTCGGCGCGCGCGATGCCCAAGTAGGACAGCACCTTGTCACGCTGGTTTTGGGTTGTGATCGGCCCGACCTGCGTTGTCATCTGTGACGGATCACCGATCCGGGCGGTTTTTGCCAGATCGACCAACCCGTCGACCACCCGATCATGGATCGACCGATGCACCAACAGCCGCGACCCCGCGATGCAGGTCTGCCCCGAAGCCGCAAAGATACCAGAGACTGCACCCTTCACGGCATTGTCCACATCGGCATCGTCAAAGATGATATTGGCCGATTTGCCGCCCAGTTCCAGCGTGACCGTCTTCATCTGTGCCGCTGCAGCCTGATAAACCGCCAGACCGCCCGGTTCCCCTCCGGTAAAGGCCACTTTCGCCACATCAGGATGCGTGACCAAAGGTGCGCCCACCTCCAGTGGCAGGCCGGTCACCGTATTGACCACTCCTGCCGGAAAGCCCGCCTGCGCGAACAGTTTCACAAATTCCAGTGTCGAGGCAGCAGCATGTTCTGAGGGCTTGATCACCACGGTATTGCCCGCAGCCAACAGCGGGGCCAGTTTCCACGTCAGCAACAGCAGCGGAGAGTTCCACGGCACGATGGCGGCAATCACGCCCAAAGGCTCGCGCCGCGTGAAGGCAAACATATTCGCCTTGTCGATGGGCAGAACCGCGCCCTCGATCTTGTCGCACAGCCCTCCGAAATAGCGGAACCATTCGGGGATATAACGCAACTGTGTGGTCATCTCGGACAAGAGTTTGCCATTGTCACGGGTTTCGATCGCGGCAATACGTTCGGCATTCTGCAATATCAGATCGGCAAGGCGGTTCAGCAATTTGCCCCGCGCCGTTGCGGTCAGCCCCGCCCAATCCTTTGAGCGGAACGCCGCCTTTGCCGCCGCAACGGCCTGATCCACTTCGGCCACACCATCGGCGGGGATCAGCGCCCAAGGCTTGCCTGTGTAGGGATCATAGCTTTCAAAGCTGGCGCGGGCGGTCTGTTCCTGCCCGCCGATGATGTTGTGGAACTGGATCAAGGACATCATCGCACCTTAGCAGGGGGAAAGGCCAAGATGCGCCCGAAAGCGTGTCTTGACGAAGGTCGCATCGCGCGGCGGCAATGAACGCGGCAGGTTCTCGGCGGTGATTTTCAGCACGAACAGGCGCGGGCCTGTGCTGGCTTGGCGCAATGTTTCGCACAGCGCGTCTACCTCGGCCAGATCACGCAGGCAGGCGGTTTGCGTAAACCCGCAAGCGGCGGCGATGCTGTGCAGATCAATGCCGCGCCCGGTATGGCTGGTTTGCATGCCGGTTTCACCGAAGTGCTGGTTGTCCAGCACGATAATGTCGAGGTTCTTGGGCGCGGCCACCGAAATCGTCGCCAACGCGCCAAAGGCCATCAGTTGCTCGCCGTCGCCGGTGATCACCATGATCCGTTTGGCCGGTTGCGCCTGCGCCAGACCAAGCCCGACCAAGGCCGCCCCGCCCATTGCCCCCCACAGATAATAATTGTCGTCTCGGTCCCCGGCTGCATGCACATCATAAGAAGGTGATCCAAGGCCCGTGACCACAAGCGCGCCATCACGGGCAGCCAAAAGCTTTGCCACGGCATCGCGGCGGTTCATTGTCTTTTCCATCGCGTTTACCATTTCTTCTTGCCCAACAGCCGCTGGCCGATCAGCACAGCAATTTGCTGGTCGGCGTCGAACGCCATGGTGACGGCCTGTGCCACGGTTTCCACCAGATCGTCTCCGGTTTCGGCACGCAGTACGGTCACGCCAATCGCTTCAAGCGCGGCTTGGGTGGCGCGGCCCATCGGCACTTGCCACGGGTTGAATTCGTCCCATTCCCCCCGCATCGTGACCAGCATCAAAAGCGGCATGCGGGTTTGCACTGGCAGCGACAGCATGTTGATGCAATTGCCGACACCCGAAGATTGCATCAGCACAACCGAGCGCATGCCTCCCAGCCAAGCCCCCGCAGCAATCGCGATGCCCTCTTCTTCGGTGGTCAGCACATTGGTGGCAACGTCTTTGTCTGCGCCGAACAGATTGATCAGTGTAGAATGGCCTGCATCCGGCACATAGGCCATCAGCCCAACGCTCGCCTCTTTTAGCGTGACATACAAGGCGACAGGCCAGTCCACGGCCAGATCGCGTGCGGGCAGGGTTTGGGTCACAGGCATCCTCCAAGCATCTTGTCCTGCCTGCCTAGCCTTTCACGAAACAAATATCGTCAAGCCATTTTCTTTATCAGCTATGCCGGTATTGTATGGGAATGGATATCTCACAGCTTCGCACCATCATTCATGTTTCCGAATTGGGCAGCCTGTCCAAAGCGGCGGACCGGTTGCGGATCGCGCAACCCGCACTCAGCCGACAGGTCAGGATGCTGGAGGACGAGCTTGGCATTCGCCTGTTTGACCGCCATGGTCGCGGCATGGTGGTGACAGAGGCTGGCCAAGAGGTGCTGCGTCACGCCTATCGCATCATGGGCGAGCTTGAAGAAATCCGCACATCGGTCGCGGATGAGGACGCGCCATTGCGGGGGCATGTGTCCATCGGCATGCCGCCCACCGTGTCGGATATCCTGTCGGTGCCGCTGGTTTCGGCGTTTCGTGCGCGCCATCCCGATGCAACCATCCGCATTGTCAGCGCCTATTCCGGCTATCTGCTGGATTGGCTGCATCGGGGCGAAATAGATGTGGCAATCTTGTTCGAATCCCGCCCTCTGCGGTCGCTTCGATCGCAATCCTTGCTGGAGGAAATCCTTTATCTGATCGGTCCGGCAGGATCTGCGTTGCATCCGGATCGTCCGGTGGCCTTTGACAGCATGGCAGATCGCAAGCTGCTTTTGCCCAGCACGGGCCACGGGCTTCGTAACATTCTGGAAGATTGTGCGCGCGAACGGGGTATTCGGCTGGATGTGCAGGTCGAAGCTGACAGCTATTCGACCCTGAAAAATCTGGTGAAAAGCGGTCATGGCCTGACCATCCTGCCGCTGGCCCCGATCCATGAGGAAATCGCCAGCGGTCTGTTGACCTATGCTCCGATCACCGATCCGGTTCCATTGCGGCGTTTGATGCTGACATATCCGTCGGACCGCGCGGCCCCGCGGCTTGCCCGCTTTGCTGCGGCAACCATCACCGCCACGGCAGCAGATTTGGTCGGAAGCGGGATTTGGTCTGGCCGCCTTTTGCTGCAAGACGAGGTTGTCGCGCCCAAGCGATAAATTTTCGGCATAACTGATCTAGCCGACTTGTTGTTGTCGTTATGCCTTTCAGGTGCCTAACAAGGGCGCAACACTGCCGGAGATGCCATGACTGCCGAACCCGAAACCTATCCCGAAATCCGCGAGGCCGTTGCCAAGCTATGCGCCCGGTTTTCTGGCAGCTATTGGCGCGCCTTGGATCGGGACATGGCCTACCCGCAGGCCTTCGTCGATGCGCTGACCGAGGCAGGCTGGCTTTCGGTGCTGATCCCCGAGGCTTATGGCGGATCGGGGCTGCCGCTTTCGGCGGCGGCGGCTGTGTTGCAGGAAATGCAGCGGGCAGGGTGCAACGGTGGGGCGTGCCACGCCCAGATGTATACGATGGGAACCCTGCTGCGGCATGGATCGGACGCGCAAAAGCAGGCCTATCTGCCCGAGATCGCGGCGGGGCGGTTGCGGCTTCAGGCCTTTGGCGTCACAGAACCGTCCAGCGGCACCGACACCGGCGCGTTGAAAACCACAGCACGGCGCGAGGGCGACCACTACGTCATCAACGGCCAGAAAATCTGGACCAGCCGCGCAGAACATTCCGACCTGATGCTGCTTTTGGCGCGTACCACGCCGCTGCGCGAGGGCATGAAGAAAACCGACGGGCTGTCGGTGATCCTTGTGGATATGCGTGACGCGCGCGGCAACGGGCTGACGATCCGCCCGATCCGCACCATGATGAATCATGCCACGACGGAAGTGTTCTTTGACAATCTGCGCGTGCCTGCCGCGAACCTCATTGGCGATGAGGGCAAGGGCTTTCGCTATATCCTCTCCGGTATGAATGCCGAGCGCATCCTGATCGCTGCCGAATGTGTGGGGGATGCCAAGTGGTTCATCGACAAGGCCACCAGCTATGCCAAGGATCGCATCGTATTCGGTCGCCCCATTGGCCAGAATCAGGGAGTGCAGTTTCCGATTGCCAAGGCCTATGCCAATATGCGTGCCGCCGAGCTGATGGTGCGCGAGGCACTGCGGCTCTACGAATCCGGTGCCAATCCGGGGGCCGAGGCGAACATGGCCAAAATGCTTGCCGCCGATGCCAGTTTTGAGGCCGCCAATGCCTGCATCCAGACCCACGGCGGCTTTGGGTTTGCCGAGGAATACGACATCGAGCGCAAATTCCGCGAGACGCGGCTGTATCAAGTCGCGCCGATCTCGACCAACCTGATCCTGTCCTATCTGGCCGAGCATGTGCTTGGCCTGCCTCGGTCCTACTAAGGTTCACCCATGCAAGTTCTGATCGTTTACGCCTATCCCGAACCGAAATCCTTCAACGGTGCCATGAAGGATCTGGCGGTCGAAACCCCTTATCTGTTCTTTCATCCAGCCGAAGATTATGGCCCAGATGAGCGGCTGAAACCCGGAGTGCAGGCGCGTTCAGGCGTGCAGGGCAATGTCTGAGGGCGCGCTTTCAGGGGTGCTGGTTGTGGCAATCGAGCAGGCGGTTGCGGCCCCTCTTTGCACGGTGCGGTTGGCCGATGCGGGCGCTCGCGTGATCAAGATAGAACGGCCCACCGGTGAAACTGCGCGACATTATGATCGGTCTGTGCAGGGCAGTTCGGCCTATTTCGTCTGGCTCAATCGCGGCAAGCAAAGTGCTGCGCTGAATCTGAAAGCACCCGCAGATCTGGCCTTGCTGCACGCATTATTGCGTCGTGCCGATGTGCTGGTGCAGAATCTAGCCCCCGGAGCGATGGACCGTATGGGGCTTTCGTCCGAACATATCGCCGCTGCGTTTCCCCGCCTTATTGCCGTTTCGATTCAAGGATATGGCGGGGACACATCCTACGCGCAGATGCGCGCCTATGACATGCTGGTGCAGGCCGAAAGCGGGCTATGCTCTGTGACCGGCACGCCGGAAATGCCCAGCAAGGTCGGGGTGTCGGCGGCAGATATTGCCACTGGCATGAACGCCCATGCCGCAATTCTGGAAGCATTGATCGAACGCGGACGCAGCGGGCGCGGCAAGGTTATCGAGATTGCGATGTTTGATGGCATGGCGGATTGGATGGCGGTGCCTTTGCTGCATTTTGAACACGCGGGGATCGAGACAGCACGCTATGGCTTGGCCCATGCCTCAATCTACCCCTATCGGCCCTTCGCCTGTCAGGATGGCACCGTGATCGTGGCTGTCCAGAACAATGACGAATGGCGTCGGTTGTGTGAAGGCGTGCTGCAGCGCCCCGATCTGTGTTCCCGCGCGGCCTTCGCCACAAACCCTTTGCGCGTCGCCAACCGCACCGCGCTGGATGCGGAACTTGAACCGCTGTTTGCTGGCCTACCTGTGGCAGAGATGATCGAATTGCTGGGTGCGGCCGGCGTGGCTTGGGCGCGCTATACGGCGCTTCGGGATCTTGGCGCGCACCCTGCCTTGCGCCGGATAAGTGTGACGCTGGAAGATGGTGCGCGTGTTACTTTGCCGCGTCCAGCAGGGCGCGACGCCAGCTTTGATCCCGGTGCTGTTCCAGCTTTGGGCGCGGATACAGACTCCATTCGTGCAGAGTTCGGGCAATGACGGGACAAGACTACACCGCTTGGATCGGGCGACAGGAAATCGCCTCGCCTGACCAGATCAGCCCCCGCCTGATCGACAGCTATGTGACCACACTTGCCCCGTTTCTGGCCGAAGCCCCCGTGGCACCCGGCCTGCATTGGTGCCTATGTCCGCAAATCACGCCGATGTCTGGCCTTGGCGCAGATGGTCATGCCGCCAAAGGTGGTTTCTTGCCGCCAATTCCGTTGCCGCGCCGGATGTGGGCGGGGGGTGAAGTGACATTTCTGGAGCCGCTTTTGCCGGACGATCCGGTGCAAAAGATTTCGACCATCCGCGAAATCCTGTGGAAAACTGGAAGAACTGGCGCGCTGTGTTTTGTTGCGGTGGAGCATGACTACCGAACACCCCGAGGTGTTGCGATCCGCGAGATTCAGAATCTTGTCTACCGTCCGGCAGCAACGGCCTCGGCACCTGTTTCTGCCCCAAGTGCGGTTCAGCACTTTGATCGGGAATGGCAGGTGCCGATTGATCCGGTCTTGCTGTTTCGCTATTCCGCAGTGACCTTCAACGGCCACCGTATTCATTACGATCAAGGCTATGCCCGGCAGGTCGAGCATTACGCGGGGCTTGTTATTCATGGCCCGTTGCAGGCGACGCTTATGCTGAACCTTGCCGCCGTCCACCGGCAAGCCCTGCCGCGCAGGTTTCGCTATCGCGGGATCAATCCGGCTGCGGGGTCGCAGGTGCTGCGGATCGGATTGCAAGAGGATGACGCGCAGATGCAGCTTGCGGTGCTGTCAGAAGCAGGTGTGCTGACAATGCAGGGCGAGGCCGTTTGGTAGCGGCCCGCTACAGCCCTGCAACATGACGCGCAGCGGCGGCCGAGGCAGCGCGCGCTGCAGAGTCAAAACCGTCTCCCCGTGCAAGGTGGTTGGCCAATGCCCCGATAAAGGCATCTCCGGCGCCATGAGAGCTGACCACTTTGACCTTTTGCGCGGGGATCGAAAGTACCTCGTCGGTGTCGGTCCAGGCCGCCAACCCTTGCGCCCCTGCAGTTACTATCACGGCTGCAAATTGTGCAGCCAGCTTGCGGGCCGCATCGGCAGCAGAATGCAGGCAGCACACCGCATCCGCCCCCATCTGTTCAGCCTCGACCGAGTTGACGACCAGAATATCGACCAAGGCGCAGAACTCGGGCGACATCGGGCGGTAAGGGGCCGCATTCAGCAGCGTGGGGATACCGCGCGCGCGCGCCTGTGTAGCTGCGGCAAGATTGACAGATTCCGGCACTTCGTTTTGCAGCACCAGCATGGCCACGCCGTCCCACAGCGCGGCATCCTGCAGCGTATCAATGGAAATCAGCAGGTTCGCGCCAGAAACGATGGTGGCAGCATAATCCCCCGCCGCATCCATAATCGCCACGCTCATCCCTGATCTGGCCCCGTCCACATCGGCAACAAAGCGGTCATCCACCCCGCCCGCCCGCAGGTTTTCGCGCAAAAAGCGGCCAAAGTCATCGCGGCCCACCGCCCCGCACATCCGCGCAACGGCCCCGCCCTTTTGCGCGGCGACCGCCTGATTGCCGCCTTTGCCACCGAATTTCGGATACCAACGCGACCCGATGGCGGTTTCGTCCTTGCGTGGCAAAGTGCTGGATTCCACCATGATATCATAGTGAAGGCTTCCAACAACAAGAACGACGGGATCGGTCACAGCGGCCTCTTACAGTTTTCGTTTCGATTGCACAGCCCGCATGGTGCGGCCAAGGTTCAGATCTGCGGTCTTGCGATCACGCTGGGCTGTGGCGACAAAAAGTGCGTCCAGCAGGTTCAACTGGGCAATCCGCGCCGTGGCATTTTCACCCAGCAACGGCGAGTTTTGCGCGGTGGAGCACAGCACCACATCGACCAGTTTGGCCACGGGGCTGTCAGGGTAATTCGTGACCGCAATGGTGCGGGCGCCGCTCTTGCGGGCCAACTCAATGGCGTCGATCACAGCCGAGGTGCTGCCCGAATGCGAAAACGCGATCGCCACATCATCGGGGCCAAGCAGGGCCGCCGACATCATCATCATATGGGCATCGTCAAACACTTGAGACCGGATGCCGATCCGCAAGAATTTATGACTGACATCGCGGGCGATTTGGGCCGATCCGCCAAGCCCATAGAAATCGCGCTGTTTCGCGCGGTGCAGGAAATCGGCGGCGCGTTCAAACGCCTCAAGGTCCAGAATTGCAAAGGTTTCCTCAAGCGCCTGCATCGCGGTGCGAAACACCTTTTGCACGATTTCGCCTGCGGTATCCTCTGCCGAAATCTCGGAATGAAGGGCGGCGGTGTCCGAGTTGTAGTAGTCCACAAGCCCCTGACGGAATTCCCGAAATCCGGCAAAGCCCAGCTTTTTGGCAACCTTGACCACCATCGCATCCGACACACCCGAGCCTTCCGCAACCTCGCGCAGCGGCATGGACTCGGTGATGTCCTTGCGGGCAAGAATATCCGCCGCAACCTTGCCTTCCAGCGGCGTCAGGCTGGGAAGTTTCATCCGGATTTGTGCGCCTACAGCCCTTGGATCGCCCATTCAGCCCCCCTGTTTGCCACTCGTGGCCTTATCAATCAGCATTGCGACAATGATGATGATACCGGTGGCAAGCAACTGATAGAAGGCTTGGACGTTCAAAAGCGTAAGGCCGTTGCGCAGGGTGCCAAGGATGATGCAGCCGATCAACGTGCCAAGGATGCTGCCCCGCCCTCCCATCAGACTGGCCCCGCCAATGGCGGCAGCAGCGATGGCGTCCAGTTCCCACAGGGTTCCCAGCGTGGGTTCGGCAGCACCAAGACGCCCGATCAGCACCATCGCGGCGACAGCAGCCATCAGGCCCGATATCATGTAGGCGGCCAGTTTGGTCAGCGTGACCGGCACACCGGCAATCCGTGCGGCTTCGGGATTGCCGCCAACGGCCATGAAATATTCACCCAGCGGGGTTTTGTTCAGGATTATCCAAGCGCCTAGAGCCAGAACCGCGACGATCACCACAGGATTTGGCACACCCGCCAAGCTGCCGTTGGTAAAGGCGCGGAACCCGTCGGGCAGGCCAAAAATCGGCTGCCCACCCGTATAGATCAGCGCCAGCGCCCGATACAGCGACAGCCCGCCCAGTGTGACGATAAAGGGTTGCAGGCCACCCCAGGCAATCAGCGCACCGTTGACAAAGCCGCAGACCACCCCCGTGGCCAGCGCCCCCGCAATCGCCAAAGGCACCGGCACTCCGGCCACCAGCATTGCCGCCCCCAGCACCGCCGAAAGCGCCGCCACCGGCCCGACCGACAGATCAATCCCGCCCGAGATGATAACCAAGGTCATCCCCAAGGCGATGCAGGCGTTGATCGCGGATTGTTGCAGGATGTTGATAAGGTTGGGTTGTGTCAGGAACACATCCGATTGCACGGCAAAGACTAGGCTGATCAGGACAAGGCCCAACAGGGTGCCAGCGTCACGGAAACGGATGCGGGACAAAAGGGGAAAGCGGGTCATGGGAACCTCATCAGGCGGGAATGGCGTTGCGGGCGATATTCGCCTCGGTGATCTCTTGCGGGCCAAGCGTGGCGCTGATCCGGCCTTCGCGCATGACCAGAACGCGGTCGGATACACGGATCACCTCGGGCAGTTCCGAGGACACCACGATCACCGCGCGACCTTCGGCGGCCAGTTTCTCGATCAGGTCATAGATTTCGGCCTTGGCGCCCACGTCGATGCCACGGGTCGGCTCATCAAACAGGAAGATCTGCGTGTCGGTGGCAAGCCAGCGGCCGATGATCGCCTTTTGCTGGTTGCCACCCGAAAAGCTGCCGATGGGCCGCGTCACGTCGAAGGGGCGCAGGCGGACTTCTTGCATCAAGGTTTCCGCGCGGGCCTTCAAAAAGGCTTTGCGGATGATGCCAAACCGTGAAAAGCGGCGCATGGCGGGCAGGCCGATGTTGCTGGTGACGGGGCGGTGACGGATGATGCCGTCGCGCTTGCGTTCTTCCGGCACAAGGCCAAGCCCCGCACGGATACGGGCGCGCGGGCCGGTGCCGGGGGTCTGGCCGTTCACGTCAATCGTGCCAGCATCGGCAGGGTCCACGCCTGCCAAAAGCCGCATCAACTCGGTCCGGCCCGATCCGACCAGACCGGCAATCCCCAGAACCTCACCCGCGTGCAGATCAAAGCTGGCATCCACCACGGCCGCGCCGCGCGTCAGCGCCTGCACCCGCATCAGCACCTTGTCGGTGGCAAAGCTGCGGTGGCTGGCATGGGCCAATTCGCGCCCGACCATGGTTTCGATGACTTGGGCAACGGGGGTTTGCGGGATTGGCACTTGGGTAATCAGGCGGCCATCGCGCAGGATCGTCGCCTGCTGGCACAGCCGGAACACCTCGTCCATCTTGTGACTGACATAGATGACGGAAACGCCCTGCGCGGTCAGGGTCTGGATCACCTGAACCAGACGTTCAAATTCCTTGGGGGTCAGCGAGGATGTCGGTTCATCCATCGCAATGATCTTTGCATTGGCGCGCAGGGCCTTGGCAATCTCGACAACCTGGCGCTGCGCCACACGCAAGGAACGGATCGGGGCGGTCACGTCGATGGTGGCATCAAGGGGGGCCAGCAGACGGCGGGCCTCGGCCTCTTGCGCGGCACGATCAACGACAAGACCACCGGCACGGCGCAGTGCAGCGCCAAGATATATATTCTGGGCAACAGACAGTTCGGGAACCTGCTGCAATTCCTGATGGATCATCGCGATTCCTGCCGCCGTCGCATCGCGGGGGCTGGTGATCTGCACCGGCGCGCCATCAATCTGGATCGTGCCGCCATCGCGGGCGATCACGCCCGACAGGATGTTCAGCATCGTCGATTTGCCTGCGCCGTTCTCGCCCAGCAACCCATGCACCTCACCGGGCAGGACCGTCAGCGACACGCCATGCAAGACCTGCAACGCGCCATAGGATTTGGTGATGCCTGAAAGGCCAAGACGCGGAATCATCGGGACATCCAGAAAAGGGGCGTCCTGCCACGGGAGCGGTGGCAGGACGCGGGTTGCCTTACTTCGCCAACAGGGCAGCGCGCAGCGCCGCGATGTCAGAGGTGGCATAGGTGTCGACATTGTCTTTGGTGATCAGCGCCTGCGGGGTTGCAACCACGCGCGGCAGCTCTTGCCCAGCCAGCAAGCGCAGCGCCACTTCCATCGCAATCTCGCCGGTCAGCACGGGGAAGCTGTCCACGGTGCCGGTCAGATCGCCGGCCTTGATCGCCGCATAGGCATCCGACACGCCATCGGTGCCGAACACGGCTACGCTGTCTTGCTTGCCCGCGGCCTTCACAGCCTCGACCACACCCAAAGCCATGCCGTCGTTGTTGGCATAGAAACCGATCAGGTCGGGGTATTGCTGCAGGATCGTCGAAGCCGCATTGAACGCCTCTTCCCGCGACCAGTTGGCCGGAACCGACGCCACGACTTCAAACTTGCCGCTGGCATTGATGGTTTCGGTGAAACCGGCGGTGCGCTGACCTGCGGCGTAAACGCCTGGCTGGCCTTCGATCACAGCGACTTTGCCACCGTCAGGGCGGTTGTCGATGAACCACTGCGCGACGTTCACGCCGTTGCCCTTCTGCACGTTGCCGACATAGTGTTCCGCCGACGGGATCACCGCATCATTCACGTTCAGCACGGGGATGCCAGCCGCTTTGGCCTTTTCCACCGCAGGGATCAGGTTCGCATCGGTCTGCGGCGAGAACAGCAGCGCGGCAAAGCCTTGGGTGATCAGGTTTTCAGCGGTGGAAAGCTGGCCCAACTGGTCGCCTTCGTTCTGGGCGGCCTGATAGACAAATTCCAGACCCAGTTTGTCGGCCACGTTCTGATAGCCTTGGCCCAGCGAGCGCCAGTATTCGTTGGTCAAGGTCTTGGACACACCGCCAACCTTGGTGCCAGCCGCCGGCGCAGGCAGCGTGCCGAATTTGGCGTCAAGTTCCGACCAATCCATCCGATCCGGTTCGCTGTCCGAATTCAGCGGGGCCAAATCCTGCGCCTGCGCCATGCCAAGCGACAGCGCAAATGCGCCGACCACGAGGGTCGATTTCAGAAAGTGTTGCATTGGTTTCCTCCCTATTTCAACACGAGTTCATATAATTGTGTAAAGTATATGCCGCTGCCGTTGCCCCCGCCAAAGCAAGCCGTGCGATTTCTTGCGCCACAACGGGGTCTTGCTGGCCCTGCGCGGTGGCAAGGCGGTTGTCACCTTCCATCCGCGCAACAGCGGCCAGCATCCGTTTCACGGTGCGGATGTTCGCGCCACATTCCGCGACCGGATCAAGGCCGGATGCGTCGGGGAAAGTGTCGAAATAGATCGCGCCATCAAAGCCGCCGCGATGCACCTCGCGCAGCAGTTCCAGCGTGGCCTGTTCGTGAACCGCGCCCACCATCAACCCGTCATCGCGCTTGGCATAGCCGTCGTTCAGGTGCAGCCCCAGCAGCTTCGAATGGCGCAGGATCAGCGCCGCAGCAAAGGCGGGCTGTTCGTTGGCATAAAGCGCATGGGCGAAATCAATGGTCACGCCAAGGTTCGCCGCGCCCACCTCTTTGATCGCCAGCAGCGTCGTGGTGGCATCAGGCAGAACCGAATAAGACCTTGGTTCGTTTGGCTTATATTCTATTGAAATCATGCAGTCGGGGTCATGCGCGGCGACTTCGGCGATGCCTTCAATCTCGGCGGCCCACAGTGCGGGATAGTCACATTGGAAGGCATAATCATAGCCGTCCTGCCCCAGCCACAGCGTCATAATCGGCGCGCCCATCGCACGGGCCGCATCAATCCCGCGCTTGGTCAGGTCAATCGCTTCGCGGCGCACGGTGGCGTCGGGGTTGGTGAACGCGCCGCGCTTGAACCCCGGATTGGTGTAATAGCGCATCGCCAGACCACTGATCGCCAGCCCGCAATCACGCACCGCGCGGGCGGTTTCAACGGGGTTGTCGCCGATGTGGTCGGGGTAGTTCAGGTCCAGTTCGGTCAGGCCATCGACTGTTGCCGCACGCTGCACCATCTGGATCAGCGAGGGCTTGCCGGTCAGCGTCGGCCAATACTCCGAAGCGTTAGAAGCAAACGAATTGATGCGCGTAGCAAAGCGACGTCCAAGCATGTGATTCCCCCTATTGCTTTACAAATATAAAAAAAGTTGTGAAGCGTAAAGCTGAATCTTTTGCCCGTGCCAAGGTTGGGCAATGGCCAAACCAAAAGCGGCACCCTTTGTAAGGTTCAAACTGTTGAGGTCACTTGGGAAAGCCGTGCAGCGGCCAGCCGTTTTGGCGCCAAGGACGTCTTGCTAAAGCGGGATCACATCAACCGCTTGCTGGCTTTTCTGGCTGCCAGAGGTTCGCATCATGCCTTTGACCGGAGCGACATCGGAATAGTCACGTCCGTATGCCACGACAATATGATCGCCCCTGGCCAGGCTGGCGTTGGTCGGATCAAACTCAAGCCAGCCAGCCGTCTCGCCACACCAAGCGCGGACCCAGGCGTGCATCGCGTCCGACCCTTCCAGCCGGGGTTTGCCGGGCGGCGGCAGCGTCCGCAGCAGGCCGCTGACATAGCCCGCGGGAATCCCCAAGGAGCGCAGGCAGGCGATCATGATATGCGAGAAATCCTGACACACCCCCCGACGCTTGGCGAAGGCTTCGGCTGCGGGGGTGTCCACGGTGGTTGCGGTCGCATCAAAGGTCATATGAGTATGCAGCGCGTTCCCCAAGGCCAGCACAGTCTCGGCCACCGTAGCATCGGGACCGACGTAGCTGCGGGCAAACGCGGCCATATCGGCATCGCGGGGAACGCGGGTCGAGGCGGCCAGAAAATGCAGCGGCGATTGCGGGCCGACATCACGGCAGAGCGCCAACTGGCGGGGCAGATCGGTCAGGCTGGCAGATGGGCCAAGACAGTGGGGGGCGTCTGCCCGCCAAAGCTGCGCTGTCAGGGTCAGCATCACACGATCATGCGGACCGCGAAAGCTGAACTCGGTCAGGTGATTGCCGAAGAAATCCCTTCGATCCAGCCGTTCGGCAGGGTCAGGCGTGATGTGCAAAGTGGCGGAGGTGATCTGTTGCGTATGGTCCAGATCCTGCGGCATCAGGCAGACAAGGTGGCGTCCACCGACCGCAGGGCGATCATAGTCATAAGAGATGCAGATTTTTACGTCGTATTTCATCGGGCGCCTTACTGCATAAAGGTCGCATGCAGCCCTGTCGACAGGGTCAGGATATCGGCATGAAGCCGCGATATCGCCTTGGTATCAAGGCTGCTCACGGATTGCGCGGTGATGTCCGCGCGTAACGCCGAGACTTGCGCCGCAAAATTCCACATCTGGTCAAGCGGTCTCAGGCCCGCAAGATCGTCCACCCGCTTGCGGATCACATCCAGATGAAAGCGGACTGACCGCGGGTTGGTTTCATCCAGCGCCAGCAGGTCTATGACGCTTTCGCGGCTGGTAAAGACGCCATAACGCTGACGGTGCGACATGATGCTGTCGCCAACCTCGATGGCCAGATCAAGACCGCCATCGGGCGAGTGCGGGTCTGCCACGGCGGCCAAAAGATCGGTCATCATGGCGGCGCGCTCCAGTGAACGCCCGATGGTCAGGAATTGCCATCCGGCCGTGCGATACATGTTCTCATGCACCAAGCCAGAGAAGCCGGCGATCTTGCGAAGCATCACGCTCATCACCAAGGCCGCGTCGCTGCCCGGTTCGGCAGTCTTGGCAATCCGCGCCATCGACTTTTCCATATCTTTCAGCGCGGCCCAACCATCTACGCTGAATCGGTCACGGATTTGGCTCGCGCTATAGACCGCTGAGGCCAGAGTGGCTGTCAGCCCTTTCGGAAATGCCTCAAGCGCGTCCACGCCATAGGTTTTCAGCCTTGCGCGGATGGTGGCCAGAAGCGGTTCTGTCGCGGCTTCGTCAAGGCGGCTGTGATAGGCCCGCACAAGGCGCAGCAGGCCCTCGGTGCGTTCCACATAGCGGCCCAGCCAGAACAGATTGTCAGCAGCACGGCTGGGAAGCGGTCCGGCCTTGGGGCGCAGGAAAGCGGCGGTCGGGGTGTCCAACATGGTGACAGCTTCGACAGGGGCATCACTGACGACCCAGACATCGGCGACCGCGCCACCCTGGCGCATTGAAACAGCCGTTGTATCGCTGCTGGCCCCGATACGGGCAAAGCCGCCCGGCATAACCTGCCATCCCTCTGGCGTGCGGGCCAGAAACACGCGCAGAGTCATCGGGCGCGGCACCAAAGCGCCATTTTCATAGACAGGTGTGGTGGAAAGTGTGGCCAGTTCTTTGCCCACAAGGTCGCCCGCATTTTCGGTCAGCCATGCATGCAGATCCGCCCCATCTGCCCCGCGCATCCGGCCCGCCACGGAATGGGGGGCGGTGGTCTCAAACGGCATCCGTGTGGCCAAAGCGGGACCGATCATCATGCGGTCGGCATTGGCGCGCACATGGGCCAGTTCGGCCTCTTGCCCGCACCACCACGTTGCAACATTGGGGATCAGCAAGTCCTTACCGGTCAGGATCTGGGCTATCTTGGGCAGAAACGCCATCAGCGCCTGTGTTTCCAGCACACCCACCCCCAAGCCGTTGACCATGGAAACATTGCCTTGCCGCACCGCCGAAATCAGTCCGGGCGTGCCAAGCTGGCTGTCCTCGCGCAGTTCCAGAGGGTCGGCCCAGATGCCATCCATGCGCCGCCATAGCACATCCACAGGCGTCAGCCCTTCCACGGTGCGGACATGCAAGCGCCCGTTTTCCACCGTCAGATCGTCACCTTCCAGCAAGGTCAGGCCCAGATAACGGGCGATATAGGCCTGTTCGTAATAGGTATCGGTCAGTGGGCCGGGGGTCAGAATGCCAACGCCAGAGCTAAGGCTGCCGCGCAGTTTCTCCAGCGCGTCGCGGTAAGACCTGAAGAAGCCCGCAAGCCGGTGAACATTCGTGCGGCCATAAAGCTCTGGAAAGACGCGGGTGGCAGCGACGCGGTTTTCAAGCGCAAAGCCTGCCCCCGATGGCGCATCGGTGCGGTCCGCCAAAACCCACCAGCGACCATCCGGCCCACGGCCAATCTCGAAGGCCATGAAGTGTAGAAAATGACCCGACCTTGGCCGAACCCCCACCAAGGGGCGCAACCATTCCGGGCTTTGCGCGATCAGGCTGGCGGGCAAATGGCCTTGGGCCACCAGACGGTTTTCGCCGTAAAGATCTGCCACCACCTGCTCCAGCAGATCGGCACGCTGGATCAGGCCCGATGCGATGTCGCGCCATTCCGTGTCGTGCAAAATGATCGGCACAGGACTGAAGGGCCAGTCCCGCGCGGCCCCTCCGGTATCCCCATATCTGCGAAAGAAAACCCCTGTGTCGGCAAGATGCTGATCACCGCGCGCAAAGGCGTCGGCAATCTCGGAGGCGGTCATGCCGGACATATGCGAAATCAGCCCCGCCCAAGCGGGACGCATCGCACCGCTGGCATCGACCAACTCGTCCGTCACAGCCGGCAGGGGCCGATACCGCGCAAAAAGCTGGGTATCGACTGCCGTTGAATGGGCCGTCTTTGGCATCACTGCCGCGGCGCGCGGCGCAGGTCGAGGGTCATGGGGAACTCGGGGTGCGGGGTTTCGGATGCGGGTTCATAGAACCCCGCAGTATGACCGCGCGGTTCAAAGCGGGCAAGGCGTCGTGCTTCGGCTTCGTTACTGTTGACGGGGAAGGTATCGTAATTGCGTCCGCCGGGGTGCGCGACGTGATAGGTGCAACCGCCCAAAGCCCGCCCGTTCCACGTATCGTAAATGTCAAAGGTCAGCGGCGCGTTCACCGGCAGCACCGGATGCAGTGCAAGCGGCGGCTGCCACGCCTTATAGCGCACGCCCGCTACCGCAACCCCCGCGCCGACCGCCTGCATCGGCAGGCTGCGCTGGTTGCAGGTAACGGTATACCGCCCCGGATCGCCCGCCGTCAGCTTTGCCTGCAAGCGTTCAACCGAGCTGTCAGTATAGCGCACCGTCCCGCCAATCGCGCCGGTTTCGCCCAGCACGTGCCACGGCTCCAGCGCCTGACGCAACTCAAGCGTGACACCTTCAACCGAGACTTCGCCACAGAAGGGAAAGCGGAATTCGGCCTGCGCCTTGAACCATTCTTGGTTCAGATCAAAGCCGTGCTGGCGCAGATCGGTCAGCACATCCAGAAAATCCGCCCAGACAAAATGCGGCAGCATGAACCGGTCAGCCAGCGTGGTGCCCCAGCGCGTCAGATTGCCCTGCAGCGGTGCGGCCCACATCCGCGCAATGATGGCGCGGATCAGCAGTTGTTGGGCAAGGCTCATCCTTGGGTTCGGCGGCATTTCAAAACCGCGGAATTCGACCAGACCAAGGCGGCCTGTCGGGCCATCGGGGGAATACAGCTTGTCGATACAGATCTCGGCGCGGTGGGTGTTGCCGGTCACATCGACCAGCAGGTTGCGCAGCAGACGGTCCACCAGCCACGGCGGCGGCGCGCCTTTGTCGGGGTGCGGAATTTGCGCCAGCGCGATTTCCAACTCGTAAAGGCTGTCCATCCGCGCCTCGTCTATGCGCGGGGCCTGAGAGGTGGGGCCGATGAACAGTCCTGAAAACAGGTAAGACAGGCTGGGATGGCGCTGCCAATACAGGATCAGGCTGGCCAGCAGATCGGGACGGCGGAGGAACGGGCTGTCGGCGGGGGTGATGCCGCCCACCACCACATGATTGCCACCGCCCGTGCCGGTATGCTTGCCGTCGATCATGAATTTGTCAGCACCCAGCCGCAACTGGCGAGCCTCTTCATAGACGGCCTCGGTGGTGGAGACGACCTCGGACCAGTTATGCGCGGGGTGGATGTTCACCTCGATCACCCCCGGATCGGGGGCGACGCGGATCACGTTCAGGCGCGGATCGTTGGGTGGGCCGTACCCTTCGATATGCACGGGCAGGCCGTGTAGCTTGGCGGCGGCCTCGGCGGCGGCGACCAGTTCCAGATAATCTTCCACCTTTTCCACCGGCGGCATGAACACACACAGCCGCCCGTCGCGGGGTTCCACAGAAATCGCGGTGCGCACGGTGCCTGCCACCTCGGAGATCACCTGTTCGCGGCGGTCTTGGGTGGCCTCGGATGCGGTGAAGGCCGATTTTTCCTGCCGGTGCTGCGCCGGAGCGTCGGGCGCGTATTCGGGCAGCGGGCCGCGATCCTCAAACGGATCAGAGGGGTGGACATGCGGGTAGTCGGCGGGCTTGACATAGGGCAGCGCGCCCAGCGGCAGGCGATACCCCACAGGGCTATCCCCCGGCACCAGAAACAGATGCCCGCGCCGCAGCGCCCATTTCTCGGAAACCCAAGTCTGCGCGGCCTTGGATTGCCAGCGTTGAACCGGCAGCACAAAGCCCGAAGGTTCGGTCAGCCCGCGCGCAAAGACGCGGGCAATGCGGTTGCGTTCCTCGGGGTCTTTCAGATGCGAGTTTTGCGGCGTGACGTTTTCCGGCAGGTTGCCTTCCTTGACGATCCATTCGGCGGGGTCTTCATAGGCGGGGGTGACGTTTTCGGCGGGCAGGCCCAGTGTTTCGGCGATGGTTTGCAGCAGCGCAGTCGCCTGCTCGGGCGTGGCCCCTGTGGCCAGTTCCGGCGCGATCAGATCGGGGTTGTGCCAGATCGGCTTGCCATCGCGGCGCCAATACAGCGAAAACGTCCAGCGTGGCAGGCTTTCGCCCGGATACCACTTGCCCTGCCCGTAATGCAGAAAACCGCCCGGCGCGAATTTGGCCTGTAGCCGCCGGATCAGCGCATCGGCAAAGACGCGCTTGGTGGGGCCGACAGCATCGGTGTTCCACTCACCCGCCTCGAAATCGTCGATCGAGATAAAGGTCGGCTCTCCGCCCATGGTCAGGCGCACATCGCCCTTGGCAAGCGCCGCATCCACCTGATGCCCCAGCGCGTTCAGATCGGCCCAAGCGGCTTCGGAAAACGGTTTGGTGATGCGCGGATGTTCGGCGCTGCGCGTCACCGTCATGTCAAAATCAAAGCTGACCTCGGCATAGCTGGCCACCCCAGAAATCGGGGCGGCGTTGCTGTAATGCGGGGTGGCCGACAGCGGAATGTGGCTTTCGCCCGTCAGCAAGCCCGAGGTGGGGTCAAGCCCGATCCAGCCTGCACCGGGCAGATAAACCTCGCACCATGCGTGCAGATCGGTGAAATCATGCGCGGTGCCAGCAGGGCCGTCGATGGCCACCAGATCGGGTTTCAGCTGAATCAGATAGCCCGACACAAACCGCGCCGCAAAGCCCAGATGCCGCAGCGCCTGCACCAGAAGCCACGACGTATCGCGGCACGATCCCTTGGCCAGCCCCAAGGTTTCCTCGGGCGTCTGCACGCCGGGTTCCATGCGGATGACATAGCCGATCTGTTGCGCCAAGCGCGCGTTCAGCCCGACGATAAAGTCGATAGTCCGCAGGGGATCACGCGGCACGCTCTCTAGGAACCGTTGCAGCAGCGGACCCGGTGCCTCGCATTTGCGATAGATCACCAGATCATCGGCAATCTCGGCGGGGTAGTCGAAGGGCCAAGTCTCGGCGCTGGTTTCCACAAAGAAATCAAAGGGGTTATAGACCGTCATATCGGCGGTCATATCGACCTCGATCCGCAATTCCGTCACCGGATCAGGAAAGACATAACGCGCCAGCCAGTTGCCATAGGGGTCTTGCTGATAGTTCACGAAATGGTTCGCAGGCGTCACCTTCAGCGAATGTGACACCACCCGCGTGCGGCTGTGCGGCGCTGGGCGCAGGCGGATCACCTGCGGGCCAAGCGTGACGGGCCGATCATATTTGTAATGGGTCAGGTGGTGGACGCTGGCAAGAATGGACATGTTTATTCCTTCACGGCAGGCTTTGTATGTCCCACAGGGCAGGGCGCGGCTCTAGCCAATTGTAGCAATTGACGGCGGGTGCGCTGAATTTAAGCCTGCAAATGCCTATTAAACGGGCAATTGCGCGGTTGCGTGCAGGGAATTCTGATGCTGATCGCGTAAGGACTCGGCGGATTGCCGCACCACCTCGGATATTTGCAGCAATTGCTTGGCCAGCGGGCTGGTCTTGCGCCAGATCATCCCGATCCGCCGCGACGGTTGCAGCCCGTGGAACCGCGCGACCGAGACATGCGCCGACCGCGTTTCCACCGCCACCGCCATTTCAGGGATCAGCGTCACACCGATTCCTGCGCCGACCATCTGCACCAGTGTTGTCAGTGAACTGCCATCCAGCAGTTCCCGCGGCAAAGCCGAATGAATGTTGCAGAACGAAAGCGCCTGATCGCGAAAGCAATGCCCTTCTTCCAGAAGCAAAAGCCGCATCTCGCGCAGGCTTTCACGACTCGGCACGGGTTTGCCCTCATCTTCACCGGGGCGCACCAGCACGAAATCTTCCGAGAACAGCGCAACCTCGGTCAGTGACGGTTCTGATACCGGCAGGGCCACAATGGCCGTGTCCAGCCGCCCCTCTGCCAGTTCTTCAAGCAGTTTCGGCGTCACGGTTTCGCGCACATGAATATCCAGATCGGCATTCATCCGCGTCAGGTTGCCGATGATCGTGGGCAAGAGATAGGGCGCAATCGTCGGGATCACCCCGATCCGCAACCTTCCTGCGAACTGATCCTGCGAGGCACGGGCAAGATCCTCCAATTCATCCACCGCGCGCAGGATCGATCGCACCCGAAGGGCAAGGTCTTCGCCGAAATTGGTCAGACGAACCTGCCTTGACCCGCGCTCGAACAGCTCGGTTCCCAGCATTTCTTCCATTTCCTTGATCTGCATCGACAGGGCGGGCTGCGAAATGGAACACGTCTCGGCGGCGCGGCCAAAATGGCCATGGCGGGCCAAGGCTTCGAAATAGCGGAACTGTTTCAGGGTCAGGTTTATCATAATTGTATCTTATCGTTACAATCAGTAAATACAACTTAAACTAATCGCCGGATTTTGCTAGACACATGCCAAGACAGCATCGGGCTGCCAATGGCACAGGGCGCCCATGTCTGATTTCAAGCATTCGCAGCCATGATTGGAGAGCAAAATGGACGGAAATAACACTGCAGGCGCGGGCAAATGCCCGGTGATGCACGGCGGCGGCAAGCACACGGTTTCGAGCGTCCGTTCGAATCGGGACTGGTGGCCGAACCAGTTGAACCTGAAAATTCTGCACCAGAATTCGGCGGCTTCGAACCCGATGGGTGCGGATTTCAACTATGCGGAAGAATTCAAGAAACTTGATCTCGACGCGCTGAAAGCCGATCTGTTCGCGCTGATGACCACCTCGCAAGACTGGTGGCCGGCAGATTGGGGCCACTATGGCCCGCTGTTCATCCGTATGGCGTGGCACTCGGCTGGCACCTATCGCACCGGCGATGGCCGTGGCGGTGCAGGGTCTGGTACCCAGCGGTTCGCACCGCTGAACTCGTGGCCGGATAACGGCAACCTTGACAAGGCCCGCCGCCTGCTGTGGCCGATCAAGCAGAAATACGGCAACAGCCTGTCCTGGGCCGACCTGATGATCTACGCGGGCAACGCCGCACTGGAATCGATGGGCTTCAAGACCTTTGGTTTCGGCGGCGGTCGCGCCGATGTGTGGGAGCCGGAAGAGGACATCTACTGGGGTGCCGAAACCGAATGGCTGGCCACCAGCGACAAGGCCAACAGCCGCTATTCCGGTGATCGTGCGCTGGAAAACCCGCTGGCCGCCGTGCAGATGGGCCTGATCTACGTCAATCCCGAAGGCCCCGATGGCAACCCCGATCCGGTAGCCTCGGGCCGCGACATCCGCGACACCTTTGGCCGTATGGCGATGAATGACGAAGAAACCGTCGCGCTGGTCGCCGGTGGTCACACCTTTGGCAAGGCGCATGGCGCAGGTGATGCGGCTTTGGTCGGCGCTGCCCCCGAAGGTGCCTCGATTGAGGAACAGGGTCTGGGCTGGAAGAACGATTTCGGCACCGGCAAGGGCGTTCACACCATCACCTCCGGCATCGAAGGCGCGTGGAAGCCGAACCCGACCACTTGGGACAACGGCTATTTCGACATGCTGTTCGGTTACGAATGGGAACTGGTGAAATCCCCCGCAGGTGCAAACCAGTGGGCCGCCAAGGATGTGGCTGACAAGGACATGATCCCCGACGCGCATGATCCGGCTGTGAAACACCGCCCGATGATGACGACCGCTGACTTGGCAATGCGGTTCGACCCGATCTATGGCCCGATCTCGCGCCGCTTCCACCAAGATCCGGCAGCCTTTGCCGATGCCTTTGCCCGCGCGTGGTTCAAGCTGACCCACCGCGACATGGGGCCGAAAGTGCTGTATCTGGGCAAGGAAGTTCCGGCCGAAGACCTGATCTGGCAAGACCCGATCCCCGCCCCGATGGGCAAGGCCATCGACGCCGCCGATGTGGCTGCGCTGAAGGCAAAGGTTCTGGCCTCGGGCCTGACGGTTTCTGAACTGGTGGCAACGGCTTGGGCCTCGGCCTCGACCTTCCGCGGGTCGGACAAGCGGGGCGGGGCCAATGGCGCGCGCATCCGTCTTGCGCCGCAGAAGGACTGGGACGTGAACCAACCCGCGCAGCTGGCCAAAGTGCTGGCCGCGCTGGAAGGCATCCAGACCGCGTTCAACGCAGCGTCGGGCAAATCGCTGTCGCTGGCCGACCTGATCGTTCTGGCCGGTTCGGCAGCGGTTGAATCCGCCGCCAAAGCCGCCGGTCATGCGGTTGAGGTTCCCTTCACCGCAGGCCGCACCGATGCGACCCAAGAGCAGACCGACGTGGAAAGCTTTGCCGTGATGGAGCCGCAGGCCGATGGTTTCCGCAACTACCTCAAGGCAGATTACTCGGTTTCCGCCGAAGAGCTGCTGATCGACCGCGCGCAGCTTCTGACCCTGACCGCGCCGGAAATGACCGTTCTGGTTGGTGGCCTGCGTGTGCTGGACATCAACGCAGGCGGCGCACAGCATGGCGTGTTCACCACCCGTAAAGGCGTGCTGAGCAACGACTTCTTCGTAAATCTGCTGGACAACGGCCTTGCGTGGAAACCTGCTGCGAATGGCGTCTACGAAGGCCATGACCGCGCGACGGGTGCGGTGAAATGGACCGGCACGCGCGCCGATCTGGTGTTCGGTTCGAACTCGCAACTGCGTGCGCTGGCCGAGGTTTATGCTCAGTCCGGTTCCGAAGCCGCCTTCGTGCGCGCTTTCGTGGCCGCATGGACCAAGGTGATGAACGCAGATCGGTTTGATCTGGCCTGACCCCAAGACTGTCCTGACGCGGCCCGTAAAGGTCGCGTCAGGGCGCCTTTACTTCCGCCGCTTTGGCTTGGGCGCATCCATCAGGCCAAGAATGGTATCCGCCGTGCGGGTGTAATGATCGCGCAGCAGGTCCACCGCCAAGTCCGCATTTCGTCCGATTGCCGCCTCGGCCAAGGCTGTGTGTTCGGCCTGAATATCGCGCCCCGTCGGCACGTCCGACTCAATCAAAATCGGAATCCGATACCGCTCGGTCGCGGCGTAAAGGCGTTCGAAAAACTCCAGCAGCCAGTCAGACCCGCAGGCCTCCAACAACGCGCGGTGAAAGGCGTGGTGGCGGGCTTCAAGCTCCCACACGTCCTTGTCAGCCCCGCTTCGCGCCGCCTGCGCCTTCAGGGCATAAAGCGCGCCGACAATCTTTGCGCCCCAGGCATCATCGCCGCGCGCAATCGCCATTTGCAGCGCCTGCGATTCGATCATGATGCGTGTGCGGGTGGCATCCTGCAATTCCGCCACCGAAAGCCCCGCCACCTTAAAGCCGCGCAAGGCCTCGGCCACCACCAGCCGTTCGGCCTGAAGCCGGTTCAGCGCCTCGCGCAGCGGCGAAAACCCCATGTCATAGCGGGTTTTCAGATCGGCCAGACGCAAAGGCTGTTCAGCCTGAAACGCACCACGGATGATGTCGTGGCGCAAGGACTCATAGGCTTTTTCCGCAAGGGTCATGCTCGTGCTTTCATTGTCTTGCCCAGTATGGCTTTCCTCAGATTGCTTGGCAATTCCAAGATTTTCGAAAATCATGCTTGCTTGCGAAAAAGAACCTCGGCATCCTAGGCGCGAACCAAGGAGGATGTTGCAATGGCAAAACCCCATGAGAACCACCGCGAGGATGTCGCAGGCCGCGCCAATGTTGAAGATACGCCCGAACTGCTGGCCTATTACAACGATCTCGACAAGCTAAGTGCTGGCGCGCTTTGGACCGTGGCCAACAAGATCGAACCGTGGGAGCCGAAAAGCCAGTCGGTGCCGGTGGTCTGGCGCTATCGCGAATTGCGCGACCATGTGTTGCGCTCGATTGATCTGGTGACGCCGGAAAAGGCGGGGCGGCGGGTGATCTATCTGAACAATCCGGGCCGCAGCGATGTGGCGGCTGCGGTCGGCTGGATCTATGCAGGCCTGCAAGTGATGAAGCCCGGCGAGGTGGCCAGCGCCCACCGTCATTCCGCAAGCGCGATCCGTTTCATCATGGAAGGCAGCGGCGCCTACACGGTGGTGGATGGCCACAAGATGACACTTGGCGCGAATGATTTTGTGCTGACGCCCAACGGCACATGGCACGAACATGGCGTGGCCGCCGAAGGCACGACCTGCCTGTGGCAGGACGGTCTGGACATCCCCTTCGTCAACGCGATGGAGGCCAATTTCTACGAGGTCCACCCCGACCTATCGCAGGCCGTGGGCTATGCGGTGGATGATATGACCAAGACATGGGGCAACGCAGGGCTGACGCCTTCGGGCGGGGCGTGGTCCAAAGGCTACAGCCCGATGTTCAAATATGAATGGCTGCCCACCTATGACGCGCTAAGCAAATACGCCGGTTGCACCGATGGTTCGCCCTATGACGGGGTGATGATGGAATATGTGAACCCGGTGACGAACGGTCCGGTGATGCAGACGCTGGGGGCCAGCATGCAGATGCTGCGCGCAGGCGAACACACCAAGGCGCATCGCCATACCGGCAGCTATCTTTACCATGTCGCCAAGGGCAAGGGCCATTCCATCATCAACGGCAAGCGGTTCGACTGGCAGGAACGCGATATCTTCTGTGTGCCGTCATGGGCTTGGCATGAACATGTCAACGATCAGGCGGGCGAAGATGCCTGCCTGTTCTGTCTGTCAGATACGCCCGTGATGCGGGCGCTGGGCCTGTATCGCGAACAGGCCTTTGGTGAAAACGGCGGCTATCAGCCGATCTTGTGAGGAAATCCGATGAAACTTGTGACCTACCGCGCCCATGTCGAGGGTGCCGCCCGTCTTGGCGTGCTGCTGGATGATCTGGTTGTCGATGTCGCCGCCTTGGCCGACAGCATGGGCGAGGTGTTGCCCGACACCATGCTGGGCCTGATCGACGCGGGCCGCCCCGGCCTTGCCCTGCTGCGCGCCTGTCTGGATGAGGC
Source organism: Rhodobacterales bacterium RIFCSPHIGHO2_02_FULL_62_130 (assembly GCA_001828855.1). Taxonomy (GTDB): domain Bacteria; phylum Pseudomonadota; class Alphaproteobacteria; order Rhodobacterales; family Rhodobacteraceae; genus Cypionkella. The sequence continues at coordinate 60,470 of MHZT01000044.1, read as the reverse complement.
CGACGGTGATTTCGCGCCCGGTTCTGCAACGGCTTTGGCGAATGTGACCTTGCTGGCCCCGATCCCGCGTCCGCGCAAGAATATCTTCGGCATCGGGTTGAACTATGTCGAACACGTCGCCGAAAGTGCGGCGTCGCTGGACACTTCGAAAGACCTGCCGAAACAGCCGGTGATCTTCTCGAAACCGCCAACAACCGTGATCGGGCCGGGGCAGGGGATCGAGCATAACGCCAAGATCACCCAACAGCTTGATTGGGAGGTGGAACTGGCCGTGATCATCGGCACCACCGCCCGCCGCGTCACCCGCGAAACCGCGCTGGCGCATGTGTTCGGCTATTCCGTGATGATCGACGTATCGGCCCGTGACAACCGCCGCGCGGGTCAGTGGATCTTTTCCAAGGGCCAAGACACCTATGCGCCCTTTGGTCCCTGCATCGTCACCGCCGACGAAATCCCCGACCCCCAAGTGCTGGACCTTTGGCTGACGGTGAACGGCGTCGAAAAGCAGCGATCAAACACGCGGCACATGCTGTTCAAGGTAGATACGCTGATCTCCGACATCTCGTCTGGCATCACGCTGGAACCGGGTGACATCATCGCCTCTGGCACCCCCGAAGGCGTGGGCGCGGGACGCACCCCGCAGGAATGGATGTGGCCGGGCGATGTCGTTGTCGCCAGCGTTGAAGGCATCGGCACAATCCGTCATCCTGTCGTCAATGCGACTCCGGACTGAATTCATCTTGGCCCAAATACTCCGGGGGTAAGCCACATTGGCTTGCCAATGTGGTCAGGGGGCTGGCCCCCTGCCTTCGCCACGAAAGGACCGCCTGCATGACTTACATCGTTGCCGTTGCCCAGATCGCGGCACTTCCCGATGATCCGCTGGCCACCGCGCAAAAGGCTGCCGCCTCTATGCGGCAGGCCGCCGCCAGTGGCGCGCGGCTGGTGGTATTCCCCGAGGCGTTGATCGGCGGCTATCCCAAGGGTGCCAGCTTTGGCGCGCCCATCGGGATGCGCAAACCCGAAGGCCGCGCCGCCTTTGCCCGCTACCACGCTGCGGCCATTGATCTGGACGGGCCAGAGGTTGCGCTTCTGGCCGAGGCGACCGCCGAAACCGGCGCTTTCGCTGTGGTGGGCGTGATCGAACGTGATGGCGCTACCCTGTATTGCACTGTGCTTTACTTTGACGGCGCCAAGGGGCTGGTCGGCAAGCATCGCAAGCTCATGCCCACGGCGGGCGAACGCCTGATCTGGGGCTTTGGAGATGGCTCTACCATGCCGGTGTTCCAGACCGACTTTGGCACCATCGGCGCGGTGATCTGCTGGGAAAACTATATGCCCGCGCTGCGGATGCATATGTATCACCAAGGCGTTACGCTTTACTGCGCGCCGACCGCAGATGACCGTGATACATGGCTTGCCACCATGCAGCATATCGCGCTGGAGGGCCGCTGTTTCGTTCTGACCGCCTGCCAGCACATCACCCGCGCGGCCTATGGCGCAGAGCATGAAAGCGCGCTGGGGAACGATCCTGACACCGTGATGATGCGCGGCGGATCAGCGATCATCGGGCCTTTGGGCCGCGTATTGGCTGGCCCTGATTTCAGCGGCGAGACCATCCTTTATGCCAGCATAGACCCTGATGAGGTGATGCGCGCCAAGTTCGATTTCGATGTGACAGGCCATTACGGGCGGCCCGATGTGTTCCAGCTTGCCGTGGATACCAAACCGAAAACAGCCGTGCGCGAGGTCTGATGCGCTTTGATCTGGACAAGGTAGGCACCGCCATCGCCTACAAGCTTCTGGCCGCCACAGTGGTGCCGCGCCCGATTGCTTGGGTGGTGACCAAGGACCAACAAGGGCAGGTCAACGCCGCGCCCTACAGCTTTTTCAATGTGATGGGATCGGCCCCGCCCACCATCGCGCTTGGCCTGCTGGCCGATCCTGAACGGGGCTTCAAGGACACTGCCCGCAACATTCTGGACACGGGTGAGTTCGTCATTAATCTGGTGCCGGAACGGCTGGTGGCCGCGATGAACCTGACCGCCGTTGACGCCCCGCGCGGGGTAGATGAGTTGGCGCTGGCGGGCTTGGAAACCCTGCCTTCCACCCATATCGCTCCGCCCCGCATTGCCGAAAGCCCTGTGGCGTTTGAATGTGTGTCGCTGTCATCGGTGGTGACAGGGCCACAGCAAACCGTCGTCATTGGCCGCGTTCTGGCCGTTCATATCGACGACCGCTTTGTAAAGGATGCGGCGCGTGGCCATGTGTTGACCGATGCGCTGGATCTGGTCGCGCGGTCTTTTGGCAGCGATTACATCCGCACACATGACACCTTCAGCCTTGATCGCCCGACATGGGCGAAGCTGCAGGCCGATACCCTCTAGTTTTTCGCAAGGTTCATTATTTTCGAAAATAATGTTGACAGACGTACGTCCAGACGAAAAACTTAACTTAAGAGTAAAGAAATATACCGGCGACGAATCGTCAACGGAAAACTGGAGGAAGCGATGCTGCAGGAACGGATCGAGGGCAAATGGCTGGCGGCGTTCCGGCGGGTGTTCGCGCTGAACGGCATCGGCAAAGGAACGCAAGTGGCGCTGATCTCGGAAACCCAGTCGCGTCCGGTTCTGGTGCATCTGTCGGAGCTGGCGCTGTATGATCTGGGGGCCGAGTTCTGCATGATCCAGATGCCGACCCCGCCGCAAACCGCGCCGGTTCCGGTGAAATCCACCGGCACCTCATGGGCGATCCAACAAAACCGCGCGGTGATCGAGGCACTGAAGCTGGTTGACGTTGTGGTCGATTGCACCGTCGAAGGGCTGATCCACGCCCCCGAATGGCCCGAAATCGAAGAGGCAGGCCGCGCCCGCCTTCTGGTCATCACCAATGAACACCCCGAGATTCTGGAACGCACCGAACCCAAGGCTGAACACGGCCCGAAAGTGCAGCTTGGCATCCAGATGCTGCGCGAGGCGTCTGAAATGCGGGTCACTTCGGCGCTTGGCACCGATCTGACTATTGATCTGCGCGGCGCGCCTTGTGGCGGAACAGCAGGTTTCGGCACCACGCCGGGATCTGTGGCGCATTGGCCGGGCGGGCTGTGCCTTGCATTCCCCGGCAAGAATGCAGTCAACGGGCGGATCGTGATGGGCGTGGGCGATATGAACCTGACGTTCAAGACCACTCTGACCAGCCAGATCGATTTCACCATTCAGGACGATTTCGTGACCTCCATCAAAGGCGACGGCATTGATGCGCTGCACCTGCGCGAATACATGGACGCATGGGAAGACCGCAACGCCTTTGGCCTAAGCCACGTCGGCTGGGGCATGAACCCCGGTGCCAAATGGGTCAGCGCCGCGATGTATGACAAGCGCGACATGCAGGCGGTCGAGTTCCGCGCCTTGGCAGGTTCCTTCCTGTGGTCCACGGGCGCCAACCAATATGCCGGCCGCTACACGCTGGGTCATTTCGACCTGCCGATGCGGAATTGCACCATCGCACTGGATGGTCAGGTCGTCGTGCAAAACGGCGTCCTTCAAGGAGATCTGGCGCTGTAACGCGCCCGCAGGGAGACTGACATGAGCGATATCGCCGACTATTACGACCTGTCCCGCATCCGCCCCGAAGTGGTGGAAAAGCTGCGCCGCGTGAACGAATTGGGCCGCGAACGCTTTGCCCCACGCTCGGCCCAGATCGACATTGATGCGTCTTTCCCCGTCGAAAACTACCGCGATCTGGCGGACGAGGGCTTTCTTGGCCTGTGCATCCCTGTCGAATTTGGCGGCTTGGGCTTTTCCATGTTCGAATATGCCATGGTCGGGGCCGAGATTGCCAAATACTGCGGCGCGACCGCGCTGACCTTCAACATGCACAATTCGTCGATGGCATGGTCGCGCTTCATGTTCGAAATGCCGAACCTGACCGATGCCGAGCGCGCTGCCTTTGCCCCGCTGCGCGAACGCCAGTTCCGCCGCGCCATTGCCGAGCGCGCGATCTATTCGCAGCCGATTTCCGAAGGTGGTCAGAACTGGACGTCAAAGCCAAACCAGACCCAATGCCGCAAGGTTGAGGGCGGCTGGAAGATCAGCGGCTTCAAGAAATTCGCCAGCCTTGCGGGCTATTGCGATTACTACACCATCGTTTGCACAGAGGTGTTCGAAGGCGTCGAGCCCCGCCACGAGGACACCGTGCTGTTTGTGGTTCACAAAGACGCGGCGGGCCTGACTGTCAAGGGCGACTGGGACCCGCTGGGGATGCGCGGCACCAACTCGCGCGATCTGATCCTTAAGGACGTCTTTGTCACCGAAGAAGACATGCTGATGCCGCGCGGCATTTTTGGCAAAACCCTGCCGAACTACCCGCATATGATGGCCACCCTGTCGCCCACCTATATGGGGGTCGCGCAAGGGGCTTATGACTTCACCGTTGATTACCTCAAGGGCCAGATCCCCGGCCAACCCCCGATCGACCGCCGCATGTATGCGACCAAGCGGATCACCGTGGGCAAGATGTATACGCGTCTTGCCAACATCCGCGCGCTGTGGTGGCAGGCGTTCTCCGAGGCGAAAGGCTTCCCGACCAAGGCCGAGGTGATGCGGATGTATGCCGCGCAGTATAACGTGATGGAGGGCGCGCAGGAACTGGCCGCGCTTGCGATCCGAACCTGTGGCGGGCAGTCGATGCTTAAATCCCTGCCGCTGGAGCGGATGTATCGCGACAGCCGCTGCGGCGCACTGATGTTGCCCTATACCTCTGAAATCATGGAGGATTATCTGGGCGTTCTGGCGCTTTATGAAATGGACGAGATCGACACAGCCCCCGGTGACGAAGGCGCAGGCCGGTCGTCCTTGTGGCGCGGCGATGCCGGTTCCTTGAAGGGGCTGCGCTAGGCTATGGCGCGCGATCAGGTCCATTGTCACGGCATCCTGCCGGCCAGTCCCGAAGCGGTCTGGTCGGTGGCGCGGGATTTCTGCGGCACGTGGCATCCCGCCATTGCCACAGCAAAGGCCGAGCATGGCCCGCAAGGCGCGCTGATCCGCGCCTTTACCACCCACGGCGAGGACACGCTTTACCGCGAGCAACTGACCTATTTCAGCGACAGCGACCGCACGCTGGCCTACCGCCATCTGCAGGGCATCGCGGGGATCGAGTCCTACAATGCCCGCATGACGGTTTCACCGGCGGAAGACGGGGGCAGCGCGATTACTTGGACAGCGACTGTCCACGGCCCTGCTACGCGGGTGGCGCAGGTCTGCAATGGAACGAAAAGTATTTTCAATGATGGCATTGCTGCGCTTGGCAAAGCTGTCGTTCAGGCCGCTCCGGCGCAAGACATGCCTGTGCCGGTTGCCCTTAAATCGCTGACCATCGACGATCTGCCACGGCTTGCCCTGTCGGTGACGCCCGATCTGGGGCAAGACACGCTGTGCCTGTTCCTGCACGGTATCGGCGGCGGCCGCAGCAATTGGGCGCAGCAACTGGGCGCAGTCGGGTCGGTGATGCGGGCGGCGGCGCTGGATCTGCGGGGCTATGGCGGCAGTTCCTTGGGCGCGCGTCAGTCTACAGTGGATGACTATTGCGAGGATATTCTGCGCCTCCGCGATGTGCTGGGCGCGCGCAAGCTGGTGCTGTGCGGGCTGTCTTACGGGTCTTGGATCGCCACATCCTTTGCCATGCGGCACCCTGAAATGCTGGCCGGTCTGGTGCTGTCGGGTGGTTGTACCGGCATGTCCGAGGCAGGACCGGATGAACGCGAGGCTTTCCGTGTCAGCCGCGAGGTTCCCTTGAACGCAGGGCAGGTTCCGGCCGATTTCGCGCCCGCCGTTGTCAAGGTTCTGGCAGGGCCGAATGCAACCGAGGCCACGCGACAGGCTTTATTGGCATCAATGGCGGCCATTTCCGCCAGCACCTACCGCGATGCCTTGGTCTGCTTTACCAACCCGCTGGAGCGGTTCGATTTTGCCCGCCTGACCATGCCGGTTCTGATGATGACAGGCCAGCATGACCGCCTTGCGCCACCCGCCGAAATCCGCAGCGTGGCGGGCCGGATCTGGGACAGCGCCCCGCAGCCCGACGTGCGCTTCGAGGTGATCGCGGATGCAGGCCACGTCTGCAACGTCGAACAGCCCGAAGCCTACAGCCGCACTCTGATCGACTTCCTTCGCAGGTTACCACAATGACCGGTCTGCCCCGCCGCCAGCAAAACCGGATTGCGAAAGAGCGGCGGATTCTCGACGCGGCGCTAAAGGTGTTTTCCGAAACCGGCTATTCCGGTGCCACGATGGACGGGCTTGCCGCAGCGGCGGGCCTGACAAAGCCGACGCTTTACCAATACTTCGAGTCGAAGGATCAACTTTTCTCGGCGATGATGCTGCAAAAGCGCGATCAGATGCTGGACGTTTTCGAACACCCCTCGGCTGATGGCATGGTTCACGATCTGCATGCCTTCGCATGGGATTACGCGCGCACCGTGATGCGGCCAGATCTGCTGTCACTGGCCCGCCTGATCATCGGCGAGGTGCAGCGCTTTCCCGAAATCGGTCGGGCCTATCAGACTTCGGGACCGGACCGGTTGCTGAAGGGCATTATGGCCTATCTTGACCAACAGCGCAGCGCAGGGCGGCTGGCCTTTGATGATGCCGAACTGGCCGCGCAGGATCTCTGGGGCCTGATCCTGTCGGCCCCCAGAACGCAGGCGCTGTATCAGCCTGATCTCGATCTCGGGCAGGACGTTCTGGCCCGCTATATTAACAACGGTCTGCGGGTTTTCTTGAAAGCCTATGCGACCGATCCCGCCACAGACCTTGCCACATTAGAGACGCTTCTAAGCGCCCATCCCATGCCAACAGGTGAACCATGACCCTTGACGACTATATCGCCGATCCGGCCGCCCGTTTTGCCACCGTGGCGATGACCGATACCAACGGGCTTTTGCGCGGGCAGATGGTGTCCACCGGCAGCCTGAAAGGCATTGCCCGCAACGGCATGGGCATGGCCCCCGTGACGCTGGCGCTTGACCCGACCGATGTGGTGCAGGTGATCCCCGGCGTGTCGGATGGCGATTCCGATTTCCATGACGATCCCTTGCTGCTGGACCCTGCAACGGTGCGGCGTCTGCCGTGGTCGAAACCGGGGTATGACATGCTGGTGCTGTCGAACTATTCCGGCGCTACCTCCGAGTTTTGCCCGCGTTCCATCCTGAAACGGGTGCTGGCGCGGGCCGATGCGGCGGGGCTGGTGCCGAAATACGGGATGGAGCTGGAATATACCTTGTTCGACGAAACCCCCGAAAGCGCGCGCGCCAAGGGCTATCGCAACCTGAAAACCGCGACGCAGCACAACAGTCACGATCTGGTGCTGTATCAGGTGCAGCAAACCGAATGGTATGAGGCGGTTGCCGAAATGTGCATCCCGCTGAAAATCAATCTAGCCAAGATGCACGAGGAAATCGGCGGCGGTTTCCTTGAGGCCTGCATCGCGGCGGGTGAGGGGCTGGAGCCTGCCGACCAGTTGGTGCTGCTGAAGAACTTCCTGCGCGCACTGGCGCAGCGGCAAGGCAAATGCGTCACCTTCATGCCGCGCTGGACCGAACACGCTGACAGCCAGTCGATCCATGTGCATGTGTCCTTGAAGGACAAGGCGGGCAAATCGGTGTTCTTCGACCCGTCGCAGAAGAACAACGTCTCGCAGACCTTCCGGTATTTTCTGGGCGGCTTGCAGCGCTATATCGGTGATCTGACCCTGCTGTGCCAGCCCACAGTCAATTCCTACCGCCGCTTTGCGCCCGGCACCTTTGCGCCGCCCGGTCTGACGTGGGGCTATGAAAACCGCACCACCTGCTTCCGGCTTGTTGGCCATGATGCGGGGTCTTTGCGGGTGGAAAACCGGCTGCCGGGGGCGGACACGAACCCCTACCTGACCGCCGCGGCGACCATTGCCGCAGGGGTCGCAGGCATTATCGAACAGATCGAGCCGGATGACGAAACCCTTGGCAACGGCTATTCCCAAACTCCGCCGCGCGATTTCGCCCGTTCCATGCCCGAGGCCATCGACCGCCTGCGCGGATCGGATTTTGCGAAAGACTGGCTTGGCCCCCGCTTTGTCGAGGCGTTCAGCTCGACCCGTGAAAGCCAATACAACGAATTCCGCAAGAAGGTTCCCGATGTGGAACTGGAACGCTTTTTCGATCTGGGATGACCGCCATGCAAGACCTGCGAAACCGCTTTCTGGAAGGCATGAGCCGCGCCGCCACCTTTGTGGCCGTGGCAACGACCGATGGCGAGGCGGGGCGGTTCGGGGTGACCATCTCATCGCTGACATCCGTCTCGGCGGATGGCGATGCGCCGTCCCTTTTGGCCTGCATCCATCACCTTAGCCCAGCCGCCACGGCGATCCTGAAGAACCGCGCCTTTTGTGCCAACCTTTTGCACGAAGACCAGCAGGCGCTGTCCGATCTATTCGCAGGCCGCGCCAAGGCGGATGCGCCCGCGCGGTTCGAACAGGCCGACTGGCATGCCGGCCCAGAAGGTCAGCCCGTTCTGGCGGGGGCCACCGCAAATTTCGAATGTCGCCTTGCAACGGCCTTGCTGTGGGAAACCCACTACATCATCGTGGGCAAAGTGACATCGGTGTGGCTGTCGGACCAACCGGCCGCCTTGCTCTATGGCCAGCGCGCCTATCGGCGGGCGGTGCAGTTTTAGGGGAGATCCCCGAAATCCGACCCGTTACGGGCGGAAAACCAAAGCCGGCAAAGACCGGCGCATATCAGTGAACAGGGAACGCAAATGACAGAAAGACCGGACAAAGGGGCAAACCAGCTCCGCAAGAATTCACTGGGGCTGATTGCCGTGACCTTCATGGTCGTCTCGGCGGCGGCTCCGCTGACAGGGGTGGCGGGGGCGGTGCCGATTGCCTTTCTGATCGGCAACGGCGCGGGGATGCCTGCGACATTCCTCTTTATGACACTCGTGATGCTGGCCTTTTCGGTCGGCTATGTCGCCATGTCGCGCCATGTCAGCAACGCGGGCGCCTTTTATGCCTATGCCGCGCGCGGTTTGGGCGGGCGCATGGGCGGTGCAGTGTCGATGATGGCGCTGTTCTCTTACAATGCCATGCAGTTCGGTCTGCTGGGCCTGCTGGGCGGCGTGTCGGCAGGGGTGTTCGGATCAATGGGCATCAACCTGCCGTGGTGGGCCTATAGCCTGATCGCCACGGCGCTGGTGGCCGTGCTGGGCTATCGGCAGGTCGATCTGTCGGCCAAGGTGATGATCCTGCTGGTGGGTCTTGAATACCTGATCGTGCTGATCGTCGATTTCGCCATCCTTGGCAACGGCGGCCCGCAAGGCCTGTCCTTTGACTTCTTCAACTATGAGGCCATCACCAGCGGTTCGCTTTCGGCGTCGATCCTGTTCTGCCTTGGTTCGTTCATCGGGTTCGAGGCCACCACGATCTATGCCGAAGAGGCGCGCGACCCCGAAAAGACCATCCCGCGCGCGACCTATATCTCGGTCCTGATGATCGGGCTGTTCTTCGTGTTCACCACATGGCTGATGGTGGTTGCCGTCGGCACGGACAAGTTGCAGGAAACCGTTGGCGGGCTGGCCGATCCGACCAGCTATTTCTTTGAACTGGCGGGGCAATATGTCGGCGGCACGGTTGCCATGATTGCGGGCCTGTTGCTGGTATCCAGCCTGTTTGCGGCGCTGAGTGCCTTCCACAACTACATCGCCCGCTACAGCTATGTTGCCGGTCGTGAACGGCTGCTGCCCTCTGCTTTTGGCAATACCCATGCCGAACACCAAAGCCCGCATGTCGGATCGGTCGTGCAAACCATCATGTCGGTGATCGCTATCGCGGTCTTTGCGCTGGCAGGGCTGGACCCGATCCTGAACATGTTCACATGGATCAGCCAGATCGGCGTTCTGGGTGTGCTGGGGATGATGTCGATCACCGCACTTTCGGTGGTGGCCTTCTTCCGCAAGACCCAAACGAATGTCGGCATACTGGCAAGCCTGATCCTGCCGGTCCTGTCGGGCGCCATCATGGTGGTGCTGTTCGTTTATGTCTTCCTGAACTTTGGCGATCTGACCGGCACCACAGGCGGAATCTTGGGCATCGTGCTGCCCTGCCTGATCCCTCTGGGTGGCCTCATTGGCTATATGATGGCCAGCCGGTTGCGGTCGGGCGATCCGGCAGCCTTTGCCCGCATGGGCCAGAACCAGCGCTGATCTTCAGATCACGGCACCGACCCGGCCCCTGCAAAAGGGGCCGGGTTTCCTCTTGGGCCAAGGCTATATCACGGATGCCAAGCCAACCTGATCCCGCGCCACCGACATGGATTTGAGGATCGCATAACAGCTCACGCCGGGCGCAAGCCCCAGCCCTATGGCCGAGCGTCGGGTGATGCGAACCAGAAGCGGCGCGTCGCCCGCGCGGCACTCTACCAGAACACCCGGACCATCGCCCTGCATCACCGCATGAACTGTGACGGGCAGGATGTTCAGCGCCGACAGCCCTTCGGGGCGGTTGCGCGACAAGATCACCTCATGCGCCATGATCCGTACCCGCACCGCAGTTCCTATCGCGCCATCAACACGCGGCAGCCAGATCGGCCCCGCAGCGGTTTCCAGCCGCGTCAGCCCATCCTCTTCCTGTGCGGCGATGCGGGCTTGCAGCGCTGATCCGGCGTCCCGAATACCCATCGCGCGCAGCACCGTCGGGTCAAACATCACTTCGGCGGTGGTGCCATCGCGCAGCATTTGCCCCGCCTCGATCACCACCATCCGATCCGCCAAAAGCTGCGCTTCAGCGATGTCATGGGTGACCAGAACCACAGGCATGTTCAGGCTGCCCCGCAGCGCAGAAATCTCGGCATAAAGCCCTTCCCGCGTGGCGCGATCCACGGCGGAAAACGGCTCGTCCAGCAGCAGCACTTGCGGGTTGCGGGCCAAAGCACGGGCCACGGCGACCCGCTGTTGTTGGCCGCCCGACAGTTCAGCCGGATAGCGCGCGCCCAAGCTGGCAAGATTGACCAGCGCCAAAAGCCGCTGCGCCTCGGCCCTGTTTTCTGCCTTGGGGCGGGCGGGCATCGCCGCCATCACATTCGCCGCCGCCGTCATATGCGGGAACAGCGCGTAGGACTGGAACACCATCCCCAGATGACGCTGATGCGGTGGCAGGTTGATCCCGGCTGCGCTGTCCAGCCAGACCGACCCGCCCACCGTGACCCGCGCCGCCTGCGGTGTCCACAGTCCCGCTATTGTCCGCAGCAGCGTTGATTTGCCGGAACCGGAGGGACCGACCAGCGCCACCAACTCGCCCGGCTCCACCCGGAACGCCACGTTCAGCGGGATCGGCCCTTCGGCCTGTGCCATCACCTCAAGCGCCATCAGGACAGCCTTCTGCCCAGCCGCGCCGACAGCCAGAAGGTCAGCCAGATCGTAACCAAAGAAATCGCCAGCAGGGTCGCGGACATCACCGCCGCCCCCGTCATGTCAAAGCCCTGCACCTTGTCATAGATCGAAATGGCGATGGTCTTGGTCTGGCCGGGAATCGATCCGCCCACCATCAGCACGATGCCAAACTCGCCCAGCGTATGGGCAAAGGTCAGCGCCATCGCCGTCATCAGCCCCGGCCAGGCCAAAGGCAGCTCCACTCGCCACAATGCGCGCAGCGGAGACATGCCACAACAGGCCGCCGCCTCGCGCAGCGCAACCGGAATCGATTCAAACCCGCGTTGGGAGGGCTGGATCGCAAATGGCAGGTTGAAAATCACCGAAGCAATCAGCAGCCCCGGAAAGGTGAACACCAAGGGTCCACCAAACAGCGCCTGCCAGCCCTGCCCGATGGGGGATCGCGCGCCAAGGCTGACCAGCAGGTAAAACCCCAGAACCGTGGGTGGCAGCACCAAAGGCAGCATCACCAGCGCCTCGACCAGCCCTTTGCCGGCAAAGCTGCGATAGGCCAGAAAGCGGCCCGCAAAGACCGCGACAGGCAGCAGGATCGCCACGGTCCAGCCTGCCAAACGCAGCGACAGCAACAGTGAAACCCAGTCCATCAACCCCTCATTGCGGCAAAGCGAAGCCGTATCTCTCCATGATCGCACGCGCAGGGTCAGAATTCATATAGGCATAAAACGCTTCGGCCACCGGACCTGCCGATTTCAGCAGCACCATGCGTTGCTGCAACGGGCTGTGCCATGCGGCGGGGATCAGGGCATAGTCGCCCAAAGCCGAAACCTCGGGGGCAAGCGCAAGGGAATAGGCGATGATGCCGCCCTGCGCGTCGCCCGACGTGGCAAATTGCGCCGCCTGTGATACATTCTCGCCCAGCACCAGCTTTGGCCCCAGCGCCTCCCACAGGCCGGCGTGCTGCAACGCCTCACGCGCGCGCAACCCGTAAGGGGCGTGGTCGGGGTTGGCGATGGCAAAATGCGTAACGCCACCCGCCGCCAGTGCCGCTCGCAGGCTTTCCAGCGACCCATCTGCCAGCATGCCGGACCCTTTCGGCACGATCATCACGATCCGCCCCTCGGCATAAAGCGCGCCCGCATCGCGGGTCAGCCCTTCGGCGGCAAGCTCGGCCACATAGGTTTCATCCGCCGCCATGAACATCTGAAACGGCGCGCCCTCTCTGATCTGGGTCGCAAAGTTGCCGGTGGAGCCGAAGACAAGCGTGACCTCCATGCCGGTTTCGGTCTTGAAAGCCGCTGCAATTTCAGTGGCGGCGAATTTCAGGTCCGACGCCGCAGCGATGATCGGCGTGTCGGTTTGGCCAAGGGCCGCAAGCGGGGTCAGCGCAAGCACAAGGCTGCACAGCAGACGACGGGAAAGCAGCATATCTTGACCCTTATCGAAATGTTTCTTGAAACATATCGCTTGGCTGTGTCGGGTCAACCGTTATTTCCCCTCGGGAATATCCCCAAGCAGCGCGGTCAGTTGATCAATCTCGACCTTGCCTGCCGTGGCCAGATGCGCCTCAAGCGCGCGATAGGCCGCCAGAACGGCGATTCCGGTTTCGGTCACAACCGCGCCACCGCCCTTGCTGCCGCCGCGCGACCCCTCGACCACCGGCGCGCGGAAGGTGGCATTCATGGTTTCGACCAGCATCCATGCCCGCTTGTAGCTCATGTTCATGCGCCGCCCCGCCGCTGCGATTGATCCGGTTTCGTGGATCATCTCCAGCAGTTCGGCCTTGCCCGGACCCAGCATCACGCCCGGCCCGAACACCACGCGCAGCCGCAAACTGGGGGAAACCTTGGTCATTCTGCGAACCCTTGCTGTGCTACCCTACCTGTGTTGCACCTTCCGGATGGGCCTTGTCTATGATTTGCATGAACCAATGCAGGTCAGGGGCCGAAGGCTGCTCGCCCGAGAACACCTCGACATAGTGTTCCAGCAGCGCGCCGCGTTGGGCGTTGGTTTCTTGCACGTCCAGCGCGTAGTAGCCGATCTGCATGAAATACAGCGTTCGGGCGCGCACGATGGCCTCTTTCGGATCAGGGCAAAAGCGGGCGAACATCGCGGACAGCGCCGACAACCGCTCTGCGTCGGCGCGATGAACCGCCTCGCGGATGTCCGGCGCACGCCGCGCCCATTCGCGCACGGCGAAATCCAGCTTGGCATCGAACAGGGCCGGATCAGCCCAGCATTCGAACACATGCAGCACCGCCTGCGAGACCGAAGCCGCAGGCTTGCTGGCCCTGTCGGTGATGGCCTTGGTGTTACGCGCGCTCCAATACTCCAGCAAAGCAGCAAGCAGGGCATCCCGATCCTTGAAGAACCAGTAAAAGCTGGAACGTGATCCCCCCAACCGCTGCGCCAGCGTCAGCACCTTGACTGCCGACGCGCCTTCTTCGATCAGAATCTGCAAGGCTGCGGCCAGCCAGTCTTCGCGCGTTGTGCTGATCGGGTCAGATGTCATGCCTATTCCTCGGGGGCGACACCGCCTTCTGCGCTGCGCTGTGCCACCCAATCGATAAGCCGATCCCGCACCCCGTCACAAGCAGCAGGTGGCGCAAAACTGGCAAGTGTGTTTTGCCAAACCGTCGTTGCCCGTTGATCTGCGCGCAAGGCACCAGCCTCGGTCCATGCACCGTGGTTGGACAGATCGGCTACCAACGGCGTGTAAAAGGCGGTCTGATAGCGTTCCATCGTGTGCGCGGAGGCAAAGAAATGCCCGCCCGGTTGCACCTCGGCAATGGCGTCAAAGGCAAGGGCGGCCATATCGGCAGGGGCAGGGCGGCACAGTTCCGCAATGGTTTGCAGCGCCTCGATGTCCAGAATGAATTTCTCGTAGCCAAAGGTCAGGCCACCCTCCAGCCAGCCTGCTGCATGCACCGTCACCGTCGCCTGCGCCAGCATCGCCCCCCATAGGGCCATCACGGTTTCGGTGGCACCCTGCGCGTCCGCCGTATTCGCCGCAGCCCCCGTCGCCGACCGCCACGGCAGCCCGATGTGCCGCGCCAACTGCCCGGACCCCAGATTGGCGCGGATATGTTCCGGCGTGCCAAAGGCCGGAGAGCCGGATTTCATATCCACATTCGACGAAAACCCGCCATAGGCCACCGGCGCGCCGGGACGCGCCAGTTGTGCAAGGGTGATGCCCGCCAGCGCCTCGGCATGTTGCAGAACCAACGCGCCGGAAACCGTGATCGGGGCCATCGCCCCCGCCAGACAAAACGGCGTGATCAGCGTCAGCTGCCCCGCGCGGGCAAAGTCGATGATCCCGCGCGTCATCGGAATATCCAACTGACGCGGCGAGTTGGTGTTGATCACCGTGGTCGCCCAGACGTTGTTCAGAAAACTGTCCTCGTCCAGACCGTAAGCCAGCCGGATCATCTGGAATGCCTCATCCACCTGCCCGCGCCCGCGTGCATAGACGAACAGCGGTTTGTCGCAGTTGGAAAGCTGTTCCTCCATCAGCGTGTAATGCCGCAGGTTCACCGCCACATCCTGCGGCTCTGCCGATGGCCCGTGCATGTGGATCACGTCGAACGACTGCTGCAACCGCAATGTCTCGATATAGTCGCGCTTCGATCCCGGACGACGGCCCCGCGTGGCGTCAAAGACGTTCGGACAGCCTGCGCCCGCCATGAACAGCGTTGATCCTGCTGCGAAATCCTGTTCGCGGGCAGGGTTGGCGGCGCGCAGACGGATGCTGCGCGGGGCGCTTGCCAAAGCTGCCTCAACCATATCGCGGCCAATGCGGACCATCTGGCTGTCTTCATCCACCAAGGCCCCGCCTGTCCGGAAAATCGCGCGGCCTTCGTCCAGCAACACGCGAATGCCCAACTCTTCCAGCACGCGCAAAGCGGTGTCATGCATTGCTGCAATCTGGTCATCCGAGAAACCCTGCTGCGGCGTGAAAGGATTTTTCAGATTTATATAGGCCGCATGCAGCGCAGGGTTGGCCCCACCCCGATCCTGATTGCCCCGCCGCCCGCCGCGACGCCCCTGTTCTGGCGCGCTCATGCCCGCATCCTTTCGCCGTCTGGATCATAGGGTGACATCTCGATCACCACAGCTTTCCGCAGTTGCCCCACCACATGTACGCCCAGTTCCGTCCCGGCCACCGCCAGATCAGATCGCACCTGCCCCAACGCAAAACTGCGTTTCAGGCTGTGGCCATAGCCGCCCGAAGTGGTAAAGCCGACCTTCTGCCCGTTCAGCCAGATCGGTTCGAACCCCGAACAATCCGCATCCGTGGCATCTACTTCCAGCATCACGATGCGCCTTTCCGGCGGGGGGGCCGCCAGATAGGCCGCGCGCCCGATGAAATCGCCCTTGTCCGCCGCAATCCAGCGGTCCAGCCCCGTCATCGCGGGCGTGTAGGACTGGCCATACTCCGCGTTCCAGATGCCAAAGCTTTTCTCAAGCCGCAGCGAAAGCATCGCCGCGAAGCCGATCTCGCGCAGTCCAAGATCCGCCCCCGCCGCCAAAATCTGCCGCCGCAAGGTGCTGTGGAAGGCCGCAGGGCAGTTGATCTCATAGGCCAACTCGCCTGACAGCGACAGCCGCGCCACCTTGGCCCGCAGCATGCCCACATCCATCTCGGCACAGCCCATAAGGGGCAAGCCCACCGGCCCCGCCAGCCGTTCCAGCACCTCACGGGCGCGCGGCCCGTTGATCGAGAACCCGACGACATCATCGGAAATGTCGCGCACCGCAGCATTTGCCGCAGCATGATCGGCAAACCAGCGCAAATGGAAGGCGCGCAGGTAATACGACCCCATCAGCCAATAGGTGCCGTCGCCCCAGTTGAACACCGTCAGATCGCCCTTCAGCCGACCATCCTCGGCCAACATCGGAGCCAGACGCGCGCGGCCCGTTTTGGGCAATGAAGAGGCCAGCAGCCTGTCCAGCCACGCCGCAGCCCCCGCACCCGAAACCTCGAACCGCGAGAAACCGGAAATATCCAGCAGGCCCGCTGCCTGCCGCACCGCCTGACATTCCGCACCGATCACCGGAAACGCCTCGGACCGCCGCAGACTGCCGGTTTCCACGAAATCCGGCGAGGGCGCAAAATACAGCGGCACCTCCAGCCCCCAGCTTACGCCCCAGCGACAGCCCGCCGCCGTCATCTCGGCATGGGCGGGTGCTGTTTTCAGCGGGCGCGCGGCGGGCAGTTGCTCATTCGGAAAGGTCATCACGAAACGGCGGGAATAGAACTGCCCCGTGGTCTGGCGCAGGTAGTCGCGGTTGGCATGGAACGCGTCATAGCGGGCCACATCCATGCCGTAAACATCCTGCGCGGGGGTGCCGTGGATCATCCATTCCGCCAAGGCCTTGCCCACGCCGCCGCCCTGACTGAACCCCGCCATCACCCCGCAGGCCACCCAATAGCCACGCGGCCCCACAGGCCCCACCAGTGGATTGCCGTCGGGCGTGAAGGTGAAAGCGCCGTTGATCCACCGCTTGATCCCCGCGCGCTGCAGCGACGGATAGCGGGCAAAGGCGATCTCCAGTTCCGGAGCAATGCGGTCGATGTCTTCGGGGATCAACTCCATCCCGTAATCCCACGGTGCGCCTTCCATCTGCCAATGGCGCGGATTGCGTTCGTAAACGCCCAGCAGATAGCCCTTCTGTTCCTGCCGCGCATAGGAAAACCCGTCCAGATCGACTGTCACGGGCAACTCGTCTCGGCGGTCGGCCAGTTCCGGCAGGCTTTCGGTGACCAGATAATGATGCTCCATCGGCGTCACGGGCAGATCCAGCCCGACCATCCGCCCGACCTGTTTCGCCCAAAGCCCGCCCGCGTTCACCACGTTTTCAGCAAAGATCGATCCCTGTTCGGTCATCAGATCAAAGCCACCGCCCGCGCGCGGCGCAATCGACAGCACGCGGTTGCGCAGGATCACATCGGCCCCGCGTTTCTGCGCGGCTTTGGCATAGGCGTGGGTGGTGCCGTTCGGGTCAAGATACCCTTCGGCCACATCATGCAACCCACCCTTGATGCCGGTCATATCCAGCAACGGATTCATCGCGTGGATTTCCTCGGGCGTCACAAGCCGCGAGGTTTCCACCCCGATCGCCTGAAACACCGCCCAAGCCGATTGCAGCCACTCCCACCGATCCGGGGTCGAGGCAAAGCTGACGCCGCCGGTCATGTGCAACCCACAGCTTTGGCCGCTTTCAGCTTCGATTTCGGGATAAAGCCGGATCGTGTAATCCTGTAGCGCCGCAATATTCGGGTCCGCGTTCAGCGCATGAAACCCCGCCGCCGCATGCCATGTTGACCCTGCCGTCAACTCGGCCCGTTCGATCAGGGCGACATCGCTCCAGCCGAATTTCGCAAGGTGATACAGCACAGACGCCCCCACCACGCCGCCGCCAATCACAACCGCCCTGTAATGCGCCTTCATGCCATCCCTCCGCAGACCGTCGGGAACAGAATGCGGCATCTGGACAGTTATGTCCAGAGAGTCGTTTGACGTGGGCTGCGGTCAGGGTGCCATCGTGTTGGCACCCAAAACCAGCTCTGCCACAGCGCGAATATCGGCGGCGGAAAAACCGGCCTCTATGCGGAATGCGCCCGCCTCTACCCGCCAGCACCGCGCGGCATCGTCCCAGAAGGCAAAGGCGCGGGCGGGCAGGTCAAGGCTGATCTCGCGGGTTTCGCCTGCGGCCAGTAAAATCTTGGAAAATGTTTTCAATTCCCGCGCGGGTCGCGGCGCCGACGACTCAATATCCCCGACATAGACCTGCACCACCGTGCTGCCTGCCCGCGCACCGGTGTTCGTCACCCGTGCCGAAAGCTTTGCGCCATCGCCCGACGCCACCACCTGCAAATCGGTCAGATCAAAGCTGGTATAGCCAAGGCCATGCCCGAAGGGAAACATCGGCTCCAGACCTTGCCGGTCATAATGCCGATAGCCGATGAAAAGCCCTTCCTCATAGCGGACATGCCCATTCAGGCCCGGATAAACCTCGGGGTCTTGGCTGCGGGTGGGGTTGTCCTCCCAGCGTTTCGGGAAGGTTTGCGGCAGACGGCCAGAGGGTTCGGCATCGCCAAACAGCACATCGGCAATCGCATTGCCGCACTCCTGACCCGGATACCAAGCCTGCAAGATTGCAGGTGCATCTGCCATCCACGGCAGTTCCACCGGCCCGCCGGTTTGCAGCACGACCACCGTGCGCGGGTTGGCGGCCAGCACCGCCGCGACCAACTCATCCTGACGCCCTGGCAATCCGATACCCTCAAGGTCGCTGCCTTCGGTATCCCACTCACCCGAACGGCCCACAAACACCACCGCCGTTTCGGCAGCCGCCGCCACCCGCGCGGCCTCGGCAATATCTGCATCGCCCAACGGGCGCGCAATGCCAGCACGCAGCGCCGACAGCACCAGATTGTCCGAAGTCCGCACGCCAAACTCGATCACGATGTCATGCGCGGTGCCTGCGGTCAGATCGGCTTCGCCCACCACCTCGTCACAGCCTTCCTCGAATACGGTGCGGCCCTTTTTCCAGCCCGACCACGCATCGGCCACCAGAAGGCCATCGACAAACATCCGCGAAAAGCCTGCCGAATAGATGCCAAAGCGATGCACCCCGCTGACCTGCGGCGTATAGCTGCCACGGATACGGGCCGAGAAATTGGAGGGGTCCACCTTGTCGCCGCCAAAGGGCGGAATCCAGAACGTCGCGGCCTCGGTCATCGGTTCGCTATGCACGACGGGGCCGGTCAGGTTCGGGGTGCCATAGAAATCAAGCGTCAGATCGCCGGTCCAAAGCGGCTCCCAGCGATGGTTGGTGCAGCCTTGCGCGTAGGTCAGCGCATCTTCGCCCAACCGCGCAGCCAAGCCCTGCCACGGGCTGACAGCGTAATGCGGGTTCAACTGGGCCGAGCCTCCCCCCATGATCTGCGCGATTTTCGCGTTGGGACCAATCACAGCAATCTTGCCCTTAGGGGCGGACAAGGGCAGCAGCCCGTCATTCTTCAACAACACCGCAGCCTCGGCACCCGCGCGCCGGATCAGGGCGCGGTGTTCGCGGCGGTCATCGGCGCGTTCCACATGCGGGCGGTGATCGTCTAGCGACCCGACCCGCGCCATCAGCCGCAGCATGTTCAGCGCCCGCAGCCGCACGGTTTCGCGCGACACCTCGCCCGCCTGCACCGCCGCGACAAGTTTCGCCCCGCGATCCCGAGTCGGGCCCGGCATCTCAAGATCAAGCCCGCCATTCACCGTGGGGGCGGTGCTGCGCGAGCCGAACCAGTCCGACATCACAATGCCATCATAGCCCCAGTCGCCGCGCAGCACCTCGGTCAGCAGCCAGTGGTTTTCCGCCGCATAGGTGCCGTTCAGCTTGTTGTAAGAGGACATGATCCCCCAGACGCCCGCCTCTTTCACCGCAGCTTCGAACGGGCGCAGGTAAATCTCGCGCAGCGCGCGTTCGTCGATGTTCGAGCTGATCGTGGTCCTCTCGATCTCGCTTTCATTGCCGGCATAATGCTTGATCGTGGCGCTGACGCCTTGGCCTTGCAGCCCGCGAATATAGGCCACCGCCAGTGCTGCCGTCAGTTCGGGGTCTTCCGAATAGCACTCGAAATTCCGGCCATTGGTGACCGACCGATGGATGTTGACGGTAGGGGCCAGCAGCACATGCGCGCCCTTGGATTTCACCTCATCCGCCAAGGCGGCACCGATTTCCGCCAGCAGATCGGGGTTCCACGTCGCCCCCAAAGCAATCCCTACCGGAAAGCTGGCCGACCTTACCCCGCCGATCAGCGATCCACCCCCGCGTGCGCCGTTCGGGCCGTCCGTCACCCGCAGCTTGCCAATCCCCAAACGCTCCACCGCAGGCAGCGACCAGAAATCCGCGCCTGACAGGATCGAGACCTGCTCCTCCAGCGTCATCTGGTCCACAAGGGCGGTGATGCGGTCTTCGGTCATGGCTTGGCCTTTCGAGCGGCGGGGATTCGGTCTACTATAACGTTATAGTAAGCCATAGCCCGCCCTTCGCCATCCATCAATCCTTCGCGCGGGGCCGTTTGCACTCTTGATCCAGACCGCGACACAGGCCATGTCATATGCGCTGCATCAAAGCCCGACTCTGCCCCAAACAAGGAACGCATCATGCCCGCATACCGCTCTAGAACCACGACCCACGGCCGCAACATGGCCGGTGCGCGCGGCCTTTGGCGGGCCACGGGGATGAAGGACAGCGATTTCGGCAAGCCGATCATCGCCATCGTCAACTCGTTCACCCAGTTCGTTCCCGGCCACGTCCACCTGAAAGACCTTGGCCAGATGGTCGCGCGCGAGGTCGAGGCGGCGGGCGGTGTCGCCAAGGAATTCAACACCATCGCCGTGGATGACGGCATTGCGATGGGCCATGACGGGATGCTCTATTCGCTGCCCTCGCGCGAGTTGATCGCGGATTCGGTGGAATACATGGTCAACGCCCATTGCGCCGATGCGATGGTTTGCATCTCGAACTGCGACAAGATCACCCCCGGCATGCTGATGGCCGCGATGCGCCTGAACATCCCCTGCGTGTTCGTGTCCGGCGGGCCGATGGAGGCGGGCAAGGCCTTTGTGAAGGGCCGCGAACTGGCGCTCGATCTGGTGGATGCGATGGTTGTGGCCGCCGATGACGCCTATACCGACGCCGAAGTTGACGCGATTGAGAAAGAGGCCTGCCCGACCTGTGGTTCCTGTTCCGGCATGTTTACCGCCAACTCGATGAACTGCCTGACCGAAGCACTCGGCCTGTCGCTGCCCGGTAACGGATCGACCCTTGCCACCCACGCCGACCGCAAGCGCCTGTTTGTCGAGGCGGGGCATCTGATCGTCGACATCGCCAAGCGCTACTACGAACAGAATGACGAGTCGGTTCTGCCGCGCAATGTGGCGTCCAAGCAGGCGTTTGAAAACGCGATGGCGCTGGATATTGCCATGGGCGGATCGACCAACACCATCCTGCACATTCTGGCTGCAGCCCATGAAGGCGGCATCGACTTTGATCAGGACGACATCGACCAACTCAGCCGCCGCGTGCCGTGCCTGTGCAAGGTTGCCCCCGCCAAGCAAGACGTTCACATGGAAGACGTTCACCGCGCCGGTGGCATCATGGCCATTCTTGGCCAGTTGGACAGCGCTGGCTTGTTGAACCGCGATTGCCCCACCGTCCATTCCCCCACCATGGGGGCCGCGCTGGATCATTGGGATGTCAGCCGCACCAACCACCAGACCGTGCGCGATTTCTTCCTTGCCGCCCCCGGCGGCGTGCGGACGACCGTGGCGTTTTCCACCTCGAACCGCTTCCGCGAACTGGACCTTGACCGTGAAAAGGGCGTGATCCGGTCTGTCAAACACGCCTTCTCGACCGAAGGCGGTTTGGCGGTTCTGAAGGGCAATATCGCGCCCGATGGCTGCATCGTGAAAACCGCGGGCGTGGACGAGTCGATCTTCGTGTTCTCTGGCCCTGCGCGGGTGTTTGAATCGCAGAACTCGGCGGTCGAGGCGATCTTGTCGAACAAGATCAAAGAGGGCGACGTGCTGGTGATCCGCTACGAAGGCCCCAAGGGCGGGCCGGGCATGCAGGAAATGCTGTATCCGACCTCATACCTGAAATCCAAAGGTCTGGGCAAAGCTTGCGCCCTGCTGACCGATGGCCGCTTCTCGGGTGGCACTTCGGGCCTGTCCATCGGCCATGTCTCACCCGAGGCGGCGTCGGGTGGCCTGATCGGTCTGGTTCAGGAAGGCGACAAGATCGAGATCAACATCCCCGCCCGCTCGATCAATCTGGCGGTGCCAGAGGCTGAACTGGCCACCCGTCGCGCGGCACAGGACGCCGCTGGCTGGAAACCCGCAAAGCCGCGCCCGCGCAAGATTTCGACGGCGCTCAAGGCTTACGGCCTGTTCGCCACCTCTGCGGCCACCGGTGCGGTGCGGAAACTCCCGGAATAAACAGGTCTTCGGGGCAGATCGGATTTTATGCGATCTGCCCCAAGCGCTTTAGCGGGTCTTGGTGTCGATCGGATAAGCGGTCGAGTGTTTGATCCGTTCCATCGCGAAATGCGAGGTGACATTCTTGATCGGCACCGCATCGGTCAGCCGCCGATAGAAAGCATCAAAGGCGGCCATATCGCGCACGGCGACCCGCAGCAGGTAGTCCATCTCGCCTGCCATGCGGTGTGCGTCCATCACTTCGGGAATTGACTCGATGGCGGCGGTAAAGGCGTCGCGCCATTCTGCGGAATGGTCCAGCGCCTCGATCCCGACATAGACCGTCAGGCCAAAGCCGATCCGTGCAGGGTCCACCAATGCCACGCGTGAGGTGATCACCCCCGCGGCCTCAAGCTTCTGGATGCGTTTCCAGCACGGCGTTTGCGACAGGCCCACCTTGTCGGCGATCTGTGCGACAGGCAGCGTTGCGTCGCGCATCAACTCGGCGATGATCTTGCGGTCGATCAGGTCAAGGTCATCCATGCAGCGTCCTCCGATTTGCGCCCCTAGCATGTCGATGAAATACTAAATGTCTATAGCATTTATCGTGATAAGCGGAATCATAGCAAAGCAGGCTTGTTTTGCATGGTTTTTCTGTTGAAATCACCGTCTTGCAACCATTCTGGGCGTTGATTCGCCGTGCCACAGGGTTTAGGTCGAATTCATGATCACGCAGAAAATGAAATACGCCCTGAAGGCCCTGCTGACTTTGGCGGATGAGGCGGCAAAGGATCGGCCCGAAGCCCTGACGATCGAAGAGATCGCCAAGAGGTCCGGCACGCCGAAACGTTTTCTGGAACATATCCTGCTGGAAATCCGCAATGCGGGTTACATCGCCTCGACCCGTGGGCGTTCGGGGGGCTATCAACTGATCAAACCTCCGGCCGAAGTGTCGATCTCGGAACTTCTGCGCCTGATCGACGGCCCGATTGCGCCCTTGGGATGCCTGTCGCGCCGCGCCTATCAGCGCTGCGATGATTGCGTCGACGAGGTGGCCTGCCGTATCCGCAAGGTGTTTGCCGATGTGTTCTGGTCCTATCTGCTGATCATCGAATCCCTGACGCTGGCCGATATGCTGCGGTCGGGCGAAGTGGCCGATCAGGTGCTTGCCGCTCCGACTGTCGCCTAACAACCTGAAACAGAACGGCAAAGCGCGTCGCCCGCAGCGATCGCGCATGGCTCATCGTAGAATAAAATTCTCTTTCGGCGTCAAAAATCGCCCAGCATCTTTCCTTGCTAATATCGACTTACTCTGTCGTTATTACCGTATCAGCACAGCCTGATGCCGATACGATGTCAAAATGGAGATTGCCATGACCTACGCAAATGCCTTCGCATTGCCCGACCTGCGGCACATGAATGCGAAAACGGCGCTTTGCCGCGCATGGATTCCGGCTTTTGGATTGGCGCTGTTCACGCTTTCAGCGCCGCATGGCTTGCATGCCCAAGAACTGCTGAACGTCTCGTATGACCCCACGCGCGAGCTTTACCGCGAATTCAACGACGCCTTCTCGGAGCATTGGGTCAGCCTTGGCCACGATGCCCCCGATCTGCAAGGCTCGCATGGTGGCTCTGGCGCACAGGCCCGCGCGGTGATTGAAGGCCTGAATGCTCAGGTGGTCACGCTGGCCTTGGCTTCAGACATCGACAAGATCGCGGATGCCGGCAAGCTGCCGGCCGATTGGCAGTCCAAACTGCCGCACAATTCCTCGCCCTACACCTCGACCATCGTGTTTCTTGTGCGTGAGGGGAACCCCAAGGGCATCAAGGATTGGGGCGATCTGATCGGTGAAGGTATCGAGGTGATCACGCCGAATCCGAAAACCTCGGGCGGTGCGCGCTGGAACTATCTGGGGGCATGGGCCTGGGCGGAAAAGAACGGCCAAGACCCGCAAGCCTTTGTAAAGGCGCTGTATGGTCAGGTTCCGGTGCTGGATTCCGGTGCGCGGGGTGCGACCACCACCTTTGCCGAACGCGGTATCGGCGATGTGCTTCTGGCGTGGGAGAATGAGGCCTATCTGGCGCTGGCCGAACTGGGCGATGATGAATTCGACATCGTGGTGCCGTCGGTATCGGTTCTGGCCGAACCCCCCGTCGCACTGATCGAGGCCAATATCAAATCCGACGAACAGCGCGAACTGGCGACTGCCTATCTGGAGTATCTCTATTCCCCCGAAGGTCAGGCGATTGCCTTCAAGAACTATTACCGTGCTTGGGATACCTCTGCCGCCAACCCCGAAGACGTCGCCCGCTTCCCCACGCTTGACCTGCGCGACATCGCAAGCTTTGGCGGCTGGGATAAAGTGCAGCCCGAACATTTCGGTGACGGCGGCATCTTCGACCAGATCTATACCGCAAAATGAGCCGCCCGCTGATCAACCGTTCCCCCATGCCCGGCCTTGGGCTAAGTGTGGGGGTCACCCTGACCATGCTAAGCCTTGTGGTCCTGTTGCCGATTGGCGCGCTTCTGATGAAGGGGGCAAGTTTCGGCCTCCCCGAAGTCTGGGCGGTGGTGAACACCGAACGCACTTGGGCGGCGCTGTTCCTGTCGTTCCGAATCTCGCTTTATGCGGCGTTGTTCAATCTGGTGTTCGGCATCGTGCTGGCTTGGGTGCTGGTGCGATATGATTTTCCCGGTCGCCGCATCATCGACGCCGCGGTTGATCTGCCCTTTGCCCTGCCCACGGCGGTGGCTGGCATCGCCCTGACAACGCTTTA
Source organism: Rhodobacterales bacterium RIFCSPHIGHO2_02_FULL_62_130 (assembly GCA_001828855.1). GTDB lineage: Bacteria > Pseudomonadota > Alphaproteobacteria > Rhodobacterales > Rhodobacteraceae > Cypionkella. Next base: position 35,299 of record MHZT01000044.1, on the reverse strand, counting down.
CGCCCCGAACGGTTTTTTCGGCCAATTTGCCAAAGAGTTGGGCTTCCGCATCGCCTATACGCAATGGGGCATCCTGATTGCGCTGATCTTCGTGGGGCTGCCCTTTGTCACCCGCACCGTGCAGCCCGTGATCGAGGAAATCGAGCGCGAGGTCGAAGAGGCTTCGGCTACCCTTGGTGCCAGCCGTGCCTATACCCTGCGCCGCGTGATCCTGCCGATGCTGGCCCCTGCCGCGCTGACAGGCTTTGCGCTGGCGCTGGCGCGGTCGGTTGGCGAATACGGATCGGTCATCTTCATCGCTGGAAACATCCCCCTGAAGACCGAGATCGCCCCCCTGCTGATCGTGATCCGGCTTGAGGAATTCGACTATAACGGCGCGGCCTCCATCGGCATCTCAATGCTGGCGATTTCCTTCTTCATGCTGCTGGTGATCAACGCCGTGCAGATCTTCAGCCGCCGGAGGATCGGACATGTCTGACACACCCGCCCCGCAGTTTCGTCCCGCCAACTTTCGCCCCGTTACCACGGAAAGCCCGCTGACCCGCTGGCTGCTGATCGCCAGCGTGGTTGTGGTGCTGTCGGTGCTGCTCTTCGCCCCCCTGATCGTCGTCTTTGCCGAGGCGCTGAAAGATGGCGTGATCGAGGCGCTGGCCTCGCTGGGCAACCGCGATGCGCGCTCGGCTGTGCTGCTGACACTCATGGTCACGGCGCTGGCCTTGCCACTGAACGCCGTGTTCGGCGTGGCCGCCGCATGGCTCATCACCAAATTCGATTTTCGCGGCAAGGCCTTCCTGATCACCCTGATCGACCTGCCGTTTTCGGTGTCGCCCGTCGTGGCGGGGCTGTGCCTTGTGCTGTTGTTCGGCACGAACAGTCTGTTCGGCGGCTGGATGGTGGCGCAGGGCTATCCGATCATCTTCGCCGTCCCCGGCATCATTCTGGCAACACTGTTCGTCACCTTCCCCTTCGTGGCGCGCGAGTTGATCCCCGTGATGATCGAACAGGGCAAAGTTGAGGAAGAAGCCGCGTTGACCCTTGGCGCCGGTGGCTGGCGGGTATTTTTCACCGTCACCCTGCCCAATATCCGCTGGGCGCTGCTTTACGGCGTCTTGCTGTGCAACGCCCGTGCGATGGGAGAATTTGGTGCCGTTGCCGTGGTTTCGGGCAAAATCCGGGGCCAGACCGCGACCATGCCTATCACCATCGAAATGCTGTATAACGAATATCTCTCGGTTGCCGCCTTCACCATGGCCGCGCTGTTGGCGCTCTTGGCGCTGGTGACGCTGGTTCTGAAAACCCTGCTGGAATGGCGCTATGCCGATCAGCTTGCCGCCACGCACCGCCACTGACCCAAACGCCACTGACCCAACCGCAACTGAAAGGAACGCCCATGCAAATCGAAATCGACGAGATCTCGAAAGAATTCGGCGCCACTGCTGCGCTGCGCCCTGTCAGCCTGTCGATCCCTTCCGGCGCGCTGGTGGCGTTGTTGGGGCCTTCGGGGTCGGGCAAGACCACGCTGCTGCGGATTCTCGGCGGGCTGGAGTTCCCGAACTCGGGCCGCGTGCTGTTTGATGGTGTGGACGCTACGGGGCTGACGGTGCAAGAGCGCCGCGCAGGCTTTGTGTTTCAGTCCTACGCCCTGTTCCGCCACATGACTGTGTTCGAGAATATCGCCTACGGCCTGCGCGCCCGCCCGCGCAAATCGCGCCCGCCCGAGGCCGAGATTTCCCGCCGCGTCACCAAATTGCTGGAACTGATCCAACTGCCAGACATTGGCGCGCGGTATCCGACACAGCTTTCGGGCGGCCAGCGACAACGTGTGGCCTTGGCTCGCGCGCTTGCGATTGAACCCCGCATGTTGCTGCTGGACGAACCCTTTGGCGCGCTGGATGCCCGTGTGCGGAAAGAATTGCGCCAAGGCCTGCGCGAGATTCACGATTCCACCGGCCTGACCACGGTTTTCGTCACCCATGATCAGGACGAAGCGATGGAACTGGCCGATCTGGTGGTGGTGATGTCGATGGGCCAGATCGAACAGATCGGCCGCCCCGCCGACATCCGCGCCCGTCCCGCCACCCAATTCGTGCGGGATTTCATCTCGGCCTGAATAGGCCTGCCACAGCAGCCTCCGGCGCGGATATTTTGATCAAGATGAAAGGGTTGCACCACCCCGCATCGCCTTCGATGCGGGGCCGGATGGCTTACAGGCCAAAGGGAATCGACGAAATTCTTGAACTTGCGCTCAATTGTTTGATGCACACATCATGCGTGCCATCCGCCGAGTCGCAACTGTCCTGCCCGTTCACCAAAAGCCGCGACAGGTCGGCGCATTTGAAATCGGGCAAATCGAACTGCACCACGCGGGTCTTGTTCAGTGGCAACTCGCCAAACTCCAGCACCAGCAAAGACGCCACCACGCCCGAAGCGTCAAAGGCTGCCACCTCATAGCCGGTCTTGGTCAGCGCGATCCCTGTGTTGTTTGTCGCCACAAAGGTCAGCCGACAGCCCTGAGGCACATCAGCCGAGGAATTCAGCTCCAACTCGAAGTTGCCGCTTTGGGCAAAGGCAGGATGGGCGGCAAGGGACAGGCAGATGACGGCGGCGGTCTTGGCAATACGCACTTTGGCAATCCTCTTCGCTGAACAGGTCGATGCCGACAATTCAGCCTAGTTGTTCGCAGCCACGCGCCCCTGTCAACTACTGGAACGCGCCGATCATCCACGGCATCTGCGTGATGCGCGCGCGCTTGCCCTTGGTGGTTTCCGCCGAGACAAGCATGATCTGCGGTTTGGGCGCGATGCGCGGACAATTGCCGCTACGCTCGCCGTTTTCAATGATGCAGGCCAGCGACACGGCATAAAGCGGCTTTTCCTTGGTCGCGCTGCCGTCCGCCAAGGCGGCATTTGCCGACAGTGCAAGCGTCAGGATCAGAAGTGAAGACATCCGGTTCATGCAACGATTCCCATAAGATGCAGCCCAAAAACGCGGGCGATCACCCCAGCCTGAGATCAACCTATCATGGATTTGCAAAAAAACATAGCCTCGGGCAAGGCGCTGGCCAAGACGCGCCTTTCGCAGCACAGGCGGCCATCCTATGCTGCCGTCATGGTTCACGCCTTAACCCTGCCGCGCCTGCTGTGCCGCGCCCTTGTGGCGGTGGTGTTTCTGACGCTTGCCGCCACCACCGCGCGGGCCGAATTTGCCGTCTGCAACCAGTCCTTCGACGTGGTGAACGTGGCCATCGGGCAGGATGTCGCGGGCGATTTCCAGACCGAGGGCTGGTGGACCATTGGCCCGAACCAATGCGCCAACGTCATCAAGGATGAACTGACCAGTCGCTACATCTACATCTACGCGCAGGATGTCTTTGGGCAGCCGATCATGCCCGGCACGACGCAGATGTGCATTTCGCCGCGCAAATTCACCATCCGGGGCATCACCGAATGTTGGGCGCGCGGCCACGTCGCCGCAGGCTTTATCGAGGTGGACACACAGAAAACCCAGCGCTGGTCGCTGTTTCTGGCGGCAACGCCCTAAAGTCGCTTGCCAGTTGCGCGGGGCTAGTCAGACCGTTCCCCCTGCGCTACATTGAAAAGCAGAGTATTTCATAGGGCATTTCCAAATTGGCCAAGACAGGTTGGCATTTCTGGAAGCGGGCATCGCAGCGGCTTTCCGCTGTGTGCATTTCCTTGATGCTTTCCGCGGCTTTGGCCCATGCCGAACGTCTCGCCTTTGTGGTCGGCAACGCCGATTATGACGCCGCCCCCGATCTTGCGAATCCCGTCACCGACGCCACCGCTGTGGCTGATGCGCTGAAACGGCTTGGCTTCAAGGTCACCTTGATGACCAACGCCGGCGGCGATTCGCTTTGGGCCGAGTTGGACAGGTTCGTGACGGACTCCGAAGGTGCAGAAAGCACGGTGTTCTATTACTCGGGCCACGCCTTTCAGATGAGCGGGGTGAACTACCTTGTCCCCGTCAGCGCAAAACTCGACAGCCGCGACGGTGCCAAGGCCGAAACCTGGAGCCTTGATGGAATCATCGCCCGCCTGCAAAGCCGCAATCGCCAGACGCTGATCTTTCTGGATGCCTGCCGCAATGATCCGCTGCCCGCTGCGGTGCGCGGGTCGGGGGCGGCGGCGGATGGTCTGGCGCGGGTGCAGGCTGGCGTCGGCACCTTTGTCGCCTTTTCGACCGAACCGGGCGGTGTGGCGGCCGATGCCGTTGCCGACAGCAAGAATAGCCCTTTTACTACGGCCTTGCTCAGCCATATCGAAACCGAAGGCATTTCGATCTCTGACATGATGATCGAAGTGCGGAACGATGTTGAAAATGCGACCCTTCGCAAGCAGGTGCCGTGGGATCAGTCTTCGCTGCGCGAGCAATTCTATTTTGTCCCGCAGGCCGAAGTGGCCAAGCAGGAACTCAGCGAGGCCGATTACGAACTTCTGGCCCAGCTTGATCCCGAAGACCGCAAGCAATTCATGGATCTTCTCGCGCAATCGGGTTTCGATGAGGACTCCTTGGCACAGGCCGAGGCCGCAATCGCCGTGTCCGAGGCCAATCTTGTTCTGGTCGCCGCCGAAACCACCGTCATCGGCGCGCCGGTTCTCGAAGAACCCGCCACGCCCGATGTGCAGGTGGCCGAATCTGGCACGGTTGAACCTGCCGTCGATGATCTGGCGGGGCTGGAGGTCGTGGATTCTTCAGTGACCATTGGGGAAGCCCCCGCGCAGCCCGAAATCGCGGAACTTGATCCGGCCAAGACCGAAGAAGACGCCCCGATCCGCCTTGCGGCGTTGAACTGGGACACCCGCGATGTCGGTGCCAATGGTCCCACCACCGTAAAGGGCCGCGTCGTCACCCCCGACAATGACGACGACCGCGCCATCCTTGCAGCGATTGACCCCGATCTTCTGACCGAAGAGGTGATCACCATCATCCCGCCGGAACAACTCGCCATGGTCGTGCAGACCGAGTTGAAGCGCGTCGGCTGCTATCAGATGAAGGTGGACGGGTCTTGGGGCAAAGGCTCGCGCACTGCGCTGACCAGCTATTTCCTTGCCAAGCGTCTGGTTCCCGACAGCCTTGAGCCGACAGAGGCGCTTTATGCCGCCCTGAAAACCGAAAGCAAGGTTGTCTGCGAAGTGCGCGTTGCCAAATCGGCAGTCAAGACCGGCAACCGGACCAGCGCCATCGAGCCTGTGGAAACCAAGGTCGATGTGAACTCCAAAAAGAAAACCGGGAAAAAGCAGGAAACCGCCAAGACCCGGATCACCAAAGGCACGATCGGCATGACCGGTTCGTTCTAAGCTGCACAGCAAGGGGCGGGAATGGAGATCGACCCCCGGTTCAAAGCCGCCCGCCAAAACGCCACCCGCAGGCGCCGCAAGTCGTGGCTTATGCCAAGCCTGTTGCTTGGTGGGGGTTCTCTGGCCTTGGCTGCCGTGGCGCTTGGCCTCTATCTGTCCGGCATCATCACGCTTGGCACCCCTGATCAGACCGCCACAGAGGATCAGGACAGCCACGACCACGCCGCCGAGTCGACCGCTGCCTATGCTTCGGCCTTTGTCGATCTGGCAGGCGATCCGATGCTGCTGCGCTTTGATACCAGTGGCATGGCCGAACACTCGAAAACCCTGCTGCGCCCCGCCGAAGTGCCGACCGACCGCGCGGGCAATGAATTGGTGCTGCTGCGCGACGACATGATCACCACCGAAGAGCGGCTGATCACCACCATCCCTTCCAGCCGCGAAGATTTCGCGTTCTTTCAGGCCCAACGCAGCGCACCCTCCGCCATGCCCGCAACCCCGGTGCCAGAACCGCAGACCCAGCCGCTTGAAACCGTTGTGGTCGAGGATGAGGCCAGTTGGGGCGAAAACCTTGCGGGCAGCGAAACCACGGCGCCGGACACCTTCACCAAGACCCGCATTGAAAATACCACCAGCCTGACCTTCATCCTGCCGGAAACGCAGCGCAAAAAGCCCTATGAGGATACCTTTCTGCGTCTGAAGGAACCCTCCGATCTGGTGGCGCTGATGACGGCCAATGGCATGGACGAGGCCGCCGCAAAACGCTTTGCCGAGGCGGGCATCGCCCTGATGCCGGCGCTTGGCACTTTGGGCAACGGCTATATCCTCGCCCTGCGCGCGGCGGATCGCAGCGGGCTGAAAGTGCCGGTGCAACTGTCGCTTTATACCGGCGACACCTATTTCGGGTCGCTGGCCACCAATGATGCGGGCAAAGTGGTCACCTCGGCCGATCCGTGGGTGGAAGAAGATCTGTTCTCGTTTGCGGGCGACGATGCGGTGGCGGGGGCCGATACCAGCCGGAAATACCGCATGCTGGATGCCTTCTATTCCGCAGCGATCCGCAACGGTGTGCCATCCGCCATTGTGGCCGAAACCATCGTGCTGATGAGCCAGTCTTTCGATCTGGAAAGCTTTGCCGCGCCGGGTGACAAGATGACCCTGCTGTTCTCGCGTGAGGCGGGAACCGATGGGCCGGGGCCGGGCCAGATCCTTTATGCCGCGATCAAGGGTGAAGGCAAATCGCTGGAATGTCATGTGTTCAAACAGGCGGGCAAGGATGACTACGCCTGTTTCGGCCAGGGCTCGGGCGGTGGCGGTGGCGGCGGCGTGTCCCTGCGCGCCGGTATGGTGACACCCGCCGAGGGCGTGCTGACCTCCCGCTTTGGCCCGCGCATGCACCCGATCCTGAAAGTGGCCAAGCTGCACAAAGGCACTGATTGGGCCGCTCCGATTGGCACGCCCGTGGTCGCGGCCTTTGATGGCACGATCCTTGCGGCGGGGGATGGCGGCTCCTACGGCAACCTGATCAAGATCACCCACACGGGCGGGATGGAAACCCGCTATGCCCATCTCAACGCTTTTGCCGACGGGATAAAGGCGGGCCAAGAGGTGCGGGCGGGCGATCTTATCGGCTATATCGGCACCACCGGCCAATCCACCGGCCCCCACCTGCACTTTGAAATTTATGAGGGCGGCGAGGCCGTGGACCCCTTCAACGCAGGCGGCACCGTGGTGGCCGATGGCGGGGGGTCTGCGGTAGAAACGCTGGTCGATCAGATCATCCGCGTCGAATCCGGCGGCAAGGCAGATGCCAAGAACCCGCTGTCCACCGCGACAGGTCTGGGCCAGTTCATCGAAAGCACATGGCTGCGGATGATGCAGCAATACCGCCCCGATCTGGCGGGCAGCATGACGCGTGAGGCGCTTCTGGCCCTGCGGAACGATCCCACCATCAGCCGCGAGATGGTCACGGCCCTTGCCCGCGAAGGCGAAGCCTATCTGCGCGCACGCGGCCACCAGATTACGGCGGGGCGGCTCTATCTGTGCCACTTCCTTGGAGCCGAGGGCGCGAATATGGTGCTTTCCGCCACAGATGAGCAACTGGTCGTCGATGTGATGGGGCAGGGCGTCATCAGCGCCAACCCCTTCCTGACCGGCAAGACCATCGCCTATGTCAAGGAATGGGCCGAGCTGAAGATGAACCGCAAAGGCGGCGGCAGCCTGCCCGCCGCCGTGGTGATCCCGCCCGAGGTTCTGGCCTATCAGAAGGTCATCGAATCCATCCTCGGCACCCCGACCTGAAGGCTCTTGCATTCATCTTGGCCCTAAATACTCCCGCCGGAGGCACCTGCCGCCAATGCCGGAAGCCTCCGGCGGGAGTATTTAGGCCAAGATGATGCGGCGCGGCGGGTTAGCTGAAATCGTAGCCGATCTTGCCGTCTTTCATCACAACCTCGACCGCTTTCATCTCGGTCTGCGCCACCATGCGCGACAACACCTCGCGCGACAGGTCCGGCAGGATCGTGTTGGTGATGATATTGTCCACCATGCGGCCACCCGAATCCGGGTCTTTGCACTGATCGACAATAAAGGTCATCACCTCGGGCGAGATGGTCATGCTGGCGCCGTGATTGTCCTTCATCCGGCGCACGATGGCCTTGAGTTTCAGCTTGACGATGCCCGACAGCACTTCGGTCGACAGCGGGAAGTAAGGGATGGTCACGATCCGGCCCAGCAGGGCAGGCGGGAAGACGCGGGTCAGATAGGGCTTCATCGCCTCGGACAGATCATCCACCTCGGGGCGGGTTTCGCCCTTTTCGGCCATGTCCATGATCACTTCGGTGCCGACGTTCGAGGTCAGCAGGATCAGCGTGTTCTTGAAGTTGATGCTGCGGCCCGAGCCGTCCTCCATGATGCCTTTGTCGAAGACCTGAAAGAACAGCTCATGCACGTCAGAGTGCGCCTTTTCCACCTCGTCCAGCAGCACCACCGAATAGGGCTTGCGCCGCACCGCTTCGGTCAGCCGCCCGCCTTCGCCATAGCCGACATAGCCGGGGGGCGCACCTTTCAGCAGCGACACGGTATGCGCCTCTTGGAATTCGCTCATGTTGATGGTGATGATGTTCTGCTCGCCGCCGTACACCGCCTCGGCCAAGGCCAGCGCGGTTTCGGTTTTGCCCACACCCGACGGGCCGCAGAGCATGAAAACGCCAATCGGCTTGTTCGGGTTTGACAGTTTTGCCGAGGCTGTTTCGATCCGCTTGGCGATCATCTCCAGCCCGTGATCCTGCCCGATCACCCGCTCTTTCAGCCGGTCCGCCAGCGTCAGGATCGACTGCAATTCGTCCGACACCATCCGCCCCGCAGGAATCCCCGTCCAGTCCGAGATCACCGTGGCCACCGACTGTTCATCGACATGGGAATACACCATGCGATCATCGGGGTTATGGCCTTCCAGCATATGGGTTTTTTCGGCCAACTGCCCGCGCAGCGCGTCCTTGTCGGCGCCGTCTTCGGTCAGCGCGGCACGCAGGGCCAGAATCTCATCGACCATGCCCTTTTCATTGCCGTAAAGTCCTTCGGCCTCAATCAGCTGGGCCTCGGCGTCGGTCTTTTCCGACATCGCCTCTTTGATGCGGTCCTCGTTCACCTCACCCAGATCGCGCTGCGCCTCTTTCGCCGCGATTTCCGAGGCCAGCGCGCCGATCTTCACCTTCAGATCCTGCACCCGCGCAGGCGTTGTGGATTGGCTGATCGCCACCCGCGCACAGGCGGTATCCAGCAGCGACACCGCCTTGTCGGGCAATTGCCGCGACGGGATATAGCGCGCCGACAGGTTCACCGCCGCCACAACCGCCTCGTCCGAGATCCGCACGCCGTGGTGCTTTTCCATCGGCGCAAGGATGCCGCGCAGCATGTAGCAGGCCTTTTCGATCGACGGCTCGTCAATCGTGATCGGCTGGAACCGCCGCGTCATCGCGGGGTCTTTTTCGAAATACTTGGCGTATTCCATCCATGTCGTTGCCCCCACCGTGCGCAAGGTGCCGCGCGCCAGCGCCGGTTTCAGCAGGTTGGCCGCATCGCCCGTACCCGCCGCCCCGCCCGCGCCCATCAGGGTGTGAATCTCGTCGATGAACAGGATGATCGGCACGGGTGAGGCCTGAACCTCGTCGATCACCGACCGCAGGCGTTGTTCAAACTCGCCCTTCATCGACGCACCGGCCTGCATCAGCCCCATGTCCAGCATGAACAGCTTGTTGCCCTGCAATTTCGGCGGCACTTCGCCCGAAGCCAACCGCTGCGCGAAGCCTTCGACCACGGCGGTTTTGCCCACCCCTGCCTCACCGGTCAGGATCGGGTTGTTCTGCCGACGCCGCAGCAGGATGTCGATGATCTGGCGGATTTCTTCGTCCCGCCCGACAATCGGGTCCATCTTGCCCGATGCTGCCACTTCGGTCATATCCACCGCGAACCGCCCCAACGCGGTCGTCCCGCCCCCCGGCGCACCCGCTGCAGCAGCGCCCGACTGCGCGCGGCCAATGCCGGTGCCGTCCATCGGGCGCATGTCTTCTTCATCGCTGTCTTTCCACGCTGTGCGCGCCTCGTTCACCAGCGTTTCGACATTGATCTCGCCAAACACCTTCGACATCTGCACCAGTTCGCGCCGCAGGTTTTGGTTCTTCAACGCCGCCACCAACGCATGACCCGTGCGGATCTGCGCTTCGGCAAAAAGCAGCGTCGCATAGTGCCAGCCGCGATCGAGAATATCGGTGACCTGTTCGGAAATCGCAGGCATTTCGGTCGCGTTCTTCCGCAGCCCGTCAATCACCGTGCCAAGGTCTTTCACCAGCTTGGCGCGGTCCAGCTTGAAGTGGTTCAGCGTGGCCGAAATATCGGATTTGGGATTGGCGGCGATATGGAACAGCCAATGCGACAGCTCGACATTGCGGTTGCCTTCGTTCTTGGCATGGCGGAGCGATTGCAGGAAGGCGTCATAGCCCACCCGGTTCAGCTTGCCGGCGACGGTTTCCATACTGATATCGGCCATGTTCCTATCCCTCTTGCTATTGGTCTTTTTAATAAATTCAGGCAGTTCTGCGATCTGACGCGAAAACTGCGTCACTTCGGTAGGTTCCGGGTTCCGGCTTTGGCGGGGCAATCCACCCCGTCCAACCCAAGGCCGCGCCCTTGCCCAAAACCACGCCCTTGATCTGGTCGGCAGGTAGTGAGGGCGCAATTTCCACTTCGGTTTCATGGCCAAGATAGCAGAACAAAAGCTCTGTCAGGCGGGCAAAATTGGTGCCGCCGGGCAGAAAGCTTTGATATTCGGCAAGGCTTTCTGTGCGGATGCCGACGCGGATCTTTTCATTCACCGATTGCACCCGCGACCCCAGCCTGCAATCGCGGCCCAAGGAACTGCCCGCCATCCCCAACCGCGTGCGGTCCGAGGGTTCGAACGGCAACCAGACCGGAATGTTTTCCTCGACCGTCACCTTCACATGGCACAGCGCCTCGATGATCTGACGCAGGCGCACCGGGCTTTTGGTGCGCGCCATCGCAAGGCCCACCAAGGGCAGGCGATCCATATCGCGCACAACGCCACGATTTTTCAGGGCCGGAGAGGCAAGCCCGACAAAGGCCCCCACATAGGTCTGAAACCGGTCCCCGCCCGAATGGTCATATTGCGTGATCCCGCGCGAATCTGACCACGCCCGAAAGAACAACTGTTGAAAGCGGTTGGTGAAAATATCCGCCAGCCGCACAAAGGCCTCGTCGCGGCGGTTGTACCACTGCACCACCTCCTCGGTGACATTCAGCGGCAACGCCCCCTGTGGCCCGAAATAGCCCAGAAAATGTGACCGCACCCGCAACCGGCCATCGTCGCGCGCATTGGCCTGGCTGACGTTCGAGGCAGGGAAGGCCTGAAACGGTTCCTGCCCCAGCCGGACAACCTCTTGCTTCAAGGTCTGATTGCGCCCGATGCGGGGCTTGTCGGGGCTGGCCCGCTCCAATTCGCGCAGCAGGGCCAGAAACCCGAAATCGGCCGGAACCGCCAACAGCGCCTTGCGACGGGCTGATGTCTTCGGCCCTTCGTCCGTCATAGCAGCGGCCCCTGTCCAGTTCTGGCGGGCCATGTTTTCACAATGCCGCGCTGGTCCGTTTCGATCACCACCTGCGTAAAGCTGTTGACGCTGGCATATTCCGCCATGAACCGGTCCAGCACGGCGCCAAGCAAGAACACGCCCGATCCTTCGAACGCCCGTTCGTCAAAGTGCAGCGTCACTTCGGTGCCGCGCGCCGCATGATAGCCGCCCGCGCGCCGGATCGTCCGCACCACAGGCCGCGCTGACACCGATTTCAACCCCTGCAACTGCCGCTCGGTCACCTGACTGGAAATATCGGTGAACAGTGACAACAATTCCCGCAGCGCCGCTGCCTCGTCGCGGCTGCCGCGATTGTCCAAGCCAAGCACGTTCAGCGACAGATAACTGAGCAACCGCCAATGCACCGGCCCGCTTTGCGCGCGGTGCGGAGCCTTTTGCTCCAGTTGGATCACGCTTTCCCGCGGCGTCGTGGGGCCGGCCACACAGCGCAGACTCAGGGAGGTATCATCGTTCATCTTGAAATCTGCGCCACCTTGGGCGATGGGCAGATATTGCGGCAGATGCCGGTTTGAACACAGCAGTTTGATCTGAAGCCGCTTCACCCGTTCTTCGCTGTCCAGATGACCCGGCTCGTAGATCGAGATGAACGCCTCGGTTCCGGTATAGCCCTGCACCTGCCCGAACCGCTTTTCCTTGGCGTTCAGGCGGCGCGGGCGCTGCTTGACGGTGTAATACAGCGCTTCACGCGGCTGCATCACATCGGCAGGCAGGCCATATAGCGGATGCACGGGAATTTTCGTCTGCACCCCTGCGTAATAGGCAAAGACCTCACGGATGCGATGCACCTCGTAATGCGACGCGGGGCTGCTGTCCGAACTGACCAGATAATCATGCCGCAGCGTGTCCAGCTTGACCGAGCTGCAATTTTCCTCAAACAGATTGACGGCAGGCGCGGCGAACAGCCGGAAATTGTCCAGTGTAATCCGCGCGGGCAAGGAGGGGCGCACCGCGTCCATCTCGATCATCAGGTCAAAGGCCGATCCGTGGATCATCGGGAACAGCTTTTTCAGCCCGCGCAGGCGAAAGCCCAGAAATTTTTGCGGGAACATGAAGAACTCGCGCAGCAGGGAAAAGCCACGGAACACATGGGTGTCTTCGGGGAACAGCGCCTCGTCCTCGGCAAAGCCCAACTGCTCCAGAAAGTCCGGCTCCAGCCGCACGAAAACCGGATCGCCATGCTTGTTCAGAAAGCGCAGGGTCGCGCGGGTCGCGTTGGTGAACAGATGTTCATAAATAGCAATTGTCTCGGCAGGCTCGCCCACCAGATAGATCGGCAGCGTATCGGCCTGAATTTTAGCAACTGGCTTACCCGGTTGATCCAACTCGGTATTGGAGGTCGGGCGCAGAAAAGACAGGATCAATCCGCCCGCCATCCCCGCGCCAACATCCAGCCCCATCGCCTGAAATGCCGTTGGTCCCGCGACCAGTTTGGCCCCCGACAACCGCAGCGGCCACAATTCCAAAGGTGCCGCAAGCCGGAACCGGCAGGAAATCCGCTGCTCGCGGTCAATATAGCGGGCGTCCAGATAGGCCCCCGGCGCAAAGGTCTTGCCCTTTTCCAATTCGTCATCGGCATAAACCGGCTCGGCCTGTGCCAGAATGGCGCTGGGGGTCGGTGCCATGAAATTCGGCAACACCTGATCCAGCAATTCCGAGGTGAACGTCTCGAATTCAGACTCAAGCTTTAGCTGCACACGGGCGGCCATAAAGGCGGCCCCCTCCAGCAATCCGGCCACGGCTGGGTCAAGATTGTCTTGCGTCAGCCCACCCAACCGCTCGGCAATGCCGGGGTAATCCTCGGCAAACTCCTTCGCGCTTTCATATAGCAGCGAAAGCTCGCGGTTATAGGCTTCCAGAAAGGCGCGGTTCATCCCCGCACCACCAGATTTGTCAGCGCCACTTTGCCTGCTCCGGTGTCAATTTCGGCCTCGAACTCAAGCGGCACATCAACGGGGCGCGCCGACATCTCGGCCTGAATATCAAAGCAAACCCGCTGGTTCCGATCTCCTCCGCCTTTGCGAAGCTTGACGACAAGGCTGTCCGCAATCAACCGCGGCTCATGTGCCAAAAGCGAATCCCGCAAATCGCGCGACAGGCGCAGGGTGCGGATGTCCTCGGTGGTCAGGCGGGTCAGATCCTGCATGCCATAATTCAGCACCGAGGCGCGCACATGATCCAGCCCATCAAGGTCAAGCGCGGATTCCAGATTGATCGTGCTAAGTAGCCCGCTCAGATCGCGGGCCAGATGGTCGCGCAGGGTGGCTTGGCTTGCCCCCTCGCGCCGCTCGACGCTGCGGGTGGACAGCATCCGTCCGCCGTCAGCGGTGACGGTTGTGTCGTCTTTGCTTGCATCGCGTTCCCGAGCTGCCTGTCGAAACACGTTCATAAGCGAGATCTGGAAATAGCCGTCGCTTCGCTCTTTCATCAAGCACTCGCGTTGCAGGAACCGGCATTTCTGCGACATCGCAGGATGCCGCCTGCCAAGCGATGCAGGGCGCGCTTGCACGCCCTGCACGGTGATCGGATCGGGGTCTTATGCCTCGGGGCCGACGGCGATGTCGTAAGACACCGGCACCTGAGCCGAGCCAGCACCCTTGCCTTCTTGCACGGTGTAAATCATGTCGAACTTGCGGAAGTTCAGCGACATGTTCTCAATGATGCGGTCATCCCCGCCCGCGCCACCGCCGGTCTGGTAGCTCGAGATGATGACCTCTTCCAGCTTGATCACCAGATAATCCAGCGGCTTGCCGCCGGTAACCTTGCGAACCGTCAGGGTGCCGGTGTCATAGTGCTTGCCCATCAGCAGGGTCTTGAAAAGCACAGGGGTCGATTTATCCAGATACTTCGAGAAATGGATGTCGCCGACGTTGGCCTGACCGCTGCCGCCGCCCGTGCCGCTGTGGCGGGTGGCCGACTGGGACGATGCCCAGGAATATTGCAGAATGTCGATCTTGCCTTCGAAACCGCTTTTCAGCGACTCACCTTCAACATCGGGCAGCTCGAGGAAAATTTCTACAGCCATGATAGTTCTCCTTTTATAATCAATACTCTATGGGTCACCTGACCCACAAAGGGACCGGGTTATTTTTTGCCCGGAAGTCTTGAGACAAGGCTCATGCCGATGTCCATTCCTTCCAGTTGGAAATGCGGGCGCAGGAAGAATTTGCCGACGTAGTAGCCGGGGTTTTCCTCGTCCGCGATGACTTCAACCTTGGCGGCGGCCAAGGGCAGAAGTGCCTTTTCACGCTCTGTCGCGCTGGACGGCGCGCCATGAACGTATTTGCTGATCCAGGTCTGCAATTCGCGCTGAAGCTGGTCACGCTCTTTGTTAGAGCCGATCATGTCGCGCACCATGCATTTCAGGTAATGGCTGAACCGCGACACGGCAAAGATATAGGGCAGCCGCGACGACACGTTGTCCGAAGCGGTGGCCTGTTCGTCCTGATATTTTTTCGGGCGATACAGGGTTTGCGCGCCGATGAAGGCCGCGCGATCGGTATTCTTGCGGTGAACAAGGCTGATCAGACCCGATCTCGAAAGTTCGCCCTCGCGCCGGTCGCTGATGGCAAATTCGGTCGGGCATTTCATATCGGTCGAGCCATCGCCGGTGTCAAAGTTATGCACCGGCAGGTTCGTCACCTCACCGCCAGACTGAACGCCGCGGATCTGCACCGTCCAGCCATATTCCTTGTGGGCGCGGTTGATGTTTACGGCCATCGCATGGGCCGCATTCATCCAGGCATAATGCTTGCCCTCATGCCCGTCGGTGGTTTCCTCGAAGTTGAACTCGTCCACCGGCTCGCCATTCTGGCCATAGGGCGACCGCGCCAGCGCGCGCGGCAAGGTGATCGCCAGATAGCGCGAGTTTTCGGAATCGCGCAGCGAATTCCAGCCCGCGTAATCCGGCGTATCGAACACCGTGGACAGATCGCGCGGATTGCCAAGCTCGTTCCAGCTATCCATACCCAGCAGGGTCGGTGCCGCCGCCGAGATGAACGGCGCATGTGCCGAGGCAGCAATCTTGCCCAGATCGCGCAGCAGACGCACATCCGAAGCCGAATGGTCGAAGTAGAAATCCCCGATCAGGGCGCCAAAGGGCTGGCCGCCAAGCTGGCCAAATTCGGCTTCATAGACCTTCTTGAACAGCGGGCTTTGGTCCCACTTGGCCCCCGGATAGCCGCGCAATTCGCGGTCCAGCTCGGCCTTGGACACGTTGAACACCTGCACCTTCAGCGAGGCATCCGATTCGGTGTTGTTCACCGTATAGGCCAGACCGCGCCACGCGCTTTCCAGCTTTTGGTATTCCGGATTGTGGATAATCTGGTTGATCTGCGCCGACAGTTTTTCATCGATCTTGGCCAGCATCGCATCGATGGTGTCCAGAATGTCATCCGTAATCAGGCTGTCATCGGAAAGCGCCTCGCGCACCAAGGTGCCGACGGCGTTTTCCACTTCTTTTGCCGCCACATCGCTGCGCGGTTTGAAATTCTGCTTCAGGATCGCCGAAAACTCATCCAGCTCGCTAAGCGCGCCCGAACTGCCGACTTCCTTTTCAAACTCTGTTGCCATCGTCTTGTCCCGATCATTTTATTCGAAAAAGAGGGTCCGGCCCCGAAACGGCACCGGACTGCCGGTCAATTATTCTTCGGATTTGCCATCTGTGGTCTTGGCGCGGCGCTCTTCCAGCGCGGCCATCAGTTTCGGGTCGGACAGCAGCGCTTTCAACTGATCCTGCGCGCCGGTCTTGCCGTTCATATAGCGCTGAAGGTTGGCAAGTTGCTGGCGGGCCTCAAGCAGTTGGCTAAGGGCAGGCACCTGACGCGCGATCTCGCCGGGGCTAAGGTCGGCCATCTTCTTGAAGTTCAGATTGACCGAAAGCTTGCCGCCCTGTTCCGGGTCCAACGTGTTTTCCACATTGATCGCCAGACCGGGCGAAACGCTTTCCATGTAGTCATCCAAAGTGTCGGACGATACTTGGGTAAATTCCCGGTCATTGAAGGCGGGTTTCTCCACCTTGGAGGCGTTGCCCGACAGGTCCGAAAACACCCCCATAACAAAGGGAAGCTCAACCTGTTTGTTGGATTCGATCGGATCAGCGTAAGAAATCTGCACGCGCGGGGGACGATTACGCTTGATAAAACCAGTGGCGGAGTCTGACGATGCCATAACAATCTCCTAAGTAAATCTATCAAAAGAAAGCCGCAACAAGGCGCACAAGTCAACAGATTTGCACTTTGGCCGGAACCCCCGGCCGCCCCGGATCAGGGCGTGATCAATTCGCGCACCAGCGCATGAAAATCCTTGGTCAGCATGTTGCGCGCCTTGAAAAGCAAGATCGGAATCGGGCTTGCAGGCTCGCGCGTTCTGAAGAATTCCTCGATCAACTTTAGCACCATTCCGGCGTGATCGCGCGAAAGAATTTCGGGCGGTGGTGCCTCGCCTTCGACCGGCTTGGCGAAATCATCCGACGGGATGCCCGCCGCGTTCGACAATTCGCGCATCCTGTTCATCGGGATGATAAAATTGGTTTCGGTGCCGAAGGTAATCTCGGCATAATTCGCATTCTTGGCCACCAGCGCATCCAACGCCTCAACCAAGGGCCGCCCGATCAGCAGGCGCGATTGTGTCACAAGGATCAGCGCAAGCGAGGCCGGTTCCGTGGTGGCAAAATAGGATTCGACCGATTGCAGCATGCGATAGGCCGCGCGGTGATCTTTCACATCGCCGGGTGTGGCGGCGATGGTAATCGTCGTCGTTCCGCCCGCCGCTGCCGGAGCCGCCCCTTCGGCTGTCTCGCCCGCAGCAGCCCCGTCAGGCGACTCAGCCGAAGCGCCGCCCAGATCCGACCGTGCGCCCAGAACCATGTCGTGAATATCGCGCAGCTTGGTGTCCAGCCGGTCAAGGCGGGGGGTAAAGCTGTCGCTGCCGGACTGGCAGATCAGGATCATCTTCTTGATCCCGTCGCGCATCGCCGTCAGTTGCTCGTGCAGCGCGTCCACGTTCTTGACGTTTTCCGATGAGGCCAGCGCCGCCGTAATCCCGTTGGAATCACCGGCGTCCTCACCCTCGCGCTTGTCAATCTTGCCGGTCGCCGTGCCAAAGGGCCGGAACGTCACATCGCCAAAACGCTTGTCGGTGATCAGCGTGGCATAATCCAGCGGTGCAACCACCGTGGCCAAGGTGTCCAATTCTTCGATGGCGTTGCGGCGATCAACCGGGTCGGTCGGGTGAACCTCTTGTGGATAGGTTTCCAGCAGGGCGACCATGCCCAGAACCGCTTCGGCAAATCCCTTGAAACGGCCTGCCAGAATGTTGAACTTGGCATCCAGCCCGACAAGCCGCAGATCACGGCTGCGCTTTAGAAGCGCCTCGATCCGTGCGGTTTCGCCTTTAAGATCAACAGACTTTGAATCAAACAGCGTGCCGCGTGCCATGTTGAAATAGCTGCTGGGCAGGCGGTCCTCGACGCCAAAGTAATAGTCGATAAAATCGGGATCATCGGCGGCAAGCAAATCCTCGCCGCAGGGTGCGTCGGGCGAGATTGGAGAAACCAGATCTTCGACGCGCATGGCGGACCTATGCCGCGATCAGCGCCGCGACCGCGGCTTGACACGCACGGGCTGCGCGGCACGGGTGCCAGCGGCAAGGGCAATCGCCCCCAGAATGGTCGTGGTCAGCGCAATCACAACAGCCGTCATCTGAACACCCCTTCTGCAACTCAGAATCAAATGCTAGCGCCGCGCCCTGCCATGGTCAATGCAGCTAAAATCCTCTGGCCTAGCCACCGGTTTTCTTTACTGCATCGTCGTAGGCATCGGCAAAATAGGCCAAAAACACATCCAGCATCCCGTTTTCATAGGGATGGGTCTTGGCGTCCCAGCGCTCCACAAAGGTTTCCCAGGCGCGCGATTTTTTCGACGACATCAACCCGCCCGAGGTGCGTTCTTCAATCGCTTCGGGCGACAGGTCTTCCAACAGCTTGGCCAGCGCGGGCTGCATTGCGGCATAAACCGCCGTCTGGTGGCGTTTGATATCGTCAAAGCCCTGCTGGAACGTCGCGGTTGCCGACAGATAGCTGTCGGGGCGCTGCACGAACATCGTGGTCAGCGCCTCGGTGGCATTGGGTTTGAACTTCAGCGGGCTGTTGTTCATCCCGCCGATCATCGTGCGGCTGGAACTTTTCACAAATTGCTTGGCAGCCGCCCGCGCGCCCAAAAGCGCCATCAATTCTTCGGTGGCAATCCGCAGACAGCGTCCGATGTCCTGCCCCAAGGTCGCGGCATCCACGGCGGCAAGGCTGCCGGGTGGCAGACCGGCACCCTGACAAATCGCGCTCAACAGAACGTTGTCGCCGCTGCTTGCAGGTGCGACCGGGGCTTGGGGCGGGGTGGCTTGCGGCGGGGGCGGCGTGGTCGGACGTTGGGCAAACGGTTCCGACGGAGCCGCCGCCCCGCCCAACCCGATCGCGCCTGATTGCGCCGGCTGAATCGCAGGGGCAGGCCGTATATTCTCGACGAAACTATCGCCATACTGCCCTGCCAGCGGCATCGCAGGGCGCTGCGGCGCGGGCATCGGTGTCGGCATCGGGGCGGGCGTGGGAGTCAGGCTCCACGGATCGGCGGCCGCAGCGGGCGGTTGCGGTGCGGCAAAGGCAGGCGCAAACGGCTGTGGCGCAAAGGCCGCCGGTGCCTGCGCTGCAGGCTCTTCGATCAGCACGCGGATGATGTAATGCCCCACCTGCAACCGCTCATTGTGCGACAGATGCAGCGGCGAAGACACCCGCATCGACTGGCCGTAAACAAAGGTTCCATTGGTGGAAATGTCGTTCAGCCAGAACTGCCGGTCCCGATACACCACCTCGAAATGCCGGCTTGAGATATGCCGGTTCGGATCGGGCAGCGTCCAGTCCATCGCGGAATCGCGGCCCACTTCAAACCCGCGCGCACTGGCGGAAAACTCCAGCGGGCCGCCGTCGGGCAGGTAATCGTAGTTTTCGATCCGCAGGGTCAGTTTCATGTCCGCTCGCGCCCAACCGGTTGTCTGTCAAACCCTACATAAGCCCGGTTCTGCCCAGACGCACCAGTGGGAGAGCAAAAATTTTGCAGGTGCAGCACGCCGTTTATCCGCTTTTGGCCAGCACTTCGCCCATGCTGACGTAATGTTCCAGCAGGCGGCGGCGTTTGTCCTGCGGCACGCGGGCCAAAGCGGTCAGCACGCAGGCGTTCAGCGCCCGAGACAACAGATGCGGCGCGGCGGGAACATCGGGCTGGCCCCTGCCTGCAATCGACCCCGACGACCAGCCGGCCGCAATCGCCAGCCAAGCCCCCGGCCCGCGCGGATGGGCGGCGATGCCGGCATCAAGAGCGGCATAGCGGTTGTCCTCGTCCGGTTCACCGACCCAGGCGGCGGCAAGGCCCATCAACTGCCGGTCGTTGTCGGTGATCAGATCGGGGATCGCCTGCAAACACTCATGCCCCCACCAGATCGCATGGCGCGGCGCCAAGGCATAGGTCAGCAGCGTTACCGCCTCTTCAGGGGTCTGGCCCATCATCAAAACGCGCAGAAAATCCAGCGTGTGCTGGCCTTCCCTTGGCTTGGTTGCGATGGCTTCGCCGATATCGGGCAAGGCAGTGACCAGATCCTGGCCAAGCTGTTCGCGCAGGCCCAAGGCGGGGTCTTGCGTGGTCGGGGCATATGTGTCGGAGCGTTGCATCATGGTCAGTTGATGCTCACGATACCGGCTGAAATCGTCATCGCGCCCCCGCCCTTGTGGTCTGCCGATGCCTTGCCTTCGGTGGTCAGCGTACTGGTCGCCTGCACCGCCACCTGCACCCCGTTGATGGTGATCCCGGTTTGATTGATGGTGATCTTGTTCGACCCGACCTCCAGCACGATCGAATCCGTTGACTTCAGCGTCAGCGACCCGGTGACGTCCTTCAGCTCGGTCCCCTTCACCGTCATCTTGCGGTTCTGGTCAATCTTGACCGTCGAATCATTTTCGACCTCGGTTTCCATGTCACGGCGGGCATGGATGAAGATTTTCTCCTTCCCGCGATCATCGTCGAAACTCAATTCGTTATTCGTCACGGTCTTGATGCCCGAGACAGTCTTTTTGCCGGGCAAGGTCCAGGGCGGCATGTTGTCTTTATTGTAGACACAGCCAACGACGATGGGCCGGTCTGGATCTCCGTCCAGAAAATCGACGATCACCTCCATGCCTGCATAGGGGATGAACATCGCCCCCCATTGCTTCGAGGCCCACATCTGCGACACGCGGATCGGGATGGTGTCATCGGGTTCTGCCCAGAACAGCTTCACCCTCACACGGCCGTATTCATCGGTGGTGCCATCCGCGCCATCGGTGATGACTCCGGTTTGCGGGCCGCGCATGACAGGGCGCGGCGTAACCAGAGGCGGCGCGATCTTGTTGCTTTTGGCAGTCAGCACATAGCTGCCGCTATAGCGCGCATCCGTGACGCTCTTTTGGCCGCTGCGAAGATTGGCCGTGGCAAGGTGATGCGTCGCCGCCAGAACCGCATAATCCGCCGTGCCGTTCGCCCCGTCGTGATTTTTGACCGAGACGGTCGTGCCAGCCCCCAGCTGATACAGGTTGCCATCTGTCCGAACCGTATTTTCCGCCGAACGGAACGCATCCAGCCTCCGCTGGGCAAAATGGTTCGAGTTACCATCTTTGTCATAGCCGCCGGGATAGTCGTAATATTCCTGATCCGAGCCGGTGTAGGCCAGAGTATCGAACTTTTGCACCTCCATCTCGCGCGTTGGCGCGGTGAAGTCATAATCGGTCAGCTTGACCTTGCCCGTCGTCACCTGCCGGTGAACAGTCCAACTGTCCAGATTCCACGCGTCACGCGCGCCTGTCGCAGTATCGGGGCTGAAACTGACCGTTCCGACATCGGCTGCCGTGAACTCATCCGCCGAACTGGTCAGCACCAGAGTCTGCGTCGTGTCGGTCATCTTGACGTGAAAATTGACACCATAATGTTCCAGCAGGCGGCGCATGAAATCCAGATCGGTTTCGCGGTATTGCACCAGAAATTCCAGCTTGGGAAAGGAAATGTGCGAGTTGTCGATAATCGGCCCGAGGGTGCCGCCATATTCGCCTCGGATCAGGTTGAACACCTCAAGGATCGTCCGCTGTTTGAAGATACGCGAATTTGTGCGCTTGCTCAGGAAATGGAAGCAGGGCCGCAACTCGAACTCGAACAGCTTGCCCTTGCTTTCATGCACAAGCCGCCGCACGCCGAAAACTGTCAGCAGAAAATTGCGGACATTGCCGCCGCCAAGCTTTGCCTCAAGCCGCATCGGCTTGCCGATATAGGCCTCAACATCGATGCCGGCATCGGCAAAAGCACGCAGGCGGAACAGCCCCAATTCATTGACAAGTTCTGTGCCGGAAAATTCCAGCAGGTCCAGCTTGTCCGACTGGCCAATCGCATGAATTGTATACTTATAGAGGGGGTCGGCATTATCGTCTGGCATACGGATACCGCTTTCAAGAAAATAGATGCAAAACAGAAAGTCGGAAAGAACGCCTCTCCTGAATACCCTTCAGGTTACATAAACGCCGCCCTTCTGGCAAGAAAAGCGCAAGGGGCGGCATTGCTCAGTTCTCCAGCCGGAAGAATCCCAGACCCGTCGTCGGGTTCAGCGCGGCATCCTTCAGTTGCACATCCACAAAGGGCATCAGCGATTTTGCCGTAACGCCATTCGGCACCGCAGCCAGCTTGGCCAGTTCGGTATCCGTGGCGATCACCAGCAAAAGCTGTGGCGCGGGCGGTGCGCCCTTGGCCAGCGTGACCGAGAATTTGAAGCTGGCAGTCCCGTCCGATCCGGTCGAGATCCAGTCCTTCAGATTGCTGGCCCCGCCGGTTTCGCTGACAAGGAACAGCGCGAAGGGGCGGCCCTCCAGCCCCTCGATCACACCCGATACTGTGCCGCCGCTTTTGACCACCTCACCGGCCTCGGTCAGCTTGACGGTGACCGGCTTGGCCGCATCGGCTTGGTGGCGCGAGGCGAAATCAAGGATCGGGCATTGCGGTTCGTCAATCAGATGCACCGCCACATCGGGGGTGGTCTCGGTCGTGGCTTTCCATGCAGCAGCCATGTCTTCCAGCGGCTTGGTGTCCAAAGCAAAGCCGTTCAGCGCAAAGCCGGTCGCCTTTGCCTCGGTCAGCCGCAGATGCACACAGTCGGGGGCGGCAAAACTGTCAAAGAACGCCTGCTGGCGCGCCAGCGGATCGGCCTTGGTTGCTGCGGCCTCTTCGGCGGCCTTTGCTTCGGCCTGTTTTGCGGCCTCTGCCTCGGCTGCGGCCTTTTCTTCCGCTGCTTTCGTCTCGGCGGCCTTCGCATCCGCCGCCGCCTTTTCGGCTGCTACCTTGTCTGCCGCCGCTTTCTCTGCCGCGGCCTTCTCAGATGCCGCCTTTTCTTCCGCAGCTTTGGCCTCTGCTGCGGCCTTTTCCTCGGCTGCCTTCGCTTCGGCTGCGGCGGTATCTTCCGCCGTCACGGGTTCGACCGCAGGCGTTTCTGCAACCGGTTCCTCGGCGGGTTTCTCCGGTTCTGCCGTGGCGGTTTCCACCGGCTTTGCAGGCTCTTCACCCTGAGCAACCGGCTCGGGCGCTTCGACTGCCACGCCCGGCTTGGGATCGAACACGCCGCCGAAATAGGCCCCCGCACCCCCGCCTGCCACGACCAGCACCGCCAAAGCAGCAACCAAGCCGCCCTTGCCCTTTTTCTCGGGCGCGGCCACAGGCGCAGGCGCGGCAATGGCCGCCGCTTTGGCCGATCCCGGTGCGCCGAAGGGGCTGAAATCTTCGGGTTCCTCGGCCACAATCGGTCCCGAGGCGATCACTGTCGCGCCGATCGGAGGCGCGGTCTGCGGCGCTGCCGAAACAGGCCGCGCCATCACAGGCGTCGGCGCGTTCAGATCGATCGGCGGCAAAGACCCGCCGATCACCGTGCGGTTGGGGTCGGGGGCCATCACCGCAGGCGTCGCCGCCACGGGGATCAGCGCCGGATTGTCGATGGCCTGTATTACCCGTGCCATGCTTTCGGGCCGCTTGTCAGGATCGGGTTGCAGCATCCATGACAGCAGCGGCACCAACTCGGGATCAACCCCCGCCAGATCCGGCACGCCCGAACGCTTGCCCACCGCGTCCACAATCGACGCGCCCATCTGCAACACGGCGCCACGGCTGGCCGCTGCCGTCACCAAGGCCAGCGAATAGATATCCGACCGCCCGTCGACATTGCCGCCATAGGCCCCCAACTGTTCCGGCGATACCCAGTTGAACTTGCCCGCGAATTGCCCCTGCAACAGCGTGCCTGCGCCCATCTTCGTCGATTTGGCGATGCCGAAATCAATCAGCTTGGCATGTTCGACCGAGCCTTCCTCAAGGATCACGTTATCGGGCGAAAGATCGCGGTGAACCACGCCCGCTCGGTGCGCCTTGTCCAACCCCGAGGCCACGCGCCGCAGCATCACCTTCACATCCTCGGCGGGCATCGGTCCCTGCTCAAGCCGGTCGGCAAGGGCTGTGCCGGACACAAACTCCATCACCATGCAGGGGCGGCCAATCGTCGGGTCCACCGTAAAGACGTGATAGCGCACGATGGCTTCGTGGCTAAGACGTGACAGCGTGGTAGATTCCTTCTGGAACAGCGCCACGATCTTGGGATCATGCGCCAGCGAGGGCAGCACGATCTTGATCGCCACAGGCTCGCCGTTGTGAATGTTCCGGCCGCGATACACCTCGCCCATGCCGCCGGAATTGATCAGCTTTTCAATCTCGTAGGTTCCCATGATCAGGGTGCCGGATGTCACCGTGGTATGGGGTTTGCCGTTGCCATCCGCCACCGGCAGTCCGGTTTGCGGGGCAGGGGCGGGGAAGCCGGTTTGCGGAATATCAGCCGGTGCAGCAGCGCGCGCGCCGGGCATCGGCGCGGGCTTTGGCACCTCTGCCGCTGGCGTATCCTCAACGGGAGGCGTGGTTTTGGTCGGCTCCGCTGCAGGGGTGCCGTTCTCGTCGCCGGTTCCGGGGTTCGTGGTGTCTTGCGTCATGGCCTAGATGCCCACTGTCCATTCGTCCGCGCTATGATCGGGACGATAATTCTGTTGCACGGCACCATAGCCGGGCGCCACCTGTGCCGCCGCGCGATCACGGCAGCGCACGACCAGCACCGTCACATTGTCTTTCGCCCCCCGCTCCAGCGTCAGCGCGACCAAGGCGTTGCAGGCCTCCTGCGCGCCCATCCGCGACAGCGCCTCGGCCATCTCGTGATCTTCGACATGCTCGGTCAGACCATCCGAGCAAAGCAGGAATGTATCGCCATCCACAAGCACGCCCGACCGTTCATCGGTCATCGGGCGGTCATGCACGCCAATCGCCCGCGTGATCACGTTGCGGCGCGGCCATGTCAGCGCCTGTTCCGGCGTGATCGCGCCGGTCCGCAGCAATTCATTCACCTCGGTATGATCCACGGTCACTTGGGCAAATTGCCCCTGACGGAGCAGGTAAATCCGGCTGTCGCCCGACCAGATGCAGGCAAAATGCCGGTCAAACGACAAAAGCCCCACCAAGGTGGCCCCCACCGTCGCCCCGTTCAGCCGCGCCGATTGCTGCTGGATGATCGTATGCGCGCGCTGCACGCGGTCCATGAACCGCGCCTGCAGATCGGGGGCCGACACCGGCTTGCCCACCGAAGCCACGCTTTCCGCAATGGCGCGGCTGGCAAAATCACCGGCATGATGCCCGCCCATGCCATCCGCCACCAGCCAGACACCCGCATCGGGCAGGGCAAGAAAGCTGTCCTCGTTGTGGTTCCGCACACGCCCTGTATCCGAGGCCGCACCGGTTTCGAAAACAAATGGAGCCTCGATCATCGATCCCCCCGCAAATTGCTTTTTTCTTTGAGTTTAGGCGCAAATGCCGCGCTCTGGCTATAGCGGTTGCAGCGTGCCGGGGCGGAAAAGGAGTCAGCCATTGCCATCATACCCCCGCAAGAACCACGCCAGCACATGACCCGAAGGCAATCCCTCACCGGCCCAGACCTGTGACCACAGCACACGCGGCGGGGACGGGGCAGTGACCACAGCAGGCGCAGCCACCACGGCAGCCTCAGGATCGGCGGCTTCGGGGGCGGCAAACAGGCTTGGTCCACTGGGGGCGGCAAAGGGGGAATCGTCGTGCTCGGGCAAATCCCAAGCCGATGCTTCGGGGGCCTCGATGATCGGCTCGGGTTCGGATGCAGGGGGGGATTCTGGGGCGGATGCCACGGCCGCAGGCTCTGGTGGTGCTTCGGTCTCCAGCAATTCGACAGGCTCTTGCCCCGCCACCCACCAATAGCTGCGCCCCATCGCAGCGCGGCGGTGGTCGGTCAAGGCAATATCGGCCAGCAATCCCGCCACCCCCGACCCCGGACGCACCCCCCAGAAATCCACCGGCCCTGCCGTTGGCGTATCGGGGTTGGCAAGCGGCGCGGCGACCCCTGCCACCAATGCCGCGGGCGTCGCAAAATCCGCCATCCGCAGAACCGCACGCAGATGCGCCTCGATCCCGTCATACCATGCCTGATCGGGCGCAATCGCGGGGGCGGGCAGGGCGGCGGCCTCGGCCCCGCTGGCAAAGATCACCAAGGGGAACCGCCGCCCCACGCGGTCGGCGCTTGTCATCAGAACGCCGCACACCGGCTCTCCCCAGATCGCCTCGCCCAGCCAGAACCGCAGCGCCGGTGCGACAGGCCAAGCCCGATCCCAGGCGTCGCCCAAAGCATGCCGCGTTTCCGCCAGCACCGCATCCAGCCAGGCCTCGACAACCGGCTTCAACCCGTCCGCCAGCCCATATTCAACGAAGTCTCCCTTCGCCGGATGCTTGCCATAAACCGAAAGTGCCATCCCTACAGCCCCGTCGGGCATTTGAACTCGCGCAGCTCGGACATGTTGAACGGATTGACCAGCGAGTTCACCCTGATTTCATAAGTGATATTCCGCCCCCCCACCACATAGCTGACCTGCATCACGTCACCGACCTGATTAGGATTGCCTTCGCGGAGGAATTGCAAGAACGCCCACGGCCCCTGAAACATGATCTGGCTTTCGCGGTTGTTCAATTCCGGCAGCAGTTGCAGCGACGTATTCCCGCCCCCCCCCGGCCAGGTGATCGTCACCGGCGTATTCCCCGCCTTGCGCATCTGGATCGGCTGATCGTCCACCACCAGCACCGATTGCTTGATCCGGTCATGCGCCGCGATCTGGTTCACCGTCACCTCAAGCGCCACCGTCGGGCTGCGCCCCGGAAAGAACGCATCCCGTATCGCCGCCGCCCGCTGAAACTGCCGCAAGGATTGCAACGACAGCTTGTCGGCCAGCGGGCTATCCTCGCGCCAAGTCCAGTCGCCTGCGCCCATATTGGCATGCACGGCCAGATTGGCGTTGAAAAAGCGGTCAAGCACCCCATCGGGCGCAAACAACTGCGCGAATTCCGACAAAGGCACCTGCCGCGCCGGGCTATTCGAGAAGGGATAGCGCCCGTCCACAATCTGCGAACAGGCCCCGACCACCTGCGTCGTCAATTCCTGATTGATCTGCGCGATGGTGGTCGAAGCCGCGTCGCCCTCGAAATCCTCGACCGCCTCACCAACCATGCGGTTCAACTCGGGCGGCAGGCGTGACGCTGCCGTGCGAAGCTGCCCGATCAGCGCGGGCATCTGCGCCGCCGCCTCGGCCTGATTGAACCCCGCAGCCAGTACCAATCCCTGCTGGATCTTGTCGAAACTGGCCAGCAGCGCATCAATCGGCCGCTGCCCCGGCGCGCCCTCCATCAGCGCGTGATACTCGGCAAACTGTGCCTCGATATCCGCACCCGGAATGATCGGCTCGGCCGCGGCCCCCGCCGCTCCGGCGCGACGCTGCGATTTGCCAACCTCAAGCGCCAGATCAAGCCCGATCCGCTGCAACCCCAACACGCGGTTTGACAGCATCGAGGTGACACGGTTCGCCGCATCACCCAACGCTTCGGAGTTTTCCGCAAGACCGGCCTCAAGCCCGTCTTCTGCCACGGGGGCCACGGTCAACTTGGTTTCCGCCGTAATCCCTTCCACCAGCTTCAAAATCGGCGAGGTCGTCGAAGACGATGCCGCCGCCAGCGCCTGATAGGCAGGCTTGTCCGCCGCCATCGGGGCCAGCTTGATATTCGCCAGCACAGCCTCCCATGCCGCCAGATAATCTTCGCGGTAGCGCTGCAACAGCTTGGGTCCAAGGTTCGTCAACTGCCCCGAAACATCGGCCTCTTTCGCCTGCTCGCCCAGAACCCACTGCTCATTCTCAAGCTTCAGCGCGACTTCGGCCAACTGGTCCAGAAAGAAGTCGTGGAACCCGGCATAGGTATACAGCGCCGGCACCGTCAGATCGCCCAGATCGCTGCCATCCACCGTTTCAAACACCAGCCGCGCATCGGCGCCTGTGCGCTCCACTACGTTGAAATCCGGCAGCCCCGCAAAGGGCGCTGTCGCCACGATCAAAGAATAGGCCTGATCGGCCACCGACATCCGCGCCAGAATAACCTCGGCCTTGCCCACCAGATCGGCGTTCAGCGTCACCGAAGGCGTGGTGGTATCGTCCAGTTCCAGCATCGCAGCCAGATGCGCCTCCAGCATGGCGCGCGCGGGTTCCTGATTGATGCCGGGGAACATCACCTGCTCCCAGTCCTGCCGGAACCATGCCCGCACCAGATCATCCTGCGGCGCGGGGGCGGCACCGCCCAACAGCTTGTAAACCTTCAAGGTTTCGTAGATCGCCAGCGTCTCGTTCGCCAGAACGAAACTTTGCAACTGCTCTTCCACCCGCAGCACCAGACGCGGACGGAACAGCCGCTCCAACCCCTGCCCATAGCTGTCGCGCGCCGATTGCCGCAGCGCGCCCTGCTGTGAAAGCCCAAACCCGCGCGACCAATCCGATGTGTCTTCTTCAGGGCTTTCAAAACCTGCAGGCATGGTCCGCAGCAGTTGCAGATGGTTGCCCACCCGCAAAACATCGGTGTCCTTGATTTCCACCGCCTGCAAATCTTCAGTCGCCGCCATCTCGTAATCGGCCATCGCCGCCTGTGCCGAAGCCACCAGCGCGCGGTTGTTGAAATAGCTGTAGGTCCAAGCCCCCAGCATCCCCAAAGACGCCAGCACCATCGCCGTGGTGATCGCAATCCGCGTCACCGAAGACCGCCGCACCGCCTTTCGATCATAGGAAACCCAGCCCTGTTCGGCGAAAATCACCTTCGACAGCAGGTCATGCAGGAAGAAACTTTTGCCCTTGCCCGACATCAGCGCGCCCGCATCACCGCCAAAGCTGCGCCCCATCGCGCCCAGCACCTGATCAATCGGCGTGCCTTCCTGCGTGCCGGATGTGAAGTAGAACCCGCGCAGCATCGCACTGGTCTTGTAGCGCGTCGGTTCAAACACCTGCCGCAGGAACGACTCGATCTCGTCCTTCAACAGCGCCATCTGGCCGGGCAGGCCAAAGATCGCAATCCGGTTCACGCCATCGGGTTCTTCCGAAAGCCGGTCAATCACCTCATCCGACAGCCGTGCCACCAGCGCGTCAAATTCGGTTTCCACCTTGTCATAGGTCTGGTCCTTGCGGCTGTCGGTCTGGAACGTCGCCCCCCAGACTTTCTTGCGCCTGCTGGACGAGAAACTGCTGAAATATTCACGGAATCCGGCAATCAGGTCGGCCTTGGTGAACATCACATAGACCGGAAAATCGACTTTCAGCGTCTCGTGGATTTCAGCCAGACGCGCGCGCACCGTTTCGGCATGGGCGGTGATTGAATCTGGCGACGCGTTCATCAGATCGGCCACCGAAAACGCCAGAATAACGCCGTTGATCGGCTGTTTCGGGCGGTTGCGCTTCAACAGGCCAAGGAAAGCCGTCCAAGACGCCGAATCCGCGCCCGCGTCGCTGTCCTGCGTCGTATAGCGCCCCGCCGTGTCGATCAGGATCGCCTCTTCGGCAAACCACCAATCGCAATAGCGCGTGCCGCCAAAGCCTTGCAAACCGCCCTGCTGGCCCGACAGCGGGAACTTGATCTCGCTGTTGATCAGCGCCGTTGTCTTGCCCGATCCGGGCGGCCCGATGATGATATACCAAGGCATATCATAGAGATAAGTCTTGGAGTTCCCCGATTTTTTCAAGGTCGCCAGCGCCGCCGTCATCCGGCTTGCCAGTTCCTTGCCGTCGCCCGTGGGCGGCGCATCGACGATCAGCGCCTTTTCAATCGCCGCCTGACCCTTGCGGCGGCGCAGGAATTTCACCAGCCCCCAGATCATCAGGATCAGCAGCAGGATGCCAATAATCAGCAACCGCACCCACAGGGGATCAAAAGGCCGCGCCTCGCCAAAGCCGATCAGCGGCCCCGCGAAAAATACCGTGGCCGAAAAGGCGGAAAAGCCGAACAGGACCAGCGCAAGTTTCACCCACTTCATTGCAGCGTCTCTTCCCGCTTGATCATGATTTCCACCCGACGGTTCAGCGCGCGGCCATCCTCGGCCTCGTTGTCGCCAATCGGGTCGGCCTCGCCCTTGCCTTCGACCACAAAGCGTTCGGGGTCTGTCATGCCATTGGCCAGCACCGCCTTCACCGCCTCGGCCCGCGCCAGAGACAGATCGTGGTTGTTCTTGAACCGCCCGCGCCCGCTCATCGGGACGTTGTCGGTGTAGCCGAAAATATAGACCGGCCCCGGTTCCGCGTTCAGCGCAGTGGTGATCCGCGCGCCCAAGTCATTGAATTCAGGCTTGGTATCGGCCTTGCCGCTGGCAAAAAGGGCTGCGTTGTTCACGCGGATAAAGATGAACTCGCCCTTCACATCCACCTCGACCAGACCGTCGGTGATGTCCTTGGCCATGCCTTCCTTGATGCGGTCCAACTGACCCGTCTGCACCAGTTCCGCCTGATCCACCTCAAGCGGCGTAAAGGCCACCGTCCGCACCAAGGACACTTGCCCCGTCGGGTTGATCGTCAGCAACCGTTGAGACACGGCACTGCCTTCGCCGGAAATCATCATCGACAACCCGAAATAGGCCCCCATCAGCGCCATCCCCAGCACCGATCCGATCACCCACAGGGGCGTGCCGCCAAAGCGCCGCCGCCCACCGACATCCACCGGCTGCCAGCGCGGCGAGATATCCTCATCCGGTCGCCCCTGCACGCGGCGCAGGCTTTCGTAGATCATCCCCCTGATCCGCGCCAATTCCACAGCGCCATTCGGGGCCGAGCGATACTGCCCCTCAAACCCCAGCGACAAACAGGTCAGCGCCAGTTCCAGCAGTTGGAACCGTTGCGCGGGGGCTTGCAGCGCCTTTTCCACCTCTTGGAAAAACCCCACGCCAGACGTGCGGCGGTTGAAGAACCGTGCCACCATCGAATATTGCACCCAGATATGCCGGTCCGTGCCGGGGATATTCTGCACAATATCATCTGCGGTGCCACAAAGCAGATACTTGGCCACCTGGGTCTCGTGCGGATCAATCCCCGCTTTCAGACAGTTTTCCTCAAAGCCCTCAATCTCGCGGGTGACGTATTCCATCAGCGGCACGGCTTCCATTTCCACCATCTGCGTCCGCAAACGGCCAAACAGGATCAACAGGTTGGCCGCCGCGGCCAGCATCGGGCTTTTCGGCCCGCCTGCACCCAGCCCCTTAGCCGTCAAAGCGCGGCGCAGGTCAATCTTGGGGGCGGTGCTGGCGTAATTCGTCGGCTGCGCGGTGCTGGCATCGGGGAAAAAGCTGTCAGGTTGCGCAAACGCCCCCGCGACGGGCCGTTGCTGGATGGGCGATTGCTCGAATGGCTGGCCGCCAAAACCGCCCGCAGGCTGCCCCGGCACTGGTGCGGGCGTGCCGAAACCGCCTGTCCCCACGCCCCACGCATCCGCGCCCGTATCGCCGCCAAAGCCGCCCCCGACTGGCGGCCCGCCAAAGCCCCCGCCCTGCGGCGGCTGTCCGAAGCCCGACGAAGGATTGAACGGCGCGCCCCCCTGCGGCAGCGCTCCCCCGATCACCGTCGACTGGTTTGGCGTCGCCTGCAGCTTGCCCGTCGGCATCGGATTGACACCCCCCGGCAAGGGCGACGGATTGCCAAGACTGCCCCCGATAACCGTCCGATCCTTGCCACCGTCCTTGCTCATGCCCGCGTCTCCACGATGGCCCACAATTCCATCTTCAGATCAGGCCAATCGCCCGCAAAATGCATCCCGATGGCAGGGGCCGTCGAAAACTCGCGCCACAAGGGCGAGTTCTTCTCCAGAATGAAATACACGTTCCGCGACACGGCCCTGATCTGGCGCGGCGGCGTCGGAATATGGATCAACTCGATCCCCGGCAGGTTGTTGTTCACAATCTCGGCCATGCGGGTGTTCGGACCCACCTTGCACAGTTGCGGGAATTGCTGCTGCACCAGCGTCAGCGCGCGGCTGCTTTCCACCTCGACCACAAAGGTCGCGTCGCGGAACAGGTTGCGATCGGCGACCTGCGCCAGATAGGAATTCTGCCGCACCTGCACCAGATCCAGCCGCGTCGCCCGCCCGACATCACGCGACAGCAGCCGCTGAATGTCCCGCACCACCGGTTCAATCGACCCTTTCAGATCGGCATGGTCATAGGCGTCATAGGGCGGGGCCAACCGCTTATCTTGGTCAAAGGTCCACAACTCACCGGAAAAGCGCAGCAATTCCTCATACAGCCGTTCGGGATGCACATAGCGGCTGGCACGGAAATGCCGCAGCACGTTCACTTCGCGGTTCAGACACAGCAGCATGAAATAATCAGTCGCCTGCAAGCCGCCCGCCGCCGAAGGGTCCGACGCATAGCGGGCCAACGATTCCAGCTTGGTTTCCACCCAGCCAATCACCCGATCCAGCCAGCCCAAAGCCACCGGATGCGCGCCGATGGTCAGCAGGGGGGGCGGGAAAGCATCGTCCAGAATGACGACATTATCGCGCACCTCAACGATGCGCCCGATCTTCAGGCATTGATACCCCGGCTTGGCGGTGCCGCGAATGTCCAGTTCCAGCCGCGGAGACGCGATTTCGATCTGTTGCTCCAGCCGCAGCGCGCTGGCAGCATCGGCCACGGTTTCGGCCCCCAGAATATAGCGCGTTGCCGCCCCAACCTCGGAATCCATCGCAACTTCGCGCCCGTTCATCACCTGATCCGGCAGGGTCAGCCAGATCGACAGCCCGTCCGATCCGGCAGGCACTTCAATCGCGCGGGGCAGGGGGGAAACGGCAGGGGCGTCAAACGGTGTGCCATCGGGGAAAATGCCCGACACGGTGGCCAGTTCGATCCGCCCCTGCTGCAGCCGGTCGCGGTTCACCCGCATTTCCTCGATACCCCAAGGATAGGGCGAGACATGCCGCGTCCGCGCCTCAAGCAGCTTTTCCACATAGCGGTCATTCTGTTGCAGGTGGTGCGGCTGAAGGAACAGCCCTTCCTTCCAAGCAACCTTGCTATACCAAGACATCCTGCCCTCAATCTATCGAACGGCCCAAACCCGACCCGTAATCACGCAAAACACTGTCACGTCGTGGTAATGCCGACGCGCCAAAGAAACCGGCCCAAAGAAACCGATTGGGCCACTGTGCGTCCTTACTATCATTCGATCAAGCCACAGATTCGCGCAACGGCCTGCCTGCAAAGCAAAACCCCGGCGCAATCGCTTGCCCCGGGGGTCCCTTGGATATTGCGTCAGATCAGAACGACAGACGCACTTGCGCGGTCAGGCTATAGCTGTCGCTGACATTGTCGCCGAAGCGTGCATCGGCGCGAATGTTGGCGTTCAACTGCTTGGCGCCCGACGGCCCGTTCTCCAGCACCTTGACAAAGTTCACCCCGATTGACGCTTCGGCAAAGCCGCCAAGGCTGCCCAGCGTGATATCGGTCGGGTCCAGCGAGGCATTATCAAAGATCGCCAGACGGTCGCCGCCGAAGTCCTTGTAATAGTTGCCGGACAGGAAGGTGGTGGTGGCCGATTGCCCGTCTTCACCGATCTTGGTCTTGGTCAGCGTGCCACCGATAAAGCCCACAACCGTATTGAACGGCGTGATCTCAAGCGTGCCGTTGCCACCATTCAGCGTCAGCAGCGCCCCCGTGGTCGTGGTATAGTTGAAGCCGATTGTCGGCACAAAGTTGATGCCCTTGTCCTCGTTCACATCGAACCGATAGTTCATCCGGGTGCCAAAGGTGGTGCTGTCGGTGGCATAGCTCAGCCCATCCAGACCGATCGGCAGATAGGGCAGGAACGCCGTTTCAGACAGATCGAACTGGGTATGGTCAAAGCGCAACTGCACGTCGCCCGAAATCCGGTCCTTGCTGCCCGCCACATACAGCCCGCCATAGGTCTGGCTGAACTCGGACCCCGAAACGCCGGTCAGGATCGTGTTGTCGATCGCATCCGAATACACCCCTTGCGAGGTCGAGCCGTTGTTATAGCCCAGCATGACGCCAATCGCGCCATCCCAACCGTCAAAGAACCGGCCATCATAGCAGCCGATATCAACGCCGCCCTGAACGCCACTGAACTGCGTATCCACCGTGCTGGTTTTCGAAATGCTGTTGTTGGTCGAATTGCCGGTGACCGTCGCCTGCCCTGTGGTCGCGCGCAGATAACCGCCCGAGGAACAGCTTTCCTCCAGCGCCAGCCCCGACACGAACGGGCTTGTCGGACGGTTCACCACCGTCCCGATCAGGGATTGCGTCACCGCAGCCCCCGCCGCCACACCCGCAACCGCAGGGTTGATCGTCGATGTGACCTCGATATTGGTTCCGTCGATTCCGACGCCATAAAGGATCGCGCCGCCCGTCGGCAGGTAATTCGCCGAGATCGACGCCCCGGGGTCAACCCCCTCGAACACAACCACGCCATTCGGGTCCAGCAAGACCGCCGAGCCTGCGTTCAGCGGATTGAAGTCAAGCTGCACCCCGCCCGTTGCCCCTGCACCACCCGCCGAGGCGACAAACAGATCGGTGTCCCCGTTGCTCAGATCGAAATCCAGCACATAAGCGCCGGTTCCACTGACCGCGCCGGTGATCGTCAGAACGTCGCCGGTGCTGCCATCTTCCATCGTAATGGTGCCGGTGTTCACCATCGAGCCGGTCACCGTTGAAAGGCCAAAGCTTTCCAGTGTGCCACTATTGGTGAAGGCCCCGGCAATCTCGGCATCCGTCATGCGGATCGTGCCGCCGGTGTTGTTGATGGTCGTGGCCGACAGCAGCCCGCCCGAGGTCAGCGTGACGCCAATCGTCGCGTCAGAGCTGTTGGTAAAGACATCAAGGCCGGTATAGTCATAGCCCGCCAGATCAAGCGTGGCCGACCCGATGTTGTCGAAATCGCTGCCCGAAGCCGCCAGATCATCCGTCAGGGTAAATTCGCCATCCTCGGCGTTTTCCACATTTTTCGACAGCGTGCCTTCCGCCGACACACTGCCCTCGTTATGCAGCCCGCCCGC
This sequence comes from Rhodobacterales bacterium RIFCSPHIGHO2_02_FULL_62_130, assembly GCA_001828855.1. Lineage (GTDB taxonomy): Bacteria > Pseudomonadota > Alphaproteobacteria > Rhodobacterales > Rhodobacteraceae > Cypionkella. The sequence goes on along the minus strand of MHZT01000044.1, from coordinate 313 downwards.
GCCATCAACGGTTCCGGTCAGGGTCGCCTCGCCGCCCTCATCCACCGTCAACAACCCGGTAAAGGTGCCAGAGGTCACATCCAAAGTGCCGCCATCCTCAACCGTGGCCGCCCCCGAAATCGTGCCAGCCGTCACCTCCAAGGTGGCGGTGTCCTTCACCGTCACCACCGCCGAAGCGATTGTTCCTGTGACTTCGAGTGTGCCTGCGTTGACGGTGGTCGCGCCGGAATAGCTGTTCACCGCTTCAAGCGTGGTGGTGCCAGCGCCGTCCTTGGTCAGCCCGCCCAGGCCCGAGATGATATCCTCGAAGGTG